>CAWEJR010000014.1:0-63306 GCA_963809365.1 uncultured delta proteobacterium | reverse complement strand
AATTCCGGTTAATATCAACGATCGAGTGGGGGGTGGCGGCAAGCGATGAATGCCGCACCCTCGGCTTTATTCCAGGTGGAGGTCATGGAGCAAAAATTCGGTCCTATCGTCTTTATTCCCGGTGACAATTCAGGAAATTATCCCAACTGCAACTCCCTGTACGTACAAGGGGACGTGAGAATCCTCATCGATCCCGCGTCCAACAGGGACCGCCTTGCCCAGATTCGCGATATGCCCGGTGTTGATGCGGTGTTGTTGTCTCATTGGCACGAGGATCATCTCATGCATCTGGACCTGTTTGACGACAGGCCGCTGTGGATGTCCGCCGCGGACTCGGAACCACTCCGCAGCCTCGAGAATTTCTTCGACGCATACGACATGAACGGCCGCGAACGAGAGCCGTGGACGAAAACAATGCATGAGGTGTTTCACTTCAAATCCAGGGCTCCGCACCGCGTGATCGGGACCGATGAGGTGATCGACCTGGGCGGTGTAACCGTCGAGGTTGTTCATACTCCCGGTCACACTCCCGGCCACATGGCCCTGTTGTTCCGGGAAGCTGAGATCCTGTTCTTGGGCGACTATGATCTCACCTCCTTCGGCCCATGGTACGGCGACACGAATTCAGACATAGACGAGGTGCTTGCCTCCCTGGAGAAACTCAGGGCCGTCCCAGCGCGGACATGGCTTGCGTCACATGGCGAAGGCGTATTTCTCAGCGATCCTGGAGAATTGTGGGACACGTACGCCGGCGTGATTCACCATCGGGATCAACGGCTCCTGGATCTGCTGAGCCAGCCTAGAACCATGGCGGACATCATCGAGGCACGCATTGTGTACAAGAAGAAGCGTGAGCCGAACGAGTTCTTCGATTTTGGTGAGCGAGCTATAATGGGGAAGCATCTCAAGAGGTTGATCAAGAAGGGAGAGGTGACGTTCGACGGCGCCGCGTACCTGAGAAGATAACCCCAACTAACTCAAAAGCTTGACGAGTTTTGGGGAGGCAGGCCATGGCTGTCGGCAACCTTTGCGAACATCCTCATGAGTCCGACACATAGTATGAAGATGGATTCGATGTTTAGATTATCTTCTGCCGTGGTATCCACGAGTACTTTGAGGGAGGATTCGAGACCATCTTCCGGCTTCCAGTAACATATGAGAATTGGAAGCCTTGGCAAAGGCTGGAGGGCTACAGAAATATCAGCGCCAATAGGAGAGGGCTCAGGCCTTCCGTTGAATATTTGGATCATGGTTTCAAACAGATCGGTATGGGCATCGGCAATTAGTTTCAGAGGGATCTCGAATTGGTCTGCAAAGAGTGGCCCCCAGGATATCCCGTCTTTGAGTTCCCGGAAGGGCACCCATTTTCCTGATGGGGTCTTTCCCGAAGAAGAGACAATATAGTTGAGCAACGGCACGGTTATCCAGGCGTGTACGTGACAGGCAGAGACAACGGTCCCGTCAGAGGAAACCTGAAAGTCCTTGCCGAGTGATCTAATCACCAGCTTGTCCCCGGAAAGCGATGCCCCCAGCCTCTCTGTTGATGACGGAAAATCGATTGTGGCAACCACTCGTTTCAATGGCTCCAGCGACTTCTGATATTCCTGTTCCATTGTCATCCAATTAGGAGACTGCCCTTCATATTGCTCAAGCATACTGCCGTCCAGATAGGGACAGTCTCGCAGACGCCTGTCGCCTTTGAATGCCGCAACAGCAAAGGCCAAACACGTCGGAACCAGGCATTTTCTGCAATTTGTCCCGGGAAGCAGCTTGAAAATCTCCATGGCATTCTTGAACTCTGGCATGTGCAATACGGCTCCTTCGTTCTCCATAGTATGTTTGCCGGCCACCGCAATGGCAAGAAAGCTGGAGGCCACATTTCGACACACATCCTAGCAAGTCATTGGATCGGAGTTTCAGGGTGACTTGGCCGCGGCATATAGAGGCTGACCTGACAAAGGCGGCCATGGTACCGCTTGATCGTATTTTCAGGCGGCGCAAGATGGAAGCTCGCATTGTGATGATGATCCATGATGCCTTGTGGGTGGAGACTCCCGAGCGTGAAGCAGAGCAAGTCCGGCATTTGATGAGGAAAATGATGACCACCGCTGCAAAACTCAAGGTTCCTCTGGAAGTGGACATCAAATGACGACCTATAGTGATTCTCAAAAGTAATCACGAATTGTGAAGAGCGGTTCCTGGGATTTGGTAGTCCCGCGGGACGCTGGACCTCCGTGCCGGTGGGCTATTCCTGAATAAATCAATCCCGCGGGACGCGGGACAGGGACGCCGGCGCTACTGATTCTTCCGATTACTCTTATTGGATTCCTTCAAAAGTTTGGAGAACCGCTCTAGAATCCGCCCCCATCCTCACGAACGTCGTATTCTTTGTAGAATCGTAGAAAGTAATCTACCCCTGACCACAGGGTGAGAACAAGAGCCATGTAGAGCATGACAGTACCGACCAGGTGAAAATTTATCGGAATAATCAAATTGTACTCGTAATGAATAATTAGAGGAACACACGCAGCAAATTGAAAGAGAGCTTTCAGCTTGCCTACTCGGCTGGGCGCCAGAGTCGTATCCCAACTCTTTGTAATGGCCCTCAAGGCGCTGACAGCCACTTCGCGGGTGATTATGAGCATGACGATCCAAGCTTGGACCCTGCCCAGGGCTATAAGCATGATGAGAGCCGATGTGACCAGGATCTTGTCGGCTATGGGATCCAGGAACCGGCCGAAGGATGACTCCAGAGAGAATCGCCGCGCGATAAACCCGTCAAAGTAGTCGGTAAGCGACGCCACTAAGAAGATGATCCCCGCCACAGCGGAGGGATATTTCCCCGGAAAAAAGAGGAGAATGACTATAGGCGGAACTAGGACGAGTCTGCCTAATGTGAGAAAATTTGGAAGGTGCTTTTTCATTGGCCCCTATGCTTGTCAGCCGCCCGCCACTCGAAGGGTGGGATCTCGCTTGAACTTGTTGTAGTGACGGATCACTTTTTCCACATAATTGATGGTCTCACGGTACGGAGGGATCCCCGCATATTTCTGAACAGCCCCGGGGCCCGCGTTGTAAGCTGCCAGCGCCAACCTAAGGTCCCCATAAGAGGCCATAAGGCCCTTTATGTATTTCACTCCGCCGATAATGTTTTCCCTGGGATCGAACGGCTTGTCCACTTTAAGGCCCTTTGCCGTCGCGGGCATAAGTTGCATCAAACCCTGGGCACCTTTGGGCGATTGAGCCAACGGGTTGCAATTTGATTCCGCGGTAATAATGGCTTTGACAAGGCTCGCGTCGATTGCGAATTCCTTGGCAATCTCCGTGATGATTTCGTCGATACTTTTCGGTTTTCCCTCTTTCGAAAACTGGACCATCGGTTCGTAACCCGACTCGTTCATGTGGAATATCCAGCCCGGACCTGAGGGCCTATTGGTAAACTCCTTGTGGCCATCCTGGTGAGTTCTAACAAATATATCCGCCTCCGCCGTGCTCGGCAACCCACTGACCACAATACTGAAAGAAACGGCCAAGAGAATTAAGATCCGGAGTCGCATGTCTTTCTCCGCTACAGTTTTCGTCTCGTATGGGCGTATGCCTTGAGAATGAGCTTTTGTCGTAACGCCTCTTTCGCGTCGGCCATCCGACGCGGGCCCTATTTGAGCGGACCACCGCGCGATGCGGCTTCCCAGGGCACCAATCCCGTCATAAGTCTCTCTACCGGCAACAGGACTTCGAAAGTGGTCCCTTTGTTCGGGACGGAAGTCACGTTCACGATTCCCCGATGCTCTTCTACAAGAAGATAGGCTTTGCACAATCCCATTCCCGCCCCGGTTGTCTTGGAAGTGACAAAGGGGTTGAATATCTCAGCGAGGTCCTCGCTGCGAATACCGACACCCGTGTCAGCGATGGATACCGACACGGCTGACGGCAGCTTCTTGAGAGTCACTTTCAGCCTGCCCCCACGCGGCATGGCTTCATAGGCATTGAGGATAAGATTAAAGAAAACCTCTTCCAGAGCCGCGGAGTCTGCGTAAGTTTGCGGAAGATTGTCGTCGGCCTTCAAAATAAATGACACGGCCTGCGTAGATTGTAAGGAAAGGCTTTGAACAGCCTTGTCGCGCGCCCGTTCGATTATCGGTACAAGATCGATCTTGTCAAAGTGATACGTGTAGAACTTCGAGAAGCGAACGTAATCTTCAATATCTTTGACCATCTTTTCGAGGCGGGATACGTTGTCCAGTATGACGTTGGTGTATTGGGTGCACGCAAGATCGTCCGAAGTGATCTTTTTCAGACGAAGGGCGAACCCTCCCAAAGAAGTCAGGCTATTCCTCACCTCATGAGCGATCCCTTCCACTACTTTGCCTAACGAGGCCAGTTTTTCCGTTTGCTTGAGCCGTCTCTCAACCTCATAGATCCGCGTCAGGTCCGCAACGACAATCACTATGCCGGTGACGCGTCCATTTTCCTTTATTACTGAGGTAGACAGATAGCCCGGGAAAGTCCCCTTGTCCTTTCTTCTGAAATGAAACTCCCCCTCTATTTTCCCTTCGTGGATGGTATCTCTCACGAGATCTCTGTACAGAAGTGTATTGCCCTCTCCCCGGATCAGAAAATGTATGTCCTTGTCTTGCAATTCCTCGGACGAATATCCCCATAGATTAGACGCCGCGCGGTTGACGAACTGGATCCGACCCGCAGAGTCGGTTGTTATAAGTGCTTCGTTGATGATGGTAGTGAGATGCGCAAGGTATTTTTCGCTTCGACGGATCTTGTTCCTCAGTTTAACGTTCTCTTCACCGGCATGGCGGCTCTCGAGAAGTTTAGTAGTCAGTTCAACTACTTCCGTCATGGAAAACGGCTTGTTCAAATAGTCGTCCGCTCCCATTTTCATGGCTTTCACGGCAATCTCTTCACTGCCCGCGCCGGTCATCATCACCACAATCGTGCGAGGCGCCTTTTCTTTGATAAATCGAAGAACCTCGATCCCGCCTATTTTCGGCATCTGCACATCAATGAAGGCCACGTCGGGTTTGTGCTGGAGAAAGACGCTCTTGCATTCAATGCCATCAAAAGCCTGCACTACCTCAAAGCCGTTCTCCTCGAAGTGGTCCTTCAGCAAATTGTTCAGGATCTCGTGATCGTCAGCTATAAGTATTTTTGCACCGTCCGGAGAGGTAGCCATCTGACAGTCATCCCTGATTATTGAGAAACTTTTGCCGGCACTTTTCGGAACAGAAGTGAACGACCTGGCCGTTGTTGATCAGTGCGACGGCGCCGTCGCTCCGAATGTAAAGCCCGCACACCGGATCGCGGACCATTTCGTTGATGCCGGTCGAATTCTCCTCTGCCTTAACTTGACGTTTTGCGAACTGAGATTGCAGGTAGCGGCCCGCCATAGACAATATCTTGATCGCCACGGAGATCAGGAGCGCTACAAGAATGAGTCTTACGAAGAACATGTCAGTTCTCGAAGTCGGTCAAGAGGTCCAAAGGATACACCCGGCTCGCTCTTCCGCCGGGAGGATGTCCAGCAGCCTGTCAATGGTACATCCCAGAACCGGGTGCACGACATGGGAGGCGATCTCGGCCAACGGCACTAGCACGAACGCTCTCTGGTGCATTCTGGGATGTGGAATTTCCAATCCGTTCCCGGAAACGTGTCCGTCCCCGTACAAAAGCAGATCCAGATCAATGACTCGCGACATATCACTCCGATGTGAAGGCGACTTCCCAAGATCGAGTTCAATGTCACGTATCATCTTCATCAGTTCAACCGGAGAAAGGTCTGTTTCCAGGGCGACAGCCGCGTTAAGAAACTTGAAGCCGTGGTCGGAAAGCCCCATTGGCTCGGTTTCGTAAAGCCTGGAGTGGGCCTTGACGATCGTAACCGGGAGACTGCCGAGCGCACGTAAGGCCTCCTTGAATTTGGACTCGCGATCGCCGAGGTTGGAACCAAAGCCAATGTACGCAGAGGGGCTCATGATCCAGCGCTGACCACAACGTTTTTGAGGGAACCTATCCCCTCAATGCGAACCTCCACAGTGTCGCCTGCTTTCATCGGGCCGATTCCCGACGTGGTCCCGGTCGCGATCAAATCGCCCGGCAGCAGGGTCATGACACTTGTAATGAACTCCACGAGACGAAAGGGATCGAAAATGAGGTTGGAGGTTCGTGACTCCTGTTTTCGTTCGCCGTTCAGATAGAGTTCGATCTGAAGATCGGAGGGATCGACATCCGTTTCGATCCAGGGCCCTACCGGGCAGAAGGTGTCGAAGCTTTTGGCTCTGGTCCACTGCCCATCCTTGGTTTGCAAATCGCGCGCGGTAACATCGTTGAGACAGGTGTAGCCCAGAATGTACTCGCGTGCGGCTTTTCGAGACACTTGTTTAGCGGCCTTTCCGATAACTATTGCCAATTCAGCCTCAAAGTCCACTCGGGCGCTTTGGGGTGGCAAGACAATCGCATCGCCCGGACCGATCACGCTGGACGGCGGTTTCATGAACAGAAGCGGCTCTTCCGGAAGCTGCAATTTCAACTCCTCGGCGTGATCGCGATAGTTCAGCCCTATGGCCACGATCTTCGTGGGAAGCGAAGGAGGCAGCAATCGAACCTGGTCCAAGGAGAACTCCTTCGACAATGCCTCTCCCTCAACCGGGAAAAGCGAACTCCCCTCGGCGCGGCCGCGAAAAACCTGATTCTCACTTGCAAATCTTACTAACTTCATTACTTTGCCTTTAGGCCCAATACATCTTGCATGTCATAGAGCCCGTTGGGGCGAGGGACTAACCAAAGGGCCGCCTGAATCGCTCCTTTAGCAAATGCGTCCCGGCTGTGTGCTCTGTGCGTAAGCTCAATACGCTCGCCGTTCGTAACAAACATCACAGTGTGCTCGCCGACAATGTCCCCGCCTCGGACTGCCATCACGCCTATCTCGTCAGGCCTTCGTTCACCTACCAGCCCATGTCTGCCGTAAGTGCCGGCATCCTTCAAGTCTCTTCCGAGGGCACTCGCAATGACCTGAGCAAGTTTGTCCGCAGTGCCGCTTGGTGCGTCCTTCTTCATTCTGTGATGCGCCTCTATGATTTCCACGTCGTATTCCTGGCCTAGAGCACGGGCCACCTTCTCTGCGAGGCTGAACAGAAGATTGACCCCCATGCTCATGTTAGGTGCAACCAAACACCGAGTGCGATTTCCCGCTTGCGCCAGGTCTCGTCTTTGATCTTCTGAAAAGCCGGTAGTGCCTACCACTATGGCCTTTCCCGCTGCCACTGCCGCCTTGACGTGCTCAACAGAGGCCTCGGGAGCGGAAAAATCGATCAGAACGTCACATTCCTTTAGCACGCCCTCCACGTCAGCCGTGATGGGGACCCCTAAACGTCCGATACCTGCGTTTTCACCCGCATCAGTGCCCAGCATCGGATTAGCGGGCCCTTCCAGCGCTCCAGAGATTTCAATATCTGAATGATCATGCCCCAGGGCCAAAATCCTCTTACCCATTCTCCCCGCGGCTCCGCTCACAGCAATTCTCATAATTAACTCCGCTCTAAAGGATTCCGTACTTCTCCAGCACAGTTTTCAATTTCCCCAGGTTAGCCTGGGACGGTGGGCAAAGGGGAAGGCGGAACTCGGGTTCAATCTTCCCCATGAGACCGAGCGCGGCCTTGACCGGAATCGGGTTGGTCTCGAGGAACATCGCCTGACAGAGTTCGAATATCTCAAAGTGCATAGCCCGAGCCTTGTCGATTTCCCCTGCCAACATAGTGTTCACCAGCGAGGACATCTTTTCGGGTGCGATATTGGTAACGACAGAGATAACACCCTTTCCGCCTAGCGCCATAAGGGGAAACGTCATCTGGTCGTCGCCTGACAGAACGTCGAACCCGGAACCGCAGCGCCGAATCACCTCACTCATCTGCAAGATCGAGCCGGAGGCCTCCTTGACCCCGACGATGTTAGAAATTCCGGCAAGACGCTCCATGGTCTGGTTCTCTATATTGACTGCGGTTCGCCCCTGAATGTTATATACGAGTATCGGAATATCAACGGCGTCGGCAACGGCCTTAAAATGTAGATAAAGGCCTTCTTGAGTCGGCTTGTTATAATACGGCGAAACCATCAGGGCCGCATCGGCGCCCACGGCCTTGGCATGGCGCGTAAGAGCGATCGCCTCTTCCGTGCTGTTAGAGCCCGTCCCTGCAAGAACTTTGACCTGGCCGGCAACTTCTTTGACCGTAAGCTCGATGACTCGGTTGTGCTCTTCATGGCTCAGGGCAGGGGATTCACCGGTTGTGCCGCACGGGAGAAAGCCGCTGACCCCTCCGTCAATACCGAAGCGGATCAATTTCCTGAAAGCCGCTTCATCCACTCGGCCATCTTTGAACGGTGTCACCATGGCCGTAAACGTTCCTGAAAACATCCTCTGCTCCTTTAGCTGGATTTGGAGTATTCGGGCGGAATCCTCTCCCCACGAATCAGATCTTCGTAACTTTCCCGGTCCCGGATCACGAAATATTTGTCGCCGTCAACAAGGACCTCTGCGGCTCTGGGTCGCGAATTGTAGTTTGACGACATGGAAAAACCGTAGGCTCCCGCGCTCATCAACGCCAGCAATTCTCCCGACTCGACGGCCTCCATGTTTCTGGACTGCGCCAAGAAATCGCCCGACTCGCAGATGGGGCCCACAAGATCGGCAATAATCCTGTCCTGCGGAGCCGCCGCGCTCCGCTTCCTTGCAACTTTCTGGACCGAATGGTACGCCTTGTAAAGGCTCGGACGGATCAAATCGTTCATAGCGGCGTCCACGATCACGAAATTCTTCGTCAGACCTTCTTTCAGATAGAGGACTCTCGTCACCATAATACCCGCGTTGCCCACCAGTAGCCGTCCCGGTTCCAGGATCAGCTTTACGTTCATGTCCGACAGACGTTGAAGAATGGCCTCTCCATAGGCAGCCGGTCCCGGCGGCTCCTCTTCGTCGTAGGGAATACCGAGCCCGCCACCTATATCGAGGTACCGGATCTCAACGCCGTTGGAACGAAGAATGCCAATCAGCTCCTTGATTCGGTCCACAGCCTCCAAGAACGGAGACAGTTCTGTCAATTGACTGCCGATATGACAATCGACACCCACGGGCTCGATTCCGTTCATGTCGAGGGCTTTGCGGTAGAGCCCGACAGATTTCTCTACATCAATCCCAAACTTGTTCTTTTTTAAGCCGGTCGAGATATACGGATGAGTGAGCGGGTCTACATCCGGGTTGACACGCAGGGCTATGCGGGCACGCTTTCCAAGGGCCTGAGCCCGTTTATCCAGGAGGTCCAACTCCGCTTCCGACTCGATATTGAACATAAGAATGTCTGCGGTCAGGGCCTCATCCATTTCAGAGGCTTTCTTCCCTACGCCGGAATAGACGACCCTGGACGGATCTATCCCGGCTCTCAAGGCCCGATAGAGTTCGCCTCCCGAAACGATGTCAACGCCTGCGCCCAGATTACCGAATATCCTGAGAACCGCCAGGTTGGAACAGGCCTTCATGGAATAGCAAATCAAGTGATCTGCCGACTTAAAGGGCTCTTGAAAGATATTGAAGTGTCTTTCAAGAGTCTGTCGGCTGTACACAAAGATCGGCGTTCCCAATTCCCGGCAAATTCGGCTTATGGAGACGTTTTCACAGTAAAGTTCGTCATTTACGTAATGAAAATGGTGCATCTAAATTCCTGATTACCGACTGAATTTCACCTCTTCGGAACCGGCCCGCCGCGATTCGGCCGTCGGCTTTCCTTCAGGGAATGACGTGACCGCATAACGGTACATTGTACCCTTGCGAACGTCCCTGTCCTCAAAACAAACATCGCGGACTGGTTCCGGATTGATCTTGACAAGCATTTTTCCTGCTTCAGAGCGATAAACGTTGTAACGAGTCTCCTCATTTGGGATCTTCACAGGATCCCAGCAGATGCGCATTCCCTTGGGGGTAGAGGCTGTATTGACGCTCTCGGGTGGCTTCCATTGCACTGACGGCACAAATACCTTGACCAGTGGCGATGGCTCGGATTCCAGCGACACTCCTCGGTTCATCTTGAGCGACCGCACAATGTAGTAATACGTCTTTTCCTTTTCCACATCCTTGTCTACATAAGAGGTCTCGTCCCGCTTCGTGCCTCCGACGAGCTTCATCTCATCGGCCTTTTCAGTGCTACCGCGATAAACCCGGTAACCGCCTACGCCTGCTGCCCGGGCTGGGGTCGTCCATTCCAGAGTTATCCCACCAACATCAACATCGGCTCGCAAGCCTTGCGGAGCACCTGGAGCCTCGTCAAAAACAACGGTCATGTCCTGGCTTGAACGCCCTTCCCGTCCCTTCAGATTGTACGTGCTGACAGAATAGGAGTAAACATTGCCGGGCGTCACCGCTTTGTCCGTGTACAACACTTCCCCTTTGTCGATAACCGCATTGATCGGATTTTGGAAATCCACGTTAGCGTAGATGCTTTTCTTTTCGTCACAGTTTTCGCACTCTTCCCCAACCTTTTGGGCCGTTCGATATACTTTGAACCCTGAAGTATCCGTTAAGAGAGACCCGTCAGCATTTGATGCAGGGACGTGCCACTTGAGTGTCACCTTGTCTGGATACCCCTGGGCTTCAACCAGGCCGACCTCTCCCGGTATTGTGGCCGTGGCAGGACGCGGGCTCGTCTTGTATCCGCATCCGGTGAGAAAAGACGACACAATGAGAATCCAAGAAACTCGCCGCCACGGTTGCTTCAACCCTTCCTCTTTCCTCTGTTTTTTCGCTTTCCCACGCTCTGAGCATGAAATTCCAGGAAAGCTCGAGCCGCCTGAATCTGTTCCATTACCCGCCCCCGAGAAGTAGCGCCCGCGTGATTTCGAGCCTCGACCATCTCCTCGGGCGTGGGCACGCCGCCTCCAACATGTTCGCCGGTACCGATGCCTGAGCCTCCTCCAATCATTGCCCCTATCAGGGAATGGGCCTCTCTAAAAGGAACCCCCTCTCGAACCATCCGATCAGCCAAATCCGTGGCGGCCATGGACGGGTCTGACGCGGCTGCCCGCATCGTGTGGCCACGGAACTCAATGCCCGGTACCAAACCAGCCATAATTCCCAGCGATCCCCTCACGGTATCCACAGCATCGAATATGGGTTCCTTATCTTCCTGCAAATCCTTGTTGTAGCACAGCGGGAGGGCCTTCAATGTGGTCAAGAGGGCTACAAGATCTCCGTACACGCGACCCGCCTTCCCTCGTATCAACTCGCATGCGTCAGGGTTCTTTTTCTGAGGCATGATGCTCGAACCGGAACAGAACGCGTCGGGGAGCGAGCAGAACCCGAACTCGGAGGAGGACCAGAGAATCAGCTCTTCGGCCAAACCGGGACAGGTGCATCATCACCATAGACGAATCGAACAGGAATTCCGCCGCAAAATCCCTGTCGGATACAGCATCCATCGAATTGGCGCTGATTCGGGAAAATTTCAGCAGGGCGGCAACCGCTTCCCTGTCTACGGGAAAGGTAGTGCCGGAAAGCGCCGCAGATCCCAGAGGCATTTCATCGGTTCGCTTCAATGTATCAGTGAAGCGCATCCAGTCGCGCTGAAACATTGCGAAATAGGCCATCAGGTGATGCGAGAGACGTACCGGCTGCGCCCTCTGCAGGTGAGTGTAGCCGGGCATGATCAGGTCGATACTCTCTTCGCTCTTGGCCGTCACAGCGGCCATCAAAGTCAGAAGATCCGCCCTCACCAGCTCGTTTTGCTCCCTGAGATAGAGCCGAAGATCTAGGGCCACCTGATCGTTTCGGCTCCTGGCAGTGTGGAGCCTACCGGCAACTTCACCGATCTTCGTCTTCAGGGCCTCTTCAACATTAATGTGAACATCCTCCAGGTCTTCACTAAATTCCCATCGTCCCTGCTGAAAGTCGTTGAGGACATCCATCAACCCGCGTTCGATCTTGGCCGCGTCCTCTGGTGATATAATGCCCTGTAGGCCGAGCATTTTGACGTGGGCTATGCTACCGGCAATGTCATGTTCAAAGAGTCTGTAGTCAAATGAGATGGACGCATTGAAACGGGCGAACGTCGGGTCCATCGAACCCGCAAAGCGACCCTTCCGGATACCCGCGGGTTTTCCCGATCCCATCTGATCCTGCTTTTTCCCGCGTTTCGCCATGGACTTCTCCGCCGGGATAGGTGGCAAACGTTTCTTTGCCTACCCCTGACTACGTCTTGCCTCTCTGCATCATTGAGCGAATTCTAAGACGCAACGCATTAAGTCTTATGAACCCTTCCGCGTCCGCCTGAGAATAAACCTGGTCCGCTTCGAACGTGGCGAACCGATGATCGTACAATGAGTAGTCCGATCTTCTGCCCGTTACCGTTAGGCTTCCTTTGTATAGTTTCAGTCTCACATCCCCGGACACCACCAACGCGGCCTCGTCTATAGCGGCTTGCAGCATCATGCGTTCCGGGGAAAACCAGTACCCGTTGTACACGAGCGCAGCATAGCGCGGCATCCATTCGTCCTTAAGGTGCATCACTTCACGGTCGAGAGTGATCGACTCGAGAGCACGCCTGGCAGCGTGAAGGACAGTGCCGCCGGGAGTCTCGTACACTCCCCGACTCTTCATCCCCACGTAACGGTTCTCCACCATATCGACCCGCCCTACCCCGTTGCGGCCGGCAATGGTGTTGAGTTCGGCCAGGAGTTTTGATGGAGACAGGGACCGACCGTCTATTGCAATCGGATTACCTGCATCAAATGTGATGATGATCTCTTGCGGTGAGTCCGGTGCATCCGTCGGGTCCACAGTGAGCACATACATGTCCCGAGGAGGTTCTGCCCACGGATCTTCTAGTATCCCTCCCTCGAAACTCAGATGAAAGAGGTTCCGGTCCATGCTGTAGGGCTTTTCCGCTGTAGAAGTCACCGGGATACCCTTCGCCTGAGCGTAGGAGATGAGGTCTGACCGGGAACGCATGTTCCAAAGCCGCCAGGGGGCAATTACAACGATCTCCGGATCTATTGCCAGATAAGCCAGCTCGAAACGAACCTGGTCGTTCCCCTTTCCTGTGGCGCCGTGGCTCACCGCGTCGGCTTTCTCCTTCGCGGCCAGCTCCATCTGGGCCTTGGCTATACAGGGGCGAGCGATCGAGGTGCCTAGGAGGTAGGTACCTTCATACGCGGAATTCGCTCGCAACATGGGAAATACAAAGTCCCGCACAAATTCCTCACGGAGATCGACAATGTGTATAGAAGCAGCTCCGCTGGCCTTTGCTTTTTCTTCAAGGGGCGCCAATTCCTCCCCTTGTCCGAGATCAGCCGCGAAGGCCACTACCGGGCAATCATAAGTATCGATAAGCCAGCGGAGGATGACGGAAGTATCCAGACCGCCAGAGTAAGCCAGCACGATTCTGTTAACCTTCTTTTCCTTCACGAAGCCTCCATGATTCATAACTTCATTCAGTCTGGCGGCAAGTGCTCAGGTCATCTTGCGCCAATCCGGCAAATCACGCACCCCTGGTCACATTCCGACCAGCATTTCCAGGATCGCCTTCTGAACGTGAAGTCTATTTTCCGCCTGTTCCCAGATCAGCGAGTGCTCTGATTCCATGACTTCGTCGGTAATTTCTTCACCTCGGTGCGCGGGCAGGCAATGAAGCACGTAAACTCTCGGGGCAGCATTCTTCAACAAGTTGAGATTCACCTGATAGTTCTTGAATACCCGCTGTCTCTCCAAAATTTGATCTTCCTGCCCCATAGAAGCCCAAACATCCGTTGAGACCACATCTGCACCGCGTACCGCCTCGATGGGGTCGCGAATGACGCGAACATGAGGTGAGCGGGAATTTACCTGAGGATCGTACCCTTCCGGACACGCCAGAGTCAGTTCGAACCCTAATAACTCGGCCGCGGTAATCCAGGAGTTGGCTACGTTGTTCCCGTCGCCGACCCAGGCGGCTTTCATATTCCCGATATCAAGACCCGCGTCATGGAGTGTCAGAAGGTCGCCGAGCACCTGGCAGGGATGAAGGAGATCGGACAGCCCGTTTATGATGGGAATTGTTGACCACCTTGCAAACTCTTCCAAGATTTCGTGACCAAATGTTCGAATGATGATTCCATCGAGATACCGGGACAGAACTCGCGCGGTGTCGCGAATCGGCTCGCCTCGACCGACCTGTATGTCCGACCAGTTCAAGAAAATGGCGTGGCCACCGAGTTGGTGAACCCCCACGTCAAAGGAAACTCGGGTACGCGTAGACGGCTTCTCAAATATCATTCCGATGCAGCGCCCCTCCAGTGGACGGGACGGACCTTTGCCGGGAATTCCCCGCTTCATCTCACTGGAGCGCTTGAGCACATTAAGAACTGCCTCGGCTGAATAGTCCGCCAAGTTTAGGAAATGTCTTGGTTTTTCCATACTCAGCCACCCTTCACTCCGCCCAGGACCAGGTCCAGAGCAGCCGCCACTTCGTCGATCTCCTGATTGGTAACAATCAGCGGAGGCAGGAACCGCAACACAGTTTCAGCGGTGCAGTTAACCAGAACGCCGGCTTCTCTCATGGCAGTCGCGAATTCTGCGCCGGGTACCTTCAAGTCAATGGCCTGCATCAAGCCAAGTCCTCGGACTTCGCGCACAACTTCATGGCCGCGGGCCAGTTCTTCCAGCCGCGACCTCAGGTAATTGCCCTTTTCCTGTACACTCTTCAGGATGCCCTTCGACAGGATTTCCTCCATTACTGCAAGACCCGCAGCTGCAGCTAGCGGATTGCCGCCAAATGTGGACGCGTGGCTTCCCGGCCCAAATACCTGAGCAACTTCATTAGTGGCCAAGAGAGCCCCCATAGGTACCCCGCCGGCAATTCCTTTTGCCAGGGTCATGACATCCGGAGTAATCCCGAAGTGCTCGTAAGCAAAGAACTTTCCGGTCCGCCCCATACCTGTCTGAACCTCATCCAGAATCAGCAGACAGCCAATGTCGTTACATAATTTCCTGACATTACTGAAATAGTCCCCGGGGGGCATACGTACGCCACCCTCCCCCTGGATCGGCTCGATCATAATTGCTGCCGTGTCCGAGGACACGGATTGCTCCAATGCCTTTATGTCCCCGAAAGGAACATGGGAAAAGCCCTGAACCACCGGCTCGAAACCCTGCCTGTATTTTGTCTGGCCCGTGGCAGCCAATGTGGCGAGGGTTCGGCCATGGAACGATCCCTCCATGGTAATGATTTGATAACGTTGATGCTCCCCTCGATCGTGAAAGTATTTTCGCGCGAGCTTGATTGCTGCCTCGTTGGCTTCAGCACCGGAGTTGCAAAAGAAAACCTTTTCCGCGAAAGAGTTTTCCGTCAAGAGCTTGGCCAACTTGATCTGGGGTTCGATATAGAACAGGTTGGAGACGTGAATCAGCTTCTTTGCCTGCTCGGATATGGCCTGAGCCAAAGCTTCGTGGCCGTGCCCCAAGCAGCAGGCAGCAAGGCCACCGATGAAATCAAGGTACGTCCGACCGTTACTGTCGGTGACTTTGCATCCTGCGCCTTCTACCAACATCACCGGAGTTCGACCGTACGTGTTGAACACGTATTCGTTGTTCATGGCGATGAAATCATAGGATTCCATGGCCGCTCCTCTCTCCGCAAGCATTTGACAACTCGCCTCCTATCCCCACGCTTCCAGCCTCTTTCAGGTTCCTGGTGCGGGCTCGCGAACGATCTCTGTGCCAATGCCCGCATCCGTAAGTATTTCCAGAAGTAGAGCATGGGGGACCCTGCCGTCGATAACATGCGCCTTGGGCACCCCGCCACGCAGCGCAGTCAGACAACACCGGATCTTGGGAACCATGCCCCCCGAGGCTACGCCTCTCTTAATAAGATCTTCGGCCTTGTCCTCAGAGAGGCTTGAAATCAGCTCGCCATTTTCGTTTACCACCCCCGGCACGTCGGTCAACACAATGAGTTTTTCCGCGCCCACAGCGGCTGCCAGCGCTCCCGCCGCGGTATCGGCATTGATGTTGTACGGCTTCTCTCCGGGGCCTGATCCCACCGGTGCTATAACCGGAATAAAACCGTGCTCCTCCAACGAAGTTATCAACTCAGGATTGATCTTGTCCACCTCGCCGACAAGGCCAAGGTCTTCGTCTGTGCCCGCGAGTCTCGCAGGGCTGGCCTTCCTGGCTTTTATCAGACCACCGTCCCGGCCGGAGATGCCTACCGCCTTGCCACCGTGGAAGTTGATCCTGGACACGACGTCCTTGTTCACCTTGGCCACGAGAACCATCTCCACGACATCCATAGTCTCTTCATCGGTGACGCGTAAGCCGCTAACAAACCGGCTCTCTTTACCTAACTTCTTGAGCAGTTCCCCGATCTGAGGCCCGCCGCCGTGCACAATTATCGGCTTTATTCCGACGAAGCTGATAAGAGCCACGTCTTCCGCGAAGTCCCTTTTCAGGCGATTGTCCGTCATCGCGCTGCCGCCGTACTTGATCAGGACGCGCTTTTCGCGGAAGGTCCGGATGTAGGGGAGCGCTTCTACAAGTATCTTTGCCCGCTGAGCGGGGGGAGTGTTCGCTGATTTTGCCGTAGCCGTCATTTCACAACTCACTTGAAGTTATGTCAACAACTTATTGATGAAATAGGCTAAATTCATAACAAAGTCAAGGCGATTCGCTCTACTGCCTATGATTTTGCGAAAACTTATATGTTACCACATCCGAACAATTTCGCCACGGCAGCGTTTCAATTCAGTGCTACTCAGTGTCCACCGGCTTAATGGCAGTCACGATCATCTGGTGGCCATACATAGTAATACCCACCGCAACATCTATGAGTTTTCTGAACGGTCGCAAGAAAGTGGGCTTCACAGGCAAGTCCGTCTCCGGATGGTAGAGTTTCCTCCTCAAGTTGAAGGACCTGGTCCGGATACGAATGTCTGAGAACCCGCATTGCGCTGAGCAAGCGGCTGATGGTGCTCGGGTCAAAGAGGAAAATGTGGTCCGCACCGTTGAGGTACACCCATTCGGGTCCGTTGACCCAACGGGAAAGAGAGGCGAAATTAGTAGTTGCCAGGCGCAGCAGACCACCGGGCCTTAGAACCCTATGTATGTTGATCAGAGCTTTTCCGGGTGATTGCAAGTGTTCAATTACATCCCACATTTTGACCACATCCATAGAGCCTGCCGAAGCATCAAAGTCCTCCGCGGTGTCCACGATGATACGATGAATGCCCTTGCTGCGGAGATGTTGCACAGCGTCGCGGTTTATTTCCACTGCCCACGTCTCCCAGCCTGATTGAGCCGCTACGGACAAAAACCATCCCCGCCCTGCTCCAACTTCGAGCATGCGGTTGAGGCGCCGAAAGGGCTCTATTGCGGCAACTTCTTTTCGCAAGCGATTTTCCTGGGCAAGCGTCAATGAGTCCTCCCCCATGCATCCGGTTCCGGAATCCGTCTGGATTTCCAGATGGCGAGCCAATCTAGGACTCACGAAGACCAGCCCGCAACTCCGGCACCGCACGTGGCGAAATCCCTCTTTGATAAAGAGGAGATCGTGATCTCGGCCAAAGCAAAGATCGCACGCAGTTACAGATTCGAATTCCTGTGATTGCTCCAGAGCAAACCTCTCAATGACACTTTGCGGGTGTCGGCGCTTGCCATCCTTTGAATTATAGACTGAATCTCCGAAAAAGTGAAAACTGAGCCCTGGAAGAGCACGACCCTTGATAGTCACAAGGAATCGTGGTAGTGAAGCCGGGACCTTCAACAAGATGCGAGGCCGAAAAGTGGATTTGAAAGCGATTGCGGATTTCCTGTTCGAGGTGGGAATGTTGAAAAGAACGCCTCGGTCGGGTTTTCAGTTTCTTGGGACGGGGCACGAGACCGTGGCGGAACACAGCCTAAGGGCCGCGGTGATCGGTTACGTACTGGGCCGGCTTTCCGGAAATCTTGCCACCGAGAGGGTGGTTCTCATGTGCCTGTTTCATGACCTGGTGGAGGCCAGAACAGGCGATTTGAACTACGTCAACAAGAAGTACGTAAAAGCAGACGAAGAAGCAGCAGTCAGGGACATGACCGCAGACCTCCCTTTTGGAGAAGAGATACGACTGTTGGCCGATGAATTCAACGCCAGGGCTACTCCGGAAGCAGAGTTCGCGCACGACGCGGACCAGATTGAGATGATCCTTCAGCTAAAAGAGCTGGGGGACTTAGGAAATCGCTATTCGCGCGACTGGATAGACTCGGCCAGGAAGAGGCTGCGTACCGATGTGGGGATGCGCCTTGCCAGAAGCATCCTCAACACAGACTTTTCCGCATGGTGGTTCAAGGAAAAAGATGACCAATGGTGGGTGAACGGGGATCAGCGAGAAAAAAGCGAAAAATAGCTCGCGGCTTCGAGGACACCGATGAAACGTCATAATGATTTTCTCCCTTTTGTGGCGCTGACGTGCTGCCTCGTGCTCTGGCTCTGTTCGTCCCCCTCCGCCGCATCGGGACCCGATGAGTCAGTGCCGCGGCTGGGACAAGAGAATTCAGTCCATGCCATAACCGGCCTGAAGCTGGCGGCCGCTGATGAAAACCGGGCCAAGAAGTATCACTGGCTTCTTAGGGAACGAGCCCCGGAGGAACCGGTTCGAGAAGTCGAAAGCGCCACTGTGCTGGAGAAACTGGACCGGGAAATCAAGCTTGCCCGCAAGATTTACCTTTCAGGAGAAACTGACAATGGAATCCTGAAGTACCGAAGTGTGGTGGATCAGTTTGAGTCCATAGTGGATGACATTCCTCCCGGCCACCCACTGTTAAACGAAATGGAACAGCGGTTCTCGATATTTGACGAACTTGCTACCAAGATCCTGGGACCGGTGGACCTCGAACCCCGCGAAGATCTGGCCGGACAGGTCTTTCATTTGATGGAGAAACGGCGGATCTGCCGGCGAAACCTCACATTGAAGAAGGCAGGGGTTCTCGCATTCTTCGATGTTCCGAGCAGCCTTCTGAAAGAAGAATCGGAGATTCTCAAAAAACTGCTGGAAATCAAGGAAGATGCGCCGACTTCCGACGTCAGGCAGACAGAAGCGGCCCTCAAGTCCAAACTTGCTGAAGTTCGGAAGTCGCTTGCAAAGGAGTTCGCCCAGGTATGAACTGCTGAGACGCGGTACGCCGCCACAACTCGGGGACGTACGCCGAGATCTGTTGAGAAAAGACGAGATAATCCTTGATTTTAATCTCTTCTCCGACCGCATGGTCGTAGGGGTCATAACCACAGAGAAGGGGATATACTATCAAGTTCCTGTGAATCGGACTGAGATCGATAAAGGTGTCTTTCAAGTTCAGGAGAAGCTCAGAGAATTCACCACCGGCGAGCAATCGAGCTTCATGGGACACGCATGGAAAGAGCCGTGCAGGCGTATTTACAGAACTCTTCTAGGGAAGCTCACTACACTGCCATCGGACAAGAGCACCTTTTTCGTGATACCTGACCGCTCCCTTTGGTATCTCCCCTTGTCGGCAATGCTGGACGCAGAAGATCGCCCGTTTGGAAGGGACCGTCTGGTTTCGCTCATTCCATCAGTAGACATGCTGAGATTCACCCGATCATCGGTTCAAAAAAAGATGCAGACCAATGTCACGGGAGACCTTCTCCTATTCGAGTCGCTTCCGTGGATCCGCGAAGAAGATGTCCGGGAAGGCGCCTCCAGCGAGTCATCCGGCAAGAAGAAGTCTCCCAGAGGGTGGGTGAGGAAGAAAAGATAGAGCACCTCATCCTCAACAATCCGGTTTATCCGAAACCCTCGGAGATTGTGATCAGCATTCAAAAGTTGTTCAAGAAATTCGATGTTTGGGTAGGACCAACCGCAACCATAGACCGCCTGCTGGAATACAAGGACAAAGGAGAGGATGTGGCGATTCTCGCGGTCCCTCTAGCCATGACCGACACAGTTGGACCGGATCACCAGCCTTCTTTTTTCTTCGCTCCAGACAAGCGCGGCCGGCGAAAGTTTAAAGCTCGCGGACTCTTCATGGCTCCGGTTCCGACGAGCCTCATGATGTTGCCCATTTCATGGTTGGACGTTCAAGATTTGGACACGTCTCTCGGAGAAGGACCGCTTCTGCTTAGTACAGCGATGTCGTATGCGGGTATACGCATGGGCATGCTGAATTACTCCGACCCAAACTGGGGGCCGGATGACCCTTTTGTGCTTGGCGTTCTGAAGAAAGTGGCTGAGAAGGCCCTACCGGGTGAGGCACTGGCGAGTTTGGCGCGTGACATTCCGGCCGGCCTTGACGCGTCCTTTAGCGGCAAGCCGCCCAGTTGGACAGGATGGATACTAGTAGGGGACCCCGGCAGGTAAGGAACTCCCCGGGAATCCCTTTGAACGGTTATGGCGAAAACCGTCCTGCGGGGTAGGAATTGCTCCCTTGCCAACGGGCGGCAATTCCTTAGTGTCCTCACCTCACAGGATCATGTCGAAGCAATCTTCTTGGCGAGCCTTGAGATAGTTCGTGAAGCGGTGTTTTTGTGGAAAATGCCCTTCGAAACCCCTTCGTGAAGCAAGGATGTCGCACTGCTGAGAAGTGTGCCCGAGTCCGCAGCATTGGACTCAGCGGCAGTCAGAAACTTCTTCACCGCGGTCTTAACTTTGGATTTGTACGAAATGTTTCGAACGCGTCTTTCCTCGTTTTGACGCATCCTCTTCAATGCGGATGGATGGTTGGCCATTAACAGCTCCTTTGAGAGGCTAATATTTCTAAATTTTCGGACACTTGTAAGTGAGATTACTTTATCGAGTCAACCTGGATCCTGTCGGCTGGGGTTCCACCCCGGCGAATGGACCTCTCACGTAAACATACTTTATGGCAGATAACGGCACCGTAAGTCAACCCATAATGAGTGAACCGCAAACAAGAGCCCTTCTCCGAACAAAAGGCCATGACCCGTGCGGCGGGCGTGGTGGGCTTCTGGACCACTCTCAGCCGAATCCTGGGATTTGTGAGGGACATGGTCATTGCACTTTTCATGGGTGCGGGCCCTGGTGCGGACGCGTTTTTCGTTGCTTTCCGCATTCCAAATCTCTTGCGCAGGCTTACTGCCGAGGGCGCCTTTTCCGCGGCATTTATCCCCACTTATGTAGAGACCCTCCAAAAAGACGGCCGTTCCGAAGCAGCGCGGCTTGCACGGATCACATTCACCTTTGCTGCTATTGTGCTCGGCGTCGTGACTGTGGCTGGGATCATCTTCAGTCCCTGGATTGTGCGAGTGTGATCGGCCATGGTTTCCGTAGACGAATCCATTCAAGTTCGAACTCACCGTTCACCTGAATCGGATCATGTTCCCGTACATTTTTTTCATCTCGCTCGTGGCATTGGCAGCCGGAGTTCTTAATTCCATGGGGCACTTTGGAGCGCCTGCCGCGGCTCCTGTCTTGCTCAACATAGCAATGATCGGCAGTGTAGCCATATTCTGCACATATTTCAATGTGGAGCCCTTCTATGCGCTGGCCTGGGGGGTGGTGGCCGGAGGGATACTTCAGCTTTTGCTCCAACTCCCGTACCTAGTTGCGCTGGGGGTACGGCTGGGCCTGGATTTCCACTTCAAGAATCCAGCCTTGAAAAGAGTCGGGACGCTCTTTGTACCGGCTGCCTTTGGTGGGGCTGTCTATCAAATCAACGTCATGGTAGGGACCATCCTAGCTTCGTTTATTCCCGGGGCTGTCTCATGGCTCTACTATGCCGATCGCATTGTGGAACTTCCACTGGGCATGTTCGCGATCGTGCTCGGCACAGCGATCCTCCCTTCCATGTCTCGGCAAGCAACTAATGGAGACCTGGCGGCGCTGACCAGATCCGTGTCCTTTGGCCTCCGTCTTATAGCCTTTTTCACAATTCCCGCGATGGTGGCGCTTATACTGCTGCGTGAGCCCATCCTTTCAGTGCTATTCCAGAGAGGGCGTTTCACATGGCTGGACACCCAGGCGACCGCATACGCCCTCTTATGGTACACCGTAGGTCTGTGGGCCTTCTCGGGCCTGAAAGGTCGTCACTCAGGCATTTTATTCCATGATGGATACGCGGACTCCCCTCTGGGTCGCAATCGGCGCGGTCATCGTTAATTTAGGCGCCGGATTGCTTTTGATGGGGCCAATGAAACAGGGAGGCCTGGCACTGGCAACCTCACTGGCAGCAGCGTTTAATGTTGCGTTCCTCTTCGCCATTCTCATAAGACGACTGGGGCAATTCCCTACTGCTGAATTCGCGGGTTCCTTGACCAAAATTTCTATCGCCTCACTGATAATGGGGATTCCGTTGGTCTATGGGCGCACATTCGGAGACTGGGCTCGCGGATTTACGGCCACAAACGGACTGGTCCTCTCAGGCTGCATTGCAGTCGGGCTGATTGCATTCGCTGTCGCTGCTTATGTGCTGAAGTGCAAAGAGATGCACTCTCTCTTGTCGCTCCTGCGCGATCGCAGGAAATGATCGTATAGGGGCATCCCGCGAGACGCTGGACCGTGCCCTCTCTGGAAACATCTCCCTCGCAGAACCATCCCTTCAAATGAACAAGTTTTCGGCCTTTTCCCTGGCAATGGTCGATGTGGGAGTCGCTCCATAATTGTGGCCCGGGAGCACGATTGTGTCTTCAGGCAGCGTGAAGAGCCTGTTGCGGATTGAAGACTGAAGCACCTCATACGAACCGCCCGGCAGATCTGTTCGTCCCACACCTGCTACAAAAAGCGTGTCGCCGGTAATCACGTAGCCTGGAAAGTATAGGCAGATTCCGCCGGGAGTGTGGCCGGGAGTATGGATAACCTTTACGGATTGGGTTCCAAAGGAGATTGTGTCGCCATCCTTGAGGAGAAGCCCTGGGGCCGGAGAAGGCTCTGCGTTGAACATCGCCAGCATGCCACTGTTCTGATGGGTCAGAGCATCGGCGTCAGCCTCGTGGATCGCTATGGGTGCGCCTGTAGCGTCCTGCATACTCTTGTTGCCCGCTACGTGATCCACGTGGCTATGCGTATTAACTATCCATTTTATCTTGGTCACGCCCCGGCTCTCGGCCCTCTTTACGACGGGAGCTGCCTCTCCTCCGGGGTCTATTATGATGCCCTCCCCTGTTTCAGGGTCTCCCAGTATGTAACAGAAGATTTCAAAACCGCCGATTTGGATCTGTTCAATAATCATTCATTCCTCCGAAAAAAAGTAGCATGCGTAGGGCGGGCCGTGCCCGCCGCCGACCTTGACCCTCGACTGGCACGACCCGCCCTACCAAGTTCAGTAGCGACCGGCATCTTGCCGGTCAATTTTTCTTCCCGTTTATCGGCACGATGGTAGCCTTAGACCGGCAAGATGCCGGTCCTACTATGCAAATGGCGCAACATTTGTGAAAAGCAGCACTTAGATTCCCGTCCCGATCCTCTGCGACGCAGGCGGCTGATAAGCACAATATGGCTCTTCAGACATGTATCGGCCCGTCAGCTCGAATGCCCGAGCCCTACAGCCCCCACAAAACCTCAAGTAATCGCACTTCCCGCACTTTCCCTCGAGCCGGCTAAATTTGCGAAGATCTTTGAACAGAGCGGCATTTTCCCACAGTTCCGAAAACTCGGCCTCACGGACGCTACCGGCTTGAACGTCGAAATAACCGCATGGTTGCAAATCGCCCTTGTGGGATACAAATACGAAGGCGATGCCTCCCAGACAGCCGCGAGTGCGCGCATTGAGCCCGAATGTCTGTTCGGAAACCTCAACGCCTTCCGCCTTGGCTTGTTGCCTGAGAATCCTATAGTACTGCGGAGCACACGTAGCCTTGGTTTCGAGTCTTGAACCCCTTGCCAATCGATAGAATTCGAGCAAGGTTTCCTCGTATTCTTCGGGTCCCATCTCTTCACCTGCCATGTCCTTGGCCCGACCCGTGGGGACCAAGAGAAAGACGTGAAAGGCATCCGCGCCGATTCTTTCGGCAAGGTTCATGATTTGGGCCAACTTCATACGGTTGCGACGCGTAAGGGTGGTGTTGATCTGGACCGAGACCCCGGCCTCGCGCAAATTAGCCACCCCGGTGAGAGAAGATTCAAAGGCCCCCGGCACCTTCCTGAAAGCATCATGATCTGCTGCTGTGGGGCCGTCCAAACTGATGCTCACCCGAGGTATCCCCACTGAAGCAATCTCCCTTGCCACTTCACGTGTTACCAGCACCCCGTTTGTAGCGAGCACTGGTCTCAATCCTGTTGCCTTGGCATACGCTGCCAGATCGAAGAAGTCCGGTCGCAGGAGAGGCTCGCCCCCTGTCATAATGAGTATGGGTTTCCCCACCTTTGCTATGCCGTCAATGAGAGATCGGCCTTCTTCAAGGCTGAGCTGTTCGGGATCAGGTTCCGGGCACGCACCCGCCCGGCAGTGTACGCAAGCCAGATTGCATGCCCGGGTCATCTCCCAGGCGACCAATCTTAATTGAAGGCCGTTCACTTTGTCCCCGATGTCCGACTTTCGCCTTGAAGGATGCGAACGGCTTCCAGGGCGTGATATGAAATTATCAGATCTGCGCCGGCCCTCTTGATGGAAGTCAGGGCCTCCATCATGCAGCGGTCACCATCGATCCAGCCGTTCTGAGCCGCTGCCTTTATCATGGCGAATTCACCGCTGACGTTGTAGGCCGCCAACGGAAGGTCAAAGGAATTGCGGACTCGCCAGATCACGTCCAAGTAGGGTAACGCGGGCTTCACCATTATCAGGTCAGCCCCTTCTTCCACGTCCATGGCTACCTCGCGGATGGCCTCGTCCGAATTGGCCGGATCCATCTGGTAGGAGCGGCGGTCCCCGAATTGGGGAGGGGATTCAGCGGCATCGCGAAACGGCCCATAGAATGCAGAAGCATACTTGGCCGAGTAGGCCATTATAGGGAGCCATTCGAATCCGCCTTCGTCCAGGGTTTCTCTGATCGCGGCTACTCGTCCATCCATCATGTCGCTGGGCGCCACAATGTCGGCCCCCGCCTGAGCGTGAGACAGTGCCATTTTGGCCAGGAGGTCCAAAGTAAGATCGTTGTCGACATCTCGATCTTTAATGACGCCGCAGTGGCCGTGGTCGGTGTATTCGCAAAGGCAAACATCGGTTATGACTATGAGGTCTGGATAAGCGTTCTTTATCTCACGCACGGTCCGCTGGATGATGCCGTTCCTCGCATAGCCTTCTGATCCCACGGGGTCCTTTTTCTCCGGTATTCCGAAGAGCAGGATGGCCGGTATGCCTCTGTCCACGGGCTCTTTCAGCTCTCGCAGAAGCACGTCGGGTGATACTTGGAAATGTCCCGGCATACTGGATACAGCTTTTTGCACACCCTTTCCGGTTCGGACAAAAAAGGGAAGAATGAAATCCTGTGGATCCAGTTGGACTTCCCGCACCATGCTTCGGAGGGTCTCGGTCCTCCGGAGCCGCCTGGCCCTGTATTCTGGAAAATGCATTGTGATCTCCGCTGATTTTGCTGGCGCACGGACAACAATTTTTTTATAATCTGGCCAGGAGGTTCTGTCAATCTCATGAGCGGGATTCATTGCCATAGATGCGGAAGTCGGCTTCCTGAAGGGGCGCTCAAGTACCAAGTGGCGGTACGGGTTCGTTCACTCTTCGATGGAGTAATCTCAGAATCGCAAGAGGCGAATGACGAACATGAACTTAGACGGCTCATTAGGGAAGTCTCTGCCTATAGCGAGGAAGACCTGAACCGTCAGGTTTACGAGGACGATGTATTTGTCCTGTGCCCTGAATGTAAGGAAGCGTTCCTGGATGACATCTATTCGCACCTCCATCCCAAAGCAACTCCAGAGAGTGGCCGTGCCCACTTGATACATTGATGATTTCCAATTATGCCGTTTCCAACGTGTGCCGCCTGCCGTGGAATCGCGGCAGCGGACTTGCCTGAAACCAACCGAGATATGAATCTGAGCCCGCACGCAAGATATCTTTTTCTGTTCGCTCATCCGGATGATGAGGTACTGATTTCAGGGACCATGAAGCTCCTTGTGGAAGCAGGAGCAGAGGTTTACGCAGCCTGGACCACCTCGGGAGACAAGTTTGTAAAGCGGGAGATTCGCGAGTCCGAACTTCAACAGTCGATGGACATTCTCGGTTTGGACGAGTCACGCATTCATCTGTTGAGATACTCCGACCTTGGAATGGTGGCTATGCTGGAGGAAGCAGCCGAATCCGCTACCAGCCTGTTGAGTGACATAAAGCCCGACATTATCTTCGCTAATGCCTACGAGGGGGGTCATCCGGATCACGATGCGGTGAATTTTCTGGCTTACGAATCTTCAGCCAGGCTCGGCGTGACACCAGACCTCTTCGAGTTCCCGCTATATAACGGCACCGGAACCTTTTTTCGCTGGAAGTGGCGCATCAACCACTTTCCGCCGGGCGGTCCTGCTGTGCTGCACAATCCGTTGAGTGATGACGCAATTCGCTGCAAGTACGAGATGATGAAGGCATATTCTACCCAGAAGTTGTACATGGTCCCCGCGCGGCTGGCTTGCCCACGAGCAAGACTCGAGCGAGAAGGTGAACCGTACCGCCCCTGCCCAATGGATCGAGATCACACCGCTCCTCCTCATCCGGGGCGACTCAATTACGAGCGGTGGTTCAACTCCTTTATGAAGATTAGTTTTTCAGACTTCGGAGCGGCCGTTCTACGAACACGACGTACAGGCACATAGCAGGCAAAATGGAGACTTAGAATATTATTGCATCGTTACACAGCCGCACAGGGTGATTTTGCCCCTAATAGGGGATTGTCTGTTTAATTAGCCGTTTGTGAGTTTTTTAGCTTGGGACGGGAAATATCTTTTCGCGATGAATAAATTGTTTTGAATATTTAACCCCGCTTTACACAGCCACGTTGAGGTGAAGAAGACACAGAGTTGGCGTTTGAATCAATCAAACGCGGCGTGTCCCTCAAATTAGCCCCTCTCGGGAACTGTGGTCACTTGAACCTCACGAATTCCTTTATGAGCGAAAGGGCATTGTTTATTGCATCAAGTTTGCCGTCCAGACCCGCCAGTTCTTTCAAGTCTGAACTCATTTTTGCAGATTGGGGAAGGAGCTGACACAATAGACTATTTTGAATCCTGAGGATTTCGAGAATCTGGTCTATTCTTCTGCTCATCTCCTTCACTTCGTGGGGTTCGGGAAGAGCGCCCATAGTAAGAACCTTGTCAGAGACCGTGCTGGACTCACTCATTGGCATGGCCGGCGATTGTTTCATTACAAGCCCCTCGTCTAGCCTTGGATTAATTGTTCAGATGACGCCAACACCGGCACATGCGGCCCATTGTGGAAGATTGCACGAGTTCACTGACGGCTTTCTCGGTCGGCTTCAGACGGCGTCCAACCGCTATGACCTTTTTGACCGTCCGGTCGTCGGCACGATTTCGATTGCGGACAGCGTCATTGCTCAAATGCTATAGGCAAATGCCGTGCCACAGAATTGCGCCAGGCTCTCTTGATATCGCAAGACCAGGAAAATGGCATGATAACGGTCGGTTTTTAGAATCAATTTGATGTGCGGATCTGCGGAGAGTTACTAGAGGGAATGGGTCATCCTGGCTTGTTGTTTTTGGCCACAGAGAAAAGCTCAATGATGACAGATACTAACTGTGGGGCAATATGACCTTTCCATGACACACTCATGGGTCTTTTTGCCCCAAAAAACCAAGCGTCGTCATCTGCCTTTTCAGCGCATCGCGAGTCAGACCGAGTAAGCGCGCAGCCTCGTGCCTCTTGCCACCGGCACGTTTCAGCGCATCCTCGATCAATGACCGTTTTGTATCCTGAATGATGTCATCGTAACTTTTTGTCTCGGATGCACTTGCTTGCACAGAGGGCCTGTCTTCCTCACCGGGGAAGCCGAGATATTTGAGGCCCAGGCTCCGCCCTCGTGACAGAATAATGGCGCGCTCCAGTAAGTTTCTAAGTTCTCTGATGTTTCCAGGCCATGTGTATTGAGCCAGCCTCTGCAAGGTTTGAGCGTCAATCTCAGGGCTAGTCTGGAACTGGAGTTCCAAAGTTAGTGTCGAGACGAGCTGTTGTGCCAGCAAAGGGATGTCCTCCAGCCTTTCGCGCAGCGGTGGAATCCGGATCTGAAACACGTTGAGACGATAAAACAGATCACCTCGAAAACGACCCTCGGATACTTCCTGAGTAAGATCCCTATTGGTAGCCGCGATTAACCGGGCGTCTACGGTAATCATTTTTTCTCCGCCCACTCGCGCGAACGTCTTGGTCTCGAGAAAAGTGAGCAACTTTGCCTGGAGTCTCAGAGACAGTTCACCAATTTCATTGAGGAGAATGGTCCCACCCTCTGCCAACTCCAGGAGCCCCCGCTTGCGTCGTTGCGCCCCGGTAAAAGCACCTGCCTCATGACCAAAAAGCTCCGATTCGGCCAGTTCCTCTGAGACTGCGGCACAATTGATCAAGTAAAACGGACAGCTCGAGCGCTTAGAATTCTTATGGATAAAACGGGCCAAATGGTCCTTTCCAGTGCCGCTCTCTCCCGTGAGCAAAATCAAGCTATCGGTTTCTGCCGCCAGTCGGGCTGCGTCGATGGTGGCCCGCATCGCCGCGGATGGGTAGTCATCCGCTGATGTCGTGATGACCGATTGAGTTGCGGAACGATCTGTGATGTTCCGAGAAATGCCGCAAATGCCCGTTATGTCACCCTCGCCGTCGTGCATAGGCGCCTTGATATCGAGGAACGTCGTTGGAATCCCATTCACCACCCGGGTGTGTTCTTCCTCTATAGTTTCTCCCTCGAGTACCCTGGAGTCGACCTTTCTGAGATGCCCTCCTGCTTCAGGACCGAAGAGGTCCTCGTCGGTCCGCCCCACAACCCCATTTGCCGGAAGTCCCAACAAATTCGCCATGTAAGGATTTACGAGGGTATATCTCAAGGATTTGTCCTTGATAAAGATGCAGTCTCTGGCCGTCTCAAAGATGGCCGATAATCGAGATTCAGTGATGGCCAAAGACTCTTGGACTCGAGTACGCTCATGTATCTCTCGCAGTAGCGTCTGATTGGAAGCTTCAAGCTCGGCCGTTCTTTGGGCTACCCGCCTTTCGAGTTCGTCGTGGGCTTCGCGTAATTCCTTTTCCGCTTGCTCCTTTTCCTCCATCAATTGACGCTTTGCCAGCGCCTGCGTGATTACTGAAGGCATCAATTCCAAGTATCTGCCGCTTGTATCTTTGCTGACATAGTCGCTCGCGCCCAGCTTCATTGCCTCTACGGCTACCGTTTCGTCACCCACACCGGTGATCATAATCGAAGCGGGCAATGCTTTTCTCGATGCCAGGGTTCTGATCACCTCAAGCCCGCTGTATCCTGGCATCTTGTGATCAATGATCAGGTACATCCCAGGACCCCCTCTCACACATTGCCAGACCCTCAGAGCCGTCAACGGCCAGGTCGACCAGATAGCCGAAAGGTTTCAGCTTGCGCTGCATCAGAAGCGCTAAGCCTTTGTCATCTTCCATGTATAAGACGCGAACGAGCCTGGGCGAGACCATTGTGCTACCCTTCGGTGGGCCATGAAACCACAGAGAGAAAGAGCCCAAGATTCTTTATAGCATCGCAAAACTTTTGATAATCAACAGGTTTTGTTATGAACACATTACAACCCAGTTCATAACACCGCAACACTTCACGATTGTCGTCGGTGCTTGTGACAACGATCACCGGGATGAGTTTCTTCCGCTCGTCCGACTTCAATCGCTGGAGGATCTGGAAGCCGTCCTTTACCGGGAGATTCAGGTCCAGCAGAACGAGTAGCTGTGAAGGACGTTGGAACCCCGCGTATTTGCCTTCGCCAAAGAGGTAGTCCTCTGCTTCTTTGCCATCACGAATTATGATGAGTTCGTTCGTGATTCTGCCTCTTCGCAAGTTTTTCTCAATCAGTCTTGCATGCCCAGGGTCATCTTCAACCAGCAAGATCGTCACCGAATCAGGACTGCTCATCTGGAGGCCTCTTTGCTAAATGATTGGAAACGGTAAATGTAAAAGTTGATCCCCTGCCAAGTTGCGATTCGCACCAGATCCTGCCCCCGTGGCGACGAACAAGAGCTCTCACGTAGGCCAGGCCCATCCCTTCGCCCTGGACATCCTGACTGGATCCACGGTTGAATATTTGGAATATTTGGCTCAGGTAGGCCGATTCCACCCCGCGTCCATTATCACGGACTATAAACATCGTCTCATGAGGAAACTGATGGCCGGTGATGCTTACCTGCTGCGGACGTATCAAATCTCGGTACTTCATGGCGTTGCCCAGCAGATTTGTCATTATCTGCTCCATGGCCAGCCGGTCCGCCACACACTCGGGCAATTTACCGACAGAAACTTTTGCATTGGCCATAGTGAGCTGATAGTTCAACGACTTGAGAGTCTCGTTGACGAGAAGATTCATATTCAAAGGTTCGTAGGAAAGCTCACGCCGCTCAAGGCGAGATAAATCCAATATGGCATTTATGAGATTGTCCAGTCGGGATATGGAAGAATTGATGAATTCGAGGGCTTCGGGGAGGTCTTCGGCCAGAGCGCTCAACGCTTGTGATTTTTGTTTGTCGTTCAAACGGGGTAGCCCCATCTGAACTGCCGGCCTGACTGCTTCTATTGCTGTCTTGAGTTCGCCCGCAAATCCCTTTATGTTTATCAAGGGAGCACGAAAGTCATGGGATACGATGTAGGCGAAATCCTTTATTTCCATGACGAGATGCTCGAGCTTTTCTTCGTCCAGTTTACGCTGAGTGATATCTCGAGCAGTGACGGCGTAACGACAGGGTCTTCCTTCGCTACTCTTGATCGGGAATCCGGTTGTCCATATCCATCGAATCTCTCCACCCGGCTTGACAATCCTGAATTCGCCGTCAGAATCTTCGTCACATTGAATAAATGAATTTACCATCTGAGCAGCCAGCGACCTATCCTCCTCATGGACCACTGATAGCCAGTTAGTAGGGTCTTCATACAGTTCGTCCACCGTGCCGCCGGTCAGACGTTCATAGGCTGGACTGACGTAAATGAATGAATATGGGTCACCGGGCTGAATCAACATGAAGATGTCGTCAACACTCTCAGCCAGTTGCCGGAATCTTTCTTCACTTTCCCGCAAAGACTCCTCAGCCTTACGACGGTCGGTTATATCCCTACAAATCGATTGGAATCCGAGAACTCTGTCGCCTTTCATAAGTAACTGCACCTGTTGACCAAGCCAAAGCTTTTCCCCTTGGTTCGTGATGATGCAGTACTCATAGTATGTGTTAGGAATCCTCTCTGCAAACTGCTTTTTATAAAATGTTTCGGTCGGCTCTCTGTATTCCGGGACTATCAACTCAGTGAAATGTTTGCCAATAACCTCTTCCTCCGAATACCCGGAAATCCGTAAGCCACTGGGGTTAACATAGGTGAAGAGCCCCTTTTCGTCTGTGATGAATATGATGTCATTCGCCCCTTCGACAAGGTGGCGGAGCAATCTTTCGCCCTTCAGCAACTTTCTCTTCCAGGTGCTTACGGTCCGTAATGTCTGTCGCAAAACAGAGCACCGACGCTTGGTCATCCCAGACGATTGAAATAGCACTAACCGAGCCCCATCGAACATCGCCCTTGCCATCCTGAATTCTGAACTCAAGGCCGTAAATCGCCTCATCATGCTCGATGAGCCGCAAGTAGTGATCCATAACCATGACCCGGTCTTCCGGATGCACGAACTCATAGAAAGGGCGAGAGGTCAATTCTTCTCTTGAAAACCTTGCCAGTTCAATAGTCTTGGCATTGACGAACTTAAGCATGCCGTCTTGAATGACGAAGACGGCCTCGGCGGAGTTTTCCACCAACAAACGATATTTTTCTTCCGAGGCCTTTAAGGACTGACTCATCAACTCTCGTCTAGAGATTTCGGCCTTGAGTTGCTCGTTGACTGTGGCCAACGCCTTGGTGTGCTCTGCGACACTCTTCGCGAGCTCTTCCGCCTCCTTCGCTTTCACCGCTTTGAGAATCGCGAGCGGAACCGTCTGAACCCAATGGCCGCTCGGGTCCTTGATTACATAGTCCACGGCTCCGGACTTCATGGCTCGCCCAGCCACTTCTTCCTCTCCATTTCCGGTAATAATAACGAACGGCACGTTTTTCGGCACGTCATCGAAAAGGTCGAAGGCGGTGCCATCTCCCAATTTATGGTCGAGCAAGACCACGTCGAAAGTCTGATTCAGCAAGGCCTTCTTCCCTTCAGCAACGGAGCTCGCTCGAACGTGATCATATGCAACGGGGATTGTTTTTGAGGAGTCCCAGAAAAGCCATGTAGTCGACTTTGTCGTCTTCGACGAGAAGGACCCTAATCTTTGGGCTCTGCATTGCTCACTCCTGCGAAGGGAGGTTCCCGCATCTTTTGCGCCCTGCTATCGAACATGTACCATTTGTTAAGTTAGAGGTATAGTATCATTTCCTTTGAGAAAATGGAAAAGATCATAGGCCATTAGTATACCGGAAACGTTCCGGATGACATCATGCCCGTGGCTGCTTACCTATTTCTTCCTGAAAGTGGACTGCCAGACCGGCTTAAAGTCGTACGTTGCATAAAACTCTGATCTGTACGCGCCCCACGCACGCTTTTCGATTGCCAAGTTGACTTCTCGCAGCTTGTCCGCCGGCACGCGAAGCGTTATCACTTGCCCTATGCCCATCATCACATACCAGGAGACCACTTCGGTCCCTTCCGGAGGGAATTCTTTCCAAAAGCCCGTATTGTCCAGGTGCTTGTTGATCTCCTCCAGGGTTTTTGTCTGGTCGTGCCTGAGAAAAATGGTCAGTAGAATCGAACTCTTGGTGTCTGGCGCCTGGGCAAGCGCAAAATCCGGGGTGAGAAGACTCGTCAGCCAAAAAGAGATCAGCACCAGAAACACTACTGCGCGGGTCTGCTTCTTCATGGTTTTCTCCTTTCCACGTACAGCTTTTTGCAGCGGGGCCCGATCTCAGGGCCGCGAACAAGGTCTACTTCAGGTTCTGATCCCAACTCTGCTTGCCCTCAGGATCGTACCAGCCTTGGAAACGAAGGTGGTTGGGAACTTCTCGCACCTTCCAGTACCCGTTGTTGCTGCTGACATACTTCCTGAGCGATTCTATAATCTTGCCATAATCCTTGCGGTCCTGTTCGCTAAGTTTAGCATCGGAGGCCCGAGCATTCAGGAATTGAATGGTCGCGTCCTTGAGCAGTGCCAGATCGCTCTCAGGCCAATGCACCAGCACCAGGTCGTTTTCGGCAATCCCGTCATTATCGTTGGCTGTCAGAATCTGTTTGAGTTTAGCTCCTTGCTGCCTGAGGTTTTCGCCATACGACGACAAGACGTGGTCGCGACCAACGCTCACGACAAGCGCCTGCTGGGCCGGACTCAACTTGTTCCACACGTTCTTGTTGATGATCATATAGGTGATCAGAAATTGCTGGTGCCAGCCGGGAAAGTGCAGAAACCTGGTTCCCACGGTGCCGGGATTCCCCTCGGGAAGTCCGAAAAGCTGTGAGACGTCGTCGAGGGGAGTCGCGAACTCGAATGCTTGGATATGGCCGTCGGTCACGGCCTTGACCAGAGACCCCCCTCCGGCAATGGCGGTTATAAACTTGATGTTCTTTTTCGGAATCACTCCGCCCGTTACCAGGTTGTCGCAGGCGCGATCGAGAACGAACTGGGCCGGCGGCAGGTAGCGGAAGGTCCAGTTCTGCTGACACAACCCGGCCAGGCCGATGCCGGGCATCGATCCGGCAGCCCCGACCGGCATCATAAAGTAGCCGGAGCCCTGTTGACTACTTCCCACAATGGGAACCGCCACGACGTTCTTGCCGCTGTTGTCTAGTGTGCGCTGGAGCAGGTCTATGCCCCTTTCGGCGCCGTCGTCGATAGATCTCCCAAATAGAAATCCCATGAACTCATCGAAGTTGGGGCCGAACGGGATTCCGGAGTTGTACATAAACCCCCATGTCTGGTTGAGTTCCGACCCTGAGATATAGGCGGCGTCGAAACCTGTTCCCCCTGTCAGGGGGCCCCCCGCGGAGACAGCGTCCATAATATTTTTGAATGCTCCGGGAATCGCCGGAGTGGGCTTGTACTTGACGAACTTGACCTGTCCGGCCTCACCGAGAGTGATCGTTGAGATACTCAGCAGCTTTGCGGCATAGTCATCCGCGGGAGGACCAATAGCCGCGGAGCCGCTAAAACTGCGAAAGGAAATCTCCAGTGCCAGTGTGGTTTGCGCGAAACACGAAATTGCACAAACCAGCGCCACAACAGCGACGCCGAAACCGGACAGACTTTTTGGACGCCAGGCCATGCGTCCGTTCCCCTTGGGTAAGGGGCCGGCCGAGGCACCGTGCACGCCATAGGCCCAGGTTTCGGCTGATCCGTGCCTGATTGACACAGGCTGAACATGGCCTGATCGGGTGCCTTCATTTTCGCCTTCCCCTGCAGATGAGTTAACTCTGCCCAAATCTGAAGTAGCCATCGTGACCTCCTTTCATTTACGTGATCCGAGCCTAATGTCCTGCTTTTCAACCAGAATGGATTGTTTATCTAATTCCGCTAAGGAGCCCCGCAGGGACCCTACTAACCCGGACAGGGCAGACGTCGGCCTGCTTCAGCGGCCAACAAGAAATGATCCACATCAGAATTTCTGGTCCGCGACAGCTCCGTCAGCACACTAGATCCTACGTCTCTCCACGTTCACGAGCTTTTCCCTTGTGCGGGGTGATCGGAATCCTCCGGGATCAGGATACGGAATCGCGCGCCTGATGGACTTTCCTCCAGAGCAATGGTTCCGTGGTGGGCAACCACCAGCGCCTGAACTATGGACAGCCCCAGGCCCGTGCCTCCGGACTGCCTCGCTGTAGTAAAGAACGGCGTGAAGATCCTGTCAGAATCGGATGCGGATACACCAGGGCCGTCATCCTGAACCGTGATTTCAACGAGATCTCTTCCCGCATGCTTCTCGGGGTGCGCTGAAAGATGAACGTGCACCCGCGGGCTGCCATGTTGCCGGGCATTGTCCACGAGGTTTGACAGGATGGACTCTAGCACCTCAGGCGCCATAGCCACCGATCTCACATTAGGTGCAGCGTCAAATGTCACGTTCAGACCGTCGCAGCGGAACCTGTCGGCAACCCGGTTGAACGCTTCAGTCACCTCAGCCCGTTCAGAACCCGGCTGCACCACTTCGGCTCTGGCAAGATCCAGTAGGCGTCGGACCAACTCAGTAAGACGATCTGCATCCTGTTCCAGGATATGGAGAAAACGTTCGCGATCCTCCGGGGACATCTCCGCAAAATGATCCTTCAGGAGTTCCACCGCCCCGCGAATGGATGTAAGAGGAGTCTTGAACTCGTGAGACACATTGGACGCGAAAGTGCGTATGTAGTTTGCCCGGCCTTCGAGGGTGGCAGACATCTGAACCAAAGCCTTCGACAGGAGATCCACTTCGTACGTGCCGGGGTTCGCCAGAGGAGCCGGAACAGCACCCTTTTCACCACGAGTCACCTGTTGGGCCTGACGAATAAGAGCTTTGATAGGCCGAGTCACCATCAGGGTCGTCAGAATCGTCACAATGCAAACCAGAAGAAGAACCGCTACACCACCACCCACGAGATAGAACCTGTTGAGATGAAGTGCCTTGGACAAATCCAACGGGGTTCTGGACAACAACACAGCGCCGAGCAACTTATCGCGTTCGATAATCGGCATTGCCACAAAGACTCTCACCCTGCTGCGACGACTAATGGATTGGATGGGGAAAGCCGATTCCTCGTCGATCCTCTGCCTAAGCATACTGACATGGCTTCCCGAGAGTGCTCGCCTGACTTCCTCCTGGTCCACGAGTGATTTCCCCACATCCCGTCCCGTGGATGCTACAACCACCCCTCGAAAATCAGTGACCCTGATTCCGCTAAGGGTAATTCTGTGCGCAGCCAACAACACTGGCGTGAGCCGTTTCCCCACTGACTGAGCCAGCGGGTCTGGGGGCGCGTCCGATTCCTTAGCGTTGGGTGCTCTGGGATGGATACGGTCCTTGGCTATGTCCAGCAAGGCTTCAATCGGCGTCCACGGATCATCGGGATTCTTCGGGCTGGGAGGCTTTGGCGGTAGAGCCAGCCCGTAGGTAGAGAGGCCGGAACTCCCCATGCTCGCGGCTCCGCCTGAACTCAGTGACTTCAGCAGTTCGGTACGGTAGATGGATACCACGAAAGCGCCCTGGCCATTCAGTTCCGCTTCGGTCCGCCGTATCAGTTCGCTCTCATAAAGTCGTAGAATAGCGATCCCGCCCAACGGCAAAAGCAATATCAGCAGATTGACTGCGAAGAGAATGCCGGCAAGACGGGGACGCCACCGCATCATTCGGATGCCTTCACGCATGGCCCCAGTCGGTACCCGAGGCCATGAACGGTTTCTATGGGGTCCGCGCCCGCCTCGGCAAATTTCCGGCGAACCCTGCGAATGTGGCTATCAATGGTCCGATCGGTCACGACATTGTCGTAGGTGTACGCCGCGGATATCAGCTCGTCTCGCGTGAACACCTTGCCGGGATAGCTCAGGAGCGTCCGGATCATCCCGAATTCCGTGATGGTGAGCACCACTGGTTTTCCGTCCCAATGGGCCTCGAACCGGTCAAGGTCCAGTTCCAGGCTGCCATGTCGTAGAACTTTTTTGGGACTGGGCTTCTTCTCGGTCTGGCCTGTGACAGCATGGTTGCTCTCAGCCCTTCTAAGCACGGCTTTCACCCTGGCCACCAGTTCCCTCGGGCTGAAAGGCTTTGTGACATAGTCATCCCCGCCCAGTTCCAAGCCGACGATGCGATCCACCTCTTCGTCGCGGGACGAGAGAAAAATGATCGGCGTCACAGACTGCAAACGAATTTGGCGGCATACTTCAGTTCCGTCCATCTCAGGCATGAGGATGTCCAGAACCACCAAATCAGGGTGTACGGAGAGGAACTGCTCGACCGTTTCCCGGCCGTCCGCGGCTTGAGCGGTGATAAAGCCCGCGTTTTCGAGGGCAAACCGGACCACTTCCCGGATATGGGGATCATCGTCAGCAATGAGGATTAGATGGGGTTTGCTCATGGGGTGTTCCGTCCGGCTCCGCTGGTTGGTTCGCTAAGAAATCGCGTTTCTCGTCTGATATCGGTTGTCAAAAGTTCCTGTCCTTTTCGTCGGCATGTGACAAAGGGGAATGATGGTTTGGGTGCCACTGCTGGCTTGTCCAGCAGTGCAAGCATGGAAAACACTGCTGGACAAGCCAGCAGTGGCACCCACCAGTAAATCGGTCATTACTTTCGAGAACTCCATATATTACTCTGCACGGTCGTATAGAAACAATCATTTCCTCCGCTTTATCAGCTCTGGACAGCCTTTCCTTTCTTTTGCACCAAAATTGCACGAAATCTCCACGAACTTTCCACACCTTTGTCATCACCGTTGCACAAACGGATGTCATGTTCACCTCATCGGCGGGGGGGCGCCACAGCACGAGTTAGCGCTGTGACGGCCGTGGCAGCGAAAAGCAGTCACTTTGAGTCTCATCGCACGGCGGGTATTAGCCGAGCGCAAAAAGGAGGTTGATATGATAAGGCGGATTGCTCCAATCTTTGTGATCTATCTTTGTACCGCCGCGACCTGGATTGTCCTTGGCACAACCGTCGACAATCGAACACAGGAATACGACAAGAAGTTGCGGGGGGCGGTCGGAGAACTATGGGGAACAAAGCAGAGACAGGAGGCTCCGACGGCGGTTGCTCGGGCCGTAAGCAAGGAAAAACAGCAAAGACCGCAAAAACAGGAACCGTCGGTGGGTTGCAAGGCCGATGGACCAGGAGTTCCTGTCTCTCTTCAGGCCAGTAACCTTGATGTCGATCTGAGCCTCGAACATCGACAGAAAGGCCTGCTCTGGTATTCAACATACCGCGTAAAGTTCGGAGGACGGTATGAGATCACTAACCCCACGGATGCGCCCAAGTGCACCACTTTTGAATTCAAGCTCCCTTCTGAAAAGGCAATTTACGACAATGTCACGGTTTCTTGTGGGCGGGAAACAGATTACGGATCTTCCCATCCACAAAGGCAAATTGACCAGGGCGCTATTGTTGGCTCCGGGCCAGACCGAGTTCGTAGAAGTCGGTTATGTGACAAGCGGCATGGACGAATGGTGGTACGATTTTGGTTCCAGCGTCAATCAGGTCAAGAACTTCTCGCTCACCATGAACACCGACTTCGATCAGATCGATTTTCCCGAGAACGGCATTTCACCGACAAAAAAGGAGAAGACCTCCAAGGGTTGGAAACTTCAGTGGACATACACGAACCTGTTGAGCAGCGTCAAAATAGGGATGGTGATGCCGCACAAGCTCAACCCCGGACCATGGGTCAGCCAAGTGAGCTATGCTGCTCCGATCTCGCTATTTCTCTTCTTTTTCCTCCTTTTTGTCATAACCACGGTACGGCAAATCAGAATTCACCCGATGAATTATTTCTTTATCGGAGCTTCCTTTTTCAGCTTCCATCTGCTGCTGGCGTACCTGGTAGACCATATTTCCGTGCATGCGTCTTTTATCATCGCTTCGGTGGTTTCCGTGGCTCTCGTGATTTCTTACATGCGCCTCGTTGTTGGGCCACGATTTGCTTTTCTTCAGGTCGGAATCTCACAATTCGTGTTTCTGGTGCTCTTTTCGTACAGCTTTTTCTTCAAGGGCTATACCGGTCTGGCAATAACGGTTCTCGTGCATTGCCACGCTCTTCATAATAATGCAAATCACGGGTCGTCTTGATTGGGATGCTGTGTTCCGGAAAGATAGCCCCGGTCCACGAGGAGACAAGCCTGGCGAGGTGCAGCCGGCTTCATAGGTGGCGGGTCAGCCGCTGGAATGCCTTTCAACCGCGTGTTTTGGTAACACGGTCCAGGTGTCTCCTGACACTTCTCGCAGTTGGGTTGGCGGGCATATTCCTTGGAATGTGTGCAGCGGTTCATGACTCCTAAATACTCGGTGTTTTCAATTTTGGGTGCTAAAGCTAGAACGATGAAACTCTTCGTGTCTGTTTTGATGCTCCTGATAGCCCTGGCGCTCGGGCCTTTCGCCTGGGACTGGCGATCCCCTTTTCTGGCGGAAATTAGACCTTGGGCGCTCAAGGGATTGATCGTCTTGCCGCTGAGCCTGATCGTTGCCCAAATATGGGTGTTGATAACTTCCCGCTGCGAGCAACGGACTCTCAGGGCGATTAGTCAACTGGGACTGCTCGCAGCTACCCTTGCTTTGACCGCCACTCTGGCTTTGGAAGCTCGGTTTCACTGGGTCCGCCACCAGGTCCTGCAGGCTGATCCCATTCGGCTGGAGAAGTTGGGACGGCATCTGATTGTGGGTTACCGTGACCTGGCGGAAGTCCGGGAACTCGTCAGGCTCCAGGGCTGTCGCGGGAGTCTTCCTTTCGAGCAGCAATGTTCGCGGCAAGAGCATTGCTGACATCCGAAAACAAATCCAGTCCTTGCAACGTATACGGCAGGAACAAGGCTTGCTCCCTCTGTGGATTGCAACAGACCAGGAAGGCGGGGTGGTCTCGCGATTATCGCCGCCCCTGACTCGCCTGCCACCGCTCTCGGAGATCGTGGAACGTCATACAGATGCGGTTCAACGTGAACAAGCCGTCCGGCAATTCGGCGGCCACACAAGGACGGGAACTCGCAGACCTGGGGATCAACCTCAATTTCGCTCCGGTGGTGGACCTAAACCATCAGGTCGTGAATCCTAACGATCGTTACACACGCATCTTTCAACGGGCCATTTCCAGCGACCCCGCGGTTGTGGCTCAGGTGGCTGCCTGGTACTGTGCTGCCCTGGAAGAGGCGGGTGTACGTTGCACCCTGAAGCATTTCCCCGGATTGGGCCGGGTGTTTGAAGACACCCATCTGGCCCATGCAAACCTTACGACTTCCGTCACTGAACTGACCGATACTGACTGGGTGCCGTTCCGTGCCCTGATGAGTCAAAGCAGAGCTTTCACTATGCTCGGGCACGTGCGATTGACCGCGATAGACAGCGAGCACCCGGTCTCTATGTCATCGTCGGTGATTGCGGGCATGTTACGCGGCGAATGGAAGTATGACGGCGTGCTCATTACCGACAACTTCAGCATGATGGCAGTTTACCGCAGCAGCGCGGGTATGGACAACGGGAGCATCGAAGCGTTAAATGCAGGAGTTGACTTGATCCTTATCAGTTGGGATTCCGACCAGTATTATCGTGTCATGTACGCTCTGCTGAAAGCCGACGAACAAGGCAGATTAAACCGAGAGGTATTGCAGCGGAGCGATCAGCGGCTGGAGCGTGCCATGCAGTCGATTCGTCATTGACGGACATCTTCAAGTTCAACGCAAATGGCCCCTGATGACAACAATCGTGAGAACTCTCCATCCAGGCTGGGAAGAACGACAGGTGAAGCCATGATCCCAAGAACCGACCGCTCGACGACGCTAAGGTTCGTGACGAAAATAGCTGTATGTCTGCTGCCCTTGGCTCTTACGCCTCTCTGGGGATTCCTGATTTCGGAAGGGTATTTGAATCTCGGTGGCGGATGCAAAGACATCATTCTTCTCATACCTTGGCTTCTATGGTCCCTCTTTTATTCGGTTTTTTTCATTGTGCTTTGGATCAGGGGGCGTTCACTCGGACAGCTCACAGCGTATTCCGTAGCGGGAGCAAGCGGTGTAATTGTGCTGGTGTGGATAGTCATGCTTTTTTTTCCGGTTTTGATTGGTCTGCCTACGGGCTGCCAAAAGTAATAGTCTATTTCAGCAGTTGGATTAGGGTCGAAGATACCGAGGACCTCGCATGAACAGAAATCTAATAGTTTTAGGTGTCATCGGTTCGATTTTGATGCTCTGCCAGCGGTTTGTGTTTCAATCTTTCAGAAAATATTTGATTCAGAAACGCGAAGGAATTGGGCGCACACATATTGGCTCCCAGAGATCCCCAAACGACCCCATCGAAATCGAGTGGCGGATTCTCGGGGCTGGATCGCTTGACAAGCAAAGTTCCTATGCCTATACTTAGATTGAACCTTAACTTGTGTTTCTCCAGTTGACCTCACGTCAAGGACCACGGGTGTCATGCAAGGATTAAGATCTTGGGACATAGGCACCCGTGCCGAGGATCATCACCCTGTAATCCCAGCCGATTTATCCCCGTTCACAAAGAGCCCTTGTTCGTAACCGTAAACGCACTCTCGCAAAATGTGTCGGGTGTGCCTTTTCTCAAGGAGTGAGAGAATGAGTATTAAAATCTATGTGGGAAACCTGTCCTTCGATTCCAGAGAGGACGAACTCAAGGGCTTGTTTGAAGCGTACGGGGCAGTAGATTCCGCCCAGGATCATCGTTGACCAATTTACAAACCGGTCTCGAGGATTCGGATTCATCGAAATGCAAAACCGAGAAGAAGGTCTTAAGGCGATCCAGGAACTCGATTCCAAGGATCTCGGAGGCCGCAGCCTGAAGGTGAACGAGGCTCGCCCCAAGACCAATTCCGGAGGCGGAGAGCGGCGAGAAGCGAGACGATCGCGCTGGTAAACCACTCTCTGTAATCCCATCATGAAGATCAGGTGAGAGCTTGCCACTGCGAACTCTTGCCTGATCGTCCACAAGCTGAGCGTCTGAGAGATTTCCGCTTTGGCCTCATCTTGTGCGGAGTTAAGGTGGGAACGTCGAACGAGCAGACCTGAGACTCCTCTCCCACACGCGCAATCTTCGTGGTGAGACCTACCGTGACCGCAATTCGGAAGCCCGAATTGCGACACACTTTCATCATCGAGCAGACAGTTCCTTACTGATTGGCACTGAGCACGGTGGTACGCGAGGTCGTTGGACAATGATTGTCCACCTTGCGAAACGGACGGATTATGCAAATCGGAGACATCATACACCTGGACGGTCTGAGAGCGGAATACAATTTTTTCGGCCGTGACCGCTTTTCCGCTTGTACACTGCCCGACGGCGACTATGTGATTGTCGCTTTGGAGGACAATCATATCAAACTTGCTTGGACCGACGCCAGCGGTTGCCCGTCGCGAAAGCATCGCTACCGCATAGGGAAAGCTGCTTGCACCTCTCCTGTGCGTGTGACCGAACCTACTGACCGGAACTGTGCGACGACCACCCCACCCGGGTGGGTCCCAAAGCCTCAGCCATTATCGAGGCTGAGGTCTATTTTCTTTGCCTTCGCTGACTTTCTCCATCGTTCCGCGGATATCCAACTGATTGACGTAAAGCGCAGCCCGAAAGAGCCGGCCGCTTCCCTTTAAGAGAGTTTGATTCGTGGCATGGATTGGGGAGGAGATCGAGGGTAACGGGCAACTGAACGGATGCCACGTAGTTAGTTCAGTTTTATCAATATGTTATAATAATTATCACAACCACTAATTAATAGATATTACAACTATTTTCTCTGTTTTTACTCCAATTTCTTGAATATTTGATATTTTTTTCTTGACACAATTTAGAATTGGTTTTAAAGGGACCCCAACAACTCATGCTGGGAGGAAGGGTATGTTGAGAAGAATACCTTATACGCTACTGGTATGTCTAGCTATTTTCCTACTGACAATTCTATCCACGACTTCTTGGGCAGCGAGTCCCGAGCAATCAGCGCAGATGCTGCTTGCACCAGATAAAGCAAGCACGCCCCCCGTACCACAACAAGCCAAACCACGCCCTACAATGGCCTCCAAGGCAGGATCTGTGCCGGCCATCTTAGCGTGTCCGCCGCCGTTTGGAATAACAAAAATTAAGCCGGTATTTGGCTTGCCCTACGGACCTGGGCCTGGCTGCATTTTGCCTGCGCCATTGCCGGGGCAATGGGAAATTGGAGCGCAGGTTTTCTTTGCAAGAATAACGGGGAAAGTCCAGTGGCCTCGCTACTCACCCAATTTCTACGGGTATGCCGGGCAGGGAGGCGATGACTGGCTTGCCGCGGATTTTAGCGACTCATTGATGCTGCCTAAACACGCGGCCGTCGTGGAGATCAAGGCAAGATATCAGTTCAGACCGAATTGGGCGGTCCGTTACTCGGTCATCCCCTTTGAGTTGACTGGCGGCGGGTTGCCTGACTTTAGCCGACAGTTCGTCTTCGGGAACTTCCTCTTCACCGGCGGCCTGCCGATACAGACAAAGTGGCAGCACGCGTACCACAGAGTGGGCCTGGTTTACGACGCAGTCCGTACCTGCACCTCGAAAGTTAGCGTGTTCGCTGATTGGGTTCACGTAGATGACCGGATAGATGTCAATTGCTCCCCGTGCAGCACCCTTCAGCAAACATTCAGCAAGAACACGGATTCCTCAATGGTGGGCCTGGAAGTGCAGCGCTGTTTGACCACGACATGTAACGGGGCCACGTTTTCCTGCGATTCCAAGGCAGGCGCCATATTCCTGGATGACGTTGAGGGATGGGACGTTGAGTTGGGTGGACGGTGACTCCATCCCCCTGAACAACGCCACACGTTGGGGCTACATGAAGGGCGGATACAGACTGGTGAGTCTCAAGAAATCCCAATCCGACTTCCTCCTGAAGGATAGCCTGGAAGGCGGATTCATGGAATTAGGCTTTATCTTCTGATTACAGAATATTAGTCGGTAGGTGAAACGAGAGACGAACCAGCGTCAACCCCGGAATCGCAAAATGGCAGATGCCTTAGCCTTGTGCTCCGGTGCTTAGTAGGCAGACGAGAAGAGCGATTCTTCAATTTCACCACCGTTGATTTTTGTGAGCCCGACCGCCTGACGGCGTGTCCCAGCTCGACCCCGTAGGTCGGGCTCTTTTTTTATTAGCGCCGCTGTTGCCCTATTTCGACACTGGAGCCATCTTTCCATAGGGATACTTCGCCGCAGAGATCGCTGAGAGACATTTGATAGGTCTCTTCTCTGCGCCCTCCGCGTTCTCTGCGGTGAAATGTTATTCTTCGACCTCCCCGCGTAACTGAGCGGATATCCGCCGGCCGTGTGCTCTTGACTTTTTAGGAATCCCCTGCGATTGGTTCAATGGATTACAACCCTGGTCGCCAATAGTATCCAAGAGAGGACGACGCTATGAAAAAATTGTTTGCTCTATTCGTGGTATTTGTCTGTCTTGTGGGCCTTGTTTCCCAAGCTTTGGCAATGGACGCTACGGCCCTCAGGCGCTTCCCGGTTATGAAAACTGAAGAAGGTTTCAGGAAATTGCTAGGACTCCTTGAAAAGAACGAAACCAAGGCTGCCGCCGAATATCTCAGCGCCGACGGATTGCTCATGGAAAAAGGCACTGAAGTGATTCTTTCAGAGCTTGGCTGCGAGGGACGATGCATAAAGTTCCAAGTCAAGGGTGGCCAAACAGACTATTGGACCGTGCTCACAATGGATGGGGAAAAGGTATTCGAATATAAGAAGTGAATTTGAGATTCGCGATGGAAAGATCTTCCGACCCGGTATCAACATCCTTCAACGTACCGGTGTCGCTTGAAAGAATGGTACAAAACCCAAGTTCTCAAGGACATGTGGATTATGGCTGACGAGAATCATGCAAGAAAGGATTGCAGACGAATTAGGCATCAAGATCAAGCAGGTGTCGGCAGCGGCTGAGCTTCTGGAAGACGGCTGTACCGTCCCCTTTATTGCCCGTTACCGCAAGGAGGCCACCGGTTCCCTGGACGAAGTTCACATAACAATTATCCGCGATCGTCTCGAACAACTTATGGAACTCGACAAGCGGCGCGACGCTATCTTGAAATCCCTGGAGGAACGTGAACTTCTTACAGAAGATCTTGGGAAAGCGATCGTGGCCGCGGAGTCCATGGCGGAACTGGAAGACATCTATTTGCCGTATCGGCCGAAGCGTCGTACCAGGGCCACCATTGCCCGTGAGAAGGGCCTGGAGCCCCTTGCGGAACTCATCTATGGACAGGGTCCATTTGATCCGGCAAGCGAAGCTCGGAGCTTCGTGGATCCGGACAAGGGGGTGCCGTCAGTAGAAGACGCCCTGGCAGGAGCCCGTGACATCGTCGCGGAAAAAATTAACGAAGACTCGGCAGTTCGTGCGACCACACGTAGGCTATTTCTTGAAAAAGCGCAGGTACGCTCCAAGGTGATCGCAGGAAAAGAGAGCACGGGCTCAAAATACCAGGATTACTTTGACTGCCGTGAGAATATATCCTCCGCTCCCGGACATCGACTACTTGCCATGTTCCGAGCCGAAAAAGAAGGGGTGATTTCGCTTCAGATCCGCCCGTCTGAAGAGGAAGCCCTGGACCTGCTCGGCAAGTTGGTTCTAAAAGGTCGCAATGAAGCCGCCCGGCAAGTGAGACTGGCGCTTGAGGACGGATATAAACGACTACTTGCCCCTTCCATGGAGACAGAAACACGCCAAGAGGCCAAGAAACGGTCTGACGAAGAAGCCATTCGAGTCTTTGCGGAAAATCTCCGTGAATTGCTTCTGGCCCCGCCTCTGGGGGCTAAACGAGTGCTGGCTCTGGACCCGGGTTTCCGGACAGGCGCAAAGCTGGTCTGCCTTGATGCTCAGGGAAAGCTGCTCCACCACGACACAATCTATCCCATCCAATCTCCAAGAATGGCCGAGCAGGCCGCGACGATAGTGAAGGAATTGTGTCTGCGTTTTCAAATCGAGGCAATTGCCGTTGGAAACGGAACTGGAGGCCGCGAGACTGAGGCGTTCATCCGTTCCCTCGGTCTGCCGAAAGACATTACCGTGGTCATGGTAAACGAGAGCGGCGCTTCCATATACTCCGCTTCCAAGGCCGCCAGGGAAGAGTTCCCGGACCAGGACGTCACTGTGCGCGGCTCAGTATCCATCGGACGTCGCCTGACGGACCCTCTTGCTGAGTTGGTAAAGATAGATCCGAAATCCATAGGCGTCGGCCAGTACCAGCACGACGTGGATCAAGCGGCGCTAAAACGCAGCCTGGACGACGTGGTAATGAGCTGCGTGAACCGGAGTGGGTGTGGAGGTCAATACCGCCAGCAAAGAGCTTCTTACCTATGTTTCGGGATTGGGACCCGTCCTGGCGAAAAACATTGTCATGCGACGTGACAGCAATGGCCCTTTCCGTTCGCGAAAAGAGCTTCTGAAGGTTCCCCGGCTGGGACCAAAGGCATTTGAACAGGCCGCGGGATTTTTGCGTATCCGCGATGGGAAGAATCCCCTGGATGCAAGCGCAGTGCATCCGGAAAGCTACCCTATAGTCGAGCAATTTGCACGAGACATGGAATGCGCTGTAACGGATCTCATGGAAAACGACGAACTGCGCAAGAAATTACGCCCCGAGAACTACATTACCGAAAAAGTGGGACTGGCCACGCTGAGAGACATCATGGCGGAGTTGGCAAAGCCGGGCCGAGATCCTCGAGACAGATTTGAAGCCTTCAGCTTCGCGGAGCAGGTAACGTCAATCGAAGACGTTAAACCAGGCATGCGGCTGCCTGGCATCGTGACAAACGTGACCAAGTTCGGGGCTTTTGTAGACATCGGAGTCCATCAGGACGGACTCGTTCACATAAGCCAACTGGCGGATCGTTTTGTGAAGGACCCGGCAGAAGTGGTGAAGCCACAACAAAAGGTGATGGTAACTGTGCTGGACGTGGATGTGGAACGAAAACGTATTTCACTGTCCCTCCGCGAAAAGTGAGTCCTGCCCTACCCCGTTATTTGACGAGGGGTGGGGTAAAGTCGATCTTCTTCTGGAAGGGCATTTCGGCATTTTCCGGACGAAAGAAGAATCTAGTGAATTCATTCACTCGTTTATGAAATATGGGATTAGCTTTTTTGCTCTGTGCCCTACCCCCAATTCATAGCAGATTGCCATTTCTCGTTCGGAAGTGACATGGTCTTGGTAGGCGCTCACCCCGGACCCCGAAAAGAGCCGGGCAGGCTTAGGTCTGCCCCTACCGGGGTTTACGGGTGGAAAGCCAATTCGTGTCACACGTGAGAAAGCGCATTGGCATTACTGCAAAGCTCTGTGTGATACGCGTAGAGTTCCACCATGCACCGGCGAAATGATCGTGACGGCATCAACATATCCTGGATAGATTCAAGAGGAGATATGTACGGATGACGCAAATAGACATGGCCGCACCCACTATCATTGAAATTCTCCAGGCTGCCACGCGTATCCGGCCATACACGCACCGCACGCCAGTAATGACCTGTGCCAGTCTCAATCAGAAGGTGGGTGCGCAAGTCTTTCTGAAGTGTGAAAATCTTCAAAAAGTGGGCGCATTCAAGTTTCGCGGCGCATGCAATGCCGTTTTTTCGCTGCCGGAAAACGAGGCCGCGCGAGGGGTGGTGGCACACTCATCCGGCAACCATGGCCAGGCCCTAGCACTCGCGGCGCGGCTACGTGGGATTCCTGCATATATTGTGATGCCCCACAATGCCCCGGCGGTGAAAAAGGCGGCTGTAGCGGGCTACGGCGGCAAGATCACCTTTTGCGAGCCAACACTCGAATCGCGTGAATCCACACAGGCCCAGGTGCTTGCCCGTACCGGTGCGACGGTGGTGCATCCCTACAACAATTATCAGGTCATCGCAGGACAGGGCACAGCCGCGCTGGAGTTGTTGCAAGATGTCCCTGATTTGGAAGTCATCCTTGCCCCGGTGGGCGGCGGCGGGCTGTTGAGCGGTACCGCCATTGCGGCGACCGAACTCTCTTCGCGAATCCGTGTGATTGCGGCTGAACCGGAACAGGCTGACGACGCCTTCCGCTCGCTGGCTGCGGGACAAATCATCCCATCGGTCAATCCGCAGACCATCGCTGACGGGCTTCGGACTTCACTTGGAGACCTGACCTTCCCCATCATCCAAAAGCACGTGGAGCAGGTTGTGACGGTGAGTGAAGCAGGCATCGTCGCTGCCATGAGGTTCGTGTGGGAACGCGTCAAAATCGTCATCGAGCCTTCGGCCGCGGTAGCAGTGGGCGCCCTGTGGGAAAACAAAATAGACCTGACCGGTCTGCGCGTGGGCGTCATCCTTTCAGGTGGAAATGTGGATTTAGATAGGCTTCCTTGGGGTAATGGTTCACCGGAAGCCTCTTGTTGAGTAGGTTTTCAATTACCGCGATAATCCGGAAATGCTGCAACGAATAGGCTGCTTTTTTGTCTGCCCGACGCGTTAATCATCACTTTCCTGGAGGGCTTCCGGCCTTCCATACTTGATCTGCACCCAAAATCCTCTGATTATGCTCCCGAAAGCCAGAACCATGAACGCCAGAGCTATTGGTCGCGTGAAGAATATCATCGGAGATCCTTGCGAAATGACCAGGGCCTGAGACAACGACGTCTCCAGCATCTGGGCCAGGACCGCAGCCAGGACCATCGGCGCCATGGGAAATCGGAACTTCCGCATCAAGTAGCCCACTACTCCAAAAACTAGGGCTACCCACACATCAAGCATGATAAAGCGAATCGAATACGCACCGATAATTGAGAAGACAACAATGAGGGGTCCCAAAATGGGGAAAGGGATGACTGCAATGCGTGCCCACATGCCCACGAGCGGGAGATTGAGTACCAAGCACATCACGTTGCCGATGTACATGCTTGCGATCACTGCCCAGACGAATTCCGGCTGTTGCTTAAATAGAAGGGGGCCAGGTTGCAAGCCATACATCATCAACCCCCCCAAGAGCACGGCCAGAGCCGGACCGGTCGGCAGGCCAAATGCCAGCAACGGGACGAACCCGCCGCTGCATGTCGCGTTGTTCGCACCTTCGGGAGCTGCCACGCCTTCAAGAGCGCCATGTCCGAACTGAGCCGAATTCTTGGAAACACGCTTCTCCAGGTCATACGCTACGAATGTGGTCACCGCCGGAGCGCAGCCAGGGAGCAACCCCATAAAGAATCCGACAACGGACGAGCGTAGCATTGCGCCCCAACAGCGGTTCACATCTGCCATTGTGGGTAGCCAGTCGATCTTTTTCTTGTCCACGATCAAGGCCACTTTCTGCTCTACGTTATAAAACACTTCACCCAGCGCGAACAACCCTATGATGACGCTGATGAAATTTATCCCCGCCATCAATTCGGAAACCCCGAATGTGAGACGAGCCGCTCCAGTGACTGGATTCTGCCCTATCAACGATATCAGCAGCCCGATGGACGCGCCAATCATGCCTTTGAGGAGCGCTTGCCCGGAAAGGCTAATCACGAGGCTTAATCCCATGAACATCAGCGCAAAATATTCAGGAGGACCGAAAGCCAGAGCAAACTCCGAGAGGACTGGAGCGAAGAAGGTCAAACCCACCAGGCTCAGCGTGCCTGCGACAAACGAAGATATGGCCGCAATCGCCAGTGCCGGGCCTGCCCTGCCTTGCTTGGCAAGCTCATAGCCATCTATCGCGGTGGGAACGGAAGACGCCTCTCCTGGTATGTTTACAACGATAGCGGTCGTGGAGCCTCCGTACATTGCGCCGTAATAGATGGCCGCCATCATGATAATCGCTGGAGTTGGAGACAAAAAAGTGGTCAATGGGATCAGGATGGCAATAGCTGATGAAGGGCCGATCCCCGGCAGCACTCCCACTAGCGTCCCTATCAAACACCCGACTAGTGCCCAAAACAGATTAACGGGAGCTAACGCAGATCCAAATCCTTGGATCAAGAAGTCCCAGGAAAACAGCATAATGGCCTCCGGAAAGACGGTCGGTATCCGCCACGACTAATGGACCCAAAAACCTGAAGGGAGGGACAATTGCAGTATTCTTACGAATACCAGCTCGATAACGACTGCCGTAAGTATTCCAATCGCCAACGAGCGCACGATCTTGCGGTCCAGGTACCAGATCAGGAAGGCCAAGAAGACCAGAGTGGCCGTCGGAACTCCGAGGGGTTCGATCGCGAGGAGATAACCCACGAGAGAGGCAAAGGTGACGCTCAGACGCACCCAACCCTCTCTAGCAGGCCATTCTATAGTCAGCCCCTCTTCTGGGTGCCGGTAGGCTCGTACGCTCAACAGTGCACCGGTCAGAAGCGTGGTCAAGCCTAGGATCAAAGGGAGCGTACGAGGAGGCAGGCGCTCCCCGAACGTGGTTTGGAGGTCGAACGCGGCCACGATCACGCCCGCTCCAAGCAGGGCCACGAATATCCCGCTCACAATGTCCGCAGATCGCTGAGTTGTCATGCGGCCTATTCCTGAAGGCGTTTCTTCTCACCCGGCAGAGGTTATGCGTACCGCGCCTATTTTGTTGCAGCCTTAACGTCCTGGAGCATCGCCTTGTATTGGGCAGTAAGCTTGTCCAGGTGGGCTTTGCTTGCTGCCGCGCCCACGGCCAGCGGAATAAAACCCTGTTTCTTCATCTCCGCCTGAATCTCCGGGTTATTGGCGATTTCGAGGAAAGCGGCTTCCAGTTTTGCGACAATCTCGGGAGGAGTTTTCGGAGGCACGATAACGCCCCTCTCGACAGACTCAACAAGATCGAAGCCCAGTTCCTTGAACGTGGGTACGTCAGGGAACTGCTCCATGCGCTCATTGGTTGCAATGGCGAGAATCAGGAGTTTGTCCTGGAACCGGACCAAATCATTTGAGAATGTCATTCCCGCGTCGGTATGTCCGCCCAGAAGTGCTGTGATCTGGGGCGCAGCGCCCGTAAAAGGAACATAACTGAGCTTGATCCCGGCTAACTTCTCCAGGAGAAGTGCCGCAAAGTGTGGCCCAGAGAAGAATGACGACCCGCCGACCGACAGCTTGCCCGGGTCTTTCTTTGCCGCGTCAATGAACTCCTTGAGTGTTTTGTACGGGCTGTTGGCCGGGACTGCCAACCCCATAGGCGTACGCTGGAACAGAGCAACCGGAACAAGTTGCTCGGTTTTGTACCCTACATCCTGCTGGAGCGGTTGGAGAATTGTATGGGGAATGTTAAACCCGGCGAAAAGATATCCGTCAGGCTTGGACCTCACGAGTTCTCGCCAGCCGAGCGCTCCTCCACCCCCGACCTTGTAGTCGATGATCACCTGCTGGCCCAGAATTCGCGAAGGTGCGTTGCTGCCGCCGAGCCTCCACGTCGGACTGACCACCCGGATCAAAAGGGATCAGGTATGTCAACTGCCGTGTTGGATAGGACTGTGCCTGGCACCAAACAGTTTGTGTGCAAACCGTCAAAACCAGAACCAGTCCAGTCATTAGAGCCGCGATAGTCTTGCATGGTGTCATCTATTGCCCCCGGTAAACAATATGGGAGCCTATTACATATCCGGTGGACCAATCTTTGTCAAGATATAGAACACTTGGAATCAAGGTGCGAGAAGACTGGAGGAAAAGATGGGCGGCCCTTCGAACTTTACCGTGCACAGAGCGGGGGAACCCTTCACTTAGGAATCTATGTAGGGAACCGGGCCGGGAGGTGGAATTGGTAAATACTTTCTTGTCTCTTTGGCCGGCAAGAAATGTATTCCGTTCAAGCATTGACAATTTACTCATTTACAGTTAATTTATTAAATAATATGCTTTATTTGGAGATGATCACAACGCCATGTCTGATAACGCCTACAAGAGTGATATGAGTATAGATGAAAGAGTGATGATGGCAATCGTGCGGGTCGCCGAGCGCTTCAAGAAAAACTCTTCAGCAGTAGTTAAGAAATGGGGCCTCACGTTTTCTCAATACAACGTGCTCAGGGTCTTGGATGCTTCCGAAAACGGCCAAAACACCATGAGGAATGTGAACAGAATCATGTTGGTTTCAAGCGCCAACATGACGGGTATTGCCAAGAGATTAGAGAAAAACGGGTTTATTATCAGAACGAGCGATCCCAGCGATGACCGCCTAAAAAGGCTGCAAATCACGCCGGACGGAATACAGGTGTTGAAGGACATTTCCGACCGCAAAGAGCGCAGCTTGAGAAGATACCTGATGAAATACTCCGACAAACAGAAATCTGCACTCATGGAAACATTACGAGAAATCCTCGAGCAAACAAAGAGTGACCGGCCATAAAAGTAGGAATCTTATTTGACAGCATTGTTGCCCGCAATAATGCTTCCTCTTATTAATTAAATCGATCATACCCTTAACTCCACAAAGGATACTGTCGGTTTTGAAGCAAAAGATTCGTCGGTAGACACCGGAAAATGCTTTGATCTCTGCGATGCCGTGGGTTTTCAAGGTATTGCAGAGTATTGTTGTATCCTGTCCAGTAGCTGCGGGAACCCCAACGCGGGTTAAACGATTATTTTTGAAACAAAAACCATCCCTCCGCATCTTAGTAGGCAAGGAAAATTTCTGCTCCGCAGCCAGCGACCACCAGGTCAACTTTGCGAAGGCAATTAGTACACAGTGGGTCCGATCAATAGGAATGAACCCCAACACAGGGACTCCAATAGCACAATGATGGCGGCCTCAATTACTGCGCTGAGGATTTCCAGAAGGATGGTAGTGAAGTGGTAAGAAAGCCAAATTTCCTCTAATAAACCCGAGGTGCATCTAAATTTCGAGAAAACGTTTGCAGATGAAGAATTGAATCGGAAGAAAGGATTCGTATCATGACAATTAAGAAATCAATCCCCTCGATGCTGTTGTTCATAGGGCTGGCGCTCACCATTCTGGTGTCCGCGCCGAGTCGGGTACTGTCTGACGACCCTTTGAAAGCCAAAGTGCAACTCAATTCCGAGCCGTACACGGATAGTCAGGGAAACGTCGGATCAACAACTATAACCAAAGGGGTCGCGGTCACTACCACGACCGTGACGATCACGGCTGGGCCGGATGCGGGACAAACCAAAACTTACATGGTTGACAGCAACGGCACGCAAATCTCAGCCACCATCAAAAACGCGGATGGAAGCGGCCTGAATTCTGTAAACGACAAATCTGGCAACACCACCACTTACACAGACAAGTCTGGGGTGGTCACAACTGAGAAACGTGACATCGCTGGAACGCTTGTATCCAAAACCACACAGAGTACTGTGGGTGGCCAGGTGACGACTCAAACGATTGACCCCACCACCGGCAAGATTGCCCTCGTGACGGTCAAGAACCCAAATGGCCTTGTGGAGACTATGACAAGAAACATAGCCACCGACTCTCCGGCCCTCAAAACGATCGAGCACCCGAATGGAAGGGTTGAAACCATAACATATGACGCCAGCGGTAAGCCTGCTCTCTTGGTGGTAAAGGACAAGAACGGAAACGCCACAGCTGCATTGCCGGACGCCAAAGGCGTGTTTACCTCCTCGGTCAAGGGCGGGAATGGGGCTGTCACAACCACCACGTATGAGCCGAACGGCCAACTCAGCTCCCAGACGATCAAGGACAAGAACGGAACGGTTATAAGCTCGACGACTGGGAAGACGGACAGCAACGGCATCTTGACCCAGACGACTACCGACCTCAAAACCGGAACCGTCACAATAAAAAAGGATGATGGCTCCAGCACAGTTAGTGACAAGAATGGAAAGGTTATAAGCACAACCACTGTGACGCCGGACGCCAAAGGCGGCTCTACCTCCGTGACCAAGGACAAGAACGGAAAGGTCGTAAGCAGTACCGTCTATGACAAACTCGGCAACGTAGTATCCCAAACAGGCAAGAAGCAGATTATGACCCTGGGAACCAGCGGACAATCCACCGGCGGCACGCAGACCTCTCAGGGAAGCGGCAAGCCAAAGGACAAGCAAAAGCTTCAGACCGCGGTAATTCACCAGGACAAGGACAAGTCAAATGTTCAAGACTCGGGTTCGTCTGGGGCTTCATCCGGCTCTGGACAGGGGAAGCACCATAAGAAGCACTGATAGGCATCCGCTCCTCCGGAGAATCTAAAGTGGTTACACGGAAACAGCCCCAGTAATCGGCTCGACGAGGAGCTTGTAACGGAGAAAATTATGAACAGAAACACACGATTTGCGATAGTAATGATTATTTCGTTTCTCTCTTTGCTGCTTGTAGGCGTTTATACCGCGCGTGCGCAAGATTCTCCCCCAAAATCAGGTGACTGATAGCAGTGGGTCTCAAACAGCCGTTCCAGTAGAACCAGCCCCGCAGCGTGGGAATGTTACACCAGTCCCGCCGAGCGGGGGTGCTACCCAGGGACCGCCTGACCTTCACCCAGAGACCAGGCAGCGACGGCCGCCTCAGTCTTCCTCCTCTTCATTTCCAGGCCCGTTTAGTGACCTTCAAGCAGCAGTCAAAGTGCAGCCCAAAAATCAAGTTAATATCAGGTCCAAGACGCCTTGCGGTTCTCCGGAGTGTCAGAGCCAAGCTCTAGCAATCAAGAAACAGTCCACCGCAAAAACGGATGTGATAAAAGCGACTTCGGGAAAGGTCACAGGTTCCGGATTCACAGGAACGGCAAGAACGGGGCGCAGGTAGAGGTCCGTGGAAACCAAGATAGTCCTGACGGTTTGTGAAGCAAATGGAACTGAACAAACAAGGACTGCGTGTAAATAAAGAACAGCAGACGTATAGGGAGAAATTTAAGTACATCCGGTATTTGCATACGCTGCTTCCCTCGTTCGCAAAGAAGACCGCAAAGTTTCCACGGCAGGGGAGGATTTCTTTTTAGCGCGCGAATCCCAGGTCGGCGGTGCGCATCTAAGTTCCCAGAGACCTGAAGAGGCTACGTAAGCTTTTGACGACCATCTCAGCGATGGTCTGAAGGATGAATCCGCTGGAGCTGAAGTGGAAGAAATGCAATGCGGATCGACAAGCCCTTTGGTACAAAGCCGGTTCATAAGTTGACCTGACCAATTTGACACAGGTTGGTTCTATGGAATGGAGCCGCCTACAGACTGAGAGGAATTGCTATGAGCGTTTATCCCGCTACCTTCGGCTTCTCCGAACACTCTTTGACTAATCGCCAGGGATTCAATTGCATTGTGGCCGCTACCTTTGCGGCGATCGCATTTATCGTAATGTTTAGCGCATCACATTTTCAAGTACAGTATTTGGGTCTGTTCGCTCTGGTGTGTGTCATCGTGTTTGTCTCAATATGGCTCATCTTCGCCCTGCAAACACGCTATATAGTCAAACGATGGCGTCAGATGAGTCTTCACGTGGGACCTGATGGTCTTGTTAGAGACTCTGGGACCGTGCGACAGGCCGTTTCTTGGGACAGTATCACCAGCGTTCGCTTCCACCATGATCCTCGGGGCGAGCCGTGTACCATCGAGGTTTTCAGTGCCAATGATCCACCACTTATGCTTTGCGGTTTCGAGTCTATGTCCGAGGTAGCTGCTTTGATAAAGGAGCATTTGCCCTTGACAGCGAAGCTGGATGTCATCCGGCAGAGGTTGGATCGCAAGAACACAGTGGTAGTTGTTTGCACTATGGTACTGGCCGCATTCGTTTTCGAAGCCTTCCGCAGAATCGCCGGTGAAACGAGCTTAATGAGTTTAGTTGCATTGATGCAAATCGCTTTGGGTATTTTCTTTGTGACCCTCGGCCCCTTGTCCAGAACAAATCCGAACCTGCGAAGATGGGAGATCATCATGGGCGCACTAATCATAATTGCCGGGTCAGTATCGCTCATTGTGAAAGCGGTGGAATTGGCCAGATTGACCTGACCCCCAAAAACTGATCCAGTTTCTGAGTCAGTATAGAGCAGGGGCTGGTGTAAATAGGGAGGCCAGAATGAAACGGAATCGTTTTGCCGTGGAGCAGATAATTAGGATGCTTCGGGAGACAGAAGGTCATCTGTCCTAAGTGTAGAGAATCACTTTCAGACCCCACAGCCCATGGAACTAGTTCCCGCCCGGCACCCGCGGCAATGCTTACGACATGGATCGTCCACTCTACACCAGGAGACCCTTTCCCTATCCCAGGAGGTCAAGGGACTATACCTCTAACTTAACAAGTGGTACATAATACGGGGGCAGGCCATTTACCATGCAAGCATTCTGGAAACATCGCCCAGTTCAACCGTGAGAGCGAGAGGCTTCTATCGCACAAGGAGGTGGTTTGCCCATGTGGCCTTCACCTTTCCCCTTAGCCCGACACTACTACCGGGCTGTCTTTGGATGAAGAGCGACGGCGAAGATAATCGTTGACGGCGGAACCTGTGGAGATGTATGTTTCACAATAGGAGAAAATCAGCTTATTAGGCAACGGGGTGGCCAGCCCACTTGACAATTGATAGTTGGTTTCAATTTGAAGCATAAGTGCCAATGTGGTTCCGCCTTTTTGTTTCCACTCTGCTATTCTGTCGAGTCTTAGACGAGGGAGGGCTAGGAAATGATGAAACGAGGTCATCACTGGAAGCTAGTAGCATTGCTCGGGGCGGTCCTGATCATCTACTTGGGTCATTCAGGAGTACTGGCCCAGCCTACGCCGGAGCCAATCCCCACTGTTGATAGGCCTGGGCAGACTGACACGAGCCTACCGGTGAGAGACGGTTCCTCAGGAGATCTCCCGCCTGCCGAGACTCGTCGGCCGGACCCGCACACCGATATCAGGGTTGACCCAGGGATCCACTTAACAGACACGGTAGTGCCCTTCAATACGGTAGTCCCGACGGTCCTGCTTGATACTTTGGGTGAACCGGAGGTCGTAGGGCCGAGCCCTATCACGGTCCCGACGTATCCTCTGGTCGAGACGCTCGCCCCGGGGTATGATACGACCGACACGTTCCCTACGTCACAACCCGATCCCGACGCTCTTAACGTTGGATACGCTTCCGGGGTATGATACGACCAACACGTGGCCTACGGTGTCCCTACGCTCCCCACGATGTTTGATACGACCCCGACGATCCCTGCGCCTGACACGGTAGTGCCCCTCAACACGGTGGTCCCGGAGCGCCTTTTCGACACTATCGACCTTGGCGACACGGTAGTGCCCTTAACTACGGAGGTCCCGACGGTCCTGCTTGATACTGTGGGTGAACCGGAGGTCGTAGGGCCAAGCCCTAACACGAACGTGGGGGTCTCAACGTTGGATACGCTTCCGGGGTATGATACGACCAACACGTGGCCTACGGTGGTCCCTACGCTCCCCACGATGTTTGATACGACCCCGACGATCCCTGCGCCTGACACGGTAGTGCCCCTCAATACGGTGGTACCGGACCACCGCCTCCTCGACACTATCGACCCTGGCGACACGGTAGTGCCCTTCAATACGGTGGTCCCGGAGCGCCTGCTTGATACTGTGGGTGAACCGGAGGTCCCTACGACCCCCACGTTCATCCCTACGCTCATCACGGTGCCTGATACGACCCCCACGTTCATCCCTACCCTCATCACGGTGCCTGATACGACCCCCACGTTCATCCCTACCCTCATCACGGTGCCTGATACGACCCCCACGTTCATCCCTACGCTCATCACGCTAGTGCCCTTCAATACGGTGGTACCGACGGCCCTGCTTGATACGATCGGCGCGATACCTACTCTTGACACGCTTGGGTTCAAAAGAAAGGTCCCTGGGACTGACACGTCTGTGACGATTCCTACTGTAACCCCCACCCGCATTCAGACCTTTTCCACCGGCCAGGCGCCCGACACGCACGTGAAGGAGCTGCACATACAGCAACAGCAACTGCAGCAGCAACAGCAATTTCAGCACAAGGCACAGCCACGGCACCCGAGGTGAGGCGGACATATATTAATGGGAATTTGTCTACGTAGTATTTCAGCCTGGAATTCTTGATGACCACCCGAATCAAACGAGGCTGAACCGCATCTTTTAAGATAGTAGGGTGAATCGAAAGAGAGGGCCGAGGAGAGAACAGCTCCCGGCTGACAGGGCATTTCGGAAGATCGTTGTTTCCTGTCCAGTTGCTACGGGAAGCCCAACGCGGGTTAAACGATTATTTTTTGAAACAAAAACCATCCCGCCGCATCTTAGCCAGCAAGCGGGACTTCTGCTCCGCAGCCAGCGACCACCAGGTCAACTTTGCGAAGGCAATTAGTACACAGTGGGTCCGATCAATAAGAATGAACCCCAACACAGGGACTCCACAAGCACAATGATGGCGGACTCAATTACTGCGCTGAGGATTTCCAGAAAGATAGTAGTGAAATGGTAACAAAGCCAAATTTCCTCTAATAAACCCGACGTGCATCTAAATTTCGAGAAAACGTTTTCAGATGAAGAATTGAATTTGCAGAAAGGATTCGCATCATGACAATCTTCAAGCAATTGGTTTTCACAGTGCTATTGGCCTTAGGCCTGGCCGCGACCATCCTGGTAATTGTGCCGAGTCAAATAGTGTACGCTGACCCCCCGACAAGCAGCATTGAAAAACTTCCCGATGGGGGAACCAAAACTGATTATTCGGACGGCAAAGGTGGCTCGACAACCACATACAAGGACAAGGATGGAAATGTCACTTCCACGAACATTCAACAGCCGGACGGCAAAGGCGGCTACTCCAGCAAGGAGACCAGACAGGATGGATCAACCGTAGAGGGGACGTCTGATTCCAAAGGCTATGGCAGTGTAGGCAAAGACAAAGACGGAAATATCACGTTTACCAACACGACAACATATGACGGCAAAGGCGGCAGTACTTCGGTGACTACCGACATCAAGAATGGCACCTTCGACACTTTCACGAAGGATGACAAAGGTAACTATACCGACACCAAGACTGACCTCAAGACCGGAAACGTCACAACTGAAACGAAAGACGCCAGTGGCAACCTTAGCTCCACGGTCAAGGACAAGAACGGCATCCCCATACTTACGACAACTGAAAAGCCGGACGGAAAAGGAGGCACGATCGGCACCAGGACCGACCTCAAGACCGGGCAAGTGACAACTACAACGGGGGACGCCAAAGGCAACGGTACTATGACGGTTAAGGACAAGAATGGAAAGACCATAAGCACCACGACTTACACGACGGACGCCAAAGGCGGCTCTACCCTGACGACCACTGATTTCAAGACCGGAAACGTCACAATCAAAACCAATGACGGCACCACTACGGTCAAGGACAAGAATGGAAAGCTCATAAGCATAACTACTGCTGAAAAGCCGGACGGAAAAGGCGGATATACCTCCCTCACCAAGGACAAGAATGGAAAGGTTATAAGCTCAACCACTGTGACGCCGGACGGAAAAGGCGGCGCTACCTCTGTGACCACGGACAAGCACGGAAAGGTCGTAAGCAGTAAGGTCTATGACAGTAGCGGCAACGTCGTATCCCAAACAGGCAAGAAGCAGGTTATGACCCTGGGAACCAGCGGACAATCCACCGGCGGCACGCAGACCTCTCAGGGAAGCGGCAAGCCAAAGGACAAGCACAAGCTTCAGACCGCGGTAGTTCAACAGAACAAGGACAAGTTAAACGTTCAGGACTCGGGTTCGTCGGCTTCATCCGGCTCTGGGCAGGGGAAGCATCATAAGAAGCACTGATAGTGCATCCGCTCTGTCCGTTCCTTACGAGCTTACACGAGGCCGGTTCAAGCAAGCTCTGATGGGCGTGCTTTATGATTGAGAAAGGATGGTACAATCGAGTAAGGGTCATAGCGACTTGCAGGGCTATATCGTAACGTAGTCAGCGACGGAGAAAGATCTCTCTAGTGTTCGGTCCATTTCAGTTGGCCGACACCTGCGGTCACGCACTCACCCCGCTAGAGCACCAGCGAAACCATCGTAGGACAATCTCTCCAAATGGGTTCCTTCCCGCGTGGGGCGGCTCTTGCTCATAAAGCCGGAGAGCTTTTTTGATGAAGTTGTTCACGGTCTTTTCCGCAAGCGTAATTCCCTGCGGGCCGAAGAAATTGCGTACTCTGGTAAGTCCGATGGCTGTGGCTTCATCGCCCCCTGCATCCGTGACATCGGAAGGCTTATGATAGATTTGCGGATCAAAGTGAATAGTCCATAATTAAATTTGTATCTTCCCCCCTTCTAATAAAGGGGGGAAGAAAACGCAATTACGATATACATTTTGGCATTTGGGAGGTTATCCCCGTTTGAATTGGGTTTGCGTGACCGCCACTTCCTGCAAACGGCGCAATGGGTCCTTTGCTATCCGTGTCGGCTGCCCCCCTTCTTTGAAGGTCCTGCAAAATCTTTTCAGGGGTTATAGGCAAGTCTTTGCATCGATAACCAGTGGCATGATAGACCGCATCGGAAATTGCGGGTGCGGTAGGGGACGCAAGGCCTTCTCCGCACTCTTTAGCCCCCAAAGGCCCCTCCGGTTCATACGTGTCAACGTGGGCCACCTGGCTTGGCGGCATGTCCATTGCCATAGGCATTTTGTAGTCCGCGAAGTTGGTGTTGAGGGTTTGCCCACCGTCCATGACGAATTGCTCTGACAGAGTATACCCAAGTCCCATTTGAATGGAGCCGGCGAGCTGCCCTTCAACGCCCCTCGGGTTGATTACCGTTCCGCAGTCGTGGGCAGTCCACATCTCCTTGACTTTCACGAGGCCGGTTTCTTTGTCAACCTCTACCTCAGCCACCTGAGCGCCGAAACCAAAAGCAGGGGTCACCATTCCCTTGTCCCTCGGAGTGTATGAGCCGCGAGCAACAAGAGGCTCTCCTCTGTTGGCCCTCTGCACCATAGCGACGGCCTCACCGAAGCTTAACCCATAAGAGGCCTTGGCTTTTGACTGCACTCTTCCATTCTTACATTCCAAGCTCGTGGATGACGTTAAGATTAAACCGGGCCGATACCGCCCCAAAAAGCTGCTCCTTGATCTTCTTCGCCGCGTCCATAACTGCATTACCGCCCATCAGGGTGATCCGGCTCCCCCATGCACCCAAGTCGGCTTGGGGCGTCATAGACGTGTCCGCAGAGGTGATGCGGATGTCCTCCATCTGCAGCCCCAGTTCTTCCGCTAGGATCTGTTTAAGGACGGTGTCCGAGCCCTGTCCGATATCGGCAGCCATGGTGAGAAGGTGCACGGTGCCATCTGAAAACGCCCTAACTTCTGCCGCAGAGAAAGGATAGTCAGTGTTGAACCAGTTGAACACTCCTCCTGAAATAAAACTGTAGCAGCCGATGCCAATCCCTTGACCCGGCTTGAGGTTCTTCCGTTTTTCCTTCCACCCGCTCATTTCAGCCACCGTCTTAATGGTATCAATGAACCCGCAGCTCGAAATGGTGGCCACGTCAGGGATTTCGTCTCCGGTCACCTGGGCGTTCTTTAGCCTGATATCAACCGGATCTATGCCCAGCTCTTCTGCCGCCATATTCATCTGGATTTCACTGGCGTAGAGAGATTGGGGCGCACCGAAACCTCGCATTGCACTGGCAGGCGGTTTGTTCGTGTATACGTGTTCGCCATGAAATCGGTAATGGGGATACCGGTACAGCATGGCTCCGAAATTGCCGCACAAGAAGGTGGCCGTGGGCCCCATGGCATTGTATGCCCCACCGTCAAGTTGGATTCTCAGGTCTTTGGCCACGAGGGTCCCGTCCTTCTTAAAACCCACCTTGGAGTGGATCTTCATCGGATGTCTTCGTCTGCCGGCGAGAAACTCTTCTTCCCTATCCAGGGTGAACTTTACAGGCCGGCCCGTCATCTTGGCCATCAGCGCTGCGCAGAATTCCCACGTGCGCAATTCCATCTTCCCGCCGAAACCGCCACCAGTGTAAGGCTTTATCACCCGGATATCGTTTTCTCGCATACCGAGCGTCGAGGCCAGGAGGCATTGCACAATGTAGGGAACTTGGGTGGACGTCCAGAGGGTAATCCGGCCGTCCAAATCGACTTGGGCCAAGGCCGAGCACGGTTCAAGATAAGCGTGGCTCACCCCGTGGACCGTGAATGTATCTTCTCTGACATAGTCCGACTCTGAAAATCCCTTGTCCACATCTCCATACTTGATCTTTCGATTGACGCTGACATTGCTTGGGCAATAGTCATGGAGGACCGGCGCGCCTGGTTGCATGGCCAAATCAACGTCAAAGACGCCTGGCAGTTCTTCGTATTCCACCTTAATCAGTCCCAAAGCTTCTTCTGCCCTGTCTTTGTCCACAGCGGCCACAGCGGCCACCTCGTCGCCTATGAATCGCACCTTGTCAACAGCCAGCGGATACTCGTCCTGAGTATCAGGAAACAACCTCCAGTTGCCGTATTTTATCTTGGGCGTGTCTTCAGCAGTGATCACGCATTTCACTCCCGGGAGTGACGCGGCTTGGCTCGTGTCTATATGTTTGATAGTCGCATGGGCAATCGGGCTCCTCAGTATTCGACCATGAAGCATTCCCGGCAGCTTCATATCATCCGTATATATGGCAGATCCCCGTGCCTTGGTGACCGCGTCGGTCTTGGGTACATCTTTTCCGATGATGCTGTATTCTTTCATGATCCTTCCTTTTCGTTTGGGCTAACCTTGGCTTGCCCGCTGATGGGCTTCCTCAAGCGCCCGGCGGGTTAGTACGGCCACCATTCTTTTTCGCCACTCTGCGCTCGCTCTCACGTCCGAAATGGGCTTCGATTCTTCGGCCGCCTGGTCGCCGCCCTTTTCAATGAGTTCCTGCGTCCACTCCTGGTCTCGCATAAGATCTTCAGTCTGTGTTGCACGCATCGGAACAGCTGCGACGGCACCGAGGACAATTCTGGCGTCTTTGCAGGCGTGACTATTAAAGACCGTCATGACGCCTACCCCTACCGCGGCGATATCTACCCCGCAGCGTCCTGATATGCGTAAGTAGGAGGCGCCTGATTTTGGCGGAGGTGGTGGAACATGTATGGAGGTCATGACCTCCCCCGGTTCCATTGCCGTAAGTCCAGGTCCTCTAAAGAACTGGCCCAAGGGCAACAGCCTCTCTCCATTGAGGCTTGCCAGTGTGACTTTCGCCTCCATCGCAATGAGGGGAGGCGCACTGTCGGCAGAAGGGGCGGCGTTGCAAAGATTTCCAGCAACCGTGCCCATATTGCGCACTTCAACGTTCGCCATGACCTGAACCGAGTGAGCAATGGCAGGATAGTGCTTCAGGATATCGGGATGGGACGCGACTTCGGCAAGCCGCGCTGTCGCTCCTATGGTCAGGCCTTCTTTGGCGCTGAAATGAATCTCGTTCAGACCTTCAATTTCCTGCAACGCGATAATTGCCTTAGGCTTTAGGAGGCCATGAGTCATTTTCACCATGACATCCGTTCCTCCCGCCATCACACGAGCCCCCTCCCCCTGTTCCTTCAGGAGGCTCAGAGCCGCTTCCAGTGTTTTTGGTGCAAAATATTCGAATTGTGGGAGTCTCATCACTATACCTCTTCTGATTGGCGGTTCTTCATCGTTTCCGCCGCCACCGAAACGGCTTCTACAATCTGGTTGTATCCCGTGCACCTGCATAGATG
>CAWEJR010000013.1:0-115517 GCA_963809365.1 uncultured delta proteobacterium | reverse complement strand
AGAAGTTCGTCGCCGAATTCCACAAAGACCAAGGTCATTACCCGAGTTGGCTGAGGGGAAAGGGATACATGGCTGTCATGTTTTGGGCCGAGGCCGTGAAAAAGGCGGGTAAAGACGATGTGGATGCGGTTATCAACGCTTGGGAAGGTTTGACTTACAATGGTCCCGCGGGCGAATGGGTGATGAGGGCTTGTGATCATCAGGCTCAGGTGCCTATCTGGATGGCGGAGATGGTTCCAAAATCCGACTTCTACAAGCATGCGTTTGTGGGTCCGGCCGTGGCCATGCCGGCCAAAGACGTAGAAGTGCCGTGCGACCAGACCGGATGCACTAAAATAAAAACCAAGTAAAACAGAGGGGCTGAACTGTAAGCCTTCAGATGCGCGGGGCATCTCGCCCCCTTGTCATTGCGAGGAGTGGAGCGACGAAGCAATCTCCGGGACAGGCAAACTGAGATTGCTTCGCTGCGCTCGCAAGGACACGCTCTGCCGCCGCAAGACTGAATGCATGGGCTGAGCGCGATTTGGTCCTTGCCGGCCTGACTTTTCTCCTAATCTTTACGCTTTGAACGGAGAGGCGACTCTATGACCACCCTTATCACAGGCGGGACTGGATTTGTGGGCGCTGAACTTGCCAGATTGCTCATCGACCGAGGTGAGCGGCCCATCGTTATGGACGTCTCGGAATTGACAGACCCGCTCGCGGAACACAAAGACCGCTTCGATTACGTGAAAGGTTCGGTTGCAAATCTTCCGGAAGTGCTCAACGCACTTGATGGACGGAAGGTGGACCGCATATTTCACTTGGCCGGAATGCTCTCGTTGCCTTCAGAAGAAAACCCGTGGGCAGCGTTCAATGTGAACGCGGTTGGAACTTACAACGTTATGGAGGCCGCGAGACTATTCAAAGTGGGCAAGGTAATATTGTCCAGTAGCATTGCAGTCTATTCCGAAGACTTACCGGAAGGCGAGATAACCGAAACCACTTGCTCACGTCCCAGGACGATGTATGGCTCATGTAAGGTCTTTGGCGAACTCATGGGCCGATTCTATTCTCGCCGTTTTGGACTGGACTTCAGAGGCATTCGTTTGCCGTCTGTAGTGGGGCCGTTTTCGACTGCGGTCCACATGTCCAGCTATAATTGCTGGGCAATAGAACAACCTCTGCGGGGCCACGGCTATGCACTACCCGTGGAGCCTGAAACGAAGGAGCCGGCAATGTATTTCAAGGATGCTGCCCGAGCGCTTCTCCTCTTGGCTGATGGCGAGAAAGAGAGGATTACGACTGCGGTCTACAATCTGGCTGGCATAGTTCCCCCGTACACGGCTCAACAATTGGTGGATGCTGTGGTAGCCAGAGTTCCTCACGCAAAGCTCTCGTTTGCGCCTGATCCTCAGGTAATGGCCTTGCTGAAAGAGATCGGCCAGATGCAGATCAGTGAGGAAAAGGCGCGCAAAGACTGGGGTTGGGAAATTGCTTTCAATTTGGACGAGATGGTTGACGATTTTATCCAAGAGTTCCATCGCCGCTCTTCCGACGGGCACCAACGTCTGACATGAAAAGGGTAGGGTGCAATGAAAACGGGCTCGACTCGGATAGTGGACCTGAGCGTCGCGATTGAGGCTGGGCTCCCCAGCGATCCGCCGATGATGATTCCCAAAATTGATTACGTTGGGCATTCCGAAGGGGCTCAACAAATGAAGGATTTCTTTCCGGGTCTTTCCGTCGATCAGCTTCCCGATTCCCAGGGTTGGGCTCTGGAGTTCGTACATTTAACGACCCACAGTGGAACACACTTGGATGCTCCATACCACTACCATCCGACAATGGACAAAGGAAAGCCGGCCATCACAATCGACCAGGTTCCGCTCGAATGGTGCTTCAGCGATGGCGTATTACTCGATTTCAGACACAAAGCTGATGGAGAGCGGATCACCGTTCACGACGTAGAGATGGAACTCAAGAGAATTAACTACGAAATCAAACCGTTTGACATTGTCCTTATCCAAACCGGCGCAGACGCTTTTTGGGGGACACCGGAATATCTCGTGAAGGGCGCTGGAATGGATCGAGACAGCACACTTTACTTGACGGCAAAGGGCGTCAAGGTTGTGGGAATAGACGCCTGGAGTTGGGATAGACCGCTGCCCATTATTGCCAAAGAGTTTCAAGAGAAAAAGGACCCTAAAGTGATTTGGGAAGCCCATTTTGCAGGCATCGAGATGGGGTATTGCCACATGGAAAAAATGGCGAACTTGGCTGCAATAGGAAGGCCCAGCGGATTCAAAGTTTGCTGCTTCCCTGTGAAGATCAAAGCCGCAAGTGCAGGGTGGGTGAGACCCGTGGCTCTTGTCGAGGAGGAGAAAGCTAAGTGCCATGTTTCACAATTGTGATGCCGTTTCCGCAGTAGACCGCTCCCGTGGTGGGATCACCGCAGAGTGCGCGGAGAACAGTGAGAAGGAAAAAGGGTTGAACAAAGGAGGAAGAGCTACATTGCGACGGATTCGAATCGACTACGGCTCATACAGGAAAAAAAGAACAGGATAGATTTCTCTGCGAACCCGCGATCTCCGCGGTGAATTCTTAGGAACAATTTTCGGAAGGCTATACAGGAAAAACTCAATGGAAAGAATGATCATCACTGCCGCAATTACCGGAGCCATTCACACGCCCAGCATGTCCCCTTACCTGCCCGTAACGCCGGAGCAGATAATCGACGAGTGCATCGCAAGTCACGCGGCTGGAGCCGCAGTGGCCCATATACACGTACGAGACCCGTTGAACGGCCGCCCTACTGCCGACCAGGAGGTTTTCAGGCAAATTGCCACAGAAGTCAAGAAAAGGTGCGACGTGATCTTGTGTTGCACGACAGGAGGCGGATTGGGCGAATCCGTGGAGAAAAGGGGAGCTGTCGTGACCAGCCTCAAGCCGGAGCTTGCTTCGCTAAACGCCGGCTCATTAAATTTCGCCCTTTTCCACGTGGCATCAAAGGTTGAGAAATGGGATTTCGATTGGGAGAAAGACTATCTTGAGGGGACTGAGGATTTCATATTTCCCAACACGTTTCGTACGATGCGTGAGTTTCTCGCTCTTATGTATGAAAACAACACCAAACCGGAATTCGAGATCTACGACGTAGGTATGATTAACAACTTGGCCCACTTGATCAATAGCGGCATTGCCAAAAAACCGGTCTATTTGCAGTTTGTCATGGGAATACTCGGGGGGATTCCGGCTACCGTTGAAAATTTTGTATTCCTCCTGGAGACTGCAAGGAAGCAGATCGGTGATTTTCAGTTTTCAGTGTGCGCCGCGGGGAAAGATCAGATGCGCATGTGCACGACGTCTCTTCTCTTGGGCGGAAATGCCCGCGTGGGGCTGGAAGATAATCTTTACCTTGAAAAGGGTGTGCTCGCTAAGAGCAGTGCGGAACAGGTAGCGAAAATCATTCGGATCGGTAAGGAACTTGGTGTTGATCCCGCAACTCCTGATGAAGCCAGAGCGATCCTTGGCCTGAAAGGTCTGGAACAGGTAAATTTTTGATTTGTTCTTGACGATGTGTCTTTGGGGACACCAGTTCCTGGCAAATACTTATCCTTGCCAGCGAGAAGCTCCCGGAGCTTCGACTCGCTTTAGTCTGGCCATAGGCTGATAAAAACGGAAATTCTAACACAAGGCACCAATTAAGAATGGTGTCCCGAGAATTAGTATTACAAAATGTCGGGCTCGCCGCATAATTCTAGTTAAGGAGGTTGACATCCGGGAGGAGATGGACATCTACCGGACATACAAGGTCCCACTCCACATTGCACAGGAGGTTCTTCGTATGTTGCCAAAGGAAGAATATTTGGAGATGCAGTCCAGATTCTATGACTCGTTAGTAGACGAGCCAGCCCCAACAGACGACGAGTTACATTTGAACCGCTTACTAGATGACCATTGGGTAGATATTGACTTCTCCAGAAAAAGAGATCCTGAATGGACATGGTTCGTTTGGTTCTCACGCCTCTCCCGTAACGTAGCCCCAGTCTGGTTCGACTGGCTCAAGTGGGTCATGATGCTGGCAGCTCTTAAAGTTGTCGCAACAAAGAGTGGAAGCGTGATGGCATTGGAGATGGTGTCAATTTCCTCTCTTATAATAATCTTTTACTTCTCATTCTTTTTTCAGAGGATAAGAATTAAGGGGCTACCATTTCTAGGCTCGGAAAAGTGGCACAATATAGTTTCTGTAATAGTGGGAGTTTTGTTAGGTATAGGAGCTAATAAGTGTGCGCTGTCTCTCGCCGAAGCCGTAGCTACCATGTCGAAATGACAGGTTCCCTGGGACATCTACAGCCGCGGATAGAATAAACTATTGAGCCTCCTCCTATGTTCAAAATAAGCGAAGGTCTTCCTGTATCATTTGATACAATGCTCTGATCGCACCAACTTCGGAAGCAATCATTTTGACTTCGCCTTCGTCTGCATGGAATTCCAGATACAACTTCAACTCGGCTTTTACCTCAAGGACCGTACCGTCTTGTAAATTGACATTTTTGCATCCCATAGGAAATTTGGGGACACCTTACTTAATTCCCGTGCTGAGGACCAAATTGCTTGTGGTGGCCCGGAAGTTTCCAGAATTTGGCCCGGAAATTGGCCGCAAACGTTATGGCATTTCGGGCAGCGTCCAGCATGTGGCGTAGCCGGATGAGGTCATCCCTCCGCATACTGTACCTCTGCTTGGGCCACAACCTCGTCACGAAAATATCTGCTGAGATCTTCAGCGGTCCTCAAATCCACTTTTCTTCCCAGCATCTCAGAGAGTTCGATCTCCATTCCTGCGATGTCGAAAAGGCCTGGAATATGTTGAGGATCGAACTCCACAAGGAAGTCTACATCGCTTTCAGGCCCGAAATCGTCACGTAGATAAGACCCGAAGATAGATAGCTTCCTAATATGGTGCCTACGGCAGAAGTCCTTGATCAAATCTTGAGCAATAATCGGACGTTTTTGGCTCATAGGATCGCTCCTGCGTCTGAGACTTCATAGCCTTCAAAATGAATGTCCTTTTGGCAGCGACACCAGTTGAAGCTGTCATTGCGATGAGTCGAGCGCGGAGCAATCCCTTTGTGCGCGGCGAAGCAGATTGCCACGGGCTCTCGCCCTCGCAAGTGACAGGGCGAGCCGAATTCGGACAAAAAGTTTGGCACTGGTATGAAGGTACCATTCGCAAGGTGTTGCTTCAAGATATTTCGTCTCATACAGCCACTTGTGCGACCGCAAGAATCTTTAATGTCGGGAGACTGGCAGCGACAAGAAAAGACCGTCTTGATTATTGTTCGGCTATGGACAGAAGGCTCATCACTCGCTGCACTTTTTCATCCAACCCTGCCTGCCTGCCTATCATGATTCTCTGAGCAGCCGGTGGGCCGGCCCCGTGCATAGACTCGATCAGGTAACCCACCGCGCCGGCTCCGGCAGTGAGGTTCTCAATCAATCTGAGCACCTTCATGCGATCCACCACCTGGTAATCGGGATTGGCGGCCAGGTACTTCTTGATGTACGGTCCGACTTCCGGGTCGTTTAAGTCCGCGGCTGAAGGCATGGTGCCCAGCAGACCTCCGGCAACATCAGTGGCCAAGCGGGCTATCTCGTACGGAAAGCGAGTTACATTGAGCTTGCATACATTTGCCAGCAGCAGATCGACTTGATAATTTCCCGCGGGAGTTGGCCCTCCCTGAGTCGAGCACGCTAATCCACAAGCGTACAGAGTCTCATTCAGGTGGACCATTTCGACAATCTTTTCTTTGATGTGGCCCGCCTTCTCCACACCATTCATGCGTGCGATTAACTCAGTGGCCCCGATGAGCACGTCTCCCACACCCACCTTGCAGCCGCCATAGCTCTGGCGATGGTAAGAAGCGAAGCGTTCCACGAGCGTCCCGGAAAAGTCCACTTGGCCGTCCAGGAATATGCGCTCTTCAGGAACGAACACGTCCTCGAATACCGTCATCACTTCCTGGCCGCCGAAGATCGGATTGCCCACATCAAACTTGTCTCGCTCAAGCTTTCGGGTATCGCTGGCCTGCCGGCCGTAGATGTAGCGCACTCCCGGGGCACCGGTTGGTACGGCGCAGCATATCGCCCAGGGTTCCTCACCCGAGCGCAGGCTCATGGTGGGCATGATCAGGATTTCGTGGGAGTTGAGCATGCCGGTTTGATGCAGCTTGGCCCCGCTGATTACTACGCCGTCGGGCCGCCGCTCTTTGACCCTCAGGAAAAGGTCCGGATCCACCTGGTCCTTGGGGCGTCGGCTACGGTCGCCTTTAGGGTCCGTCATGGCCCCGTCCACAACAAGGTCTTCCTGCTGGACCCACTTCCAATACTCTTGAAACCGTTGATGGAATTGGGTGTCGTGCTTCCGGTCACACTCGAATGTAGTGCTGTAAACAGCATTGGCCGCGTCCAAGCCCACACAGCGCTGGAAACAGCAGCCGGTCATGGCTCCGCAGTAGCGCTGCATTTTTATCTTGTTAACCAGGTCTTCTGTGCTTTGGTGCAGGTGTGTAAAGCGGTTGACCTCGTCATTGCACAGGTGTGAAACCGCTCGCAGCAGCTCTCGGCTCTGCGGAGCGTGCGCCGCGTCATAGGTGAAGGCCACGGCTTGCCGGGAGGGGCTTATGAGGCCATGTTCCGCCAGTTTGTCGGTCTTTTCGCCCAACGCGTGGGCCTCAAGGTCCAGCGACTCCAGAGATTCGAGGTACTCGCCACCAGTCTTTAGGGCCATTGCGTGCCTCTCTTTCCGTTGACCACATGATTGGAAGGGTGCTTAGAGTTCGTCGCCGTCATGAAAGTAATGAACGTTCGTTCATGCTAGCTTCGGTGGTATTCAGAGTCAAGGTTTTTGGCGTCAGGTGCGATGGGATAAGTGTGGAACGCCTGGCTATACATAAAGAAAGTATCTCAAAGCACCTCGTGACGTTGAAGTCGTGCCACGATTGAGGCTATCAGGTATTTTGCTGCCCTCACCCCAGCCCTCTCCCAAACGGAGAGGGAGCAAATCTGGAGCGGCTCTCCACTTCCCTCGCCCTCTGGGAGAGGGAGCGAGGGTGAGGGAATCCGTGCTTCGATTTCCGTTCCTCACATTAATTTTGGAACAGTTTCCAAATGGCCGTTCCAACGGCACGTCAACAATTCGCTATCAGTTGGCGCTATTCTATCGTATCTTGTGGTCAGAGCCAGTGGATTGTGCTCCGTAGCTCAAGTCCAGGGAACCGCGAATGCCAAGTGAACCAAAGAGAACAATAAACGCGAAGGAAGCCGCGGCAGACATCAGGTCCGGGATGACTTCTTCAGATCTGATGCAAAAATACCGGGTCTCCGCGAAGGGTCTCGAAGTGTTATTCAGAAAACTGGTTGACGCTGGGCTCTTGCGCGAGAACGAATTGCATCGACAGAATGAGGATCGGGCGACGACCACGCCTGTGGCATGGAAATGCCCTGCCTGCGGCGCTGCACAGACTCGGGAGTATGCCGAGTGTCCCCAGTGCGGAGTGATTGTGGCGAAATTCCAGCGCAAGCAGTCCGAAGCTGGGGAGCCAGAGCAACATCCCGAGAGTTCTTTTTCTCAGCCGTCGCCTTTGTCCGTTGACGCGCCATCTGGAGGCTGGGTCGAACTAGAGACCGGGAACGGACGCTTTTCCCGGGAGCTTTCGGCAGCGGCCCAAGTCGGAACCGCAGCCGCGCCGGTAACTGGTCGGCCCGCCGCGGGCTCGCAATTCCCCGACTATCAAGAAGACGACGAGGACGGGACGGATGACGAATCAGAAAGCATGATCCCGGAACCCCAGACCCTGGACAGGTCCGGTTGGATCATACTCCTCGTTTGTCCGATTGTGGCGCTTGTCTGCATGGTCTTCTTCTGGCTCCGGTGGACGCTGGAGACCTTCAAGACGCTCGTTCACGAAATGGGCCATGCAATTTTCGGCTGGCTCTTCGGATATCCGTCATTTCCCGGCTTTCGATGTGATCTGGGGAGGAGGAGTTACAATCCACACAGGAAGATCGACTGCTTTGTGGATTCTTATCTATGTCGGTTTTGCAGGGCTCTTCTGGGTATACAGGAAGAATAGGGCAACCCTGGCCGTTCTGGCAGTACTGGTCATTCTTCACGCAGTCTCTGCCCTCACTTCGATTCACTCTGTGCTTATGCTGTTCATGGGACATGGAACCGAACTCGTCATAGCCGGATTATTCATCTACCGGTCGTTAAGCGGCCGTGCGGTTATCCATGCAGCGGAACGACCCTTGTACGGCGTCATCGGGTTCTTCATAGTCTTTTCGAATATCAACATGGCGTACAAGCTGCTGACGAACGTTTACTACCGTGAAGATTATCTGAGCGCAAAAGGCGGGGACCTGGACATGGATTTCTCTGTAATTGCGCACGACTATTTGCACTCTGACATGACGTCGGTGGTCATCGTGTTCTTCATTTGTTGCCTTCTGTGCCTGGTGCTCAGTTTCCTGGCTTTTCGCTACATGGAGTACTGGCACTCCGCTGCGGTCGCGCTACTGACTAGAGAGCCGAAAGAATCCCGTGGGTAATTCCTCAGTTACGGGCGGCAAAAGATTGTCATTGCGAGCGGAGCGAAGCAATCTCACGCACCCCCAAAGCCTAGATTGCCGGTGGGACGGGCATCTCCCGTCATCGTAAGACAGGCTGGAAGCCTGTCCCACCATGGACTCCTCGCAATGACACATGACCTGCATTTCCCCGTGTAAATGGGGGCTTCCTCCCGTGGAGTGAAAAAGCTTGACTCCCGCTACCACGGGTGTTAGCTTATGAACGACCGTTCACTAATGTCGTAGCATATCCATATTACAAGCCAGTTTTGAGAAATACCAGTCTTCTAAAGAGGATGTCTGCGCGGCTGAAAACCTGATGCCTCGCATTCACCCGCGGCCAACAGCCAGTAAGCGTTGAGTGTCCTATGCCGAATAGCGCAAACAAAAGGGAAGGTAATGGCGTCCGAAAGAAGAAAATATTGGCCCTGGCGCGCCATCTCTTCTGGCAGAATGGCTACAGTTCGGTCAGTATGCGAGATCTAGCTCGCGCATACGGATGTCAGCCGGCCAATCTCTATAACTACTTCAAAACCAAAGAGTCCATTCTCTTCGAAGTGCTCCTGGAAGAAATGGAGCAAATTGTCCAACCGATCTCACATCTTGAACATGAAGAAGACGGTAACCCCGTAGACCAGTTGCGTTTCATCATCGCGAGTCATCTCAAAGTCACCTTGAGCCATCGCAGGTCTGCTAAGACCTTGTTTGATGTGGCTTTGGGCAGTCTGTTGCCGGCAAACCGGAAAGTCATAGTCTCTATGCGCGACACATATGACCGCACAATTCGAAAGGTGATCCAGAGAGGCCAGGAGAAAGGCCTTTTCGTGCCGTACGATGAAAAACTGGTCGGTTTTATGATCTCTTCGATGGTTACTCGCTCCAGGATCTGGTTTCACCCGAAGAAGGGCGTGACAGTAGATGAGTTGGCGGATTTCATCTTTCGATTCGCGTTAACGGGCATTCAATCCCTCGATGGCGTGCAGAAGGAGCTGGAATGAAAGTGAGTTCATTCATGTCCATCTTGACGACAAGAGTGGATGGAACAGTAGTAGTAATGGGAAATTTCCAACGACGGCCGACGGTTGAGGATCTTCAAAAATCTGAGACTACGGTTCAGGCGATTCCTGTTTGAGGCTTAAGATGTCAGACACGAGCCACCTAGAAATACCGCCGGAGCTGCTTGAAGCGTTATTAAACAACCCGCACGAATCGCTGATCCTCGTGGATTGCCAAGGAATTGTCCGTTACATCAGCAGGTCGAACGAAGGCTTCTACGGCGCCTCTCGCGATCAAGCCATCGGTCGTCACATTCTGGAGCTGAACCCCGATAGCGAGCTGCTAAGAGTCCTCAGTACCGGCCGCGCCGAGATAGGCCAGCTTTTTACCCTCCGCGGCAAGGAGCGGATCGTGGCCCGCATACCCCTCCGTGATGCCGAGGGGAACATTGTGGGGGTGATGGGCAAGCTCATGTTTTGGCACCCGGAGAAGGTCAAGCAACTGGTGCGTCAAGTGGAGGTGCTTCAGAGCCGACTGGATTACTACGAGAAGGAATTACAGCAGGCCTACCGGGGCCGCTATTCGCTGGACCGCGTTGTGGGAGAGTCGGCCCCGATGCAGGAGGCCAAGCGAGCGGCAGTGCAGGCAGCGGCCTCAGATCTGCCGGTATTGATAACCGGTGAAACGGGGACTGGCAAGGAAATCTTTGCCCACGCTATCCACCAGCTCAGCGCCCGCCGCGAACGTCCCTTGGTGCGAGTGAACTGTGCCGCTATCCCCCACGAACTATTTGAATCAGAACTGTTCGGCTATGAGGCCGGCGCCTTCACAGGTGCGAGCCCCAAAGGCAAACCTGGGAAGTTCGAGTTGGCCGACAACAGCACCATATTTCTGGACGAGGTGGGCGACTTGCCACTGCAGTTGCAGGTCAAGCTCCTGCGGGTGATTCAAGAGCGCGAGATAGAGCGGGTGGGAGGAACTCGGACCCTCAAGCTCGACTTCAGGGTGATTGCGGCCACCAATCGCGATCTGAAGGATATGCTCCGTCTAGGGGAGTTCCGACAGGATCTGTACTATCGACTGAACATTTTTGTGCTGAAGACAACACCTCTGCGCCGGATTCGCGAAGATATCCCGCGCTTGGCCTACCACCTTCTCTCCACTCTGGACGAGACCAAGCCTAGACTCCGCCGGCGCATCGAGCCTGAAGCCATGCGGTGGCTTATGGCCTATGACTGGCCTGGAAATGTGAGAGAGCTGCGCAACGTCTTGGAGCGAGCCTCGTCCGTGGCGGGCGAGGGTTCCATTTCAGAAGAACACCTGCCTATGGAGATCCGGGACGGCGTGAGAACGGCTCCTCCTGTCCAGGGAGAGCTGCGCTGTCTGAAGGATGAGATGGCTTCGGCAGAGCGCCGCGCCATAGAGCGAGCCCTAAGTATCACCGGCAACAACCGTACGGAGGCGGCCTGCTTGCTGGGCATTCACCGCACGGGACTGTATCAAAAACTCAAGCGTCACGGCCTGGAGTCGGACAAGAAGGCTTGACGCGTTCGAGTAAGACGAGAGGTTTACTGGGTAATTATGTAGAAAAGGGTCTACATGTCAATGTTTCTATACATCACAATCCGAGAAGCACCCATTACCGATTCTTCGGAATTTGCCCTCTTCTTTGTTCACGCTATTCGTCCGAATGTAGAATATCTTCTACAACGGGACGGTGCAAGGTCCTTGTGATCCTTCAGAACCGTGATCTGGAATCTTGCAGCATTAGAAGAGTTGAAATGCTCATTACGGAGGTACACCGCGACGGACACTCTGATTGGCACACCAATTGCTTTACCACGGGCCAACAATCTGCCGTGAGCGAAGCTATCGTTGGCGCTTAATCAGGCAGTGTTCATACGGACTTTTCATACCGGAGAATCCGGGCCTAATTGGGGTTAAAGTGCGGTACCTCGTAAAGCAAGACCTGTAGTTCATTGGCCTCTGCAATGAAGACGGGGACCGTAATTTCGATCACGTGGTCCGGAAGATGCGCGGTGAAGGAGGCACTCTTCGATGAGTCATTTCAAGGTAAACGAGCGGGATATCTATTTTATCCTAAAGGAACAACTCGGTTACGGCAGCCTTTGCAAACTCGACAGGTACCGTGACATGGATGTCGAGACATTGGATATGGTGGTCTCGGAAGCAGCCAAGTTCGCCAAAGGAGTAGTGGGGCCGCTTCAGGAGACCGGCGATAGGCATGGAGTCATGTATGCTGACGGCAGTGTCCGTTGTGCACCGGGCTTCCGGGAGGCCTTTAGCCTTTGTGGCGAAAATGGTTGGATTGCAGCCACCAGCGATCCGGCGCACGGGGGACAAGGCTTCCCTCGCATGTTGGGCATAGTGCTTAACGATCTTATGTACGGCGCATCCGTGTCTTTTCACATGGCCCCAAGTTTGACTCATGGGGCAGGACATCTCATCGAAAGTTTCGGCACGAAAGAGCTGAAAGACCGGTACATTCCCAATATGTTCGCCGGTCGGTGGTCAGGAACCATGTGCCTGACGGAACCTCAGGCCGGTACAAACCTGGCTTCCATCAGAACAAAAGCGATTCGCGACGGAGATCATTACCGGATCAAGGGGACCAAGATCTTTATTACGTGGGGAGACCATGACCTGACCGAAAACATCATCCACCTGGTTATAGCCCGTATAGAAGGGGCGCCCGCGGGCGTAAAAGGGATCTCACTATTTGTGGTTCCCAAAATAAGGGTGCGTGATGACGGCTCTCTCGGTGAATCGAATGATGTGACTTTGCGCTGGTGTGGAACACAAGTGTGGATTGCACGGCTCGCCCACCTGCGTTCTCAACTTCGGGGATAATGACGATTGCATAGGGTATTTGTGCGGAGAGGAAAACAAAGGCCTCGCGCACATGTTTCAGATGATGAATAGTGCTCGCCTCAACGTGGGAGTGGGCGGAATCGGGATTGCAGCGACTGCATACCAGAATGCCCTCGCTTATGCAAAGGAGCGCATCCAGGGCCCCGATATAGGCCGCAGGAAATCAGGGGAGGTCCCGATCATAGATCATCCGGATGTGCGTCGAATGCTCCTCTGGATGAAGGCTACGGTGGAGGGTATGCGATCCATGGCATACACCGCAGGCTTATGGTTGGACCTGGCCTTCGAGTCGCAAGACGAGCAAGAGCGTGAGCGCTGTAGGGCGCTCGTCGATTTCATCACTCCGGTGGTGAAAGCTTACTGCTCCGACATGTGCTTCAGAGTTTGTGAATCGGCGATTCAGTGCCTGGGCGGCTACGGCTTCACCCGCGAGTACCCGCTTGAACAGTACCTGAGAGACTCCAAAATCCTGTCCCTGTATGAAGGAACAAACGGGATTCAATCCATGGATCTTATGGGGCGCAAGTTGACCATGGACGGAGGAGCGCCTATCAAGGCATTCCTGAGCGAACTTCGAGCATTTTGCACCAGATACGCGGACCACACCCTGATCGGGGACCACGTCCGTTCTCTGGTGGAAGCTGCCGTACGGTTGCAGGAACTGGCAAGCATAATGCGTAAGACCCTGGAAACCGATCCTCTGCAGTGGGCTTCGAAAACGTACCCTGCGCTTCTCTGCTTTGCCGAAGCGACCATGGTATGGCGCCTTCTCGACATGGCGGCAATCGCCCAAAGGAAGATCGACGAAGGCGACGCCAGCGAATTCCATACCGGCAAAGTCATGCAAGCCATGTACTTCGCTGATGTCACATTACCTGCCCTGCTGGCTCGTTTAGAGATATCCGGGAGACCCTCCCGGGAAGTAGTTGAGATGCCGGAGGGCGCTTTCTGACGGGGTCAATGAGAGAGATATGATCATATCGGGCGGCCTCAAAGTCTATCCGAGAGATGTGGACGAAGTCCTGTTTTCGCAGCCGAAGATCCTCGAGGCCGGTGTCATAGGCGTTCCTGATGCATATTCCGGTGAAAGGATTAAGGCTTTTGTTGTCATGAAGCCGGGAATGAAGGCCACAGCCGATGAGACAATGGCGTACTGCAAAGATAACCTTGTAAAATATAAGGTCTCGAAGTACGTTGAATCCGTCGACGATCTTCCCAACAGCGCAATAGGTAAAATCATTCAGAAGGAAACCAGACGCATGGCGTTGGTCAAGGGTGAGAAGAGCGGCGAGAAGTAAGAGCAGATCCAGGGGAAACTCTCTTGGTACGGTGCTTCCTGTCCCGCCGTTCTCGAATGCTTGGCAAGCAATATCTTCAACCAACTATTTTCTGAGAGAGGAGAGCGTCATGAAGAGGTCGAGCGTTTTGGGGACTGTTTTACTAGGCCGTAACACTGTGTTTTGCCGTGGGTTTTGATGCCTGGGCGAGACCGATGCCGATAAAGATCGGGGTCATCGGACCAATGCAATTCACCCAGGGAGAAGGACACTGGAACGGGGCCACGATGGCTGCCGAAGAAATCAATAAGGCCGGCGGCATCTCGGTAAAAGGTACCAAGCGCCCCGTCGAAGTCATAAAGGTGGACTCGAACGAGTTTCTGAGCATTCCGGACGCTACCAATGCCGTGGAGCTGGCTATCAGCAAGCATAAAGTGGACTTCTTGGTTGGTGGTTTTCGCACCGAGGCTGTGCTGGTGATGCAGGACATCGCCATGGACAACAAGAAGATTTTTATGGGGTGCGGCGCTGCTCATCCTGAGCTTTGCGAACGGGTCACAAAGGATTACGACCGGTACAAGTACTGGTTCCGCGTGACGCCCATTAATTCCAAATTCCTGGTCAAGGTGGATTTCATTCTTCTTAATATGGTGGCCGCAGCCATGAAGAAGGAATTGGACATCCCCAAGGTTAAGGTGGCCATCGTTGCTGAAAAGGCGGCCTGGGCAGACCCGATGGTGAAGGTTGCCGAAGAGAATCTTCCCAAAATGGGGATGGAAATAGTCGGAGTTTGGAGACCTTCGCCTACCGCAACCGATACCACCTCAGAGCTGTCTGCGATACAGCGCGCGGGAGCACACATAATTTTCACCACCTTCTCGTCCTCAGTGGGGATTCCGCTGGCCAAGCAGGCCGGGGAGCTGAAGATTCCTGCCGCGGTCGTTGGAATTAACGTTGAGGCTCAAAAAGACGGATTTCTGGGAAGCAACTGGCGGAAAAGGGGACTACAGTCTCACTGTAAACACGTATGCCCGCGTCAAGATCACCGATAAGACAATCCCATTTTTCGACGAGTACAAGAAGAGATTCAAGGAGACGCCCAATTATACGGCAGGAACTCAGCGACGCCATTCACATCCTGAAGACAGCAATAGAGAAAGCTGACACTTTGGAAGCGGACAAGCTGGTGCCGGTACTGGAGAAGACCGATCTTATAGAACCTGCTGGAAGACTGGTGTTCAGCAAGGACCATGACGTCACGTGGGGACCGGGTTTCGTCACCGCAGTGGGGACCCAGTGGCAGGATGGGAAGAACCTGTGCGTGTGGCCCTACAACTGGGAGGGTGTCACTTACGAGGGTACGGTGCCGTACAAATTGGCGCCGTGGGTGGTGGAGCATTACAAGAAGAAGTGATTCGTCTAGCCGGGGCTCAGTACAGCGACTGAGTGGCGGAGTCGGGATTTGGCCGGGCCGGGTTCGATTACTCAACCCGGCCTTGTACAGGATGCGAGTTTTAAGTCGATGCGTGGAGTTGATATATGATCCAGGAGATCATTATTAATGGACTGATCAACGGTAGCATTTATGCGCTGCTGGCCATAGGTTTTTCTCTGATCTTCGGGGTAGCGCGTATTGTCAACATAGCGCACACTGCACTGTATATGACCGCGGCCTATCTCATATACATGGGCCTTGCGCGCTTCGGATTACCCCCTCTTTTGGTCATTCCGGCCTCGATCCTGCTCACAACCATATTGGGACTGATCTCGTATCAACTATTCATCAAGCCAATACGCGAGCATGAAGCAGCGGTGTTGATAGCCACCATAGCCCTGGCGATGGCTATACAGGAAGTTTTCCTGCTGGCCTTTAAGGGGCACTATCTTGGCGTGCCGCCATTGGCCACCGGTTACGTGACCATTGCGGGCGTCAAGGTGGCAATGCAGCACGTATTGGCATTAGGAGTGGCCGTCCTGGCGTTGGTTGGTACCTGGTTCCTACTATTGCGAACCAGGGTTGGTCTCGGGATAAGATGCACCGCTCAGGACCGGGAGGTGGCCAACCTGATGGGCATAAGCGTGAACAGGGAGATTCTGGTGGCTATAGGTATTTCCGTCGGTATGGCGGCGATAGCCGGCGCCATTGTCGCTCCGCTTCGTGTAATTGATCCTCACATGTGGACGCACCCTCTGATCATGATGCTGGCCATCGTGGTTCTCGGCGGACTGGGCAGCATCAAAGGGAGTTTCATTGCGAGCTACATCCTCGGGTTTACCGAAGCATTGGTGGTCTTCGCTGTTCCCATGGGTGCATTTCTCCAGGGACCTGTGGCCCTCTCCATTATGATTCTAGCGTTATTAATCCGCCCGGAAGGCTTATTCGGCGTGGCTTTTGAGGAAGAGAGATAGAATGCGAATCATCTGGTTCTATGTCAGGAAAGCCTTCGCTCTGTTCAAGAGTGAAGTGTTGGTGCTTCCAAGTCGAGTGGCCGTCCTGGTATTTGTAGTGGCGCTCTTGCTCCTTCCCCTTGTCACCCAGGACCCCTACCTGCTCAGGATTCTCATTTTCACGAGTATTTTTGCCATATTTGCCGCCAGTTGGGACCTGCTTTCCGGTTTCACAGGCCAAATCAATTTTGGACATGCTCTCTTTTTTGGAGTAGCTGCGTACACGAGCGGCCTAATGAATGTGCACGCCAAGGCGCCTTACATTCTGAGTATTCCTGTGGGGGCATTTGCCGGAGTTTTGACTGGTTTAATCGTTGGTATCCCATGTCTCAGGTTGAAGGGCACTTATCTCGCACTGACCACCTTGGCCTTCCCCATAATTCTTCTAGGTCTGGTATTTGCCATACCGAATGTGACGGGAGGAGAGCTTGGAATCACGGGCCTGCAGAGCCTATCTAGCTCGCGAATCCAGGTTTATTATATCACAGCCGTCACGATGCTCGTGTCAACGTTCGTCATGTGGAAGATTACCGATTCCAATACCGGAATCATATTGCATGCGATTCGTGAAGACGAACTCGCTGTCAGGGCAGCCGGGATCAACACCACCCGGTACAAGCTTCTGGCCTTCTGCTTGAGCGGCTTTTTCGCAGGAATCGCCGGTGGGTTGTATGCGCACATCATGCGGACCGTCGGTCCCTCCACCTTGGAGGTGGGCTTGTCCTTCCAGGTGATTATCTGGTCAGTCTTCGGCGGTATTGTCTCCATATACGGCCCTGTGGCCGGCGTATTCATCCTGTTTCCGCTCGCGGAATTCCTTAGAGTACTGGCCGATTATCGCATGCTGATCTTCGCCGTTCTGGTTCTGCTGACACTGATTTACATGCCCGAAGGGCTCATACCTTGGATACGGGATAAGATCGAAAAGGAATGCCCAAGGTGCAAGGTGAGAAGTATTGCAACTCGCAAGACCTGCCGAGTTTGCACAGCTTCTCTGCATTAACGGACCGCTGTCCATATCAAGACTATCTTTCGGGGTGAAATCGATGGATGCCAAAGAGATCTACTTATCCAAGCCCTGGTTGCGCCACTATCCGAAGGGTGTTCCGGCCGAGATTGAAATCCCCGGACAATCCATCCCTGAGCTATTTGATCAGGTGACGGAAGAATACTCCAGGAATGACGCTCTCATCTTCTACGGCAAGAAGATCACGTATGGGGAGTTACGGCAGCTTGTGGATCGATTTGCCACAGCTCTGGCGGACTTGGGTGTAGCAAAAGGGGACTGTGTGGCGCTCCATCTTCTGAACTGCCCTCAGTATCGTGATCGCCTACTTCGGGGCGCTCAAGGCTGGAGCGGTGGTAACCCCGATAAGTCCCGTGTACACGAGCAATGAAGTCAAACACCAGCTGACCGACAGCGGCGCGAAAACCGTGGTCTGTCAGGACATCCTCTATGATAACGTGGAAAAAAGCGGCGTCAAATTGGACAATGTGATCCTGACCAACGTTAGTGAATATCTGCCCTGGTTAAAGAGAGTCCTTGGGAACAGTGCCCTTGGAAAGGCCTACCGGGAAAGGCAGGCCGCGGATCCCAATGTATTGAAAGGGAAAGGGATCCATCAGTTCCAGGACCTTATCAAGAAATACCCAGCCCAGCCTCCCAAGGTTAGTTTTCAACCCGATCAGGACGTGGCCGCGCTCCCGTATACGGGTGGAACCACAGGACTTCCTAAAGCAGCAATCCTGACGCACAGGAATCTCGTAGCATGTCAGGCTGAGGCCATGGCATTCTGGCAGGATGTTTTGACCACCGGCGAGGATGTAATCATCGCCTTTCTGCCTTTCTTTCATATTTATGGACAAGTCGTTATTATGCTGTCTTCGCTCGTCCGAGGTGCGACCCTCGTCTTACTCACTACTCCTGATTTGGACGACATACTTCAGGCAACCGAAATGTATAAGGCATCAGTCTTCTTCTCTGTGCCTACCATGTTCGAGTACCTCAAGGAATACGAAAAAACTGACCGTGTGAATTGGAAAAGAATTAAGATGATCGGCTGTGGAGCGGACACTCTTCATGCATCCACGATGAAGGACTGGGAACGTAGGACTGGTAGCAAGATCACGGAAGGCTACGGGATGACCGAAACCACCGCGCTCAGTCACGGGAATCCGCTCCACAGAGTCAAAGCCGGCTCTTTTGGCGTTCCCATTCCAAACGTTAACGCGGCGATCATCGATCACAGTGGTCTTGACTTCATGCCCGTCGGTGAGGTTGGCGAGCTCATTGTGAACGGACCGAACATCATGCAAGGGTATTGGAACCGACCCGAAGAGACGGCAGATTCATTAATCGAGATCGACGGCAAAAAATGGCTGAGGACCGGAGACTTGGCCAGCATGGATGACGAGGGCTACTTTCATTTCTTTGATAGGAAACGCGACCTGATCAAGCACAAGGGTTATGCCGTCTTCGCCAGGCACGTGGAAGAAGTTCTCTTCAATCATCCACAAATCAAGGCTGCCGGCGTGGTAGGAGTGCCGGATCCCAAAGTGGGGGCAATAATAAAGGCATATGTGGTGTTGCAAGCCGAGGCCAGGGGCAAAGTTTCAGAGGAGGACATCATCTCATATTGCCAGGACAACTTGGCCCACTACAAGGTCCCCAAAATCATCGAATTCAGAGGTGAGCTGCCCAAGACGGATGTGGGAAAAGTATCCCGCCGCGAACTCCGAGAAGAGGCGGAGGAGAGCTGATATGGCGGAGTCCTTGCTTGAAATCAGGAATCTCGGCAAGAGCTTCGGCGGGCTCAGGGCGACCAACGATATCAGCTTCACTATGGGCCGTCACGAAATTATTGGCCTGATAGGCCCAAACGGCGCGGGCAAGACCACATTGATCCGGTTGATCATGGGGATTCTGAGGCCCGATGTGGGGAGCATCCATTTCAATGGCACGGACATCAGCGGTCGCAAGACGTGGGATATCGTAAACATGGGGATTGCCGCTACGTTTCAAAACATGCGACCTTTTCGCAGATTGCCCATCATCGCCAATGTGATGGTGGCATGCCTGTGCCCGCGTGCCATGAAGAGGGGAGAGTGGGTGAAGCGGATCGAAGCCAAGGCCATGGATGCGCTGGAATTTGCCGGTATCTCTGACATGGCGCTTGAAAAGGCTTCCACTTTATCTCAGGGAGATTTGAAGCGCCTGGAAGTCGCACGGGCTATAGCCACCGAGCCCGAATTGCTCCTTCTAGATGAGCCATTCGGCGGCCTAAGTCCGGCTGAAACGGAGTTAATGGCCAAATCCATCAAGAGGTTGCACAAAGGCGGCCGGTTCGGACGGCTCCACAGTGAAGGTCCGGCTATGATCATCGTCGAGCACAAGCTGCAGCAACTGATGAAGATTGTGGACCGTATCCTGGTGCTCAATTTCGGGACCCTGCTTGCCGACGGAAAGCCGGACGAAGTAGTGCAGAGACCGGAAGTCATCGAGGCCTATTTCGGAGAAGGAGGCATCTGAGTTGCTCCTGACTGTATCTAATTTGACTGTCATTTATGACAGAGCAATGATCATCAACGACCTGTCAATCAGGGTGAATCAGGGAGAACTGGTTAGCTTGGTGGGCCCCAACGGCGCCGGCAAGTCCACCCTGCTCCGCGCCATGACCGGACTGGTGGCCTGGGAGAAAGAAGCGCTCCGCAAGACCACAGGCGGAGACATAACCCTGAAGGGTGAGGTTGTTTTCGATGGAGAGCGGATAGACAACATGCCGGCTCACGAGATCGTGAAGAAGGGTCTCATTCATTGCCCTGAGAGGAGAAGACCCTTCAAGGAAATGACCGTACTGGAGAATCTCCTGGCCGGCGCCTATCTCGTAAAGAAGAAGGCCGAGGTCCAGAATAATCTGGAGAAGGTCTATCAATTGTTTCCCGTTCTACATGCACGCTCTAAGCAAGTCTCCGGAACCCTGTCCGGCGGAGAACAGCAGATGTTGGCAATAGGCCGTTCTCTGATGTTTCGCCCCAAGCTCCTTTGTATAGACGAACCGTCAACCGGATTAGCGCCTATTATGCGATCGGAGGTCTTCAAGAAAATTAAGGATATCCGCGACCTGGGGATCACTGTGCTTCTGGTGGAGCAGGAGGTGAGCACGGTCTTCAAGATGGCTTCCCGAAATTATGTGTTGTCGTCCGGAAAGATCATAGCCGAAGGATCGGGTGCGGATTTGCTCCAGGATGAAGTCATACGGAAGACGTACTTGGGGCTTTAGCTTCGGGGATCATTGGGCAGAATCGAAATCAAACAGTTATGAGGTCTCACAACCACATGTAGGGACCTCAATGAAAAGACGGATCCAGATGCACGGACTCTTCTCACCGGCATAGGGGCCGCTTTTTGGTGTTGTGCAACAACGTTGCACAACACCTATCTGAGTAATCTTCGGGTCACTTTGGCCCGTTTCCCTTGATTTCACAAAAACCAAGCTATCCGTCTTTGCGGCGCTCTACAAGGCATAACCAGATGTTATTACGGGTCTCAATCTGACGCACGAGGGCCATGGGGGAATTTGGCATGATTCATGCTCACGATCTTCACAAGATCAGTGAGCTACGGTACCACAGGACGAATCCTGCCACTCGTTCATGACCAAATGCCATTATCTGAGGAGGTATCATGGAAAAGGCTAGAAAGGTGATTCTTGCGTTCATTGCTACCGCTTTGTTGTTTCTGCCGGCCTTGACGGTTGCGGCCGAGGACGAGCTAACAATCGCAGCAATCTTGCCTTTGAGCGGACAGTTCGGCCCTGCAGGCATGCTGGGGGCTGCTGGGCAAAGGGACTCCGTTGCCATCATTAACGAGGAGGGCGGAATCAACGGAAAGAAGCTGAGGTATGTGGTTGAGGACGGCCAGTACAAATTTGACGTGGCCATGGCCGCGTACCATAAGATCATGGCCAATGAAAATCCTATAATCATATCCGCTGAAAGCACCGCACAGGCCAAAGAAATTGCTCCTGAGATGATGGGCAAGTACAAGATGCTCTTTGGCAACGCCGGCTCTTCGAGCGAGCTTGCGAACAGTGCAATGAATCCTTATTCGTACGTAACCGGTCCGACTTACGGTGACGATTTCGGAATACTGCTCAAGTATATTGCCAAAGAAAAGCCTGGAGCGAAGGTGGCTTTCTTTTACAGCGACTCCGAATTCGGGAAGGACCCCATCAAGTTTGGCCGGCTGATGTGCGGTCGGCTGCGATTGAACCTCGTAGCGGAAGAGGTTGTGCCACTTGGGGCGAAGGACCTGACTGAACAGATCAAGGACCTGAAGGCCAAGGATCCGGATTATGTGATCTTCCAGGGATTTTTGTACGAGCCTGTGCCTCAAGTGATCAAGGCATGCAGAGATCTGGGCATGAAATGCAAGTTCATGGCCGGGTTCTATGGCGCATCCAAGTGGATGCTGGACAAGCTTGGTCCTCTGGCTGAGGGTTACATGGTTGTGAGCCCATACAACTGGTGGTGGAATGAAGACGTACCCATGATCAAGAAGATGAGGGATTACACAGCTAAAACGTACCCGGATGTGAAGTTCAGGGACATCAACTACATGCGTGGCTTCATGTCTATACTGATCGCTGCCGAATGTATGAGGATCGCGGACAAAGCCGGAGAACTGAACCGTGAAGGTGTAGCAAAGGCCCTCCAGAAGATTAAAGATTTGGATTCCGGCGGACTCTCCGCTCCTTGGACGATATTTAACAACAGGTTCCCTGTCGCGAAGGTGTGGATCGCCAACCCTGAGAAAGGAATCTACGAACCCGTGTCCGACTGGATCAGGCTAGATAAGTATAATTGACCGATTTTTCCTAATAAACCAATGGGAGATTAAACTCTCTCGTAATCTTGTCTTACTCAACTTTCGCGTAGGCGTGGCTGAGAACCACACCGCGGTCGGTGCGGGAGCGGATAAGCCAACGCCCGCGCTTATCCCTCCATCCCTCTGTCACTAGGGTGTCGCCGGGGTAAACCACTCCTGAGAAGCGGGCTTTGAACTCCTTGAAGCGTGCCGCGTCTCCATCACAGGCGCTGCGGAGAATGGCTCTCGTTGCGTATCCGTAGGTGCAGAGACCATGCAGGATGGGTCGTGGAAAACCTCCCATCTTGGCAAAATTTGGGTCCAGGTGCAGAGGGTTCAGGTCGCCGTTCAACCGGTAGAGCGCCGCTTGGTTTTCCGGGATGTAATACGAGGTGGCAAAATCTGGCTGGATCCCTTCGGGAGGCTCAAGGTCTTCGGCTTTGGGTCCGGGGTTCCCACCGAAGCCTCCTGCGCCAACGTAGAAAACGCCGTGTTCGGCCTCGGCCAAAAGCTCGCCCGTTTCAGTCATAACCCTGAGGCGCCAGATAATCAGCGCTCCCTTTATCTTATCGTAAATAGTTGTGATTTCGCCTTCAACGAGCACTTTGCCCTCAGGTGGAATCTCGCGATGGAGTCTAACTGATTCTTCCCCGTGAATGAATCTAGAAAGGTCGACCTTCACATCCTTGAACAGTTCGCCAAATATGTCAGTGCCCATGACCGTGACAAAGCTGGGAAAGACCTTTAGCCCGCCTTCGGCATTCTCGTAAATAAATGGGAGTTCCTCTGTCTGAGTCCCAATACTCAGCGCATATACGACTACATCTTTCCACGTGTACTCGAATGGGATCGGGCCGCATTTCTTACCAATTAGGTCCAAATCAATCATGCATGCCTCCTCACTCTTATAAACCTCTCCAAATGTCATGCCCAACAAAACAGGTGATGTTCACAATCTATAGTGAACTGCATTGCGAGCTAAGCCTTGTTACCGTTCTTGAAGTTCCCCCTCTCCCTTCCCTCTCCCGCCGGGGGAGAGGGTTTTCTAATCCCCCTCCCTTGACGGGAGGGGTTAGGGGAGGGTGATTTCTGACGCAATTCTCAATGCCGCAGACTATAGTGTGGTGTTTCTGCAGTGCCTTTGCAGCCGTAGGGCGGGCCGTGCCCGCCACGAGAATTGGCAACACGGCGGGCACGGCCCGCCTTACGAACTACCCAACAAAGTAGGTGGTGGTCACGGTCTAACGAATTGCTTGAATGCGAACACAGCGGCCGGAGATCTATTTGGCAACCACGCTGGCCGGTAGTTTCCTGGTCAGGATGTCCACCGTTTCTTCCACCATGTCCTCCAGAACCTGCCGCGCGGGCTTGATAGAGTGGATTAGACCGGATACCTGCCCGGCGAGACCACCTACATAGTCGGTCTTGTTGGCCTCGATGAAGCCCCAAAGGAGCGCAGAAGAAAGCAGGACCTGTGTAGGGAAAGGCAGGGGATCAAGACCCGATTCGTCCCACAGTCTATGATACTCATTCAAGCTCGCTCGTAAGGTCTTACCGGTATAAGCAGTGCTGACCCGGGTATCCTCATCAGTTGAATTCAGAATTCGTTGCTTGTTGGCGTCTAATGCGCCTCCTTCATCAGTTGCCAGAAAACGCGTGCCAATCCAAACGCCTATGCAGCCCATGGCCAATGAGGCGGCGAGGCCTCGGCCGTCTCCGATGCCGCCAGCGGCCAAAACCGGTACGGGTGCAGCAGCGTCGATGGCCTGGGGTAGCAGGGCCATCGTCCCAATCCTACCCGTATGGCCTCCCCCTTCATGTCCCTGGGCCACAATGAGATCCACGCCTGATTCAGCCATGCGGCGAGCATTCTTAGAATTCCCCGTAATCCCGAGCACCTTCATTCCGACTGAATGAGCTTCTTCCACCATGTAGCCGGGATTTCCGAGACCAGCGCAAAAAAGCGGGACCTGTTCCTCTATACAGACCTGGATGGATTCCTTTGGACGGTTGGTGGTGGAATTCAACTTTATCATGACATCCACGTCAGAGAGTCCCATCTCAGCTCTCACCTTCCTTATCCACTCCCGATGTGGCTCCGGAAGCTTCTTCAGCACCTCACTGAGCGGAAGTTCTTTTACGTCACCGCCCGCCGGAGCAGCCACGCTCTTGGGCAGCAGCAGATCAACTCCAAACGGCTTGTCTGTCTGTGCCTTGATCTCTCGAATAGCGTCCCGAAGTTCCTCCACGGTAAAGCCACTTCCCCCAAGGACCCCGAGGCCTCCAGCCTCTGAGACGGCCACAACCAGTTCCACAGGCGCGCCGGTTTTTTCACCTATCAGCGTGGGACCCATTCCTGCGCTCAGAATTGGATACTCGATTCCCAACATGTCGCAAAGCTTTGTTTTCAGTATTCGTTTTCCCATTATTCTCTCCTTCCATCAGGATAAAAAGCGCCTCGGCCAGTGTCATGTTGGCATCTTATTCAGCTCAACCCGGAGCCGTCAAGCGCGTCGCGGTTGTATTGGTTTGCAGAATACCATTCAGTCACCAAGAAAAGCGAGTTCTAATTTCCGGCTTATCGCGGTCTGATTACGGGCACAATCAAGTGGCCGCTTATGCTGACGGCATCGTCAAAGGATTCCGACATCTCTCCGGCTCCCCGCACGGCATGAGCTTAGTGCTCCATTTCTCAAATTCTATGACATATTACCGGCGGTCGCCACTGGAGCCCACCCATGCGGGTGACCTAACCTGCCGCGGCAACCGTCAGTAGGACCGGCATCTTGCCGGTCATCCCTTATTCCCGCTGACCGGCCAGATGCCGGTCCTACTGAACAGATAGCTTAGTCTATTTCCTTGTCCGAAAACTTCTTTTGAAGCCACTATGCCTCCAATCGCACGAAATAGTCTTTCCTCGGTATGGAAAAACTCAGTGCCAATTCGGAAGCCACTGTTTCCCGTAATTAGTGTCCTGTCTCGCAAATAACTTACATAACCGGCCATCTGGGGCACTCCCGGGGATTCCGACTAAGCAGAAGGGGGCCAGCTTTGTCATTGCGAGCGCAGCGAAGTCCCGCGTTCCGCGGGACTGGAGATTGCTTCGTCGCTTGGTTCCTCGCAATGACATTGACTCGCGTGCTGGCCAGGTCAGGTAGTTGAAAGCTAAGTGCGGGACACCACGCTGGCAGGCTGCCTGTATGCCATGGCTAGGTTGATCTACCGTTCACTCATGGTCTTCAGAATTGCATTCGGAAACAAAAAACCCTTTACAGGGATTTTACTATCGTGTTAGTCTAATCCTGTCAAGACCGGGAGACTATTTATCTCACCACTTCACCGTCATTGAACAGGATTCAAATTCCATGCAGTCAGTCAGCGGTCATATGAGCGATGATGTTGAGCCAAGCCAGCGAAATGGCGCTGCTTCGGCGACAAAGTGGAAGATCCTGGCGGCGGCGGAAGAAGTGATGTCGCAGAAGGGCTTTGCCTCCTCGTCCATTTCTGAGATCGCTCGTAAAGCTAATGTGACCGATTCGGTTATTTACCAGCATTTTAAGGGCAAACAAGATCTTCTCTTCTCGGTGCCCGGCGAAAAATTAAAAAGACAGTTGGTTCTGTTGAAAGAGCATCTTGCAGGAATGCCTGACGTGCAGAGCCAACTGCAAAAAGTCATATGGTTGCAACTCCGATACCATGACGCCCACCGTGGTTATGCTCGGCTACTCCTCATGGAATGCCGGTCCTTCAAGGCGTTTTATTCCAGTCCTGCGTACGAGATCCTGCGCGAATACACCCGTGTAGTATCTTCAATATTGGCTCGGGGGGTCGAAGAAGGAAGATTTCGCGCTGACGCCCCCATTCGGCTCATACGTGATGTGATTCTAGGGACCCTGGACATGGAAACCATCAGCTCCCTGACAATCGGCGAAGTGGAGTCGGGCGAGTCGGATTTCGAAGACGTGGTGAATCTGGTGGATTCCATGATCGTGGCAAATGGTCCGCCGGAAGGTGCGCGATTAAACCGTTTGGATGCCATAATCGACGCGGCGAAGAAAGTCTTCGCAGAAAAAGATTTTGCCAAAGCGACCATATCCGAGATTGCAAGTCTGGCGGGTGTAGCGGATGGAACAATTTACGAGTACTTCCAAAGCAAGGAAGATATTCTTCTTTCTATAGCCACAAATCGACTCGACTCCTATCTGGAGAAGGTCGCCGGCGCGTTTGACATCAAGAGCCCCGACCGCAAGCTTCGCAGACTGATCAAGTACCATTTTTCCAGCTTCTTGAGTGATCGAGATTTCCTGAAAGTGTTTCTTCTGCGACTCCACATCAACGACAAGTTCTACGCGTCCAAGGCCTTTGAAGTGTTCCGCAACTACTGCAAATTAATCGAGGACGTCGTAGAGGAGGGTAAAGCCTCCGGTGTTTTTCGCGGCACGGTCAATTCCAGAGTTTTCCGCAACATGTTTCTTGGTGCCTTTAGCCATATGTCTATGCGATGGTTTGTATTACGTGAATCCGCTCATGCGGACAGGATGGAGGAGATTGAGCAAGTAACCGAGCTTCTCACTTCAGCGGTTATGGCGAGCCCTCCTCACGAACGGACTCAATAAGAATGGAAGCGGGACGTTGTACGGCCGAGAGCAACAGATGCCGGCAATCGGGCCCGGCGAAAGGAGCGAATGAGGATGATAACTGACTTCAAGTATTTGAGAGTGGAAGTTCAGAATGGTGTGGCAGTGCTCTTCATGAACAACCCACCAGTAAACCAGCTCTCGGAGCACTTCGTGAAGGAGTTGGTCGAAGCTATTTCCAGCGGCTTTCAGGACTCGGAGGTCAAAGGAATCGTGCTGACTGGAACAGGAAAGAATTTCATAGCAGGCGCGGACCTCACGGAAATTTATAAGGTCACGGAAAAAGAGCCTTTGCTGCCTAAAGTGGATGCCATGTCCAGCTTCCTCAACCAAATCGAGACAGGGCCCAAGCCCGTGATAGCAGCAATCAACGGTAATGCGCTCGGAGGAGGGCTTGAGATTGCTATGGCATGTCATTACCGGGTGGCCTCCAAGGGCGTCCAGCTTGGGCAACCCGAAGTCAAGGTCGGGCTTATTCCTGGAGCGGGCGGAACTCAGCGCCTGCCCCGACTCATAGGCCTTCCCAACGCTTTGGAGATGATGACCGTCGGAAACCCAATCGATGCCGAAAAGGGGCTATCCAGAAGGCTCATTGATGAGATGGTGGACCAAGACAACCTGGTGCAAGCTGCCGTTGCAGCCGCGACCAAGTTTGTCTCAGGCGCAGTCTCGCTTGAGAGCAGGCGAACCCGCAACAGGTACAATCGGCTTCCCAGCGCGGCTGAGCTAAAGGCTATGGGGAACGGAGCCAAGTTCATGGCCATGACCAAAGCCAAAGGATACCTGGCGCCATTCAAAGTGATCGAAGCCGTGGAAAAGGGACTATCGTTCAACATAGAAGCCGATATCCGCCGAGAGGGCGACCTGTTTTGCGATTGCGTAGTTTCAGATGTGGCCAAAAACCTGATCGGTATTTTCTTGAACACCAGATCTGCCGGCCGGCTTCCACGAATTGAAGGCATTGCACCGGCCCCGATCAAAAAAGCAGTGATGCTGGGTGGCGGAGTCATGGGGTCAGGAATAGTCAACCTGTTGCTCAAAGCCGGCTTTGATACGGTTCTGTGGGACATCAACAAGGAAGCTGTGGATCGAGGCATCGCGGCTGTGAGAAAAACCTTCGATTACCCCATTAAGCAGAAAAAGATGACCCAGGCCGCTCTGGAGTCAATGCTGGACAAGCAGTTCACAGCGACCACGTCTCTTGAGGACGCGAAAGACGCGGACCTGGTCATCGAAGCCGTGCTGGAGAAAATGGAGGTAAAGCAGGAAATCTGGAAGAAGCTCGAAGGGATCTGCCGGCCAGATACTGTATTTGCTACGAATACATCCGCCCTGCCGATTACGGAAATGGCTTCAGTGCTGAATGACCCAGGACGAATGATCGGACTGCACTTTTTCAATCCAGCGCACCGCATGCCGCTCCTGGAGATCATTTGTGCGGAGAAGACTTCCGACCAGACTCTGGCTACATCCGTCGCCTTTGCACGTGCGATCAAGAAGACACCCGTGGTTGTAAACGATGCTCCCGGTTTCTACGTATCGCGGCAGCTTGGCGGCCTCTTTGGAGGTTCGGTTTATCTAGTTGCCGACGGCGTGGATGGAAATCAAATCGAAAGGGTAATGAAGGATTTCGGCATGCCCATGGGCCCCGCGGAGCTTTCCGATCTCACCGGCATCGACATCAACTATCACGTAAACAAGACTTTTGAGAAAAGACTCGGTGACAGATACAAGATCCATCCCCTTACGGAGGCTGTCTACCAAACGGGTTGCTACGGAAGAAAAACCGGTGCGGGTTACATGGATTATAGCGGCGATCGGCCAGTACCCAACAAGAAGGTTGTGGACGTCGTACAAAACTATCTAAGCGCCAACGGTGTTTCTCCCAAGAAGGTCTCCGACGAGGAGATAGTCGACGCTATGCTTGCCCTCGCAATAAATGAGGGTGCGCATATGATCGAACAGGGAGTTTGCGACCGGCCGCAGGACATGGATCTGGCAATGATCTACGGCACCGGATTTCCTCCGTACCGGGGCGGTGTATTCCGCTATGCAGATAAGTGGGGCATTACGAACGTGCACAGCAAGTTGGTTGAGCTCGAGAAGCAGTACGGGCCGCGGTTCGAACCGGCAAAGCTCCTCAAAGAGATGGCCAAATCCGGTAAGACATTTTACCCGGCGTAACGGAGGCCCCAATGGCGGAAAAATTCGTTAGCAAGCGGAATCTGGATTTCCTGCTTTACGAAGTTCACGGAGTTGAACGACTTTCGACGCTACCCTATTTTGAGGACCATACCCGTGAGACCTACGATCTTGTAATGGATACCGCTCTCAAGTTGTCTCGCAACTTGATGTATCCATACTTGCGGGAAATGGATGAAAAGGCTCCAGTACTGGAAGACGGCCAGGTGAAGGTCCACCCTGTGGTCAAGACTATGATGAAGGAATGGGGAGAGGGCGGCTGGATCTCTTCGTCCATGCCATACGAGGTGGGAGGCCAGCAACTACCCATCACCATGCACATGGCCTGCAACTACGTGTTTGCGGCCGCCAATTTCCCTGCCACCGGTTATTCGGGCTTGACGACGGGCGCTGCGCACCTGATCCTGTCTTACGGCGCTAATGATCTGATAGAAACCTACACTCCTCGGATGCTGGCGGGTGAGTGGCAGGGGACAATGGCACTCACTGAACCTCAGGCCGGCAGCTCTCTTTCAGACATCACCTCGCGAGCGGAGCCTACGGACCAGGGATATTACAAGATCCGAGGGCAAAAGATATTTATTTCTGCCGGCGACCATGACGGTGTGGAAAACGTCGTCCACATGATGCTGGCCAAAATCAAAGGCGCTCCGCCTGGAGTCAAGGGTATTTCTCTCTTCCTGGTCCCCAAGAAACGGATTAACAGTGACGGAACGCTGGAGCCAAACGACGTGACTGTGGCTACGGTCTATCACAAGCTGGGCTATCGAGGCTGTCCGATCACCCAGCTCAGTATGGGGGAAAACGACGACTGTCGAGGGTATCTGGTAGGCGAACCACACAAAGGTCTCTCGTACATGTTTCAGATGATGAACGAGGCACGCCTGGGTGTAGGTATGCAAGCCACTGCCATTGCTTCGGCAGCCTACTACGCGTCTCTGGAATATGCCAGGGAGAGGCCCCAGGGCCGTCGGTTGTCAAGCAAGGACCCGACGCTCCCTCAGGTGCCGATCATTGAACACGCGGATATCAGGAGAATGCTCCTCTTTCAAAGAGCTGTGACAGAGGGTTCTTTGTCGGTGATTCTTCAGTGCGCCATGTACAGTGATTTGGCTAAAACCGAGGATGCAGAGAAAAAGGCACGGTACGAGCTGCTACTTGATCTGCTGACGCCTGTGGCAAAGAGTTATCCCTCTGAGACCGGAATCCTCGCGGTAAGTCAGGGGCTCCAGATACTAGGGGGGTACGGATACTGCCAGGAATTCCCCCTGGAGCAATACTACCGCGACATCAGGATACACCCTATTCACGAGGGGACTACCGGCATACAGGCTCTGGACCTGCTCGGGCGGAAAGTGGTCATGAAGGACGGCCAGGCCCTGCGGCTCTATTTTGAGGAGGTACAGGCTACTGTACAGGCCGCAACGCAATACGAGGAACTCAGACCGTATGCGGAGCGCCTAACGGAAGCTCTGGAAAGACTTCAAACCGCTACCATGCACAGAGTACAATTTGCCATGCAGGGCGAAGTGGAGAAGTTTCTTGCGGATGCAACGCTCTACCTGGAACTATTCGGGATCATTGCCGTTGCCTGGCAATGGCTGGTCCAAGGCGTAGTTGCCCAGGGGGGGTTGGAGACCGATTGCTCTGCTCTGGACAAACAGTTTTATGAGGGAAAGCTTCATACCATGCGGTACTTCTTCCATTACGAAGTGCCCAAGACTTACGGATTGGCTTCGAGACTCATGGAGTCCGACGGGTTGACAGTGGACATGAGCAGCGCCATCTTCGACGACTGACCCGAGCTTTGGATGAAGAATAGGGGCTTGGCAGTGCTCAATGTATGGTTCAAGCCTTAGACCTCGAGATCATCGCAAACTAAACAATGAATCCTATTGAAAAGGCAAACCTATACCCATAAAAGGAGAAACACACATGAGAGACGTAGTCATTGCAGGATACCTCAGAACCGCTCAATCCCGCTCCCGGCCCAAGGATCCGGCCAGAGATGTATTCGGCAAAATGAGGGCTGATGAGCTTTTGGCGAAGTTACTCCCCGAACTGGCCAAGAGAACGGGAATTCAACCCGAAGAAATCGAAGATTTCATCGTAGGGTGCGCCACCGCTGTTGGCGAACAATGGGCCTATGGAGGTCGTTTCCCGATCTTTTTGGCCAACTTTCCCAAAACCGTCGCAGCCAAATTCGTAGACCAACAGTGCGGTTCTTCCATGGCGGCCATTCATATGGGGTTCTTGGAGGTTGCCACCAATAACGCGGACATCGTCATGGTGGGTGGAATGGAACATATGACGAGAATTCCCATGGGACAATCAACGACAGAGGGCGGATTGATCGCCCCGAACCTCGCCCTCTTCGCGGCTCCGGAGTACTTGCACTGGGATATGATGACTACCCTGAACATGGGGCTCACCGCTCAGAAGCTGCTCGCTCAATCCGGTCTGACCCGGGAAGATATGGACAAATGGTCTCTGCGATCTCATCAACTCGCAGCGAAGGCTCAATCAGACGGTTTTTTCGATGGCGAGATACTGCCCATCGAGGCTGAACAAGCAGACGGGACAGTCATAACGGTGAAAACGGATCAGGCCGTGCGAGCGGACACCACACTCGAAAGTCTGGCAAAACTGTCCCCGGCCTACAAGAAGGACCACCAGATTACCGCCGGGAATTCGTCGCCCCTTAACGCAGCAGCCTCATCAATGATATTGATGTCCAAAGAGGCGGCACAGGCAAAAGGAATCAAGCCCCTGGCCACCATAAAGTCCATCGGGTTCGCTGGCGTGGATCCCACGATCATGGGTGCCGGGCCGGTGCCCGCCAGCCAAAAAGCCCTTCAAAAGGCGGGACTGCAAGCCAAAGATGTTGATTTCTGGGAGATCAACGAGGCGTTCGCGATTGTGGCCCTCAACTGCATCAAAGAGCTGGGGCTAGATCCGGACAGGGTCAATGTGATGGGCGGCGGAGTTGCGATCGGGCATGCCCTGGGAGCAACCGGTATTAGGCTCGTGGGAACTCTGGCCCGCGTACTGGAGAAGAAGGGCGGACGCTATGGATGCGCCAACGCCTGTGTGGGTGGAGGCCAGGGGGTCGCAACTATCATAGAGCGAGTTGTATGACGACTGACGAGCCTGCCGAAGTAGTTCGCAGGTTCATCGTACTTCGCAACACATTTGCCTGAGAGGAGCGTCACATGGAAAAGATCTGGCTGAAATCATACGCGGATGGTGTTCCTGCAGAAGTTGTCTTCGAGGAGATTACCCTGCCCGAGGCCCTTGCGAGATCAGCCGAGAGGCATCCCGACAGTCCGGCTCTCCTGTTCCAGGGCACAACGGTAACCTACCGCAGGCTTGATGAGATGGTCTCCAGGTTTGCATCGGCACTCGTCGCCCTCGGAGTCAGGCCCGGCGATAAAGTGGCCTTTCTACTACCGAATATCGTTCAGATGGTAGTAGCCATTTACGGAACCTTTAGAGCGGGCGCGGTGGCGGTGCTTAACAATCCACTGTACACGGACCGGGAACTGGAACATCAGTACAACGATTCTGGCTCCCAGTACCTGGTCAGCCTCGATGTTCTGGTCCCAAGAATGATCAATTTGAGGCAAAAGACGGGGATCCGGAAGATCATCTCGTGCCATATCCGTGATTTTCTGCCTTTCCCCCTCAAACAACTCTTCCCGTTCGTCAAGAAGGGCATGCACCTGAAAACGCCGGCTGCTCCCGATGTTTTCGAGTTCATGGATCTGATCAAGAAATACGAGCCGATCTCCAACCCGCCCAAGTTGGGGTGGAAAAATCCAGCGGCATTGCTCTATACCGGCGGAACGACCGGCGTATCAAAAGGTGTCGCGCTGACCAATGCAAATCTGTCGAGCAACGTTCAGCAGATCAACGCCTGGTTTCCTGACTTCATCCCGGGAACGGAAATCGTGGTCGGTTGCCTGCCTTTCTTTCATTCGTTCGGTATGACCTGCGCGATGAACGTCGCCATCTATTACGGATACGCAGACGTCTTGGTTCCTAAACCGGAGCCTAAGACAATCTTGGAGGCGATTGACAAGTACAAGGCGACATTCATACCGGCGGTCCCAACGCTGTACAATGGGATGATCAACTTCCCCGAACTAAAGAAGTACAGCCTCAATACTATCAAAGGGTGCTTCTCGGGCGGTGCCCCAATGCCTATGGAGACCATGAGGACTTTCGAGAAGCTTACAGGGGCTCAAATCTGTGAGGGCTACGGGCTAACAGAAACCTCGCCAGTAACACATAACAATCCGTTTGGCGCCAAGACCAAGCTGGGTACGATAGGATTGCCCGTATGTAACACTGATGCCAAGCTCGTGGACGTGGACGATTACAATAAAGAGATTACCACGCCAGGGGCCCCCGGCGAACTATGCCTCAAGGGTCCGCAGATCATGAACGGGTATATAAATCGTCCTGATGAGACCGCTGCCACATTGAGAGACGGCTGGCTCCTTACCGGTGATATTGCGGTCTTTGACGAGGAAGGCTACTTCAGTATCGTAGACCGGAAAAAGGATATGATCATCTCGGGAGGCTTCAACATCTATCCGAGGGATGTGGATGAAGTCCTCTTCTCCCATCCGAAAATCCTTGAAGCGTGCGCTATAGGGGTTCCCGACGATTATTCCGGCGAGCGCATCAAGGCTTATGTGGTGCTCAAAGAAGGGGAGACCGCTGCCTCCGAGGAGATTATCGACTACTGCAAGGAGAATCTTGTGAAGTACAAGGTGCCCAAGTACGTGGAATTCGTTAAGGATCTTCCAAAGAGTGCGGTGGGCAAGATCCTCCGTAAGGAACTGAGGGCCGCGGATCAAGCCAAGGCTGGTTCCAGTAAGTAGGGCACGACTCAATATGAAACCCTAATCCCAAGTTAATTACCCGCCCTTTCAGGAGGCAGAATGAGAACAAAGGAACAGCACATCCAAGGTCTGGCGAAGATGAAGCGAAATATATATTTCAATGGCAGTCTCATCGACCGCACAGACGAAATACAGATGGCATGCCTCGATACCATAGGCACCACGTTCGATGAGGCGGCCAAGCCGGAGAATCAAGCCTTGTTGACGGCCATCTCTCATCTCACGGGTGAGCGGATCAATCGTTTCACTCACATTCATCAGAACACCGACGACCTGCACAAGAAGCAGGACATGACTCGCCATCTATGCCACAAGGTGGGCGGCTGCATTCAGCGCTGCATGGGGATCGATGCCACTAATGCCATCTACAACGTTTCACACGAAGCGGACAAGGTGAACAACGGCGCCACCCAGTACCATGAGAACTTCAAGAAGTGGCTGACTCGTTTTCAGACCGAGGACTTAGTGGGGTGTGCTGCCCAGACAGACGTCAAGGGCGACAGGTTGCTAAGGCCTGCCGAGCAACCGAACCCGGACGCTTATGTCCGGATTAAAGAGCGGCGCAGTGACGGCATCGTGGTCAGCGGATGCAAGGTCCACATCTCGGAGGCATCGGTGGCGGACGAGGTGCTGGTGGTACCCACCCGGGCCTTGCGCCCGGAGGATAAGGACTATGCCGTGGCCTTCGCTGTTCCCGGAGACTGGGACGGGTTGAAGCAAGTAGTGACCGTTCACAACCTCAGGCCCAGAGAACACTTCAAGCGGGGGTTCATGCAAGGCGCCACGGATTCCTATATGATTTTTGACGACTGCTTTGTTCCCTGGGAAAGAGTATTCCTGGCGGGTGAGTGGCAGCACGGAGGTGTGTTGGCCCTGCTTTTCGCCCTGTTCCATCGACACTCCTATTCAGGCTGTAAACCGGCCATCGGCGATCTCCTTTTAGGGACTGCGGCCCTGGCTGCCGAGGTGAACAACGTTCATAAAGCATCCCACGTCAGGGAGAAGCTGGCCGAGATCATCATGACCACCGAGTTGGGTTACGCCGCTGGATACACGGCTTCCGACCTCGGCAAACCGGAAGTATACATACCGGGCATGGGTCTTGTGCCTTATGGGCCTGGATCTTATATTCCGAATTCGATTTATTGTAACGTGGGCCGCTGCCTGTCGGGTGAGGCGGTTTACAGGGAAGCAGAGATCCTTTGTGACATCGCGGGCGGCGTAGTAGCCACTTTCCCTCACGAGAAGGACTTCATGAACCCCGAGATCAAAGACCTGCTACTAAAATATACCGAACGGAATCCAAACATGTCGGTCGAGGACCAGGCCCAGTTCTGGCGGTACTTGGGCGACATCCTATGCTCGGCCACCGGTGGCATAAGCAAAGTGGGCAACTACCATGGCGGCGGCTCACCGGTTATGGAGCAGATCGCCATCACTACCCAGTATGACATTGAGTCCAGGAAGAAGTTGGTGAGGTACATCGCGGGCATGAGCGGCGGCGATCGCGACGCCTTAAACAAGAAAGAGACCAAGTAAATCGAACCTTTCTATGGATCGCCAAGGCATGGATTGGCTGTTCCACGTGCCCCTTCCTGTTTCAGCGGGGAGGGGCACTTCGTTGTTGGTGTTGATTCTTCGAATCTATTTCAATTGCCATCAGTAGTGTTCGATGGTGACAATGATTTGGTGGGACAGGCATCCTGCCTGTCATTCAAAGACAGGCAGGATGCCTGTCCCACCAATCGAGGGGCAGAGGCCTGTATTCCCGACGCAGGAACTGCTGACGATCTTTGGGACGAGATCTAGTTTAAAGGCAGGATCATGAAAATGGAAAAAAACCGTCGTCTTGATGGGAAAGTGGCCGTCATCACCGGAGCTGCCAGCGGCATAGGCCGGGCTGCGGCAATTCTCTTTGCCAGGGAAGGAGCCAAGCTCGTGCTGGCTGATTGGCATGAAGATGGGCTGAAGGAAACTCTGGATCTTGTCCTGAAAGCAGGCGGAGACGCGGTCGCACAGAGAACGAATGTGGCGATCTGAGGAGGAGGTCAAGAACCTGATCGACTTCGCTCTCCAAAACTACTCCGTTATCGATATTGTCTGCAACAATGCGGGAATTACAGGACAGTTCGCCACGTTGAACGAGCAAGACGGGGAAGACTGGCACAAAGTTTACGGGGTAAATGTTCTGGGTGCGGTCTTTACCACGAAATACGTTGCCGGGCACATGCAGGAGCGCAATGCAGGGGCCATAGTGAATACGGCTTCAGTGGCCGGGATTCGCTCCGGGGCCGGGGGTAATGCCTATAGCGCAAGCAAAGCGGCCCTTATTAATTTCACCCAGACTTCATCTTGCGACCTGGGCGGATACAATATACGAGTCAATGCGGTCTGTCCTGGTTTGATCGAAACGGGCATGACCAAGCCCGTATTTGATCTGGCCCGGGAAAAAGGGAAGTTTGATAAACTGGGCAGCCGCTGCGAGTTGCGGCGCTATGGCCGACCGGAAGAAGTGGCCGCTGCGATTCTTTTTCTGGCAAGTGATGAAGCAAGCTATATCACGGGTCAAGCTCTTCCTGTTGACGGCGGCAACACTGCCTCACTCAACCTACCGGGCATGAAATTTTGATGTAAACATGGTCAGATTCCTGAAGGGGTAACAGGAAATGGGAATGAAAGAGGCTCTCGACGAATTGCAGCGGCGAAAGGCCAAAGCCCTGGAGCTGGGCGGTCTTGAAAAAGTCGCCAAGAAACACGACATGGGACTTGGAACGGCCCGAGAGCGTGTAGAGAAGTTGCTGGACACTGGGAGCTTCTTTGAAATCGGGATGCTGAATCATTCCGACATACCAGGCATGGAAGATAAAACGCCGGCCGACGGCAAAATAGCCGGTTTTGGCAAGATCGACGGCCGGCCGGTCGCGGTTACCGCGGATGACGCTACTGTTCTTGCCGGTACAGGGGGCCGAGTTGGAGTCGAGAAGGACCATCGACTGAGCCATTGGGCAGCGGAGAAAGGTTACCCCCTAATCCATTTGGGCGAAGGTGGGGGCGCTCGCATACCGGATATCATGGGATCGGACGGGCTCAGCTCCATGACAATGCGAAAAGAAATGGCTTTGCGATGCCGCAAAGTGCCGTTTGTGGCGACAATCATGGGGGAGTGTTTTGGAGGGCCATCCTGGTTGGCAGCGCTCGCGGATTTTGTTGTTCAGGTCAAAGGCTCGTGTATGGCTGTTTCCGGTCCAAGAGTTTTGGAAGTGGCCACCAGTGAACAGGTTGAAAACGAAGACCTGGGAGGATGGAAGCTCCACGCGGAAATCACAGGCCAGGTGGATCGGGTGGCTGAAGACGAGCAGGAATGCTTCCGCATCGTGCGCGAGTTCCTTTCGTACATGCCGTCCAATGCACAGGAATTGCCTCCAGTGGTGCGCCCACGGGTAGATGACCAGGAGACAAGACAAGAACGGCTGCTGTCACTTGTTCCGGAGGAATCCCGCCGTGGCTACGACATGATTCGGGTAATCAAGACCATTGTTGATGATGAGCAGATATTTGCGCTCAAGCCCGACTTCGATCGGAGCGTAATTACCTGTCTTGCCCGTATCGACGGTCACAGCGTAGGAATCATCGCAAACCAGCCGATGCACATGGCAGGAGCCATGGGGCCGGACGGCTGTGACAAATGTTGCAGCTTCATCTGCCTATGTGATTCGTTTAATATTCCGCTTATTTTTCTTCATGACACCCCTGGTTTTCTTGTGGGCAAGGCCGCGGAACTTAAGCGCATGCCCGGCAAAATCATCAATTTCATCGAGGCCGTCGCGTTATCTACAGTTCCAAAGATTTCCCTGGTCATTCGCAAGTCTTATGGGATGGCGTATTCCAATATGTGCGGCACAGGCATGGGCGCTGATTTCGTCCTGGCATGGCCGAATGCGGAGATCAGCTTCATGGCGCCGGAAGTGGCGGCCAATGTTGTGTATCGCAGAAAAATAGATGAATCGGACGATGTCAAGGCCGCGCGGGAGCAGGCCGAGCAACAAATCAGAGCCGCGGGTGCTCCTTGGAAAGCCGCGGGCCTACATTTGTTGGATGACGTGATCGATCCGCGAGATACGCGAAAAGTCCTGAGCCATATCCTCAGTCTAGCTAGAGGGAGCGACGGTGGGTACCGCAGCCAGAGACTGCTGGCAAACTGGCCCACAACCTTTTGATTTCAGTCAATTCTGAACAAGGATTCGTCGAACTCGGGCTTGCCTTCGTATCGCTTCATGTAACTTCCCACTGTTTTTTCTCTGCCCTTCAGGATTTCGGGATTTACTTCAATCCCTGCCTGTTGCAACGCTTTGATTACCGCTTCAGGGGCTGGCGGGCACGTTTTGACAGCGATCATGTTTTTTATGTCAGGGTGGTGTTTATTCGCCTCGTACATGCACTTGCCCAAAAGGATCGTGTTTTTCCGACCCGGTGTGGGTTTCATGATCTTGCCCGAGAGGATTTCTACGTCGTCCCAAGGCTGCCCTTTCCATGCGTGAGCTATGGCAGTGAGCACAACGCCCGTGATCCCGGAACAGTACGTGCACAGACTCGAGTCGTACTTCGGATATGAGAGACCTTTTATTCCCAGCTTTGCCATTGGAGCCGGCAGAGAGCCATTCTCAGTGTAAGCGAAAGTGTGCTCCAGTTTCATTGCCACATTTTCGATTTTTTCTCCCACTATTTCCAAGTCCGACAGATCCAGCGTTCTGCCCCTATCCTTAGCGGCATACGCCAGGTGAGGAACCTGCGACGGCTGGTACCCGAGGATTGTCGCGCCCACCTTGTCCGCGGACAACACATCCCCGGAAGCCACCAATATGTTGCTTCTCCTGATCTTGCCGTCAAAAGAAGGGCCTCGCTCATTAGTATAGATACCGTCAAGAATGGTGAACGACGGCGGAATTCTGTTGGCCAACTTGGATATCATGTAATGGAGATCCTTTTCAGGGTCTGCCGAGTGGCACTTCTTACGAGAATTGATATCTATAGTGCCCTTGATGTTCTTGATTCCAAGGGTTACCACTGCTTGGGCATGAGTCTTCATAACGGGGACATTCACGACAAAATCGCTATTGAGAATGTCCGTGTTGATAGCAAGCTCCACTCCTCCGCCCAGATCGACTTTTTCAAAGGGCCTCTCGAACACGTTTATACTTTTCACCCCATAGCGCTTCTTTAGGGTATTGTAGCCAAGGGTTTCAAAGGCGTGAGCGGCAGTTTCGTAGTCTTTCGAGTCGTAGACCACAGTGCCCTCGCCGATAGTAATGTCATTGATACCTCTCTCCTTAAGCAAGTAGACCATGTCGCTGATTACGCGCGAAGTTGTTATTACGCCCCATTTGGGAAACGGAACCAGGCGAGTCCAGAAGACGATATTAGGCTTTACGAAAACTTTCGCTCCACTCGGGAGATGATCAAGTCCACCTGAGAGATCAACAGCTTTCTTGACCGATTCCAGCGGCTTTTCGTAACGAACTATTGCCACTTTGGGTATGCCCATTTGAGAAACCTCCATTTTGAATTATCGCTATACGGTGACACATTGAAACTCAGCCAAAAAACACTCCGAGACGTGCCAACAGAGGCACGCCGATCATCGGGGGCTCCGGTGAAGTGAATTCTCAATGCGTATCAGAATAGTTGATCAAGCCTTCCTATTAGCTTCTTCCTCAGCCCGCAAGATCTTACGAAGTGTCTTCCCTACGGCGGATTTGGGGAGTGCGTCCCGGAACTCGACCAATTTGGGAACCTTGTAAGCGGCCAGCTTCTCCTTACAGAAAGCGATAATATCTTCACCAGTAGCCGTCTCTCCCGACTTAAGAACTATGTAGGCCTTGAGGGTCTCTCCCCGATACTCGTCAGGGATACCTACAGACACCGCGTCCATCACCTTGGGGTGCTCAAAGAGCACCTCGTCGATTTCCCGCGGATAGATGTTGAATCCACCGGCGATCACCATATCCTTCTTGCGATCTACAATGAATAGATAGTCGTCTTCGTCACGGACCACGATGTCACCGGTACTCAGCCACCCGCCCTTGATCTGCCCGGCCGTCTCCTCGGGATTGTCATAATACTCTTTCATGATCAAGGGGCTTCTGATGAGAAGCTCGCCCGGCTCGCCCGGCTTGACCTCTTCCAATCCTTGCTCCACATCGACGATCCTGATGTCGGTGTCGGGAAAGGGGACGCCGATGCTTCCCACCTTCTTGAGGCCCATTATAGGATTAGCCGTCCCCAAGGATGTGGTCTCGCTCATCCCCCAACCTTCGCTGAAAAAGATGCCCATGTCCTTGACCTGCTCAATGAGTTCCAGGGGCATCGGCGCCGCTCCCGAGTTCAGAAGGCCCAATTTTTTGCCCAGATCCAGCTCCGCCACTTTGGGATGGTTGATTAGCGCTGTAATCAGGGTGGGCACAGCGGGAAAGAATGTGATCTCTTTGAAATTTGCGAGGGTCCCTATAATCTCGTCGATCTGGAACCGGGGGATCAGAATTTGGGTGGCGCAGTTGAGCATTGCCCAATTCATGACGACGATGTTCCCGTACACGTGAAAAAACGGGAGCACGGCCACCACGCTGCGGCGTTCGGGCGGTGTGAGATTGGTTGTGGAGGAGCCCCACAAGGCGCACTGGAAGGTCGCGGCCACGAGGTTCGCATGCGTGAGGACCGCGGCCTTGGGGACGCCAGTGGTTCCCCCGGTAAACTGGATCATGCAGGGGTCCTCCGGGTTCACCTGGACCCGTGGGCGTTTAGTATCCGTGCAGCCGTCCAGCAGCTCCGAAAAATGATGCCATTTCGGATCGAGTTCCAGGCTTTCCTTAGTGCTCTGACCGAGCCCGGTTATGTAGTCCGTCGGCTTGGTGACGATCACCCGGGGAATCTCCACCTCCTGACAAAGAGCGCGGATATAGGGAAGGACCATATCGAAGGTGAAAAGGGTGGTCAGCCCGGTCTTCTGGACTGCGTGTTTAAGTTCCGGCGTCGTGTACATCGGGTTTAAGTTCACCACGACGGCTCCCAGGGAGAGGGCTGCGTAGTTGGCAATGAGGTACTGGGGGCAGTTGGGGAGGTTCATGCCCACACGATCTCCCTTTCGCACGCCCAGATTTCCCAGGGCATTGGCCATGCGCAACACGAGGCAGCGGAGTTCCCAGAATGTCATCTCGGTCCCATAGAAATTGAGCGCGGGCTTGTCGGGGTACGAGTTCGCGGGGATGCCGATTAAATCGTGAAGTGGGATACGGGGGTATCGGATTGTTAATGGGACGTTGTAGTCATAGTGCCGCTGCCAGGGCCTAGATTCCATGGTCATTACCTCCAGTCAGTGCAGAATTGGAAAAACAACTCCCGGAAAGGTGCCGCGTCGCTTATAGCGATAAGTATTACTACACGCTTTACGAAAAAGTCACGCGAAAACATTGGCATATCCAGTACGGCGAAAATTTATGTTTGACAGTCCTATCTGAGTGTTTTATTAAATGGGCTCATCGTCAATTCAGCCTCCCCTCAGGAGACGGACACGAGTGACTGGCCGGAAGCTGTCTCTCCCACATGACATCGGGGGAGAACGAGTGATTCACAAGGAGCGGTCTAGTGAAAATCAGCGAGCTGGTTAAGCAGACCCAGGTGTCCAAGGAAACCATCCACTATTACATTCGCGAGGGTCTTCTCCCCCGACCCCGGAAACTGGGGAAGAACGTCGCCGACTACAAGGACGGCTATGTCGAGCAAATTCGCCTCATCAAAGAGCTTCAGGACCACTGTTTTCTCCCACTCTCGATGATCAAAAGGATTCTCAAGTACGAGAAGGGCTCACCCGAGCGCGAATGGTTCCTCCAACTTCACACCGACTATTTTCGCCCTGTGGACAAGCTTCTCCCCACGGAGGTAGTGGGGGAGGAACAGTTTCGAAAGACCACCGGCTTGGGTCGGCGGTGGCTGGCCAAGATGGAGGAATGGCGCATCATAACTCCTGAGATACGGAACGGTCAAAAGATTTATTCTCAGGATGACCTGACATTAGGCAAGGTCGTCGTGGACATGGATCGGATCGGATTGGGGCCTAAAGACGGTTTCGACCCGGAGGCGCTAAAAGTCTACCGTGATATGTTTCGAGACATCGTGGTCATGTCCCACAGGTACTACTGGCAGAGCGGGTTGGGGAAGCTATCTCCTGCCGAACACTCCCTGCGATTGGTGCAATCAAGGGACATGATGGGCGTCTTCTTTTACCATCTCTATCGGAAGCTCTCTCGCGAAGTACACGAGCGGATGACTTTGTCCCTCATGGAATCCAAAACAGATGCGAACGAGCAGCCTCAGACATCGACCGCGTCTTCACGGAAAAGATGCCTGTGAGACGCGGAATCGGGTTTGGCGCTCAAAGATAGCGTCAGTCTAATCTCATTCAACAAACATTCGTGCACAAAAAGCGGTCACTTGGAATTCTTTGCAACCGTAATCATGACCCTACAAACTTCCAGAAATTTCTGGGAACGAAAGTGTAGGCCAATACAACGAAAGGGGAGCAAAGCGATGAGGTACTTGAAAGGATTTGCCGGTTTTGTGTTGATCCTGGTGGCGGTTTCTGGCGTTGGCCTGGCCTGCTGCCGATGCCTCAGCACAGGCAGCGAAAGAAGTGGTGATAGGGTTTTCAGGGCCCCTTAGCGGCGTGGCTGCGGAATATGGGCAGGACTGCGCGAATGGCGTGGAAATGGCCATCAAGGAAATCAACGCTGCCGGAGGCATAACCGTTGGTGGTGAAAAGTACCTCTTCAAACTGGTCAAGCTGGACGATCGAGTGGATCCCACAGAAGCGGTTAACAACTCGCGCAAGTTACTGGATCAGTACAAGGCGCCGGCTGTGTTTAACCCGGTTTTCAATACCTTAGCAGCAATAGCCAGGATCAACCAGGACAAGGGGCACGAATTTCTCCTCATGGCTTATACCAGCACGCCCAAGGCCGTCGAAATGGGTAACAAACTGCTGGTCGCGGTTCCCCCTCCATTCACGGTGTACGTCAAGAGCTTTTCTGACCTGGCGTGGAAGAAAGGGTGGCGCAAAGCAGCCATGGTGGTGACTCTGGGGGCGTACGGGGACGAGTGGCGGCATGCTTTTAAGGAGTATTGGCAGGCCAAAGGTGGCCAGATAACCGAGGACAAACCGGCCAATTACTACACTGAGACGGACTTTTCCGCACAGTTGACCGCTGCTCTCGCCACCAAGCCCGATGTTCTGCTTGTTGGCGGTCCGTCCGGTACCACCGCTCTGGTTATTGAACAGGCCCGGGGCTTGGGTTACAAGGGCGGTTTTATACTGATCGATCAGGCCAAGATGGATTACATCGCCAATATTCTCAAGGGAACCCAGTTGATGGGCAACACCATCGGTGTGGCCGCAGTAGCCATGTCTCCCACAGCGGCGGCTCCTGCGTTCGACAAGAAGTACGTGGGTGAATACAAGCGCATGCAAACGTGGGAAGCAACTCTTAATTACGATGCCATGCACGCCTTGGCCCGCGCTATGGTTGCGGCAGGAACCGTGAAGGACCCTGCAGCGATTCGGGCGGCCTTTCCAAAGGCATTCCCTCTAAGCGGGGACAAGTTTCCCGCGGAGTATTTCGGCATTACTCCAGGAGGCCGCATGTGGTGCCCAGGGTCCGTGCAGACTATTGATGATGCGGGAAAATACGGCCCGATTCTGATGTGCTCCTGGTGGCTTAAGACAGAGGACGAATTCAACAAGTTTAAGCAACAGGCCACACCCATCGGAAATGCCACGTGGGAGTTTTTCAAGTTCGAAAAGGAAGAGTAGAATAGGATTCGGGGCCAGCCCCGCTCCTCCGAAGGGCGGGGCTCACTTCCAATGACGTTGATTTAAAGCCCCGCCTTTAATTGCGCAGCCGCGTGGAAAATGTGGGGCCCCACTCGTCAAATCCAAAGCATCGGGCATGCTTCCGGGCTCTAAAGCCCAAGTCTAGGGTATGTTTCGGTGACGCAGACGGCTGTTGTGCCAGTTACGGAAGGCCTATGGATCTCTTCTTGCAACAAGTATTCAATGGCGTCATGATGGGCAGTACTTATGCGATCGTGGCTGTCGGACTGACTTTGGTATTCGGCATTCTGAACATCCCCAATTTTGCCCACGGTCATCTGTATATGCTGGGAGCCTACATCAGCTTCTTCTTGATGACCGATCATGGGTTCGGATTTTGGACCGCCCTGATTGCTTCCATGGTGATCCTCGCCTTCGGTGGGATGCTGGTTGAAAGGATAGTCTTTCGTCCTTTGCGGGATAGGCCCCATATCAACTCGTTTATCTCCGCCATCGGCGCCTTAATGATTCTGGAAACAGGGGTAATAGCTCTGTGGGGACCCCAGGGGCGACGAATGCCCAATCCTTATCCCGGCATCGTGGAAGTGCTCGGGATTACGATGACCTATCAGCGTCTCCTCGTCATAGTGGCCGCGATCATCTTGATCATCCTGCTCCAGATCTTCATCAATAGAACCACACCCGGGGCAACAATTGAAGCGGTCGCGCAAAACCGGGAGGGGGCCATGCTCGTGGGAATCAATGTCAACAGGGTCTCCTCCCTAACCTTTGCGATTTCTGCGGCTACGGCTGCGGCGGCAGCCTGCCTGGTGGCCCCCATCTTTATGATCTCCCCCACAATGGGGGCTCTTCTGGGGATGAAAGCCTTTGTCATCGTGATCCTCGGCGGACTGGGGAGCATTCCGGGTGCAATCCTAGGCGGATACATTCTCGGGCTCCTCGAAACCATTGGTGGCGGCTATCTATCTGCTGCGTACAAAGATGTTTATGCCTTCGGCGCCCTTATCCTGATCCTAGCCATCAAACCCACCGGTTTATTCGGCAGAGAGGTGAGCTGATGGTGGCAAAAAGATTCTTGTCTGAGAAGTGGCCTTATGTGCTCCTACTGGTTTTGGCCCTGGCTCTTCCCCTTTTGATCACCAACCGCTACGCCTTTCAGATCGTAATTATGGGATGCCTTTTCTCCATCTGCACCCTCAGCCTGAATTTGATCCTGGGCTACACAGGACAGGCATCCCTGGCCCACGCAGGGTTTTTCGGCATTGGGTCTTACGGCGTGGCGCTAATGACGAAACATGGGCTGTCGTTCTGGCTGGCCCTTCCACTGTCGGCGGTTCTCGGGGCCTTGGTCGGGTTCTTGATCGGACTACCCACACTTCGGAGCAGAGGGTCATATTTTGCTATCTCCACGCTTTGCTTCGGAGTAATAGTTTCCATTGTCGCCGGCAACTGGATCGAGCTTACCGGGGGCTACAGCGGCGTGGTGGGCATCGCGCTGCCGAACCCCCTGTCTATCCCATGGATAGGGCGAATCGATTTTCAAACCATGGCTGCCCAGTATTACCTGGTTCTAGCTTTCTTGCTCTTCACCCTACTGGTGATGCACCGGTTGGTCTATTCTCTAGTGGGGCTCAGTTTTATGGCCATACGGAACAATGAAATCCTGGCTGAGGCAGTGGGAATAAACACTTTTGCCGTGAAGGTCCTGTCTTTTGTAGTGGGCAATTTTTTCGCTGCAATGGCCGGTGGCCTTTATGCCAGTCTGGTGGGCAGTATCAGCCCCAGCACAGCCTCTATCGAGCTGACCTTCAACTGGCTGGTATACGTTCTCTTGGGCGGAGCTGCTACCCTGGCCGGGCCCATTATCGGCGCATTTGCCATCCCGGTGCTCATGGAGAACCTGCAATTTCTGGAAGGATACCGTCTCATTATTTTCGGGGCCCTATTGATCGCTGTGATCATCTACTTTCCGCGAGGGATCATGGGCGGAATCAGCGACTTGCGACAAAATAGCGTGCGTCTTTTGGTAGTCAAAGAGGGAGAGAAGAGTGTTATTGGAGGTTGAGAATCTCACCAAGCATTTTGCCGGCCTTGCTGCTGTCGAAAGCGTGAGTCTACATGTTCGTGAAGGGGAAATTCTGGCCATTGTAGGGCCCAATGGGGCCGGGAAATCGGTGCTCTTCGGCCTGATCAGCGGCCAGATCAAGCCCACTTCAGGCCAAATATATCTTCACGGCAAGGAGATTACCCGCCTGAAGCCGCACCAGATAGCTCGCAAAGGAGTAGCCCGCACCTTTCAGACCACGGCCCTGTTTGACCAGTTACGCGTCGTGGACAATCTTGCACTTGGGTATCGGATGCGCACTGGGATAGGTTTCTGGTCGGCTCTCTGTCGTACTCGTGGCTGGCACGAAGACAAGGCCGAAACCACGGCTCGGGTCGCGGATACACTGAGCTTTATCGGGTTGGAAGAAAAGGCATTTCACGTTGTCTCCACTCTTTCCCAGGCTGAACAGAAACGCCTCTCCATCGGGGTAGCCATGATCAGCCACCCCAAGGTGATTTTGCTGGACGAGCCCACCGGTGGCTTAATTGTGGAAGATACCGATGAAATCACCAAGCTGATAGAGAAAATTCATCGGATGGCGGGGATCACGATCTGTCTCGTGGAACACAAGATGCGTATGGTGATGGGGTTGGCCCACAGAATAGTGGTTTTGAATTTCGGCAAGGTGATCGCCGAGGGATCGCCCGAAGAAATCGGCAATAATTCGGAAGTGATAGAGGCATACTTGGGAGAGAAGTACGTTGCTTAAACTTGCCAATCTTTCCACATTCATTGGCGGATTCCAGGCGGTCCGAGACATATCCTTGGAGATCCCACAGGGCGATTGTGTCACTCTGTTGGGGAGTAACGGCGCGGGCAAGACCACGTTATTCAGGACCATTGCGGGGGTGCTGAAGCCTTCCCACGGGACGATAGAGTTCAAGGGCCGACGTATTGACACTATGCCGGCTAACAAGATCGTGAGCATGGGTCTCTCACTTTGTCCCGAAGGCCGCCAGCTTTTCCCGCAGCTCTCGGTGCACAAGAACTTGATGCTGGGAGCTTACACGCGGCGCAAGGATCTAATAGGCGTGCAGCAATCTTTGGAACAGGTCTATACTCTATTTCCGCTTTTGAAGGATCGCAAGAGCCAGCTGGCAGGCACTTTCAGCGGAGGACAGCAGCAAATGCTGGCCATCGCCCGCGCCCTTATGTCCAAACCGGAACTGCTGTTGCTTGATGAGCCGTCCATGGGGTTAGCTCCACTTCTGGTTCGGCAAATCATCGGAGAGGTTATCAAGGCCATCCATGACGCGGGGACCACAATATTCTTGTCTGAGCAGAATGCCAACATGGCCTTGATGGTTACTCGGCGGGCCTATGTGCTGGAAAGCGGAAGAATCGTGTTGGCAGGATCGAGCCCCGAGCTAATGAATGACGACAAAGTGAAAAAGGCCTACATAGGAACCTGAGCCAAAGTCGGCCGCTGACCAATCCGCAACGGATATCCTGGACAAACATAAACCTACCTCGGCCTAGGCTCTGCTCTAATCCATTGCCTCCAAATTTCCATCCATGCTCCAGATATGCAGCACAGCTTTGTTTTGATCTGTAAAACAAGCGCTATACAATTTGTAAAGACATCTGACATGAAGCGAGTCCGAGCAGAGGGCAGAAGCGCTGACTCAAGCGGCTTTCATGGCATGAAATCAACAAAGTGATTATCTTCACCAATTGATCTCGCAGGGCACAATTATTGCTTATCATAGCGCGTAGAACGGATAGCGTCGCCAGGGCTGAACTATGTGAGCCGTGAAGCCATCGCAGAGGAACAAGCGTTGTGCAATCAGTGAACTTGTATGGTGAGTATGTTATTTCAATGAGTCATGGAATAATCGGACGTCCGTGCGTTCTCTTGGTCCAACAGCACTACCTGGCCGCGGCTGCCGCTCAACTATCTAGAATTCCAAGGATTACTCATTTCACTTTGCGAGGTCACGTGAATACGTGAAGAGTCAAAAATTACTCGCCGCTGTATACACCTCACATTCACTTTCTTCAATTTCAATCTTTTCTAAATTTTATTCTCATACAACATCTATTCAAAAATATATCTATATTCTTTATTCTTTAAGCTCTCTAAATTATCATAGCTCAATTACATTCATTTAATCTTTACATTCTTTTTTAATCCACATTTAAATTTCTATTTATATCCTACATAACTATATATTTCTTCTCTATCTCTAAACTTTTATTCTTTTAATAATCATTATTAAGCTATCCTATCAAACTCTTCTTAATAAAATAAAAACAATCTCTCTTCAATACACATCTTTAATTCTCATTTACTTATAATTATAATATATTCTCCATCTCATAGCCTCTAAAACTATTACAATTTTCTAATCTTCTATCAATTCAGCCAATCTATTATCAGTCATCAGCATTTTAATTAACAAACTACATCCTAAATCATTAAGTAACTACTTTTCTATTCTAACTTAAATTCCAAAACATAAATAAAAATTTCATCTTTTTCACCACCAAAAAACAAACACAAACCTTAAACTGCAATCTTCAGCATATTATATATCACTCTACAACAATCTTCATCAAAACATCCAACATTAAACATTATTCAATCTCATTCCACAGTATATAACATAAATATCATCAATAACCATACAAAATTCTTATTATTCAAAACTACAACCATATTAATTAATTTCTCAAAAAATACAAAATCATGCAATCTATAATAATTTAACATCTTAAATCCTCATCAAGCATTAACATCATCATATAATTTCATCCTCAATAAATTAAATACACTTCAAACTGTCCCATAAAAATCAACATCACATATTCTATACACATTCCTCTTTAATCACAAATTCAAACAATAAATCTCCTTATACTATATCATCAAACTTTCAACATCATAATTAAATATTCTCACTATAATTAAATCACATCACTAAAGCAAAGCAAATCTCTCACAAAATCTTTTCACTATAGCTCACCAACTCTTATCCTCTTCAAATACCCAATCTAAAACACTTACAATATAAAACTCCTACTTCACACAGTCTATTATCGCAAATAACACCCAATAAAATTCTCTAACATAATACACTACAACACTCACAACAGCAATCTTTTCAAAGTAATTTCAGCCTATTACAAAATCTCCTTAAGTATCTGTTCACATAACATAAACTTTCACAGTCCTCATCCAAACTAATCACTTTAGCTCCAAACAATAAAATCTTATTCTTTATAAATTATAATCTCTCATCTCCAAATTAAATTCTCCCTACTCCATAAACAAAATTCATCATCTATAAATCACCAACATAAAACCATATCATAATTATTCACTACAATCAAACTATCAATCTTATCAACAAAAAAAATTTATAAACAATATATCTTTTCTTGTGGGAAAGTATTGCAACAGCAGCGATATTGGTAGTTGTGTCCGTAATCGTGGCCTATTGGTCGGCGCCCAAGCCTCAGCACGCGAAAACTGTCAAAGACTTCGGGGTGGTCTTTGAACCGATCAACGTGGACCTTGAGCCCAGAAACAAAGCCAGGAGAATGGCTCGAATACAGCCCTTTGCTGAACATACTCGTGTCCTTGCTGTTATTTGTGTACCTGGTGAATGTATTCATGACATCACCAATGGGACCCCTGGCAGCACTGGACCTGAACACGAACAATCTAATCTTCATTTCTGTTGGCCTTCTTTTGCACTGGAGGCCCAAACGGTTTCTCCATATGGTAGCCCATACAGTGCCGACAACAGGCGGAGTCCTTATCCAGTTTCCGTTTTACACGGTCATTTTTGGCATGATCGTGGGCACTGGAATTAACAAGTGGCTGGCTGACATCTTCGTCTCCGTAACCACACAGAGCACCTACCCCTTGCTGGTAGCGGTCTATTCCGCCGTTCTGGGGGTGTTTATCCCCTCCGGCGGCAGCAAGTGGGTCATAGAAGCTACCTATGTTTCTACAGCAGCCAACGAGCTGAAAGTACACCTTGGATGGGTCGTGCAGATCTATAATGCGGCAGAAGCCTTGCCGAATCTGCTAAATCCCTTCTGGATGCTCCCGCTGCTTGGCATCCTCCACATGAAGGCTCGGGACCTGGTGGAATACTCGGTGCTGCAACTGCTCATCCACATTCCCATTGTCTTTTTCCTTTGTTGGCTCTTTGCGATGTGGCTTCCGTATATTCCGCCGATAAAATGAGGATCATCGTGTAAGTGTGTACCACACATTTGAGTGTCTCATCCGACCAGTTCGTATCGAGCGTGGAGAGCGTAGATACCGGAAATGAAGAAAGCTCGGCAGTACCCGCGCAAAGGAGGCGCAAAGGATGAAGCAAGTGCGCTTGTTCGTAGTAAGCTTGATTGCCGTCGTCACCTTCTTGGGGATTGTGTCGGTCAATGGGGTTGAGGCGACGGACTCGGTCAAAGTCGGGTCCGTAATGGCTACCCAGGGAATCATAAAGGAAATTTACTTTAGCGTGAATGACGGCCTGAAAGACTGCTTTGCAATCGCTAATGACGAAGGAGGCATAAACGGAAAGAAAATCGAGTACATTGTGAAGGAAACCCATTACGAGGATGTGGACGAGTGCGTGAAAGCAGTCGACCAAATATGGAGTGAGGAACATCCTCTCATCATAATGGGGTGTAGCACTCCCTTGGCGTATCAAGTGGCCCCCAAGATGGCTGAGCATTACAAAACACTCTTTTGTTCTCACCTCCATGTCGGGAAAGCTGGCCCAGCAGGGATTACCCTTCCGTGTTCGTCTCAGGCCCAACCTACGGTGACCAAGTGGTCGCTCTCCTCAAGTACATTTCAAAAGCCGACCAAAAACGCGAGAATCGCTTTTTCTACAGCGACTCAGAGTGGGGCGAGATCCTATCAAATATGCAAAACTCTGGTCGTGAGGCTTGGCACAAATGTGGTCAATGAAGTTGTCGTGGATCTTAAGAATCCTGATGTGAAAGGGGCAGCGTCTAAGCTGAAAGAGAGTAATCCGGATTACGTGATATGCCAAGGGTTCGCGATGGGCTCCAATACCAGCTCTCAATTAAACAATGTGCAGATCTTGGAATGCGAGCCAAGTTCATGGGTGCATTCTGGTCTGCCTCCAGAGAGGTCCTACGCCAACTGGGCCCCTTGGCCGACTCCTATTTCGTAGTAAGCCCGTATGCCTTTTGGGGCTCCACTGATGCACCTATGATGAAGAGGATCATGGATTACAACGCCCGACACCACCCTGACATCGTGTATTCGCGAACTATGCATACATGTTCGGATTCGCAACCGGATTAATTTTCGTAGACGTCCTTAGGAGCGCAGCTAGGGAAGGAAAATTGGACTATGATGGTTTGGTAGGCGCACTCAAAGCAATGCACAACGTTGATACCGGAGGGCTGACCGCACCACTCACAAATGTGAACAACCGCTTCCCGGAAGTCAAGATCTGGCAAGGAAATGCCCAAAAGGGTGACTATGAGGTTGCACCGCTTCCGGTAGGCTTGGAAGCTTGGATTAACCCAACGAGTCGTTGACCCGACTTTGGATATCTCTTTCGAGCCGAGTCAATCCAAAACACAAAAGTGCGCAACCGGCGGCAGCAGATGGACGGGACGAGCTTGCATGCGGTCTCGTTCCCGAATGACGGATTATAGAATACCCTCGCTTTAGTAGTCGAAAGGGGTTCAAAATAGGGCTCATATTGGTGACCTGCCCCCGAATTATGTACCACTCGATAAGTTAGAGGTTTTGCAACCACTTCTAAACTCTGCTCTAACTGTTCACTTCGACATTGCCGTTTCCGCCGAGGATATATAGTCCAACTCTGGTTTGATCTGTAAAAGTAGGACTATACACCTTGTAAAGACATCTGACATGAAGCTCGCCGGAGCAGAGGGCAGAAGCACAGACTCAAGCGGCTTTCATAGCATGAAATCAACAAGATGATTATCTTCACCAATTGGTCTCGCTGGGCACAATTATTGCTTATTGTAACACGCAGAACGGGTAGCACCGCCAAGGCTGAACTATGTGAGCCGTGAAGCCATCGAAAGGGACCGATCATTGTCTCGTCCATTGAGTGCGAGCGAGCGCTGGAAATTGGACTGGGGCAAATCTTGTGGCCATCAGTCGGCCGTCTGCGCCAGTGCCGGTGGATCTTGCCGCTCCTCCGCGGTATCTGGCGTCCCGAGTTGCTCTGGCATGAAAAGAGAGAGATATCCGAAACAAGCGCAAACATCGGCCTTTACCAAAACTGGTAAGCCAATATACATCAGACCCCTCAGACCTTCCGACGAGCGTCTCGTAGAGGACTTGTTCAAATCCCTTTCCCCGCGGAGTATCTTTTTTCGCTTTCTCAGATACTGGAATTCCGTCCCACCGGAAGTGATAGCGTATTTCACGAAAATCGATTGCGAGTTGAATGTGGCCATGGTGGCTTTGGACAAGCGAGAGTCGGAGGTACGTGATACTGGGATTATGCGGAATTCTTCGCAAACCCGGATTTCATAGGGGAGAATTTGCCGTAGTCGTCCGTGATGAGTGGCAAGGAATAGGAGTCGGTGCGGAACTTGCCGCAGCGTCGTTGACCGCCGCTCGGGACCTTGGCATGAAAGAATTGTGGGGGATCATCTCTCCTGAGAACACCATCATGATCTCAATGGCCGGTAAGTTAGGGTTCACGGTACGCAAGGACCGAGAATCGGATCTCTATGAAATGGAGATGCATTTTTGATTCGGATTGCCGGAAAGAATCGACACAGTGGATGGTGTTTTCAGGGGGACGCTATGTGCGCGATTTAGGTCTGGATACGCCCATCTTTAGGAGGTGTACTATGAAAGTTCTTGAAGAAGGGAACAACGTGCTCTTCATGGATCCAGATCCGGACAAGGCACGCGAATTCTTTCAGAAGAAATCTAGGGCCATGACCGACAAGAGGACTACCGTCAAAGAAGCGGTGGAAAAATTTATTCCCGACGGCTGCTATCTCGGTATAGGGGGATTCGGCGCCAACAGGATTCCTACAGCGGTTTTGCATGAGATACTTCGCCAGCGGCGCAAGGACTTGGGATTCCTCGGGCATACATCAACTCATGACTTTCAGCTCCTTTGCGCGGGAAAGTGCATTAACCGGGTCGATGCCTCGTACATTGTCGGATTGGAAGCACGGGGCCTTTCGCCCAATGCACGGAGGGTAATGGAATCCGGTGAGGTCCAGGTGACCGAATGGACGAACTACGCTCTCACAGTTCGGTTGAGGGCTGCCGCCGAGGGGGTTTCATTCGGTATTGCCCGGTGCATGCTGGGAACCGACACGCTCAAAATGTCTGCGGCCAAGGTTGTTGAATGTCCGTTTACCGGCAAGAAATACGTGGCATTGCCGGCTATTTGGCCGGATGTTGCCGCCATTCATGTGCACGAGGCGGACATTTACGGCAACTGCCACATAAGGGGGATCTCGGTCGCCGATCTGGAACTGGCGCGAGCTGCAAAACACGTTATCATCACCACTGAAAGACTTGTGGGCAATCATGCCATAAGGGCTAACCCGACCCGCACGGTGATACCCTTCTACCTCGTGGATGCGGTTATTGAAGTCCCGTATGGCAGTTATCCCGGCAACATGGCGTACGAATACTTTTCTGATGAAGATCACCTCAAGCAGTGGCTAAAAGTGGAAAAAGACCCTGATGAGTTCGCAAAATTCCTCGACAAATACATTTACAATGTTTCCGCATTTGAAGAATACCTGGAACTTTGCGGTGGATTCGCAAAGATGAAGGAGCTGCGAAACCTCGAGGGGCTGGTCGATCGCCTGTAAAATCAATTTCGTTACCGAATCGACAATCGATCAAGGAGGTAAGTACTGTGACTCCTGAATACAGCATGATGGAAATGATGATTTGTGCCGCCTCGAGATATCTTGAGGATGGCAAAACAGTCGCGGTGGGAACCGGAGCCCCCTGTGCGGCGGCTATGTTGGCACAAAAGATGAACGCCCCGAACCTGGTCATATTGTTTGAGGCCGGCGGAGTCGCTCCGACCATGCCGCAGATGCCTATATCAGTCGGTGATTCGAGAACGTTCTTCCGTGGAATAATGGCCGCGGGAATGTCCGAAATGATGACTACCTGCTGTCGCGGATTAGTGGACTATGCATTCCTCGGCGGTGCGGAGATAGACAAATACGGGAATATCAATTCAACGGTCGTGGGAGATTATCATAAGCCGAAAGTGCGCTTTCCCGGAAGCGGCGGAGCCAACGACTTTGCCTCGTTTTGTTGGCGCACGCTAATCATGACCGTTCACAGCAAATCCCGTTTTGTGGAAAAAGTGAGCTTCTTGACTTCGCCGGGCTTTCTTACCGGACCGGGCGCTCGCGAGGCTGCCGGGTTGCCGGCAAACACAGGTCCTTACAAGATTGTTACGGACCTGGCGGTGCTCGGTTTTGATGAGAAAACCAAAGCCATGATGGTTGAATCCATCCATCCGGGCGTTGAAAGAGAGCAGGTAAAGGAGGCTACAGGGTTCGAGTTGATTATGCCCGACTTCATCCAGACAACACCCCCGCCATCGGACTCCGAATTAAGATTACTCCGAGGCGAGGTCGATCCGTTGCGATTGGTAATCGGCCGATGATCGAGATGAGATGGACTTGAGGGAGCACGGTACACGATTTCTTAAAATCGGTGCTTCTTGAACCAAGTTATCCGCCCCAGAAACTGGTCCTCCCTGGAGGAGGATTGCATTGCTTCAGGGAAAGCGAGCCGTGGCGTAGCGACCTTGTTGCGTACAGGTTGTTGCAGACAAAGTTCAGCGTCGCTTCACAAATTTTCGCATTTAATCGGAAGGTGACCAATACAATCATCGAGATAGTGTCGTGGCAACCAGCAAGCGTCGCTTCTTATGGGCACTTGTTGAATATATTTTCAATTCGGTCGAGCGTCCTTTCTGCCACTGCTTTATTCTGCCGTGCTGTTGCCTGGCCTTGGCCAGTAAGGCTTCAAATTCTCGGGTTGAGCGTTGCTTGCGCTGAAGTTGCTTCTGAGCCCGATGCCTGTTCTCTTTTCAATTGTCCTAGCTCCTGTGCCGCTTCCTTCAATGCCTGATCGAGGATAGCTCCCTCCGGGGAATCCTGGGAAGCTGCTGAAGTGGGCTGAACAAGACTCCATCCGCATAGCAACAGGCTCAGCAACAATGATCCCCTGACGAAATTCTTCGCTGATGATCCCATGCCCCCACTCCCTCATACTAATTGTGCTCTTTAAGATTCCTGACATCCAAAAAAGATTCAAAGATTCATGGGCGGAGATTGTGAGGTGGGAAAGTCTCTCGCAGTCGGCACTTGGTCTCCCCGACGCAATGCCGCAAAGATTATGTCTCTTGCTCCGCTGACCCAAATCAACGCGGTTGGTTATTAACAGGTCGTTGTTGTCCCTACGGGGCTAATTACCTGAGCAAAGTTGACAATCCATACCGGAAAGCCTGCTCAGGGAAGAGGCCGCCCCACAACCAGCTCTAGAAAGCAATAGCGCCCGAGAACCCTAGGTCGAAGGTGTACTGGTTAAGCGTTGAAGTCCCGGTATTAGATGACGAGAAAGGGTCGGGCAAGCTGAACAAACCGAAGAAAGCAAACGCAGCTGCTCTGACCGGCCAATTTCACATCCCCATCGCCTCGGATTCTTAGCCAGCTCCCCTTGGCCCACAGGGTGCAATTGAGAAATCCGACCGGGAACGTTGATTCTAACCCGGCCTCCAGGAAAAGACCGGCGTTCTTGAAGGTATATTCGGCCTGTTCGGAAAGGTCCCGTCTGCCAAGTGCGCCAAAAATGGGACCTGTTATGTAGGGGCCAGCGTGACTAAGTTCGAGGGGTAGCCTTAATCTTGCGCTGGCGCTTCCTATGAGCAGCTCTCCCTTGAAATATGGGCCAAAAATTTGGCACCCGATATACGGGATTGTGAAAAAGGTAGTGAGGTCACCGCCATAGTCCGGGAAGGCAACAGGACGGATGGCAGGCGGAACGGGAGAATGGTGAAAAAGCCATAACCGGGCACAGGCTCGGGATCCGAAAAACGGACCGAAATACGATCGAATCTGATCCCGGCCACCAACCCAACGGCCTGATTGATGTTGTACCACCCACCGAACTCATATTCGGACCATTGAAACCGTGATCCCGTCCAACGCCACGCTTGTGGTGAGAGTTACTCCAATGCCAGGTCCCTGACTTGCTTCAATGCCCACTGTGCGAGGAATATTCGCGGAAACACTGCCGAACAGGCCGCAAGCCGGCGTAAGCTGTGCATCAAGGCGGAATGTGCCGACCGCCAAATCGGCAGACTGAATTCGTCGTATCCAATGGAAACGTGTCAAGAAGGCTTCCATAGTTGGGAAAAATCAGACAAACGGGCTGAGCAACTGCGTCGGTGGAATATCTAGATTGAAGTTGAGAGCAATCTTTTTGTATCCAACGTTAGGGTAGGCCAGATCCTTATGTTACCTGCTTGGATCCAGTTTAGTCCCGGCAGGGAAGCCATGCCCGAAATCCACCCCGAGGCTCCAGCTCCCCCCAGGGGAGACGCACCAAAAGGAAGCGGCTCAGGGACCACGCCCTGGGCCAAGGCTGCAATAGGAAACGCAAGAAGAAGGCAAAGGCCAACTAGAAGGCCGCGGCGCTTGGTCATACTCCATACCCCCAGCAAACCAACACTTGCCGGCATTGAATAGCCTTAGAGCAAGTTGTCGGGTCATTTCACATCAACTAAAATTCACAGACGGTATAGTTTTTGATACCACCTCTCGCAGACGCTGGTCAAGCCATTTTTTCCCGAAGTACAGCGTTTCTTGTCGGCAAAGCAAAATAATGCCTGACAAGTAGTTGTGAGGGTCAGTGGTTCCCCGCTTTTCAGAATGTTAATGGGTAGTCATCTTGACCTTCCCCAGTTTTGCGGGTACCCTGAATCAGCTTGGCCTCATGAAGCGAATAAGTGTGACTGTAATGACTTAGTTGCCGGCTTCTGAAGTAATTTGTATTACCGGCATCATTCAAATATTGATAAAGAAAAGAGGCCTCATTATGGAAACCGCTACCTACATTCCTGAAGGACCGTTGAGCACAGAAGAACTGCGGAAAACGGACGCATACTGGCGTGCTGCGCTTTATCTGTGCGTGGGCATGATTTATTTGCGCGACAATCCTCTATTGAGAGAGCCCCTGAAGATCGAGCACGTCAAGAATCGCCTCCTGGGGCACTGGGGGTCCGATCCGGGTCTTGCCTTCACCTGGGTGCATCTGAACCGGTTGATCAAGAAGCACAATCTGAACATGGTGTTTGTCGCAGGTCCGGGGCATGGGGCGCCCGCTGTTCTTTCCAACGCTTATCTCGAGGGCACTTATTCTGAAGTTTACCCGGATAAGAGCGAAGATGAAGAAGGGTTGCGCCGGTTCTTCCAACAATTCTCTTTTCCCGGCGGCATTGGCAGCCACTGTACGCCGGAGACTCCCGGTTCGTTCCATGAGGGAGGCGAGCTGGGGTACAGTCTTTCCCACGCCTATGGGGCGGCTTTTGACAATCCGAATCTGATCGTAGCGGTCATGGTGGGTGACGGCGAAGCCGAGACAGGGCCTCTGGCAACGGCATGGCACTCTAACAAGTTTCTTGACCCGGTTCACGACGGGGCAGTGCTGCCGATCCTGCACCTGAACGGCTACAAGATAGCCAACCCCACAATCTTGGGAAGAATCAGCCACAAGCAGTTGGAGAGCCTCTTTGTCGGTTACGGATACCGACCCTATTTTGTGGAGGGCTCTGACCCTGCTGCCATGCACCAGACGATGGCGCAAACTCTCGAGACAGCTCTGAACGATATAACGGCCATCCAGAACCAGGCACGGACAGAGGGGATCGCGGAGCTGCCTGAATGGCCGATGATAATCCTCCGGAGTCCCAAGGGCTGGACTGGACCCAAGGAAATAGAGGGCCACAAGGTAGAAAACTTTTGGCGAGCCCACCAGGTGCCTTTTGACGTGCGCGATAACCCGGCCCATCTGGCGCTGCTGGAAAAATGGATGAAGAGCTATAAGCCCGATGAACTGTTTGATGAGAAGGGCAAACTGATTCCGGAACTCAAAGAGCTGGCTCCTATCGGTAACAGCCGCATGAGCGCCAATCCTATTACCAATGGGGGCTTGGTACGCAAGAATTTGCGTCTGCCCGACTTTCGTGACTACGCCGCGAAAGTGACAAAACCCGGCGGAATGAGGGCTGAGAATACTCGCCCTCTGGGCAACTTCTTGAGGGATATCATTGCCGAAAACAGGACGAATTTCCGTTTCTTTTGTCCTGATGAAACCGCTTCCAACCGTCTCGATGCGGTTTATGAGGCGAGCGCAAAGGTATGGATGGCGGAAATTCTGCCCGAAGATGCGGACGGCAGCCATCTGTCCCGCGATGGCCGAGTAATGGAGATGCTGAGCGAGCACACGTTGGAGGGGTGGCTCGAAGGATATCTCCTCACCGGGCGCCATGGTTTCTTTGCTTCTTACGAAGCTTTTGTGCACGTGATTGACTCGATGTTCAATCAGCATGCCAAATGGCTGGAGAAATGCCGCGAGGTCTCCTGGCGGGCCCCTGTTCCGTCCCTGAACTTGCTGATTACTTCCACCGTGTGGCGCCAGGATCACAACGGTTTCAGCCATCAGGATCCCGGCTTTCTCGATTTGATCACCAACAAGAGTCCGGATATCACACGTATTTATCTGCCACCTGATATTAATTGCCTTTTGTCAGTGGCAGATCATTGCCTCCGCAGCACCAACTACGTCAATGTCATTGTTTCGGACAAACAGCGTCATTTGCAATACCTCTCCATGGACGAGGCGATACAACATTGCACGAAGGGGATCGGCATTTGGGACTGGGCCAGTAACGACGAGGGAAGCGAACCCGACGTTGTAATCGCTGCTGCCGGGGACGTTCCCACCATGGAAGCTTTGGCCGCGACCGCCATCCTCCGTGAGCACTTTCCCAGCCTCAAGATACGTTTCATCAACGTTGTCGATCTGTTCAGATTGCAGCCGCCGAGCGAGCACAAGCATGGTCTTTCAGATAGTGATTTCGACAGCTTGTTCACAACGGACAAACCCATTATCTTCAACTTTCACGGCTATCCGTGGCTAATTCACAAACTCGCATACCGGCGCAACGGCCACAAAAACCTGCACGTGCGCGGCTACAAAGAGCAGGGGAACATCGACACTCCGCTGGAACTGGCCATGGCAAATCAAATCGACCGGTTCAACCTGGCTACGGATGTAATCAGCCGGCTTCCCTCGCTGAACGTTGCAGGGGCACACGTCAAGGAGTGGCTAAAAGACCAGATTATCGAAAACTCCAACCATGCCTACGAATACGGCATTGATAAACCTGAGTTCGCCGACTGGCAGTGGCCTTTTCAAGGTGGCGGAAATCAGTGACAGTGGAATAAGACGACCTTGCCGGACCACTTCACTGAGTCTGATTATACAGAAAGTCTACCAGACCTTTGGTGCAAGGATTTTCAGATTTGGCATTCCAATAGAGATAAACACCTATGGAGATCGGATATGAGGGTTCCCTGGAAACTCCGCTAGCCAATTGAAAAGGCGCAGAATTTGCGTTTTGCTTTATGTTGACTATCTTGACCCCGCGCTCCTCCAGCTTGTCGAAATAAGTCGTTGTGGTGGGTATATATCCTACGGCGAAGGATTTACTGCAGACCGTGACAGTCGTATTGTAGGAAGCCATCACTGTCGCGCCTTTTGCGTATGGCTCGCCTTTCAAGACTTTTTGCTGGAAAAGGACCCCGGCGCCAGTCTCCGGCACTGCCCTGACGGTTACCTTTATCGGTTCATTTGGCCCACCGACTTGGCTCCAGTTGCTGATTTCCCCTTTGAAGATATTCGCCAACTGCTCCATCGTAAGCTCACTGACAGAATTTTTGCTATTTGTCACAACCGCCAGTCCGATATAACCAACCAGCTTGGAACCCAGGGACAACCCCTGTGCTTCAGCTTTCTTGATTTCCTCCGCCGTCATAGCTCTGGTAAGGGCAGCCAATTCTGCATTTCCTTCCATGAGCCTCTGCACGCCGATTCCGGTGGTCGCCCCTGAGATCGTGATCGAGCAGGTCTGAGCATCCTTCATATATCGGTCCGAATTTTCCTGAAGCCACTCAGAAAGTAATCCGGCGCCGGCCACTCGAACTGCCTTCTTCTCTTGGGCCTTGACAAGTCCTGCGGCCGGACCCCAGACCAAAAAAATCGCAGTCACCAACACTATGATCGCTCTTTTCATCTTCAAAAATCCTCCTCTTGAATATTGGCTCTTGACCCGATTCGAGTCTGGGCTGATCCTCGCTGCTGTCCGGGTTTGGAACCTGTCCTACTCAACAGAAAGCAAATGGTATGCCACCGCTTCGCGAACCGAGGACTATTAGGCTGATGCGGGGCTACTAGGTGATTTCGGGAGTTGGCTGCCTTACGGATTTCGCAGGTGTGGGTAGAGGGCATTGGCCGGAATTGGCTCGTTATTTCTGGTTATTTAAAAGAAACCAAACGATGACAACATGTTATGTTGGGCCAAACCGACCGATCCCTGATCTGCGCATGGGTCAGTATGCCCCATAAAGCTCGTCGTGGTCTGCTGCGGTTTCAATCGGTCGCGAATGAAGCCTTCATTCAAGAAACGGTTTTGACCATGCCAGGATATGAGGTATGCTGAGAAACGAGCGCACGGTTCACTACATACAGACAAAGTTCGTTATGGCGAGCAATATGAAACATGGAAAGGGGAGGTCTATGCAAGCAACTGAGAAAACCGTTGATGGATTTCGATTTCTTCCGCCCAGTTTGGCTGCTTGGATTGATAGTTTGATTCCAGACCAAGGTTTTAAGGGGAGCATCCCCTTTACTCCGCTTTCCAAGCCGTTGAGTGAAGCAACTCTGGCCCTCGTTACGAGCGCAGGTATCAGCCTGAAGACAGACCCGCCGTTTGACATGGAAAGGGAAAAGAAAGAAGGCACATGGGGCGACCGATCTTTCAGAGCTATCCCGAGAGGCTCAACCGCGGCAGATGTCAATGTGAATCACCTCCATATAAACACGCAATTCATCCTCCAGGACATCAATGTGATCCTGCCGTTGGCCCGCATGAGCCGAGTTCGAGCAAGAGGGGATTGTAGGTCGACTTGCTCCCACCGCTTACTCCTTCTACGGGTTTCAGTGGGAGAGCACTGATTTCCTGAAAGAAGCCATAGAGCCCATGTCCAAGAGAATGCAGGAAGAAGGCGTTGATGCCGTGATTCTCACACCGGCTTGACCTTTCTGTTGCCAGTCCGTGGGACTGGCCGCAAGAGTCCTTGAAGAGGCCGGTTTCTCCACAGTTGTTCTCACTCCCACCCCGGAATTCCACAGGCTTGTAGGCATTCCTCGATCAGCAGCTATTGAATATCCCTACGGTAGACCGGTCGGGGAAGTTGGAGACAGGGAAGGGCAGCGGAAAGTCCTCCTTGAAACCCTTTCTGTATTGGAAAAGGTAAAGGAACCCGGAGAAATCCGGCACCTTTCTTTCACCTGGCCTGAAGAGCCCAAAGCGGCCAAATGGCAGCCGCCTGAGATGAGCCCACTCATCAAGCTCTACCTGGACGACATTAAAGCGGCTCGAAAGGCGAAAGGATAGGGCGGATAGCGCTCCAGTGTTATGCAAACATTCTCCATCGAGCCGGGTACACCCAACGATTCCTACGGATGTGCGCAGCTGCTGGTCGAGCATCTTAGGGAGCTTGGGATTGACGCATCTGACAATGCATTGGCACGAGTATTGGAAGACGTGGCCCGCGACTCGGCTCGTGGTTTTATCCTGGTGGCGCGAGAGAACTGCCGAGTCGTCGGAGTTGCTTACGTTGCGACGATTCTGAGTATGGAACATTGCGGTCCGGTCGCGTGGCTGGAGGAGGTGTACGTCACGCCGCCTTCTCGGCAGCGTGGCATCGGGACTGCGTTGATGGCTGCGGTTTTGAAGCGATCTCGGGAGGCCGGCATTGTGGCCATAGATTTGGAAGTAGATGCAAGGCAGAGCCGCGCGATAACTTTTTATCAGCAAATGGGCTTCCGTCCCTTGGACCGTTCACGATGGGTAAGAGAGTTGAAGAAATGATGTCGCGTAACACCGCGCTTCAGGCAAGAGGCGCTGGCGGGTCGGTTTTCGATTGAACTAGTGCCAGATATGTGCTTTGTAGTCAGACACTGCTCAACTCGAAAACAGTCACTTCGGGTCGAACGTTAAACCGCACATGCAACAGATGGCCGACCCCGCGGCTGATGTACATTCGGCGGCCCGCACTGAGGTCGAAGTCACCGGCAGTGTAGCGCGGGTTGCGGCACGGCAAAAGCGGCGGACGAAGAAACGGCGGCTTGCACTGCCCGCCGTGCGTGTGGCCTGAAAGTATCCATCCCTCATAACCGTCCCAGACGGGCAGATCAACCGTGTCGGGATTGTGACTCAGCACCACTGCCGGCACTGCCGATTTCAAGAGGGGCACCACCTGTCGCGTATCGAATCGCTTTGCCCACAAGTCGTCCAGTCCCACCACGCGAAGGCCGTCGACTTCGTGAATTTGGTTGCGGAGTACCGTGATGCCGAACTGAGCCACAGCGTCAACCACCTGAGCCGCGATCTCAGGGTGAGACCACTCAGGGCCGTAATCGTGGTTGCCTAGAATCGCGAGCGTCGCGAGCTGACCCCTCGGGAAATGACGATAGACTGACTCCATCTGCTCGAAGACCTTCGAGTGATAGCTTATCAGATCGCCTGTCACCACAACGATATCGGGCCGGAGCGCTGCGACCCCTCTGAAAGTAGCGGTCAAGTATTCATCGTCTACCCGACCGCCCACGTGAATGTCGCTTAGCTGCACCAACGTCCGACCCGCCAACGAAGGGGGCAATCCTCGAATCGGCAACACACGGTATACGAACTCCAGCCAGTGCGGTTCCACCCGCCAGGTGTAGAACCCGAGGCCGGCTGCGGCAGCGATCGTGGCGCCCGAGGCCCGCAGAAAATTTCGGCGAGTCAGCAACTAAACCTCCACTGTGGGCGTCGTGAACGAGTTGAACTAACCGGCCGCCCGCTTGCGGGGAGTCCGGGTTCCGCCGCTTGTGGACCGGGCGGGAACCCTATCGCCAGGATGCCTCAGAGCGGTCTCGGCGGAACGGGCGACCACCGAACCGTCACGCACGCTTGCGGGCAGTCCCGGTTGAGCGAACAGTTACCGATCTCCGCTGTGCATCCACATAGGCGTCAAGTAACTGCCGGATCATGCGCTGATATTGTGTATGATGTCTTGTGGCCTGGGCCTTAAAGAACTCTACACTCCTCTTGCTGAGGGAAATAGTTACCTTAACTGATTCCTCTCTAAACGCCAGTTCATCAGGAGAGGGCAGAAAATCAGAAATTATCTTGACCTCACCCAACGGCTCATCGGTGTACTTTATTTTTGTGCTCATAAATCGCCTTACCTTTCCGCCAATAGCCGGTCCGAATTATAGCGCATGCCAAAAGATTTGTCCGATTTGCGGCAATGACGCCGTGACTCCGGACTTGATCCCAATGCTGTTGATTCAAGCCGCATGCCTTTAATCCAGAACCCTTGCTTTCGACGCGGCCTTAGCCCCGTCATTCCGGCGTAGGCCGGAATCCAGGTTTTCTTGATCTTCCCTGGACCCCGGCCTTCGCCGGGGTGACGGTGTAGGGAGATGGAAATCTCTTAAGTCAACAGCATTGGGACCTGATCCGGGGTCCAGTCCCGCGTTTCGCGGGATGGATTCCAGCCTTTAGTTGAAAGTCCCTCCCCTTTGTGCAGCAGCTGTTAGGACTTTGGTGCCACGGATGTGCCGAAGGCTCATCTGTGCTGAAACGGGTCCGTCGGGACGTCCGCGGTACTGCGTTCCCTTGCCGGAGAGGTATCCGTAGACCATGGAGTAATTACCGGCAGGCACGGATGAATCCCGCGGGGCGGGACGCATCCGTGGCACCAGACTTTATCGCTGCACTTTCATGTTCCGTTGTGACTGACAGGTCATGGTTGTTTTCAGGAATGACGGAGAAAACGCCCGTTACGGTCAGATTTCCGGATTCTCCATCTCGGATTGTCAATCGGACATTATTTCTGGACTCGGTATAAACTATTCCAGCCTCTTACGGAACAACCATGCCGCGGCGGTCAAGGTGAACACAGCGATCACCGCCATTGGCCATGTCTCCTGCCAAACAGCCGAAGCCGTAAAGTCCTTCATGAAAATCCCTTTGGCGACAATGAGGAAGTAACGCAGCGGGATAGCCATACTGACCGGTTGGAGCCAGTCGGGTATATTTTCGAGAGGGGTCGCAAATCCAGAAAGCAGGTTCGCCGGGACCATAAAAACAAAGGACCCGAGGATTGCTTGCTGCTGCGTCATGGATAGAGACGAAATAAACAGGCCTATGCCGCTTGCCGCCAGAAGAAAGACGGTCATGCTTGCATAGAGCAGCGGCAGCGAGCCTGTGAGAGGGATGCGGAAGAGAACTACCGCGGCGCAGACAACCAAGGTTCCCTCAAACAAGCCGAAGATCACCGCGGGAACTGTCTTGCCTATAAGAATCTCTAACGGCTGCAACGGTGATACGAGCAATTGGTCGAAAGTGCCAAGTTCTCGTTCGCGTGCGACCGAGAGCGATGTCAGAAGTAGCGCAATGAGCATCGGCAGGATGGCACAGAGGCTGGGTAAGGTAAACCATTGGTAGTCGAGATTCGGATTGTATGCGTTTCGGACGATCAGCTCCGCGGAGGGTGCAGCTCTGCCAGTTTTTTTAGCCACGTCACTGCTGAACTGATTTACGATCTGAGAAGCGTATCCTTGGATGATTTGCGCGGAATTTGATCGCCTACCATCAAGGATGAATTGAAGTTGAGCAGTCTTGCCTGCTTCCACCAGCCGTGAGAAATCCTCTGGGATTTGGATAACGAACTGTACTTCTTGGGAATCTATAGCGGGGCGAATTTCCTGAAAGCCTCTCAGGTAATGGATCCTGGTGAAGGTCCGCGATCCCCTGAAGCGTTGGACAAGCTCATGAGCGGCTCCACCTCCATCTTTGTCGAGAACCCCCATCGAGACATTCTTCACTTCCAAAGTAACGGCATAGGAAAAGACTATCAGTTGGATGAGCAGCGGTCCAATGAGCACGAACCTGCTTTTCTTGTCGCTCCAAATCATTGTCAATTCTTTGATAATCAAAAAGTATGTACGTCGGAGCATGGTTCAGTCCAATCTCTTTACGCTCTTCCGCGAAATGACAACGAAGCAGAGCGAGCCGAAGCCGACCATCGCAAGGACATTCGGCCAAATGACGGCCCAAATGTTGCCGGCCAGAAACAGAGTTTGAAGACAAGACACAAAGTATCGCGGCGGAAGAGCATATGTCAGCATCCTGATCGGTAACGGCATGCTGGTGATGTCGAATATAAAACCCGACAAGATGAAAGCGGGGAGAAAAGAAACGATCAAAGCGGCCTGGGAGGCCACAAACTGAGTTCTAGCGACGGTTGAAATCAGAAGCCCGAGCCCGAGCGCATCGAAGAGGAATGCGGCAGTAACGAGCGCCAGAAGGAACACTGAGCCGCGAAAGGGAACGCCAAACACAAAGATAGCCATGAAAACGCAGACCGCCATTGAACCCATTCCCAGTATGAAATACGGTACAAACTTTCCGATCAGTAATTCGGTTATCCCGACGGGAGTGGCCATGAGTGCCTCCATCGTTCCCCGTTCCCACTCCCGGGCAATGACCAGTGCCGTCAAAAGAGTTCCGATAATCGCCATGATAGTGGCCATGGACCCAGGGATCAGAAAATTACGGCTCTCGAGTTCCGGATTGAACCAAAGACGGGGCTGTATCTCTATTGGAGGGCCGAAAGATCACGCCCTTGTCCAGCGACTGCTCGTTGAGCCAGCCCAAAAGGACGCCCTGCACATAGCCCCCTACAAGGTTCGCTGTGTTTGGTTCGCTTCCGTCAGTGATAATCTGGATGGGAGCCGAAGTGCCTTCACGAATGTTTTTTCTGGAAAAATCCGATGGGACAACAACGATGGCGCGGATTCGTCCGAGCGCCAGGTCAGGCTCAAAAATCCTCCGATCGCCGGCAATGCGTGCATCGAAGTAACGCGAATTTGTAAACGACACAATGAAACTATGGATCTCCGGGCTGGAATCTTCAACAACCAGCCCGATTTTGATGTGCGTGACGTCAAGCGACACCGCGTAGCCAAAGAGGAACAACAAGATGGCCGGAAGGACGAATGCGATAAGGATACTGCTGGGATCGCGCACAACCTGGCGGAATTCTTTTCCGAAAAGCGCTTTCAAGCGACGAAGCTGTGCCCGTCTGGCTGTGGATTCGCCGTCCTTCATGCCGCTTCTCCTTTGTCCCGGTCGTAACGCTGAATAAGGGCGATGAAGGCATCTTCCATTGTCGGTTCCTGCTGGTCCTCTTGCCGCACCGAGTCTTTCAGATCATCAGGCGATCCGGTAGCGATCATTTGTCCTCTATAGATGAGGCCAACGCGATCACAGTACTCGGCTTCGTCCATGAAATGTGTCGTCACCATGATGGTAACGCCTTTTTCGATGAGCCCGTTGATATGAGTCCAGAATTCGCGTCGAGTAATTGGATCAACGCCGGAGGTAGGTTCATCAAGGAACAAAACCGGAGGATTGTGCATCACCGCGGCTCCCAGGGCCAAGCGTTGTTTGAAACCCAAAGGAAGTTCCCCCGCGGGTGAGTCGAGGAACGGCTCCAGGTCAAAGACTTCGACTACCGTGCGAACCGCATCTGCACGCTCATTGCCCGACAGACCGTACACACCGGAGAAGAAGTCCAGGTTCTGGCGAACGTTCAGATTCCCATAGAGCGAAAACTTCTGAGCCATGTAACCGATCTGAGCCCTGGCTTTGCTCGGAGCCGCCTGTAAATCGAGCCCGGTCACGCGAGCCGTTCCTCTCGTCGGCTTCAGCAGCCCGCAAAGCATTTTGAATGTGGTTGACTTGCCCGCGCCGTTGGGTCCCAGGAAACCGAAGATCTCGCCGCGCTGGACAGAGAAGGTGATGTTGTCCACTGCCGTAAAGGACCCAAAATTCTTGGTCAGGCCCTTTGCCTCGACCACTGCTTCGGTCCTCTCCTCAGCCACGCTCGTCCGGCTTGCAAGTTCGGAGCGACCGCCGGGTCCGCCACCAAGGATGTCGATAAACGCATCCTCGAATCGCGGCGGCACTGGAACAAAAGTCGCGTTCTTTCCGAAGTTGAAAAGCTCGGAGCTTGGGTGTTCCGTTCCCTGGGCCAGAACGAGCCGCAAGTGCCGGCCCTGGATGACACCGTCGATCACCCCGTCTGCGTTAAGCGCTTTGGTCAGAAGTCGGCGACGGTTCCCCTCGAAGCCTTGAACTTGAAAGGTCCGTCCTGATACCCGATCAGTCAGTTCGTTCGGGGGGCCTTCGAATAGCAGTTTGCCCTCGTGGAGCAAGAGAACGTGTCCGCATTTCTCTGCCTCATCGAGGTATGCGGTGCTCCAAATGACCCCGATCCCTTCGTCCACGAGTTCCTCGACCATTTGCCAGAGTTCCCGGCGGGAAATGGGGTCAACGCCAACGCTCGGTTCATCCAAAAGAAGTAGCTCGGGTTTCTGGACTAGGGCACAAGCGAGCCCCAGCTTCTGTTTCATTCCTCCTGAGAGTGCGCCTGCCAGTCGGTCAGTGAACCTCGCCAGGTCGGTAAACTTGAGCAGGCGCTCAAAAGTGACTTGCCGTTGTGGACCCACAAGTCCCCTCAGATCCGCGTACAGACGCAGATTCTCGATCACGGTGAGATCCTCGTACAGACCGAATTTCTGAGGCATGTACCCTATTCGAGCGTGAATCCGCTCGGCTTCCCGAACACTGTCAAATTGCAGCACTTTCACTGAGCCGGAAGCCGGTAATAGCAACCCCGCGATCAGTCGTATCAGGGTCGTCTTCCCCGCTCCGTCAGCCCCCACTAGTCCTGTGACCTCTCCCGGATAGACGAACGCTGTCAGGTCATCTACCGCGGGCGGCTGATCATGCCCGAAAGTGTAGGTCAGGTGATCGATTGAAACGATGGCATCGGTCATTGTTTACCCTTTGTCGGGGCAGGTGCGTTTGGCTTTAGTTTCAACTTCACTGTCACCGGCATTCCCTGCCGAAGTCCATTATCGGGATTATCCACAATCACCCGCAGGCGATAGACAAGCTCAGTACGCAAATCTGTCGTCTCGACATTTTTCGGTGTAAACTCCGCCACAGGTGAGATAAAGCCGATTTGTCCGTGAAAAGGCTTTGTCGGTTGACTGTCAGTATAGACGTCAGCGGGCATTCCTTGATAAATCCGCCCGAGATCTCGCTCGGAAACGTAGGTGCGGATCCAGACAGGGGATAGGAGCTGCAAGGTATAGACGGTCTGCCCTGCTGAGACTATCGCTCCCGGCTCTCGGACACGAGTGAGAATTATTCCATCAGCCGGTGAGTGAATCTCCGTGTCCTGCAGGTTAATCTCAGTTTGGGCGAGCCGCGCCTTGGCGGCTGCTAGATTGGCTCGCGCCTCCTGAACGTCCTCCACACGAAAACCCGCGAGTGCGAGTGCCAGATCTGCCTTCGAGAGCTGATCCTGAGCTTCTGCCGCATCCCGGTCCGCTAAAGTGTCGTCGTACTGCTGCTTGGAGATCGATCCGCTCTGCACGAGAGAGAGCCGTCGCTCATACAAGCGCTCAGCGTTCTTGAACCGAACATCTCTTTCATGGGATGCGGCTCGCGCCCGGTCAATTTCCTCCGGACGACTTCCTCTTTCCATCTTGGTAAGATTGGCCTCTTGAGCTTGCATTTGACCTATGGCCGTCCGAACATCCGCTTCGAAGGTGTCCTTGTCGAGGACAGCGATAACCTGGCCCTTCTTGACCTGATCACCTTCTTCAAATCTCATTTCCTGGATGCGACCCGTGACACGGAATCCCAGATCGACCTGGCGGATGTCCACATTCCCATAGATCACCAGCTCATCGCGTTCAGCATTATTCCAACTCCGATAGAGGCCCCATATTGCCGCCACCAAGAGGAGCGCTCCCACTAGAATTACCGGTAATCTTTTACTCATTTCGACGTCCCCCTTCATGGCTGCCACTTTCGCAAGAGCCTGGCACGCCAAGAATGGCACACGTATGTTTTGTGACAATGCTCTGGACCGCTTGAATTTCCCTCCGAGAGTATCCTTTCCACTGTAGGGAGCGGATGACCGCTTCTCGAGAGGTTCGAAAGATTAGCACCTGACCGACGATGGCAATCACGCTCAGCATTGTTTCCGGATCATCCGGTTGCCGATGGAGGATACGAGCCACCAATGCCAAGCAGCACTGTAGGACCGGCTGCATGACCCCTTCATAGATAATGTCAAAAGCGCTGGTGGGCTCCATTTGCTCCCTGAGTATGATCCCCGCCCAACTCTTGGCTTCCGGTGTGCCGAGCATCGTGGAAACCATGGTGTTCAGAATCCTGGATAACATGGCGAAACACTCGGAACCGGAACAGCTCGACTTTGCCAAGGCCTCGTTGATTTCAGCAACGGCTGAACGATATGCCGGGGTTGCTTGATCGACAATGTGGCGAACCACTGCGTGGTAAAGCCCCTCCTTGCTCTTGAAATGATAGGGGATAGCGGCAAGATTCACCCCCGCGCGGTCGGCCAGCATGCGTGTGGTTGTGGCTTCAAAGTTGTAGCGACCGAAGATCTCCACGCCGGCCTCAATAAGTTTCTGACGTGTCCGTTCTCCCGGCACGCGGTCTCGTGCTCCGGGTCCCATTATCGTTGCCATCGCTGGAACTCCTTTCAGTCCGGACTCTCGAAGCAGAATTTAGTCATTCGTATGAATAAGTCAATCGTTAGTTTGCATTCTTGACCCCCATCGTCGCCAACCCTTCCACGCCTTCGCACACGAAAGTGATTGAAGATGTCATCCGGTTCTGTCAGAATCGTCTGCAACCCTTGATAGAGGTAGGATTCAGAAAAACCGAAGGTCGAGATCGTTGATAAGTGGTAGGTCCGAAAAGCCTCTCTCAGGGTAGCTGTAATTGAAAGGAGACTGGAATCATGAGACGGTTTTCAACGATTGTCCTCGCCGGTCTGATAGCAGGAATCTTCCTTTTCCAGGGAGTCGTTGCAGCACAAAACACTATAAAAATAGGCATGATAGACACTTATACCGGTCCTCCCAGTGTCTATTGCAATGATGTCAAAGACGGCTTCAAGTTGGCCTTGGACGAGATAAACGCCAAAGGAGGCGTGCTCGGCAAGAAGCTTGAATTTGTCACGCGTGATGACAAATTCAAGGTGGATCTGGCCCTAAGCGCGGCAAAAGAACTCGTCATGCGGGAAAACGTCGACATACTGGCCGGGACCACAAACAGCGCAGTCTCATTGGCCGTGTCCGATCTGGCAAAAAAGGAGAAAATCCCCTTTGTGGTGACGTTCGGCAAGAGTGCGGCCATAACCGGAGCGAAAGGCAACCGATATGTCTTTTCCATGAATGAAAATACGGGCATGGTTGGGCGAGCAGCCGCCATAGCACTGGCGAAACGGCCGTACGTGAAATATTGGATTGCCGGCGATGATTATGAATATGGGCATTCTGTGGCCAATGAGACCTGGACTCAACTCAAGAAGCTCAAACCTGAAGTTCAGCTCATGGGAGAATCATGGTGGAAAGTGGGAGAGCCCGACTTTACGCCCTACATGACATCAATCTTGGCAGCAAAACCTGATGCGGTCATCATAGCAGCAGGAGGCGCGAGCTGCGTGCCGTTCCTCAAAGCCGCGAAAGCAACAGGGTTTAATGAACGGGTCCCCTTTATTGCGCACATGGCGATTGAGCTGTCCACACTCAAACCGCTCGGAATGAACGCGCCCGCAGGCGTGATGGGTACATCACCCTATTTGTTTTACTTTCCCGAACTCCCTGAGAACAAAGCATTCACCGATAAATATAAGAAGGCGTTCGATAGATATCCCACTGCAGGATCATTCTGCGGTTACATTTCAGGACTTTCTATAGCAAAAGCCTTTGAGAAAGCAGGCACTGTGGACCGCGAGAAATTCATCGATGCTCTCGCCGGACTGACAATGGATTCCCCGGTCGGGAAAGTAACGATCCGGGACTTCGATCATCAGATCATGCTGCCGATGTTTGTGGGGGTGACCAAAGTTGTTCCCGGTTACGATTTCTTGATCGCCGGAGACATCGAAACCATTCCCGCAGACCAGGTCATAACGCCGCTTGATGAAGTGAAAAAGGCCAGAGGGGAATAGAGTTTTCCCGAAGTGTCGCATCTCATACGTGTCGTGCCATTTGGACAGTAGGACCGGCATCTTGCCGGTCATTCGTCTTTCGCGTAACCGGCATCTGGCCAGTCATTCGTCCTTCCTGTCGACCGGCTATCCCGCGTTCTGCGCGGGACGGTCCTACTGCGTGTTGCTGCCGCTCGGCAGGGCCGGCTATGGCCGCCAGAGGATACTCGGGCATCGGCGGGCACGGCCCGCCCTACCCAGATTGTGCCATGTCCAAAGTAATTGCTGAGACACTAAGCTAGTGCCATGTTTAAGACTAATCACCGGCCTGTGTGCGTTCACGCATGCAGGGTATAAAGGAGCCAATCTCAATGCCTGAACTTTTTGAAAAGACGTCGATTAAGTCCCTGGACCTCGAGAATCGGTCCATCCGGAGCGCGACTTGGTCCGGAGTGGGCGATCGGAAGGGATACGTCACCGACAGGGCCATAGATTTTTACGGAAATCTCGCGGCCGGCGGGGTAGGGCTTATCATTACGGGGTTTCAGTACGTGATGCCCAACGCAATCGCCATGCTCTACCAGCTCGGCAACTACCGTGAGGACATGCTGGAGGGGCTCACACGTCTTGCTGAGGCAATTCACTCGCAAGGCGGGAAAGTCATGGCCCAGCTTGTTCACACAGGGAGTAAGGCAAATCCGGAACTTTTCCCGGAAGAAGGGGAGATCTGGGGCCCTTCGCCGGTGCCTGATCCCCTGACGGGAAACACGCCGAAGGCGATGACAAAGCAGGAGATAACTCAGGCCATCGAAGCGTATGCAGCGGCAGCGTCCAGGGCGCAGAGGGCGGGATTCGACGGAATCCAGCTTCACGGAGCTCACGGGTACGGCATCAACCAGTTCCTCTCCGGCGCATCGAATCAGCGATCCGACGGATACGGGGGGGACATAGGCAAGCGCTACCGTTTCCTCGCCGAAGTGATGGAAGCCGTAAAGGGGGCCGTGGGCCAAGACTACCCGCTCTTCATCAAGTTGAGCGGTCACGATTATATTGACGGTGGCCTTACGACCGAAGAGTCGCTCCACGTGGCTCGCCGGCTGGTCGATGACGGAATAGACTCCATCGAGGTGAGCGCGGGCAGCCGGGCCTCGGCCAACGGAATGGTCCCGTCTCGGGGAAACATTCACAAAGAAGAGAATGAGGCTTACCTGGCCCAATTGGCGGCCCGCTTCAAGGAATCGGTTAACGTGCCTATTATCACTGTGGGCGGAATAAGATCTCCAGCGGTGATTTCTAAAGTTCTCGACGAGGGCCTCGCGGATTACGTGGCCTTGTGCCGCCCCTTCATCCGAGAACCCCATCTGATCAACCGCTGGAAAAGCGGAGACCTGGAGAGGGCAAAGTGTATCTCGTGCAATGGGTGCTTCGAGACAGGACTGGAAGGGTCCGGGGTTAGCTGCAAAGCGGAGAGAAAGCTTAAGGAGAAGGATAACCGTTGATGAGGGACTCGCTTTTTTGTGATTCAGCGTCTCGTGAGACGCGGGCTGAGAAAGCGAGTGGAACGGCTCAAGCGACAGCTCAACATAACAGGGAAGCAGATCTGACCCTTACGCGGAACGTGTTGCCCCCTCTGAAAGTAAGTGATTTGAAATTGTGAATGTAAATGTAGAACCCGCACCGGGATTCGATTCACACCAGATACGCCCTCCATGGCGGCGAAGTAGAGTTCGTACGTGCGCCAAGCCTATGCCTTCGCCTGGAATACCTTTAATAGATCCACGGTGGAAGACCTGAAATATTTGGCTCAAGTAAGCCAGGTCAACGCCACGTCCTTGGTCTTGTACGACAAACACGGTCTCGTGGGGAAGGCTATGCCCTGTAATAACTATTTCCTGAGGGCGTTCGGGGTCACGGAACTTGATGGCATTGCTAAGAAGATTGGTCACTATCTGTTCCATTGCCAGCCGGTCTGCTATCGTCTGGGGCAATTCACGGACAGCAACCTTTGCGCTGGTCTCCTCAAGCTGAAAACTCAACGACTTGACCGTCTCCGCAACAAGTTCGTTCATGTTTAACGACTCAAGGTGAAGTTCTCGGCGTTCCAGCCGAGACAAATCCAGAATGACTCTTATGAGGGCGTTCATTCGGAATACTGAAGAGTTTATGAATCCCAATGCCTCAGGAATGTCTTGTTCCAGCGCGGTCAGAGTCTGAGATTTTTGGCTTTCATCCAAGTGACCGAGTCCAATGTGAAGCGCTGGCTTGATAGACTCCATTGTAGATTGAAGCTCTCCTGCAAATCCCTGTATGTTTATCAAAGGCGTACGAAAATCATGAGATATGATATAGGCGAAATCCTTTATTTCCTTGACGAGGTGCTTTAGCCGCTCTTCATCTAATTTACGCTGTGTGATGTCTCTGGCGATAACCGCAAAACGATAGATTCCTCCATCGGCGTCTTTGATAGGGAAGCCTGTCGCCCACATCCACCGAGCCGGACCGCTGGGTCCGAGCATCCTGAATTCGTGGTTGAAATCTCCAGCTTCCTGGATAAATTTGTTAAAACTGTCGGCTACTTGCGAACGGTCCTCCTCGTGAACATCCGTCAGCCATGCTGCGGGATTTTCGTACAGCTCATGGACGTCGCGGCCGATCATCTTTTGGTAAGCAGGACTCACGTAAATGAATGAGTAAGGTTCAGCGGACCGGATTAGCATCAGAACATCGCCGACATTTTCCGCTAATTGCCGATATTTCTGTTCGTCTCTAAGGATTGCTTCTTCCAGTCGAATTCGCTCGTCGATTTGAGCTTTTAGCTCGGTCTTTTGCTCCCGCAATGAGTGGACCAAGTCAATATTTGCAAACCGCAATATCAGGGATTCCGTGTTGATGGCATGCATTCGGCGGCCCATCAGAGCTAGGACCACGGTATAAATCAGTATCAGGATGCCTACGGTCACGTTCACGCTACCGCCATGATATAGGAATCGCCCCGAGAGAGGGAGTGACATGGCAAGAATCACGGGAAGATAAGCGGTAGTGGACATGTGGTGCACGGCGGCCGCGCATGTTGCTGCAGCAATGAAAATGGCAAGAACTGACCTGTGGACTGCGGAAACCGGAGAAAAAAGCAACACACCGGTCAGACCCCACCACAAGCCTATGGAGATGGCTCCCACAAAGTACCACCTGGCCCAGGGCAGTATTTCAAAGCTGGAAGGAGAAGCCCTGTGGAATGCCCACGCCAGTGCCTGTCTGCTCGCATACAACGCGAGGAAGCCTGTCAGCCAAACAACTATATTGGAATGAGAGACCACGTCCCACATGGCTACCGCAATGATTATCCCGGACGCCACAGACCCGAGCGCCGCCGCAAGTGACAGGGAAAAGGCTTGCGAAACTTGCGCCAGAAGTAGTTCTTGTTGGTTAATTTGGAATTCCGGCTCAGAACCGGTTACATCTGGCCGAAAAGATTCCTCGTGAACTTTCTCTGTCGATCTCATATGAAATTCCATGAATCCCGCTCGTGGCTGAATGCTTGGTAAGCGGCCCGAAATTACGGGGCGACCATCCCATCCTGTGGGTCACGGCGCCCCTAACCGCTCATTCGACTGTCTGTTGCACACTAAGTAAGCTCCGATTCACCGCGAATGTTGTGCCGAGAACAGGATATAGCAGCCGCCTTCCAAGGTAAACAGATTTCTCACCTTGTCTTGAACGTAACTCTCCTTTGTTCCGTCGGTCAACCGTAATCCTCCGCGTTGCCCATTACATGAAGCCGGCTTGGAAATATTGAGCCAATGGAAAGGCTGAAGCCACATGAACAACCGCCTCCTTGCATGGAATAAGCCTCTCGCTCTAGCCCTGCCAGGATCTAGCAGACCGAATAATGGAGGTTCAGATGCCCGGAAATGACTTCGTCGCTGTCATGGGTGGGTTAGTTCACGTCTCTGAACTCTGGCTCAAAAGATGATAGCTGATTCTGTCGCGGCTCGATTACGAGAATGACCGGAACAAAAGGGCCATAACGTTCTTAGACAAGCATCCAGGCCTCGCGCGCTAAACTAATAAAATGTTTATGATCCGGAATCTTTTCTGTTGACAATCTCCAAATTCGGGCTGTAATGTGAGTGACCACTCGGAATATGAGTGACTGCTCGGGAACCTTCTCACTTCTCAGGGGCGCCCACGTGAGCACAATTCCTACCACTGTCAAGAACCTTGAATTAGTAGATAAACGACGCGAGCAAATTGTCCTCGCTGCCATTAAACTCTTTGCCAAAAAGGGATTCCACAAAACTACTCTCAGAAATCTCGCGGAAGAAACCGGTCTGAGCCAAGGGAATATCTACGACTATGTGGGGTCAAAGGAGGATATTTTCTTCCTGATCCACCAGTTCGCTGCCAGTTCTGCAATGGAGGCCATGACACAGGCCCTGGAAGAGGTCTCCGATCCTCTCGAAAAGCTGCTACGTATGGTCCGAGCCGAGTTCAACACCATGGACAAGCTTGCAGACGCGATCATGCTCATTTACCAGGAGGGGCACATTCTCAAGAAGCCCCTCTTGCGGAGCCTCTTGAAGAAAGAGCGGGCGCATCTGGAAGTGTTCGAGTCAATCATCGAAGAATGTGTCAAGACCGGCGTGCTTCGGGAGTGCAATGAGCGGGTGGTAGCAAACCTCATCAAGTCCATGGTCGACGCCTGGGTCCTCAAGAGGTGGGACCTCCGAGGTCACGCGAGCGCTATGGATGTCGAAAAGACGATTCTGGATTTGCTCTTTCGAGGGTTTCTCAAGGCTGACGCGTCCTCGGCACAGCGTGAGCCGCAAACTCATGCCCTGGAAGGAAAGTCCGCTATTGTGGTGAACGGCGGCACTGTGTTGGGTACGGCTGTCATATCTTTTCTTCTGTCTCGCGGCGTCAGATTGGCCGCGTACATGGACGGCCTAAGGAAGGGTCGTGAGTATCCTGTGATCAACCCCAAGACATCTAAGAACCTTACCTGCTATTCCAACGCAGAGCACGGCCCCATGGGCCCGGAATTGTACAAACGAATGGAAGAAGGAATCGGCCCGGTAGATATCTACGTTCACGACACCGGTATAGGCAGTCTGAGGACCGCGGTTGCTCGGCAAGACACCTTTGAGGCTGCAAGCCGCCTGCAAGAAAACCTCACATGCGCAGAGAACCTGGTTCCTGTGGTTCAGGAGAGCATGTCCAGAAGATCCTCCGGACGCATCATTTACATGGCGCCGTGGGCCTGGGACAGGTACGCGAATTCAGTGAGTTACGAGACCGCAAAGGGGGCGGTGATAGCATTGACGCTCGCATGCGCGAAGGATACGGCCAGGTTTCACATTAACGTGAACTGTATTGTGCCGGGGTTCATAAGGGCTATACGTCCCTCGAAGATTCAGAAAGAGTTGGCCGAGAAACTGTTAGGCGAGATACCCGCGGGGCGCATGGGAGAACTGACCGACATTACAGAGGCTGTGTCATTCCTGGCGGGTGACTCATCGAAATATCTCACGGGCCAGGTATTGAAATGCAACGGAGGAGCTGACTGAAAGGAATTGCGGGGAGGACCTTTTTACACAAAACAGTTTCCTGGGCAATTCCTTTTCCACCTATGTAGAGGACATCATGCAATCGATTTACGAAAAAAGGCCGTGGTTGAGTTCTTATCCCGATGGAGTCGCTCACGACTTGGAGACGGCCTCGGCCACGGCCATAGATGACTTCAACAAATCAGTCCTTTCCCGACCGGACTTCCCCGCGGTTTGCTACTTTGACCACGCGATTTCGTATCGGAGAGGTCAACCGGCTCTCAGAGTCCTTGGCGGCTGCGTTTCATGACTTCGGCCTTCAGAACGGTGATCGGATTATTGTAGACCTTCAGAACGTGCCCCAATTCCTTGTCGCAACCTATGCTGCGTGGAAACTCGGAATTATAGTGGTTCCGGTGAACCCCATGTACAAGGAGCAGGAGCTTTCGTACTTTTTTCGCGACTCGGGCGCGAAGCTGTTTCTTACACTCGACGAAATTGCGAGCAATCTGGATCTTTCATTTTTAAAGGACACTGAGGTGGAGCAGATCATTACGACGTCTGCTCTTGACATGCTTCCCGCTGAAGCCTCCCCCCCGGAAGCGCTCAAGAATACGAAACGGGTGAGCGTCCCAGGCTGTGTCAATCTCGTGGAGATCCTGGACAAATACAAGAACAAGAGGGTCGATTGCTGCGAAGTGTCGCCCGATGCAGTGGCGTACTTGACTTATACATCCGGGACCACCGGCCAGCCCAAGGGGGCCATGAACACACACGGAAATATTGCGTTCAGCGCTCGTGTTTATCAGGCCATGATGGCGATCGACTCAACGGATGTGGTACTCGGTGTCGCTCCTCTTTTCCACGTCACCGGTGAAGTGGCTCATGCAGCCATAGCGGCTCTGACCGGCATTCCAGTGGTCCTCTTTTACCGCTTCGATCCGGGTGAAGCCCTCCGGCTCATAGAGCGATGGAACGTGACTATGACGGTTGCTTCCATCACCGTGTACATCGCTTTGACGAATCATCCGGAAATCGAGAAGAGGGACCTCTCCAGTTTCGTGAAAGCCTACAGCGGCGGAGCGCCGGTCTCCAAGGCGGTGGTGGACCACTTCGAGGAGTTGACGGGTCTTCGTCTCCATAATGTTTACGGAATGACCGAGACAAATTCTCCGTCGCACATCACACCGTTGGGCATGCAAGGCCCGGTGGATGCTGAAAGCGGGGCTGTCTCGGTGGGAGTGCCGGTTCCTAATTCCGTTTCAAGAATCATGGACCTTGAGGATGGTTTGCGTGACTTGGCGCCGGGTGAAGTCGGGGAAATAGTGAATCGCGGGCCAATGATCATCCCGGGGTATTGGAACAAGCCCGACGACACCGCTCATGCCATAAGGGATGGTTGGCTTTACAGCGGGGATGTGGGGAAGATGGACGAGCATGGGTGGTTCTATGTTGTAGATCGCAAGAAAGACCTGATCATTGCCTCAGGATACAAAGTGTGGCCCAGAGACGTCGAGGACGTGCTGTTCCAGCACCCCGCAGTGCGGGAAGCGGCCGTGGTCGGCATGCCGGACCCGTATCGTGGAGAGACGGTAAAGGCCTTCGTGGCCTTGAAGGACGGCTTGGAACGGCCGGTCACTTCAGACGACATCATATCGTTCTGTAAGAGTCGCATGGCCGCGTACAAGTACCCTAGAGAGGTCGAGTTCGTTTCAGAAATTCCGAAAACACTGACTGGAAAATTCTTGCGCCGGGCCCTCCGCGAAAAGGAGAAATCGTAGGCACTTAAGGTGGAATTACCCCAAAAAGGAGTATCCGACAATGACAATGATGACGGGAAAAGAATACATTGAATCTTTGCGGGAATTGCAGCCCGAAGTCTATTTCATGGGCGAAAGAGTCACCAATGTGGTGGACGAGCCCATGTTCGCGCCTCACATAAACACAGCAGCTATGACGTATGAGTTAGCGCACGACCCTCTCCACGAAGAGATCATGACCGCAACGTCTCATCTCACCGGCAACAAGATCAATCGGTTCACTCACATACACCAGAGTATCGACGATCTAGTTAAAAAAGTGAGGATGATGCGTCTTTTGGGTCAGAAAACAGGAACGTGTTTTCAGCGGTGTGTCGGGTTCGACGGCCTGAACGCCTTGTATGCGACGACTTACGATGTCGATGCAAAACACGGAACCACCTACCATCAGCGCTTCAAGGACTTCCTCGGTTACGTTCAGGAACGGGACTACATGTCCGCGGGGGCTATGACTGACGCTCGTGGGGATAGGAGTCTCAGACCTCACCAACAGAAGAACCCCAAATTGTACCTCCACATCACCGAGCGCAGAGACGACGGCATCATCGTTAACGGCGCAAAAGCGCACATAACCGGTGTCATCAACTCCCATGAAATCATAGTCATGCCGACGCGAGCCATGGGAGAGGAGGATAAAGACTTCGCGGTTGCTTTCGCCGTGCCTGTCAACGCAAAAGGTATCAAGTTAGTTTTCGCCCGACAAACCAACGATAGTCGTCGCCTCGAGAGCCCCCTGGACTCGGGCAATCCGAAATTTGCCTGTGTAGGCGGGGAAGCGCTGATCCTGTTTAAAGACGTCTTCGTGCCTTGGGAAAGAGTTTTCATGGCCGGAGAATATGAATTTGCCGGACCCCTGGTGGAACTCTTCGCCGGACATCACAGGGCCAACTACGGGGGCTGCAAGGTGGGGCTGGCCGATGTGGTTTGTGGTGGCTCTCATTGGCTTGCGGACGCTCACGGCGTTGCCAAAGCTTCTCATATTCTGGACAAGCTCACCGAAATGGTTGCCATGGCGGAGACCTGCTGGTCTTGCTCTCTGGCCTGTTCGTATGAAGGGCACAAAACCTCTTCCGGGGCGTATAGTGTGAATCCGTTGCTCGCCAGCGTTACCAAGCTGAACATCACTGAGATGGTTTACGAATGGATGCGTCTAGCCCAGGACATCGCGGGAGGGAAGATTATCACGCTGCCTTCGGAGAGCGATATGAACAACCCGGAAATCGGGGAAGTGGTCGCTGAGTATTTTGCCGGTAGAGAAGGGGTAGATGTGCATGACATTTTGAAGATGCTCAGGCTCATTGAAAGCATGTCGATCGGCGCGGGGCTCCCTGAAGCGATGCACGGTGCTGGTTCTCCGGCAGCGCAAAAGATCATCATTGCACGCCGCAGCGGCATCGAAAAGAAGAGAGAACTGGCGGAAACCATCGCGGGCATAAGAAAAGACGAGACCTTTGAGAAGATCCTGGGCAAACCTGAAGAGAAATATTGGGAGGAAACAAAGGAAAAGATCCAGGCCGGCAAAGTAAAGATCTGTCGCCGGATCACCGGGTGATTTACCATGGCGCCAATGTGCTTTCAAACAGGTGACTTGGGGAAGAGACTTACTCTGTCATTGCGAGGAGTGAAACGACGAAGCAATCTCATCGGTGGGACCGGCATCCTGCCGGTCATTTAAAATTAGCCAGCGGGACGTCCATCCCCGCGGAGATTGCTTCGGGCGGAGCCCTCGCAATGACATTCTAGATCGTACTAGCAACTTACTTTTTCGAACGCACGTTGGCAGGGAACTCAAATATTTGAGCCAAGAGGTCTTGCCGCGGCAATGGAGGTCAGTCTCTTAAAAATCCGGGTCCGCTATTGCGGCGGCTGCAACCCCGAAATAGATCGAGGTTCCCTCGTGAGCTGTTTGAAAGGGATCATACAGTCAGAAGGAATCCGAGCCGTATTTGGCAAAGATGGCGAAGCCGACTGGGTGTTGCTGGTAAACGGCTGCCCGCGAGCATGCCTCGAAGAAGAGCTTCCACAGCATGCAAGACCGCTCCGCTGGATTTCTGTGGAAGGGAGCCACCTTGATTATAGACCAGTGCCCGAAGAACGAACTGCCGCAGGCTGTGTGGGAAGTGATGAAAAGGATCGCAGTGACAAGCATTGAGAATGGTCCATTACAGGGTACGAGGTAGCTGTAGGGGCAGACCGACGTGTCTGCCCAGGTTTTCTATGCGCCTTCGGCGACAGGGCGCACGCTCGGATGCTTCCCCACAGGCTATAAGACTGGTTCCAAATGAAGTCATTTTGCAGTTAGAAAACGGCCGCGAGGGGCAGCCATTCAGTTTCGTTGGGCAGGCTTTCCAGCCTGCCATTTGCCAAATTGAGGAACAGGCAGGCTGGAAAGCCTGTCCAACGAGTGCCATGATATTTGCCCTCTGGTAACTGAATGCACATTGCGAGGATAAGATCCCATGTACCGACAACTCTTTGACCTGTCAGGTCGCGTAGCCGTGGTCACCGGCGCATCAAAGGGCCTGGGAAAGGCAATTGCCTTGGCTCTAGCGGGCGCCGGCGCTGATATCGCACTCTACGCCCGCAACAGAGAAGACCTCGAAGCGGTCAAGGCTTCTGTGGAGGCCCTCGGCAGAAGAGCCGAAATCTTCTGTGTCGATGTTTTGGACAAAGCACAGATAGATGAAAACGTGAAGTCCACCTTGGAAACCTTTGGGCACATAGATATCCTTGCAAACAATGCCGGAGTCAATGTCCGAAAGCCCGTGCTCGAACTGTCTGCTGAAGAGTGGGACCTGGTGATTGACACAAACTTGAAGGCCTATTTCCTGATGGCCCAGGCTGTGGTCCCGCACATGCTTTCCCGCCGAAGCGGCAAGGTCATCAACATGGCCTCCATCCTGGGTGCGGTGGCTCTTCCTTCTCAGCTCGCCTACGCCTCCAGCAAGGGAGGAGTGATGCAGATGACGAAAGTAATGGCGTTGGAGTGGGCCAAGGAGGGCGTCCAAGTGAACGCCATTGGGCCGACGTATTTTGAAACGCCCCTCGTGGCGCAGTTGCGAAATGATCCTGAACGCTACCGGTTCATTGTGGAACGCACCCCGATGGGTCGTTGGGGACAGCCTGACGAACTTGCGGGGATCGTGATTTTTCTAGCTTCTAGAGCCTCGGATTTCATCACAGGTCAGACGATCTTTATCGATGGAGGGTGGACCATCTGGTAACCATAAAGGCTCCAGGGAAGGGCCATTATCGACGGTGGGCGAGGCTGACCCGGAAATCAGAAGGCTTTGTGCTGCGTTTCTCAAGTATAGTGCCAGTTGCACAGTAGGACCGTCCCGGACGCGGGATTGCCGGTCATTCGTACTCCCACGGACCGGCAAGATGCCGGTCCTACTGAGTGTTACCGCAGCAGATGAGGTCGTGTACTTGTGTCGTCTCGTATGGCGACCAAGGGTCTACATCACCGAACTTGCGAAACAGCGTATTCGCGAACAGGGCTGGAAGATGTCGTGGGCTTGAATCCGGCCGAAAAGGAAGGAGGAACAGTATGGACGAACACGGGACGAAGCGTAGGGATTTTTTGAAACTGGGACTCGTGACCGCTGCGGCAGCGGCATTGGGGCCCGGGGTCATGAAACCCGTCGGGTTGTGGGCGGCAACTCCTGCGATTAAGGGCCCCATCAAAGTAGGCTATCAGGCGGTTCTCTCCGGGACTCTCGCGGGGTACGGGGAGTTCCACAAGATGGGAGCCTTGATGGCCGTCGAGGAGATCAACGCCGCTGGAGGAATTGCGGGCAACAAGATCGAAATGGAGTTCCGCGACTCTACCCTGGCGGCTCCTGCAGCGATCCAGAATGCCCGCTATTTTGTGGATAGTTGGGGGGCTGACTTCCTTGCCGGTGTGGATTCCTCCGGTCAGGCCCTGGCCCTGGCTCCCGTGGTGGGCGAGCTGGACAGGATCCTGATGGTCACTCACGCGGCAACAGAGAAACTTACCGAGGAAGAGGTCTTCAAGAAGGGGATCAAGCAGGTCTTCCGCATCTGTACGCCGACTTATCAGGATGGCAATGCGGCAGCGTTCGTGGCAAAAGATCTGCCGGCCACTACCTGGGCCACAATCAACCCGAAATACGAGTACGGGTATGCAACCTGGAAGATGTTCCAGGAGACACTCGGAAAACTGAAACCGGGAGTCAAGTTTGTCGCTGATTCTTGGGCCCCTTTTGGAACCACCGACTTCCGCTCACATATCAATACGATAATGGACGCCAAGCCTGAAGGGCTATATTCGGTGGTGTGGGCCGGCGAGCTTATCACCATGATGAAGCAGGCTCAGCAGGCCGGATTGTTCGACAAAATCAAACACGTCATGCTTCCTGTGGGCGCAGCCATGGACGTCCTGGAAGGGCTGGGGCCTGAGATGCCTGATAACATCTGGATCTCCGGACGCTACTTCTTCCTCTACCCGGATACGCCGCAGAATAAAGATTGGGTCGCTCGCTTCAGGAAACGCTGGAATCATTATCCTGCTTACGTTTCAGAGACTGGGTATTCCACAATGTTCGCATTTAAGAAAGCGGTCGAGGCCGCGGGATCGAAGGAAACAGCCAAGGTGATTCCGGCCCTCGAAGGGATGGAACTCGATTCTCCCGCGGGACATCGTGTCTTCCGGAAGGAAGATCACCAGGCGATGTACGATGTGCCCTGGGGCCTTACAAAGGCCGACCCGGCTTATCCTTTCAAGATCATGGGGAAGCAGGTGGTAATCCCTGCGAAAGAATGTTTCAACCGCCCTCCGTTCGAAGGGGCTGCATGCCAGCCGCCCTTTAAGTCATAAATAACTTGTCGCAAGGGGCAGGGTGGAGGATGCAGCCTCCGAACCTTGCACCCTTGCGACACACTTGAACCCAGGCTCATAACGGAGAAGCAACGTACATGTCGCAATCTCTGGTCCACGTGATTCTTGCCGGGATTTCAGCCGGTATGTTCATCTGGCTCGTAGCAAGTGGTCTGACACTGGTCTTTGGTGTCCTTCGTGTGCTGAACTTCGCCCACGGCAGCTTTTACATGCTCGGGGCTTATGTCTGCTACACGGTCCTCAAAGCAATGGGCGGCAATTTTTGGCTGGGACTATTGCTCGGACCGCTGATCGTCGCTTTGGTCGGATACGCTATGGAGAGGTTCCTGCTCCGGTACGTGTATCACTTGGAACTTGCCTACCAGCTACTACTTACCTTTGCGATGGTCCTGGTCTTTGATGATCTGGTGAAGATGATCTGGGGAGCGGGCTCCACCAGCTCACCCGCGGTTCCGGGTCTTTCAGGGTCGGTGTCGATCCTGGACCGTCGGTTCCCCGTGTACAACCTTTTCATCATAGCTGTGGGTCCGCTGGTCGCAATTGGACTGTATGCGCTGTTGGAAAAGACATGGTGGGGCCGGATAATCCGCGCCGCTTCCTCCGATCGTGAAATGGCCTCGGCTATCGGGGTCAAGGTGCCCACACTGTATACTGCCGTGTTCATGTTCGGGGCCTGGCTCTCCGCGATGGGCGGGGCGTTGGCCGTTCCTTACGTGGGACTTCTGACGACCGGCATGGGCGAAACCATCATCATTGAGGCCTTCGTTGTAGTTGTTATCGGTGGATTGGGAAGTCTCAAGGGGGCTTTTCTGGGATCTCTCGTCATTGGCCTTCTCAGCTCCTTTGGCACGAGATACATACCGATGCTTGACATGTTCCTCACTTTCATACTCATGGCTGCCGTTCTTCTGTGGCGGCCGCAGGGTTTCTTCGCAGAGGGCTCATAGATGAACCGATACTGGACATATTTTCTGTCGGCCGCTGGCCTTGCAGTCCTCATCGCAATCGGCTTATTCGCTGGTCCGTTTATCCTCTATTTGGGCATGCGGGTTATGATCCTTGCGATTTTTGCCCTTGGGTACAATCTACTCCTGGGTAGGACGGGCCTGCTCTCCTTCGGACACGCGGCTTTCTATGCCACTGGAGCTTACGGACTGGCTCTCACGTCGATCCACCTCAACCCTCATCCGCTTCTGGGGATATTTCTCGGTGTGGTCGCGGCGGCCTTGCTAGCACTAATCATTGGCTTTTTCTGCGTGCGTCACACGGAAATCTATTTCGCTATGCTGACCTTGGCCTTTGGCATGATGGTCTTTTCTCTTATGTGGAACGTGCGCAGCGTCACGGGCGGTGATGACGGGCTTTACGGCATCACACGCACCGCCATTTCACTCGGCTTTTTCAAGATTCCGATAGTCAAGCAATATCAATACTATTTTGTCGTCCTATTCTTCTTCGTACTGAGCATCTTTTTGACCCATCGCATCTACAAATCGCCGTTCGGTCTGGTCCTTGCCGGCATCAGGGAAAATCATGTCCGTACGGAATTTGCCGGCTTGGCGGTCAAGCGCTACCGGCTCGGAGCGTTTGTCGTGTCAGGAGCTTTCGCCGGACTTGCCGGAGCCCTGGCCGTGATGCTCGACAGCAACATAACCCCGTTTGCCGCCCACTGGAGTCATTCGTCGGTGCCGGTATTGGTGAGCCTGATAGGAGGCTTGCAGACGTTTGCCGGCCCGCTGGCGGGGAGTATCGTGTTCCTGGTGCTGAGGGAAGTTGTTCAGCGGTTCACTGACAACTGGATGTTCTGGTTCGGAATACTCTTGCTGGCTATTATCATGGGATTCCGCGGGGGAATCGTTGGCTCGACAGCAGATCTTTTCAAAAAATATTCCCGGGTATGAATCCCCTTTTGGTTACGCCTGACAGGAAATGCGAATATGACTGAGACTCTTCTGGACGTCCGCAAGCTTAATAAGGCTTTCGGCATGGTGGTTACGGCCAAGGATCTGGATTTCACCCTTCAGCGTGGGGTTATCACCTCCATTATCGGCCCTAACGGCGCAGGTAAATCCACCCTGATCAATCTGCTCACCGGTTCACTGGCTCCGGATTCCGGGGAGATCTGGTTCCAGGGCCGTGACATTACGCATGAGCCTATCCACCGCCGAGTGAGGCAAGGGCTGTGCCGTTCCTTTCAGGTCGTGAATGTCTTCAGCAACCTCACTCTATTTGAGAACGTGGCCATCCCAGTGCTTTCGGTGAAAAAAAAGGCCCGCAGCATGCTCCGGCCGGTGACAGGCTACAAGGAAGTTCGGGATGAGGTGGAAAAGATCCTGGACCGGGTTGGACTCCTGGACCAGAGTCACGTGGTAGCCCAGGCCCTTTCGCATGGGGACCAGCGGCTTCTCGAGGTGGCGATTGCGCTTGCGGCCAAACCTCGGCTGCTATTCCTGGACGAGCCCACAGCAGGAATGAACCCGGTGGAGAGAACCAGAATTCTCCAAACCATCCGGCAGCTTGCCCAAACTGGGGATGTCACCTTCGTCATAGTCGAGCACGACATGGACATTGTTTTCGCTTTGTCGGAGCGGATCATCGCGTTGCATCGCGGAGAGATCATTGGCGACGGCACAGAGGAGCAAATCAAGATGAATCCTCAGGTGCGCGAGGTCTATTTGGGTGAAGAGGTTACAGCCTGATGCTGCAAGTAAAAGGGATCAACACCTACTACGGCGCCGCCCATGTGCTCCAAAAAGTCACCCTTGAAGTGAAAAGGGGCGAAGCAGTGGCCTTGCTGGGGCGCAATGGGATGGGAAAGACCACCACTCTGCGTTCGATTATGGGTTTGACACCGGCCAGGAACGGCTCGATCCACTTGCAGGGCGAAGAAATCCGCAAGCTGCCGCCCTACGTCATCGCAAAGCGGGGGGTGAGCTACATCCCGGATGACTTGCGTATTTTCCCCGATCTCACATGCGAGGAAAACCTTGAGATCGCCCGCAGAGTGTGCAAACGCCCCGGTTACTGGACAAAGGAAAAAGTCGAATCGCTCTTCCCCATGTTGGCGGAACGCCGCAAGCAAAAGGGCTCCAGTTTTTCCGGTGGAGAAAAGAAGATGCTGAGCCTGGGCCGCTCTCTGATGATGAACCCCGCGTTGATCCTGTTAGACGAACCTTCAGAAGGTCTTGCGCCCCTGATTGTCCGCAAGCTTGTGGAGACCATTCGCGAGATACGCAGCCACGGGGTCACAATATTGCTGGCAGATCAGAACCTGAAATTCTGCATCGAGGTGTGCGATCGGGGTTATATTATCGAGAAGGGCACCATTGTGCACGAAGGAAGCATGGAGAAGATCTGGTGTGACGAAGAAGTGGTCAAGAGGTACCTCGCACTGTAAAATGAAGATGCGTTCAAAGACGAAAGAATTGGGCCGAACGATGTTGTAAAAGGTTGCCCTCCGAACCCCTTCGCAAGGACTTCTAGTAGTTGCCGGGAGTCTCGTTTCTCGCCGCGAAACGAGACTCCCGGCAAGAGTTAGAGTTTCTTGGAGGGGGTGTGGGGGAACCTTCTTTGCAAAGAAGGTTCCCCCACCTCACCGCTTTCATTAAGGAGGCAGGGTCAATGAAGATTCTCGTAGGCTACGACGGTACCGCTCAAGCCAAGCTGGCTCTGGAAGTAGCCAAGAAACATGCGCAGGCATTCAAGGCTGAAGTTTACGTGGTGAAGTCCCTGATGGGCGCGGCGGACACCACCACGGAAGAGATCAAGCAAGCCCAAGACGAATTGGAATATACCAAGGGATTTTTTGCAGAAAGTGGAATCCCCGTTGAAACTCATCTTCTAATCCGTGGGTTGAGTCCGGGGGAAGACCTCGTGTGGTTTGCCAAGGAACACGATGTAGACGAGATTGTGGTGGGGGTAAAAAAGACGTCCGCGGTGGGTAAAATCATTTTCGGGTCCAACGCTCGCCACGTGATTCTCAATGCACACTGCCCGGTTGTCAGCGCGAAATGACTTGGGTCCGCAAGTAAAACCTGTAACAGTTCACCGCGGAGATCGCTGAGATCGCAGAGGATGTGTGTTTTCTCTGCATTTCTTCCAGGTGAGACATAGCGCTTTTCGGTCTGTGACGGTGAAGACAACACCGGTCAAACGACGTATCCCGGCGGCTTAGTTGCTGTGTGCAAGCCATTTTTCGTCTCTGCGTTCTCGGCGCACTCTGCGGTGAATCCTGACCTGCTGAAGCGCTTACCAAAGGAAATAGACTCTATTTCATCGTCAAGCCTTTGCAATTCCACAATTGCTGCCCACAATTCTTGAAATTCCATCTCAGACCTGCAATCCTTACATCGAAATGGTTGGACTCAGATTCCGCGACAGGATGGTTTCATGGAAGACTATACCAAGAACAAATTGTTTCTCGAGTATCTAAAAGCGCTGTTTAATCAAGCGGGAATTAGAGCTTTCTTTGCCATTGCCGTATTGATTGCTCTTGGACTTACTGAAGGAATTGGCTTACTTATGCTGATCCCGTTTCTGCAATTAATCGGAATCGGTGAATCGACACCTACGGGGATTGTCGCGGTAATCGGACAAGTATGGAACTATACCGGGCTTCCGCTGACCTTGCCGGCAGTGCTGGCCGTCTATGTAGCAATAATCTCTGTATTTGCTCTAATACAACGAGGATCCACCATACTCAATTCGAAGCTGTCCCATGCATTCACTCGCAAACTGCGTGATGATTTGTTCAAAGCAATGGCTCGCGTTCAGTGGCTCCGTTTTATGCAGATCAGAGGATCGGACATCAACCACGTGATGACATCAAACCTCACCACCGTGGATAATGGAACTTACGGCCTATTTGCCCTGATTAGCAGCGTCTTTGTTGTCCTGGTCAATATAGGGATAGCCATGATGTTGTCTTTTCCTCTCGCCTGCGTGGCTATAGTCAGTTCCGGCCTCCTGCTTTTGGTCCTCAGGCCTCTCAATCGCCGGTCCTACTCGCTTGGGGAGGAGTGGCGGCAGACTATGGGAGCATTATTCGGCGTATTGATGGAGCATCTGGCCGGGATGAAAGTGGCCAAGAGCTTCGGGGCTGAAGATAGGCACATCCGGAGTTTCTGCTCACTGAGCGGCAATCTTGAGCAACAGGCCAACCGCTACGCAGGGATTCTCTCCTCCACAAGCATGTATTACGAAATTGGCGGAGTGGTGGTCCTGAGTATTTTCTTTCTCGTCGGAGTGCAAGTTCTTCAAATTGCCGCGGCCACGCTGCTGATTATGGTTTTTCTGTTTGCCAGACTTGTGCCCCAATTCTCTTGGATGCAGCGAACATGGCAGGGAATCCTGAATATGCTGCCGGCTTATAAAGCGGTGCTGGAAATGGCCGACAAGTTTCACGCGGCCGAGGAACAACCGGCATCCGGTCAGGTAGACCCAATCGACCTCAAGAGCGGGATAGAGTTCCGTGATGTCTCTTTCCGCTATGACAAGGAAGACCCCAATTTTGTCCTGAACATGATGGATCTGACCCTCCCTGCTTTGAAGACAACAGTTATTCTTGGGCCTTCAGGTGGCGGCAAGAGCACCTTTGCGGACCTGCTGATAGGGTTGTTGACGCCGGATCTTGGACAGGTCCTTATTGACGGCAAAAGGCTTGGAAGGAAACGTGCTGCATTCCTGGCGCAAATCAGTCGGGTACGTTCCTCAGGAAAGCTTGTTGTTCCATGAGACATTGCAGGACAATATGCGCTGGGCGTCGCCTGACAGTTCAGAGGAGGACATCTGGGAAGCTCTGCGACTGGCCGCGGCCGAGGACTTCGTCAGAGCGTTGCCTGAGGGGCTGAACACAATCCTTGGGGATCGCGGGGTAAGGCTCTCAGGCGGGCAGCGACAAAGGATAGCTCTGGCAAGGGCCCTGTTGAGGAACCCCACACTGCTGCTGCTGGATGAAGCGACGAGCAATCTGGACAGCGAAAACGAGCAACGGATCTTTCAAGCTCTCCAAATGCTTCGGGGAACGATGACCGTGGTGTTTATCTCGCACAGGCCGTCGGCAGTGCAATGCGCGGACCAGGTTGTCGTAATCGAAGGTGGGCGGGTAGCACCTCGAACAACATATTCGCAGTAAAAGAAGCGGTTATAAAGATGGGCTGGGGCCTCCCTTGCGCCCTTATAGAAACGATTTCTTCAGCCGTTCAGCCCGATTCAGTAATTGTACAACCCCGCCGCCGATGGAAGCCGGAAGCAGGGATTAGCACGGCGTTTCCGGATTTCTGGTTCTTATATCGCATTCCATGAAAGCATGTGCATCACTGCTAAGACAATTGTTCGAGCATCTTGCTCAATAATGGCATAAGGCAACTCGTTCTCTTGTATCATCCGATACTCGATGCTGTCATCGTGTCCAGGACGCCGAAAATGAGTCACGGGATTCCGGATCTGTCTTGCCCGATCAAATGCTTCATACTCCTCGATACTCAGCCATCCTTTGTCCCTCGCTTCCCGTAGCAATACAGAGATGTTCGCCGCGCTCCAGATCATCTCGTCCCGAGGCGTAGAATTCGGCAGCAAGCGTTCTCTCCACCAATGCCATACCGAGTACCAATAACCGCCAAGTACTGGCCGTAGACGAAGCAATAGCGTGTCTCCTCGAAAAGATACTTGGCCATCATTCCGTCCGAGAACCACGGGTCCTCCGACTTTGGCATTCTTGCAGCTAGCCAGTTGAGTCGTTCGACTCGCTCAGCCAAGCATGACGCATCCTCTTTGGAGAGCCAGTCCTCAGAAATATGTGTCCAATCGTGTTCGGGCATGTCTTGAATGCGGTAGCAGCGCAAGTTAGGTCTTCGCTAGTTTACTGAGGCACGCTGTTATGAAAAGGTGCCCAAACGGAGTTAGCACAATCTTCCCACGCTCGAACCTGAGCTCGACGGCCTCCTTATCATGCGGCACCATCTCAAATTGCGGCCTGTAGATGTTCTCAAGCTCCTCGTACAATGGCGGATGTGCGATGAAGACGTCATGCCTTATGTTGATAAGGCCAAGCCCCTCAAAGTTGCTGAGGTACACGACGATATTTTGCGGGTACGAGAGCTTTGTCTTCACCTCCAGGCCGGTAAGTAACAGCCCGAGTGTATGCCACTCGGTCTTGCCTTTCTTCGAAAGCCGGGCCTCAACGAAAGGACGATCCTCCCTGATATGTTGTAGCAGCAACGCTTCGTCGGGTGAAAGATTGCTGATTACGTTGACAAAGCTGGGGTGTGCGGTGTGGGCATAGTCGAGCGTTGAAGCTTTCGCAAGGAGATTGATGTAGAGACCGCTCAACTGGTCGTCGGTGACATAAGCTAGTTTCTCTGCGATCGGGACGCCAACCTCCGGCGGAACTTCCGCAATACGATCTTGCGGCACTTGCTTGAGCTGTTGGCGGTACTTCTCGAGGTTGTTCTCCAGCGCGATCTTCGCTCTCTCGTTTAGCAGGGCGAATGGCCACAAGATGGTGTTGCCAAGACCCAGAATCGTGCTAAGAGCCTTGCCGACTTGGGCCACACCCGGTTTCGCAAGATCTCCGTAGATCTCCTTCAGGAGGCCTGGCACTTCTGCTAGCTCTTTCAAGATTGGCAGCATTCCGTTAGTCATAGGTAACCGCTCCCCTCCTCGACCAGTACACTCGACAAGAAAAACGAAGCCGTTGAACGAAAATGAAGGTTGCTGGGCTGAACTATGCTCCTTGTTCGCAGTTTCAGTCAAGCGGTATCTTCAAGACTTGGCTTGAATACCGACTTATGCGGTGGCTGATATGGTATGGGCTCGTCTGAGGCAGTCTGCGCAAGCAGTGCAGCGGCGCAACAGTTGACCGAAGAGGCGCGAGGCAAGTATCGTCATGTACAGTTTGGCGACGGCCGGCGTTGCCACCCGTAACCGTGTAATTGAAGTCCACGGCCAAGAAAGGGAAGGAAGAACCACAATGTCCAACGATAGATACGAACGAGGATGGGAAAAACTCAAAGAAGTCGATGGGGAAGCGGGCGAGCGAGTCATGGAGAGTCTCAAAGACATCGCGCCTGACCTGGCTCGATATGTGATCGAATTCGCATTCGGGGATGTGTACAGCCGCCCGGGATTGGACTTGAAATCACGAGAGATCGCGGCAGTGGCCGCGCTGACCACGCTTGGCAATGCCACGCCCCAATTAAAGGTACACATTCATGGTGCGCTTAATGTGGGTTTGTCTCGCGAGGAGGTTGTTGAAATCATCATCCAGATGGCCGTGTACGCGGGATTCCCCGCGGCCATAAATGGGATGTTCGCGGCCAAGGAAGTCTTTCAGGAGCGAGACGAGAAGGGACTGAGTTAAAGACCCCGCGCAAAGCGGGGAAAGAGATTAACCGCAGAGTGCGCAGAGGACGCAGAGAGAAAAAAGAGCTCAAAGACAGATAAACGTCTTCAGGGCTGGAAATCCGATTGGCTTGTGGTTCATCTCTCCAAAAAAAGAAAATGCCTTTCTCCGCGTTCTCGGAGCCTGCCCCGGACCCTGATCCGGGGATCTCTGCGGTGAAAATCAACAACAGCAGCTATCGCCGTGGCAGTCGCAGGCAGCTGAGCGGATTTCGTCCAGTATCGGGCTTTCACACCCTATCTTCTGGCTTTCTCCATGAGGATGCTGAGCCCATACATAAAACTCATCTTCCGGACTTAGCGATTCTATTTCTGAGACCATAGATTCCAGGCCAATACACTTCAATGACTCGCTTCGTTTTTCCTTTTCATGGCTCTCGTCACGGGTACCCATTGTCAACCTCCCAAGTAATCCTGTCTTGTCCACATAGATGACAGCGGAACGGGAATGGTTCAAATTTTGTGGAGTGCCGGGATACTGAGGGCGGAATTATATTGATTGCCGAAAATTATATCGGTTCTCAAAAGTTCTGTCCTTTTCGTCGGCATGTGACAAAGGGGAATGATGGTCTGGGTGCCACTGCTGGCTTGTCCAGCAGTGTTTTCTATGCTTGCACTGCTGGACAAGCCAGCAGTGGCACCCACAAGTAAATCGGATCAATCCTTTGGCAAACGATGGTGTTCTTGCGATTATGTCTTTGCCAAACCGTTTTAACAAAATTGTAACCCAAGACACTTACATTTTTGTAACTCCGCCTCATTAATTGGAAGATTTCCAACCTGCCAGGCCAATCTCCACAACCAAAATAACCAATCATGATGGTGCCTTACAGCACGCGAGGCATCCGCCTCTGACATGTTGGCACACCTGTTGCTTATACCCCGACAGAATTCAACGAAAGGCGGAGGCCAACATGAGAAAGATAGCGATTTACGGCAAAGGCGGCATCGGAAAGTCGACCACCACGCAGAATACGGTTGCAGGTCTGGCCGAGATGGGGCGCAAAGTCATGGTGGTCGGTTGCGACCCCAAAGCGGACTCGACCCGGCTCCTGCTAGGGGGCCTTTCCCAAAAGACGGTGCTCGACACACTGCGGGCCGAAGGTGAAGACGTGGACCTGGAGGACATCCGTAAGACGGGTTACAAAGGCGTCGTCTGCGTCGAATCGGGCGGGCCCGAACCTGGTGTGGGCTGTGCAGGACGCGGCATCATAACCTCCATTAACCTGCTGGAACAGCTCGGGGCCTACGCAGAGAGCGAGAAGCTCGATTACGCCTTCTACGACGTCTTGGGAGACGTGGTTTGCGGTGGCTTCGCCATGCCCATTCGTGAAGGCAAGGCCCAGGAGATCTACATCGTGGTCTCCGGTGAAATGATGGCCATGTACGCAGCCAACAACATCTGCAAGGGTATCGTCAAGTTTGCTGAAGGAGGCGGTGTGCGCCTGGGCGGACTCATTTGCAACAGCCGCAATGTGGATTACGAACAGGAGATGATCGAAGCCTTCGCGGACCTACTGGGCACTTATATGATCCACTTCGTGCCCCGTGACAACATCGTGCAGAGGGCGGAAATCAACAGGAAAACAGTCATCGAGTTTGATCCGGCTCACGCCCAAGCTGAGGAATACCGCACTTTGGCCAAGAAGATCGAAGAGAACAAGATGCATGTTGTTCCCAAGCCCATGACCACGGATGAACTCGAAAAACTTTTGATCAAGCACGGCCTGGCCGCTTAAGCGGAAGTGCGCACAGACGTGAACAAAGAACAGAGGTGACGGATATGTTGATGATCAGATCAATTGTAAGGCCCACAAAGGTGGACGAAGTATTGGCGGCGCTGATGGAAGCGGGTTTTCCGGCAGTGACCAAAGTGTCGGTGGTCGGCCGCGGCAAGCAGCGCGGCATAAAGATTGGCGAAATCACCTATGACGAGATCCCCAAGGAACTGCTCATTACCGTGGTGCCGGATTCAGATAGGGATTTTGTCATCAAGACAGTGATCAAAGCGGCACGTACCGGAGATAAAGGCGCTTACGGCGACGGCAAAATCTTTGTGAGCCCGGTGGAGGAAGTCTACACCATTAGTTCGGGGATCAAGGAAACGGCTTCCGGCGGAATCGAAGAGGTGAAGATATGAAAGAAGTCATGGCGATCATCCGCATGAACATGATGAACAAAACCAAAAAGGCGCTCTCCGATGCGGGCATTTCCTCCATGACCGCCAAGGATGTCCTAGGGAGAGGCAAAGGCCTGGTGGATTACCATCTCTTGCATGGCGCTGAAAAAGGTTATGAGGAAGCCATAGCGCAGCTCGGGCAGAGCCAGCGTCTTATTCCCAAACGCCTGCTGGTCGTGGTTGTGCAGGACAAGCTCTTACCAAAGACGGTGAACACAATCGTCGAGGTCAATCAAACTGGTAAGTCCGGCGACGGCAAGATCTTCGTCATGCCGGTGAGTGACTCCGCCAGCGTACGTACCGGTGAAGCCGGCGACACCGTCCTGGATGACGTGTGAACGGCTGTTTGTTAACGGGAGAACACCATGAAATTAGTCAATGAATGAAACCATCTGCTGCGAGGCCGAACTCATCGATCCCGAAGAAGTGAAGCAGGAACTTCTCAGAAAAGTTCCCACCAAAGTGGCTCGCAAGCGCGCCAAACAAATCATCGTCAACCAGGTGGGCGAAAGCCAGGAAGTTCCGGAAATCGGCGCCAACACCCGCACCATTCCCGGCATCATCACTCAGCGCGGCTGCACCTACGCAGGCTGCAAGGGCGTTATCCTGGGGCCCACTCGCGACATAGTGAACATTACCCACGGTCCTATCGGTTGCGGTTTCTATAGCTGGCTCACGCGGCGCAATCAGACGCGTACGAACGGGCCGGACGATGAAAACTTCATGACGTACTGCTTTTCCACGGACATGCAGGAAGAAGACATTGTGTTCGGAGGCGAGAAGAAGCTCCGGGCGGCCATCCAGGAAGCCTACGATCTGTTCAAACCCAAGGCCATAAGCATCTTCGCCACCTGCCCGGTGGGACTGATCGGCGACGACGTGCACTCCGTGGCGCGAGAGATGAAGGAACAGCTCGGGATCAATGTTTTCGGGTTCAGTTGCGAGGGCTACAAGGGCGTGAGCCAGTCCGCGGGGCACCACATTGCCAACAACGGCATTTTCACCCACGTCGTTGGGCTCAATGACAACGTCAAAGAAGGCAAATACAAGATCAACCTGCTCGGCGAATACAACATAGGCGGAGATGCCTTTGAACTAGACCGCATCCTTGATGACTGCGGCATCACCGTTGTCTCCACCTTTAGCGGCAATTCCACCTACGACCAGTTTGCCAACGCCCATACCGCGGATCTCAACACCATCATGTGCCACCGGTCCATCAACTATGTGGCGGAAATGATGGAGACCAAGTACGGGATTCCGTGGATCAAGATCAACTTCATCGGAGCCGAAGCGTCTGCAAAAACGCTCCGCAAGATCGCCAACTATTTTGAAGATCCGGAACTGAGCGAGCGTGTCGAAGAGGTCATCGCTCGGGAAATGCCGGAAGTAATCAAGGTGCGCGATGAAGTGCGGTCACGCTGCGAAGGGAAGCTGGCCATGCTCTTCGTGGGCGGTTCCCGGGCTCACCACTACCAGGAGCTTTTCCGGGAAATCGGCATGAAGACGATATCTGCCGGGTACGAATTCGCTCATCGTGACGACTACGAAGGCCGCCACGTGCTCCCCTCCCTTAAGGTAGACGCGGACAGCCGAAACATCGAGGAGTTGGAAATCCATCCCGATCCGGAAAGATTCCGCCCGCGGAAGACGGCTGAGGAACTGGAGCGACTCCAGGCTCAGGGATTCCGTTTCAAGGACTACGACGGAATGATGCCTGAAATGCCTGAGAACACGCTGGTGATCGACGACATCAGCCAGTACGAAACCGAGCGGCTCATCGAAATCTACAAACCGGCCATTTTCTGTGCGGGCATCAAGGAAAAATTCGCCATACAGAAGAAGGGCATCCCAATGAAGCAGCTCCACAGCTACGATTCCGGCGGACCTTATGCCGGCTTCAGGGGAGCTATCAATTTCTACCGGGAGATTGATCGTATGGTCAACAGCCAGGTCTGGAAGTATCTCAAAGCGCCCTGGCAGGAAAATCCCGAACTGGCGGCCAAGTACGCCTGTGATTGAGCCATCGAGGAAGGAACGCAATCATGTTACTGCGACATACTCCAAAAGAAATCAACCAACGCAAAGCCTTGACCATTAACCCGGCCAAGACCTGCCAGCCGATAGGCGCCATGTACGCGGCATTGGGCATTCACCGCTGCCTGCCGCATAGTCACGGCTCGCAGGGTTGCTGTGCCTACCACCGGAGCACGCTCACTCGCCATTACAAAGAACCGGTGATGGCCGCGACCAGCTCCTTCACCGAAGGGGCGTCGGTCTTCGGCGGGCAGGCCAACCTGGTGCAGGCCATAGACAACATTTTCACCATTTATGAACCTGACGTGATCGCGGTGCACACCACGTGTCTGTCGGAAACCATCGGCGATGACATTCCGCAGATCGCTCGCAAAGCCGATGCGGACGGCAAAATCCCGAGCGGCAAATACGTCATCCATGTGAACACCCCGAGTTACGTGGGAACGCATGTGACCGGATTTGCCGGCATGACCAAGGCGATGGTGGATTATTTTGCGCAGTCCAACGGGACCAAGATCCATCAAATCAACATCATCCCCGGTTACGTGGAACCGTCGGACATGGAAGAAGTCAAACGGATCGCCGACATGATGGGGGTCCGGACGGTTATGTTTCCCGACACGTCCGGGGTGCTGAACCGGCCACAGACCGGCAAGTACGAGATGTTCCCCAAAGGCGGCGTGACCGTGGAAGCTTTGAAGACCATAGGCGACAGTATGGCGACCATCGCTCTTGGACGGCTGGCTTCAGGGCCGGCAGCACGGGCTCTGGACACCAAATGCCAGGTGCCTTGCGAAATCCTCGACCTGCCTATTGGGTTTAAGGCCACTGACCGGTTTGTGGACACCCTGAGGAAAACCGCGGGAATCAACGTTCCCGACGCCCTGAATGAAGAACGCGGCCAGCTCTTGGACATCGTCACCGACATGCACCAGTACTTCTACGGGAAGAAAGTGGCGCTGGCGGGCGATCCCGATCAGCTCATCGCACTGACCGAATTCCTGGTGTCCATCGACATGTGGCCGATCCACATCGTAACCGGCACCACGGGTAAGAAATTTGAGACTCGCATCCGGGAGATCACCAAGAATGTGCCGCATCCCGTAAACGTGGGCGTCCCCGGCGACATGTTCCTGCTGCATCAGTGGATCAAGAATGAGCCGGTGGATTTGCTCATGGGCAACACCTACATGAAGTACATCGCCCGCGATGAGGACATCCCGCTGGTGCGCTTCGGCTTTCCCATTCTGGATCGCATCGGCCACAGCTACTTCCCGACGGTCGGCTACCGGGGCGGCATGCGCCTGCTCGAAAAGATCCTGGACGCCATCCTGGAACGGCAGGATCGGGATGCGCCGGAAGAAAGTTTTGAACTGGTGATGTAGGGAAGAAAGACGCTACTCGAAGGACAGCAATCGGAAACTAGAGAATCGACATCGAAAATCAGAAATCGGGAGTAATAGCAATGCAAAAACCAGATCATCATATTTTAGTGTGTGCGAGTTTTCGCGGCACGGAAGCCAAAGGGAAGTGTATCAAGAAGGAATCCCTCCAACTGATCCCTCATTTGCAAGAAGAGCTGGCCGACCGCGGCCTGAACGCGATGGTGTCCACCACAGGCTGCCTAAACCTCTGCGAGGAAGGCCCGGTGATGATCATCTATCCCCAGGCATACTGGTACCGTGACGTTACCAGCACGGATGCGGTGGATGAGATCCTGGATGCCCTGGAAGACGGTAAAGCAGCGGAGAAGTATCTGCTGACATGAACGGCGGGTCGACATTCTGAAGTAGGGCGGCCCGTGGCCGCCACCGAATCTGAAACGGCGGGCACGGCCCGCCCTACCTGGCTCAACGGGAACAGATCAATGACCACCCCAATTTTTACCGAAAGACAGGACCAGATACATAGGAAGGGCGATCAGCCCTTCCAAATGTCATGCGACAAAGAGAGCCTCGCTGGTGCGGTAAGTCAAAGGGCCTGTGTGTTTTGTGGCTCCAGGGTGGTGCTGTACCCCATCGCGGATGCCCTGCACCTGGTTCACGGGCCTATTGGCTGTGCTGCCTACACCTGGGACATACGGGGCGCCTTGTCTTCCGGTCCGGCCTTGCACAGGCTGAGTTTCTCCACCGATCTCCAGGAGACGGACGTGATCTTCGGTGCAGAGGAAAAGCTTTACAAGGCTCTAGTTGAATTGATCGACAGGCATCAACCAAAAGCAGCCTTTGTCTACTCCACGTGCATAGTGGGAATCATCGGTGACGATCTTGAAGCGGTCTGCAAACGAGTGGAGCGGGAAAAAGGCATTCCTGTAATCCCGGTTCAGTCCGAAGGATTCAAGGGCAACAAGCGTGCCGGTTACAATGCAGCCTGCAAAGCAATGTTCCGGTTGATCGGAACTGGCGACACCTCAAATGTGTCAGAGTTGAGCGTCAATATCCTCGGAGATTTCAATCTGGCAGGCGAGATTTGGATCATTCGAGAATATTTCGAGCGGATGGGTTTGGAGGTTGTGGCAAATATCACCGGAGACGGCCGAGTGGACGATATCCGGCGGGCCCACGGGGCCGCGTTGAACGTGGTGCAGTGCTCAGGCTCCACAATGGATCTGGCCAAGATGATGGAGGAGGAATACGGCACGCCCTTTATGCGGGTTTCATATTTCGGTGTGGAAGACATGGCCGAGTCGCTCTACAACGTGGCACGCTTTTTTGCCGACAAGGACCCGGAAATAATGGGCCGCACTGCTGACCTGGTTAAAAGCGAGCTGACGGATTTGTATCCGGCTCTGGAAAAGTACCGCCGCGCACTTTCCGGCAAGAAGGCCGCAATCTATGTTGGCGGCGCTTTCAAGGCTTTTTCTTTGGTGAAGGCGTTCAGGCTTCTGGGGATGGCTGTGGTGCTGGTCGGTTCTCAAACCGGCACCGAGGAAGACTACCGTGAACTCCATGAGATCACTGACGAAGGGACGATCATTGTGGATGATTCCAACCCCCTGGAATTGGCGTCATTTCTTCAGGAGAAGGATGTTGACATTTTTGTAGGTGGAGTGAAGGAACGTCCTATTGCGTACAAACTTGGCGTGGGGTTTTGCGATCACAACCACGAGCGAAAAGAGGCCCTCGAAGGCTTCATAGGTATGCTCAATTTCGCCAAAGAGGTCTACTCGACAGTCATGAGCCCTGTTTGGCGGTTTGTCCCCAGAAAAGGGGAGGGGAGATCGCTTCGAGCGCCTGCACGTCTGCGCAGCGTGAGTAATCGGTGAGGTCAAAGCCATGAAACAAGTTCATAAAAAACCTGAGCCTTACGTTTCCACCACGAACGCGTGCAAGCTGTGCAAGCCGCTCGGCGCATGCCTGGCCTTTCGAGGCATAGAAGGAGCTGTGCCGTTTCTTCACGGTTCCCAGGGCTGCGCAACTTACATGAGGCGCTATATCATAAGTCATTTCAGGGAACCCATGGACATTGCGTCCTCATCTCTGGGCGAAAAGCATGCAGTGTACGGTGGCGGCCCAAATCTGAAGCAGGGGCTCAAAAATGTGATGTCGAAATACGACGTCGGCATGATCGGAATCGCGACGACCTGTCTCACGGAAACCATAGGCGATGACGTTCCCACGATCGTCAACGAGTTTCGCAGAGACTTTGCCGACGTGATGGAAGCTCACGGTTCCCCAGCTTTGGTCAGAGTGTCCACGCCCAGCTATGCGGGCACTCACATAGAAGGCTTTCACGCAACGGTCAAGGCAGTTGTTGATCAGCTTGCCGAAGAAACCGAGCCTCACCAGGGGATCACGCTTTTCCCTGGATTCGTATCACCCGCGGATATCCGCTATTTGGCAGAAATCATCGAAGATTTCGGGCTTCAAGGAACCATCCTGCCCGACATATCGCTGACTCTCGATGGGCCGGCCCTGAAGGATTACGAGAAGCTGCCATCCGGCGGAACCCCCATTTCCGAAATCAGGGCTATGGGCGGCTCAAGGGCTGCCATCGAATTCGGCCGTTCGCTGTCGGCGAAGTACACTGCGGGCGGATTACTCGACGCACGATTTGGAGTGCCTCTTCATTCCCTCGGCATGCCAATTGGCCTCCGTGAATCGGACGTGTTTTTTGAAGTGTTGGAAGAATTGTCGGGCAGAGAGATGCCCGAAAAACATGCCCTCGAAAGGGGCAGACTGATAGACGCTTACGTGGACGGCCACAAATACATCTTTGACAAAAGGGCCATCGTGTACGGCGAAGAAGATCTCGTTGTCGGCCTTACTGCTTTCCTCGCAGAAATCGGTGTGAGACCCGTCCTCTGCGCATCGGGTGGCCGGAGCGGGAAATTCGAGCAGGCCATTGCGGAGGTCGTAGAAGGCTTGCTGCCGGAGCCACCGGAAGTTCGTGAAGGAGTCGATTTCTACGACATCGCAGAAGAGGCTGAGGCGCTCGAACCTGATCTGATCATAGGTAACAGCAAAGGCTATCACCTCGCCAAGAAATGGAACGTCCCGCTCATTCGAGTGGGTTTTCCCATCCACGACCGTTTCGGCGGGCACAGGATCCTGCACCTTGGATATCGAGGAGCCCAGTCGCTTTTGGATACCATCGTCAACACTGTCATTGAGGCAAAACAGGAACATTCGCCAATAGGCTACAGCTATATATAAGAGGAGCGAACAATGAGCAGGCCAAATATAAACAATCATCCCTGTTTCAATGTCCATGCAAAAGGCACGTGCGGTCGAGTTCACCTGCCGGTGGCTCCGGACTGCAACATCAAGTGCAATTACTGCAACCGTAAGTATGATTGTGTGAACGAAAGCAGGCCCGGGGTCACAAGTTCAGTGCTCACTCCGGATCAGGCCGTGCTCTATCTGGAACGAGTCCTGGAAAAGGCTCCGAATATAACGGTGGCGGGCATTGCAGGGCCTGGTGACGCATTTGCCAAGCCGAAGGGCACGATGGAAACGCTGCGTCTTATCAGAGAACCGCTTTCCGGAGCTGCTCCTTTGTCTGGCAACCAACGGTTTGAATGTCGCTCCCTACATCGCCGAGCTGGCGGAATTGCAAGTCTCTCACGTCACCATGACAGTGAATGCCGTAGATCCGGAAATAGGCGCTCGAATTTACAGTTGGGTGCGTGACGGCAAAGTGATTTACCGGGGCATAGACGCGGCAAAACTGTTGCTGGCAAGACAGCTCGAAGCAATAGCTGCGCTGAAAGCCCACGGCATCGTGGTCAAGGTGAACACCATTGTCATACCGGGGATCAACGATCATCACGTGGCCGAGGTCGCTCGCAAGATGGCAGAGCTTGGGGTGGACATCCAGAACTGCATGACCATGTACCCGAACCAAGGCACGCCGTTCGGAGATATTGGCGAGCCAACCCCGGAGTTGATGGCTGAAATACGTAACGAAGTTGAGAAAATCATCCCTCAGATGAAACATTGCACCAGATGCAGAGCTGATGCAGTGGGGTTGTTGGAAGACGACCGTTCGTCGGAATTTAGAGGCTGCCTCTCCGACTGTTCGCAAACCCATTCAATCAGCACTGAGGGCAAGCCCTATGTGGCGGTTGCAACCTGGGAAGGAGTGCTCGTAAATCAGCACCTTGGAGAAGCGGAACGCTTTCAAATATGGGGGCCTTCTCAAGATGGCTATGCCGTGGTGGAAGAGCGAAAGGCCCCGGAAAAAGGCTCAGGCGTCGATAGATGGTATGCGCTTGCCGAGATCCTGAAGGACTGCCGAGCGATTCTGGTGAGCGGAATTGGCGAAACCCCAAGCCAAGTGCTTACCGAATGCGAAATCCTGCCCGTGCAGATGAACGGATTCATTCAAACCGGGCTGGAGGCCATATACGGGGGGGGAGACACTGCGGTGCTCAAAGGTCGTAGAGACGGCTGCGGCAAGGCGACAGGATGCTCAGGGAGCGGCGGTGGCTGTGGATGAGAAGGGGGAGCAGTGGGCGCCTTTCTCATGAGAGGTTCCCACTGGACGAGGCAGGTGTGCTATTAAGCAAGCAGCCGATTTGAAAAAGGAGGAGTAGGGCCGGCATCTTGCCGGTCCCCGCCATGGACCGGCAAGATGCCGGCCCTACTATACACGCCCCTTTCTGTATTCCCCCGTGCATGGGGATTTCAGATGAGGGCAATTCCGAATCATAATACAGCCTCAAGTCGGCACCATGGGATTAGCGGGATGTAACGGCGAGGCCTTACAGGGCCGGGGTTCTTGACCATGTGACGGGAATAACTGCTCCTTCATGTTAGGGGCTGGAAAAATCGGCATCCGCCTTGACAACCACATTACCCGGCATATTTCTTCTGTTTAACAAAGTCTTCCAGACCGAACTTTTTGATTCTGTAGCCTATCTGTCTCAGAGTTATGCCCAGTTCCTGGGCTGCGTGTGATTGAACCCAATTGTTGCGTTCCAGCGAGTCCAGCACCTCTTGTCTTTCTCGTTCACGGAGCGAACCAAGCAGCTTCCGGTCCTGCACCTCCACGTCTTTGACGCCATGCACGAGGTACGGCGATAGGTCCAGAAGATCTATCGTGGCCTCGTCGAATATTATGGCCAACCGCTCTACAAGGTTTTCCATCTCCCGCACGTTTCCCGGCCAGGAATACCTTACGAATGCGTCCAGACCTGAGTTGGTGAATCGGAGGCTGGAACCGTACTCGCGGCTGATCTTATCGCAGAAAAAACTGACCAAGGGAATTATGTCCTCTCTCCTCTCGCGGAGTGGGGGCACCCTGATAGGAAACACGTCCAGCCTGTAATACAGGTCTTCCCGGAATAAACCATCAGCCACTGCCGCGCTGAGGTCCCGGTTGGTGGCGGCGATTATCCTCACATCCACCTTTCTTGTCTTTGTGCTCCCCAACCGCTCGAATTCCCGGTCCTGCAGGAACCTCAGCAGCTTCACCTGTAACGGCATAGGCAGTTCGCCTATCTCGTCCAGAAAGATGGTCCCGCCATCAGCCTCTTCAACCCTGCCCGCTTTGGATTCAACGGCCCCCGTGAAAGCGCCTTTTTCGTAACCAAAGAGTTCAGACTCCAGGAGGTTGTCAGGCAGCGCGGCACAGTTCACTTTTATGAAAGAAGACCGTGCTCTGCTGCTCAGTTCATGGATTATCCGTGCAACGAGGGTCTTTCCGGTGCCCGATTCTCCAAGGAGCAAAACAGAAGCCTTGGTCGGTGCCACTTTCCTGATCAACTGTTGCACCTCGAACATGGTCGGGCTGGTTCCTACAGCAAAGAAATTCCTGCTCTTCTCGGAAAGTTCCGTTTTCAGAGACAGGTTGGCCTTGATCAGATGCTGCTCCCTGGCTTTCACCTGGTCATTCAAGCTGACGAGCTGCGCCATGAGAGCGGACAGGATCGTCAGAAACCTTATGTCTTCCTCAAACGAGACGTCCTCGTCGAACAGGCGGTCTACACTCAAGACCCCGATGGCCCTGCCGTTCAGCACTATGGGTACACCGATAAAGGATATCTGCCCCTTTTCGATTTTTCGCGAGCCGGTCTTATTGAGAAACAAAGGCTCTTTGCTAATGTCCGGAACCACAAATGGTTCGGCGGTTCGGAATATGAGCCCGGTCACTCCTTCATTAAGACGGTAGACCCCTCTCTTCTTTTCTTTGGGTCGCAGGCCATGCGAGGCCCGGATCGAGAGAGTATCCTCTTCCCCATTCTTCAGTGTGATCGTGGCCCTTTTCATAGAGAGATATTCGGAAAGGATCTCAAGGATGATTTCCAGAGTTTGATCCAAGTTAAGGGCCTGACCGATGATCTGGCTTATGTCGTACAAAACCTTTAATTCGAGTTTACTTACCTTCGTATCCATTTGGTTCACCGTGCCGTCGTCATTAAGTTTGAGTCCTTTCGACTTCTGGCGCCTTAGGCCGTTAGACCTGGTCGGAGATGAATGAATGCCCCTAAGATTGGGGTTCGGTCCGCAGTCCGTTCCTGAATGTGGCTTTTCTTGAATTTCCATTGGCGCCTTTACCTGCAAAGCTCAATCAGCTCCTCGTCGGATAACGCACGCTTCAAATGGTCGCTGAGACAGCGCACTCGCCGGACCAGATCACCTAGATTCTCGGCCCTTTTGGCTAGCCCCAACCGACTCAGCCGATATGAAAGAACCCTCCGACCGGAATATTTGCCCAGTGTAATTTCTCGTTCCCTGCCCAACTTTTCCGGAGGATAGGGTTCATAATTGGTCGGATCCATTATGACTGCGGATGCATGAATTTCAGATTCGTGAGAGAAGATCTTGCTCCCCACGATGGGCTTGCCCGCGGGGATTTCCCTGCCCGACGATTTTGAGACGTATTCGCAAAGGGCTGGCAGAAGAGATAAATCCAGGCCCATGTCTATTCCGTATAGATGGGTGAGGGCCATGACCACTTCCTCCAGAGCCGCATTGCCGGCTCTTTCTCCAAGCCCAAGGACCGTGGTGCTGACAAAAGCCGCGCCGGCACGGACTCCGGCGAGGGCGTTGGCAGTGGCAAGTCCAAAGTCATTGTGTGTATGAATCTCAATGGGCAAATTCATGCGGAGCTTCAATCTTGAGACCTTGTCGAATATGACGAATGGATCAGTTTGTCCCACTGTATCGGAAAACCTGAGACGATCTGCCCCACAATCTTCCGCGAGCAATCCGAAATCAGCGATAAAATCCTCATCGGCTCGAGAGGCGTCTTCTGCGCCCACACAAACATACAGTCCCTCTTTTTTTGCAAATCCTACCGCGGTCCGGAGCTTATGAAGGACCCAATCACGCGTCTTGGCCAGCTTGTTGGCTATCTGGAGGTCGGAAACGGGCAGCGATATCGCCACCGCAGAAACCCCGCAGCGAAGGGATGCCTCGACATCCGAAATAACGGCACGGTTCCACGTCATGAGTCGTGCGGCGAGTCCCAGTTTCACCATGCTGATGACGACACGCTGTTCTTCATTTCCCATAGCCGGAATACCGCACTCAATTTCGTGGACTCCAAGCCCGTCCAACATCCTGGCTATGACGACCTTTTCCTCACCAGAAAAGGCCACGCCTGCCGTTTGCTCGCCATCCCGCAATGTAGTGTCTGTCACGTAGATCCGGTTCATCATTAGCCTGGGTCAAAAATGTGAGCTTGACGCGATAACCGCGGAGGACTTGACCTCTGTAATCGCCCACTCGATAATCCATATTTGAGCGAACAGAGGACCGGTCCGCCCTGGGCGGTTCTTCCAATGTCGAGGCCCCTCTTGACCTGGAGCTATGCGAAGAGCGTGCCAACAAAGCCGAAATCTGGTTAAGCCGTGTAAGATTGCTATATTAGTCTGACATAGTCAGTGGAGCCGGCAGGCATTAGCGACAAATTGGTAGGTATTGTACTCGCTTGCTACGGAATCGGCGGTTTTGGTGACGCAGCCATTTGCACGCTCAATCGCAGTCTCACCTGTCCGGGCAGGCCGGAGAAAGCCTTGTCAAGAAGCCCGCATTACAAGAACGTATGTCCGGGTCAACGATCTTGTGAATGGTCGGCTGTTGATCCTCCGTGTGGAATGCTGTTTCTCTCCTGTCAGCGTTTTCCTTGCGGTCCTGGCACACATTTTGTAATGATAGAAGCGCAGATTGAGTTTCATGCCCCCGGCATAAAACCACTTGGAGGGCCAAATGGTCTTTTATAATGAGAGTGAGGGAAAGAAGCGCTACGGGACGGTGATAGCGTCTCTTGGAATAGATCCGAAGAAGATGACTGAAAAGTATCTGGAATCCTTAACAAAAGAGTTTGGGTGTGTTTTTGAAAGAGGGGAATTACTCTTGTGGGTGCAAGAGACGGAAGAGAGAGCCGAGCAAGTCTTTGATATTCTGAGAAAAAGACATTTTCCTTTTGAAGGGTTGACCAGACCTGTGGAGTAGCATCATGATATCAAGGCACTGGAAAGGCATCGCCAAGCCCGGGGAGGCTGACAACTATATTGAGCATCTCAGATCCGACACGTTTCCAAAACTCTCCAAAATCAATGGGTTCATCAGCGCATCCATCCTGAGACGAACTGTCGAACAGGGCACCGAGTTCCTGATAATTACAGTTTGGGAATCAATTGAAGCAATTGAGCGTTTTGCAGGCGCAAAAGCAGATGTTGCAGTGGTTCCGGAGTCGGTTCAAGCTATGATGATTGAATACGATAGAAATGTCAGTCATTACGAAGTTGTGGAAGATTAGCAGCCTCTTGACCTATTTCTGACTTTCCTTGACCCCCCTGATTAGTGTTTGTCCTGGCGCAACGTTATGATATTAGATAAGAGCATCTCGATTGTTGTAAGGGGAACCTTAGCTGTGAGCATTCGTCAGCGAGTCCTTCACGAAAGAGCTATCCTGGTACTGATATTGTTCCTTGGGCTTCTCCTTCTCGACCCGCTGATACCCGGCGCCCTTACCAATCTGTCCTTTGCACTAGTCGGCGTGGCCGGGGCCTGGCTTCTCAGCGACAGAAAGAGCCTTTCCCGAAAAATCATAGCTGTGTCCTCATTGGTCGTAGTGGTGGCCATAGCCTCGGCAAAGCTTCTTCCCGAGGACATGCTCGGACCTGCTCGCATGCGAATCGGCCTGCTTCTCTTGACTTTCACACTTATCTTGTACTCATGCTGCGGCGCTTTGATGCTCTCGGCCATGTTAAAGGCCCGAGAAGTCACGCATCAACTAATCATTTCAGCCGTGAACCTCTACTTGATCCTGGGGATGTTCTACGCCCATATTTACACAATACTCGACTGGTTCCATCCGGAATCGTTCGCCTTGCAGGTTCCGAAGCAGGAATCGGCATCACATTTCGTATATTTTAGTTTCGTTACTCTGGCTACCCTGGGATATGGGGATATCACGCCAAAGACGGAGTTCGCCCAAAGGCTGGCCATTACTGAAGCGATCATGGGACAGTTTTACGGATCGCTTGTGGTGGCCTATCTCATTGAGCCTTTATATCGGCCACCGGATTCGCGCTCGCGACTCCGGGTCAAACCCTGAGAGGGGTTCGGATAATTCGGCTTAGAGATTTGTGACCCGCGACTATTTGCAGATGGTAAAACCAACCGCATGATTGATTATCCGACCATCATTTTGGCCGCTCTGTTGATCTTCTTTTACGGACTGGTATCTCGCGTGTCCGAGAAGTCCCCGATCACTGCGCCTATGGTGTTTGCCGGAATCGGTATCTTGGCCAGTCCCATAGCTCTCAATCTGCTGGATATCAAGCCCGGTGCCACGGTCGTGAAGCTTATAGCGGAAATCACCCTCGTGATAATCTTGTTCGTGGACGCCTCGACGGTGAACCTGCGCACGCTAAGACTTCAGCGAAGTATACCTCTCCGTTTGCTGGGCATAGGACTTCCGTTGACGATGGTGCTGGGTTTCCTTGTCGCGGCCGTGCTGGTCAACAATCAGAATCTGTGGCTTGCTGCGCTAGTAGCGCTCATACTGTCTCCCACCGACGCTGCCCTCGGCCAAGCAGTGGTGACCAGCGAACGCCTCCCGGAAAGAATGCGGCAGGCAATCAACGTGGAGAGCGGGCTCAATGACGGCATCGCTTTAGCTCCCATCCTGATGTGTGTCGCTGCCCTTTCCGGAGGAGAGCACGCGGGGAATGGTTCGGGCTCATGGCTGATCTTTGTGGTGAGGCAGCTTACCTTAGGCCCGGTCGCCGGAATCCTCGTCGGCTGGTGCGGAGGCAGACTGGTGGAGGAGGCATCGCGGCGAGGCTGGATGCAGCCAACCTTCCAGCGCCTGGTAGCGGGGTCGCTGGCTGTAATTGCTTACACTGCTGCCGAGCAGTTTCACGGCAACGGTTTCATCGCGGCTTATTGTGCAGGCCTCTTTCTCAGTACCCAGACACACGAAGTACGTGAGCGGATTCAGGAGTTTGGCGAGGCGGAAGGTCAGCAGATGTCTCTCTTCGTATTCTTGCTCTTCGGTCTAGCCATGGTTCCGGCAATGGTTAGTTACTGGGACGTTCGGGCTTTATGCTATGCTGTCTTGAGCCTTACCGTTATTCGTATGATCCCCGTTGCCTTATGCCTTCGTGGTGCAGGCCTCGATAAGCCCGCGGTTTGGATGATAGCCTGGTTTGGCCCACGCGGCATAGCCTCCGTCCTGTATGCACTTATGGCCATAGGCAAAATTGGCATCACCGGATACGAAAGAGAATTCGCCGTGATAACGCTGACCGTACTGCTAAGTATATTCTTGCACGGCATATCGGCTGTTCCTCTGACTCTCTCTTATTCCCACTCTCAAGCAAGCAAGTAACCATGAAGATTGTTCCAGACCCGTACGTCGCTGTCAGCAAGAACTTCCGTGCTGCGTGAACCAGAGCATTGAAACAAGAGCCATTCAGTGCCGGTTGGAAGTCAACGCTCACAACCCCGAAAATATGTCATTCCAACAGCTTGAAAATGATTGCCGACAAGAACCCGGAAAGGGTGCTCAAACCCACCACGTGAGGGCTACCCAAATGGACGGCCTCAGGTATCATGGCAGACGCAATCATGGTGAGCATGGCTCCTGCCGCAACGCCTTCCGTGAACACAATCCATGTAAGCGGCAGGATGCCTCCAAGAAGGAATCCAAGTCCCGCCCCAACTCCTGTGAGGACCATAAGTGAAACCCACATGAGCATGATTTTCTTGTTGGTCATGCCCTGCTTACGCATATTTGTAGCACTGGATAGTGCCTCCGGGAAGTTGGAGAGAAACAGACCTGCGATCAGAGTATATGGAATGACGTGGAGAAATCGCAGTTGGTCTATCATGTGAGAGCGTTCCACCAGGAGATCCGCCAAGCCCGCACCGATCACAAGACTTTCAGGGATTCCGTCGAGCAATATCCCGAGCCAAATGGCGAGAGCAGCACCCGAGTGTTGCTGTGATTCTGACTTGAGCTGCAATTCACTTGGAAAACTTTGGCTTATACGCAATGATCGCTCAGCTTGCCGAACCCAAGTTTGAGCTGTCTCGACTTGGGCCGCCTGATATTCGCGAAGTCGTTCGAGTCTCTGAGCGCCCAGTTCACGGCACGCCTGGTCAAATTCGGGTGACAGTTGGCGCACCGTCGTGAAATCCTTCTTAGCGAGTTCAAAACATTCCACGGTACCTTTTGCCACCGCAGTTAATACCGTGGGGCTGTCGGTCAGGAGAAATAGTAAGCCGATGACGTCTCCGGCGGTGAACTCGCCCATCTCCCGTGTGTCCCCCGGCAAGCTAACTGCTGCATCGCGAATGATCTCAACTGTGCCCGATTTTAAGAAATATAGAGCTGTTACCTCCTCACCGGCCTTCGCGATTGCTTCCCCCCCGTAAAACGTCACAGGGCGAATCATTTCCACCAGGAGGTTTGTGTGTTCAGGAGACAGGGTACGCACGAGAGCAAATTTCGATAACTCTTCGAGCGACTCTTTTGCCTGGCGGAGTTTATCGGCTCTGAGGTGAGCCAAAGTTGCGGCGGTCTTGCGGAGAAACCCTCCGTGAGCGTTAACAAGCTGATCCAATACTACGAAGAGTATGCCCCCAATGATCAGGCCAACGAGAAGCGCGAAAAAATGCTCATAAGCCTCCGCGGACGGATGAGGACCGGCGCCGTGAGCAATTGCTGTCACTTTCGGGGCGACCAGTTCGATGGTCAGGGCGGCAAATAGAGCCCCAGCTCCAAAAGCCGCGAGAATGGAAAGAGCGGTGGGTCGCGGAAGTTTTCGAATGCCTATCCATGCACCCAACGGAAGAGAAACCGCACTCACGAGCCCCAGTCCAATAGCCCACATGAAATGCAAGGAAGAAACTTCCATTGCGACGTACTCCCTGCGTTATGGGGTGGATGACAAGCTCTCCGAAGTCTGGCCACCTTTCTTCCAGCGTTTCTGCATAAGCACATAGAGAGCAGGCGTGAAGAAAACTCCCAAGACAGTTACGCCGATCATTCCCGCAAACACCGCAGCTCCGACGGACTGGCGACTGACCGCGCCGGCCCCTGCTGCTGTCACCAGAGGAAGAACTCCCAGGATAAACGCAAGCGAAGTCATGAGAATCGGTCGGAAGCGGAGCTTGGAAGCCTCTGTAACAGCCTCGAGAACCCCTTGCCCCTTGGCACGGCCTTCGCGGGCGAACTCCACAATCAGAATAGCATTCTTCGCGGATAACCCAACAAGGAGCACCAGCCCCACCTGCGTATACACGTTGTTGTCCATACCGCCGATGAGAAGTCCAACTGAGGCTCCCAAGACCGCGAGGGGCACAATTAGAACTACGGAAATGGGATCGGCCCAGCTTTCGTACAACCCCGCAAGGATCAGAATAACGACGAGAATTGCCGCGATAAATGTTATAGCCGCTTTACCGGCTGCCTTCTTTTCCTGGTAAGCCATGTTCGTCCATTCGAATGCCATGCCGGGCGGCAAAGTCTTTGCCGCCAACGTTTCCATTGTTTGGAGCGCTTGGCCGGAACTGTATCCAGGAGCATTTTCACCCAAGAATTTTCGCGGTAGGGAAAAGGTTGTACCTGTCCACACGCATCGGACCCACTTCGTATCGAGCGTTGATTAAGGTACCCATAGGAATCATTTTGCCGTCCTTATTTCTCATGAACAGTTGCGATATATCCTCCGGGTTCCGACGGAACATACTGTCTCCCTGGACTCTCACTTGCCAGGTCCTGTTGAATTTATTGAAATCATTTACGTATGCAGATCCGAGATATGTTTGCAGCGTGCTGAACACGCTGTTCAGGGGAATCTTCAGCGCTAAAGCCTTCGTACGATCAATATCGATGTAGATATTCGGATATGTGGATCGGAATGTCGCTAAGACGGATTTCAGGTCCGGCTGCTGGTTCGCAGCCGCGGCCAATTCCGTGCCGGTCTGATCGAGTGACTGAAAACCCAGATCCGCCTTGTCAAGCAATTGCATTTCGAACCCTCCGCCCGTGCCCAATCCGAGGACAGGCGGCAAGGTATAGGTAAAGACGAATCCATCATAAATCTTCTGGAACTTACCGGAGAGTTCCTTCATAATTACTTCTCTGCTCCGGCCTTTCGCCAGCCTTTCATCCCAGGGTTTCAGAGGAACAAAAATCGTTGCCAGATTGGATCGTGCGGAATCGATCATCGAATAGCCCACCAGTGCTCCCCAGGAGAGCACTGCGTCCGTTTCGTCAAGAATTTTACCTACCTGTTCCACAGTGTTATTCGTGCGGTCCAAGGTCGCACCATCCGGCATCTGGACATTGACCAGTATCAATCCGTCATCTTCCAACGGGAGGAATCCTGTGGGAACTTTGTTGTAAGCGATACCAGTAATCAAAACCAGTCCGACAAACAGAATCATCATGACAGCGATCCGTCGCACAGCCAAAGACACAATCCGCGCATACCAATCTGTGGTTCGGTTGAAAGCATTGTTAAAAAGCCTGAAAAAAACATTCTGGGATCCATGGCCGCCGGGGCGCAGAATCAGGGCACAAAGCGCAGGACTTAATGTGAGAGCATTGATCGCGCTGAAGAACATTGTAATGGCGATGGTAAGAGAGAACTGCCTGAATAGCTGGCCAGTAATGCCACCAAGGAACGCCGGCGGCACAAACACGGCCATAAGGACCAGCGTAATGCCGATGATTGCTCCGCTCACTTCCTCCATCGATTTGATGGCAGCTTCTTTGGGACTCATGCCAAACTCAGCCATGTTGCGCTCAACGTTTTCCACCACGACAATTGCATCGTCCACAACCAATCCTATGGCCAGGACAAGCCCGAAGAGCGTCACCATATTTATGGAGAACCCAAGCAAAGCCATTACTGAAAACGTCCCTATCAGGGAGACCGGGATGGTAATCATGGGAATCAGAGTCGTCCGCCAGCTCTGAAGGAAGATGAAAACCACGATCACCACAAGCACGAAGGCCTCGAACAACGTCTTGATAACTTCATGAATAGATGCGTTCACAAAATCGGATATTTTGTAGAGTGCTTGATACTCGATTCCCTGAGGAAAATTTTTCTTAAGCTCCTCAAGGGTCTTGAGCAACTGGTTGGTCACCTCTATCGCGTTGGAACCGGGAGACTGATAGATCACCATAGTGGCCGCAGGTCGGCCGTTGAAAAGCGACAAGAAGTCGTAAGCTTTTCCGCCTAATTCGACTTTCCCCACATCTTTGACGCGAATGGCCCGCGTGCCTTCGCCGGTCTTGAGAATCACGTCCTCAAACTGCTCTACATTCGTAAGCCTACCGAGGGTATTGACATTGAGCTGATAGACCTGATCCTTTGGGACTGGCTGCTGACCGAGTTGTCCTGAGGCCACTTGGACGTTCTGCTCGCGAAGTGCACCCACCACATCATCAACGGTGAGATCCCTCGCCCGCAGTTTGTCCGCGTCGAGCCACAACCGCATGGAGTAGTCTTTACTGGGATACAAGACTATGTTGCCGACCCCCGGTATTCGGCTCAAGGTATCTTTCATGTTTATCGTTGCGTAGTTCGTCACGAAAAGGTCGTCGTACCGGTTATCCGGAGAAAACACACTCAAAACAAGGACAAGGGCACTGGACACCTTTTTCGTCGTGACCCCTTGTCGCTGGACATCCTCGGGCAACTGCGCCAGTGCTGCTGAGACGCGGTTCTGCGTCAAAACCGTGTTCATGTCTATGTTGGTTCCAAGCTCGAAGGTCACATTGAGCGTGTAGGACCCGTCAGCAGCACTCTGGCTCGACATGTAAAGCATGTTTTCGACGCCGTTGACTTGCTGCTCAATCGGCGCCGCGACTGTCTCTGCGATCACTCGCGGATCGGCCCCGGGATAGTATGCCGTTACCTGAACAACTGGCGGGACAATTTCAGGATACTGAGCGATTGGAAGGCTGAAAATCGAAATGGCGCCTGCAAAAACAATGAGAATGGATACCACAGAGGCAAGAATGGGCCTTTCAATGAAATAGCGACTCAGCATGGTGGACCTCCACTACTTTCCGGAAGATGGAGCCGCCTTTTCGGAGGCCTGAGGTGCAGAAGAGATGGCCGATTCCTTGGGAGTGACTTTCGCACCGGGTCTTGCTCGCTGGATGGCGTTGACTACTACCCATTCGTCTTTGGCAAGCCCCTCCTCTACGACCCGAAGGGTTCCCTCAAGCTGACCGGTCTTTACGAGTCGCTGTTCTACTATCTGATCCTTGTTTACGACAAGAACGTACCTTCCGGCCTGGCTGATACCCACTGCAAGCTCAGGTACGAGGAGAGCTTCTTTTTGCTCAATTGGAACTCGAACACGACCGAAGAGCCCGGCAACAAGCAGCCCCTTGTCGTTGGAGAAAATTGCGCGGACCCTCAAGGTGCCTGTGCTTGGATCAACCCGCGATTCTACAAAATCGACTTTCCCTTCATGGGGATATCCGGTCTCATCCGCCAGTTGAAGGTAAGCTCGAGGTTTCTCCCTGTCCGACGCAACTTCGGTTTCGATCCTCGGAAATTTTCTGAGTATCATGAGCAGGTCACGCTCGCTGACGTCAAAATAAACGTATACCGACGTATCGTTGACAAGCTCCGTCAGCAGCGTTTTTTCTCCAGCCCCCACCAGGTTCCCTATGTCCACATAGTTGCGGCTTGCCCTCCCGTTAATGGGCGCCAGGACGCGAGTGTATGCAACATCGAGCATGGCCTTCTCCAAATCGGCCTTGCTGATTCCAACCTGTGCGCCTGCCACCGCCTCTTCTGCGCTCTGCACATCGAATTGGAGCTGACTAATGGATGCGGTGGAAAGAAGCTGCTGCGCGCGTTTGAGATTTGCCTGTTTGAGCTGTAGGTCCGCTTGCTTCCCTTTGAGGGCAGCTTCGTACTGATCAACCCTGGCCTGGAACGGCCTAGGATCAATGACAAAAAGCTAGATCTCCTTTCTTGACTTGAGATCCCGGTGTGAAATGAATGCTCTCCAACCACCCCTCGACCCTGGCTCTGATCTCGACGAATTCCAATGCGGCCGTGGTCCCCGTGAACTCAAGGTACTTAGTCACTTCCTTTTTCAACGGATGGCTGACGATGACTTCTGCCGGAGGAGGTACAGCCACCTGGACCTTTTCGCTGCAGCCGAGAATGCTCATGGAAGCCAGGGCGGCGAAGATCGAAACTCCTAATAATCTGATGGCGGTCATGATCCAGACTCCTAATTTTCTGCTGGCGTGGAAACAGTATGGGGCTGCTCAGGCCCCGGAGTCAATGGAAAATACTCATATTCTCCGTCCAAAACACATGATCACGAGGGTAGGATCGAGGAGAAAGCAGCTTAAACTCCTTGCCGCTGTGTGAGCGCATATCGATCTGGTGGCCAAACGATTTTGAACTCCAAGAGACTTGCACCGTTGCTCTGACGGGCCGGCAAATTCTCCGTGACAGCCTTGGCCCGGGCGAGTATAGTACGGCAAGGACGCTGGAAACTGGAGACAGGGACAATGCGGGATTTCGAGTCTGGTTATCACATTCGACCTTTGCGACAGGAGGGGTAGCGTGAATATTTACGATTCAACCCGGCAGGTGAGACGGATGTTGGGGATGCTCGGTCAGGAAATTCGCGAAACAGGCTACAGAAGCTTCAGGAGTTTTGACCGGAAATTGCCGTCATTTCAGGTACTCTCTTGCTGGACCCTGATCTTGATCGTTTCTTCACTCATGGTTTCAGGATGCGGCAGGTACAAAGAGGAACTCGAGAGCGCCAAGCAGCAAATCCAAAAGCTGAGCTCTGAGGTCGAGAGATTGAACGGCGAGGTTGCTCGTTTGAACCAGGAAAAAACCCGTCTAACTGATGACTCAAAGGCTCTCTCAGACAAGAATACGCGAATGCAGCGAGATTTGGACGATCTGAACAAAGCTAAAGGTGCTCTTTCCGCCGAGAACAAGGAGCTTCAGAAGAAAAATAAGGCGACCGATGAGGAAATCGCTTCTTTGAAACGCGAAAAAGCAAGTCTGGCAAAGGAGATCGAAGAACTCAAGAAACGTGGAGCTCAAATGGCCCCACCGCCGACATCACCTGCCCCCATGCCGACCGAAGTTGGTCCACAGAGTGCAAGACAGTCCGGAAGAACTCAGTCCATGTGATGCGGTACTTGCCTTCATGAAGGCAAGCGAAGTAGTTGTCAGGCAGCAAAAAGGAACAGAACGCACAAAATCGCTTGAACAGGTAAAGCAGAAGTTTGCACCGCAGATGAAAGGAGCTCCTGAGAAGGCTATAAAGGCCGCGGAAAATTGGGTGAAAGGAGGGATCGAAATTCTGGGACCAATCTGGTGGCGAGGGCACGTTCAGTCTTCTTCAATTGAGGAACACTGTCCTGGACACGTGTGGAAAGTCACCAGACGCAGCTGGTTTCAAGTAATACCGGCTGACCTTAGCTGAGCTGTCGAGATAGACGATTTCCATACGCTGATACCC
>CAWEJR010000012.1:0-83547 GCA_963809365.1 uncultured delta proteobacterium | reverse complement strand
GGTCGGATGCCGATGCACTTTCAACGAAGTAAATTACTGGAGCATCGACAAAGTCACTGCGAGCGCGAAAGCCCAAAGCAAATTATATTGGTGGGACAGGCTTCCAGCCTGTCTAATATGAATGACAGGCTGGAAGCCTGTCCCACCCACCTGTCGGCAGTGTCCTAATTTGGGACGCCATGGGCGGTCTCTACCCCGCGAACGTGGGGTCACCCCGGAATCCGATCCGGGGCCCAGTCCCGTTTTTCGGCGAGATGGGATCCTGGCGTGTGCCGGAATGACGGCGTGTACACTTAATTAAGACACTACCAAGCCATCCGTCTCTTTGCTTGGTGAAATGATATTCCTGATTATTGGTTTTCGGAGACATCCAATGCCCCTCAATCATTTCTCTGTCCTCATGGCCCCGACCTTTCGCTGCAACGCGGACTGTGAATACTGTTTCGAGAACAAAACTTCCGACGTGATGGAACTGGAAGATTTTGAACTCATTCTTCCGAGAATCGTCACGTACCTCCAGCGCCAGGAAGTCACTGACTTGAAGATTGTATGGACAGGCGGAGAAATCCTCACCATGTCCCCGGAGTGGCTCCTCAGGGCCAACGACATCTGCCGGGAAATCGCCGAAAAGAGCAAGATACGTATCGAGAACACGTGTCCAGTCCAACCTGATCGGCTACGGGCCACGTTTTCGTCAGGTCATGTCCGAGATGTTCAACGAACGAGGTGGGTTCGTCCCTGGACTTTCCCAATCTGTACAGAAAGGTGGCGGGCAGGCGACCCCTGAAACGTTCAATGATTCTTGGTTTCGCCGATACCAGGAAGCCAGTGAGGCCGGTATCAAGGTCGGAGTGATTGCGGTGCTCAATGGAGCATCGCTGAGCAATCGGCGCGGATGAATTCTATTCGTACTACATTGAGAAACTGGGTTTGAACGGTTTTCAGGTGAACACTCCTTACCCGGGCGGACCCCCAACACCTGCCAAGCGAAATTTTCCCCTGGATAGTGACCTCCTCAGCACTTTCTATTCGGATCTCTTCGATCTCTGGATGCGCAAGGGAAGGTCCGAAGGAGTTTCCATCACCCCCTTTGACCAGTTGATTCATTATTTCCGGACAGGCGAGAACAGCTTGAGTTGTTGCTTCAGAGAAAATTGCTCAGACACATTCATAGGCATTGACCCGAAAGGCAACGTGAGTCAGTGCGAAGGGCTTCACGGCCAGCTATCCGGAATATGTCTTCGGGAACATCCTCACGTGCGAAGACATGGCCGACATCATGAACGGTCCGATACGAAAGCAGTTCCTGGATCGTCCAATGCGCCTCATGGAAAAGGAAGATTGCGCTGAATGCGATTACCTGGCCCTTTGCCACGGCGGATGTCCCGTGCATACGTACGCTACGACAGGGAACCTCTTCGCAAAAGACCCTGACTGCCAATCGCGCAAAACGCTCTTCAGACTGGCGAGAAACGCTGCCATAGAGATCGATCGGCTGGAGAGTGCAAGACCCGTGAACGGTCCGACTCCTGCGCGTGAAGAGATCGTCATGACTCACCGCAGAGTGCGGCAGAGAACGCAGAGAAAGTCATGTGTGAGGGGCGACTGGCAGTCGCCCTCTTGTCCCGTCACCGCAGAATCCGGAAGTCGGCGACTGCCAGTCGCCCCTACAATGACGGCCATCTGACGCTCCGCGATCTCTGCGGTGACCCATTGCTCTGAAAGGCTGATTAACATGTTGATCTACAATATTCCCGCCGCGGCGCTGAACAAGTATCAGGACAAGACCGTCACGGTCCGGTCCGACGATGCCCGAACGCTGGCTGAAGCGTTTTCCGCAGTGCCCCGAGAAAACCTATGGTCCTTGCAAGTCCTTTCTCTGGACTGTGATGCCGATGCCCTGCTGCACCTGTCGGACTCGGCGCCGATCGACCTGGTGGTTGATGACCCGACAGCGGACTTCGCGAGACTCTATCGGTTCGCCGAACTCACCCAGAAGCATCCGGTCCGGGTGACAGTGCGGGCTGCACCGGGAATGACAAAGGCGGTCAAGATCGCCCAGGCGCTCAACTTCAGCGTCAAGCTGGAAATCAACCAGCCGGAAGCGGCCGCTGGTTGATGAGCTTATTGCGCTGGCCGAATACTACTTGCGAGGATCAACCGTAAGCAGTCCCATTGAGCCTTTCCACTCGCTTTTCCTGTCATTTTTCAGCGGCAAACCGACCAGTCTGTGGAGCCTCCAGGAGGAAGATCCGGCCGTTGACCGGTACGTGACCGACGACGGTCACGGTGACCTTCTCAAAGCGCCTTGTCTCTTTGGGAATTCCTGAAGATCAATTCGCGGGCTTCCTGGAACAGCACATGTCGACCTGCCTGGAGGCCGAAGAGTGCGCGCAGGTGTGAGTTTTTCAGCCGCTGCCGGGGTTATTTCAAGGTACCGGACAAGGGTTATCAATGCGAACATGTCAAACGACTCTTTGCAGTTGCTCAATGAGGCTGCCGAGGAGATGAGACAGGACGAGGAGCGATTTGTCGAGCTTTACGGCTCGGCCAATTCCGATTTGGATGCAACTCGGATCACTGAGCCCTTCAACGGTGAATCAGCCTGACGCATCGACAACGATGGACTCTTCAGCCATGCCCGAGGCAACCGGCGCCAAGGCAGACGTGCTGTCATCTTTCTCAATGCAAAGGCTCGATTACCGACTCGAAGAATTTACCAGGCATTCCTGGGCAAACGATGAAGCGAAGGTTGTTTGGGAGCCGAGAATTCGTAAGGTATGTGCTTGCCTCGCGGAATTGGAATGGAGGTCGATCCTGGAAGGGGTCAGAGCGTGTGCGCTCACATCGGTTGCCCCGGACGAACTTGAGGCCTTCGGCGCGATGCTTGCAACGTCATGGGCTGACCGTGGCCCCTCTGGAAAAGGTTGCCGTAGCAGACAGTGTACGCTAATTCCTTGCAAGACACCGCGAGAAGGTGAGCCATTCCACTATTGGTGCGCCATAGGACGAGTCTCGGATGTTCAGCTCTTTGAATCCGCATATTTGAGCCACGACGACGAAGCGATCGGACGTTTGTTAGGTTATCCGTCATGCTGTATAGATTTTTTCAACCGAGTTTGGGTTGACGAGGGGTTCATCGACACGACATGGCCGATGGCCCAAAATACGGCCAAGAAAAGGATCATCAGTCCCACTCACCTCGAAATAACGGAAGTGTCAAATTGTAACCATGTTGTTAAGATGGCTGGGGCTGAGAATCGCCATCCACCTGCCTTGCAGTTTCGATTGTCAGCCGACCGTCGAACTGGCCGACAAGTTCACCGAGGTCGCAAGGTCCGCGGGATTTCATCAGGAAATGGATTGGCTGGAAGAGATGTTGAGCTGGCCCGTCGAGTGGACGGCCTTGAACGGACTTGCTGAAATCACGACCCCTGTGGGAACGATATCTACCGTGACCGATGCCACTGCCGAGACGTACCGGGTGAGCTACAAGGGGGGGGCCGGATCTGCAAAGGCAAGAGTGACGGGCGGTGAGCGTTCCAGACGACTCAACTGGACCGAGCCTTTCCGAGACTTGGAATGGTATTACGCGGACAATGGTTTCAGTTCCAGAGCAGGGCATGGACTTGTTCCACGAGCCCATTGTGAAGTTGGCAGCAGAGACTCTCTCGCAAGCAACCGGCAACGTGCTCGATCTGGGATGCGGCAACGGCGTGTTGCTGAAGAAGATCTGTCAGTCCAATGGCAATCTCATCCCGTGGGGAGTAGATATTTCGAGCGACAACATAGCTCATGCCCGACTGCTCGCCCCTCGGTTTTCAGACAATTTTGTTGTGTCGGACATCTTCGATGATTGCGTGGTCTGGTCGGAAGACCGTGAATTCCAATTGGTTATTTTAATGTTGGGGCGACTGACCGAAGTGGCTGAGGAACAAGCCGAAAAGTTATTGGGATGCATTAGAGAGCATGCAAGGAACCTTCTTGTGTATGCCTATGACGGCTATCTGCATCATCACGGATCTCTCGAGGAGTTGGCTCGCAAGACCGGCGTAACTCTGTCCGACAAGCGATCCGGTGAGAATGTCGCGATGGCACATTTGGAAAAACTTTAGCTGGAACTCGAATTCGACGGTTGTTTTGCCTGTGTCAATTTTCAGAACTTAGGCGCAAACCTTTTTTGGGCTCAAGACTCGCGCCGTTCATGACCTTTTCCGAACATGCCGCATCCCCACTCTGAATCCATGATCTCTCTTTCGAGGGCAAGGTCCCGGCTGACAAACAGGTTTCTTATTCCGTCCCACTGGTCTAACGGCACTCCGGAAACGATCAGGAAACGGTCTGCCAACGAGATGAGCTTGTCCCTGTTGGCTGCAAGCGTCATGGGGTCCAGGTTTGCGACGACGATGTCGTAGCGGCCGGCCAATTCTTTCACGGGGGCACACCTGAGCTGGAGCTTATCATCTACCTTGTTGAGAAGAGCGTTTTTCCGCGCGGCCTCTACGGCTACAGGGTCGTTATCAACTGCCAGGACAGGGCCGGCTCCCAGCTTGATTCCCGCGATTCCCAGGATTCCGGAACCGCACCCCACATCCAGGAGCGAAGGGCTATCGCTGACCTTGTTCAGCTCTTCAAGGGCCTCTTCGAGCAACATGAGACAACCTCGCGTTGTCTCGTGAGTTCCCGTACCAAAGGCTTCGGCCGGCTCGATGATGATTACTTCTCTTTTTCCGGTCCTCGGTTTGAGCCAGGGTGGAGTCACCATCAGGCGTTTGCCGATCTTCACACTCTTGAAGTGCGCTTTCCACGTGAGGGCCCAGTTCTCGTTTTGCAGAGGCGATGTCTCTACAACAGGCGCCGGCAGGTCGGAAAAGATGTCGTGCAATTCGGCGAGGTATTTCTTGAACCGGCTGGATACGACGTCCCATGTCTCGACGGGAAAGTAGGCTGTTATGCTCGTCACACCGGGGCGCGTATCGTCCAGGACCGCACCCCTTGAGCCCTGTTCATGACAAAAGTTGCTCACCGCATCGACCATCTCGTCCGGCACGGTGACTTTCAGTGTGATCCATGACCGACTCTGGCGCGTCTTGTCCATATTCCCTTAATAGCAGGTTATGGATCGGTCCGGTAGGCCGTAACGCACTCGGCGTGGTGGGGCAGGTTTGAATCTTGCCCCTAATCTGGGGCTATTCGGATCAAAAAAGTGTCGATATATAGCAATTGCCCAATTCTTTGTCCGATTTGTGCGAATGATCACGCCAACGGCGTGATCACTCCGGACTTAATCCGCGGTCCAGTCCCGCGGTTCGCGGGATGGATTCCTGCTTTCGCAGGAATGACGGCAACAACGCCGGCCACGGTGAGCCTTTTGGGATTCTCTACTTAAAATGGCCAAATGGCCATTATTTTTGGCAAATACTATAAGGACATTTGGGGAAGGTATGTGAAGGTGGGCGAGGGAGAAGCACAAGGCTTCCCCCTCAACGTTACTGAACAAAGCACCTGCATCGAAAATTCACCTGCTGAGACTCTCAGGCTTCCGTCATCAGAACTACCGCGATTGGCTCACAGCCGATCATTGAACTGATTTCATACAGTTGTTGGCTTCATCAGAGACCTGCCGATAGAGTTCCATGAACTTTTGCTCCATCACCCGGTTCTCATCGTACTGAGAGAAAAGATTGTCTATGGCGGAGACGGTTCCCGGATTGCTGGGCTGTTTGGCCATGGTCTGGATTTGCATCATCAGGGCTTTGGCAACGCGGTTGTGATACGCGGAGCGTGCCTCGTAGCCGCGAGCTGAGTTGACAAGCTCCTGACACACGGTAAGGGACAAGGTTCTTGCGCAATGGACCGGCCCGGTTGCCGAATAAAGCAGCGAGGACAGAATAGCAAGGACGATGAGAGCGAATTTCAGGTTCATCGCGGACCCTCTCGGTTTTTTTTCTCATATAGCAGGATCTGGATAAAATCTCAAGTGATTTATTAAGAATTAAAGTTAATTAGTTATATTTATGTAATTAAATAAACATAAATCAGTTGCAGTAAGCCGGCTCCGCCTCCCCAGCGTAGCTGAGGATTGACTATTTGCCGCCCTCCCGCTACCTTACGAGATTGGCAGTCCTTCGGTCGTCATCCCCGCGAATCCCGTGCGGAACGCGGAGTTTCCCGGGCTGACGATTGCACCTGTGGCGCGAATAGCGGGATTCTCCCTAAGTCAACAGCATTGAGGGTGACCCGACGCAATTCTCAACGCGTGGTACTATAGTTCACGAAGCGAAACTATCGCAAATCAGGGACAGAGGCTTTATAAGGAGGAACATTGCAGGATCCCTTCAGAACCATTGAATGGAAAAGCGACCACATCAGGCTTCTCGACCAAACCCTGCTTCCACAGAGGGAGGAATACATACAGATCCGTACCGTCGAGGAGATGTGCGACGCGATACGGCGTCTGGCAGTGCGAGGGGCCCCTGCGATCGGGGTAGCCGCGGCCATGGGGATTGCTCTGGGCATGCTTGAGGCTCCGGACGGCAGCCAGGAGTCCCTTGCCGGTCATTTCGACAATGTGTGCGGGCAAATAGGATCGACTCGGCCCACGGCCGTGAATCTTTTCTGGGCCATAGCAAGGATGAGACAGGTTTTCAGCGCGGGCAAGGACCTGGAGCCGACTAAACTCAAGCGGCGGCTCGTGGAAGAGGCGGTACTCATGGAACAGGAGGACCGTGAGCTGTGTCAGCAAATCGGCCGAGTGGGTAAAGGACTTCTGGAGGACGGCGATACGGTTTTGACGCATTGCAATGCCGGCGGGCTGGCCACTGCGGGGTACGGCACCGCGTTGGGTGTGATCAGGGCGGCCTTTGAAGAAGGCAAGGACATCAGAGTCATTTCTGATGAGACACGGCCTCTCAATCAGGGCGCACGGATCACCTCGTGGGAACTACGGAAACTGGGAATCCCTGTGACGTTGATTACGGACAATACCGCCGGCGCACTCATGCAGCGCGGCGAAGTGCATAAAGTGATCGTGGGAGCGGATCGCATAGCCTCCAACGGAGATGCGGCCAACAAGATAGGCACCTATTCCGTGGCAGTATTGGCCAAATACCATAGTGTTCCCTTTTATGTCGCTGCACCGCTTTCCACCATAGATATGTCCCTTTCCTCGGGGAAAGAGATTCCCATAGAGGAACGCGATCCCAAGGAAGTAACACACCTCTGTGGTATCTCCATCGCTCCTGAAGGCGTGCAGGTCAGGAATATCGCCTTTGATGTGACTCCCCACGAATTAATTGCAGGTATCGTCACCGAATGGGGGACGGCCTCTGACCCTTACGAGAAAGCCTTCAAAGAGTATTTTGAAAGGCAGAAAAAGGAAGCGAAGCCATGAAGCCGGTCCTAAGAGATCCTTCCACCGGCCGGCTGCTGGACGCGGTGGAATTAGTTGATAGCGACACAGGGGCCACCCTCGGGGAGGTTGATGGCACGTGCGGCATGGTTGGCCTGAGGTGCCGAAATCATACCCTGGATACTGATCTCTACGAACTTACGATGGTAGCAGGGTACAAATTGCTGGGTAAGGGGAACCAGCTCGCGTGTTTCGACCTTTACTACCGTCAGAATCCCGATGACGGCGCATTTTGTGTTCTTGCAGGCCTGGAAACGGTTATCAACTACGTGAACAAGCTCGGCCTGTACCCGGACGACATCGACTATTTGCGCAGCCTGGGAATCTTTTCTCCATCGGCTGTCGAACAGCTTGCATCAGGCATAAAATTCACCGGCGATATCTGGGCTGTGCCTGAAGGGAGCGTGGTTTTCCCGAATGAACCTCTGATAAGAGTTGTCGGCCGTATTTCGGAAGCTCAGATCTTAGAAACTACAATGCTCGCGCTCGTAGGGCATCAGACGCTCATAGCGACAAAAGCGGCACGCATGTGCATTGCCACGAGAGGGGAACCGGTGGTGGATTTCGGCACCCGCCGTGCGCACGGTGTGGATGCAGCCCTGTACGGGGCCAGAGCCGCGTACATCGGGGGGTGCGTGGGGACCTCCAATGCGAAGGCCGGGAAGTTGTTCGGAATTCCCGTGAGAGGAACTCATGCGCACAGTTGGGTTGAAAGCTTCGATAACGAGTTAGAGTCATTCCAGGGATTTGCCGAAGTCTTCCCGGACAATTGCGTGTTGCTCGTAGACACCTACGACACCAGCGAGGGCGTTCGCCAGGCAGCCAAGGTGGCAAAAGAGATGCGTAGCGCGGGAAAGCAGCTCCAGGGGATACGTATAGACAGCGGTGACCTGGCTTACTATGCTAAAGCTGCGCGATACATTCTGGACCAGGAAGGTCTTCCTGAAGTGAAGATCCTTGCGAGCAGCGATCTGGACGAGTGGATCATCGAGAGCCTGCGGGATCAGGGTGCCCCGATTGACGTCTGGTGTGTGGGGACGCGGCTCATGACTTCGTACCAGACTCCGGCCTTGGGTGTTGTCTACAAGCTTATGGCTGCCGACAAGGGTGATGGTGTCCTTGCACCGAAGATCAAGATCTCCCAGAACCCCATGAAAGTTACGAACCCTGGAGTGAAGAAGATCATACGCTTTCATAATGGAAATGATCGAATGATCGGGGATCTCCTGGCCCAGGTCGACGAACCCCTACCCAGCGGTGAGCTTGTGAAGGCACACCATCCCACGTACGATTACATGAAGAAGATGTACCGGCCTCCCTATACGGCAACAGAACTTATGGTGCCGATCTTTCTCAATGGCCGCCAGGTTTACGAGCCGCCTGGACTGGACAAGATCCGAGCGCGAGCCGAATCACAGATCAACAGTCTGGAGCCTGAATATAAGCGTTTCACCAACCCTCACATCTATAAAGTTTCTCTGTCCGACCAGTCCTATCAGATAAAGAAGAGGCTCCTCGACTACTATGAGGAAAGGACCCACTTCTCAAGGAAATAAGCGCGCGGCCGGCCGGATGCTCTACGCATAGCTTCTGCTCATCAGTTCTCAGGGGACATAGACGAAAGCCTCTTGACAATGGAGGGGGCTGTGCCCAAATGTATGTGTGAGCGCGATGATAGACTAACATTCAGGTATCATTAGTCATTTGGCATCTAGGTAGAAGAGCGATCGCCGGTATTGGTGGAGGTAAAGGTGACTGAATGGGACCGCAACGAACCGAAAGGATCAGAACCTATTGATTTGCAAGAGATGCGTCGGAAGAAAGAAAAGGCCCTTGAAGAGCATACTCGCACCGAATTGACGCCTGTATCCGGAGAGGGGTCCGCGGGCCAAAAGATTGAGGAACAAGGTCAGCCGGAGCTTGACCCTCTGGAAAAGGCATTGAAAGAAGTTGAAGCGAATCGTGATCGTTGGATGCGCGCGGTGGCGGAATTTGAGAATTACAAGAAACGGGCCTTGCAAGAGAAGAGTAAATTCCTGAAGTACAGAAACGAAGAACTCTTGAGGGATCTCCTTGCGGTTGTGGACAATCTCGAGCGGGCACAGATGCACTGCGAGGCAGCCGGCAGGTCCGACGCGTTGGCTGATGGAATTTGCATGGTCACCAAAATGTTCAGGGATATACTGGAGCGTTATGGCGTCAAGGAGATAAAGGCACTGGGTGAACCTTTTGACCCGCATATGCATGAGGCGATCGCGCGGGTGCCGGCGCAAGGTGAGCCGGCTAACCAGGTCGTCGAGGAAATGGAAAAGGGATACATGTATCAGGATCGTCTGTTGCGGCCTGCAAAGGTGGTAGTTTCCGTCGGCGCGGAGCAATAGGGCGATTGGAAGCAATACTGAAAATAACGAACCGTGATAATTCACAAATGCGGTAGGAGGAGAAGATGGCCGGTAAAGTCATTGGGATAGATCTTGGAACCACCAACTCGTGTGTGGCGGTTATGGAAGGCGGGGATCCCGTAGTCATCCCCAATTCGGAAGGTGGACGGACCACACCGTCTATGGTCGCTTTCACCGATTCGGGAGAACGGCTTGTAGGACAGGTGGCGAAACGGCAGGCAATTACAAACCCGGAGAACACCCTGTTTGCCATAAAGAGGCTTATCGGCCGGAAATTCAACTCCCCGGAAGTTCAGTCCGACGTGAAGGTCATCTCTTACAAGATCGTGGACGGGAAAAACGGGGACGCCGCGGTCTCGGTGAGGGGCAAAGAGTACAGTCCCGCGGAAGTCTCGGCGATGATCCTTCAAAAAATGAGGCAAACCGCCGAAGATTATCTGGGAGAAGAGGTGAAAGATGCGGTGGTCACGGTCCCCGCCTATTTCAATGACTCCCAGCGCCAGGCCACCAAGGACGCGGGTCGAATCGCCGGCTTGAACGTGTTGCGGATCATCAACGAACCGACTGCAGCTTCGTTGGCCTACGGACTGGACAAGAAGAAAGAAGAAAAGGTTGCTGTCTTCGACCTTGGCGGTGGAACGTTCGACATATCCATCCTGGAAATCGGGGAGGGCGTGTTCGAGGTGAAGTCCACGCACGGCGACACACATCTGGGCGGTGAGGATTTCGATCAGCGGGTAATGGATCACCTGGCCGACGAGTTTAAGAAAGATCAGGGGATAGACCTCCGCAACGATAAGATGGCCCTCCAGCGACTGAAGGAAGCCGCGGAAAAGGCCAAGGTCGAACTAAGCACGTCCATGGAAACGGACATCAACCTACCGTTCATCACTGCCGACGCTTCCGGACCGAAACACATGACGATGAAACTCACGCGGTCCAAACTGGAATCGCTTGTGGAAGACCTCATCGAGAGGACCGTAGGCCCCTGCCGTACGGCCATGAAAGACGCGAGCCTTTCGGCCAATCAGATTGACGAGGTGATTCTGGTGGGCGGGATGACCCGAATGCCGGCAGTGCAGGCCAAGGTCAAGGATCTGTTTGGCAAGGAACCCCACAAAGGGGTCAACCCTGACGAGGTCGTGGCTATCGGCGCGGCCATTCAAGGCGCAGTGCTCAAGGGTGATGTGAAGGACGTCCTGTTGCTGGACGTGACGCCTCTGTCGCTGGGTATTGAAACTCTCGGAGGAGTCTTCACGCGTCTCATCGAGAAGAACACCACCATCCCGACCAGGAAGAGCCAGATATTCTCAACTGCGTCTGACAATCAGCCTTCGGTGTCCATTCACGTGCTACAGGGTGAGCGGCAAATGGCCGGAGACAACAAGACCCTCGGCCGATTCGAGTTGGTCGGGATTCCGCCGGCGCCCAGAGGCATACCTCAGGTCGAGGTTACCTTCGACATAGATGCTAATGGCATCGTTCACGTCGCAGCCAAAGACCTCGGGACGGGCAAGGAGCAATCGATCAAAATCACGGCTTCAAGCGGCTTGTCAGAAGAAGAAATCAAGAAGATGGTGCAGGATGCGGAAGCGCATGCTGAAGAAGACCGCAAGAAACGTGAACTGATTGAAGCCCGCAACCAGGCGGATTCTCTGGTGTACATGACGGAGAAATCCCTGAAAGAGCATGGGGACAAGGTGGATTCCTCGGTAAAAAGCGCCATAGAAGCGGCCGTTACCAAAACCAAGAGTGCGATGGAAGGGTCTGACGCCGACGCGATCAAGGCAGCGGTGGACGAGCTGCAGACCGCGTCCCACAAGCTTGCGGAGGCCATGTACCAGCAGGCTGCGGCCGGCGCCGAAGGCGGACCAGGAGCCGCCGCCGGTGGTGCGGGAGCTGGACACGCAGGCTCAGCGGGAACATCCGCCCGGCCCGATGAAGACGTGGTTGACGCAGACTTTGAAGAGGTAAAAGAAGAAGGCAAGAAGTAGCCCAGTTTGGATTCGTCCGGAATTTGACTGGGGTTCCTCACCCTCCCCTCCTTCTCGTAAAGGGGGACTTTGAGGGGGATTTTGAAGCCGGCGTCCCCTGGGCTTATAGGAATTGCCAGAGAGGGTTCCCGATTTGCGGGATGAGCCGTCGCCCGGACTTGATCCGGGTTCAGATTCTGGCACTCGGTCTTGGGAATGACGGAGAAAGTTGCCATCACGGTACAAGAGGATCTTCTGACTTCCAGCCGTCTGGATCGCCGAAGGGACGATTTCTGGGAACTGCTCGTACGTCGGCGTTTCGATGTTCAAGGAGTCCTGTTGCGGCATTACCCTCACCGTGACTTCATATCCCCAATTGTGAAGCAAAGCATATTTCTGCTGTCGATTCTGTGTGTCTTTTCATTGTCCCATGCGGAGGCGGCCACGGTTAACGCTGACGACCCCGAGCAGATCAAAATTCGGGCCACAACACTCATCGAAGATATCATTCAGGGCGTTTCTGATGGGGATTACAGCTTGTACTCCCGCCACTTCTCGAAGCCCATGAAGGAGTCTCAGACCAGAGAAAACTTCCTCGAGTTGCAACGGAGTCTACAGAAAACCATCGGAAAGTTTCAGTCTCTGCAATATCTGGGATTCTATGCCCAGCACGGAAATCTCATAACCCTATTTAAAGCGCGGTTCTCGAAAGATAAGGACGACGTGCTGATCAGGCTCGTTATGGAAGGTTATGGAGCCGACTCGAAGGTAACCGGCCTTTGGTTTGACTCTCCCGCGCTGGAGAAATGACCCACTGCCCCACACTCCAAAAGCTTGACCCCGCCGCTCTCACCATGTTACAAAATTTGGATATTTTGCGGCCGGTCTGACTCGGCATTCCATCGTCTGAGACGACGTCCCCTTCAAAAGCCTGCGATACGGCTCTCTTAGCACAAAGGACGCCTGCATATTTGAACGGTGGGTAGCGGCCTTGGATTGGACTACATTTAGAACAGACCCGTCGGATCGCTGAATCGAGGAGACTATGGCAGAGATACAACCCTTCAGGGCAGTCCGTTACAGCCCCAGTTGTGCAAAGGACCTGGATCGGATAATTACGCCGCCCTACGACGTGATCTCGAGAGAAGAACAGGAAGCGTTCTATTCTGCGCATCCTCTAAATATCATTCGTTTGGTCCTGGGAAATCAGAATCCGGACGATTCCCCTTCCAACAATCGTTACACCAGAGCTGCCGGCACACTGAAACAATGGCTGCAAGAAGGGGTCCTGGTTCGGGGCGACCAGCCTGCATTTACCATCTACCAGATGGAATTCGCGGAGCCCGACGGCGGTCGCGGCTCCATAGACGGCATTGTGGCACTCGTCAAAGTAGACGACTACGGCAAAGGGAAGGTGCTGCCTCACGAAAAGACATACAAAGGCCCGAAACAGGACCAATTGAGCCTTCTTCGCTCGTGCCGGGCGAGTTTTACTCCTATCCATGCGCTGTTTAGTGACGACCACAATGTGGTGGGCGGTGAGTATGGGCGTTTGATGGAAGCGCCGCCCGAACAAGAGGCCAGGGACGCCAATGGAAGTGTTCACAGGACCTGGTCCATCCGTGACGAAGAATCAATCGCCAAGATCAGGGGTGTCCTTGCGGAGAAGAGCTTCTTCATCGCAGACGGCCATCACCGGTATGAAACTGCGCTGGCATTTAGAAACGAGGAGCGCGAGTCCGGACGGGCTCAGGCTGGGGGACCGCATGAGTACGTGATGATGTACCTCACGTCCATGACCCATCCTGGATTGATGATTCTTCCCGCGCATCGGCTTGTAAAAGGACTTGCCGACCTTGACCTCGGTCAAATCGAAACCATTCTGGAACCCTATTTCTCGATAGAGGAGTTGTGCTTCTCAAGCGAAAACCGTGATGAGGTGTCCAACACGCTTGTGCAGCGGATTCGCTCATTTTCCAACGTCGGTGGAAAATTCGGCATGGTGGTCCAGGGCGAGAACTGTTTTCGACTATTGAGACTCAAAGATTATCACGCGGTCGATTCTCTCATGGATGTGGATATTCCCTCCAGCTTGAGAGGACTGGACGTCACAATCCTGCGGGAGATCATTTTGGGCCACGCATTGGGGCTGGACAAGGAGAATGCCGAAGGTCAAATAGAATATACGCCGTTGGTGAGTGAGGCCCTGAACAGGGTCCTTAAGGGCGAAATCCAGGTGAGTTTCATTCTCAATCCGACTCGTGTGGATCAGATGCGTACGGCCGCGGAGCTTGGGCACAAGTTGCCCCACAAATCCACGTATTTTTATCCAAAAATCTCTTCAGGTCTCGTGTTAAACGTTTTTTGACAGCCCGGCCCTTAGCTCGTACCGCATTGTAGGCGCCTCTGCGGAACCGAACCAGGGGCTGTTGACACTTAATTCTCAAATGAAACAGACAGGTGAGTCCGTCAACGGTCTGTTCGGAAACAAGGTCCAGGTTATACAGGCCCTCAGGGGTTATCGAGTTTCGGAGGACGCTGTAATCCTGACCTGGTTTGCCTGTCCTCGTGCGGGCGAATTGGTGCTGGACGCGGGGACCGGCTGCGGCGCTATTGCATTCGGTCTCGCGGTCAGAGAGCCTTCAATTAGTGTCGTGGGTCTTGAGGTCCAGGAAGGACCGGCGGAACGAGCAGCGAAAGGAGTGCGACTAAATCGACTCTCCTCCAGTGTTGGCATTGTTCGGGGTGATTTTAGAGCGGCCGACAACTTTTTTCGCCCCAATGTTTTTGATCTGGTGGTCTCCAATCCTCCCTATCACGAGTTGGGCCGAGGACGAATAAGCCGGCACGAGGAAAAAGCTCTATCAAGGCACCAGATGATGATGCCGCTGGAGGAGCTGTTCAGAGTGTCTGCCGGGCTCCTGAGAAGTGGTGGAAGATTGTCATTGATCTATCCCGCATCGGGGACGGAGCGCATTCGGCAGGCCATGAAAGTGACTGGATTTGAGGCTGAGCGTATGCTATGGATTCACCCCCATGACGGCGCTAAGCCGTCCCTCGTCTGCCTCGAAGCGAGAAAGGATTCAGGTCGTTTGACAGCGACAGAAGGTTCGTTATTCCTTTATGATGGCAGTGGGGAAAGAACACAGGCGGCAAAAGCAATTCTGTCCGGTGAAAACATGTCATGGTGTCTCGAAGGCATTGCGCGACCGCCTGCTTGAAGTTCCGGCCCTCATGGAGTAGAAAACACTATGAAACGCATTGAGATTTGCGCTTGGAGTCAGCCTGAAAGGACCCGGCCGATCAAAAAGGCTCGTTCAGGCTATCGTGCATCGTCGGCCCTTGGGCACGGCGGGAGGTGAACGTGGAAGAATTCAGACGGATCAAAAGGCTTCCCCCCTATGTCTTCCAGGTGGTCAATGAACTGAAGATGAAGTTGCGCCGCGCTGGAGATGACGTAATCGATCTGGGCATGGGAAATCCAGACCTTCCCACGCCCACCCACATTGTGAACAAGGTGATCGAGGCGGTCCAGAATCCCAGAAATCACAGATACAGCGCGTCTGCGGGAATCCCCAAGTTACGGGAAGCTTTTGCTGCATGGTGGGCGCGGCGTTATGAGGTGGATCTGGATCCCAATACGGAAGTTGTGGCGACCATGGGAGCCAAAGATGCGCTGGCGCATCTCGTCTTAGCCATAGTGCAGCCTGGGGACGTTGTCTTTGTCCCTTCGCCGACGTACCCTATTCATCCCTACTCTGTGGTCATCGCGGGCGGGGACCTGAGACATATCCCAATCCGGCCTGACAGTGATTTCTTCGAGGACCTCAAGGCCGCGGCCCGCTTGACCTGGCCGTTACCAAAGATGCTGATAATTTCGTTCCCCCACAACCCAACTACGATGGTCGTGGACCAGGACTTTTTCAAGAAAATTGTCGAGTTTGCCCATGAATACAAGATCATGGTGATACACGACTTCGCTTATGCAGACCTCACGTTCGACGGATACAAGGCCCCGAGCTTTCTCGCGGTCCCCGGCGCCAAGGAGGTGGGCGTGGAGATCTTCTCCATGTCCAAGAGCTATGCCATGGCCGGGTGGCGTGTTGGGTGCGCAGCAGGTAACCCCCAAATGATCGAGGCGCTCAGGCGATTGAAGAGCTACATTGATTATGGAATGTTTCAGCCGATTCAGATCGCGGCTATCATAGCGCTTAATGAGACACAGGAATGTGTCGGAGAGATCGTGGCTGAGTACAAGGATCGGCGAGACGCTCTGTGTTCGGGTCTGAACGATTGCGGCTGGGAAGTTACACCCCCAAAAGGGACAATGTTCGTTTGGGCGAAGATACCTGAACAATTCCGGGCCATGGGCTCACTCGAGTTTTCCAAGCTCGTCGCGGAACAGGCCAAGGTTGCTGTAAGTCCGGGGATCGGGTTTGGGCCGTTTGGGGATGATTACGTAAGGTTCGCCCTGGTTGAAAACAGGATGCGGATCAATCAGGCAATTCGCGGGATTAGGCACTTCATGGCCCAAGAACACTCTATCGGAGAAGCCGCCGGGTCCGAAGCGCGTTCCGCGGTAGTCTGAGACTGGACAGATTTTCGACGAACAACGCAAATACAGGACGACAGAAGAAGCTGGGCAGGGGGTTTTTTGTGCTCCGGATCGGAAAAGGGCGAACTGCGTCAGTTCTCGACGCGTGCCCCATCTGGAGAGAGCCTTCCGCTCCCCGCAGACGACTCGTGTGACATCAGATCCGTCTCGGTCTTCGGCTTTATGAGGACAGCGTATGCGTGAAATCTCCATCGGACTGATAGGATTCGGCACTGTGGGTTCCGGTGTCGTAAAGATCCTTCAGCAAAATAAGGACATTCTGGAAGCGCGCGTAGGCTTGCCAGTTCGCCTCAAGAGAATAGCGGATATGGATATCGTATCCGACAGAGGGCGTGCAGGTCGATCCTGCGCTGCTCACGACCGACGCGCGGGAAATCCTCGAAGACCCTGACATCTCCATAGTGGTGGAATCGATAGGCGGATATGAACCGGCCAAGAGCTTTATACTGGAGGCCTTTCGTAACGGGAAACATGTGGTAACCGCCAACAAAGCCCTTTTGGCGGAACACGGACCAGAGATTTTTCGTGCGGCCCACGAAGCCCGTGTGGATATAGCCTTTGAGGCCGCAGTGGCAGGTGGAATCCCCATCCTCCGGTCCCTCCGGGAAGGACTGGTTGCCAACCGGTTCGAAAAAGTCCTTGCCATACTCAACGGCACCTGCAACTTCATCCTAACCGCTATGAGTGAGAATCCCGGTATCTCGTTTGACGAAGTGCTACGGCAAGCACAGGACCTTGGGTACGCCGAGGCCGATCCCAGCCTCGATGTGGACGGAATCGATGCGGCTCATAAGCTGGTTCTGGTCCTGAGCCTCACTCACGGGATTCGTCTTCCGGTCAAGAGCATCTATGTGGAGGGTATCCGCAGGATCGAGCCCTTCGATGTGATCATGGCTAGGGAATTCGCCTACAAAATAAAGCTGTTGGCTGTTATAATCAGTCATGGAGACGTGGTGGAAGCTCGTCTGCACCCGACTATGCTCCCGGAACATCATCCTCTCGCACGGGTAGATGGGGTCTTCAACGGTATATACCTCCGAGGTGACATGGTCGGGGAGCAGCTCTTTTACGGACGCGGGGCCGGAAGGGAGCCCACCGCGTCAGCCGTGGTAGGGGACGTTATAGAGACCGCGCGGAATATCATCCGCGGTGAGGCTGGTCGTGTGCCGCCTCTGGGCTATCCCGAGAATTGGAAATCAGCCGGCCGCGTGATGGATATGAAGGAGATCGTGACGAGCTACTACCTGCGGATACAGGCCATGGACCGCCCCGGTGTCCTATCAAAGATTTCGGGGATCATGTCCGATCATCATATCAGCATCCATTCAGTGGTGCAGAAACGCCGGGACAGTTCAGGAACCGTGCCTGTGGTGTTTCTTACGCATCTTGCCCGTGAAGCGGACATTCAGGATGCGTGCCGCCAGATCGGACAACTGGACGTGGTCGAGGGTCCTTTGATGATAATGAGGATTGAAGACGAAAGCCTTGCCTGATGCCGGCCTAGCGGCCAAATGACACTACCAATGGAGCATAAACATGTGGAAAGGAATTATTAGGCATTACCCGGAATTCTATCACTTTGGCAACCAGGACCACGTTATTACGATGCTGGAGGGGAACACTCCGCTGATACCCGCACCCAGGTTGGCCGCAAAGATCAATCCGGATATTGCGCTTTTCCTCAAGTACGAGGGGCTGAATCCATCCTGCTCTTTCAAGGACAGGGGCATGACCATGGCGGTTTCCCGCGCCGTCGAGGCAGGAGCGAAATCGATAATCTGCGCCTCCACCGGGAACACCTCTGCCTCTGCCGCAGCTTACGGGGCACGTGCCGGACTGAAGACCTTCGTAGTGATTCCGGAAGGAAAGATCGCACTGGGAAAGCTTGCTCAGGCGATGATACACGGGGCCACCGTAATCAAGGTTCTCGGCAACTTTGACCAAGCAATGCAAGTGGTGCGGGAGATCTCAGAGAATTACCCTCTGACTCTTGTCAATTCCATCAATCCCCATCGCATCGAGGGGCAGAAATCTCAAGCCTTCGAAATTTGCGATGTCCTCGGCGATGCTCCCGAGTACCATGCGCTTCCTGTGGGAAATGCCGGCAACATTACTGCCAATTGGGCTGGTTACAAGCTCTATAAGGATGTGGGAAAAATAAAATCACTCCCGAAGATGATTGGGTTCCAGGCTGAAGGTGCGGCCCCGATAGTGAGAGGCCACGTGATTGAGAATCCTGAAACCATTGCAACCGCCATCCGCATTGGGAACCCGGCGTCGTGGAAGACTGCCGAAGCGGCTCGTGACGAGTCGGGAGGCCTGATAGACATGGTCAGCGATGACGAGATCATCGAGGCTTATAAGATGGTGGCTTCAACGGCCGGTGTGTTCTGCGAACCAGCCTCGGCCGCTTCCATTGCAGGGGTGATAAAGAAGAGCAAGGAAGGTCTTTTCAGCAAGGGAGACAGAGTTGTTTGTACACTTACCGGGCACGGGCTCAAGGACCCTGATAACGCTATCAAAGTGTCTGCTGAGCCGGTAACCTGCGAACCCGATATGAAGAAGGTGTTGAATGTCCTCGGATTCTGAACCAAAGTACTTAATCCTTGTCCCTGATGGGATGGCAGATTGGCCTGTCCCTGAATTGGGTGGCCAAACGCCGCTGCAAGCCGCAAAGACGCCCTGGATGGATAAGATGGCGTCCGCAGGGACTATCGGTCTTGCCCGCACAGTGCCGGAGGGCATGGAACCTGGCAGCGACGTAGCAAATCTTGCGATCATGGGATACTCCCCGTCCGAAGTCTATACCGGCAGGGCCCCTTTTGAGGCAGCCTCGATGGGCGTTAGCCTCCGTGACAACGAGGTAGCCTTTCGGCTCAACCTTGTAACCTTGGACCGAAATTACACGGTCATGGCCGACCACAGCGCGGACCACATTTCTACCGCCGAAGCACACGAGATAATAGCTTCGCTAGCTCCCGAGATAGAGTCACTGGGGATGACCGTGGTGGCAGGCGTGTCTTACAGGAACCTGCTTGTGTGGCCGGATGGACCGGATGGTTGTGTGACCCATCCGCCGCACGCGTTTCCAGGGGAGGAGCTTGCTTTAAGGTTCCCCACGGGAGAAGGCTCTGACGTGTTACTTCGCCTTATCACCAAGTCCTGGAAGGTCCTTGAGGATCATCCTGTGAATGCACGCAGAATCAAGCGTTGCCAAGGACCTGCAAATTCGGTCTGGCCGTGGGGGCAGGGGAGGGCACCTCGGATTCCAACCCTCGGAGATAGGTTCGGCATAACAGGCTCTGTCGTCGCCGCGGTGGACCTCGTGCGCGGCATAGGCAAATATGCCGGTCTCGATATTGTTGAAGTTCCCGGCGCCACCGGCTACATTGACACCAATTACCAGGGGAAGGTCCAAGGCGCTCTGGATTCTCTCAAGGAGAAGGATTTCGTATTTGTCCACGTCGAAGCTCCGGACGAAACTTCGCATTCCGGCCAACTGGATCTGAAGATCAAGGCTATAGAAGATTTCGACGAAAAGATCGTCGGGGCCATATTGGCGGGGCTCGAAGAGTTCCCCAGGTGGCGCATCCTTCTGATGCCTGATCATCGTACTCCCATTGTTACCAGGACCCATTCTGCTGATCCGGTCCCGTTCATTCTGCTCGACTCGCGACAATGGGGTCGTTCCGGGAGCGAACGCGGCTGTGGGCTATTCGGAAGAGGCTGCCGATTCGTCTGGTCGCTTGGTAGAGGACGGATCAAAGATGATAGAGATGCTGCTGAGCAAAGAGGAGAGTTAGGGTAGGCCGTAGAAAGAGGTCACAAAGCACGTCACTTCTTCATTCCTCCGCCAGTGCGCGGCGCACCGCGTGGAGAAGCTGACTTATATTATACGGCTTCCACACGAATCCTTTTGCCCAACTGAGGGGTTCCGGGGGCATCTACTCTGGATTCCTGCTTGGCCGCAGGTTGACGGCGGAAGGTAGGCTTTGAACTGCCCTGGCGCTGGCCGTATGAATATTTCTGAACCTCCACTTAACTCTGCACAAAGATGCGTGTAACACGGGGCGAAATCTTGCAAATTATCTCGTAATTTATAGTGCCGCCGTTGGCCGCGATGTCGTCTGCGAGGATCTCTTCATCGCCTTGACGCCCGATGAGGACCGCTTCGTCGCCCACTTTGGCTTCCGGAACATCAGTGACATCAATCATGGTGGCATCCATGCACACTGTCCCCACCACGGGAACTCTGCGCCCTCTGACGAGAACCTGCCCCACGTTTGATTGGAAGCGGGGGTAACCATCGTTATACCCCACATGAAGCGTGGCTATACGGCACGGCCCAGGAGTTACGAATCGTCGATTATACGAGATGCACCGGCCGGCCGGATGCTCCTTGATCTGGGCGATCTTGGTGGAAAAGGTGATTACCTGCTCGAGCCTCACCATCGAGCGTACAGCCTCGGAAGGATACAGGCCGTAAATTCCCAGGCCGGGTCTGACCATATTGAAATGGGTCTGGGGAAACCGTACCACTGCGGCTGTGTTCCCTGCATGAACATACCGGAAGGTGTGTCCCAGCCGTTTCAAATCATCCACTAGGGACTGAAACGAACGGATCTGTCCTAGGGTATAGGTATCATCACGAGGGTCGTCCGCACTCGCGAAATGGGTCATGATCCCTTCTACGTCCAGATTCTTCATACACAGCACTTGTTCAATGAAGGGGACTGCGTCATGGACCCACACTCCGGATCTTCCCATTCCGGTGTCGATCTTGACATGAACCGGGATCTTCCGGCCACGGGCTGCAACCCGATCCAGGGCGAGGGCCACCTCCAGGGAAGCCACTACGGAACTCAGGCGGTACCTGACGATCTTGTCCACTTCCTCGGGTAGGACGTTGAAGACAAGGATGGGAGCTTCGATCCGGTTTTCCCGCAGGGTAGCGCCTTCGTCGGGGAAGGCCACGGCGAGGTAGGTCACGCCGTTATCTAGCGCTACCTTGGATGTCCTTATAGAATCATTGCCATAACCGAAACTCTTCACCACCGGCATGATTGAAACTTCGTCACCGACGATCCCACGGATTGTCTTTATATTGGCGGCAATTGCATCCAGGTTGACCAGCAGTCGCGTGGAACCGATGGAACCCACCAGATCCTTGGCTATGCGTTCCAGACGAAACCAGCGCGAGCCCTTGAAAAGGACCACATCCCCGCGGTTCATAATTTTTTCAAGTTCCGCTGCGGCCTCGTTGTAGCTGCGCGTGTTGGTCACCCTCCGGGAACTCATCCCCTCCAGGGCAGCTGCCTGCCCGATCAGGGCAGCGTTTTCGCCAACTGTTATAAGATGGTCCAGGCCGGTTCGCGCAACATCCTTGCCTACTGCTAAATGTTCCTCCCGGCTGTGGAGTCCCAGATCGAGCATTTCACTGAGTATCGCGATTTTGCGGCGGCCCTGGCCGACCTTGGCAAGGACATCCAGCGCCCCTTTCATGGAAGCAGGGTCTGAATTGTACGTGTCGTTGATGAGCGTGACCCCGGTCACGGTGGTATGGATCTCGAGTCTCATCGGAGAGGGATGGAATTCCTCGAGACCCTTCCGGATTGCATCAGGGGAAGCGCCTAACAGCGTAGCGCCTGCTGCGGCCGCCAAAGCGTTAAGAATGTTGAACCGGCCCGGCACGGGAAGAGCGACATCCAGGTTCCTGCCAAAAAGACTCATGCGGAATCGGTGTCCCCTCTCAGGAAGGGATTCCACATTATCGGCCTTTACATCAGCCTTTTCAGAAAGGCCGAAAGTGACGACATTTGCCTGAAGTCGTCCGCGGAGGCCCATGCTCAGAGGATCATCCGCGTTGAGGAGCAGGAAGGAATCGCTTGTCAAGTTCTTGAATAGCCGCTGCTTCTGTTCCAGAGTATTCTCGACACTCCCGAGGCCGCCGATATGGGCTTTGCTTATTACCGTGAGTATTCCGTGATCCGGCCGGATCATCCTTTCCAACCGGTCCATCTCCCCTGGAAGGCTTATACCAGCCTCAATCAGCGCCACCTCGTGTTCGGGCCGCATCCCGAGGAGCCCTAGGGCCGCTCCCACCTGGGTGTTGTAAGAAAGCGGCGACCTGTAAGTCTTTCGCTCCAGACACAGTATCGACGCAAGCATCTCTTTTACCAGGGTCTTACCGTTGCTGCCGGTGATCCCGACCACCGGACAACTGAACCGACCTCGATACGATGCGGCGACGTCCTGCAAGGCATTCAGGGTATCCGCGACTTGTATGAGCGTGGCGTTTTCCGGCATAGGCGTTTCAAAGAGGTCTGCACGGCTGGTCACAACCGCGCGAACGCCCGAGGCCAGAGCATCTTCTGCGAAATCATTCCCGTTAAAATGCTCTCCTTTTATGGCCCAGAATATGTGATCCTCGCCCAGTGGCTTGCGGGTGTCGATTGACACTCCGGATACAAGTCCGGCAACCGGGCCTTTCACACGTACGGGTTGAATATCTTGGATGATTTGGCTTAAACTAAGAAATTCCGGGTTCTCAATCCCGTGTTTTTCGACAACAGTGGACCGCGCGCAGGTTGGCACAGCGGCAGCACTATCAGCATTGGGGGTGTCCGTGGGGCAGGGCATAGTTACATTAGACGGATCCGTAGTCATGGTAACGCTCTACCACGAGAAATGGGGCAAGACAATAGCTAAGCTTAGAACTGTAGCTACGCGCATTGAAATTGTCACCACGGCCGCCGACCGGCGACCACGGTAGGGGCATTTCGCGAGACGCGGGACCGTGCCGCTACTCGATCCGCTACCCCACGTAGGGACCATTTTCAATGCGCAACAGTCTAGGTGAGCAGCTCTTATGAAACGTGGTACGGCCGCGTTCTATATCTTACAAAGGTCGGGTGAAGATGGCTGAACAAACTTACAAGTACAGGCGCGATGACTTCAGCGAGCTACCCATCAAGCTGAATCATCTGACAATTAATCTGAACTTCTTGGATGAGTTCGTTGAGGCGACCAATCTGCTCGACATCACCGCGATACAGCCCCTGGATCTGATCGAGCTTGACGCCAAGGACCTGAAAATTGTGCAGGTGGAATGGGTCGAGGATGCGTCCGGAGGCAAAGAGTCGGCCCTGAGCCTCGACTATGATTACCTTGAGAACAGGAACAAACTGGTAGTCAAGTTGCCTCGCGGCTTGCAGGCCGGCGATCGTTTCCTCGTCAGGACCGTCACGCGGTGCGTGCCTTCGGATCGCCTGCTCGAAGGGATTTACAAGGATACCACCCCGCCGGGCGCGCCGCAGCAGTACATCTCCCAATGCCAGCAATGGGGCTTTCAGCGCATCATGCCCATCTTTGATGATTGCCGTGCAAAATGCACCATGACGACTACCCTGGAGGCTGACGCTCGATACACACATCTGATAAGCAACGGCAACATAAGCAAGAAACTTAACCCAGACGGCAAACCTGTCACCAAGCCTGGTGATCCCGGCCGGCAGGTCATCACTTATGAGAACTCCATCCCCATGGCGCCGTATCTCTTCCTCGTTGCCGCGGGGACCTGGGACGTGCTCAGCGATGCAGTCACCTATGAATCTGGTAGAACAGTGCAGCTCGAATACCTTGTCCCGCCCGGACGTGTAAATGACGCCCGTATCCCGATGGAAATCCTCAAGCAATCAGTCCTCTGGATATCCAGGACGCAGGATTATGAATATACAGGCGAGACGTATAGAACCATCTGCATGAACAAATCGAATTTCGGTGGAATGGAGAACGTGGGCAATACCACAGTGGTAACAGATGCCGCCCTGATTGACGAGCATACTCTGGATAGATCGCTGATGTACGCCCACGCTGTGATCGTCCACGAGTTCGAACATAATCAATGCGGCAGCGAAACCACAATGGAGACCCCGTTCGACGTCTGGTTGAATGAAGCGTATACGGTTGACGTTGAACGCGCGTTTATGACGGATGTCTTCGATCCGGCCTTTGTTCGCCTCACACAAGTGGATAGTATTCGCTCTCCGTTGTTAGGGCCCTTGTCCATAGAAGACGGCGGCCGCGCCGGGCGCATTGTTCGAGAAGGATTCGACGACCCGGATGATTTAATCGATGGTGTAACGTACGTCAAGGCCGCGGAAGTGATCCGTATGCTTCGCTTAATTGTCGGGGCCGAGACATTCCGAGCGGGGAAGAATCTCTATTTTTCCCGATATCGAGACTCCAACGCGAACACGGATCAGTTCTTTGAGTGTTTTGAGGAGGTATCCGGCCGGTCGCTGGATCTCTTCAAGAGGAGTTGGCTTTACAGGATCGGCTATCCCCACGTGGCTGCAACCACACACTATGACCCTGCAAGGCGAGAGTACCACATCGATTTTCGGCAAGAATCGGCCGCCACCCCACCGCCTTTTCACCTGCCTTTGGAAGTCGCTCTCGTGGATGGCGAAGGCCGCTTCGTTCAAGGAACCGAACTGGTCTTTGAATTTACACAAGAAACCTCGAGGCTGACATTCCCAAACATTTCACAGGAGCCTGCATTCGCTTCCCTGAATCGTGACTACTCCTTTTACGGAGCTTTCCAGCAAGAGAATGCCTCGCCTGAAACTTTGGCCTCGCAAGTGCGCTTGGATACCAACGCCTTTAATCGAGTGGAAGCAATGCGGAGGCTTACCGACCGCCAACGCATCAATTTGCTCGTGGATCCCGGCTACGTCATAGATCCGCAGTGGATTAGACTCTACGGAGAGATCCTCGGAGATCGAAGCTTGCCCGCAGCCCTCAAAGCCTACTTTATCCGAATTGAGGAGCAGCCACTGGATCGAGAGTACTGCACATGGTATCGCGAACTGGTCGTCGCGCGAGAAAAACTGATGCTTGCTGTAAATCAGGCCTACCGTAACGATCTGAAAGATGCCTTTCACCAGGTGGATACGTACCGGCCGAGACAATCTCCCCGGGATGGGATCGAGGACCGCATTCTCAAGCATGTGCTTCTGGACCTGATTGTGATAGATGATTCCTCTAACAGCCATCGGCTCATCATGGACCATTACCGGTCGGCGACTACTGCTGCGGACCGGGTGGCCGCTCTACTGGCCCTGAATCGCAGTTCAGCGCCGGAACGACGGGAAGTACTCGAACAAGCTTATGATGCCTGGCATACTCACCTGAGCGGCTACGGGAATTACCTCGCCATAATCGGCGCCGGCACCCGGGATGACGTCTTCGCCATGATCGATATCGAAAGAAAACGGCCTTCTTTTGACATTACTCAGCCCACATGGGCCAGAGCGCTCTTCTTGTCCATGGCCTCCAACAACAAGTTGGTCTGGACTGATCGAGGCATGCAGTGGGTTGCGGACACGGTAATAGAGCTTTCGCGCATAAATGCTTTTACGGCAGGAAGACTGCTCAACACTTTCCAACATGCTAGGAAACTGAAACCTGACCTACAAGCCAAGGTAATTGCAGCGCTGGAGGCCATTATCAGAGCAGTACCGGGAGAAGTCAGCCCCTCACTGCACGGGCAGGCAAAAGCTTACCTGGAGTGAAACGGCAGTCAGAGGCGAAATCCCTCAGCGAATCATTCTGGCACTACATTTGTCAATCATTATAAGGGTCTTTCTCTCGACGGACCAACTGAAGCTGGAGCCAACCTCATGAAAACCGAGCACAAAGTTATTGCTCTTTCTGTCGCCTTCTTCGTCTTTGTGTGCCTGATCGACGCTTTCGTGGAGTCTTTTGTATTCCACAAGACAGCATTCTCGGATTCCCTAATCTTTGATGTTCCCAAAGTTGACATTTATCACCGCACGCTCATCACGGTCTGTTTCATCGTATTCGGTCTAATCGTCGCGAGAATCGTGAAAACAAAAGGGCGCGCGGAGGAAGCCTTGACAGAGCATACGGCCCGGTTGGCTGAAGTAAATGCCCGCCTCACTGAGGAGATTGCCGAGCGCAATAAGCTGGAACAGGAATTGCGAGCGGGGGAAGATCGTTACCGGACGGTAGCCGATTTCACACATGATTGGGAGTTCTGGGTTGGTCCGGATGGTAAGTTCTTGTGGGTTGCTCCGTCATGCAAACGTGTGACCGGGTATACAGCCGAAGAGTTCATGGAGGACGCTGCATTATTCCACAACATCATCTATCGGGATGACCGCGATATGATTATGAGACACACCTCCGACTCGTTGCGGCACGAGCAAGACATGTCCTTCTCTCTGGATTTTCGCATAGTGCGCAGAGACGGTGAAGTCCGATGGATCAATCACGTTTGCGAGCCGGTCCACTCCGTTGACAAAAGGCTACTTGGCAGACGGGCTTCCAATCGGGACATCACGGAGCGCAGACGAATGGAGGAGGCGCTCAGGGAGGAAGAGGCCAGGTTCCGCCATATCTACGAAAATTCTCCGGTTATGATGCACTCGATTGACGTGCAGGGTATCGTGAGGAATGTAAACGGAAGATGGCTTGAGGAAATGGGCTATTCTCGGGATGAAGTCATCGGGCGCAAGATCGACTTTGCGATGACTCCTGAGTCGGCAAACGCGGCGTTGAACACCATTGTCCCCCAATTCTGGCGCGACGGGAAGGTCCGAAACGTAGAGTATCAGTACGTGAAAAAGGACGGAACCGTAATAGATGTGATTCTGGACTCCACAGTCATGAACGACCCCGCCTGGGGCCAAGCCAGTCTGTCTACGGTTCGCGACGTTACTGCACGCAAGAAGGCCGAAAGGGACCTGGTTGCAGCTCGTGAGGGGGCAGAACAGGCCAGCCGCGCCAAGAGTGAATTCCTTGCTAACATGAGCCACGAGATTCGTACACCTATCAACGGCATAATCGGAATGACCGAGCTCACTCTCAATACTCAACTCACCCCTGAGCAACGAGAATTCCTCGAAACTGTCGAGATGTCCGCAGAGTCGCTGCTGAGGCTGATCAACGACTTCCTGGACTTCTCAAAAATTGAGGCGGGCAAGCTCGATATCGTAGCCATGGACTTCAGCCTGCGGGATTTCATAGGGAACACCATGAGCACGCTTGCGGTGCATGCTCACAGAAAAGGGCTTGAACTGATCTACGACATTCCTTCCACTACGCCTGATGCCCTGACCGGAGACCCTGGCCGCCTGCGTCAAGTTTTGGTAAATGTGGTCGGAAATTCAGTGAAATTCACTGACCGGGGCGAGGTGGTGGTACGGGTTGAAACCGAATTCGAAGACGAAAAAGAACTGAGATTACATTTCAGTGTGAGCGACACGGGTATCGGTATTCCCCTCGACAAGCAGCAAAAGATCTTTCAAACTTTTGAGCAGGTTGACACTTCAACATCAAGAAAATACGGTGGAACCGGACTCGGCCTGGCAATCTCTTCACAACTCGTTGAGAAGATGGGTGGAAGCATCTGGGTGGAAAGCGAACCCAACAAGGGGAGCACCTTCCATTTCATTGTCCGTCTGGGGCTGCAGAGTCAGCCCGTGCACACTCCTGTGGTCGAAGAAATGGCTGATTTGAGAGACTTGCCGTTGCTCGTAGTTGATGACAATGCCACGAACCGCCGCATCTTGGAGGAAACGGTGCTCCAATGGGGAATGAAGCCCACGGTCGTGGACAGCGGACGAGCAGCGCTGGCCGCTATGGAAGTAGCCTACAATGTGGGCCGGCCTTTCCAGTTGGTGCTGACCGACTGCATGATGCCCGAGATGGACGGTTTTCAGTTGACGGAGCGAATTAACCGGGACTCGCGTCTAAAGACGGCAACCATAATAATGCTCACATCCGCTGGTGAGCGGGGCGACGCATCCAGGTGCGTGAATCTTGGAATCTCGGCCTACTTGTTGAAACCCATCAAACAGTCGGAATTGTTCTTCACAGTTTCAAAAGTGCTGCAAGGGCCACCAAGCCCCGAGACCCAATCACTAATAACTCGTCATTCCATACGTGAGAGCAGGCGTCGACTGCGGATACTGCTTGCCGAGGACAACCCCGTCAACCAGAAGGTTGCCGCGAAGATGCTGGAAAGGATGGGACACACCGTCTCGATTGCTGAAAACGGCGCAGAGGTGCTGGGCGCCTTGGAAAAACAAAGCTTTGATTTGATTCTGATGGACATTCAGATGCCTGAAGTCGACGGTTTTGAAGCCACGCGATCTATCCGGGAGCGCGAAAGAAACACAGGGGAGCATCTACCGATTGTAGCCATGACCGCCCATGCCATGAAGGGGGACAAAGAAAAGTGCCTTCAAGCCGGTATGGACGGCTATATCGCGAAACCGATCAATGTGCAGCAACTCTTTGAAACCATAGAGAGTCTCTTTCAAGACCGCCAGGCAGCCGACGAGCCCTCGGAGACGCCTGCGGCCGCCGGTGATGCGCTGGACACGACCAAAATACTGGAACGAATCGGAGGGGACAGAGAACTGCTGAGAGAGCTTGCAGGACTCTTTGTCGGCGATTGCCCAAGAATGCTATCCGACATTCAAGACGCAGTGCGAGACGGAAACGCAGAGGCGTTACAGAAAGCAGCCCATGCCCTCAAAGGCTCGGTCAGCAATTTTGCTGCTGAAGCGGCAGTTCAAGTAGCATTCAGATTGGAGATGATGGGGAGAAACCAGGATATGACCGACGCTGCCCAGGCACTCAAAGACTTGGAACTGGAAATTGGGCGCGTCCGCGAGAGCCTGTCAGCCGTGGCACAGGAGGGTGGGGAGTGAGAATTCTGATCGCGGAGGATGATCCTGTTACCAGGAAGCTGCTGGAAGCCCACCTTACCAAATGGGGGCATGAAGTTGTGGTCTGCTCTGACGGCGCCCAAGCGTGGCAAGTCCTTAGTGCGGACGATCCGCCAAATATTGGTCGTCCTGGATTGGATGATGCCTGAAATGGACGGCGTAACCCTCTGCGGTGAAATCCGCAAACTGGAAAAACAGCCTTACACTTACGTCATACTCTTGACCTCAAAGAGTCTGAAGGAAGATGTGGTCGCGGGGCTCGAAGCCGGCGCAGACGACTACATAATAAAGCCCTTCGACGTCCACGAACTGAAAGTGAGAATCCGGGCCGGAACACGAATCGTCAGGTTACAGGAAGATCTCATCTCTGCCCTGCACGCCTCGGAGTTCCAAGCATCACATGATGCGCTCACCGGCCTGTGGAACAGGCGGGCCATTCTGGAAAAGATCCAGCAGGAACTAGATCGCAGCGGCAGGGTTGGCACGAATCTTGGATTAGTTATTTGCGATGTGGATCATTTCAAACAGGTAAACGACAATTACGGACACCTTGCGGGAGACGCGGTCCTCAGGGAATTGGCCAAAAGGATCGACTCGCCCTTGAGGTCCTATGACTCTGTAGGCCGATATGGAGGAGAAGAGTTTATCATCTTGATTCCGGGCTCTGACGGAGTTGGAGCCGCGGAGTTGGCCGAACGATTGCGAGCCTCCGTCGCGGATCTCCCTATGCAGACAGACGAGGGCGAATTCCGTTGCACCATGAGCTTTGGCGCCACGGCCCTGAACGGACGAGAAGATTTTGACCTCAATTCATTGATCAGGGAGGCAGACGAGGCCCTACTCCTGGCTAAGAACAGCGGACGCAACCGTGTGGAGCTTTGGCCGGCCAAGGTAGAGGGACCGAATGTCAATAAGGGGAGCTAAGCTCTCTGTTTAGTAACTTCGGTCACGTATTCTGATCGGTCGGGTGACCGCAGCCGTACCCATTTATCGGTAGGACCGGCCTCCGCGCCGGTCATTGACCCACGGCCGGCAGGGACGCCGGCCCTACCAGTCAACCAGAGGTGGTGACGTGAGCTACGTTACTGAACTTACGAATCAGAGCATTGAGCCATAACCTAGGTATGAGACACGATGATCGAAGAGCAGACCGCTAAGATTCTCATTGTGGACGACGAGCCCGACATAGGCCGAATTATCTCGGCTTGGCTCAGCATGGCGGGGTACGGCTGCGTTACGGCCACCACGGGGGAACAAGCTCTGGAGCTATTGCAGAGTCAATCGTTTCAACTCGTCGTCAGTGACATCATGATGCCGGGCATGTCCGGGATCGATCTTCTCACCTTCATAAAGGACTCGTTCCCGGAAGTGGCCGTAATCCTGGTAACGGGAGTGGATGACCGCAAGACAGCCATTATGACGTTGGAACTCGGAGCTTACGGGTACGTGATCAAGCCTTTTGACCGAAACGAGATCCTGATAAACGTCGCCAACGCCCTGGAACGCCGGCGCTTGACCTTGTTGAGCCGCGAATATGAACAGTCCCTTGAAAGTGAGGTCCGAGAGAAAACCCGCGAGATCAGAGAGCGCGAGGAAGAGATCGTGCTCAGGCTGATCTCGGCTTCAGGGTTCCGTGACGATGAGACAGGCACCCACATTAGGCGCATTGGTCTGTATGCTTCCGTCATAGCAAAGGACATCGGATGGAATCAGGACTCCGTGTCCGACATCCGGCTTGCCGCGGCAATGCACGACGTCGGCAAGATCGGAATTCCGGACAGCATTCTCCTTAAACCCGGCAAATTGACCCCGGAAGAATTTGAGATGATGAAGAAGCACACTACGATCGGAGCCCAACTCCTTGGGTCGTCGAATATACCCTTGCTGCACATGGCGAAGGAAATCGCCCTGTCTCATCACGAGAAGTGGGACGGCTCCGGCTATCCCGACGGGTTGATCGCCGAGGCCATTCCGGAAAGTGGCCGCATAGTCGCCTTGGCGGATGTGTACGATGCTCTAGTCATGGATCGAGTTTACAGGCCCGCGTTCCCCGAACCGGAGGCCCTGGCCATGATGACCTCCAACAAGGGGACATATTTTGATCCAAGGATATTCGACCGCTTTGTGGACCTGCTACCGGAAATAAGACGCATCCGGCTGGAAGTACAGGATGAAGGACGTCGTGCAACCTGATCTTACGAAGTATGGCGTTTCAGACATGTCTTCACGTTAGAATGCAAGTGATACGGTAGGGGCGAGCGGTGCTCACCCTCGGCGGTCGCCCGCCGATCGCTCCGTACAATCACCTTCTTGATTCCCATTGTTCCCTGCGTGTACAGCTACTCGACAGACCAGAGGGACTCCTCGCGAAGAACTGGTCCACCCGCGTCCGCCGAGTACCCCAATTGTGAGGAAACTGTTCCACACTTCTGATCCCCACCGCCCCACCGTCCGCCTGCCAGAGAAACTGCCGTGTAGATAAAACGGCTAAAACCAATCGGTTATCATAATCCCCTTGCCCCTGGGCCATGTGGCACACAAGTTGCGATAAAGGTGTGCAGGCGAAAGCCAGACAGCCTAGGGACGGTAAATCCGGAAAGGGGAATGATGATGAAAATACAATTGAGAAAGCTTCTTTGGATCGTCCCGGGGGCGTTGATTCTGATGGGAGCGCATTTCGCGAATGCCCAGGATTTAAGCAGAATGAACACGAGAGATATGCTCCTAAAGATTAAGACGATGAATGTGGACCAGATGAGCCAAATCGTTCGCAACATGGATCGAGATACGATGACCCAGATCATCCAGAGCATGGACTCCCAGGCAATGACTCAAATTGTCAGGAGCCTCGACCCGAACACCATGTCCGAAATAGCCAAACGAGTATTGGTCGAATTCGCAAGAGCCCGACCAAAATCAGTAACCGCGACTTCCAGGGTCCATGAGACCAACCAGCCGCCACTTGGCAGCACGAGGATTGAGATCGCGGCGGAGGCCCCGGAAGACGTTCGCGAAGAACAAATGGACCTGAGCGGCCTGGTTGTCATTGTTCATCCTTCAAACCCGGTGAATGAGCTAACGACGGATCAGATTCGGAAGATCTACTCGGGAGAATTGACCAACTGGAATCAGGTAGGCGGTCCCGACATCGCGGTTAAGGTTATGACGGTGGGCGAACCGTCTGGAGGTCAGACAAAGGTGACTTCCAACGCGACTGTCTCTGCTTTCGCGAGCAGTGTCTTCATGGGTGTGGCCGGCAAGAGTGGAGCGCTAGGCTTTGTCCCGAAGTTGCACTCCCGGCAGCTCAGATTCCTAGGGACACACCAGGCGATCAAAACAATGGCGGTTAAGATTGATGTGCCAGCTCACGGCGTCAGGACGGCTCGTTCCGATTCAGCGACAGGAGTGGCCGACTTTCTTCTAGCCTATGGTCGGTAAGTGCCTCGAAGAGTCCTCAACATCCTCTCAGGCGCCCGGCAGACCTAAGGACGCCTGAAAGGATACCGATGGGTCGAAAAAATTGTCAGGTAACAACTTTCATCCCCCAGGAGAGGTCAGCCATGCAACAAAGCAATGTAGTCCCAATAACGTCGGCTCGTAGCGTCACTCCTCCAACAAGAAAGATAAGCGCACGAGAAGCTGCTACGGATATTAAGTCCGGCATGAGTGACTTCATCCTAATGGAGAAATATACGCTCTCCACCAAAGGACTTCAGAGCCTTTTCCAGAAACTGGTTGACGCCAGACTTGTCAGCAAGTCCGAGCTTTCCAACAGGATCTCGCTGGGGGAAGATTCTGTTGCGCTCGACATCATCAAGTGCCCATCCTGTGGCATGCCTCAATTCGGGTCATTTGATGAATGTCCTCAATGCGGGGTCATTGTATCCAAATACCAGCAGAAACTCTCAATAGCAGCTGCGTCAAAACCGAACGGTTCCGGTGCTCATCCGGAGGGTTCCACTCTTTCGGGTCAGGTATTTCATTCAAAGGGGTCAATGTTTAGAGCTGATCCTCAGCGAACCGGGTTCTACAACAGCAGGGGGGTCCACAAGCTTACTGCCCTGAAATGGAAGTTCAAGGCGGAAGGCTGGGTGGCCTCGTCGCCGGCAGTAAGTGAAGGAGTGGCATACGTGGGCAGCTACGATGGTAATATGTATGCGCTGCTTACTTCTACGGGAAAAGTGCATTGGCGTCTCGATACGAAGGGGCCTGTCCACTCATCTCCTGCCTTGACCCAGGGTAGACTCTTTTTCGGAAGTCTGGACGGGACCTTTTACGCGGTTGAGGTCAAGTCGGGTAAAGCGAGATGGAAGTTCAAAACAGGCGGGCCTATCTATTCTTCACCTGTAATAAATGACGGCCTGGTATTTTTCGGAAGTTTGGACGGAAACGTCTATGCCGCGGACGTGGACACAGGCAGGATAAAATGGCATTTCAGAACCAGAGGACCTGTACATTCATCCCCCGCGATATGCGGTGACAAGCTCTGTTTCGGGAGCATGGACGGCGAGTTTTATGCCGTGGACCTGCAAACGGGATGTCCAGCCGTCACCTTCAAGACGCAAGGCCCTATTACCAGCTCTCCGGCTGTGAACGACGGCGTAGTCTTCTTCGGGAGCATGGACGGGGCCCTTCATGCGGTGGATGTCAAGACCGGCCATGAAAAATGGCATTTCCAAACCAACGGCAAGATCACTTCGTCTGCTGCCATCGGTTATGGAGTAGTTCATTTCGGCAGTCATGATGGACGGCTTTACGCTGTGGACGCCTCAACGGGCCAGGAAAAGTGGCGGTTCCAGACGGACGGCCCCATTGCCTCATCTCCTTCCCTCGGTTATGGGATACTGTATTTCGGGAGCAGTGACGGCAATCTGCACGCACTTGACTTCAGCAAAGGGCAGCCCAAGTGGAAATTCAAGACTGGGGGGCCCGTCTACAGTTCCCCGTTAATTTGCGACGAGGCTGTGTATTTCGGAAGTGACGACGGATGCTTTTATGCGCTGCACTAACGCATCCGGGTTCAAGCGTCAAATTGATGGAATCCCTAAGAGACAAATGTACAGGGAGGCTGAGATGAGCTACCTCCAGAACCGTTATAGTGTTGGAATTAAGGCCAAAGTGGCGCTCGAAGCCATCAGAGGCGCGAGGACCATACCGGAGATAGCCATCGAGTATGGGGTCCCCGCGAACCAGATCACTAAATGGAAAAAACAGGTCATAGACGAGTTGCCGAGCATATTGGCAGTTGAGGCCGAGAAACAAGAACGAACGGCCCATGATTTGATATTTAAGTTTGTACGAGGAGATTGCGCAGCTAAGTGGTGAGCTTGGTCGAGTGAAGAAAGCCGAAGCCGGCAGTTGACCGGACGCACAGGACTTACGAAAGCAATCTCGGTCCGACCTACTGCAAATCGGCCATCGGGGACCAATCGCTGAATCGAGACGAACTTACCTATTCTAACAATTTCGGAATACCATTCGCTTGAAAGGTGTTCCGACGCAACCGGCTGCTTATACTCACGATACCAGAGCACTCTGCTTGCCACTGGCGCCGGTTGCAAACTTCCAGAAGCAGTTGAAAGCTTGCCGGGGGCAACTTTTTGTGAGAAGTTGCCCCCGGCGCCGCGAATGACCTCCGGATTGAAGACTGAGAGGTCACTTCAGGAATAACATAGCAATTGTCAAAATTTTTGTCCGATTTGCGGGAATGGTCACGCCAACAGCGTGATCACCCCGGACTTGATCCGGGGTTCGCAGGAATGACGGAGAAAACGCGCGTCAAGGTGAGCCTTCCGGATTTTCCATCCCGGTTGGCCAAATAGACATTATTTTTGGCAACTACTCTAAATATGCGAGGCGGCTCATGTTTGAGTGGCTCTGGAGACCCTTCAACAATCTCCTACTAAAGGCTGGAATCACAAATCTCCAATGCGGTGAATGCGGTCAAAAGCTTTCTGAACTCACCGACACTTGCCCATATTGCGGTGCCTCCATGCGAGGAAAACGGCACGACCAGCATTCAAGCACCGATTGGAAGCACGACGATGACTCCGATGATGACGAGACCGAGTCTGAAGACGACTCCGATGACGCCTCTGACGAAGCAGATGATGGCAGTGACAGCGGTAACGGAGGTGACAGCGGCGACGGCGGCAACGGAGGTGACAGCGGGGGGAACGGTGGTGGCGGCAACGGCGGAGACTGAGATCGTCCCAACCCCATCATCGCCGCTACTTGTGGCAGATAATTGAACCTCTGTCGGCGGTCTCGGACATGACTTCCGTTGAGGTGAAGCCCCCGCGCTGAAACAGCGTCCGTAGCCCTGTCATGTTGGGAAACCACCAATTATAGTGTCTCTCTTTTTCGTCGGGTACACGCTGTGGAGCGTTCATAACCGGGGAAGACAAACTCCCAAACAGGTTTATCAGAAAGCAGGGCGGAGTTCAGCAGCGCTGATTCTACAATCGCCGTGTGCGCGGTAACGGAAGCCACATTTTCTGCGGCCTTAAAAGGATCGGCACAATGGTAGATGACCCCGAGGCACAGCACGATATCAAATGTCCTGCCCAAGGTGGGAAGCTCGTAAATGCTCATGTTTCTGTATTCGATGTCCAGCCCGAGAACGTCCCTTACAAATTCGGCCTGTTTGAGGAAACCGGGTGACATGTCAATTCCCAGCACATAGTCCGCGTTTCTCTGTTTGGCCGACACACTGAAAAAACCCGCATTACATCCTATGTCCAGGACAGACTTTCCCGAGAGATCAATCGGGATGTGCCGCTGAATCCCGGTCCACAGGTCCTGAAGGTGCGGGACCGGTTCTCTGGTTTTGACACCGTTTCCTAACTCTACGCAGTGGAACCAGCTCTCGTTCTTGCCCAACTCCTGGATCTTTTTACGTAATTCTTCGGGTGTGTAGCTTTTTGAGAGTCCGCTCATGGTCATCAATATCCAGTCTGATTTTGTGGACTGTGCCGGGTTCTCAGTCCTAACCCAGGAACCAGGGAATCCTGTTACTCCAATACTTAGGGGCACGGCATGCCGTGCCTTTACAAAGCCAGGCCTTTGGGTAGCCTCTTTTGTTCGCCAATTCAAGTAGGGCGGGCCGTGCCCGCCAATTCTTGGATTCGGCGGCCACGGGCCGCCCTACCTTGCGCTCCGCGGGCAAAGCGATTGTGGAGGTACTGTACCACTAGCAACCATTGTGCGACCTAACCGGCTGGTTGCCTTTGCGCTCTTTCCCTAAGAAGGTCTACTTTTCATAATGCCACCACGGAAGGCCCCTTGCAACATTATTGAGGACCGGCCCCGCCCCACCGCGATCTAATGAGGTGAAATCCTTTGCTCACTGGGTAGTACCCATATATCTCACATCCGTGGACATCGATGTCGGCGAATTCGTCAATGCAGCTTCTTTACTTGCCCCTCTGGGAGTTCCTGCAGGGAATCGTATGCGGAATTCCGTCCCGACGGCATTATTGACCTTCATATGTCCGTGCAGTTGTTGGATCAGAGTGTTAACCAAACGCAAGCCAAGTGTTGGGGCATTCTCGGGATCCACGTTGTCCGGGAGGCCCACCCCATCGTCCCTGACCACGAGTTCAAACTCGTGGTTATATGATGCGAAAGAGACCCCAATAACGCCTTCATTCTTCCCAGGGAAGGCATGTTTGAGGGAATTGGAAATCAACTCGTTAGAAATCAATCCGCACGGCACGGCAACATCGATTCCCAGGGGAGATGTTTTGATTTCAGTCTCCAGCGTAATTTGGCTTCCTGGGGCCGCCGCGGCAGCAAGGAGCCGGGCACCCAAGCTCTCAATATATCCTTTGAAATCAATATCGGCCATGTTGCTAGATTTATAAAGTTTTTCATGGATAAGAGCCATTGATTGTAAACGGTTTTGGCTCGCCTCGAAGAGCTCTCGGCAAGGCGTGTGCGTGACATATCGGGACTGAAGCTTAAGAAGGCTTGATATGACCTGAAGATTGTTCTTGACCCTATGGTGAATCTCCTGCAACAAGACCTCTTTCTCTCTCAGAGACGCTTTCACGTTCTCCTCTGCTCTCTTGCGGTCATCAATGTCCCGGCCCACCGCCTGAAACGCCATCAGCGTTCCGTCCTCATCGAATACCGCCCGGTTGGTCCACTGCACCCAGCGAATCTGTCCTGAAGGCATCACAACTCTATGTTCAAGTGTGGCTACAGGGTTGAACCTGGAAATACTTGCCAGGTGGTGTTCCAGTCCGCTCTGATCGGCGTCGGGGACGAAACGGATGAGGCTGTGTCCGATCAGGTCTTCGGATTCCTTCCCGAGGAAGCGGCAACAGGCTTCGTTGACAAAGGTCAGCGTACGGTCCGGCAGGAATCGACAGATGAATTCTGTCTGATCCTGGACAATTGCGCGATACCTCGCCTCGCTTTCCTGGAGGGCTTCTTCCGCTCGCTCGCGTTCACTGATTTCATTCCGAAGGGTTTCGTTCACCTTAACAGCTTCGGTCTTTTCCTGCGTGAGGGTCTCCATGAGTCCGTGGTTGCTGAATCTCAATCTCAGCGATTCAATGATCGTCCTCTGCATCCTATGGGCGGACAACAGGAGGTACATCATAAATACAACCAACAGGAACCCCATAGTAATCGGGACATGGCTCCCCTCGTAGAAGAACCTGCCGATCAAGGGGATATACACCGCTAGTATGAACGGGAGGTATGCTGACTTCATGGCTGTATGAGAGGCCGTTATTCCTACGCTCATGCCCCCCAGGACGAATGTTACCAAGACCTGATGGGATATGTCCGCAGGCCATAGAAAGACAGCGGCAGCCCCCCAAAGCAGCCCTCCAACGGTTGCTAGCGCAGCAAATCTTCTGCCCCAGGGAAGGACCGGTTCGCCGCGACCCTGGGCTCTGTGGAACGCCCTCACCATCGCCTCTCCGATCCCACACGCGATCGCGTAGCAGCAGAACCAAACGACGAGATTCAGATTTGACACGTCGTTCCACAAGGCGACAGTCAGGATGACCGCGGCAAGCAGTGATCCACGTATGCCGGGAAGCCCCTGATAATAGAGGGTACTCAACCAGGGCTTTCCGGAGCTGTTCAGGCTCAATCTTATTTTCAGGATTTTGATTCGCCCTTAGCAGGTCGGATTTCATGGGAACCCCCCCCGGCCAACAGTGATGCATTCTGGGAAGACCAAGATAAAAGACCGGAGACCTTGACACAGTATTGCAAATCGGAAGAGAGGTCAAACGAAAAACCTTTCAAGGACGCGGCAAAACCGGTCAATCTCTTCCTCACTGTTGTAATAGTGAACTGACGCCCGGATCACCCCGTCCTTAAGGCCCCTATTTTCCATGTCCATAAGTGTGTATTCGGCTGGAGAAACCGAGACATTGATACGCTTTTCGGAAAGCGCCGACCGGATCTCTTCAGGTCGCTTGCCTTCCACAGTAAAGGTCACGATTCCGCATTTTTCGCGTCCGAGGTCCCGGACTGCGACACCAGGGAGTCCCGACAGCCGCCCTCGCAACTGTTCCCCGAGATGAAAAACCCTGGACCAAGTCTCTTCAAGTCCCCATTGAAGAGCGTAATCTATGGCTGCTCCGAGGCCGATTTTGCCCGCGCAGTTGGTCTCCCAGTTCTCGAAACGGCGAGCGTCCTTCCTTATTTCGTAGCGGTCCTTTTCCACCCAGCGAGCCGCGTGCAGGTCCAGCAGAGGCGGTTCCAGCCTTTCCAAGATTTCGCTTCTGACGTAAAGGAACCCAGTTCCGCGGGGTCCACGCAAGAATTTCCTGCCGGTTGCGGAAAGCATGTCACAGCCGATGCGTTGGACATCGATCGGCATCTGCCCGACAGATTGGCATGCGTCAAGCAGATACAACACACCGGCTTGTCTGGCGATTTCTCCCACCTTTTCTGCCGGATTGACGAGGCCGCCGTTCGTGGGAACGTGCGTCAGAGAGATGAGTTTCACCCGATTGTCGATGCTGTTCTTTAGAGCGTCCACGGAAATTGCGCCGTACTCATCGTTGGGGATCACTCTAATTACCGCGCCGGTTCTATGCGCGACTTGCAAATAAGCTATGAAGTTGCTCGCATATTCGGCCACGGACGTTAATATTGTGTCTCCCGGCCGAAAGGTTATGGAATAAAAGGCCATGTCCCACGCACGGGTCGCGTTTTCGATCACGGCTATTTCGTCCGGCCTGCAACCGATGAGCCTTGCCGCGGCGTCATAAACGTGCTCTATCGCCTGCTGTGCTTGTTCAGCCGCTTCATATCCACCGATCTCCGATTCCAGCCGCAAATGCGCAATCACAGAATCGAGCACTGGCTGAGGCATCAACGCGGCTCCTGCATTATTGAAATGCAGGACATTCAAGCAGCCTGGGGTTTCTGCCCTGGCACGTGTGAGATCAAAAGACATTAACTTTTACCGATTCCCAAATGTAACTTCCGTTTGGTCCCGAGATCATCAATATGAAGGCCAAAACTGTCATTGCGAGGGTGTGAGCCCGAAGCAATCTCCCAACCGGCAAGAACAGATTGCTTCGTCGCTTCACTCCTCGCAATGACACTGGTCTTATAACCTGATTCTTTGGCAAAGGCACAATACCCTATCCGACAATTCCCCGTAAGATGCGGTGAACGAAGCGAACCGCATCCTACCCGAACTGCAAAGACTTTCCTATTCCACGGCTGGATTGCTAGAAAAGAAAAAAACTATCAGGTCGAGCGACGGGTTTTCAGATCGTCACGCGCAGTCATTTCGGCAAGCTGATCCGGCAGGGAGTGGTAATTTAACATACCCTATGAGGCGCGCTTGTCTGGACTGCAACTGGAGCTATTAAGAGTGCCTCTTGTCAAATTCGGATCATCTATTACCACGCTGTTACATTCGGGAAGCAGGCTGGTTCTCTGGGGCGGCCTTATGGAGCACTTGCTTGAGCATCCATACTCCGACATTCAGCCTCAGTGCGGATGTGACACCACAGCGACGAACGGCAATATTCGTCAAACCGCTGTTGTTGCACCCGGTCAAACTGCAATGCGTCGTATGAGGCTTGCGACCAGCGATAGAATGCTCCTACGTCACAATGGTCGAGGCTGTCCCCCTCATCAATCAGCCGCAGTATTCGCGTTTTGGCTTGCGCTGAAATTCTCATAGGCACCTCCTCAGCAGGTGAGAAAACAGCTCCTGCTTCCAAGGAAGTCGGCGGTGGTCCGCTCAAAATTAGACGCAATAATTCTGAATTCATCAAATCGACCGGATTTCCGTCACAGGCCGTTCTTGGCCGCGTTGGGTTCCGGCGTATCTCTGTTAATGTTTTCCCCCTCGCCATTTGTTGCTGTGGGTTTTGTGAATCTCAAACAAAGACGATGTAAGTTTCCGTGGTGTGGAAGCCTCGGACAAGGGGAGAGAGGAGGCGATGCTCCTCTCATCCTTTTCAGCCATTATCATGGCTTGCCCCCCCCTTATCCAACCGTAGTCGCATCCTGTTTAAGGAGCGGCTTGTTCTCTGATGTGTCATAGCTTCGATGCTAAGCTTCTGCTGATCCTCTCTTAAGCATGGAGACGTGCCAAAAGGACTATGTGGCAATGTGTGGCTAGCATTACTTAGGAAATTCAATGAGTTGAGAAGGTGCGAGGATTAAAGGCAAGGAAACGGAAGAGAGGTGACGATGCCCGGAAACGTGTGTAAATGACACACTCGGCTTGTCATGCACCAAAAGACTGGAATATTCAACTCTTATCGTATGTGATTTACACCGGTCCTGCGTGGTTAATAAGTGGTAATCACTTACGCATGCCGAAGGATTTCATGGCGCGTATGGACGAGTCGCGAATGACGCCCAATAACCTTAGAACTCGATCACGGAAGATCAACAACGCCCGCTTCCAGCAGAGCCAGTGCGTCAGCGTACATGCCTCTCTTGATCGCTCTAAAGGTGTTTCGGTCCTTACCGGCCAATGGGGCAACACAGGCCATGGCCCTTGGTAGCACCTGATCGCCAGGGATCGCTTCATCGACAATGCCCAGCTCTTTCGCCTCGATGCCCCCTATCCGGGCCCCTGTGAGAAGTGAGGTGCGAAACACATTTGGTGTTAACCGGCTTTTGATCAGGGCCGTCATGCCCGGGGCGAACGGAATGTTGATATCCACTTCGGGCAAGCAGAAGAACCCCCGGTCGGCCCGCATCACCCGGAAATCGTGTGCAAGGGCCAGCATGGCTCCGGCGGCAAACGCGTGCCCGTTAATCGCGGCTGCAGTGGGCACTGGAAATGCCATAACCCGTCCGAGGAGTTTCAGGACGGCCTTGATGAATTCGGGGGCCTCGCCCTGACCATCGCCGCTGAGCCAGGCCAAGTCCAGTCCATTGGAGTAGAACTTGTCCTCCCCACCGATGGTCACAAGCGCGGCTGGGCCGGTGGAGTTTTCGACCGTATCCAGGGCCTCGTTCAGGGCGTCGATAAAGGTTCGGTTAAAGCGATTTTCCCCGCTCTGCATGCTAAGAATGAAAACATCGCCCTGCTTTTTCAGATCCATGATACTCATTAATCGTATCTCCTATCCAGAGACCTATATTGGATGGCTTCGGCAACGTGCGGCGATTGAATGTCCGCCGCCCCTACGAGATCCGCTATGGTTCTGGAAATCTTCAGAATTCGATGATACGCCCGAGCCGACAAACCAAGCTTTTCCACCGCCTTTTCGAGGAATTTCATGGAATCGCTGCCCAGGCGGCAGTGCTTCTTGAGAACAGCGGAGCGCATCTGAGCGTTGGAAAATAAACCCGCGCTCCCGAGACGGTCCAGTTGGATCTTGCGGGCACTGTTGACACGCTGCCTGATGGTTTCAGACGATTCTCCGTCAATCACCGCGGTCAAGTCACGCCATTCAATGGATGGGACCTCGATGTGAATGTCGATCCGATCCAGCAGCGGCCCCGAGATTTTGCTCCAGTAGCGCTGAATGGACTGCCTGGTACAGGTGCACTGGTGCTTGGGATCCCCGCGATATCCGCAAGGGCAAGGGTTCATCGCGGCCACAAGCATGAATCGCGCAGGAAACGTACAAGCAAGTTGAGCCCTTGATATGGTCACCTCACCGTCCTCGAGCGGTTGGCGCAGGACTTCCAAAACGTTCTTGCGGAACTCGGGCAACTCGTCCAGAAACAGCACACCGTTATGGGCCAGCGAAACTTCTCCCGGTCGCGGGATCGCTCCTCCGCCGATGAGGCCGGCATCGGAGACCGTGTGATGAGGAGACCGGAACGGGCGCACAGCCATAACAGAACCGTTTCGTCCCAGCAGTCCCACCGCGGAGTATATCCTGGTGGTCTGCAGCGCTTCCTCGAATACCGGTTCGGGCAATATGGTCGGAATACGCTGAGAAAGCATTGTCTTGCCCGAGCCGGGTGGACCGATCATCAAGACATTGTGCCCACCCGCCGCAGCCACCTCGACGGCCCTCTTGGCGTATTCCTGTCCTCGTACGTCTCGGAAATCGACGTGGTAAGCTCCGTAACGAGCCGGCTTGAGGTCCGTGCGAGGTCTTGCGGGTTCGAGGGCCACTCGGTCCATCAAGAATCCGGTAGCAGCCAGGAGGCTCGGCACGCCGAGCACTTCTACACCTTCCACGACTGCGGCCTCCGCCGCGTTCACCTCCGGCAGGATGAGACCCTTGAATCCGAGGTCCCTGGCAGCAAGCCCAAGAGATAGAGCGCCTCGCACTGATTTGACACGGCCGTCAAGTGCCAGCTCGCCGACCACTATGTAATCTTTGAGCTTATCCGAGGGGAGCAGATTCAGTGCCGCGAGTATCCCCAGCGCTATGGGGAGATCGAAGCCGGAACCCTCTTTCCTCAGGTCCGCTGGCGCGAGGTTGACAGTTATTCGACGGGCAGGGAAGGGGTACCCGCTGTTGACGATGGCAGATTTGACACGTGCAGCGCTCTCTTTGACTGCATTGTCAGGCAAACCCACCACGGCAACCGATGGGAGGCCCTGATAAACGTCTACCTCCACTTCGACGGGATAGGCGTCGATTCCTACCAGGGACCCGGAATGTACCCGCGCCAGCACCGCGGCACCTCCTAGTTTCAGATTAGGGCTTGGATCGTATCAGAATTGCAGGAGTATGTCTTTCTCTATGTCGAAAATAGTTCTGTCGAGCGACACCGAGGATTCGACGGCTCTTGGAGACGAGACCTGTCTTCCCGAGGGAGAGTTGGGTATATATTAGGTAAGAAACCTACCTGACATATACCATATTTCCAGAAGGCAAAATTGTCATTTATCAACAGGTGTTTATAACTGATTCGGCTCCAGGAACAACTTTGTGCCAAACCCAAGAGAATTGGGAACTTTGCCGCTTGTCTATGAAATAATTAACTATTTTTTGGTGTCCCGACTTAACGCAGTTTGCTTCCGAGGCAGTGATTTCCGAGCCATACGTGAGTTATCCACCGGGTTACAAGCAAGTTATCCACAGGATCTGTGAGATTTCGGTTAAGGCTCTGTGAGGGCCTCTAATGCCTTCATCCGCCCATTGACTCCACAGATAGCCTGACTCCATGTCATTGGGATTCACAGCGCACGGTATTGTTCACCACTGAATGAATATCGTTGAGAATTTTGGTTTTGTACTTGTGAATGGAAGCTTCGTTGGACATGACCATATCTAACTGGCGTGTATGAATGATGAGGTAGCCAAGTATCCGGAGTCGTTCTTTCATGACTTCTTCGCTTTCTCCTTCGATCCGCGCAAAGAGGCTGTCTTGCTTGACTTCCACTTTGAAGCCGAATTCCTCCACTATCCGCTCTATGAAGATAGCTCGCCTTACCCTGCGCGAGTAATCCGCTGCGCCCCCTTTGAAGCTGAAACTGACGTAATTCTCCAGGGGCCTTTCGCTCACAAGGGCCTCGACAGTCGAAAAATGGAACCCGAACCTGGAGGTGAGGCTACAAAAATTCTTGGAAATCATGAAATAGTTTCGGGCCGCGTAGGCCGATTTCATCGTGGGGTCGAGCGCAGGATTAGAGGTTGCCTGAATCAGGACCGACATAAAGCCCTTCGCATCTACCGGCGGCGGACCCTCCCAGGGAATAGCGACTACGCCTTCCCAGATGGCCAACATAGGAATGGAGACGATATTGTCCAGATTAACAAACTTCCCGTCCACGTCTTCCCTGAAGCCGTCATCCAAATTGATGATCCACCACTGCATGGGCACATGACAAACCAACTGTTTACTGGAACGCTCTGAAAAATGGTGTTCTTTGCCGAAATTGAACATTTCGTGAACAGACTTTTCATGGCAAAAACGGGTAATGTCGTGGAGGGTCTCGCACTTCTTGGGGTGAAACTGGGGTGAATCCGGATCCAAGAGGTTTAACGGAATGATGTGCGAAGTCACGCGTTCGAGAATTTCATAGACAGGGCTGCCTGCCATCAAGTTCTTTTTCTTCTCCTGCATCATCAACAAAGATTCGACGCGGCCCTCGTAAATTGTCAGACCGTCGGCATCAACCGTCACCAGATCACCGTTCTTCAAATTCTTAGTGGCCGCGGGAACTCCAAACAGCGCGGGTACGCCGAATTCTCTCGCCACGTTGGCCAGATGTCCGGCAACTCCCCCAAGCTCAGTAACCACGGCTACGGCGCGACTCAGGAGGGGAGCCCATCGCGGAAGTGATTGGGAGGTCACCAGCACCGCCTCATCAGGAAACTTCAGTTTATCAATGGCATTCTTGACAATGAAGACCTGCCCGGAGGCTACACCTGGTGCGGCTGTTACGCCGCCACGCGCTATCACAGGACCCGCTTCCCTCTCTTGGTTGGACCCGGGACGGACTCGTCCTTTGACATCCATTTGTTGGAGGGGTCGGCACTGCAGAATGTAAATCGCACCATCGGGCGTCACAGCCCATTCGATATCCTGAGGCCCACCATAATACTCATCCAGTCGCACAGCCATTGAGGCTAGAGCCACAATTTGCTCGTCACTTATGGACTGAGACTCGCTCTTTTCTCCCGTCAACTCCATACGGCACACGCCTTCGTCAGGATAACAAACAAATTCCCGTTCTTTGATGCTGACATCTTTCTGCGTAATCGCGGCTGAACCATCCGTGGACACGACAAAGACGTCCGGAGCCACGCTGCCGTCCACAACCGCCTTTGGCAGACCCCATACCGAGTTGATAGTGACCGAACGATCCCTGATGTTCAGAGGATTTCGGGAGTACATGACCCCGCCTGCCACGGCACTCAACATCGCCATGCAGCCTACGCACATGGCTACATCCTCGTCAGGGATTCCTCTACTCAACCGATACGTTATCGCGGGCAATCCATACTTGCTCGCGACGACTTCTTTGTAGGCATGGCCAAGGTTTTCAATACTTACATTTAATTCCGTCCTGAATTGCCCGGCAAACGATGTCCCTGCCGTATCTTCGCCAAGGGCACTGCTCCTCAAAGAAACTTTCACATTCTGCCCGCACTCGCTCTCTAATTCTCGATAGGCCTCCTTGATGGCCTGCTCCACGTCTTCGGGGATTGAGGATCGAATAATGAGTTGCTGAATGTCCGCGCTCAGCCTGTAAAGGTCATCTATCTTGTCCGCGTTGGATGCCTGGATGCGACGATCAATTTCGGCTTGAAGGTCGTTGTGCTCGACAAACCTCTGGAAGGCAAGGGCAGAAATCACAAACCCGTTTGGTACGGGCAGGTGGATTTGGTTTTTTATTTCCGCCACATTCGCCATTTTGTTCCCCACCTGGTCGGCCATGTTTCTATCGATGGAGCGAAGCGGAAGAACCAAGCGATCCCCTTTGGGGAGCTTTTTCTGCGCCAATGTCCTATTGATGGCATCCTGGATGAGCCTGAAGCGCTCGTACAGATCCGAGTATTTCCCCGGGGCAAGTGCGTCCAGGTGCTTGATGATTCGGAAAACGTTGACGGAAACAGCCGTAGAACTGGACCTGACGAAAGACATCCCAAAAGGCTGATTGCCCTCCAATGCCTTCTCGAACTCGCTCATAATTTCAAGGGCTTTGTTATTGGCGGTGAGTAAAAGTTTGAAGTTATGATATCGGGTGGTAAAGGCAACGCGCAGTTCCTGGACATTCGCGAAAGTCTCTTGGCCTGCACGCGTTCTTTGAAATATCGTTTTCAAGAATTGAGTCAGCTTCCTCATGACCGTCCCGTATGCGAGAAACCGCTGTCATCCAAACGCTTGCGTCAACCTGATTGCCTCCCTGTGATACTGAAGCTGTCTCGGCCGAGACAAGATTGCATACTGTATGAGGACACCGCGGAACAGACCCGTTGTCGGATAACGTGGCCTCGGTTGCCAACGTTGGGGAAGCAGCTCCTTCCGCTACTCCCGCGGTTATTCACCACATCCTGCTTCTTTTGACAAGCGAATACCCCTGCTGTTTGTTTCGGGCCATTTTATGCCGTGAAGAATCGAGATTGAGACAAACGCATCTTGGACACAGGCCAGCAGGGGCATCCCGCGAGACGCGGGACCGTGCCCCTACTACGCGATTCGTCACTTCACTTAAGGGCCATTTTCAACGCAGCAGTATGCCCATTCTCGTTCCAGTCCGAGATCTAAACCTCTTTCTTGGCCCCGGCTTTCATCTCGAGGCCTATCCCTTCAAAGAGAAACAATATCGCGATTCCCCACCAGAGGGTATATACGACATAAAAGACGAGCGAGAATGTCAATATGCCTCCCCTAGATCGCGCGCTTTGAGGTGCTATTTGGAAGAAATTATAGCCGACTTCTAAGCCCTTTTTCACAACTTCGCTCAGGAATGCGGCTTGCTTGAAGTTCTCCGGCCTTCCCAACTTCTTCAACTCCAGATCCATGGGCTTGAAAGAGCTCCACCATGCATAGAGCACCTCTTTACCTTCTATGCCGTACCTCACCTTCACGTCCGAGTCTCGGTTGTAAAACATGTCGTCGGAATCTTTAAGGGCCGCGCTCATTACCTTTCCAAGATCGCCCTTAATTTTGAATTGACCGGCTTCTCCGCTAACTTCACAGCCTGCTGTGGTGAATACCTTCTTGGCTTTATCCGCTGCTTCCTGATCTTTTAGTTTAATTGTGACATCGAAAGGCTGGCCATTGAACGCGGCGCTCTTCTTGATAAGATCACCGATGTAATAGGTCGAACCTTTGGCAATCGAATTGAACAGCTTGTCTGCGGCTACGAAGGTATTCTGCCCCTCGAAAAGGGGTAGGAACATGAACACAAGGACTACCAGAAAACTGATGGCCAGGAGAGCGCCCTTTACGAACTCCTTTTTATTTTTGATCAGCATCTTGTCAGACCTCCCCTCTCAGTTGTCTCATGTTGCCCAAGAATTTCATTATCACCCACACGGCGAATGCTCCTATGACCAAAAAGAAGACCACTAAGCCCACAAAACTCAACCCTTTGGCCAGAGAATCGGAGATATTTATCACTTCCATCTGGTTCAACTTATCCGGCAGGGCAAAGAACCTGTTCACGAAACCTGCGAGTATCGAGAGCGCATAAAATCCACGGATGTAAATCCCTTTGACCACTTTCGTGGTAAGCGCGCCGACCTGTATACCAATAAGTGAACCCAGGAGCATTCCCATCGCCAGGGTGTAGAAGATGAAGCCGTAAATCGCGTATTGAGAGATCGAGGCCAAACCGGCGGTAAAGATGATCTGAAGGATGTCTGTGCCAACCGTGGTGAAAGAGGAAACGCCGAGAATGTACACGAACATCGGGAAGGTCAGAAAGCCTCCGCCAACTCCCATAATGGCCGCAGCGAACCCTACAATGGCTCCGCAAATGGCCACGAACAGGGCCGGTATCTTTTTCCCGCCGGGAACGAGATCTTCATCAAAGGTGATGGCTGGCGGGATCTTGGCAGCTTGCAGTCTAGCCGGCAAACCTACTTTTCCTGTAGCCACTTCAGCCCCATGAGCACTTTCGCCCGCGTGCGCGCCCACGTCACCCGGGGCCTTTCTCAGCTTCAAGAAGTCAATAAGTGAGTAAAACCCCAGAAACCCCAGCAACACCACGTAAACAACGCTGATAAAGAGGTCGCTTAGAACAGGATTATATTCGTAAAGGGCCCTATTGATGACCCCGCCACCGGTGACTCCCAAACCCGATCCCACAAGAAACGCTATGGCAAGCCCAACGGATACGTTCCCAAGCTTCTTGTGGACCGCGGTCCCCATGATCGCCTTCGCGAAGATGTGAAAAAGGTCCGTTCCGACTGCAAGGATGCCTTTGACGCCTGCACTCATTAATGCGGGGGTAATTATGAACCCACCCCCAGCGCCGATGCAGCCTGTTATCAGGCCGGCACACAAACCGACGGCAATGGAAACCACAAAAATGAAGTTTGAATAGAAGGCCGGAGTGTAGGCTTTTTCGCCACCCAACTGGGCCGGTAGGTCAGCAGCGAAGGCAAGTGTGGTCAACGCAGCCGGCACCAACATAAGTCCCAGAATCCAGAGCTTCTTCTTGTCCCTCAATATGTTCATGGACGTCTCGTAGTCCCATTTTGCATGGGCCATTGAGGCGGCCATAAACATCCGGTACATATCTTTGCCCCATTTCATTTCCATCATCCTCCACGTGCGATTAGAGACATAAAACAACCCAAGGGGTTGAAAGGCGTATCGAGTATCGTGTTGTATCGGAAAAAGGCATTTCGCGTTGTTGTCGGCGGGGGAAACCTCTAAACCGGAAAAACACCGGCCTCAAGATTCTGCTTCAATTCGTGAATCCACGCGACTCCAGTACGCTGAGCAATCCCCATGCCAAGTCAAGCGACGATTCCAAATCGCGCAACCATCTGAAAATGATAAAGATCGTGGACCCACCGCTATCAAGAGTCTGCCGATCCCATGATGGGGGCTCATTATAATGATTCTTGACATCTTGTAAAGGGAAGCGAGACCCATCAACGTAATCTCATTTTACGAAGGATAAGGATTGTTTAACCCTGCCCCGAGGCGGCAGACACGATTGTCAGGACTACAACAGGTCAGGAGGGGTCAGTAGCCGGTTGATGCTTTCGGTATCTGCAATCGCTTGACCGGCATAATGCCCATAGAATTCAATCCCTGAGACGCATCCTCAAGATCGGCCGGATGGGACCTCCAAAGAGTTGGGTAGTCGGCACTCTTGGTCCTCTTCGGCACACCACTTTTTCTTATAAGCATCCTGAAGCTTGTACAGCAACTCATCGATGTCCATGGGCTTCATCAGATAGTCAAATGCTCCAAGTTCCATTCCCTGGATGGCGACCTCCACATTAGCGTGACCCGTGAGCATGATAACTTCCACTGACGGCCGGAGCTTCTTTATCTCCTTCAGAGTCTCTATGCCGTCCATGTCGGGCATTTTTACGTCGAGTACGACCACATCGACGGGGTTTTCATTCAATATACTAAGAGCTTCCCTGCCGCTCGTGGTACCGATTACGTCCAATTTTCTTTTTGTGAGCCTTTTGACCAGAGTCTCAAGAAACTCAGTTTCATCGTCCACCAGCAGGACCTTGAAGGCAGTCACTATTTCACCTCCTTCTCAGGCGTTCATCTCCCATTTTCCTTCTGAAGTGCCGCTGATACCTCGCACGAAGAGGGCAAAGTCGTCGGGGTTCGTGGCAGCTCCCAGGGCGGTTTCATAAGTCACCAATTTGCTCTTGTACAATTGCATGAGGGATTGGTCAAAGGTTTGCATGCCGTAGCTGATGTGACCTTCGGCTATGGCGTCTCTGATCTCACGGGCCCGTTTTTCATCGGCGATGCATTCCCGCATGCGAGATGTGGAAATCAACACCTCCACCGCAGGGACTCTCCCTTTTCCGTCTGCTCTGGGTAGAAGCCTTTGGGATATTATCCCCTTGATTATCCCTGACAGTTGCATTCTAACGGAGTTCTGGTGCTGAATCGGAAATGCAGCAATGATGCGGTTGATAGTCTCAGTTGTGTCGAGCGTGTGCAGAGTGCTGAAGACGAGGTGCCCAGTCTCAGCGGCCAACATGGCAATTTCTATGGTTTCAAGGTCGCGCATTTCCCCCACCAGAATGACGTCGGGGTCTTCGCGAAGAGCCGCTCTCAACGCACCTTGGAACGACAGTGTGTCCTGCCCCACTTCGCGCTGGTTTATTATGCTCTTGCGGTCTCGGTGCAGAAACTCAATGGGGTCTTCAATGGTAATGAGATGACAGTTTCTGAACGAGTTGATGTGATTGATCATGGCTGCCAAAGTTGTAGTCTTTCCTGAGCCGGTGACCCCGGTCACCAATACCAGACCCCTTTGCTCCAAGGTTATCTTTTCGATTACAGACGGAAGGTTGAGATCCCCTATCTCAGGCGGTTCTGACGGGATGGCTCGAAAGACCATCGCTATGGAATCTCTCTGCGAAAAGACGTTGACGCGGAACCTGGCCAGGCGGGACACCCCGTAAGCCATGTCCAGCTCCTTGGTCTTTGTAAATAGTTCCCGCTGACGTTCATTCATGACTGAAAGGGCCACTCGCCGGATCTCGTCGGGCGTCAAGCGCTCTTCACCTTTCAAGGGCGCCAGCACGCCGTTCACCCGTGGTGACCGGAGGCAACGGAACTTTCAAATGAACGTCCGAAGCCCCCATCTCAACGGCTTTTCTCAAGACATTGTCAAGATCCATGTCACTGCCTCGTCTCTGTGCTCTCTATGTCGTGATTTTCGTCTAAATGCCCGTTCACTGGAATGCCTTTTTGCTCCAGGAGTTTCGTGCGGATTGCATTCATGATTTCCGGATTCTCTTTGAGAAACAATTTCGCGTTCTCTCTCCCTTGGCCGATGCGTTCCTCCCCATAGGAGTACCAGGCCCCGGATTTGTCTACAAACCCGGAATCGACTCCCATGTCCAAGACCTCGCCGGCAATGGATATGCCCTCATTGTACATGATGTCAAACTCCACCTGCTGGAAAGGGGGAGAGAGCTTATTCTTGACAACCTTCACCCTGGTCCTGGAGCCGATGACATTCTCTCCATCTTTAATCTGTCCTATCCGCCTGATATCCAGCCTGAGTGACGCGTAGAATTTCAGCGCATTGCCGCCGGTCGTGGTTTCAGGGTTTCCGAACATGATACCTATTTTTTGCCTGATCTGATTGGTAAAAATCACGGATGCATTGGAACGTGCGATAGCAGCGGTAAGCTTTCTAAGGGCCTGAGACATGAGTCGCGCCTGAAGCCCCATGTGTGAGTCCCCCATCTCGCCTTCGATCTCGGCCTTGGGCACGAGCGCGGCAACTGAGTCGATGACAACCACTTCCATGGCGCCCGATCGGACCAGGATCTCGGTGATTTCCAGGGCCTGCTCACCCGTATCCGGTTGAGAAACCAGCAGCTCGTCTGTGTTTACCCCCAGTTTCTTCGCGTAGCGGATATCCAGCGCATGCTCGGCATCCACGAAGGCTGCAAAGCCTCCCCTGCTCTGTGCCTCGGCAATAATGTGCAGGCACAGGGTCGTCTTTCCTGACGATTCGGGGCCGAAGATCTCAACTACGCGCCCCTGTGGGACACCACCCACGCCGATAGCGATATCAAGACCCAGAGATCCTGTGGGAATAACTTTCACATTCGGGATGACGCCGGTGCTCCCGAGTTTCATGATGGAGCCCTTGCCGAATTGCCTTTCAATTTGGCTGACTGCCATATCCACGGCCCTTGATTTTTCTGTGTCGGAAGGGTTGTCCGTCTGTTAACTCCCTTCCTTTCTTGGGCTTGGCCATTAGAGTTCCTTTCTTATCGACCTTGACGCCGGCTCCGCAGCCACCAAACCGACTGCAGATACTACAGGCGGAACTAGGTCGAAGTGGTTTCAGCACGCGGGGGACGCATTATACCACGGATGTCGTAAAATCCTTTAAAAATTACCCCTATGAAGAGATTCACTCCTGTGCCTATGATAAGCGTTTTCTCAAGGCCAAACTTGGGCCTTTCAAATTCCCGCTGCACTCAGGGCAACGCTGCTCTATTTGGGGGCACACATTGGGATAGGGCAGGCCCTGCGATTCGACGCTTGAAGTCCACCCTCTGGACAAAGATTCTGCTCTAATGGTAGACCGATTTCAAGCATTTTGATCTGTGAATCCGCGGTTCGGGTGATGCGACCACATTCATGGAGGCATTTATGCACGTGATTTCAGCCAGCAGACGTACAGATATCCCTGCTTTTCATGCTGATTGGTTCATGCGAAGAATACGCGCGGGAAGCGCCCATGTAGTTTCTCCATTTGGAGGCGGAGTACACGAGGTATCTCTTACCTCCGATGATGTGATTGCCATCGTTTTCTGGACCAAAAACGCTGTCCCCCTGATACCCTACTTGGATGAGCTGGCATCCCAGGGACATTGCTTCACATTTCTCTACAGCATTAACAATTATCCCGCTTTCTTGGAACCAAAAGTTCCGGACAGAGGTCAAACATTGAGAGCAGTGGAGTTGCTGGTCCGGCGATTTACAGCGTCAGTATTCAGATGGCGCTATGATACGATAGTCCTTACAGACGTTTTGAACCGTGGATGGCATCTTCAAAACTTTCGCGAGTTGTGTCGGCTGCTTTCTCCTTACACGTCGGAGTGCATTTTTAGCTTTTGCGACTATTATAAGAAAACAACAAGGAATATGGAACGCAGGGTGCTGAATCATCACAAGCCGGATGAACCCGAATGCCTAGACATGGCGGCAGAAATGGCGGAAGTCTCCAAAGAGCAGGGCATCTCCCTGGCATCGTGCGCTCATGATTTTCTCGTGTCCGACGCGGTAAACAAAGCACGCTGCATTGACCCGGTGTTTCTGGCTAGTGTCGTGGATTCGACGGAGCGAAAGGCCGCGCTGGCATCTCTTAAGACGTCCCCCACTAGAAAAGACTGTGGCTGCGCGGCTTCTAGAGACATAGGGGCCTATGACACCTGTGCGCATGGATGTGTTTACTGCTATGCCAACAGCAACCCTGAACTCGCAGCAAGGAATCGAGCGCTGATAAAGCCGGATTATCCTTGCCTGGATCCACGGGCCACGGAGAGCCGAGCCCGCGCATGATAGTGAGAACCGGCTTCGCAGTGTTCGCGAGTATGGTCCTCGCGATGCTCTTCCAGTCACCCATCGCGGCCATGAGCCGGGAAGAAGGTAGTCTCAAAGGACTGTGGCGGCTTGTCAGCGTGATGCCCGCGGGTGTCCTCTCAGAGGAGAAGCCGGAAGTTCTCGACGGTTACCTCTTTTATTGGTTCCTCGATGATGGGAGCGTCACCCTGTTAAACGACACGGCCGGCGGAACAAAACAGCAGCGCGGAATGTGGCGACAAAGCGGAGATAAGATAGTCATCATCTGGGAATCCGGACTGCGCCTGTCGATTAGGGTTGTCAAATCCGAAAAAGACTCTATCATATTGACAGGATTTGATGTACGCCCCCTCTGGTTTCGGTTCATCCGATTCTTTTGAGCGGGGAATGCTGACAAAGGCGAGAGAATTTTGCAAGAGCCGGAACGCTTAAATAATATTGGCGAAATTAAATATGATCGCTACGATGCGAGCGACGAGCCTTTTGATGACCCTGTTATAGATGCTCGGGGTGGGAATCAAGGGGCTGAAGCCGTGGTCACCGACCACAAAGACAAGATCTTAAAATATTGCGTCGTAGTGTCCTGTGTACTGCATGTTGCCCTGTTTACGGCTCTTCCGCATATGGCCGGGTTGGCCCCGACAAAGTCACTTCTCAAACCGGGTGAAAGAGTGACCCCCGTCAGACTAGTGGAACCGCCGGCCGAGGAGAAAAAGCCGGAGCCGCCGCCGCTTCAAGCTTCTGCAATTTCCGACAGGGATCATACTGCTCTTCGGGAGCGACTCCCCAAGGCCCCTCCCAGCCCCAGACCGCCTCTTCCAAAGATGGAGCCTGTCCAGCAAAAGATGGCGTCCTTGCCGCCTCCTATGGCCCCCCATGACCTTGTTAAGCCGAAGGAGGAGACACCCCCCAAGGAAGATAACCACAAACCATCCGCGGTCGAGAAGCCTGCGCCCAAGAATCATGCGAAACATGCGAGTCCAGCCGACCAGCAGGCCAAACAGAAAGGCCACCGTAACCGCCCCATTGACCTTAGACCGACGCCGCAAGACATAGCTACAGGTCTTTCTGCGCCTGGAGGGTCACCGGATTTCTTTCCGGACGGTGACGTCGATGAGGCCGTTCTTGACATAAATACGCGAGATGACAGGTTTTCGTCCTATCTGCTCCATTTAAAGCGTAAGATACAGGCGGTTTGGGTTTATCCCTCGGTGGCTGCTCGATCCGGTATCGGAGGGAGCCTGACGGTAGAATTCTCTATTGCGAGAACGGGAGAATTATTGGGAGTGAATCTACTCGATTCTTCAGGACAGACAATACTCGACGAATCCGCGATGAAAGCTATCAAGAGCGCAGCGCCTTACTTCCCGTTTCCTGACAGGATGCGTGCCAAGAGGTTACGCATTAAAGCCAATTTTATTTATGTTACAAGCAATTATTTTAGAAGCATAATGTAGTAGCTTGAGGTAGGCATTTAGTCTAGCGGGGCAGAGGCCGTCATTGCTTCGCTGGGCTGGCAATGACAGACAAGGCCAATGCCCAGGCATAACAAAATGCTCACTGTTCCAACTGCTATTCGTCCTCTTGGCTCTTGACTAATTTTTCGTAAACCTTATGGCTCATTAGCTCATCAATTTCGTCCGGGTCGGAGGGTTCCACGATGATCAGCCAGCCGTCCCCGTAAGGGTCGTCAGTAAGAGTCTCTGGAGATTCACTCAGCAAGTTATTGGATTCCACTACTATTCCCGAAATGGGCGCCACCAGATCCGTGACGGCCTTGCTTGTTTCGACAATCCCGAAGGGTCTGTTCTTGCTCAGGACGTCGTCGACTTGAGGCAGTTCGATGTAATCAACCTCCCCCAATTCCTCTCTGGCATAGTCAGTGATTCCGATTACGGCCTGATCTTTCTCCATTTTAACCCAAAGATGATACTCCGAGTAAAGGCGATCATGCGGCAATTCCATGACTCTCTCCTTGCATTGTGGAACAGCGGCGCCATATTGCCCAAAACACTTGGCCTTGTCAAATGATATCCCGATCACCGAGTATCCGAAACTTCAGGCTTGTCTGCGACGGTTCGTGCATCCGTCAAACATTCCGCGAGCCGTGTTTACGACAAGCAGGGGGCTAAGAACTTGATCTGATGCTCGGTCGGTTATGGTCGAGATGTTGAAAGATCAACCTCAATCGATTATCATAGGCCCAGAGGGTTTGGGAATACGACATTACTCTGGGAGAGCGCTTTTTCTCAGAGAAGCATTCGTTTTGAAATTTCAGACCAAGTTGCCATAGAAAGCCGGTCAAAGGATGGGTTCGGAAATTTGGGTTCAGGCGGATCTCAGCCGCGACAAACGGCAAGACCCAACTTCGTTTCGGAGACATGCCTGAACGCCGTCCAAGTTGGTTCTCTTTTACCGCGGCAGCTTGGCGTCAGTGTTTGTGTTGGATGGAGGAAAAGATGCGGGATCGTTGTTTAGGAATCTTCGTGATTCTTGCGGTCTTTGGTCTGTGTCAGCCTTGCAGCGCGGAGGAGTTCGCCGGTAAGCTCGAGCGGGTCGATCTGGAATCGGTGACCCTTTTGGGGTCCGACAACCAGAGACTGGTGATCCGGGTTGACAGAGGGAGCCGACAAGCCGCGGCCCCATATTTGGGCAAATGGGTGACCGTCGACTTCAGAACCGAGGGTGGGCAATGCCAAGCCGTGCGGTTCAGGTCTTCCCGGTAAGCCGTAGCGTTTAGACCTTGTGCGGCGCGGGTTTCAAACCCGCCGCCACACACTGCCTCAGGCCGCCGTTCGCATCATCTGATCAGATGCCGCTATTTCCCTCCGGGACCACTATCCAGTGGCAGGATCTCGTAGCCGGTCCTTACTTCTTGCCTTGCTGCCATCTCGTACTTCTGAAGCCGCTGCTGCATCTCTTTTGTGCATGAGCCGTCCGGGCATTTTTGCGATCCGAGTTCAATCGCCTTTCTCTGGTGTTCGGCGGCTTTCAGTGAATCGCCCTGTCTGAAATATGCCTCCGCCAGGGTTTCGTGAACGAGCCCGTCTCTTCCGCCAGTCAATTCCAGAGCCTTCTTTGCCAACTCCATAGCTTTGGAACTGTCTTGAAGCGTCTCGTCAGGGCACGTGAGCCGGAACCATGCCTCGTCCTGCATGGACCACGCATCATTGGGACTCAACTTCTCGACTATCTTAAACTCTTCCGATGCATCCTTGCACCTTCCCATGCGGTTCAGCACCCATGCCTTCAATCGGTGGCCTTCGATGAAATCCCGCTTTGCCGCAATGGCCTTGTCAATGTCCTGAAGAGCCTTGTCCTGATTTTTTTGTCTCGAATAGATGTCAGCCCGCTGAGCGTAAGCCCACGCATAACCGGGGTCGAGCTTAATCGCCTCGGAAAAATCCCGCAGCGCTTCGTTAGTTTTCTTTTGCAGCTTCTCTATGATCCCCTTCTGGCCATACGCCTGAGCACTCGGCTTTTTTTCTACAGCGGTATTCGCGTCTTCCAGCGCCTTATCCAAATTTCCCAATTGCAGATATGCCCTGGACCGGCCTACGTAAGCTAGTGCATTTGCAGGGTTGGATTTCAGTGACTTGCCGAACAGAGAGACAGCCTGCTCCCACTTCTTGTCGGCCAAAGCCTTTTCACCAGCCACATAGTCCGGGTCCTGTCTTTCTTTGAAGACTTGTCCCCATGGAAAGAAAAATACTGTTGAGATGATTACCAGCGCGATAATTACGAAGCCCAGAAGACTATAGACCGCTGAGCCTCGTTCGTTCATGGCACTCTTCTTGATAATTGGAATCATTGCGCAACCCTTCATTGAATTACCTCATTAATGGAGTGAAACGGTCTCACTCGAAAATTGTGCCTTCTGCCAATGCGAAGGCAGTTGTTGACTCTCCGCGTTGAATACTTAATTATACTTTTTCGCTAACAGAAATCAACGGACATCTTTGTGTGATGAGCGTGAGCGTGTCTCATCATCCGCAGAAAGGAAAGGTTCAGTCTGGTGGCCGGTCCGATCTCTCCTTCTGTTAAAGTCATTTTGTTCGACTTTGGAGGGGTGCTTGCTGAAGAAGGGTTCCGAGAGGGCCTGATGGCGATCGCTCGCTCAAACGGCCTATCACCGCAAGTTTTTTTTGAAATGGCGACCGCGGCGGTCTACGAATCAGGATATGTTGTTGGAACCGCAGACGAACACTCGTACTGGGACCTGCTAAGGCAGCGCTCCGGCATTGGACAATCGGATGCCGACTTGCGGAAGGAAATCCTGGAACGGTTCATATTGCGACCCTGGATGCTGGAAATTGTTAGCGGCCTTCGGCAGAGCGGCTATTTCGTGGGGATACTCAGCGACCAGACCCAGTGGCTTGATGAACTCGACGACCGCGATCACTTCTTCGCAGAGTTTAATGTGGTTTTCAATTCTTATCACCTCGGACGGGGGAAGAAAGACCCTCAGGTATTTGACGAGGTGGCGGAGCGGCTGGGAGTCCTGCCGTCAGAGATCCTCTTCATCGACGACAACGAGGGGCACATTGAAAGGGCCAAGTCCAGAGGCTTGCGGACCATACTCTTTCGGGACAAGGATTCGTTTCTGCGAGAAATGGAAGGATTTGGCTTGCTGGAGAAACAATACAGATAGGCAATGACGCCCTTGTCTTATCTGTCATAGCCTACAACGAAAGCGTTTGCCTCACGGTTCGCTGCGCCGAGCCGCATATCTTTCAGAACTGAGCTTGCACACCTCACTGAGAGTTCTTGGCTAGCCCTAGCCAATCACAAAGCCGGCCTGTCTCACCATCCTGAGGTCGTCGTCCACTTCACGGCCCCCTGTCGTCAGGTATCCTCCGATGATCATTCCATTGGCGCCGGAGCGCAGTGCCATAGCCTGGAAATCTCCAAGGTTCCTTTCACGCCCCCCGGCTATTTTGATGGTCGCTTGAGGGAGTATTAGTCGGAACAGCGCAACGGTCTTCATGATCTCCAACGGTTCAAGAGGCTCGGCATTCTGAAGTGGCGTGCCGGGTCTAGGATTAAGGATATTGATCGGGACGCAGTCCACTCCGAGGTCTGCAAGTGAGAATGCCAGATCCAAACGCTGGCCGGGAGTTTCTCCCATGCCGATGATGCCCCCGCTGCATGCGGAAAAACCTTTGCTGATAACCGTTTCTACTGTGGCAACTCTTTGATCGAACCTATGAGTCGTGCAAATGGTCGGATAATAGTCTCGGGAAGTTTCCAGATTGTGATTATAACGGGTCACTCCCGCGGCCCCAAGTCGAAGGGCCCTTTCGTCGTCCAGGAATCCCAGTGACGCGTCAAGGGGAATGTCCACCTCGGACCTCACCCGTTCGAGGCATTGGAGAAGCGCATCAAACTCGTTGTCAGACAGTGCCCCCCCACTGGTCACCGTGCAGAAGCGTGCTGCCCCCGATTCTTTGGCAGAACGAGCCGCAGCAAGGATATCATCCGTGGAGCGGAGCCCATAGGTTTCGCAGTCCCCATCGTGATGGGCCGATTGGGCACAGAATGAGCAATCTTCTCCGCAGCGTCCGGAGCGGGCATTGATAAGCGAGCACGAGTCGAATTGCGGGCCCTTGAATTTAATCCTGATCCGATCCGCTGCTGCCAACAGGCGCAGCAGAAATTCATCGGGGGTAGCGAGGAGAAGTTCGGTCTCCGACCGAAGGATTTTCTCTCCGGCCAGTATCTTTTCCTCTACCGAATCTATAAGCTTTAAATATGAGATGTTCTGCAAACTCATAAGGGACCTCCGTCAAAAGTTCTTTATACACTCGGTACGTCCGGAAATCTAGAGGTCCTGATGTTTGTGGCGTCCTGATAGAGTGCGAGTCAAAACTCGAGGGGCCATGAATCAGAGGAGGCGCGATAGCGCGTTCTCCATTCCATAATTTGGGAACAAATTCTTAGGTGGGTTGACAATAACCCAATGAGTGATAATCTGAAGTTTTGAGTCATCGCATACGGAGTAGTGCGCGAATTGGACCAGTTGAGAAATCCTGGAACGATTCTGGAGAGGCCAAATGAACTATCCGGTTGTATCAAATCAACTAGACCATTTTCTTAACCAGGTCAGATCTATCAAACCCTTGACCGCGGAACGCGAACACGAACTTGCCGTCAGGTACAAGGAATCGGGAGAAATTGACGCGGCTCATGCGCTGGTGGTTTCCCACCTGCCTTTTGTGGTGAAGGTTGCCTTTCAATACCGTCACTACAAGATCCCGCTGCAGGACCTGATCCAAGAAGGAACTATCGGCCTTATGAAGGCGGTTAAGAGATTCGATCCTTACAAGGGGTTCCGCCTGGTATCCTTTGCCGTCTGGTGGATAAAGGCTTACATCAAGAACTACATCCTGAAATCGTGGAACCTGGTGAAGCTGGGGACCACTCAGGCCCAGAGAAAACTATTCTTCCGAATGGGAGAAATCGGGGAGCACCTCGATAGCGAGTCTCGGCAGAAACGCATTGATGAACTTGCTAGCGAACTCAAGGTAAAAAGCGACGATGTCATCGAGATGGAAGCTCGTGTCAAGGCCCGAGAGCGGTCATTGAACGAAACGATCGGGGAAGATAAGAACCTTTCGCCCATCGAGATGCTGGAAGATAGTTCGGCAAACCAGGAAGAACAGCTTATAGAACGAGAAACCGAAGAGGAGCTTTCCCACGCGACGAAAAAGGCCCTGAAGAAGCTCGATGCACGTGAACGCTTTATTATCACGAAGAGATTCATGGACGACTCGCCGTGGACCCTCCAAAAGCTGGGGGACCACTTCGGAACGAGCCGCGAGCGGGTTCGCCAGTTGGAGAAACGGGCGCTCGCCAAACTCAAGAAAGAATTCTCGCCGCAGTTGGACGCCCTAACGGTCCCCGCGTAAGAAAATAATGTAAGCATTTACCGGGAACCCCTTTCTTCAAAGAAAGGGCGTTCCCGGACCCTCCATGAAAAACTCCCAAACATTAGCTAGTTATCTGATTGGTACGCTCTTGCGCTCTGATTTGGGTCGGGAGCGAAATCGGAATGGTGTGTTCTCGGAGTGCGGGACGCATCGAATATTTTACCTTGAATCCTCGATCCCGAGACCGTGAGATGAGAGAAAGTTTCTCTTGCTATTCCCTCATCAAACTCCGGGTTTGTCAGCCTGCACGGGCCTGCGTCGGAACTGCAAGCCCGTTGACATTCGGTGTCGAGACGGTTATCACGGAGCAAGTATGATAGCTTGCAGGAAAGACCTCCAGTCCAACCCTTCCATCGGAAAGCTTCAATCCACGGTGTGTGGGTTGATTCTTCTCCTGGCGACCTCTCTCTACCTTTCCGGGTTTGCGTGGTCCTCCGAAATGTCGGTTGTGTCGGACGAAGGAACGGCTCAGTCGACTTTGCAAAATAACGGAGCCGAAGAGCGGCCGCAGGTCAAGAACGGAGCGCAGAGGCAGGAATCGACCTCTCCGGTCAAAGCCGAAGATGAGGAGGCCAACAGAATCCTCCGCAAGAAGGAAGAGGCCATAAAGAGGCTTGAGCCGGCTCTGGAAGAAGAGGAGCGCCTCATGCGGGAAGTCGTGCAGCCGCTGGATCGAGAGACGGCTGCCAAATGGATGGCCCAGTTTATTTCCGCACCGCCGCTCAATTGTCCTTTGAAGCAGCAGCAGGAGTGGATCGAAGCGATCCTGTGCGCAGTGGAGCGGAATCAAATTCCGATTTGTAAAGAGATCCTGGCGCTTACTGCATCCATAATCTCTATCGAATCAGGATTTAGAGCTGATCCGCTCGCCATAGATCCGTCAAGAGGAGAAGACATGACAAGTCTCCTCAAGAGGGCCGAGAATGACTTCTGTCAAAAATTCAGCACGTTGCTGTCGATTCCTCCAGTCCCCACCGTATATGACTCATATAAGGAAAAATACTATGCCAGGCTCCTCGGGTGCCATACAGAGGGACAAATCGAAGTAGTCGCCCGGAAGGTTGCAGAGGATCTCAAGAAGGACTCGGAGCATCTTCCTGAGGTAATCAGGAAAGTGATCGACAAAGAGATAGATAAACTGACGAATGTGGTGAGAACCAAAGGTTCTATGCAGCTCAACTTCACAAGGGCCCGGCAAGTCATGAGGGACCGCGGCGAGCAGTTCAGTGACGCGGAACTCTCAGATTACATGTATAGGATGGAAGGCGGGGCAGATGTCGGAGTCGCTGCACTCAAGCCGATGTTCGTTCAATATGCGGCACGCTATGCGGTCAAGGACAACTTGTCCTGGCTCTTCTTAGTGGGCATGGATTACCACTATGGCCCTTTTTCCAGTAGGAACATGATGGAGCAGATCCGCATTCGCGATCTCTCCGGCCGCAAGATAGCCATTGATGGCGACTTTCTTCATTACGATGAAAAGGGCCGTCCTGAGGGACATGACTCTGAATCCTTGCGGGCAACCATGACCTTTTTCCCGGAACGGCCGCGGGATTGGATCTTCGACTCATTTCTGCTCGAAAAGGACCGGCATTATATTTATACCGATCTTCACAAGACCATTGCCGCAAGGCACCGGGACCGCTTCGGGGAAACTCCTTTCGCTGTGGTCGGCGAACTCTCGATGGGTAAAGAGGCCCAGATCAAACACGGAGTAACCTGGAAGACGCGCTCCTATCTGAACAAACTCGATAAATATCTTAATTCAGTGCAGTGGGACCGTTAGTCCGCTGAACCGTCGGCGCTAAAGGGAGCAGGGCGCGTAATAACTTGACACCGGCTGGGTAGTGTGGCACCGTGACCAAAAGCCGTGTTGGAAGGGCTATGATCAGAAAATTCTTTGCAATCAGTCTTTGTCTGATCGCTGTGACTGCTCCTGCGGTCTGCATGGGAGACGCCTCTGAGGTTGCCGATTCCTCGTACTGGTCTAAGCTCGTGCATGAGGAAAACTCACTGGTTGCAAGCGTACTGTATCTCCCCTATATGTTCATCCAGTTTCCCGGCAGAATCATTGACGGCATAGTGAATCCGAAGCCCGCCAGCCAAGCCACAATCCCACCCGCCGCTCATAGAGCGCACTAAACCGATACCAACCCGCGAAAACCACGGTCCTGATTTTCATCCGCAGTCGATTTGTGCGCGAAAAAAAAGCCGGGCTGCATCAAGCCCGGCATTTTAGGAGGTAAAGGAGTGTTGAAGTTCTCGCTGTTAATTTATTGCTTCAACATTCATGTATAACATATCAAAAAGTATGAGCTTTGTCAATGAAAACTTTCAGCGCAACCTTATGAGGCACGCCTCTTCAATGAGAGGGTCTTGTCAACGGATCGATGGCCAAAAAGCCACCCCAAGGCAACTACATTCAGCACAAGGCTCCCGAATTCGAGGACGCGCGTTAGGCCGGAATCGAGGAATCCCTCCTGTCCCAGCCGTATCACATGGTACAGGAGGACAGGGGTATCTACCATGAGAAAAATTATGGCCGGTATTACGGCCCCTTTTTTCTCGTTCCACAGGGCCAGTCCCAGCAACAGAGCAGGGACCAAGGTCACGGCGAAATAGACGATCTCAAACACAACGTCCGTGGAATAGGGAGGTGGCTCCAGCCCCAACATGTAGATATAGCAGAGGTACAGGAAGCTCTTGAGGTAGAACCATAGGCCCGCAAACCAGAAAGCCAGGGGAAAATTCGGATCAAACCTCCGCTGAGGGAACCACTGAAAAGGCAGCCATTGTCTATCTTTCATGATTTCTTTCCCTTATCGTGTCGGATACAAAGGGAACCGATCGCATAATTCAGTCACCTGGGCCTTGATTCGGGCGATCATGTCCTCGTCCCCGGGATTAGTCAAGACCTTCGAAATAAGTGACCCGATCAGCTTCATCTCATCAGGCCCCATGGACCTTGTGCTGACCGCAGGCGTGCCGACACGAATTCCGGAAGCCTTGCCCGGAGGCAGCCGATCAAAGGGGATAGAGTTCTTGTTGACCGTGATTCCGGCACGTTCCAGCACGTCCTGAGCTTCAGCTCCATTGATGCCCATGTCAGTCAGATCAATCAGGATGAGGTGGTTGTCCGTGCCCCCGGAGATGAGAGTAAAACCTTCTTCCAAGAGGCTCTCAGCCAGGCATTGCGCATTTAGGACAATTCGCTTCTGGTAATCGCGAAAATCTTCTGTTGCAGCTTCGGCAAAAGATACCGCCTTAGCGGCAATAACGTGCATCAAGGGACCGCCTTGCATTCCAGGAAATATGCATGAATCCAGGGCCGCGGCATAGTGCTTGCGGCACATGACCATCCCGCCTCGCGGGCCTCTGAGGGTTTTATGTGTTGTTGTGGTGACGAAGTCGGCGTAAGGGATGGGTGAGGGATGCAGGCCTGCTACTATGAGACCCGCGATATGGGCAATGTCGGCCATAAGCACCGCACCCACTTCACGTGAAATGTCCGCGAAGACGCTGTAGTCGATTATCCTCGAGTACGCGCTGGCCCCGGCGATGATCATCTTCGGTTTGTGTTTGCGGGCAAGGTCACGGACCTGATCGTAATCGATCCTATGATCCTCGTGCCGCACAGAGTACGGGACCACATGATACATCTTGCCAGAAAAGTTCTTCGGATGCCCCATGGACAAGTGGCCTCCATGGGCAAGATCCATCCCCAGGTAAGTGTCCCCCGGTTTCATGACCGAAAAATAAACGGCCATATTAGCCTGGGTACCGGAATGCGGCTGGACGTTGACGTGATCGCACCCGAATAGGTCCAGTGCGCGCTTTCGAGCCAGCTCTTCCACCACATCCGCGTGAATGCAGCCACCATAGTATCGTCTGCCTGGGTACCCTTCCGCGTACTTGTTTGTCAGGATGCTCCCTTGGGCCTCCATGACAGCGAGGGAAGTGAAATTCTCGGAAGCGATCAACTCAAGGCGATGTTCCTGTCGGCTCTTTTCATTGGCAATGATTCTAAATATTTCCGGGTCGGTCTGCTCAAGCGGGGTCATCGTTTTCCTTCGTGATGTCAAGGGGACAAGCTGCATCAGTGTCCGAGGGTGATTCTGCCGGACTTCAAAAGGTCAAGGGCTCTCAATGCGATCAATCCGTCTCTGGTGCCTTCCTCCCTCGAATGAGGTTTCCAGCCAGGTCCTCAGAATGGAGAGAGCCATATCCACGCCGGTAACCCTCCCTCCAATGATAAGGACGTTGGCATCGTTATGCGCTCGACTCATGCGTGCCTGATATTCGCTGGTGCACAGGGCGGCTCGTATCCCCCTGAACCGGTTGGCCGCCATGGACATGCCCAGGCCGGTACCGCATATAAGAACACCTCGAGGGGCCTCGCCGCTTTGTATCCTTTCACACAGCAAGCGTGCATAGTCCGGGTAGTCGCAGGAGATGTCCGCGGCACAGCCTACGTCCACAACTTGTAGCCCATCCTGTTCCATTACCTCTTTGAGAAAGGTCTTGAGGCTGAAACCGGCGTGATCGGAGCCTATGAGAATTGTTTCCATCTATATCACGCGTCTAAGAACCAGGCTGGCGTTCTGTCCTCCAAACGCAAAACTGTTGGAAAGGCCGTATTCCATCTCCCTTGCAACAGGCTTGTTCGGAGTATAATCCAGATCGCAGTCGGGGTCGGGAGTTTCCAGGTTGATGGTTGGGGGAACAATTCCCTTGTTGAGCGCCAACACAGTATAGATTGCCTCTACTGCTCCTGCAGCCCCTATCAAATGGCCCGTCATGGATTTGGTTGAACTGATCGAAACTTTTTGGGCGGCTGTGCCAAAAAGCCTCTTGATCGCGTGGGTTTCCATCTTGTCATTGAGATCTGTGGATGTCCCGTGGGCATTGATGTAGTCGATCTGCTCGGGTTCGATGCCTGCATCCTCCAGGGCATGCTTCATGGATCGGTACGCGCCTTCTCCTTCGGGGTCAGGCATAACGTAGTGATAAGCGTCGTCCGTAGCTCCGTATCCCACGATTTCCGCTTGGATCTTCGCACCCCGGTTCCGAGCGTGTTCCAGAGACTCAAGAACCATGACTCCTGCGCCTTCTGAAATTACGAACCCATCTCGGTCCAGGTCGAAGGGGCGGGATGCCCTCTGGGGCTCTTCGTTGCGGCAGGACAGGGCCCGTAGAGCGTTGAACGAAGCAAGCGCAAACATCGTTAGGACCGCTTCTGCTCCGCCTGAAAACATGACATCCGCACGGCCTTCGCGCACCATTCTGAATGCTTCTCCAATGGCGGAGGTGCCGGAGGTGCAAGCGTTCACCAGGCCGAAATTCGGTCCTTTGAATCCGTACTTGATCGACAGCATCCCTGGAGCAAGATTAATGACCGCTTTGGGTATCGTCAAAGGATGAATCGCTCTCGGCCCCTTGTCTCGTACAATTCCCACCCCGGCTTCTATCGTTGACAGGCCGCCGATTCCTGATCCAATGATGACACCACAGCGATAAGGATCTTCCGGGGGCGACTGCAATCCGGATTGCGCGAAAGCTTCTCCCGCGGCCACCAGAGCAAACTGTTGATAGCGGTCCATGCGGCGCAATTCTTTCGTGGGAATGTGGCCGGCAGGATCAAAGTCGCCGTGAACCTCCCCGGCAATGCGCGTGGCCAACCCATCCACATCGAACAGGGTAATCGGTCCTATGCCGGAACGACCGGCCTGCAAAGCGTCCCAGTTCGCCTCAACGCCGCTGCCCAGGCATGTGACCATTCCCATACCTGTGATGACAACTCTCTGTTGCAAGCTCTCCTCCAAGGCACGTGAATTGTTCAGTCAGCCTCTGTCACGAAGCCTTCTTGTGCTCGCGTATGAAATCGGCCACATCCTGAACAGTTTGGATCTTTTCCACTTCTTCGTCGGTGATTTCCAGACCGAACTCGTCTTCGAGGAGGGCAATCATGTCGTAGATGTCAAGCGATTCAGCGCCTAAATCTTCTACGATCTTTGAACTCATTTCGATGTTGTCCTTGTTGACGTCAACCAGTACCTCGGCAACTAGTTCCACGATTCTTTTGTCCAAATCGTCCATGTTGGGTATCCTCCCAGAGGTATTAAATAGCAGGCGTTTTCGGAGTCGGCCAAGGGGTCCCTAAGCCGGCCCCGGCATATTCAAGGGCATGACTGCTAGGTCTACATGTACAGCCCGCCGTTGACCCGAATCACCTGACCAGTCACGTACTCTGACATACCGGAACAGAGGAAGAGGACCGCAGAGGCCACGTCTTCCGGTTTTCCGGTCCTGCGAAGCGGGACGTGCGATCGAATAGCTTCCAACTGGGCTTCTGTCATCTCATCGCTCATTCCGCCCGTGATAATTCCTGGTGAGACACAGTTCACGAGTATGTTTCGGGGGGCCAGTTCCCTGGCCAGCGCTCTAGTAAATCCTATCAAGCCGGCCTTTGACGCGGAATAGTTCACCTGTCCTGCGTTCCCTGCTTCGCCGGCAGTAGATGCCACGTTAATGATTCTACCCGACCTACTCCTGATCATCGTCTTGCTTACAGTGCGGCACAGATGAAACGCGCCTGACAGATTTGTCACCACCACTTCATTCCAATCGGGATCCTTCATCCTCCCGATGAGTCCGTCGCGTGAAATCCCTGCGTTATTCACCAGAATGTCTATGGTCGGCCGACGCTTGAGCAGTTCGGCTACCGCTGTATCCACGGCCGAGGCATCGCTGACGTCAAAGGGCAAAAGCTCCCCAATTCCGCCTTCCTCTCTGATAGAATCGAGAGTGAGTCGGGCAGCCTCTTCACCGCTACGGTAGTTGACCGCTACAAAAGCACCGGCCCGCGCAAGTGACAGACAAATCGCCCTTCCAATACCACGAGAACCCCCAGTAACCAAAGCGGTCTTTCCATCCAGGCTGACCAAAGCGGCGCGCTCCGGTTTCATCCGGACACACCTTGGAAAGCGCGTACCCCCGCGAGGTCGGAAACATTAATGGCCACAGCCTCTCTGTCGATCCGGCGCAAGAGACCTGCCAGCACCTTGCCCGGTCCGATCTCCACGAAGGTTTCAGCACCGTTCTCTCTCATAGTTCGGATGCAGTCTTCCCACAGAACCGGCCGCACCACTTGTTCGGTCAACAGTAGTTTAACCTCGTGATCCGAAGCCGGGTATTCTTGGGCGTTCACATTTGCTATGACAGGAAAGCTGGGCGATCCCGCTGACACATTGTCCAATCGGGCCCGAAGAGCCTCCTTTGCCGGCTGCATCAGACTGGTGTGAAATGCCGAAGAAACAGGCAGCATGACTGCTCTGGTTTTTTTCTCTTTCTTGGCTGCTTCCACAGCACGATTCACGGCTTCAACGTGACCTGAGATCACCACCTGATCGGGAGCATTGAAGTTCACCGCTTCAAGCACTTCTTCACCCCGATGGAGTTCCACAAGCCGCAGGACTCCTTCCTTTGGGATGCCTACCAGCGCGGCCATGCAGCATGTTCCTGACGGTTGGGCCTGTTCCATTCCGAGGGCCCGAACGCGAATGATGTCAAGGGCATCCTCAAAAGAAAGGACCCCTGCTGCGCAAAGGGCCGAATATTCACCCAGCGAATGCCCCGCGGCCATGATCGGTTCCAGGTGGAAGCCGTCTCGAAGCACCTCAAGCAGGGCCATGGAATGGACGAAAATCGCCGGCTGGGTGTGGACCGTCCGGTTTAACTCGTCTCCACGATCTCCGGCCATGATCCGACTCAAGGAGTAGCCGAGAATTTCGTCGGCCCGCGCCAGCAGCGCACGCGCCTTGGGGCTCTCTGCCGCAAGATCGGCAGCCATTCCGGGGAACTGAGATCCCTGCCCGGGAAACATCAACGCGATCTGCCCGCGTTTCTGAGCACTTGCAGAAGCTGTCATGTTTCCGCGCTTATGACTCCATCTCGATCACGGATCTTCCCTTATAGAAGCCGCAACCAGGACAGATTCTGTGGGGCAGCATAAGCTGAGAGCAGTTGGGACACTGCACGAGGTTCACCGGCGTCAGTTTCTGGTGAGTTCGGCGTTTGTCTCGCCTCGTGCGGGACACACGTTTCTTTGGCACAGGCATGGCATATCCTCTTCAATTCTAAGTGTATGTGTTTAGTCCAGGAACACACCCGGCTTGGCGTTCCAGGCGCCTTGCCGGTTCGGACCACTCGGCCTGAACTACGCACCTGCCGCGGCTATCACCCGTTCTGGAGGGTACGTGCGCGGTAGGTTGAGAATTCATTCTGCTATCTTGTCCTTCAGGCGGGCCAGTGCTTCCCACCTTGGGTCCACAGGGCCGTCATCAGGGCAGGTACACTCCGTGGATCCTTTCAACGCTTTCAACGCGCCGCAATGCGGGCATAGGCCCGGGCAATCTTCCCTGCACAAGGGCTTCATGGGAACGTTCAGGAGAAGTTCCTGAACGATAAACTCACCGGGATCCAACTCAGATCCCTTGACCAACACAGCATCAGCCTCTGGTTGTTCTCGCTCGTCTCGCAAGGGGATCTCGACGTCGCCGCGACGGATCACCAAGTTTAGGTCCGTATCTTTGGCCGCTGTAAAGTCGGTTAGACACCGGGAACATTGCAGATGCAGCAGAGCGCTAACGGACCCGACAAGAAAAATGTCATCCCCGCTGACCGAGATTCGGACATGACCCTCAATATGTGGATCTACAGATATCCCTTCGGATTTGGGAATAGTTTCCAGGGCCTCGGACAGTATGTCTTGCTCTCGAGAAAAATTCAATTCCAAACCTTCTTCAGGAATGTCTTCGATTCGGATTTTCATTGCGCGGGGGCTTCTCCGCTTCTTAAGAGTAAACTGAAAGAATATAGCCGTTTATAAATTGAAGTCAAGCAAAAGCTGCTCGCTCGAGTGAACATGCAGTTGTCCGGCGCAACCCAGCGCCCCGAAGGGGCTAACTAATACCATTTCGCGTTCAAGGCAGTGATATAGCCTTGGACCGCGCGCACCCGCGTGTGCGACCAAAAAGTGGGCAGACACGCGGGTGCGCGCCGTACCGGGGTTTACCAGTTGGAAAGTGAGTTCGCATTGCCGGTCAGAATGCGCATTGGCATAAGGGTAGTCCCGCGGGACTACAGATGGATTGCCTCTTGGCGGCATTGCCTCCATTCCTCCCCTCGTAACCGAAGAGTCACGTTGCTGATTAAAGTAATTTATACCATGTGTGGCAAACCAGATTGATATTAAACCGAAATATATTGACTTTTCCCTGTCAAGACGATATAGTGCATCCAACGACTTTCATTAGCGGAGATACGGCCCATGAACAAAAAAAGTCTTATATATTTGAGTATTTCACTGCTTTTGATTGTAGGCACGGCCTCTTCAGCCCCCTGTCAGATGCTCTATGCTTATGCTCCCATGAATGCCGTCACTGCCGAGCCGGACACCCCTTATAACCTGGATGATATCCCCAAGTGCTCCAGGGTCTATTATGTCCCATGTCCCACATGGGGGCCTTTTGCTGCGTATCTTCCCGATTTGCCTCCGGTTTCACAACCGTTTCCCGGTCCTTTCGGAATTCCCGTCCCAGTGCCGTGAGCAAGACCATTTGAACACGGAGCTGATGTCGGTCAGTTTATTGGCCTAAGCTGCGGCCATATTCCGGATGGCCGACAGCGACATCATGATCGTCCAGCCACTTCAGTATGTGTGGGAACACTTCCTGTCCCGCCCTGATGCCCATCAGCAGATCCATGTGGCCATAATCTTCCACGCACCCGGTCTCTTTGCCGAATATGAGGCATTTTCGCTCCGCTGTTTGCTCTCCACTTTGGCACGCGGCGATAACTGAGTCTGGTGGAGCCATCAAATCTTTCGTCCCCCCCATTACAAATATAGGGATGTTCGATTTGGGAAGATCTTCCAAGTATGGCTTGCCGTTCTTCGGCGCAAATCGGCCGCTTGCCAGGAACCCGCCAAAATTCAACCATATCGTATTGGAAGTGACCAGTTGAGATGCCAGTGCTACCATCTTTCTGGCCGCCGGAGGTTCCGTGTTTGGAGGATAAAATGGACCCGCTATATACGCGGACGTCCTGTGGGCTACTGGAATCACTAACCTCGCCAAAAAGGGGAGGGGGGACACGGGTAAATACTTGAGGAGTCCCCGAAAGGTCAGCAAGGTTCTGAATGCTTTGTTATGTATCTTGGTAAAGTCCGCGGGCGACCCGACAGTGACGGCGGAAATTATCCGCGGATTGTCATGTTGAGCCAAGTATGCCAGCACGAGTAAACCTCCCATGCTGTGGCCCACCCAGTGGACTCCTGTGGCCCCCGTAAACTCGAGAACGCGTGCAATGATCGCGGGCAAGTCACTACCAAGGTGGTCGTCAAATACCCAGGAATAGGGCACATCCGCTCGAAAGAGGCCCGGCCGGTCACTCATGCCTGAACCGCGCAGTTCTGCAACCCAGACGTCTCTACCGCGGTCCCTGAGGAATCTTGCCAGACCAGGAGATCCCGGAAGATCAAAACTGTAGCGGTTGGAGCTCAATCCGTGGCAAAGGATCACGGGGAGCCCTCTGGGGCCACCTTGAGGCCGGTAGTGATGCACCGCGAGTCGCCAGCCGTCGTCCGAGCGCAAGTAGAAAGTTTCATCCTGTCCTGTTGGAGCCGAATACCATTCCCCCCACCAATAGCCGCACACAATCACTAGGATAACAGCCATGACCAGGTAGTAAATGATCGTGAGAATACTTTCCAACATTGGACCTCCAGCTGAAGTTTGTGGAAGCTCGGCCTCATCCGGCCTTCCCGCTTGCCCTTCCGGTCCGTGGGCAGCCACGTTTTGGCAACCGCCACGACCTCCTGTCAAAAGACCTGACAAAAAAAGTGTTGGAAGCCGCCTTTATACCATAGCTCCCAAGCCAATCCAGCAATCCACGCAGCGATCAAGCCTACCACAATACACCAGGTCATGAAGTGTCCATGCTTCTCAATGCGCTGAAGCCAAGGAATGGTACGCCCGATGTTCAGGTACGCGAGAACGCGGTAAGGAATTTGGAGGCAACAAAGGATGAACAACAAGGGCCCGCAGGGATTTAGCTGCAAGGCCGAGACGATCTCGCCGCGGGCCATGGCGGCAAAACTGCGGGTGAGGCCGCATCCTGGGCACGAAATGCCAAGTACCGCGCGACTCAAGCACGTGTCGGGCAGAGGAAGCCGAGCGCCCCAAACAGGCGCGGTCAAATAGAGGCCCGTATCGCCCCCGGGTTGCAGGAGAAAGGAGCCGAGAAGGGCAATGAGAGCCAATCCCAAGATCCAGAGGTGCTCAACTCTTTGCATGCTTGAGTCATGAAGAGTCATCGCGTCAACATAGAACGCGGGGATAGTTTGTCAAGTATGGGTGCCATTAGTGTCCGGAATCGAACACGCCGGAGACTGATGAATCGGAACGTGGAAAAAGCTCTGCCAAAGCCATCTCCGCCAATAGATATTTTATTATAATTCTTGACAATATTCCCATCCTCTGCTAATTCCACCCAAATCAGTGAGTCCCGCGCATGCGTGGCGACTCGATTCAAGGAGGATGTGTATGGGATCCTTTTTCAGGGGTCGGCTCCATCCGGGGGTGATGGTGTGCCTTACCCTGATTCTGTATTTTTTCTCCACATCTTCAGTAAATGCAGATGACTGCAGAAGAGTGCCCAACATACTGGTACTGTTCGACGCTTCAGGATTTATGAAGGAGAAGGACCGCTACCAGTTGCTTTTGGCGCAAATGGGCTTCTTCGAAAAGGCCATGCCCCTCACTGCTGACGGCTTTTTCAATGTTGGGCTGCGACACTACGGACTAAAAGTCGGGATGGGGTGCGAAAACACTGAGAGTATCCTTGCGATTCAGCCGTGGGATCCTGAAAAATTCCTCAATGCGTTTCCGAAAACAGTATCGTATGGCGTCAGTTCGCTGTCTGCGGGGTTGAGGGCCGCTGCCGACGAGGTAGCCTCGGTTACCGGCAAGAGCATCATATTGGTCGTTGGAGGCGGAATCGAGTCTTGCAAAGCAGATCCGGTGACAATAGCCGAGCAAATAAGCAGGAATAATCCCGACCTTGAGATCCACACTTTTCAGATAGGTAACGCTCAGGACGGGAGTTTCTTCCTCAAGGCCATAGCCGAGAAAGGGAGAGGGACATACAACACTGCTGAGTCCCACAACAATCCGGCAGCCTGGTACGCATGGATGAGGAGAAACCTTGTACATCCTTGCGGCCCTTCCGTTCGTCCGCCCGGCGGAGCCCAGGCAGCGGCGCCTGTTGGACCGGTCACGTTTGATTACAACAGTTTTTCAGTTAGATCTACCGACCCAGTGGCGGATGTGGCAAACCTGGCTGCCCTTCAGGCGGTGGGACAAAGTCTTAGAGGAAATCCAGCGGCTCGTGTCGTCCTTCACGGATTTTCGGACGGCAAGGGCAAACCGGAATACAATTTGAAACTCTCGCGCAAGAGAGCTGAGGCTGTGGCCCAGTTTCTTGTGACCACGTACGGGATTCCTGCTTCCCAAATAGGGATTGTGGCTCATGGCGCTTCTCAGGCCATGTTGGGGGCCGCCGCGCCGGCACAGGAAAGATTGGGCCGCAGAGTGGAAATTGAGATCACTCAATAGCTGGAGTCCTGAGCGAGCCGGAGATTGAGGCGGTAATCCCTGTGTCGAGCGGGTTGAGGCCCTTGATCTGGCGGCGGTACGATCATAGCATTGAGTTGTCGTGAGCTGATTCTTGGAACGCCTTTCTCAATCCCTTTTTTATCTGTAAGATAGATCCTACCATGAGGATTCTTCTGAGAGCAGATTTCTCCCGTAGGCGGTATTTTGTGCTCGTCGGCTGGTGGCTCGTGATGGCGGCCCTGGTACCACTCTCGTCTGTTGCCCACGCGAATGACCAACCCGCGATAACAGCGGACAAGCTGCTGAGCACAGGGCAGTCACTTACGGAAAGAACGCACTACCTGGAGGCGCTTGACCTTCTGGAGGAAGCGAAGGACATGTTGGAGGGCTCGGGACGGAATCACACGGCCACGTACGCGGAGGTCCTCTATACGCTGGCTGAAACAAAAATCAAGGCACGCAATCTTCAAGATTTTCCTGCATATTATGTAAAGACTGCTCTTCAAGATGTACAGGCCGCGAACAAACTGAGGGAAAAACTTGCGGATGTGCTTCCTCAGAAGTTGGCAGAGGGTTATTATCTCGAAGGATACATACACAAAAAGTTTTTTATGCGTAAACGCGAAGCCCGGTCATACCTTAAGAAGGCAGTGACTATTGATCCGGGGCATGCCGCGGCCAAGAGGGAATTGAGCGAACTCGAGGCGGGAGAACAGAAGTAGCCTGAATGAGATGGATCGGCCCGGTCGCAAGATTGCCAACCCTTTCTCGCATTCAGCCGAGCCGGAGACGGGACACTATGATGAAGAAAGCCAGGGAAAAGGAAGAGGGGGCAGAGCATTTCGATCAGCAACTGGAGAAGCTCAGATCCATTGTAGACAAGATGGAACACGGCGGTTTGAGTCTGGAAGAAAGCTTGAAGCTGTTTGAAGAGGGGATCGGTTTATCCGGCAGTCTGTTTGAAATACTGAACCGTGCCGAAGGAAAAGTGGAAGAGCTATTGGCGACAATGGAACGTGTTCCTTTCACCCGCGGGGAAGAATAGGCTGCAAAGTTGGTGGACCTTAAGGAATGCCTTTCTCTGAAGCGTGATTTGGTCGATAAGGCCCTTGACGACATGCTTCCCGGAGAGGATAATGAGCCGGCAATACTACACCAGGCCATGAGGTACAGCCTCTTTGCCGGCGGGAAGAGGATTCGCCCTATACTGGCCATGGCAGCCGCGGATGTGGTAAACGGCGGTCCCCCGGGTGTGTTGCCGCTGGCGGTAGCTCTTGAGTGCATCCACACTTATTCCCTGATTCACGATGACCTTCCCGCCATGGACGATGATGACCTACGACGGGGAAAGCCTACCGCTCACAAAGTTTTTGGAGAGGCTGTAGCCATCCTAGCCGGGGACGCGCTTCTGACTTTTGCTTTTGGGCTTTTGACTTCGCCGGGGGTGGTGCGTATTTACCGGCCGGAGAGGCTGTTGGGTGTGATTGGAGAGTTGGCAGCGGCTGCCGGTTCTGAGAAGCTCATTGCAGGCCAGGTGATGGATGTCATGAGCGAGGGAAAAATTCCCGACGCTGAAACGGTAGAATACATTGTTCGATGCAAAACCGGGGCTCTGATCCGGGCCTCCTTGACCTCCGGGGCGCGACTGGCCGGAGGCAGCCAGGAGCAAATCGCAATCCTCGGGCAATTTGGCGAAAAGTTGGGCGCTGTCTTCCAGATCAAGGATGACCTGCTCGATTTGGAAGGAGACCCGGCAAAGCTGGGCAAAGCGGTCAAGAAGGACCAACAGCGCGGCAAGCTCACTTATCCCATGCTCTTGGGTAAGGAAAAAGCAAAAGGGATGATGCAGGAGCTGTTAGACTCCGCGCTGAGAACGATACAGCCTCTAGGTGACAAGGCGGAATGCCTTACAAGAATCGCCAAGTATTTGGGCGAACGCACGAACTGAGTTTTTGGGTACGATATGGAAGAATCAACGGTTATTCAGGAAAATTCAATTCTTGCTCGGATAGAATCGCCGGCTGACCTCCAAGGTCTGCCTGTGGAGAGCTTGAAATTTTTGGCCGGCGAGGTTCGTGAACTCATTATCCAGACTGTCTCCCAAAGGGGAGGACATTTGGCTTCCAGCCTCGGGGTGGTCGAGCTTACTCTCGCTATGCTCAAGGTCTTTTCTCCGCCAAAGGACCGGATAGTATTCGATGTGGGGCATCAGGCCTATGCATACAAAATTCTCACGGGACGCCGCGACGCTTTCCACTCGCTGCGGACCAGAGGCGGCATTGCCGGGTTCCCCAGGAGAGACGAGAGCGATTGCGACATCTTCGACGTGGGGCACGCAGGGAACGCAATCAGCATTGCCGCAGGACTCGCACAGGCACGCTGCTTCAGCGGCCACAACCACAAGGTGATTGCGGTGGTGGGCGACGGGTCCTTGACCTGCGGCGTCTCCTATGAGGGTTTAAACCAGGCGGGCGCGGCCAAGAAGGATCTCATCATCGTACTCAACGACAATGAAATGTCCATCTCCCAAAATGTTGGTGCCATGGCCGCGTATCTGAACCGCATCATGACCGGCCAATTAGTGACTCGCTTCAGGGACGAAGTGAAAAATATTTTGAAGAATATCCCCGGAGTGGGCCGATCCATGTATTCCCTCGCCAAGCAATTCGAGGATGCGCTGAAGAACTTCATCACACCGGGGCGCCTCTTCGAGGAACTTGGCTTCACTTATGTGGGCCCCATCGACGGCCATCAGATAAAGCATCTGATAGACACGTTTACAAACGTGCAACGATTTCGCGAGCCCGTCCTTATTCACACCATCACGTGCAAAGGGAAGGGTTATTGTCATGCGGAGGAAGATCCGAGCCGGTTCCACGGGGTAGGGCCATTTGAAATCCAGACCGGCAATGTGGCGGATTCTGAAGGCCCGCCGTCTTACACGTCTGTTTTCGGCAACACTCTGGTGAAGCTGGCCGGCAAAGATCCAAGGATCGTGGCCATCACAGCGGCCATGGAATACGGCACCGGCCTGGCTGAATTTGCCCGCCTCTTCCCTAACCGCTTCTTCGATGTGGGGATAGCCGAACAGCACGGGGTGGTTTTTGCGGCAGGCTTGGCGAAAGAGGGGTATCGCCCGGTCGTGGCCATTTACTCCACCTTCATTCAACGGGGCTACGATCACCTCATCCACGACGTGTGCATGCAAAAGTTTCCAGTTGTTTTTGCTCTGGATCGCGCCGGCTTGGTAGGAGAGGACGGGCCAACCCATCATGGTGTCTTTGACATAGCTTTCACCAGGAGTATCCCTAATATCGTTGTCATGGCGCCCGCCGACGAAGACGAGCTAGCGGACATGCTCGCCACCGCTCTGGATTTGGGTGTTCCCTGCGCTATGCGTTACCCTCGTGCCCATGGACTCGGGGTCTCGGTGAAAAAGGAGCCGACCATCCTGCCTCTGGGGAGAGCAAGTATGGCTACAGAAGGCGAGGATATGCTGATTATTGCCGTAGGGTCTATGGTGGCGCCCGCGGTTGAAGCGTCTCGCATTCTCGGGGATGAAGGGATCGCGGCCGGTGTCTTGAACCCTCGTTTCCTCAAACCGCTGGACCAGGACATGATCTCCGCTCGAGCTGCGTCCGCAGGGAGTGTCCTGATAGTCGAAGAGGGAGTCCTTCCGGGGGGATTTGGGAGCGCTGTGCTGGAACTTTTTTCAGATCAGGGCCTCCAAGGCGTAAGAACTGCTCGACTGGGCATTCCGGATACATTTGTGGAGCATGGAACCAGATCGGAACTCCTGGAGGATTTTGGCCTGACAGCGGACGGCATCGCGGACCGCGCTCGGTCAATTCTCGACGGCCAGCCTCAGGCGAAGGTAAGGCGCATTTCATACATCAGGAAATAGCGTTCACGTCACTGTCCACTGCTTCACTTGCTCCAATCATAGAACGGTTAACATACCTCAACAGCGCAGCCGCGAATGGGCGGATCGGGTGGGCCCGCCGTCGCCATTTTCCTGCCAAAGCAGGTCTACCTCATGAGCACTGAACCGCAAAAGCCTCAGCCCACGGGAGACATTCCTCTATGACCGATGAACTCCCGAAGTCAAAGAGTCCAGGGCCCGAGGAAAAGAATGGGGGGCTCTCCGAGGCCCGCGGTTCCACAGGTGCCCCTTGATCCGGCAAAGTTGGTGCTGCTCTTTAATGCTTCAAATGCCTTGGCATCGACTACTGATCTGGACCACCTTCTGGCGGTCATTGTCGCCGAGGTTCAAATCGTGCTCAATTGCGAAGGAGCGGGAGTGCTTCTTTACGACACGGAGAAGGATGACTTTTATTGGAGAACCGTTGGGGACAGAGAGAGTTTTCTCTCCTCCGCCCAAAAGGAGATTCGCATACCGAAGGATCAAGGCGTATGCGGTTGGGTCTTCCGCACCGGTGAGCCCGCGCTCATTGATGATGCTCCCAATGACCCCAGGGTTTACAGAGAAGTTGAGACGAAATCAGGCTTCATGACTCGAAACATGGTTTGTGTTCCCCTGCAAACACGGGAGAAGCGGCTCGGAGTGTTGTATGCCCTCAACAAGATAGACGGCTCATTTACGGACGAAGACGTGGAGATAATGGTGGCTTTGTCGAGTAACGTGGCGCTGGCTTTGGAAAATGCGTCGTATTACGAGAGCCTGATAAACTCGCACAAGGAACTGGAACGTCTCAACCGGGTGAAAAACAAGATGCTCAACCACCTCTCCCATGAACTCAAGACCCCTTTGGCAATAGTCGAAGCTTCCCTGAGGATCTTGCAGCGGCGACTAGAAGCAGGTGGGGTGGCCAATGACAAATCGGCCTTTGAGCGCATAATGAGAAACATTGGCCGCCTCAAAACCATCGAAAGACAAGTTAGTCACATTGTAGAGGAAAAAGAATACGAGGAACGGCAAGTCATCTCCGGTTTCCTAGATCATATGCAGGACCTGATCGAAATCGAGCAGGAAGAGCAGCCTCAGCTTCGAAATGCCCTTGAATCGTTAAGGAACAAGATAGAACACTATTTTCCGAGCAAGCGGGAAGAAACGGAGAAAATTTCCATCACCGCGGCTTTCCAGGCCGCTGAGTTTCGAGTGAATCAGATGACGGAAGATCGTCTGGTGGATATCCGTTTCGTACCGCCCGACCCTGTAATGATCAAGATTCAGCCTCTGATCATGCTGTCCGTGATCGGGGGATTGGTCAGGAACGCAGTCGAAAATACTCCTGATCACGGAAAAATAATGGTAACGGGAGAAAACTCGCCCGCCGGCTACAAGATTACCGTGCGCGACTACGGAGTGGGAATTCCTGAAAGCGAGCAACCAAATATTTTCCAGGGATTCTACCCTGTTCAGGAAACAGACCTGTACACTTCGGGCCGACGCTATGGATTCAACGCGGGTGGTACGGGCACAGATCTCTTAAAGATCAAGATATTCTCAGAGCGGCTCGGATTTCACATCCGTTTTAACAGCAGACGATGTTCATGCATTCCTACGGCCCGTGACGCCTGCCCTGGCGACATAACCAAATGCTCCTGGTGCAAGGATATCGAAGATTGTTGCAAGAACGGCGGCACGGAATTTGTCGTTGAGTTTCCACCGGAGCTGGTGGAGGCCGAAACAGTTCACATTGAGTAGACGGACACCGCGGACGCGTCTCTAATAAAGAGCGACAGCCTCTCAGTTCATCAACGATTTCCGGCCATTGATTGCAGCCTATCATTGAGATCCAGAAAGGAATCCATCATCAGGTTGCGAATCATTACTAGTCGATTGTGCGTGGACCCTGCTTTCCTGAGCATATCATCAACTTCTCGCTGAAGAGGCTTGAGTTCAGGGTGGTTACCCAAGAAACGGTCTCTCTCCTTCAGCGCTTTTGCACTACGGCTTGATTCAATTCGTATCACCTCGCCCATGCCGCACCGCCTTTCGTATCAATTGGCTGCTGTTAATATAAGGCGTCAACGGGCCGCGGTCCAGGATTCTTTCGACGCAACTATCCTTCGTGAGTGAACTGTTCGCGCATGCTGCGCTTGTTCGCCGTCCCCAAGGCGAATGCGATTGCCTCAATGGCTACCCTTCGGCAACAGCGTCAACATTCTGCTGCTCTATGCCATACTCTTTGAGCTTGTGTTGCAGCGTACGGCGGGTAATTCCCAGGACGCGCGCCGAACGGGTGCGGTTCCCGTCGTTGTCGTCGAGGGTTTTGAGGATGAGTTCTTTTTCCATCTCTCTTATGGTCATGCCCGGGCGGATGCCTTCGCGGATCTCCTTGGACAGAGGATCTTCGGTAGCTTCTCGGATCGGATCCGGAAGCTCGGAAAACGGCACATAGTCATCCCGCGTGAGAATGACTGCCCGCTCGACTACGTTTTCCAGTTCCCGAATGTTGCCGGGCCACGAATAACGCATGAGCGCATCCAGCGCTCGAGGGTGGAACCCCTGGAGATTCCGACTGTTTTTCTCGTTATAGATCTTGAGGAAATGTTCGATGAGCAGCGGAATGTCCTCTTTCCTTTCCCTCAAAGAGGGCAAGAGGATGGGCACAACGTTGAGCCTGTAAAAGAGGTCCTCGCGAAATGCTCCCTTCTTGACCTCGTCTTTCAGTATTCTGTTGGATGCGGTTACGATCCGGATGTCAACCTTTACGGTGCGAGTCGAACCCAACGGCTCAAACTCCCTCTCCTGGAGCACCCGGAGCAACTTGGACTGAGTGGCTAAACTCATCTCGCCGATCTCGTCCAGGAATATGGTGCCGCCATCGGCAAGTTCGAAACGGCCGGGCCGCCGACCAACGGCTCCGGTGAAGGCGCCTTTCTCATGACCGAAAAGCTCGCTCTCGAGCAGTGTCTCGGGAAGTGCGGCACAGTTGACCTTGATGAATCTTTTTTCCGTCCGGGTTGACTCCTGATGCAGCGCGTTGGCAATCAGTTCCTTGCCTGTTCCGGATTCCCCGAGGATAAGCACCGACGCTTCCGTTGGAGCCACCATTGCGACGGTTTCCAGGACTGCCTTCATCTTGAGGGAGCGTCCCACAATGCGCGAGGCATCGAAGAGATTCTCTATCCGTCTACGCTGTAGAATGTTCTCTTCTTTAAGTCTCCAGAATTCTAACGATTGCTGGACCTTGATTTTTAACTCCTCAATGTCCAGAGGCTTGGTCAGGTAGTCGTGAGCCCCAGCTTGCAGGGCTTCAACCGCGGTCTCGACGGAGGCGTAGGCGGTTATGATGATGACCGGGATGCCGGGAGAAATTTTCTTAATTTGTTTGAGCGCTTCGATGCCGTCTATGTGGGACATGCGGTTGTCCATCAGGATGAGATCGAAGAACTCGTTGGAAACCCTAGCGATGGCATCAGAGCCATCCTCAGCCTCAGAGACCCTATATCCCTCAAGTGAGAGGTTTGCTTGAAGCATTTTTCGCTGGGAGGGTTCGTCGTCCACGACGAGAATTTTTGCCTTAAGATCTGTCATTGAATTTCCTATATTTTTTGAATACGAGTGTGCGCTGCAATCTGTGGGAAGGAACATCAGCACTCAGACAGGAGAAGCTGCACCGGCAGACTTGCCCAGATCCACGGTAGCCTCTTCGACCGAGGCTTGATATGTGGCGAGCGTAACGATAAACCGCGTTCCCTTGCCGGGTTCGGACTCCACTTCAATCTCCCCGCCGTGCCCTTCTATAATGCTCTTCACGATGGCCAGACCTAATCCGGTCCCCTTTTTCTTTGTCGAAAAGAACGGATCAAAAAGCTTGTCCAGGTCCTCACGCGGGATGCCTCCACCTGTGTCTTCCACGGCTATCTGCACACGGCCCTCTTCGTCGGTCTCCTGGCCTATGAGGACTTTTCCTCCCTTAGGGGTGGCCTCGATGGCGTTGATGAGAATGTTAAGGAATACCTGGGTCATCTGATCAGTGTCCATCAGCACAAGGGGGATGTCGTTGCCGCAGGGCCTCCGAACCAGTTCCACCCCTGCTTCCCCTGCCTCTCGTTCCACCACTCTGATGCAGTGATCCAGGATCTCGTCTGCCGACCTGATGCCCAGGCGGGGCTCTCGAGGTTTGGAATAGGCCAGTAGTTTGGAGATGACCCTGTTGAGGCGATCCACTTCCGTTAGCATCAAGTCAGTGTAACGGTAATCCTCTTCATCTAGTTTGAGCTTCTTCTGAAAGTACTGAATGAAACCGCGGATCGAATTGAGCGGATTGCGTATCTCGTGAGCGACTCCTGCAGACAGACGGCCCAGGGCCGCAAACTTCTCGCTGACAATAACCTTCTGTTCCAGTTCGCGAATCAACGTGAGATCTCGTACAATGATCACAGCTCCGCGAGTGATGGAGGATTCCGGCTCCTTGAGCGGCGAGACTGAGAGGCCCAGAAAACTTTTGCCTTTCCCTTCGCTGGACAACTTTACTTCCTTTTCCAGGACTGCATCGGTATCCGAAAGAACTTGTCTGATCTCTTCCTCAAGAGGCAAGAGTTCCGAAATGGGGCGCCCTTCCACTTCTTCCTTGGGCTTCCTGAGGATTTCCAGCGCTGTGGGGTTGAATGTTGCCACTCTCAAGGAGCGGTCAACCGTGATAAGTCCATTGGCCATACTCTCCAGGACGTTTCGGGTATAAGTCCGCATTTCATCCAACGTGCGGCGGACCAAGTAGGAGTTCTGAACCACGAAAATGAAATACACACTGGCAGAGCCGATAACAAACAGTATCGCGCCCATAAAGATGGCGAAGATTATGTCCTGATGCTGTATCTGCTTGAAACGATCCATCTTCAGACCGAGGAAGAGAACCTGTTTTTGTTCGCGGTCAAACACATCCAGCAACTCTTTACCTATACGCGTGTGACGGGCCATGACGTCGGTTTGCGCGATTTGATCCGGAAAGGGCGTGAAGGGCTTCCATATCTCGAAGATTTGGCGTCCGCCCGGTAACTCCCGCCGGAAGGACAGCGGTTCCCCGGTGCGAATCACTGTGTTCACAGTGTTCATTTCACCGCCCAACAAGAGGCGAAGGCCTATCTTAGCAGGTTCACTGTGGGCCATAATGATCCCGTCGCTGTTGATGAGGCCCACCCATTCAACATCGGGATCTTTCGCGGCCTGCTCGATGAGCATCTGAAGATGCTCGATACCCCAGTCCCCCTCCATGAATCCTGTGCGGGTGCCGGCCTCTAACGTGCGTATGACGGAGACCCCCTGACGGCTCGTGAACTCTTCCATACGCTCGTTCTGGGAATTGATGTTCCGCAGGGTAAAGAGGATGACGATCACGAGGAGGGTCCCGGCCACCAACACGATGGACAAGACGGGGAGATACCTGAGCAATGCCTTGATTTTCATCTTATCTGGTCCGCCGGGGCGCAATACCTTTCATCCGGGACCGGCATCGGCGGGGATGTGCGCCGATGCAGCAATAGATCAAAATGTGCGGAATTTCGGTGCGTCAGCGGATTTCTCTCCAGGGCCCAGCGCGATAGCATCTTGACGGAGAACGGACAAGGTATGGTCCGTGATCCAGGCTATCCCGCTAGAGGACTATAGTAGTTTTACCATCTTCCGCGTCCGGCTTCAACCTGCAAGACTCGAACCTATCAGCCCGACCGAGGTCTATAGAGGTGGGCGCCCTAGGAGCCTGTCGAGTGACCCGATTCATTGGCGCCATCGTGCCACGAATTCGCAACACATTGCGTTACGCAGCAGCCTTCTACATGCGGAAAGTTGCCTGTAATTGAATCAGGCGTCCGAAAGTGGTTGAAAACCGTCCGCAAATATGTTAAGCAACGCTTTAGCAAATGAGGTTAACTAACCATAAAATAATGGTTAATTATAGATTGTTAGTGTAACCTCCAGCCGGCTCAGCCGGGCCGTAAGCTCAGAGTCATGTCCGTTAAGCCCGTAATGGAGGCGAATCATCTATCCCAAGCAGATTAACACGAGCAATCCATGATTCAAACAAACGCTGATGTACCAGAATCCTCCTTGGTTGCAAAGGGACGTAAGTTCCTGGACAAAGGGAATATTCCCGCTGCTGTGGAGTGTTACGGCAAGGCTTACGACCCGGAGGCGGTCGATGAGACCGAGGCTCGTAGCATGCTCATCGAGGCTCGCGCACACCTTTCTCGCAAGCATCTCTTGGAAGCGCTGGAGAGCTTCGAAGAGGCCCTGCTCATGGGGACGGATGTTCAACGTCGGCAGGCCCTGGATGGGATTTCTGGTGTAGGGGAAATCAGGGGAGGTCTACGTTCCCTCACCGCATACCTGAAAAAAGGTCTCAAAGACATTTTCGGGCAGCAGAGATCTAGTTCACTCGGAATCGCCCTTGTCTCGGATGACGAAAACGTTGTTCTTATATCTGACGAAGCCATCCAAGGGCTGCCGGCCCCCCTGGCCAAGGCAGGTAGGATAAGTCGGCTCCCTCCACATCTCGTGGATCATCAACTTCCCTTTGAGACGGACAAATGTATCCCGTACGTGAATGAAGATGACGCACGGTACATTTTAGACGTGGCCGCGGCTTTGGGGCGGGTCCAAAAGACTGCATAAATTCTATGATGCCGAGCACGTCCATGTCTCGGCTCGCCCATGGTATTCTTTCTCGCTAATTATTTGTTTGA
>CAWEJR010000011.1:0-113031 GCA_963809365.1 uncultured delta proteobacterium | reverse complement strand
GCTGCAAGAGGTGGTATCGTGTTTCCCCTTGAGTTCGACCATAGAGTCCTGGACAGTCTCCCACTTCTCGACGACGAAGACGCTAAAAGAGTGATCCAGATCCTCAAGGCCATTGTTGCCCGGAGGATCATGCCCTATTTCAGGAAGAGCAAAGGGTCAGATCCTATTGCTGTAGCGCGGGTAAGTGACCATTTGACCATCCAGCGGTTGGAGGATGAGGAAAACCGTGTCCGTGTAGTCAGCCTTGTTACGCAGCAGAATCAGGACTGGTTTATCCACATCCACGAACGTATATTTGACTATCTGGCTTTTGTGATTCCAACGAATCCGGCATCCCGCCTGGGCGAAGCCACTCGCGATGAACGCAAGATCCTGGCCTTTGCGGAGTTTATGCTGCGCCATGAAATTGAGCACATGCTGTATCCGCAGCACTCCGAACGAGAGGTCCTGCAATCTGACGCAGGGTTCGCTATGGAGAGGCGCAGCGATGACCCGACGTTTTACCGGGCACTGAGAAATGCTTTGGCGGACGAGATGACAGGGCTGAAAGGACAGCCGCATCTTGCTCTCCTCGATCGCGCCGAAAAAGGGCAGCCCTACGCCACAGTTATCAATGAGATTTTGAATCCCTACGTCGCAATTTTAGCTGAGCTGCCGGAAAAACTCATCCGGAAGGTATTTCCTCTTCTCGATACGGAGCTCAAAACCAAGGTTTTGGGCTTGTGCTACAAAAGAAGCCGAGACACAAACTATTCATTGTTGAGGAGGACTGCTTCCCTTCAGAGAGTGCTCCGGCTCTTCGACCTTCTTATGGATCTCGACAAGGATCAGGCCCAAAGCGTGTTTGATGGCTTCAAGGATAACTGGGGCCTGATTTATCTTCTCCAGGAACTGGGACTTCGCGAGATCAGTGTCGAAGGCAAGAGCGCAACAGAGATTTTCGAACTCTTCAAGAGGGTTTTAAGACAGTTTTCCGAAGAGTTGGACGGCGTGCTTCCCTCGGTCCCACCCCAGCCTGCGCCCCAGGCAGAATCGAAGACTCCCGCCCCCGCAGTCAAGAGCCTCAAGGACCGAATCGAGGAAGCAGGAAAGGACCCTCGCATTCCTGCCCAGGTCATGGAGGCCATTGAGAAGAATAAGCTGAACGCGGTCGGCCACAGTGGATCCAAGTACAGCGAGCTGATCGAGACGCTGTTAGCGATTCCCTGGGGAAAGATCCAGAGGATCGACGTGACACCCGAAGCCTTCGAGGCGGGTTTGGAACGGTCGCACTATGGGCTTCGTAAACCGAAAGAGACGATCTGCGATTTCTTTACCAACCTCATCTGGCGCTATCAGCAGTTCAATGAAGAAAACGTTGCATCGTGGAGGCGTAACGGCAGCGCCTTTCTGCTTGTGGGCCCCCCTGGCGTAGGCAAAACTTCGTTGGCCATTTCAATAGCCCAGAACCTGAAGATCCCCTATCACAAGCTTTCATTGGGAGGAATGAGGGATGAAGCTGATTTGCGAGGGCACGGCTTCACGTACGAAGGCTCCAAACCGGGCGCGATAGTCCAGGGGATCATCAAGATGGGGACCATGAACGGCATGTTCATCATGGACGAGGCTGACAAGACGGAAAAATTTGCTATAGCGACATTGCTGGAGATCCTGGACCCCGAACAAAACCACCTCTTTCACGACAAGTACACCGAAACCACCGTGGATATAGACCTTTCCAACTGTCATTTTATGCTCACCGCCAACACTTTGGAAACCGTTCCGCCTCCGGTCGTCAATCGCTGCGAGGTAATTTTCCTCGACCGTTACAGCGTGGAAGAAAAGGTCTCAATAGCCCGGCAACACCTGATTCAGCGCGTGCGTCAGCAATATCAGATCACTGAAGAGCAAATCCTTATTGACCCCGCTCAAGAGACGGATCTTTTGAGGCACCTGATAAAGACTTACACTCATGAAGCCGGAGTACGTGAGCTCGAACGGCTTATGCGCACACTTTTCCTGCGGATTTTTCGGAAGGAAATCCTGCCGGGTCTGAAGCAGAAGGTGCTGATTACGCGGAACGAGATCAGAGAGTATCTCGAGCCGCCAAGGGGCCCGCGGCAGATAAACGACGATGACAGAATCGGGGAAATGATGTCTCTCGGCGTCAACGTGGAGTTGGGCATCGGGTCGCTTATCCCCATTCAAGCTACCTCGGTCCACGCAGGTGGTGGTGGCGAACCTGGACCGGCCTATTTGAGCATGGTTCACGCGACCGGGAATATTCAAAGAATCATGGACGAGAGCCGCAAGGTTGCTACCACGGCCATTTTCCATTGTGCCGAGCTGATGAAAATAGATCTGGAGCGTGCAGGAGAACCGATTCATTTACACTTTATGGGAGGTTCCACCTCGAAGGACGGGCCATCAGCGGGTGGGGCCATTGCCCTTGCACTGGCTTCCATCCTTTCCGGTCGGCGTATTCGCCGGGATGTGGCAATGACGGGTGAAATAGACACCCATGGACGCATAACGGTGATCGGAGCGCTGGATGTCAAATTGGAAACAGCCTACGACGCAGGTTGTCGCACAGTAATCATCCCCAAAGAAAACCTTCACGGCGAGGCTGGGGTCGACAGACTCTCTGATGCCATCAAACGAGAGCTGCAGGTCCTATCCTACGAAGCATGGAAACAGGACCATCCTCCTTTCGACCATGAGCGCCACGTGCTGCAGGTCGTGGGGGTCGATCACATTCTTCAGGCCGCTGACATTGCTTTCATCGAAGAAGACGAGCTAAAGGAGCTGGAAAGCCGGTTTGAACCTCATGCTCGGTCGGTTGCTGAGGCGCTCGTCCAGGCCCGCAAGTCCCCCAGTCCCTGTTTTCCTGTGTTGTATGTGAAAGACCTCGCAGAGCTGGAACTTGAGAATCTCGAAGCGTCCTTCTGGGAGGAGTGCGGAGGAGTACTCCTGGTACGGCCGGAGGCGCGGGAAAGCGTTCTGGCGAAGTATCCGCGAATCGAGGAACATACCCGGCTGGTAAGCTTTGATCCGACTCACGAAGATCTTGCCGAGGTTCTCCAGAAAGTGGAGAAACGATGCCAATCCGATCTTAGCGGTCCCGTACGGCTGTCCGTGTTGGCCCCATTTTTTTTCCTGGTTGAACAAAGAGCCAGCCTGGAACGCTTTGCCCACGGCTCAGCTCTGCGGACCCTGACGCTTTTCAGCAATAATTACACGTTGCAGGGAGTCAAAATCAAAGCAAGCAAGCCTGTTCTGAACCGCGTATGTCACTATCTGTCACACCTCGAACCAAAACAGTTGGAAACTTGCCCATTTCTGGGGAAACGCGACGGCATTTACGTAATGGATTTGTCATACATTCCGGAAAAGTACTCCTTGGACGTGGAGCGAGCATCGAGAATTTTGAACGAGGGGCTGAAAAAATGGCTGCTCACTATAGAAGCCTTCGTGTCCGGTAATGTAGCTCAGAGTGTCGCGCGTCCTCGATCTCCCCGGAAGAAGAAGTAGTACCTTTGCTCTTGCGCTTTTGTGAGGCAGATCGGTCTGAGGTTACTCTGTGACATGGAACCGGTCTGTGGGCTGAAACCTCTCTGTCCGTCATCTCCGGCTGCGGCGATTCCATAACCAGGCAGCAGACTTGAGGTTCAGGGCGTCTTTATTCAAGTATCTCGTCTGAGCACTGTAGTATCTGTCCGAGCACTGTACCGCAAAAGCTGCCTTGTCTATAGCCTTCCAGTAAGCTTCTTCGGGTGTTATCCGCTTTTCATCGACCAATTGTTGCAAGGCCTGATCCATGGTCTGCATTCCTTCGGACGTGCCGGTCTGGATGACAGACTCGATTTGGGTCAGTCTTCCTTCCCTGATTAAATTCGCAACGGCTGGACCGCTGACGAGTATCTCTACCGCGGCGCATCTGCCTTTTCCATCCGCGGTCTTCACGAGCTGTTGCGCGAGAACTGCTTTCAGCGATTCGCTCAGCATGCTTCTGATCTGGTTTTGTTGGTTGGCCGGAAATGCGTTTATGATGCGGTCGATGCTTTTGATCGCAGAATTCGTGTGGAGCGTCCCGAAGACAAGTATCCCCAATTCGGCGCAGGTCAAAGCCAGAGAGATGGTTTCCAGGTCCCGCATTTCACCTATAAGGATGATGTCAGGATCTTCTCTGGAAGCCACTCTGAGGGCGTCCGCGAAGCTCTTGGCATGGGCTCCGATTTCTCGCTGTGTGATCAGAGATTTCTTGTTTCCGTGTACGAACTCCAGTGGGTCTTCCACAGTGATTATATGCTGTTCGGTGGTGCTGTTGATATGATCGATAATTGCTGCAAGCGTAGTGGACTTCCCTGATCCTGTGGGACCAGTCACAAGCACCAGACCTTTGCGAATCATGAGGATATTTTTAATTCCGGCCGGCATCCCAAGCTTGTCGAGAGCCTTTATGTCAGCAGGTATCTGTCGGAATACCGCAGAGATGCCCCTCACCTGATAGAAGTAATTGCACCTGAACCGTGCCAACCCCTGTATTTCGTAGGCCATGTCCAGTTCCAAAGTGGTCTGCAATCTGTTCTTCTGTTCCGGGGCCATCATTTCAAAGAAGAGCTGCTCGTTAATTTGGTGAGAAAGTATTCCATGTTTGGTGGGAACAAGGTCACCTCTGAGACGAAGCGTAGGTGGCACCCCAGGCACCATGTGGAGATCCGACGCACCGGACTTCACCATTTCCGTAAGCAAGGTATCAATTCCAGCCATAGAAAGTCACCATATTTCCTGATCAACTGAATCGTTTCTTGTTTTCCGCGTAATCGAGCGCGGTCTGAGCGGTAATACGGCCCGTTTGCATGAGCTGCATTATTGAATCGTCCATGGCCTGCATCCCCTGAGCGCGGCCGGTCTGCATCACCGAAGGCAACTGATAAGTCTTTTCGGCTCGAATCAAATTAGCCACAGGAACGGTGGCCACCAGTATCTCGGTTGCCAAAGCTTGCCCCTTGCCGTCGGATGTGGGTACGAGCTTCTGGGTTATGACGGCACGAAGGCCCTCGGCCAGAAGGGTACGAATCTGGTTTTGCTCATCCGGGGGAAAGGAATCGATCATCCGGTCGACGGTTTTAGGGCCTGAAGAAGTCGCCAGGGTCCCCATCACCAGATGCCCTGTCTCGCTGGCAGTGACAGCAAGTCTTACGGATTCCAGGTCTCGCAACTCTCCTACCATAATAACGTCAGGATCCTCTCTGAGAGCTGCCCTGAGGGCATTTGAAAACGACTGCGTGTGCATGCCCACTTGGCGCTGGTTCACAATACCTTTCTTAATAGGGTGCTTGAATTCAATGGGATCTTCTATAGTCAGAATATGGACCGGTCTGGTCGAGTTGATAAGGTCAATCATAGATGCCAACGTTGTCGATTTTCCTTGACCGGTGGCCCCGGTCACCAGAATGAGACCTTGGTGAAAGTCGCAGAACTTCTTGACCACTGGGGGCAGGCCGAGTTCATCCAAAGTCGGTATTTTGAGTGGTATGATACGGAAGTTGGCATCCAGACCCTTCTTCTGGAGAATAACGTTGCCCCTGAACCGTGCGACTCCTTCAATTCTGTAGCTGAAGTCCAGTTGGAGGTTCTGCTCCAGAATCTTGCGTTGTGTCGGCGACAAAATCTCATAAATAAGATTTTTGGACCCTTCCGGGCTGAGATCTGCAGAATCGCTTTTTATGAGGCGTCCGAACTGCCGAATAAGGTATGGTGCTCCTGTCGCCACGTGCAGGTCTGAGGCCTTCGCCTGGACCGCCGTCGTGAGCACTGCATCAATACGAGCCATTCAAGTAGTTCCTATGCTGAGATAGACAAGGTGTTCATCAACACACTTGTTCGGAATCAAGGTCAAAGAGCTGTCTCCTCCGAGCCACCATCGGTTCCCTTCACATCATCTTGCGCACTTGTCTCCTACGGCGCCGGGGCCTTCATTCCTCGTCTCCCAGTGTGATTAATCGAATAAACTTTCGGAGTTGCAGTAATCGGTCCTGAGAAATCTCTGTTATTCGGAATCCCGCAATCGGGACTTGATCAAGTCCTTCTGTAGAGGTCCAGCGACACTCGGCCTTGAACGTGATTTGATCAATATCCTTTAACCTTCTCGGAACGATCACATAGGTTTTTACCTCTCCTACCGTGGCATGGATTTTCGCCGTTCCAACGCCTTTATCCGTGATGTCGGTAACCCAGCCCCGGACCTCCGGAGAGTCTGCTTCATAAATGGAGACTAAGAACGCCAATCGGTGTCTGGGCAAATGACGTCTGGGCTCAGCGTCGATCGAGTCATCCGTCAATATTGGGCGACGGTGAAATTCGGCTCTTGTCAGCACTTTGGTTTCGACCAGATGATTGAGAACAGTTTTGAGTTCCGCCGCTGACAGTTGATATTTTTCCATCAATTCCGAGTCAATCATCTTCGCGTGGATGTCCTTTACCATCTCTTCAAAGTCTTCTTGTTGCTCGATGTTCATAGCAGCCCTCACGATTTTTTTGGTGCCCCCTTACGGGAACCTGCGCACCAGTCTCTTTGCCGGGGAAGCCCCCTTTGACTCGTCGGACCCGGATATATGGCGGCATAAGGGCCAGGAAGTTAGCATCCTCTTATGATCGTCAGGCCTGCAAATTTCGAGCGAGGCTAAAGTCAGTCCGCGAGGATTTTGCCCGTTTTTGCAACAAATGACAAGTACAGAGGCTGCCAAGTAGTTCTCGCCTGCGGTCTCTGACAACTGGACAACGATGTAATGGGGAGACTTTCACTTTACAACGTGTAAAAAAATCCAACGCTGTTCACCTATCAAATTCATCGAGATTTGGTTGCCGGGGGGAGCGTCTAACAGGCTATTGCCCAGAAGAATTTGTGGCACGAGAGTTGCAATATCTCGGGCCGAGGAGATTCGCTTCATCCAGGCTGTGTGGCAACAATCTGCGCCATATGTATCAAACACAAGGAGGATAGCGTGGAAAAATGCTGGGATATCAAAGGGTGTCAAAAGAAGGACACATGTAGGGCTTTTCCGCATTTTGGTCGCTCTTGCTGGTTGATCAACGGGAAATTGAGTTCGCTCTTCGGAGGCGATGGCGAGGCGAAGTGTGAACTTCACTGTGATTCCTGTGAAGTCTACCAATGGCAGACAGCTCTCACTTGTGGATGCCCCTCAAAAAATGCAAGTTGACACGCGTCCTTTTCCTTGCGCGGTCGAGATAACTCATCTGCCCCGCATAGAAAACGATACCTGAGAATTCGATTTCCTAAGTTCGATGGCGTGTTTCGGCAGCTTTTGTTGGACAGTCCCGCCACGGCGGGATTGCCTGTCTATCAGGAAATGACAGGCAAGATGCCTTCCCCCAATCCCTGATCTAGGCTCGGATTGTGCCCCGACTGCGCTTTTCCGATCCAAAATTATTCTTTCCATCATCGCTCTGTCTTCGTTTCAAGAACTTTCTTCCTATCCTCAGAAGTGTTTCGTGTAGAATGAACAAGACCCGGATGGATTGTAGTGAGCATGCGTGCGCTTCCAGCGGTCTCGCGTTGAGTGATAGCAGGAGCCGATTTGGACATGACTGATTACCTGCCCCATCTTCAGTGGATCGACGGCCAGGAGAGCCGAATGATCGATCTTCTTACCCGGTGGGCCAATGTCAATTCCGGCACCCAAAACCTTCCGGGTCTGAACGAGGTCCTCACTCTTCTCGAAGAAGAATTCGGCAAACTGGGCGGAGAAAACGAGAGAATCACCCTCGAGCCACAGCAACTGGAAGATTCTGCCGGCACCGCTGTTCAAGTACCCTTGGGCAGGGCCTTTCTAATTCGTAAACGCCCCACAGCCCCGTTTCGGCTTCTCCTGTGTTGCCACATGGACACTGTGTACGCTGTGGATCATCCTTTTCAAAAGAGCGTTCGCATCGACGATAAAATTCTCCGGGGACCCGGCGCTACGGATGCAAAAGGCGGTATTGTGGTGATGCTTGTAGCTTTGCAGGCATTTGAGCGAAGCCCCTGGGCGGAGAAAGTGGGTTGGGAGGTACTGATCAATCCCGATGAAGAGATAGGTTCACCAGGTTCGGCGCCGCTGTTAATCCAGGCCGCGAAGAGAAATCATCTGGGGCTGGTCTTCGAGCCTTCCTTGCCGGACGGGAACCTGGTGGGAGCGCGCAAGGGCTCGGGGAATTTCACAGTGATTGCAAGAGGCAAGGCCGCTCATGCGGGGCGCAACCCTCAGCTCGGACGAAACGCGATTGACGCGCTGGCACGGTTCATCGTCGGATTAGCGTCTTTAGACGATTCGGGAGGTGCGATAACCACGAACGTGGGTTACATCCAGGGGGGCGGACCTGTGAATGTGGTCCCTGATCTGGCCGTCTGCCGCTTTAATGTCCGCGTCACGACGCCGGACGACCAAAGAGCCTTTGAGGACGGCCTCAAGCGCCTTTCAGAAGAAATCAATCGGATCGACGGCATTTCCCTGGAACTTCATGGCGGCTTCACACGGCCTCCTAAGCCGCTAGACGCCAAGACGCTCAAGCTGTTGGAACAGGTTGCCGCATGTGGCCGCGACCTCGGTTTGTCTCTGCAATGGCGGCCGACCGGAGGCGCATGTGACGGCAACAATTTGGCTGCCGCAGGACTCACGACAATTGACAGCCTTGGCGTGACCGGTGGTGATATTCATAGTTCCGAGGAATATATTCTGCTCGACAGTCTGGCGGAACGAGCGAAGCTGACGGCCCTGCTCCTCATGAAACTGGCAGCAGGAGAGATAGAAATATGATAGTCAGCGCACAGCACTCGAAATCGGCTGAGGCTGAACCTGGAAACAAATTCCTTGTCCTGTAATGCGACAGGTAAATACAATATGAAACCAGGGCACGATATGAGACAGGTTACCCAAAAATGAAAAAAACCATAGCAGCGGGGTTGGCCTCGGACCCACGAATTGCACAGGCAAAGAGACTCCTGCTGGACACCATTGCCGAACACCAGCGCAATATCACCGGCATTCGCTCGCCCGACGCTGAATCGCAACAGTCTTATGAAGAATTGCTGGCCGAATTCGGGCAGGTGCGGGGGGCGCCGCTATTCTACCCGTATATCGGGAGCGGCATTGGAAGAGGACCCTTAGTAGAATTGGCCGACGGCAGCATAAAGTACGACTTCATTTCCGGCATCGGGGTTCATCATTGGGGTCACAGTCATCCTTCCCTGATAGAAGCATCGCTGGATGCGGCCCTGCAAGACACAGTGATGCAAGGGAATCTTCAGCAGAACTCGGAGAGCCTTGAAGTGGCCGGTCTCCTGCTGGAAGGGGCAAACCGCAACGGGGCCCGCCTGAAGCACTGTTTCCTCTCCACCAGTGGGGCGATGGCCAATGAAAACGCATTCAAAATCATATTTCAGAAGAAAAGCCCTGCGGACCGGATCCTGGCCTTTGAGGGCTGCTTTGCCGGGCGGACGCTGGCGATGGCTCAAGTAACGGATAAGCCTCTTTACAGGGACGGGTTGCCGTCCATGTTGTCCGTAGATTACATCCCTTTTTTCGATCCTTCTCGCCCAGCGGAGAGCATCCGGATATCATGCGAACACTTGGAACGTCATCTGGAACGCTATCCCGGCAAACACGCGGCCATGATTTTCGAGCTGATCCTTGGCGAGGGAGGGTTTTATGCGGGAAGCAGAGACTTTTTTGTCTGCTTTGATGGACATCCTGAAGCGACACAGCATTACGGTTTCCTGGTGGACGAAATTCAGACCTTCAGCCGTACCACCGAACTCTTTGCCTTCCAGCACTTTGGGCTGGATGATTTTGTCGATGTCGTCACTGTGGGCAAATCGGCCCAGGTATGCGCAACGCTCTTCACAGAAGAATATAACCCAAGGCCCGGACTGCTGAGCCAGACGTTTATCTCAAGCACTTCCGAACTCTTTGCGGCCAAGGTCATTATTCGCGGCCTGATGGAAGGGGACTATTTTGGTACGGAACGGAAAGATTGCTCGTTTCCATGATCATTTTGAAAAACACCTCAAAGGCATAGCAGAGCGACACCCCGGACTTGTGACCGGTCCGTACGGAATCGGCGCGATGATTGCGTTTACTCCGTTCGACGGCGATCCCGAAAAGGTCAAACGATTAATCCACGCGCTTTTCAACGCAGGAGTGATCAGTTTTTATGCTGGTCATGACCTGTCCAGGGTTCGTTTCCTTATACCAATAGGCGCAATAACCTTCGACGACATTGACCAGGTTGCTTTGATTATTGAGGAAACTCTGTTGCGCGAGCTGTGACAGAGTTGAGCTGGAAATTGGGAGGCGCGACATGGTTGTAGTTCGCCCCGTCAGGTTAGAGGATCTGGATCGGCTCGTTGAGTTGGCCCATGTTGCCAGTTTCGGTCTCACCTCGCTGCCCAGAGACAGAGATCTATTGCATAAGAGGATCCTCGAATCGCTGCAAAGCTTTTCAAAAGAGACGGACAAGGCGGCCGGTGAGCTGTTTCTCTTTGTTTTGGAAGATCTGGACGCGGGCACGGTTGTCGGCACGAGCTGCATCGTTTCAAAGGTGGGTGGGTTTGAACCCTTTTACGCCTACAGAATACAAACCTCTGTCCATCAATCGGAAACGTTGAATATTCGCAAGGAGATTCAGACCCTCCATCTGGTAGCCGAACACAGCGGGCCGACTGAAATAGGAGGTCTGTTCGTGGTGCCCGAGTATCGCAAGCACGGAAACGGGAGACTGCTCTCATTGTTCCGTTTCCTGTTCATGGCCGAGCATCTCAGCCGGTTTGAACCGCTCGTTATCGCGGAAATGAGAGGTGTCGTGGATGACCAGTGTCGCTCGCCTTTCTGGGATGCCTTGGGAAGCCATTTCTTCGAGATGGACTATTGTAAGGCGGACCTCCTGAGCGCCATGGACAAGAAGTTTATCGCGGATCTGATGCCTACCTGCCCTATATATGTGCCTCTGCTACCCAAAGCGGCCCAAGACGTGATCGGAAAGGTGCATGAAAACACAAAACCTGCCCTCAAGTTGCTTGAGGATGAAGGCTTCCAGTTCAGCGGGATGGTGGACATCTTCGAGGCCGGACCGCTTGTCCACTGCAAGATCGCGGACGTTCGTATAGTGAAGGAAAGTCGCAATGCCTCGGTTGACGAGATCACTGCCGAAGGGATAGATTCTGTTCCTTTCATCATTGCAAATGTCGGCCGCAACTTTCGAGCAGCTATGGGGCAGGTGGGCTACAGTCCATCCGGCGGGGTCCTTTTGACGCGGCGGACAGCCGACGCCCTTGATCTGAGTGTCGGAGACAGGGTTCGCGTCGCCCCTCTAAGACCTTCGACCCCTGGAAGGGAGAGAGATTGATATGCCCGCGAGAACCCATTTCATTGACAATAAATGGACCGAGGGGACAGGCGAGAAGTTCTCTTCGTCCAATCCTGCGACCGGGGAGATCAATTGGGAAGGTAATTCTGCAACCGATCAGGAAATACTTCAGGCCGTAAGTGCAGCGGCCGGGGCCTTTGAATCATGGGCCGACAGAACTCCCGAGGATCGAATCAGATATCTGGAGGCGTTTCGAGAAGAGGTTCAATCCCACAGAGAGGAAATGGCCGAGGCCATTTGCATGGAGACCGGTAAGCCTCGCTGGGAGGCCCTCACCGAAGTTGACGCAATCGCGGGCAAGATTGGCGTATCGTCTGAGGCCTATTACGAGCGCTGTGCCACGGTGGAAACTGAAATTGCCGGCACTCCGGCGGCTACTCGTTTTAAACCGCATGGTGTGGTAGCGGTTTTCGGCCCGTTTAACCTTCCCGGCCATCTGCCCAACGGTCACATTGTGCCTGCCCTTCTCGCGGGCAACACAGTGGTTTTCAAACCCAGTGAACAAACCCCATTGGTCGGCGAAAAGATGCTGGAACTCTGGCAGGCAGTCGGGCTGCCGAAAGGGGTCCTCAACATGGTCCAAGGCGGCCGGGAAACCGGGATGGGGCTGGCTTCACAAGGCGGTCTTGATGGTCTCTTCTTTACCGGGAGCGCGGAGACCGGTAGAGCGCTGCACAAATTGTTCGGGGGTCGGCCGGAGAAGATACTCGCGCTGGAACTGGGCGGAAACAATCCCCTGGTGGTTTATGATGCATCGGATCATCATGCGGCTGCCTATATGACTATTCAGTCCGCATTTATTACCGCGGGCCAAAGATGCACGTGCGCGCGTCGGCTGATCGTGCAGAATGGAAGTAATGGCCGCCAGTTAGTTGATTCTCTCATATCCATGATGGGCAAGATCAGGGTAGGGCCGTACACCGATACGCCGGAGCCTTTCATGGGGCCTGTAATTTCCAGTCAAGCTGTCGAGGACCTTCTCGCTGCTCAAGATAGTCTCCGCAAGAACGGCGGGGAGCCGTTGGTGGAGATGAAAAGACTGGATCGGGCCGGGAACTTTCTGTCACCCGGACTCATGGATGTGACCGACGTGCCGGACCGCCCTGATGTCGAACTCTTTGGTCCCTTTCTTCAACTGATAAGGGTCTCCGACTTTGATGCAGCCCTCCGAGAGGCAGGGAATACAGCCTATGGTCTTGTGGCAGGGCTGTTGAGTGACAACAAGGACCTGTACGAACGATTCTACCGAAAGATTCGAGCAGGAGTAATAAATTGGAATCGGCAGACCACCGGCGCGAGCGGCAGAATGCCTTTCGGGGGAGTGGGAGCGAGCGGGAACCACCGTCCGAGCGGCTATTATGCGTCGGACTACTGCTCCTACCCTGTGGCCTCCAATGAGTTGGAGCGGCTGGAGCTACCGCGTAGATTCCTGCCCGGGATTGATGTGTGAGGCTTCGGGGGATTGAAAGAGACGCCGCGGGGGTAGGGGCGGGTGTCAAACCGGCCCCTACTACAAACACAATAAATTTGGCCCTTGGGGATTGGGGTGTCTACCAATAAATCATGAGAACCAAGGCATTTGAAGTGAATTTTGACGGACTGGTCGGCCCGACTCATAATTACGCGGGTCTATCCTATGGGAATGTTGCCAGTATGGAGCATGGTTTAACCGTTTCCAACCCGAAGGCTGCAGTATTCCAAGGGCTCGACAAGATGAAACTCTTGTCGGACATGGGCCTGGTTCAAGGAGTGCTGCCTCCCCATGATCGGCCGGACATAAGGACGCTCAGACGTTTGGGATTTCGCGGGTCGGACGCCCAGATTTTATCTTCAGCAGCTCGGAAATCCCCGTTCTTGCTGGCCGCGTGCTACAGCGCCTCAAGCATGTGGGCGGCCAATGCCGCCACAGTTTCGCCCAGCGTTGATACGGCGGACGGGTTGGTCCATTTCACTCCGGCCAATCTCGTGAGCCAGTTCCACCGATCTCTTGAGTCCGAATTCACCACGCTGTTGTTGAAAGCGATTTTCAATGATGATACCGCTTTCGTTCATCATCCTGCTTTGCCTGCCGCGGTGCACATGTCGGACGAGGGGGCTGCCAACCATTCACGTCTGTGCAGTTCCCACGAAAAAGGAGGCATTGAGCTGTTCGTCTACGGAAGGGAATCGTTTGAACGTGCGGACTCAGGGCCCAAGTTTTCCCCGCCCGGCAGACGCTTGAAGCGTCGTCCGCAATCGCCAGGCTGCACAGGCTTGATCCCGTCCAAGACGGTTTTTGCGCGGCAGAACCCCTCGGCAGTTGATGCGGGAGTGTTCCATAACGATGTCATCTCGGTTGGGAACGAAAACGTTTTTTTGTATCATTCCCAGGCATTTGCAGATACCGGATCGGTAATAAGTGAACTGAGAAGCACATTTCGTGACTCCTGCCACGGAGAATTGATTGCGATAGAAGTGTCACCGCATCAGGTCTCAGTTTCCGAGGCGGTTGGAACATATCTCTTCAACAGCCAATTGGTAACACTGCCGGATGAGTCAATGTGTTTGATCGCACCTCTCGAATGTTCCGAGAACAAGAAAACGGATCATCTTCTGCACGAAGTTATTGCCCATGCCGGAAACCCAATCCGACATCTCCACTATACTGATACTCACCAAAGCATGAAAAATGGGGGAGGTCCCGCGTGTCTGAGACTCCGGGTGGTGCTCACGGAAGAAGAAAAAGCGCTCGCTCATCAGGGTACATACCTGACCGACACGCTCTACAGTGATTTAAGAACATGGGCGGATCGTTTTTATCGCGATCGGATTGAACCCCGTGATTTGGCTGATCCTGCACTTGCTGAAGAGAGCAAAACCGCGCTGGACGCGCTGACTCAGCTTCTAGATTTAGGATCGCTGTACAGCTTTCAGAAAGAATGAACTGGATGGGGTGAGGAGTCTTGCCGGTGCGCCCGAAAAGTTCGCGTGCTCCGAGCCAATTACTTGGGGTGTAATTTAAGTCTCTTGACCAGTTTCTCTACTATTACGTCCGCCAGTTTGTCCGTGAACCTGTCGGAAAGCCTTCCCACTACCTTGTCCGCAATTTCATCTGCCAAAATCTCGTCGGATTCTTCGGTACACACGACTACCGTGGAACCGCCTCTAATCTCGTCTGGAACTACGTCCATGACCGGGCTCACCCCGCTGAAAGTTTGTTCTGACGAGAAAGGCTCGTCCGGCTTTCTTTGCGTGCCGGCCTGAGCTGCTAGAGACTGGCTTACGTCATGTGGATGAGGAGGTTTTTCGGCGAACGGTTTCACGAAGGCACTGCTCTTCATTGAAGCCGCTCCTTCTCCGAGGTTGAGGTTTTCAAACTCCTCCAAATCATAGCTAAAATCCGGGTTGATGTACTTGATGCGGCATTCTACGCATTGCGATGAATGCTTGCAATTGACGGTCCCGGGAAGTCTCAGGACCGAATCGATCGCTACTTCGGTACTGCACTGGAAGTAGCCGTTTATTTTTCTCAGAACTGTTTCAACGGGGGCCGGATCTTCGATCTCGGTGACCTGTTTGAGCAACCAGTAGAGATGGACCCCCCAACCCGATTCCACTATGATCGACGGAGGCAATGGAAAACTTCTGATCGCCTTGGCTGCCTGGGCGTGACCGAAGAAGAATCGATTCCTGCCCGAATATCCTTCAGATGTGAGATCCATCCCGACCCAGAGCGCAACCAGGTAGCGGATATGCCTCTTATCAGGCTTCATACTCTCTCTGGGGCAAACGCCGAAATAAATGTGCTGCTCTTCTTGATACTGTTCCCTGGCGAGTAATTCAATATTGGGGAAGAAGCGGGTGCTTACTTTGTGGTCCAGGTGTCTGACTGCCCTGACTATTATAAATCCTTCGCGCTTTGTAAAATAACGTTGGAAGAGTGCTTCTAGAAAGTCCTTCCTCGTGTATTCGACGCGCATGAAAAATCCTCGATTCGCGGAAATGACGGCCATCGAGCGACATTCTATTTTGCGTGTTAGAAAATGTCAACAATTTCGGTATAAAATAAAAAACTCCTCTTTCCCTGTCACGGAGCGTCTGCCTGTTACGATTGTAAATGCAATAAAATGTGTTCGTTATGCATCGGCTGGACAGTCCTGAGAAACTGTGGTAGGAGATGCAGAGCGTTTCATCCCCTTGAAAGACCAAGGCTTATATTGACGAAGGAGGCGAAGGATGAAAAAAATTGGTTTGGTTATTGCTCTAGTGGCAGCGGTTGGGCTCGTGTGCGTAATGTTTGCGCAACCGGCCGAGGCCTTTTTCTTTGGCGGCGGCGGCAGCGGCTGCGGCAGCGGCGGCGGCGGCCTGTTTAAAGCCGGCGGGCTATTTGGCGGCGGCGGCGGGCTATTTGGCGGCGGCGGCTATGGTTCCGGCAGCGGCTACGGCATGCCCTATTATGGCTCGTATGGCTACTATCCCGGTTACAAATGCAAGGAAATGAAGAAAAAAGCCAAAAAAATGAAATAACCACAGCTTGTGGAAACACCCAGTTGATCGAGAGCGGCATATAGTTTTTTGTTCGGGCAATTCTTTTCAAGGGGATGAAAATTAGCTACTGTGGCTGCTGAGTATATGTACTACCGGCTTTACCGAGAATTGAGAGCATGAATGGTCTCCTCCATCAAGGAGACTGCGGAATCCAAGGTGGCTGCGTCAAAGCGCAAATCTTGCGCCCGCAGCCGCGAAGAGAGCCGGCAGAGAGACTGTGCCCCCCAAAGCCAGGGCTTGGCCATAAGCCGCAACTGCCCCCGGCTGATCTCCTATCGCATTCTTCCAGACCTGCACGGCCCCCAGTTGGGCCATTCCATATTCCACGTAATAAAAGGGGACCGTATGGATGTGAAGTTTCCGGTGCCAACCGGTAACTAGCTCCTGTTCCAGGCCGGTCCAATCGATCCAGGGCATAAAACGTTCCCAGAGTTGCTTCCATTGCGTGTCGCAGTTGGAAGGCCGATGCGCCTCGGAGGCATTCTCGTAGACCCAGTGCTGGAAGGCATCCACCACTGCCATGTACGGCCAGAATAGAATCCACCGTTCCAGGTGTTCCACTCGAGCACGGGCTGCGTCGGCAGAGGAATAGAAGCCGCCGGCTTCTGTTGCCAGGTAGGGTGAGGCCAAAAGTTCCATGGCCATAGAAGCCACCTCGGAAAACTCCATCCCTACCTGCCGCTGCTGATAATAGGGGAGCCCGCTTCTTTCGAATGCGTGGAAAGCATGACCGGATTCGTGCAGCAACGTCTGCACGTCATCGTGAAGGCCCACCGCGTTCATAAAGATAAACGGCCTCTTGGCCGCGGCAAATTCAGTGCAGTACCCGCCGGGGGCCTTGTTCTTCCGATTTTCCAGATCCAGCAGTCCCTCCCGAACCATGGTATCAAAGTACCCGCCAAGTCTCGGATCTACGTGTTGAAAAATCGCCGCAGCTCGATTCTGAAGCTCCGTGACATCCTGGAAAGGGGCCAGCGGTGGCCTGCCCAATGGATCTACATCGAGGTCCCAGGGGCGAAGCTTCGTGACGTTCAGAAGTTTCCGGCGTCTTTCACAAATACGAGCGGCTGCCGGGACTACAACCTCCTCGATTGCGTCATGGAAACTCTTACAGTCCTCGGGAGTATAATCAAAGCGCAAGAGCTGTTTCCATCTATATGACCGATAGTCGCGGAAGCCGGCATTAGCTGCGAGTTTCGCCCGGACTCCCATGAACTCTTCCCAGAGCCTGTCTATGGACCCGCGATCATCCAACTGGCGCTGCGCGGCGACGCGCCACGCGCTTTCTCGCAAATGGCGATCAATGCTCTGGTAGATTGGTCTCAGTTGAACTACCGTAATCTCCTTGCCCTCCCACTGTACCGTCTGAGCGCCTATAATTTTGTCGTATTCCATAGAAAGCTTGTGCTCTCGGATCAGCAGCGGCACGTTTTCTTCCCTGTATATTTCGGCCTCAGCACGCATTTTGAGCAGCGGCGCCTCAAAACGGTCCGGAACCGCACCCTGTGCCAAGAGCTTTTGCTTGAGCTTTTGCTCCGCGTCCTCGGAAGGAGGATAAACCACGTCGAGGAAGGTGTGATATCGTTGCTCGGCTTGTTGGTCGGCTGTGTTAACTGTAGTTGCTACATGCAGGCGGCTGTAAGTTTCGTCAATGATCTCGCTGAGGCGGGTCCAATCGGCAAGAAACCGGGCAACGGTCTCGGCCGAAAGTTCTCGCCGGATCAGGTCGTCGTAGTAGGGTCCAAATTCGGCCCATGACCAATCCATGAGCCCCTTCGCATCCTTAGGCAGCGCATCAAACACGGAAGCCTCCGTCAGGCATCAACGACGGTAATAATTCACCGCGGAGATCGCAGAGATCGCAGAGAGGGAAAAGGGTTTGCACAAGACCTCATGGGCCCCGTGCGTACGTTCTTTGGCCCGTATTGTGGGCACTGTCACGGTCCCGAATGCGCTATGCCTCACGTGCGGGAAATGCAGAGAAAACAGTGACCGTTCACTTGACATTTGGTAACCCCGCGTCCCTGCCGGCCACGTTTCAAACCGGTAGACCGCCCTCTCGGTGAACAGTCATAGATAATAGATTTCTCCGCGTTCTCTGCGATCTCCGCGGTGAACGTTTACATTATCAGTTTTCGGACTTGTCGGAAATGACTTCTTTTGCAGCCGTGAGGATGCCGCCGCCGGTCAGAATATTCTGCCGCTCGAATTCTCTGGTATGATCTTTGAACGATTGCGTATAGTGATGATCGGGCCCGAGTTCGTCTGCGAGAAACTCAACCGCCTCTTTCTTCCATCGATACACGGCTCTGATGTTAAATTCCTCTTCCATAACGTTCCACGCGGTTTCGATCAAATCGTCAATTCTCTGAACAGACATCATGGCCCCTCCAATTTTTTCGGCCTCGGGCACTAGCGGCCGGAAATCGCTAAGGGGAAATCTCAATGCATGTATGCAAACCGGTGGACACTCGCTTGTCTTGTAACAGTTCAACACCTTTCTAGGGGGTTGAAACTGAATTATGTCGCGGTTTGACGTACCCAAATCCCTCTCCCTTAACATTAGCGCTATGAGGTACTAGCCCATGTTCTTGTTCCAGCATGTTATGATGATTACAAGCAATGGTCGTGCCAAGTGACGTTAATATGCGATAACACAAAATTATTACACAGAAGGTATTTTGTTGTGCGCGAGCAATAAGCTAAATATTTTCGCACTAATTTGTATATTTTTGTCTCGTTTGGGAAAGTTTTTCGCGCCACAGAAAGCACCGTCCAGGATCATGGGGCAATTCGTGGTGTCCCCGGGTTTCCGGGATTGACCGAATTCACCTTGAATTCAAGTCAGAAACGTGCTCGTTCCATGGGTAGTTGCCTAATTTAGTCTGACTGGCCGTCATTCCGGCGTACGCCGGAATCCGCCCATTGCGAAACACGGGCATCATCTGGACTCCCGGATCAAAGTCCGGGGTTGACGGGTTAGTCGAAATCTCCCTTACAGACTAATCGAGGCAATGGCACCGTGAGTGCGAGGTAGCAGAGTTGGCCGTTCGGGTGACACGATTGGCGTGATATTCCGCTATGGGAAGTTGCTAAGAGAGGCAAGCTCACGAGGCAATCTGCTCGGTATAGGCGCCTTCTACTACTTCCCCGCTTTCGCTGATGACCCAGTCGAAGACTTCGCCCTCACTAACCTCGACACGGCTCCCTTTACTCAGGTCTTTTCTCAATACGGGCGTGTTTTCCAGGCGCCCCACCAAAAACTGACCACGCCATGCCACCAGGGAGACCCACATCCATTCGTAAGCGCCTCCTTGAGCAGGAAAGCCTACCTTGACGGCATAGACATGGCGGTGCGAGCCGTTTGCCTGCTGAAAACTCTTTTTGAAGATAGGCAGATCAGTTTTGGCTTTTTTGTGTGCCTTCAGCAGCTTTTCTCTCATCGCGGCCGCGGCGATGTCTGCAGAAGGCTCTGGGGAAGTCGTTGCAGCGGGGGGGTCAGTTTTTCGCCCTGAATTACAATGCGTAGCCACCTTCGAGTTCAGCATGGTCAACACGTGCTTGATGGCAGCCGGGCTTTGAGGATCGTAATCCGACACGTACGGCAGTATCTTCAAACTTCCCGCGGGGAAATGATTTTCTTCGTCTCGGGGTCGATCCTCCAGCTTAAATAAGAAAGGCGTGTTTGGAATATTCAGCGACGCGTCCGGGTTAGTCCTATTCCGGCTGCTAGCGATAAGGGTTTCTCCCACGAGAACCATCGTCGCACGAGCAGATGAAGTAAGGTCGGCCGGCACCCCTTCCATCTCCATTTCGGGGAGACCGAATTTTTGCATCCCATGAGTGTGAATCCACACTACTCCGTCCTCGTCCAGCAGCTCGAACTGAACATGGGAGTCCACAAGATTCTCCAGGGGCTGCTGAGAGTGACTCTGCCATAGGTTGGTTCCCCACAGTGTGTGGGAGACCGCGTCCTGCACTAACCCGCCAGTCAGGCGGCGCACTGCTTCTACGAACATCACCATAAAAGGCAGGTACTTTGTGTGCGAAAGATCGGCCGGCGCAAGCTGGAGCCGCACTATCATTTTAGCTTCCACGAGATTTCTTCGGTCATTGTCATCGAGATCCCTGGAGTTGAGAGGGATCAATTCTTCAGGGTAGTTGAAGAGATCCTCGGCGTCCTGCTTCAAGACATAGTCAATTGTTAAATTGTTTTTTTCCAGAGCGGATTCCAGAAGGTTGAAGGCCCGCTCCCTGTCGCCTTTACGGGAATGCTGTTTTGCGAGTTGGTCTCGGATGTCCTCCCATCTGGGAATTGTCGAGCCGGGCGCGTAAATCCAATATTCCAGCAGCGGCTGAATCTTTTTTACAGATGGGACCGCGGGTTCGGGGGCTTGAGGTTTCTTGCGTCTCTCGAGAATGTCTAATTCAGGCTCCGCAGCTCTCGCCACATGCTCCGGCGGCGCAATGAAGCTCTTGGCCCGGTCGGTTAAGGACTTCAAACCGTCTCTCCCCGCGCTGCCGAGGAAACGCTGAATTTTACCCTTTTCTCGGAAAAGAGACCGCAGTCCCAACCCTGCCGATCGTTTCAACTCCTTGCGAGCTTGTTTAACAAGCGCATTTCGAGGATCCAAATTTGGATACGAGTCCAGCAAAGCCTTGGCCTCGTCTACCTTCTCAATCCCAACAAGCGCCACTGCCAGCCGGGCCACGTCCTCGTCCTGAAGGCGCGCGACTCGAGAGTCCGCAAGGGCCCGTCCCACTTCAACTGCCTCGTGGAATTTGTCTTGAGCAACCAGCACCCCGAGCATCGAGCGCATGATTTCCCGATCCGCCGGCGACTCTTGCAGCGCCTGAATAAGAAAATCCTCGGCCTTCTTTGTCTCCCCGAGCGTGGCATACCCTATTCCCAGGGCCTTGTTACTTTCTTCCATCGGCCCATAGTGGTGGACCAGGGAGTCTAGGGCATAAACAACATCCCTACCGACGTCGCCTCCATTGAGAATTCTTCGAGAGAATGCCAGCATCTTGTGACGAGCTTCTTCAGGTACGGACTCATCTTCTGTAGGGGTCCATTCCTTTGGCACCTTCGAGTGACAATGAGGGCAGTTGAGAAAATCGTCCGATATTGATAAGAATCTTTCTTCAGATAAGGTCTGGAGGTATCCGCATTCCGGGCATCTCACCTGGATCATGTGCAAGCTCCTCACCATGAGCTGGCTAAATTGGTATAGCCGCAGGACATTACGGCTAAGGACGAGGGATAACTTTCATAAAACTATTCAAGTGTCAAGAAAAACAATCATAATAACCTTGCGGTGAGCCCGCGAAAAAAACCCAAAGGAGAAAACGCCCGCCATGTGCGGCCTCTGCGGAATCGTCGATTTCTCATGTCAACCTTCGATTGAAACAGTCGAGGAGATGAATGCCGCGCTTCGCCACCGAGGACCGGACGCTGGCGGGGTTTGTTCGTTTGCTTCGTGTGGCCTGGGGCACCGTCGTCTGTCGATACTGGATCTTTCTGATTCTGCCAATCAACCCATGCTTTCCAGTGACGGGATGATAGCTCTTGTCTTTAACGGCGAAATCTACAATTTTCAGGAAATTCGCAGCCGACTCGAAAGCGCCGGGCATCGCTTCCGCACCCGTTCCGATACCGAGGTCATTCTCGAACTCTATATCGAGAAGCAAGAAGCGCTTGTGGAAGATCTCAACGGCATGTTCAGCCTTGCAATATGGGATGAACGCAAGAAGAGTCTTTTTTTGGCCAGGGACAGGCTTGGGAAGAAGCCCCTATACTATCACCAACGAGGCGGCAGACTCAGCTTCTCGTCGGAACTGTTTTCTCTGACTCGAGACGCAGCGGTTCCACGAGAAATCTCGGAGCAGGCGCTTTTCGAGTATCTTCTTTACGATTTCATTCCCGGCCCCCACTCGATTTTTCGCGAAGTTCACAAGCTGCCAGCGGGCCATACGGCCATCTTTGATGCTCAGGGCCTCCATGTCCGACGATATTGGGGACCGCCCGAGCCCGAGAACTTTGAAGACTATCGGACACAGAGGGCCTTGCTGGAAGAATTGATTGCCGATGCGGTCCGAATGCGCCTTGTGTCGGATGTGCCCCTTGGGTCATTTCTGAGCGGTGGGATCGATTCCACCCTCGTTACTGCGCTGATGAGGCGAAACAGCGCGGAGAGAGTAAAGACCTTCAGCATCTCATTTCCGGGGACCAGCCACGATGAATCGGCCTGGTCACGGCTGGCAGCGGAGTCACTTGGAACTGAGCACCATCAGTACCCCGTGGAATATGACATCGAGAAGGTGTTTTCTCGAATGATTCGCCACTTCGGGGAGCCATTCGGAGACTCTTCTGCCATACCGACCTGGCATCTATGTCTGCAAACCCGGCAGCACGTGACTGTGGCCCTGTCCGGTGACGGCGGCGACGAACTGTTCGGAGGTTATGATCGCTACCTTGCCCGGCGCTTTCAGCTTGTGTACGATATGCTTCCGTCCGCTTTGAGAGAGCGTCTGCTGGAACCGCTCATCGATCGGCTTCCCGGTAGTACCGACTATTACGGGGTTAGCTTCACGAAGAAACTGAAGTTATTTGTTCAGGCCGCACGAAGGATACGTGAAGATCCGCTTGCCGTGGTTCCTCGCACTTTTTCCAGGGACGAGGTCATTCGTCTGACGGGGGCAGATTATAAGGTCGATGCTGATCCTGTCCTGTCGGCTGCGCGACAATGGATCGGTTTGGATCCCGTGAGCCGAATGCTCTTCACTGACATTCAAACCTATCTCGCGGAAGACATTCTCACGAAAGTGGACCGCATGAGCATGGCTCACGCTCTTGAGGTCCGCGCTCCGCTCCTCGATTACCGTGTCGTGGAGCTTGCCTGCCGTTTGCCTTTGGCGTTTAAGATCAAGGGGCGTACCACAAAGCGAATTCTCAAGGATGCGGCTCGCGGCCATGTGCCGGACCCCATCTTGAAGCGGTCGAAGTATGGCTTCCAAATTCCTCTCGGCTCTTGGTTCAAAGGAGGGCTCCGGACGTGGGCGAAACAGAGACTCTTTGATCACGCTCACAGCTTCTTTCATAAAAAGACCGTAGAAAAAGTTTGGGAAGACCATCAGAATGGACGAGCAGACAATGCTCATAAGATCTGGCTGCTTATATTTTTTAATGAATGGTACGACCAATTCGGAAGATGAGTAGGTGTCCAATTGCAGAGAGTGGGGGCGCCCCTACTCCGGACGACGGGTCTCTTCATGGATCGGACATTACTTTTGACAATCGCTATACCCCACCCGTAACGGAAGGTTCCGCTTTCAAGCTTATGTTTGTTGACTTTGACTGCGGATCTGTGCTAATAATAATGTAGTTTCAAAGTATTGCCTTTTTATTACAAACAAGGACAATAGCAATCCTATGTTCCCATGGGAATGTGGAAACAGAGATGCTCATTAAGTTTTGGGGCGTTCACGGAAGCCTCCCCCGGCCCGGACCCTCGACTCTGAAATATGGCGGAAACACCGCATGCGTTGAGGTTCGCTGCGCGGACACTCTGGTTATTTTCGACGCGGGCACAGGCATTCGCGAATTGGGAGAGGATTTGCTGCGGCAACAAAAAGGCTGTCCTGGAACAGATTGCCGTGTTCGCGCTCACATCTTTTTTTCACATCTTCATTGGGACCATGTTCAAGGATTTCCTTTCTTTGGTCCGGTGTACAAGCCTGGCAACGAATTTCACCTGTACGGCGCGCGGGGCCTCAACCTTACAGTTCACCGGATGATGAGCGACCAAATGTGCCGGCCGAACTTCCCCGTAGCCCTCGAAGAATTGGCAGCATCGATCAGCTTCCACGATTTGGACCCTGGCGATGAGCTCGCCATCGATGACGTGATGATACGGACCGCAAGATTGAATCATCCAGGCGGAAGTCTCGGTTACCGAGTGGAAGACCAGAGCGGGAAAACGGTTATATACGCCAGCGACACGGAATTCCGCACGGATATTGACTCGGCGATGCTGGAACTGGCCCGCAATGGGGACGTGCTGATCTGCGACAGCATGTTCACACCTGAGCAATACCTCGGTCTTTGGGATGATCTGTCCAGGGAGTCCTGGGGGCATAGCACCTGGGAAGGCGCGGTGAAGCTTGCTCTGGCGGCAAATGTTAAGCAATTGGTGCTGTTCCACCACGGCAACGTAGATGATATAGTAGAGCAAATTGAGGCCAAAGCCCGAGAAAGGTTCCCCGGGACCGTGGCAGCCTATGAAGGACTCGAAATAGAATTGTAGTTGTTTGCGGTAATTCGCTTCAGAATGGATTACTCCTTAGCAAATTGGCTTAGTTTCTGTGGGGATGATTGCCACACCTTGTAGCGTGTTGCCACGGATGCGCGAAGATCATCCGTGCAAAGCCGAGCCCAGCGGTGCAGGGGACACGTCCTGCGTGCCAACTCTGTGGAAGCATCTTCATACTTCGTTGTGGCACCCCGGGCTATGAGAATGGTATCAACCGTCAGTCGAGGGAAAGCTTATCCGACGAGCCGAGCCGCAGAGGGAAGGAGAAGCCTTGAAGCGACTTCTTAAGTGCTTGATCCCAATCCTTGCAGCGACCATTTGGTGGTCAATGGGCGTTGGTGTCGCCTTTTGCGCGGATCAGCAAATTGTTCCGGAGATTCCGCAGGGTGGGGCTTCCATGCTCCCTCAAGACCCAATAGAAGCAATTTACTGGTCCCCCAGGAGCGAATCCAGTGTCGCCAAGAGTGAAATCGTTGAAGTACGGGATATGCCTTTTCAAAGGGCAGTTCGAACTACAACGTATAGAGAAACATCAGTAGCTTGGGACGTTGTTGTTGGCGTAAATTTGTCAGGATCTATTGATGCAGGTGACGTGTGCTTATTGAGTTTTTACGTTCGGGGGGCCAGGTTACAGGACAAGTCAGGCAGTGCCAAAGCCGATGCATATTTGGAGTTCACCCGCTCTCCTCACGAAAAACTCGTTACTATGGCGGTCAGCGCTGACAAGGAATGGAGCAGAGTCTACATTCCGTTTCGAGCCGAAACACTCCTACGCGAGAATAAGGTCAGAGTAGTTTTCCATCTGGGTTTTCGGCCTCAAACCGTGGAGATAGGCGGGATCAGCCTCTTGAACTTCGGGAAAAAAGGTGTCGCTGGCTGCCCTACCAGCCACCAAATTGACGTACAGCGGTCGAGAGCCCGACGCGCCTTGGCGCAAAGATGCCCTGGACAGGATTGAGAGAATCCGCAAGGCCGACCTGGCCGTGCACGTTGTTGATGCGTCGGGAAAACCGGTTCAGGATGCAACCGTCCACATCAGGATGAGGCGACACGCGTTCGGGTTCGGCTCAGCCGTCACTGCCAAGCTGCTGGGGGTAAACATTGAAGATGCAGAAACCATCCGGAAATATTTCAAAGATTATGGAGGGGTCGAAAGCATCCTTTCATACAGAAAGATAACTGAGACCCTCTTTAACAAGGCTACTTTCGAGAACGATCTTAAGATCATCCCCTGGAATGAGAGTCAATCAAACCGCAGTTCCGTGTACCGTAAAGACTGGACTGACCGAGCCCTCGAATGGTTGAACCAGCGCAGCATTGAGGTCCGTGGGCACTGGATATCCTGCGGGTTCCTTGACGAGCTGCCGCCGGAAATCATGCACGCGCCGCGGCCTCAAGTGCGCACTTATCTATTCGCTAACATGCGAGCCAGAGTTAAGGCCGTTGGAGATCGGGTCAAGGAATGGGATGCTATCAATCATATCGTTGGGAGTGGCGAGACCCTCGAAACCTTTTTTGGCTCACCGGACATTTATGTCGATATTATGAAGGAGTCCAGAAAACTGGCGCCTGAGGCGAGCCTTTGGGTCAACGAGGGCTTTATTCTGGCCGACGGGCGTCGCCGAGACGCTTACGAAAAGGTGATCCGTTACTTGATCGATCGTGATGCGTCGCCTGACGGCATCGGCTTTATGGGCCACTTCGACCGTCTTTCGCTTACACCGCCGGAGGAACTATTAGAAGTGCTCGATCGCTTCGCCAAGTTGCTCCCGAGGCTTCAAGTCACTGAACTGGATGTGGACGTGGGAGACGATGAGCAGTTGCAGGCGGATTATTTGCGTGACGCGATGACCATTGCCTTTAGCCACGAAGCGTGCCAGGGAATAGTCATTTGGGGCTTCTGGGAAAACCGGATCTATAAGCCTAGCGCAGAGCTTTACCGTGGAGATTGGTCGCTGAAGCCGGCAGGTGAGATCTGGAAGGACCTGGTATTTAGGCAATGGTGGACTGACGTCCAAGGATCGACCGATCACAGTGGAGTCCACAAACAGAGTGGCTTTTTAGGCGAATACGAGGTTACGGTGACAAGGAATGACCGCTCGGTTACCGTCAATGCCGGACTTCCGAAGGAAGGGACAACGGTCAAGATCACTGTCCCCTGATGCGGGGGTCCACCATCTTGCAAAGCTCGAGGAAGATTTCTCAGGGCCGTGTCAGCCTGTGAAGGAGTCTAAATGCCATTTCGCGTTCAAGGAAGTGACATAGCCTTGGTACGGCGCGCACCTGCGCGTGCGCCCAAAAAGCGGGCAGACACGCAGGTCTGCCCCTACCGAGGTTTACGGTTGGAAAGCCAATTCGTGTCGCACGCCAGAAAGCGCACTGGTATAAATAGAACTATATTGTTCGAGGTAAGCGTAAAATGAATATTGAAGAGGCACTTGGTCATATAGTTGCAAAACTGCAAGCGGCCAAAGATTCGGGAATTACACCCTCAATCAGAGTCGCCGGCCCTGATTGGGTTTGCACCATTGATGACAAACAAACAAAATTCGTAATAATTGCTAAGGAAGACGCATTGATGCTTGTAAGTATGAAATCAGAGAAGAGTGGGCCGGATGTGCAAAGGATTCATGCTCCCGAATACACCCAACAAAACCTTGTAGACCGGATTCAAAAGACCATCGTAGAGATATATGGGACCTTGCCCACGGAATAGTTTTCACCGCCCGGAAACGTGTACAGCTTCGGGCCAGGCCACGGGGCTATGGCTGAAAGTCCCTTCAGTATTGCCGCCAATTCACGAGACGTCTCTGCGCCAGGACAAACGGCTCAATCCGGCGAAATGACCTTTGCTGCCGCGTTGAGTGATTCTATAATCTCGAACATATTCGTAACCTTGCCCACTCTGAGTTTGTCCTCGATTCCAAAGTGCTGGAGACAGGTGCCGCAAGAGAGAATTTCCACGCCTTTCTCCTCCAGCATGGAAATCGCCTCGGCTGCCTCGTCATCTACGGTCGTCAATTTCACTCCGGAATTAATGAAAACCATACGCCAAGGCCTTGGGCTGACGTCAATCCATGTGCGAAGGAATCCTCGCATAAGTTTCTGTCCCAGCTCGTCGTCTCCTCTGCCCATGCAATTGTTACCGACATAAACCACAATCTTCGCGCCTTGGGATTGCTCGGGCACGGGGCAAGGCAAAAGATCCTCCTGTTCGTCATTGGCGATCTCACTCCCCGCCCGCCTCAAAGTAATCTCGAATTCGTCCGTGCCCTGTTCTTGCACCTCCACTTCACATCCACGATTGCGGGCAAATCTGCTCACGTTTTCGCGTGAAGTGTATCCCTGGACGAGAACTCTGAGGACGCTTGAGTCTGTCTCATCCAAAACCTTTTTTGTCTCAAGCACTGGTTGGGGGCATGCCAGCCCTCTAGCATCAACCGTCAAGATATCCGTCATGATGTTTCCCTCCAGGAGTTTCATGGACATTTCTGTGTAAGCGCTCAGTTACAGGGTGCAAACTTTCCAGCCTGCCCATTCCTCAGCTTGGTTTATGGCAGGCTGGAAAGCCTGCCCCACGGGTGTAAGGATACTTGCCCACTTGAAACTGAAGGCATACGATTCTGCGAAGAATTTCGTGTGCCGTGTCGGTTTTTCCATGTTAATATTCGTTTACCACATTCGGGCAGGGAAGTCATCGGTGTCGTCTATTTGAATTATTGGAAACGCCCGAGGAACACCTACTGTCATAGGAGTCGAAGTTCATGAAGATAAGCGTTGTCGGCGCAGGAAACATGGGGTCAGCTCTTGTCAGGGGATTGCTGGCATCGGGAAAGGCAATGCCTGAGACGATCTCGATCTTCGACATCGATCCGGCGAAGGCACTCACACTACAACAAGAGTTGAACGTTCAGTCGGTCGGTGAAATCGGAGAAGCCATAGAATCTGACACTGACATCCTCATTTTGGCGGTCAAACCTCAGATCATCGAGGATGTTATCCTTGCTATAGCCGACAAGGTTCACGACACGCTGGTGGTCATCTCTGTGGCCGCAGGTATTTCGACCGGCTTCATTCTTTCACTCCTCAACTTCCCGGCCAGGATTATCCGGGCCATGCCCAATGCCGCGGCAATGGTCGGTGCCAGCGCCACAGCGCTATGCAAAGCAGGCAGCGCGGATGACGGCGATCTTGAGAAGGCCCTGGAGATCTTTTCCGCTATCGGCCTGGCGGTGACCGTGGAAGAAAAAATGATGAACGTTGTCACCGCCCTTTCAGGGAGTGGACCGGGCTATCTGTTTCCCATCATGGAGGCCCTGACAGATGGGGCTGTGCTCATGGGATTGGACAGACCCACTGCTCGAGCCCTCGCGGGTCAGACCTTTATGGGGGCCGCGATCATGGCCCTTTCTGGAAACGAAGGCACTCAGCGACCTCAAAGATCGGATCACCTCACCCGGAGGGACCACCATAGCCGGATTACAGGTCATGGAGCGGGGAGGCTTGAGAGGAATCCTCATAGATGCGGTTCAGGCCGCGGCTCGCCGAGCCGAAGAGCTTGAGGGACGGAAGTAGGGAACTTTTCTCTAAACAGATTTTGCGGCGTAAGTGTCTGCACGATGACTGTAATGTGTCTCACGTACGCGAACTTAAGGGCAGTTTCATCGGTTGTTGTAGGCACTTTGGACTACTGAGACGCTTTTAAAGTCCCCCTTTTCTAAAGGGGGATTTAGGGGGATTTTCAATGTGTAAGAGCTAAATCCCCCCTGCCCCCCTTTATGAAAGGGGGGAACCCCGCGAAACGCCGGGTTAGGTTTGCGCCTGTGATCACGTTTCTGGCGGCTGGGCTCCTGGACACTCCGCCCCACTTTCCGGATTTGGAAGCTTTGATCCTGCCCATGTAAGGTTTCTGCTATGGAACGACAATTCCAATGTCCGTCATGCGGCGCGGGAAACGTTATTACAAATCCCGGCGTATTGATGAGTGTCTGCCGTCATTGCAAGACAGCAACCTATTGGGACAAGGAATCAGCGCTGCGTGTGGGCCGGAAATCCATGGACCTTCCGCCGTCGACTCGCTTTCGCGTCGGTGGAACAGGTAAGACTCAAGGGACGCTCATTCCGGGTGTTGGGCCGCCTGTCCTACGCGCACGAGAAGGGAACCTGGGACGAGTGGTTCATCGTGCAGGATGAAAACATACTGTGGCTGACCGAAGATGAAGGAGAACTCTTCCTTGAAACACCGCTGGAATTAACCTCGCCCGTACCGCCGTATTCGGAACTATCCCCGGGCATGCAGATCAAGCTCAACGACAAAGTAGGGATGATCGAGGAACTCGGCGAAGCCCGGTGTCTCGGCGGCGAAGGGGAGATCCCTTTCCAGGTGGAGATCGGCGAGACTTACTCATACTCGGACGGCAGTCTGCTGGACGAGCACTCTTCTTTCGGCCTGGAATACGATGCCGGTACAGGCAACGTCAGAGCGTTTATAGGCCGGATCCTCGCCATGAAAGACAGCCGGGTCAGGCCGGAAGACCGAGAGGCTCCAGTTAACCGCACCGCGCAAGCAATAAGGTGTCCGTCATGCGGAAAGCCTTACGAAGGCCCTCGTCTCGAGAGCACTCGAACGGTAGTGTGCAATGCGTGCGGCTCAGGGCTGGCCCTGGACGAAGCCGAGATGCGGGTTTTGGGCAAGAACGTCGGCAAAGAGCCAGGATTCACTCTTAAGATCGGCATGCCCCTTAAGCTTGAAGGGACGCGTTACGAGGTCATGGGCCGCCTTTCATACTCGGAAGCCGAAGGCAAGATCGAGTACGTCTCATGGGAATATGTCCTATACAATCCCGATGCAGGTTACGTGTGGCTATCCGAAGAAAGCGGTCACTTCACATTGAGTCGGGTGGGCCATGTTCGGGTTGCCATACCACCGATTCCCGTCACCAAGATGAAGGTGAACGTCGGTCGGAGAAACTTTCAGGGTTTACGAAAAGGGGATCTTGACGCTCCGGTGGGTGGACGGCGCAATCCCCTGGAGGGCCACGGTCGGCGAGAAGACCCGTTACACGCATCTGATAAAGCCACCTGAATATCTTGACCAGGAAATAACCGGCTCGGAGGTGGAAATCTTTCGCGGCCGCTATGTGACTCATGAGGAGATGGAGGAGGCCGCCGGGAAGACGGTCAAGCTTCCCCCTATGAAAGGGGTCTACTCCTGCCAGCCATATACTGCCTCTGCCTGGATCAAAGGAATGTGGACCGTCGGAGGGGTTTTCCTGTTGATCAATTGTTTGCTTCTCTTGTGGGCCCTTCAAACCAGCCGAAAGCCTCCAATACTTCAAGAGAGGATCACCGCAGAGCAGTATTCCAAGGAACATTTGACCAGCCGATTCGACGTGCCTCGGGACGCAGGTATTCTGCGGTTGAAGGGGAGCGCACCAGTGAACAATTCCTGGCTTGCGCTTGATTTCGGATTGGTGGATGCGGACGAACGCGTGGTCTCCCAGTTTGGGAACGAGGCATCCTACTATCACGGGCAGGACTCCGAGGGAAGTTGGAGTGAGGGTTCCAGATCTTTCAGTTCGTATTTCAAAGTGGACAAGGCCGGAGCGTATCGTCTGCTGTTGCATGGCCAAGGGGGGAGCGGTGAAAAGGACCGTTCCCGGAATGAGCCGGTCGATGTAGCAGTATTTACGGGTATGGCGGTTCCCTGGTACTTTATCATCCCCATTATCGTGTCCGGCGTCGTCATGGTTATCGAGCCTATTCGCCGAATGAGTTTTGAAGCCCGAAGATGGTCTGCTGTCGCCGGTGATGGAGAGGAAACCGACGACTAATTGCGGAGAAGCGGTGAGACGCATCATTCCAAGAATCGTGGTAACAGCCCTGTTGGCAGGATTCACCGTGGCGGCGTACGGCGCGGCTTTCCACGGCTGGTTTTTGCCTAAGCCATTCGAAAAGCCGGTGAGCTTGCGGGAGGGTTCCACCCGGGCTGGAAGTGGTGGGCGCGCGCTTTTTTTCATCGGAGGCCGGTCCCACTACGGAGGGGGCTACAGAGGGGGGAAATGACCCCGGCCGCATATTCTCAGGTAATCGTTCACCGCGGAGAACGCAGAGTTAAAGAAGAGGTTAAACAAGACCCAATAGGTGGGCGGGATACGGGCTGTCCAGCAGGTGAAGATCTGCCATGTGACAGACTCGAATCCGCCCGCATCACGTTGGCGAAGGAACAGAGAAAACAGCTTTCTCCGCGTTCTCTGCGGTCTCCGCGGTGAACACTGACTATTTTTTTAATTCCGGAGGAGGAATATGGATCACATGTGGCAGGATTTGAGACCGCTGGCCATGCTCAGTACCGTTGTGTACTCCGTTATAGGCCTGGCCTTATTCGGCTTGGCCTTTCTCTTAATGGTTAAAATCAGCCCTTTTTCTATTCGCAAAGAGATAGAAAAAGACCAGAATGTGGCGCTGGCTATCATCGTAGGGTCGGTCTTCGTCTCCCTGGCTATCATCATCCAGGCTGCGATGCGATGACATGTCAGGTTGCGCCGCAGTCGCTGCCGGAGAGATCGCTGCGATCAAGGTCGATGAGTTATGAGTGAGCGCTTCCCGGGCATATTCCTTCTTGCAGCGGTATTTGTTATTGCTGTCTGCGGGCTGGTGTACGAACTGATTGCGGCCTCGCTTTCAAGTTATCTCCTCGGCGGATCCATCACTCAATTCTCCATCGTCATCGGGGTCTTTCTGACCGCGATGGGCCTCGGTTCTTACCTTACCCGCTTCGTGAACGAAAACCTTATTGACGTGTTTATTGCCGTTCAACTTGGGATCGGGGTGTCGGGAGGCCTATCCGCGGCTATTCTCATGATAACCTTTGCCGCGTTTCCCACATACCTGCCTGTCCTTGTAGCGGTGCTGACTGTTTGCGGAACACTGGTCGGGATGGAAGTCCCGCTCCTCATCAGGATTCTGCGGAGTCAGGAGGCGCTGAGGCTCACTGTTTCCAATGTATTAGCTCTTGATTATATTGGGGCCCTGTTCGCCTCATGCGCTTTTCCCATCGTGCTGGTGCCGTATCTGGGGCTGTTGCGCACGTCGTTCCTTTTCGGGCTCATCAATGTCGGTGTGGCTGCGGTTGCGCTCCGCGTCATGGGGACAATGCTGCACGCGAGAAAGAGGCTGACAATTTTTGCAATAGTGTCGGCCTGCATACTAACCGGGGGCATGGCAGGGTCCGGCACTTTCACGTCCTTTACGGAAAACCTACTATACCAAGACGATATAATCCTCGCCCGTCAGACACCCTATCAGAGGATAGTTGTAACCAGATGGCATGATGACATCAGGTTGTTCATTGACGGACACCTGCAGTTCTCCTCTGTGGATGAACACCGCTATCATGAGGCTTTAGTCCATCCGGCCATGTCCGCTTCTCGCGGAGCCAAACGTGCCTTGATTCTGGGAGGAGGGGACGGCATGGCTGCACGGGAACTCCTGAAGTACGCTGAGATCGAAAGTATTGACCTGGTAGACCTGGATGCCGAAATGATCCGGCTCTTTCAAGAGCGCCCATTCCTTGCCGCTTTGTCGGACAATGCACTCTCAAACCCAAAGGTACGGGTTCATGTCGAGGATGCGGGAAAGTTCCTCGAGCATTCCAGCGAGACTTGGGATTTAGTATTCCTGGACCTTCCCGACCCGAACAACCTTTCGCTCTCTCGGCTCTACACAAAGAGCTTCTATAAGCTTCTCGCGCAACATCTATCTGCTCAAGGAATCGCCGTCACACAGGCCACCAGCCCGTTTTATGCTCCGGAGGCCTTCTGGTGCGTGGCCCGAACCTGGGCCGAAGCTCCTATCGGCCCGGAAGGCAACGCCCAATTCAACGTGTATCCTTATCACGTTTATGTCCCCTCATTCGGAGATTGGGGGTTCGTCATGGCCACACGGCGGGCTATAAGCCCGAGAGGCCTGTCCCTTGCACACAGTATTTCTCTCAAATTCCTGACCGACGAGACTTTGCCCACCTTATTCACGTTTCCAAAGGACATGTCTTCCAAACCTGATATCCAGGCAAACAGGCTGGATGACCAGGCGCTGGTGAAATACTATCGTGCCGGCTGGAAGCGATTTGGGCTATAAGTGGAGGCTGGACCGGCATAGCCGGATGGTCCACTTTTTCGAGAATGGACTATTCCCTTTGCTCTGCTGAATCAGGTACACGTCTGCTTTCTCTGAGTGATTCCGGTCCTGTAGGGGCGCACCTATGTGTGCGCCCAGGGCAGACACGCGGGTCTGCCCCTACCGGCCAATATCCGCGACGTGTTTGTCTCAATTTCGATTTGTCACCGTATGTTGTCAACTCACTCGCCAAGCAGATGCCAAAAGTTGACATCTGCACTAGGTTTTCCTATTCTAATACCGTATACAACGCGGTAAAACCCTCAGACGGAGTCATTCATGTCGGAACCAGAACCTAAGATCCGAAAAACCATCGCTGCAGCCGCTCAGATGAAGAAGCTCATGGCCGACCACTTCCTCGCGTTGGACGCGGCAAAAAGGGAAGGAAAACCGAAGGTCGCGTGGTGCACGTCGGTGGGTCCGGCGGAACTGCTCCATGCGATGGGCTTTCTGGTCTATTACCCGGAAAACCACGGCGCATTACTCGGCGCCACCAGAATGGCAACAGACTATATCCCGGTAGCCAATTCGATCGGCTATTCCCCGGATATATGCTCGTACCTCACATCGGACGTTGGGGCATACCTGAAAGGTGTTACTCCGTTGACCAAAGCCTACGGTCTGCAATCAATACCAAAGGCCGATGTGTTGGTCTACAACACCAATCAATGTCGCGACGTCCAGGACTGGTTTGCCTTCTATGCCAGGGAATGGAACGTTCCCCTGCTGGGGGTGCACACTCACCGGAACATCAAAGCTGTCGAGGATTACCACATTGCGGACCTCGCGGCCCAGATCAAAGCCATGGTACCCACATTGGAGGAAATCTCAGGCAATCGCTTCGACATTGACAGGCTGCGGGAAGTCGTCGGCCTTTCCTTGGAGTGCACCAGACTCTGGCGGCAAGTCTTGGAATGCGGAGCCACCAAGCCCGCGCCTCTGACCTTTTTCGACGCTACCATCCACATGGCTCCTGCTGTGGTGCTCAGGGGCTTACCTGAAGCCGTGGAATATTATAAGGTCCTCCTGAAGGAACTCCAGGAGCGCATTGAAAACAAGGTCGCGGCAGTTGAAGGGGAGCGTCACAGGATCTATTGGGACGGGATGCCGATATGGGGAAAGCTGCGAGACCTGAGCGATCAATTCACTTCTCTCAAGACCAATGTCGTGGCCTCAACCTATTGCAACAGTTGGATATTCGACGCATTTGACCCCGCGAGCCCCTTTGAGTCCATGGCACGGGCATATGCCGAGCTTTTTATCGTGCGCGATGAATCTTACAAAGAAGCGTATATGGATCAATGGATAAAGAGTTTTTCCGTGGATGGAGTGATCTTTCACGATTCCAGGACATGCCCCAATAACTCCAACAGCCGCTATTGCATGCCCCAGCGGATGACCGACCGCCTGAACGTCCCGGCACTGGTTATAAACGGGGACCTCAATGATCTGCGGTGCTATTCCGAGGAACAAACTAGAACCAATATCGAAGCCTTCATAGAGCAACTGGACGAAAGACGGTCATGAGCCGCAAGTTTGCAGGTGGAGTCGATGTCGGGTCCTGCACTACCAAGGCAGTGATAATCGACCAGGAACGTAGATTACTCGCGAGTCGTGTCATCTATTCAGGGACCGATTTTCAGGCCGCCTCACTACAAGCCTGGGAAGAATGTCTTGACGGAGCCGGTGTCAGCAATGGTGATGTCACATCCATAGTTTCCACCGGGTATGGCAGAAAGAGCGTTTCCTTCGCCACCAGCAGTCTCACGGAGATTTCTTGTCACGGCCGTGGCTGCCTCTATTTCTTTCCTGGGCCGATTACGGTGGTGGACATCGGCGGGCAGGACAACAAAATTATCAAACTGGACGCGAAGGGACAGCGTGTCAGTTTCAAAATGAACAGGAAGTGCGCGGCTGGAACCGGAGCCTTTCTTGAAGAGATGGCCCTTCGGTTGCGGCTTCCCCTGGAACAATTGGACGACCTGGCAAGAACCGCGGATGGCGAGGTGGCGCTTGGCAGTTACTGCACGGTCTTTTCTGCGACCGAGGTCCTTGAGAAGATAAAAGCAGGTCACCCAGTGCCTCGAATTGTCAGGGGACTATTCCACTCTGTTGTCAAACGAATACTCGAAATGGACACTCTCACCGACACGGTGGTCCTTACCGGGGGAGTGATAGAGCACAATCCCTTCCTGGCGGAACTCATAAAAGAGGAGACCGGCAAGCCGGTGCTGATCCCGCCGCATCCTCAGATTACCGGGGCCCTTGGGGCCGCCTTGTACACGTTGGACGCGTAGAAACCTTTTGAGTCTGCCGGGGGGCAAGACTCTTTGCTGTAAACGCTCGGCATTACCACCTACTATGATCAAGAGCACCTGGCGGCACAGATTTTTCCCCAATGACTTCGTACTTCTGAATCCTCCTCCCCCCCTTGGCATCCAAACCATCAAAGGAGAATGATTTCCTCTCAATGGAATGAGTCGAGTAAGGGAGACGGCAAATGGATGCCAATATAGTTCTTGGATCAGCAATATTGGTAGTGGCGCTGGTAAGCGGGGTCTTTCTGGCCTCAATGGTCCTGGCTGCTAGCCAGGAGAGCGAGGCGCGCGCAGGCAGGCCCTTATACGGGCGCAGAACTCGCGGCGCTTTAGCTCGACCGGGCACAGGCCCGCCGGTAGTGAGCCGCGCTAACTGCTACTACGATTGCATGAGCGGCTTTCACTGGAGTTCCGATTGGGGCGGCTTGTGCAGCGAGGCGTGCAGTGTGAGCGGACGGTTGGCAAGAGGCTAGATCCACGTCAAAAGCCTCCTGATATGCGGCGTGACGACCTAGAAGGTACTCACTTTGGCGCCGAGCGGGATCGGGCGGTTTTTCAGCGAAGCAAGCGTTCCGTTACCCGCGGCGAACGAGGTTCTCGTCAATGGGTCACGAGAATCAGTAGGGCCGGCATCTTGCCGGTCCATCGCGGGGTCCGGCAAGATGCCGGCACTACTGATTCCTTCTGGAACGGTCGGCCTTGATTTCCCCCGCGTAACTCACTGGATACTGAGCGAAGGCAATTTTTGATTTAGAATTCCTCTGACCGTACCTATCTATGAGCCGACCCGGCAATTTGCACTCCCTCCATGTCTTCAACAAGTTGTGCGGAAGAGCGTGGCGACGCATGGGTCTTGTGATAATCGTGGGAATATGGCATAGTTGCAGGTAGCAAGGTTGCACACGCGCGATGCTGACAAAAATTCAAAACTTCATTCGTGGCTCGAACTCCCTGATCTACCTGATATCCGAGGAAGAAGACCGGGTAGAGCGAATCATTGCGTCCGCTGCTGAAACGGCCGGTGCCGAACCTCTCCAGGTTTACGTATGGTCTTGTGTTCAAGGGCTCACCAACGGTCAAAAGGTGGTGGCACTCACTTCAGACCCTGTTGTTGCTCTAGACCATTTTCTAAGACTTGACACGCATTCCCTTCTAATCTTCAAGGACCTGCATCTCTTGGTTAATGGCAATCCCGCCCTGATCAGGCAGCTAAAAGATGCAGCCCGCGTTTTGCGTTTAGGCCGCAAGAAGATTTTTTTTATTTCGCCCCAATTAAACCTGCCCGACGAACTCTTTTCGATTTTCAGCATTGATGACGTTCCTCTTCCTCGGTTCGAGGAGCTTTCAAAGATTTTAGACCAGTCCATAGAAGGTAGCCCGGATTCCCAGACGCTTCGAAAGTCACTTACTGCGGATCTCCGCGGCAAGATCGTCCGTGCTTCAATGGGATTCACCGCGAATATGGCTTCAGACGCTTTCCATGGGGCTCTGATGGACGAATCGGCAGTGACGGCAAAGACAGTGGACTACGTCTTGTCCGAGAAGCAGTCTCTAGTTCGGAAGAGCGGGGTGCTGGAATACGTGAGCACCCAAGCGGGGGCCTGGGAAATCGGCGGGCTGGTGAACCTGAAAAAATGGCTCTCGGATAGGAGCAGGGCATTCTCTCCCGCGGCAGCGAAACACGGCTTGACCCCGCCCAAGGGGATTCTGGTAATGGGAGTGAGCGGCTGTGGCAAGAGCCTCTGTATCAAGGCTATTGCCTCATATTGGAAGCTTCCCCTGCTCAGGCTCGACATGGGAAAGGTATATGACGGGCTCGCGGGTCCTCCAGAAGAGGCTATGCGCAAGGCCATAAAAACTGCGGAAGCTGTGGCGCCCTGCGTTTTCTGGATAGACGAGATTGAAGCGGGCATTGCCAACCAGCAGCAAAAGCAGGCAGGTGGGAAGGAAGCTCGAGTGCTTGCCCTGTTCCTGACCTGGATGCAGGAAAAGACCGCGCCGGTGTTTGTCGGGGCAACCGCAAACGAAGTGGAAGTCCTCCCCCCTGAAATCCTCAGAAAGGGCCGCTTTGACGAGCTCTTCTACATGGGCCTACCCTCCAAGGAGGAGAGGAAACAGATCCTCACTATACACATGCGCAAGAGAGGGGTAGACCCTGCTCGCTTTGACATGGGTTACCTCGCATCTTCGACGGAAGGGCTCAACGGGGCTGAGATTGAACAGGGTATCATCTCAGCGCTGTTCGAGAGCACGTCCGGCAAAGTCGAACTTTCAGAGCATATCCTCGCCAATTCCCTCAGAAACATAGTACCTCTTTCCCGAACCATGCGCGAACGGATTCAGAAGATTGAGGCGTGGGCTCGGGACCGGGCCATGAAGGCATCTCTCGAAACACTTTAAGATTTCGGGGGACTCCTTAAACATGGCTGGACATTATAAGCATGTCCTGCTATGAGACAGGCCGGAAAAAGAAGGAGCCATGCAAGCCGGACCCTTCTGATCTTAGCGTGAGGCACGGGATGCCACGAATATCTTCCAGAGCAGCAATTTTTCTGAAACGGCCGGCATGCCGGGCCCTGTTCTTCCTTACGGTTGTGGGTCTGTTCTCGGCTTGTCTGCCGGCATTCGGGTTGTGGCTTCCATGGGCCACTGAAGAGCAGAAGGTTAAGAAAACATTGGGTGACGTCTGGCAAGCATTGATCGCAAACGATCAAGTGCTCCTCAAAAAGCAGATAGCAGGGAACGGCGCCAAACTCTTCATCGACCAGGAGAGGCAGAAGATAAAGACCTTCAACATCAAGAGCTATGAATGCAAAATAAAGAGCGTCAAGATCGATCCGACAACCAAGACCTGGGCTTTTGTAGAGTATGAGACCGTTGCGAAGCTAGGTGACGGCAAGAAAATGGCAGTGGGCACTCTTTCCGTGCTTCAGAAAATCGGGGGCAATTGGAAATTCTTGGCCGGTTTCAAGACCCAAGGCACGGCTGGTCAAGTCCCCAAGAAGGTAAGCCCCGCTGCATTACCCGGCAAAACAGACGCCCAAAGCGCAAAACCATCAGTAGGCGTTCCGGGTCCACAGTAAAGATCGAGGCCCCTCTTCATGAGTGAATCCCACGCGGACTGCGTTTTTTGCAACATTGTGAACGGCAAGCTGCCGGCCGACAAGGTTTACGAAGATGATCTCGTGGTAGGGTTCTGGGACGCAAACCCGGCCGCGGCGGTCCACATTCTTATTGTTCCCCGCAATCATATCCCAACCCTCAACGACATAAAGCCGGAGGATCATATTTTGAGCCATGTCGGTCAAGCGGCCAGGAGTATTGCCGAGAACTTCGGAGTCGCCCAAACGGGTTACAGGCTCTTCATTAATGTGAACCGTGGCGGCGGACAGGTAATCTTCCATCTTCACGCACACCTTATCGCCAAGAAACGACCTGGATCCGAGTGATCCTTTCACGGTTTGGCTGACCCACGAGTTCCTCCATGACGGATTGTATTTTCTGCAAAATTATTGAAGGAAAATTGCCGGCCCGCAAAGTTTACGAGGATGACCGGGTGGTAGCGTTCTGGGATGCGAGGCCCGCTTCGCCGATTCATGTGCTGATTGTTCCGCGCGAACACATTCGCACCCTCAACGACGTGCCGGATGAAGACCAAACTGTAGACCATTTGTGCCGGGTGGCCAAAAAGCTCGCCAAGGATTTGGGTGTGGCCGAATCGGGCTACAGATTCTTTATCAATGTGAATCGCGGGGGAGGGCAGGTTATATTCCATCTCCATGCGCATCTTGTCGCGGGAAACGATTTCGGCACAGTCTTTATCAAGATCGGCATTGCTGCTGCGATCTTGTGGAGGAAACTGGTGCGCCTGGTTCGGCCGCAATGAAACCACGTTTTGCCATCTGTGTTGATAACTCAGAGTACCCGGTGTCTCTCGAGTTGCACAAAATTTATCGTGTGCTGCCGGATGATGAGGCCGAGCGGGATGGAGATATACGGGTCATTGATGAGAGCGGAGAAGACTACCTATTCCCTGCCAAATACTTTGCCGCCGTTGAATTGCCCGCCGAGACAGAGCGCATTCTTATGGATTCGCTCGCAGGAGATGCTCCGCAAGCACTATAATCCCGAATCCGTTGTTTCAGGGCCTGATTTCTCCCTCACTTCGCGGCTCTTACCACCGGAAAGACACGCCTCCCACAGCATGGTGTTGCTCGTCTTGTCCACAGACGCCTTTATCCAGGCATTGCCTCTGAATCTGTTCGCCAGCATACCGCACATGATTATTATGGAGATGGTCATCGACCACCATATCCCCAGTGCGCTCGTCCGAAGGATGTAAATTACCGCGAGTATCAAAGGGATTCTCAGTAGCCACATCCCCGTGAAAATGATCCTCATTGTGGCGAAAGTGTCGCCGGCTCCCTGTAGGGCCCCCGAAAGAGTCACCCCGATGGCCATAAAGGGCATGCCGATCATGTTTACGCGCAGATAGCGAGTCATTTCTTGCAGCACCTCGGGATCTTGAGTCAACAAGCCTGAGATCACAGGTGCGAGAATGAATATTCCCAGAGCGGGCAAGAATATGATTGCAAAGCAGAGCAGGGCTGTCACCTTAGCGCCTGACCTCGCACCGGCCACGTCACCCGCGCCGAGCCTGTTTCCGGTCAAGACCGCGGACGCCATGTTAAGGGCAAAGATGGGAAGGAATATGATCGCCTCTATACGTACGCCTGCGGTCATTGCGGCAAGCGCGGTGATTTCCCCCCCCTGAAGGCGTGCCACCAGGAAGTAGACCATGAGAGTTCCTACATTCCACGCGGTCTGTTGAAGCGCAGTAGGGACCCCGAGTTTGACCAGATTCTTGATACATCCGAATAAAGGGTTTGTCAGCGATCGAAATGTGACCCGAGCAGGACCTGATAACACGTAAATCAGATTGAGCACCATCCCCAAGGTTGTCGCAATTGCCGTGCCCCATGCTATCCCGATGTACCCCATTGCGGGTATCGGACCCCATCCGAAACTGAGAACGAGTTCTCCGACCACATTGACCGATGCAGCCACAAGGCTGTTTATCATTGTAATGTGGATACGGCCGGACGAACGCAGCACTCCCCCGGTTATGATCATTGCGTACGTAGGAACGAGGACAAGCGAGAAGACCCGGATGAAAGACTCTGCTATGACCTGAATTCCTTCAGGCATCCCCGCGAGGCGCACAATGGACGCGGGGTATAACTGGGCAATCACGGTCAGAACACCGGAGACACAGAGACCGACCAGCAGTGAATTGGCGGTGATGCATCCCACCCCTTCGCTGGACTTGGCACCATAAGCCTGTGAGACCATTGAAACTGTTCCCACGCTGAGCCCGTTTGCCATTATCATTAGGGTCCAATAGAGTTGGGCCACATATCCTACGGCCGCAAGCACATCAGTCCCGAGGAAGCCTGCCACGTATACGTCCGTCAGACCTATGGCGAACTGAAAGAACATGATCAGGATCATGGGCCAACCCATTGCCCAAGATTCTTTCAGAAGATGACGGATTTCGAGATATTTGGATTTGAACGGTATGACCATTTAATCAGCGTTTTCTAATTCTTATCCGGTCACAGGGTGCGATGGTCGCACGGTGGCCCCTCGAACCTCCCCCACTTTAGCATAATGAGCCCCATTTGCTAGGCAGCGCCCCCACGGATTGACCTGCACAAGAAGTCCCTCTTGAAATTTTGAGCCGGCGACCCTATAGTTTCGGGTGGTCTCGATCCCTTCAAGTAACAGATCATCTGTAGAAAAGACGTCAATATGCCCAAACGAACAGACCTCAAATCAATTCTTTTGATCGGGTCCGGCCCCATCATCATCGGTCAAGCCTGTGAGTTCGATTATTCGGGAACCCAAGCGCTGAAAGCCCTGAAAGAGGAGGGTTACCGTGTAATACTCGTGAACTCCAACCCGGCCACGATTATGACCGATCCGGAATTTGCAGATGCCACCTATATTGAACCCCTCAAAGTGGACATCCTCGCCAGGATCATCGAGAAGGAACGCCCGGACGCTCTCCTACCCACAATAGGCGGTCAGACGGCCCTCAACCGCGCCGTGGAGTTATATGAAGCGGGCATTCTCCAAAAATACGGCGTTGAGCTGATAGGGGCCGGGATCGACGCAATTAACAAAGCTGAAGACAGGGACCTTTTTAAGAAGGCCATGAGCAATATCGGCCTGGACTTGCCCCGCAGCGGATACGCGGAAACTCTGGATCAAGCATGGGAAGTCGCCAGGGAACTCGGGTTTCCCAATGTCATTCGGCCGTCCTTCACGCTGGGAGGAACCGGCGGAAGCGTTGCGTTCTCTGAAGACAAGTTCGCAGACCTGGCAAAATGGGGGCTTGAGGTCTCCCCTGTGCGGCGCATCCTGGTCGAGGAATCAGTCCTGGGCTGGAAAGAGTTCGAGTTGGAAGTCATGCGCGATGTCGGCGACAACGTGGTGATAATCTGCTCCATCGAGAACTTCGACCCCATGGGAGTGCACACCGGCGATTCCATCACCGTCGCGCCCGCTCAGACTTTGACCGACAAAGAGTATCAAATCCTGCGCGATCAGGCCGTCGCGATTATTCGAGAGATCGGCGTGGACACAGGGGGGTCGAACATTCAATTCGCGGTCCATCCGGACACAGGTCGAGTGGTCGTCATAGAGATGAACCCTCGGGTGAGTCGATCCAGTGCGCTGGCTTCGAAGGCCACAGGGTTCCCCATAGCAAAGATTGCAGCGAAACTGGCTGTAGGCTACACGCTTGATGAGATCGCCAACGATATAACGCTGAAGACTCCCGCCTCTTTTGAGCCAACGATTGATTATGTCGTGACGAAAATCCCGCGCTTCACCTTCGAGAAATTCCCCAGCGCGGACACAACTCTCACCACGCAGATGAAATCTGTGGGAGAGGTAATGGCCATCGGCCGTACCTTCAAGGAGTCGTTACAAAAGGCCATCCGTTCACTGGAAATCGACGTGTACGGCCTGAATACACGCCTTTCAAGAGGGCTTCCCAAAGCTGAAGTCCTCGAACACGTGAGCCGGCCTACTCCAGATAGGCTCTGGTACGTGGCGGATGCAATGAGAGCAGGTATCGGCATAGATGAAATATATGAAGCCTGCGCTATAGACCCGTGGTTCCTGGGGCAGATATCCCAGATTGTTGAGATGGAGAAAGAGATATCAAGAGCCGACTTTCTGAATGGTGATGAAGCGCAGGATAATCTGAGAAGAGCCAAGTCCTATGGATTTTCCGACATACACCTCGGAATGCTCACCGGCAAATCAGAAGACGAAATACGCGACCTGAGAACTCGCCACGACGTCAGGCCCGTCTTCAAACGCGTTGATACCTGCGCCGCGGAGTTCGAAGCCCATACCCCGTATCTGTACTCTTCGTACGAAGAGGAGGATGAGTCCGCACCTACCGACAAAAAGAAGATCATGATACTTGGTGGTGGCCCCAACAGGATCGGACAGGGGATCGAGTTTGACTATTGCTGCGTTCACGGGGTCTTTGCTCTGAAGGAGGACGGGTACGAGACCATAATGGTGAACTGCAATCCCGAAACTGTGAGCACGGACTACGACACGTCCGATAGGCTCTACTTCGAGCCCCTGACCCTGGAGGATGTGCTGGAAATCGTGCATCGGGAAAAGCCTGATGGAGTCATCGTGCAGTTCGGCGGGCAGACTCCGCTGAAGCTGGCTGTGCCTCTCTGGAACGCGGGGGTTCCCATCATCGGCACGTCACCCGACGCAATAGACCGCGCTGAAGACCGCAAGAGATTCAAGGAAATGCTTATTGCTTTGGGCCTGAACCAACCCCCTAATGATATTGCCCATTCCTACAGTGAAGTCGTGGAAGTGGCCCGCCGAATAGGGTATCCACTCGTAGTGAGGCCGTCTTATGTTCTCGGGGGCCGGGCCATGGAAATAGTACACAATGAAGAGGATCTCAAGCAATACCTGACACACGTGGTACAAGCATCTCCTGAACACCCGATACTTGTTGACGGATACCTGACAGGCGCTGTTGAGATCGATGTGGACGCAGTGGCTGACGGCCAAGATGTCGTTATCGGCGGTATCATGGAACATATCGAAGAAGCGGGCATCCATTCGGGTGATTCTTCATGCTCCCTCCCTCCATACAGCCTGGGACGCTACCACTTGGACGAGATCCGCCGGGTGACCCGCATGCTGGCCATGGAGTTGAAGGTCAAGGGGCTGATGAACCTCCAGCTTGCTCTGAAGGACGGCGAGATCTTCGTGCTGGAAGTCAATCCCAGAGCGTCCAGGACCGTCCCATTCGTCTCCAAGGCAATCGGAGTGCCATTGGCAAAGGTCGGCGCTCGAGTAATGGCCGGGAAAACGCTCCGCGAAATCGGCTTTACCGAGGAAGCTCGACCCGCTCATGTGAGCGTCAAAGAAGCTGTCTTTCCATTCATAAAATTTCCCGGCGTGGATGTGCTCCTGGGACCGGAGATGAAGTCCACGGGAGAGGTGATGGGGATAGATCAGGAGTTTGGGCCTGCCTTTCTCAAAGCCCAGTACAGCACGGAGTTTCCCATACCGGTGGGTGGAAAGGTCTTCTTGAGCGTGGCGGGCCGGGACAAAGCAGGCGCGGTGATAGTTGGACGGCGCTTGAAAGAATGTGGCTTTTCTTTCGTTTGCACGGAAGGGACGGCCGCGGCCCTACAGGCTGCCGGGATTGATTGCACTAAGGTAGGGAAGATCCACGAAGATGGTACCTTGGACGTGACCGATCTTATCCATCAAGGTGATATTGCGCTAGTTGTCAATACCTCTGCGGACAAGGAGTCCTTCCGTGACTCCTATCACATCCGACTCGCCGCGTTGAACCGCAATGTGCCTTATTTCACAACTCTCGCGGGAGCCAACGCATTGTCTCTGGGACTCCGAGCCATTCACAGGGGGGATACGTTCAGAGTGAAGTCCCTGCAGGAGTACCACGCTAAGAAGTAAGGGCCAACACCTTCGCGCGGAAGCTTCCCGCTCCAGTCGCCATGAAATCGCTGTTACCCTGGGTCAGTCGCTTGGAGCCTCTTGTTCCTGCTGGTAGGCGGTGGTATAATCGTCTTCGTAAGGAAAACAGCGGAGTAACGCACCCTGGCACCCCCGCAGTCGACATACCAGACTACGAATCCTCGCAATCACCGCTACTTGGAGCCCATGAGTTATTATCAGCCTCGGGAAAACTTCCCGCATGCCCATTCTCTCCCTTACGCTGGCAGCGGTTCTCCGCGGGCGGAAGCAGTCGCCACCATGTTCGAAGTGGCGGTTCTCACATTCGCCTTAGTTGTGCTCGGAGCGGGAATGGTCACTCGAGACCCTGTGGTCCGCGACCTCGCTATCAACTTTGTCTCCATCATATTGGAAGCAGCACCCTTCATGATGGTGGGTGCGGTGATCGGCGGAATGATTGAGGCTTTCGTTCCTCCGGAGTTCATCCAGCGAGTTCTGGCTGAACGCACCAAGGCGGCAGTTTTTGTCGCAGCGGGCTTAGGCATTATCTTTCCCATCTGTGAATGCGCAATTGTTCCGATAGTGCGGCGTTTGATCAACAAGGGGGTGCCTCTACCCGCGGCCATAGCCTTTCTCCTCGGCGCACCCATAGTAAATCCTCTCGTGGCTGCTTCCACATGGCTGGCCTATCGGGGAAATTGGGGGATGGTCAGCACCCGAATGGTCTGCGGGTACGTTATAGCCGTGACCGTCGGATTAGTCCTGGGCGCGATGTTCCGCAATGAGAAGGGCGCGTTAGTTCCAGGTGACGCATCATGCGAGCACGGCTGTTGCCACTGCGAAGGTCACCACCACGACGGGATGCCGTCAAGTTTCCTCTCGAAGATCACGGACGCAATCACTCATGCCCGGGACGATTTTTTTGCTTTTGGCAAGTTCCTGATTATAGGCGCATTCGTGGCAGCTCTGGCCAGAGCCACCATAGATGTGGGCGCCTTTCGGGAACTGTTTGTTTCACCGATGCTCTCCATACTGGCTATGATGGGTCTGGCAGTGGCTCTCAATCTGTGCAGCGAAACCGATGCATTTATAGCGGCTGGATTTCGAGCTGTTTTTCCGGATACGGCTCAACTGGCCTTCATGGTTCTCGGTCCCATGCTCGATATGAAGCTCATGCTCCAGTATTTCACACTGTTCAGAAGCCGCATGATTGGGGCCCTCTCATTACTGACATTTTTGGCCGTACTCATAGCAATGATGGCTCTGCAATACGGATTTGGAGGGGTTCCGGGTGCAAAGTGAGCGCAAAGGGGTCCTCAGGCCGACAATACTTCAGGCTACTGTTGTCATTGCTTGGATGGCTGCCTTTGGGTGGCTCAGCGCGCGGTTCGGGAGACGATCCTCTCCTGGGTCGGTTTATCCGCAGCGACTACTGGTGGCTGGTTTACACCGGAATTGGAATTCTCATAGCTCTTGCGGCATCTCTGGTGGTCAGGCCGCCTCGTCAGAGCGGGCTGGGAAGTTTTAGAAGCCTCCTCCAGGTCGGCATTCTCTTTCTTCCGCTCTTTTATCTTCCCTTGGCAGTTACCTCAGAACTGAGCACTGTCGCGGCTGAAAAGCGATCTCTCTACACTCCACGCGTAGCAGCGTCACGACCTGAGTCGCCTAAGCCAACCTTGAGCGAGCCGAAGCGCAAGAACCAGGTCGAGAGTGCGAAACCAGCAGTAGCATCCGTGAAATCTCCCGAACCAACCATGCTGGAGTTGCTTTCCGATCCTGAAGACTTCGAAGGATCGAATGTGACTCTGGTAGGGATCGTTCACAGAGACAAGAGGCTTCCCGCTAACGCCTTCTACTGTTATCGACTCGTCATGGTCTGCTGTGCGGCCGACGCAACCCCTGCCGGCGTCATTGTGGAATGGCCCGAGAGCAACAAATTGAAGAAAGGAACATGGGTCAAGGTGAATGGAAAGGTGACCTTCACGAAATTCGACGAGAGCGACTATCCGGCTATTTCGGCAGCAAAGGTGGAAAAGACGAGCCCACCCAAGAATCAATTCCTTTTCCCGCGATAGGTGATGTCACTATGAGCCCAGATTTTGGCGATTACCAATGTCCGTTTGGGGAAGAGTGCCAACCTTGAAAGGGCTACACTTATTCCGAAAAGTAATGAACGCTTGATTCCGAAATCGGCGATGCGAAGGGCCAAATTGTCATTGCGAAGGCGCGAGCCCGAAGCAATCTCCATTGCTGGGATAGTCGTCTCGCTTGCCCAGAATTGACAGGCAGGATGCCTGTCCCACTGAAGAATAGATTGCTTCGTCTTTTCACATCCTCGCAATGACACAACGGGCAAATCGGTCAAAAACTTGGGCAATTAGTATACGAGGCTCTTATTTACGATCTGCCGTGACTCAGAGCCCATTTCAGTGTGACGGCTCCAAGATACGCCGCGCCGGCAATTATGATGGTTGTGGCTCCGGCAGGATAGTCGGGTTCATAACTCAGCACCAAACCGGATGTGGTGAAGATGGCGCACAGGACGGTTGAAATGGCCATCATGCGCCACATAGTAGAGGAGAATAGCGCTGCAATGCCTATGGGCAGGGTCAACAAAGCGATTACCATGACAATCCCGACGACAGTAGCAAGGACCACCACCGTGAGAGCCGCCAAACAGAGCAATAAAAGATAGAATAATTCGACTTTTAAGCCGCGTAGGCGGGCAAATTCATGATCAAAACATACCGCCAGGAACTGATTATAAAACAGGAGCCCCATTGCCACTATGACGGCGTCCAGCCCCGCCAGCATCCACAGGTCATTACTCGACACCATGAGGATGTTGCCGAACAAGTATCCCATCAGGTCTTCGTTATAGCCGGGCGTGCGGGAAATAAAGACTATGCCCACGGCCATCCCCACTGCCCAAAGGGCGCTGATGACTGTATCTTCCCTTTGCTTTGCCCAAAGGCTCACCAACCCGATTATGATTGCTGCGATTATTGCCGACACCAGAGCCCCGTGGATTGGCATGACTCCCTGCCAATGATACACTTTGTGGAGGTACAGAGCTGCGCCCATTCCACCTAGTACGGTATGCGCAATGCCGTCTGCAATGTACGAGATCCGCCGGACCACAACGTAAGTCCCGATAATACCGCAGGCCACGCTGGCAAGAATCCCAGTCAAGAGAGCGTTCTGGAGAAAGGTGTAGTGTTGTAAGTCGGTTAAAAATTGTGACAACCGCAAGCCCCCTCACCGTTGTGCCTGACTATCTTCATTGGTGAACCATAAATCTCGTTAATTATCTCGCCGGTAATTTTACTGGTCGGGTGCATCAATACCTTACGTTTGACGCAGATCACGCTCTTGACGACTTCTGAGACAAATCCTATATCGTGGGAAACCATCACTATCGTCAACCTCTGGTTCAGAGCCCTGGAGCAGTTCATACAGGTCACCTTCCATCACCAGATCCAGATTTGCGGTAGGCTCGTCCAAAAGCAGAATGTCGGGTTCGCAAGCCAAAGCCCTGGCTATGAACAGTCTCTGGCGCTGCCCACCTGAAATCGATGCAAAAGGCTTCTTCAACAGACTATACAGACCCACTTGATCAAGAGCCCTGCCGACTATCTCTTTATCTTTTTTCGAATACCGTCCGAACGGCCAACCATGACCGAGTCGTCCCATTAGAGCTACGTCCATAACTGTTGCAGGGAATTGCGGGTCCAGTTGCACCTGCTGGGGCATATATCCAATGCGCGGTCTTGCTTTCTCGGGGGTTACTCCAAATACCTGGACCTCACCTTGCGACGGTCGAAGCAAACCTAACATGAGCTTCAACAAGGTGGTCTTGCCCCCACCGTTAGGCCCGACGACGGAGACAAAATCGCCTTGCGGAATGGAAAAGTTGACGTCTTCCAACACAGGATGGCCGTCATAGGAAAACCACAAGTCCTTGATAACAATTGCAGGGGAATCCTTCTCGGTCATAGTGTACGCCTGTGATCGCCTTTTACTTTTTCTGGGAACCCAGTGCGGAATCGATCTTAGTCGCCATTTCCTGAAGATTCTTGAGATAGTCGGGAGCCAGATCGTCAAGGGGCACCACCGCCCCTCCAATACCTTTGGCTAAAGCTTCCGCAGTCTTCTTGGAGAACTGAGGCTGCACGAAGATGACTCTCACTCCGTCCTCTTTGGCCAGATCTATCAATCTCGCAAGTTGCCTTGCTGTAGGTTCCTTACCTCCTATTTGAACTGGAACCTGTTTCAGACCATACGCGTCACCAAAGTAACCATAAGCAGGATGAAATACAAAGAAACTCCTGCCCTTCACGGGAGCTAGAGCCTTTGTCAGTTGCTCGTGGATAGCGTCCAAATCAGCCTGCAAGCCTTTCAAGTTCTTTTCGTACTGGTCTTTGTGGCTCGGATCGATTCGGATTAACGTATCCGCGATGGTTTTGGCTTGAATCTTTGCAAGCTGCGGATCGAGCCACGTGTGCTGGTCCATCTCTCCTGCTTCATGCTCATGTTCCTCTGCCTCCCCGTGGCCGTGCTCTGCCTCCTCGGCCTCAGACTCTTCCTCCGTCATGGCCCGCAGTTTTATTCCTTGTTGGAGATCAACCACTTCTACGTTCTTGAAACCTGATCCTACTTTCTTGATCAGTGTCTCCTCGAAAGGAAATCCCATTTTAAAAAGGACCTGAGCGTTGGCCAACTTGGTCATGAGTTTGGGAGTCGGATCAAATGTGTGCGGGTCCTGCCCGGGTCCTACCAGAACGCTGACTTCTACGTTTGGGCCTCCCACACGTTCCACAAAATAGGCGGCAGGGAGAATGCTGACGAATACCTTGACCTTGCCAGCAGGTTTCTCCTGGGCATTGGCAGGTAAGCCAGCCCACAAGGCGACGAATACTAATAGAATTGCGATAGCAAAGCCTTTACGCATCGAACGTTACCTCCGTAAATTAGTTGCGTATCCGACAGTGGGGCTCGTTCAACTCGACTTCCTGGACATGTACGGATTCAGGCCGGCTGTGTTCACACACTACGTGAACCGCATTACAGGTTTCACATTCTTCAAAATGATGATCGTTGACGAACTTGTCCCAGTGAGGCCGTTGATTGGGCATCATGACGCCTGTCCCCTTGCATAGCGGGCATATGCTGTCGAGCGCGGCGACCAGTGCATTCCGAATGAATTCGGATCTGTTGGGAATCCCTTTCATAGCGTCTCTGAGAGACTCAGGGACTTTGAACGTAATGATGTCCAGCTTTTCCTTTTTCATGGGCAGCGTTCCCTCAAAACATCGATCGTTTTCGAATCAGGCAGTATTATTACTTTGTAACACCGACTTGTCAAGGCTCGTGGATTGGGTACGAGCTTGAGACAGAAAATTACCCTGGAGTTCAACCTGAGACCCCAATACCCCACAGGCGGTCGTAGCCGTGCTCGTGACCTCCGTGCCCTTCGCCATGTCCATGTCCTTCGTGACCGTGTTCATCGTGTGAACCGTGTCCATCCCCGTGCGGGTTTATGGACATCCCCATGATCGTGTTTGTGACTATCCCCGTGGTCATGACGGGCTTCCCCGTGATCGTGACTGCCTTTATGCTGCAAATCGGGCTTGCTCACGGCTTTGTGATCATGTTTGTGCCCGTCTTTGTGAGCGTGTTTATGGCCATGCGCATGACCGTCCCGTTTTTGGTTCCCGTCAAGATCTCTCAAGTCATATTTGCTCTTTTGTTTGCGATCATGGCTGTGAGCCTGTTTGCGGATGTCTTGATCTGCATGACGATGCTTGGACAGTTCATGGTCCTGAGCATTCTTGGCTTCATTCGCGTTGGCCAACGAACTCCCCGTCGCCAGAAAGAACAAAATAAATGGGATGATCAGCATTTTCTTCATTCTTAGATCTCCTTGCAAAGTGCCTTCAGAAGTCGAATCTGAGCATGAACTCGCCACCTATCACCGGGTCTATGGTCCGCATGGGCCTGGTGCCGTAGAGATTCGCGGCAGTGCCGGTCTCCCACCCCGGAACAGATCGGTCTATGCACGCGTAGCTGAACCACGCGCCCGGCTGCCAATATGCCACGGTAGCCGTCAAGAGCCATTGTTGCAGGAGTTCCCAATCGATTCGGCCCATGATTTCCCAGCCAAGGGATCCATCAGGGATATTAGGCGAAGCTGGATAGCGATTGAGATTGAGATCGATGTTCCCGTCCGGGGTTCCGGGAAAAGCCCCAAGTCCTGCATTCGGGCCTATGCACCCCCAACTGTATCCGTTGCTGGTCCTCTCGGCCCGCAAAAAACTGAGGCAAACGTTCAAGTTCGCTGCCACCGCATAGTCAAGGCGTGCTGCCAGGACAAAGGCGTCCCTCATGTACCCCCATCCGGAAAGGTTATAAGCGTTGAGGCCCGAACCATAGTCGCGAGCCAGAAGCCAACTGTACGGCTTGAAAAGAATGTGATTGCCCAGGCTACGATCATAATTGGGGTGGCGAACAAAGACCGCGGGCTGCTTCCCAATGAGCATGCCGTTTCTCCGATCCGATCCGGGGGACCAGAACTGGAGGAGGCTCAACCTTGCCGGCCCCATCAACCAACCCCACTCCGCTGCGTAGCGCCATTGCTCAATGTACCGAGGATTGGGAAAGCCTATAACCTGGGCAGGATCCGCATGCCACCGGTCCGTCCAATAAACCCATGCAGCCTCGCCATTGAAGAAAAATGCACCGTTATTGTATTTGGCAAAGACCGTGCCGTGGAATATCTCCGAGTCCTGAGGAACCAATCTCGTAACGAGCCGATCATTGGGATCATTTATGAGCGCCTCTGGCCCGATGTGGTAACTCCCGTACGAACCGAGGATTCCCATATGTAGCGGCCCGTTCATATATTGGACAAATGCGAGCAAGTCCTTGGAAAAGGTTCCGCCACCGTCCGCTCGGCTGTAGTACTGCCCCGGTACGACGGCCCCGCTTGTGCGCACGTATTGCGGCAAATTGTAAGGATCCCCCAATTCAGCGGTGATGAGGTCATTGCTCGATGTACCTGCGAATCTGAATGGATAATAGGCGAGGCCAATATCAAGGGGGCCGAAGGGAGCACTTATGAGCATTGATTCTGTGGTCGCTGATGAGTTGCCGAGGTCTAGTCCGTCATACTGGAGACCGATGCCGAAAGCCCACGGACGTTTCCCAAGAACAAACTGGCCCCATGGGGTCTGTACCGTCACCCAAAACAGCGTCCATTGGCCGTCACTCATGGCTGTGTTTATTCCGGGCGAGTTCTGGGTGAGGTAGTCCTCACTTACCGGTTCGCCGTATGAGGCGATTCGATACTTGGCGTTTATCCTCATCGCAGGGGTGATGTAAAAGGTAGGCTCCCATTCCACCTCAAAGAATGACCAGCCCGCCTTGGCAGAAGTGGTGGTGTTGGTGTCGAACTGCCCTCCGTTCCAGAAGTTGAAATTCCCTGCCAGTGTTCCACCTCCGTTATCCACGTTGTAAGGGCCGAAAAACCCCCGGGAACCGCTTTGTCCGTACCACTCGTAATGCCACAACATGTGTGCGTGTAGATCGAGTTCCCATGCATGGGCATGGGGTTCCTCCAAGGGCAAAGCACAGGCACAACCCAATGCCCAATGCCATACGCCAAAATCGCCCCATAACCCATCCTCCTTTAATCACAGCGAAATATCCGCAACAGTCATTCACAGGTATTTCTGTGAAACTAAGCTTTTCCTGCTGAGGCAAATGAGTCGAAGCCCGCAGGCGGCATGGTTTGCACCATAATAATACCTGGTATTACTGTCCATGAGATAATACGGGGTATTACCAAAATGTGTCAAGAAGTTTTTGCAGCAGTTCAGAAATCAACAGCTGTGGGGATTCTCAAAAGTAATGTCAGTTTGGGTAGGCGGAAAAATTGGATGATTGTCATTGCGAGGGCGAAGCCCGAAGCAATCTCCAATTAGCTAAAAATGAGATTGCTTCGTCGTTACACTCCTCGCAATGACATGGTTAGACCATGCGGGATGTGGGCCTGAATCATGATCGAATCCGACGCGATTTTCGAGAACTGCTATGATTCGGCTTTGGGAAGGATGCGGGACGGACCCCGGTTCCCCGGATTCTCAACGAAAAAATGAGTGGCTACAAATCAGGATCTTGCTGGAAGACTTGCCGAGGGGCCAATGACCTAGCAGGCAATGGCGTGCGGTTTGTGGAGCTTCTAGGGCAAGAACAAACGAGCACATCCCGTAAGGCTCATAAGCCTTACGGGTGCAGGATCACAGAAAGACATTACCTTGGTCTATCTTTCTCAGATACCTATTTGTCTCAGACGGATTTTATGCCGGCTCCTCTGGGAGCCAATTGGAATCAACCTTTGAGTTTAAGCGGCTTGTCGCAGCAGGTCAAACAGTCATCTGGTTTGCAAGCCCCAGATGGTTCCTTCGCACAGTCGCATTCTTTTGCAATTTTGATTTCCAGTCCGCAGGTGTCGCAAACCCAAACTTGATTCAATTTCAAATCAGCGCAGCATGATGACATTGGTCGGCCCTCCTCGATGGTTTAATTGCACGTGCCAATAACGACCTTTTAGTGATGATGGCACGCGTCACTCTGCATGTCAATTCTCTGCACAATTCTGAAAACTTGCATGAGTCCCGCGAGCGTATATAATATGAAAAGGCCCTGTACAGACGGCTCAGTCCAATGCTGCGGAGCGGGCATTCTTGGTGAGATGCACTAAGAGGTAATTCACGAATTAAGGAGAGAAAAAATGGGGTGGGTAGTTGGCCATATAGGCTTCGCGGGCGTGGTGGTGGTGCTAATAATTATTAGCATTTTATGTGAATATGCGAGAAGGGTACTGAAGAGGAAACCAAAGACGCTCGGATGGAGATTACTTACGGTAATAAACCTCATTGTTTACGCATTATGTATCGTGCTCCTGGTATTCAACATTTTGACAGAAATAGTAATCTAGGAGCGTCAATTTCAATCTGTCCTTGGCTGATGCGGAGCTGCACGCATACGCTGTGGCCCAGTTGTCTTGTCAAATCTATTTCACCCACAGTACCGGGACTGCAACTGTAGGCCGTTCCAGGGGATCGATGTTCAACCGAAAGGCCTCACATCCTTCTTATACAGGGGTCTCCGTTCACAGTGTGCACAATTAGATTCCGGCCTACGAATCGATTCGCCTTGAAGGCATCTTCCCTCCTGGAACGAGTGGACGGCGAAACGAGCACATGAGTAGGGCACAAGAATGCATTTTTCTGAAGCCTTCATCGAGATGGATAAAACCCTGTCAGGATTGATTCCAAATCGATTCGCCACGGAAGGGATGTCCCAATTCGAGACGGTTTTGTCAATGCACGCATAATTGAACCACTTTCCCGGCTGCCAATACGCGGCGATAAACTTCACAGTCCATTTGTCCAGCAACTGCCAATCCATACCAGCATCGATCTCCCATCCGAGATTGTTGTCAGGAACCGATGGAGCGTTCACGCTGGCTGCATTGATGGTACTGAGATTGAGAAATTGCACAAAGCTGCCTGTCGCTGCTGGCCTCATGAATCCCCACCCATAGCCCGCAGTGGATGCCCTATCCGCCCAGAAGAAGCTTCCATAGACGTTTAAGTTGGACGCAACGGCATAATCCAGCCTTATGGCGAGAATGGATGCGTCGTTCATAAAGCCGTCCGTATTCAGGTTGAACAAGTCCAGTCCTGCGCCGTAATAGAAGCACGTACGAAGGCTATATGGGGCGAACAATCCGTAGTTGCCAAAGCCATAGAAATACGGTTGCCTGTCGATCAGCACTCCGTTTCTCCTGTCAGGACCCGGCAACCAGGCATAGATGAAGGAAGCTTTAGCAGGCCCTACCATAATGCCGGTCTCCACCATGCATCTCCAGGCTTCAATATAGCGGGGAGCGAACAGGCTTCCCCTTCCGTCCGTTCGGTCCGTGGCTCCGAAAAAGGTCCCATCCAGTGATCGGTGAAACTTGGTTATCTTATTCACCCAATCTAATTCGGCGTTAAAGAAGAATCTGCCATTATTGTATTTTACGAATACTCCACCGTCGGTACTCGCCACATCGCTTGCAGGATAAGACGCTCGGTCAACTTGAAGACGCTGGGATTCTGGACCCCTATGATAGCTGAAATACTCTGCAACGATGCCGAAAGACAATGGACCGGAATCGTAAGTGAGGAAGCCAGTGGGAGACGTGTCGAGCAAGGCGTTAAAGTCTCCCTGGTTGTAGTACGGATTGTCAGGTGGATTCGTGATGGCGTTATTGGGCTGATCCTGCCTGAACGGATTGTCCGGCTGTCGCCTCCAGGGATAAAAACCAAGTCCGATTCTGAACGGTCCTGTTGGTGCTACCAAGAGCAGAGACTCTGATGTCAGATCCTCGGCTCCGTTGTACTGGAGACCACATCCGAAGTTAAAGGGTCTCTTGCCCACCACTACGATGCCCCAGGGAGTCTGCGCGGAGAACCACCACATGGTCCACTGACCCTCGGAAATCGCGACTTGAACGCCGGGACTCGTTGAGTTGACGTAGGCTGAGGCTATGGGGTCTCCATAGGACCCAATCCGGTACTCGCCTCTCAACCTCATCGCTGGATTTATCCTCAATTCTGGGAGAGCGTTAACCTCCATTCGCTGCTCGGCAGCGCCACTAGAAGACGACAGATCTTCGAGTTTTCCCCCTGCCCAGCCGTTGACGGACGCGAAATTCCCAGGAGTGGAACTGTTATCCAGGTCGAACTTTCCGAAAAACCCCCTCGATCCCAGTTGCTGCACGAACCGATTTTTCCAATTAAATTCGCCCTCCAACGAGAATTCCCAGGCGAATACCGAACCTGCCGCAAAGGAGAGGCACAAAGCCGATGCAGCAACCAAGAGCCGAACAGACTTCCAAACCCACATTATCCTCCCTCCTTCAGCCGGATTTGTGCAACGACAGGTCTATCTTGGAGACTCTGGGGCATTTATGCAGCGAAAGGCTGCCCAACCTCGTGCATGAGGCTCCGCGGACTCAAATCCCTGCAATTCTTTTCAACACCAAAAGGGTTCGCAAGTTTGGACCATATCCAGAGATCTTATCCAGAGTCAAATTAATCTACGGTTAATATTTCGAGACTGGCAAGTGAGTTGGAGAGGAGGAAACTCCGCTGTTGACGACCCCAGCGCAATACCATAGAGTAGAAATAAAGAGAACTGTATGGGGGGATAATTAGGGTCTGAGAAGCTACCCCGCGCTTTGAACTATACAACCTGTGGAATTTGGCCTTACTCATGTCGCTGAGCTTGCGACACTGTGAATTAACTATCGTGAGTTCAAAAGGGGGATCATTATGAATGGTATCGCCGACGAATCTGCCAGTCGCAGAGAATTTCTCAGAAAAACAGGCATTCTTATTACCAGTGCCACCGTTGATCTAGTCCTGCCAGTCGCATCTGGCACAGGCAAAGTCACGAGAGAAAGAGAAAGAAAAGAAAGGAGAAGAGGTTTCCCCACCAGAAGACCTGATGCGCGAGCATGGGGTCCTTCGGCGTATCCTGCTCATTTACGAAGACATTCAGGGTCGGCTGAACGGTGGGAAAGAATTTCCTCCTGAAACGCTTTCCAGTGCAGCGGAAATAATTCAGAAATTCATTGAGACAGTATCACGAAAAACTTGAGGAGGACTATCTATTTCCACGGTTCGAGGAGGCGGGCAAGCTCGTTGACCTGGTAAAGGTCCTCAAAGACCAACACAAGGCAGGCCGTCGCTTGACGGAATACATCAAGAAATCCGTCGGTGCCTGCCACACTGAAAGAGGCCTCGAAGCGAAAGGAATTGGCTGACTCGCTGCACCTGTTTATCAGGATGTATCGTCCTCATGCCTCACGTGAGGACACGATACTGTTTCCGGCTTTGCGGACAATCGTGTCGGAAAAAGAATTTGATGATCTTGGCGAGGAATTTGAAGAAAAAGAGGAGAAACTCTTTGGTGAAGGGGGTTTTGAAAAGATAGTTGCTCAAGTGGCGGACCTGGAAAAAGGCCTGGGGATCTATGAATTGGCCCAATTTACGCCACCCAAATGAGAAAACGGGAGTCACCATGAGAACGAAAGACGTGGCGTGGCTGGTTCTACTTGCTTTGGCCGTTCTTCTCACGATTTTGCTCAAGTATCTTCCATATCTTCCTGGCGATGTGAGCATTACACGACTAATTCAATCCGTCCTGCCCGAATCCAAGCACTGGGCTCAGGTCCTATCGTCAACAGCCAAAACCCCGTGGGTCTTGGTTCTGATCGCCATCACTTTCGTACTCTCCTGGGTGATTGCAGGATGGCGTGCAGGTTTGTTGTCTATCGCCAGCTTCATCGGTTTGTGGTTGCTGGGAATATGGCTTGGTCCGGTTATTGCCCAGCCGCGGCCTTCTCCCGAACTGGTTCAGGTGGCAGAAGCAACTCCCGGTTCCGCATTCCCTTCCATCTTTGCTTTTAATTACATATCGACAGTCGGATTTCTGGCCGTGCTGTCGGCGGTCAAAGGATCAGGAAAGCTTCGATGGGCTCTGTTAGTGATCTGCACTTCGCTGCTTGTTATCGGAGGAACTGCGAGAATTGACCTGGCTGCTCACTGGCCCAGTGACGTGGCTATATCGTATCTGATAGGGCTTCTATGGGTCACCTTGCTCATTCGCTTCGTTTGACGAAATTCAAGGGTATTGGCGAAGAATCCGAAAACATCGCTCAGATCAAGCACCGAGAAAATTCTGAAGCAAGATAGAACTGTCTGGTTGACAAACATGAGTCTCAGTTTGTATTATCCGAATACGTTATCGGAATTGGATAGAGCTAATTAAATGGAGAACGAATTTTTTGCAGGATTCATACGTCTGCACATTCTCTACCATGCTTCTGAGGAGCCAATCTTCGGTCTAGGAATTCTACGAGAACTGCGCAGGCACGGATACGAGTTAAGCCCTGGTACTCTATATCCACTCCTTCACCGGATGGAGGACAGAGGTCTTCTGATCTCCGAAAAAGAATTGGTGGCAGGGAAGATTCGCCGACTGTACAGGATAACCGAGTTGGGACGGAAAGCGCTCTGTGAAGCGAGGGAAAAGGTCCGGGAATTGTTTGGAGAGCTGTTTTCTCAAGAGAGCCCTTCTCCTGCAAGGAACAGGCAAGTTGAAAGGGACTTCGAGGAGCCATGATGGAATATGCGGTCATCTGCACGGTGGCAATAGTTGTATCCGCGCTCACCCTCTTCTCAGGGTTTGGGTTGGGAACCCTTCTTATGCCAGCCTTTGCCCTTTTTTTCCCGGTCACTGTCGCTGTGGCTGCAACCGCTGTCGTGCATCTGGTCAATAACCTGTTCAAGTTATTGCTGGTAGGCAAGCACGCGAATAAGAGGGTAGTGATAAGGTTCGCCGTACCAGCGGCAGTATTTGCGGCATTGGGAGCCTTTGTTCTGGGTTATATATCGGGAATGGAGCCACTTGTTCGCTACGCCGTCGGAGGCCGAAGTTTTGAAATAACAGCGGCTAAAGTCGTTATAGCGGCACTCATTGCCGCATTTTCCATCCTCGATCTGTTACCGAGATTCGAGGACCTGGCCTTTGACCAAAAATATATTCCTCTGGGCGGTATGCTTTCGGGGTTCTTTGGCGGCTTATCCGGTCTTCAAGGAGCCTTACGAAGCGCTTTTCTTCTCCGAGCCGGACTCGACAAGGACCAATTCATCGGCACAGGGGTGGTTTCAGCGGTAATAGTGGATGTCTCCCGTCTTGCCATCTACGGGATGACGTTTTTTTCTAAGCACTTTACTACACTCGGTGAGCACGGCGAGAGTGGTTTAATCATAGCGGGCATACTCTGCGCCTGGTTGGGATCGTTCATCGGGGTACGGTTACTTAAGAAAATTACTATCAAGACATTGCAGTTGATTGTGGGGGCCATGTTGCTGCTTTTGTCGGTTGCCTTGGCACTGGGCATCATATAGCAGTAAGAAACCAAGAACCTTATCATGGAGATTCTTCAGCACACTCTCAATCCTTCTTCCCAGCCTTTATCGCGTCCGCGAAGCGGGCGAACTCCGCGGGAGAGAGCGTTTCTCCCCGTCTGCCAAGGTCGATGCCCGCATCGTCCGCGGCCTGCGTCAGCGCTTCGGGTCTAACTCCCGGTATCGGGTTACTCCGCAAGGTGTTCCGCAAAGTTTTGCGACGCTCCGCAAATGATGCTTTTACGAGACGTGTCAGCAACCGGCCGTCTTGCACTCGATAAGGCGGGATCTCGGGAAACACAACTTTTACCAACGTTGAAATCACTTCCGGAGCGGGGAAAAAAGCATGTGGAGGGATATCGAAAACCAGCTCAACCCTTGCACTTATCCCGAGTAAAACGGTCAAGACTCCGTAATCCTTTGTGCCGGGGTCCGCAGTCAGGCGCTCGGCCACCTCTTTCTGAAGCAAAATGTGAAGCGAGGTGAAAATGTCGCGATTCTCCTGAAACATGAAAAGAAGCCGACTTGATATGTTGTAAGGCAAGTTTGCCACCACCCGAAGTCTTCCTATTCTGCCGGCCAGAGAACGGAAATCATATTTCAGAGCGTCCGCGTGTATCAGTTCCACGTCCGGGGAACCGGCAAATTTTTCCTCCAGGACCCTAAAGAATCCCGAATCAACCTCGAGAGCGCAGACCTTGGCCCCTCGGTGGACAAGGGCTTCGGTCAAGACACCCAGGCCGGCCCCGACTTCGACCACAGTTTCGCCGGATGTGATTCCGGCGGCCTGCACGATCTTGTTCAGGTAGAGTGAATCCACAAGGAGGTTCTGCCCGAGCCACTTCTTGGGGGCCAGTCCGTACCCTTTGAAGATCCTTCTTACTTCAGATCCTTTGGACATATTGAATGGATTGTGCCTCGTTTCAGAATAGCTTTAAATGTAAGACAATTCAGCAGTAGACCTTATCTGAGGCTATTGCAAGATCTCGGCTGCCGGTCCGAGAAGGGCTGCTTTCCCTCGTTACCAAGGGGGTTCCCGCACACCTGCCGGCGGTCCGGGTGAAGGCTTGGAGGGCGCTATTTCCATGGCCTTGTTCAGGTCTGCCACTGCCTCTCGGGTTCTTCCCAGATTGGCCAGAGCAATCCCGCGATTGTTGTAGGCCGCGGAGTCATCAGGTTTGAGCTGAATGGCCGCGTCATAGTCTCTTACAGAGTTTTCAAAATTTCCGGAAGCGGAATGGATGTCGCCCCTTAGTCTGTAAAGCGCTGCATTGTTAGGATTAAGGCGGATGGCTTGAAGCAGATCGTCAAGGGCCCTTTGCGTCTGGCCCAGATAGAATAAACCCCTGGCTCGTCGGCCTCGCGTGTAAGGATTCTCGGGTTCAAGCTCCATAACCTTTGTGAAGTCGTCGATGGCTTGCTGATATTGAGCGGACCTGAGCAACGAGACTCCACGCCGAAGATAATAGGACGCCTGGAGCGGTTGGAGAGACACGGCCCTGGTGAAGTCCTGCACGGCAAGACTTTCCTGGTTCTTAGCACTGTATGCAAGGCCGCGATAGTAATACAAGACCGCTTGAGGGTCGCTTGCGATCAGGCGGGAAAAGAGATCCAAAGCCTCGTCGGGTCTTCCGGACTCTATGGCTTGTTTTCCGGCTGAGATGGCTGACTCTATATCCTGTGCCAGGAGCGGCAAGGGTGCTCCTTCGAGAAAGAGTGCGAAAGCCAAAACCACCGGCCAGACGGCCTGCCGGATTCTCATTCTTAGTTTACTCTCCGAAAAAAAATCTATTGTGAAGCCTGAACTCATAAGCTCCACCTTGTAACGCTGCTTCCTGCAAAGCAAAGGAGCGAGCGCTGATAATAAAGCAAGGTGGTTCGAACTTTGCAACATCATGAGGTTGTCAAAGGAATGCGGGTCGGCCCTAAGCGCACTCAAGCCGCAGTTGCGCTTGACTCAAGAGCACTCCAGTGTTACACAAATCGGATTATCTATTTCTTTCCATCGTTTGTCTTGGTGGAGAATAGCTCACGACGAGGCCCAGGCGCATGCTCACATTTCAGGAGTTGATACTTTCCCTGGAGAAATTCTGGTCCGACCGCGGATGTGTGATTCAGCAACCCTATGACGTGGAAAAGGGTGCGGGGACAATGAATCCCGCGACCTTTCTGCGAGTTCTGGGCCCGGAGCCATGGAATGTCGCTTACGTGGAGCCTTCTCGGAGACCCACCGACGGCCGTTACGGTGAAAACCCGAACAGATTGCAACAGTACTACCAGTATCAGGTAATTCTCAAACCGTCCCCTCTGGAAATCCAGGACATATACATTGAGTCCCTGGCCTCGTTCGGAATCGATCCCCTGGCCCATGACATCAGGTTCGTAGAGGACGACTGGGAGTCCCCAACGCTTGGCGCATGGGGAGTTGGATGGGAGGTTTGGCTCGACGGCATGGAGATCACTCAGTTTACGTACTTTCAGCAGGCTGGAGGGCTAGATCTGAAGCCGGTCTCAGTGGAACTGACCTACGGTATCGAGAGAATCTGCATGTACCTTCAAGGGGTTGAGAGCGTTTACGACCTAAAATGGACGCGGGACATCACGTACGGGGATGTCCACCATCGCTCAGAAGTGGAAGGCTCCATCTACAATTTCGACAGGGCAAACACAGATATGCTTTTCAAGCTGTTTGATATGTACGAGGCTGAAGCAGAGGCCCTCTTGGACGCGGATGATCCGCTGGTTCTCCCCGGATATGACTACTGTTTGAAGTGCTCACATGCGTTCAACGTACTGGATGCCAGGGGAGCCATCAGCGTTGCAGAGCGCACCGCCTATATTCACCGCGTGCGCAATCTGGCCCGTAAGGCTGCATCGGCATACCTGGCGCAAAGGGAAGCGATGGGTTTTCCGCTCCTGGACAAGTTCAGAGAAGGTGGGGCTGCATCATGAAAGGCGAGTTCTTCCTCGAAATCGGTACTGAAGAGATCCCGGCCGGTTTCATTGGCCCCGCTACCGGGTCGCTCTCGGATCTCTTTACAAGGGCACTGAAGAGCGCCCGCGTGGCGCACGGCCGAATCGAGACCTACGCGACGCCAAGACGACTTGTCTTGAGCGCGTCCGATGTGGCTGCTCGCCAGGAATCCGTAGAAGTAGAAAAAACCGGGCCGCCCACGGCTTCCGCTTTTGACGAGCAGGGAAATCCCACCAAAGCCGCAATAGGGTTCGCACGAAGTCAGGGCGTTGAAGTCGCCGACCTGGTCACAGTGAAGACCTCGAAGGGCGAACAGGTAGCGGTCCGCAAAATCGAAGAGGGACAATCCACCATTCAGGCGCTGGTCGATATCCTGCCCGGGCTGTTGGAAAAGATTTCCTTTCCAAAAACAATGCGCTGGATGGATCTGGACGTGCGGTTTGCCAGGCCGATTCATTGGATTGTCGCGCTATTCGAGGGAGAGGTAGTGCCATTCTCCTTCGGAAATGTCAATAGCGGCAACGTGAGTCACGGTCACCGATTTAAGAATCCGGCAACCTTTCGTGTGACCGGATTGAAGGATCTCAAGAAATCGCTGGAAAAGCAGGAGGTGGTTCTGGATCAGGCCGAGCGGCGCAGCCAAATCGATGTGCGCATCAAAGAGTTGGCGGCAAGCGCGGGCTTTCGGATCTTCGACGATCCAGAGCTTCTGGACGAGATTAATTTTCTGGTGGAGAGCCCGTACCCGATCATGGGAGAGTTTTCGGAGGATTTCCTGGAGCTCCCGGCATCGATCCTGATCACATGTATGAAGAAGCATCAACGCTACTTTTCGGTTCAAGACCAGGATGGCCGGATCACCAACAGGTTTATCGCGGTGAACAATACCCCTGTTAAGGACCCGTCGGTTTCGGTCCGCGGGCACCAACGAGTCTTGAAAGCAAGGCTGGAAGATGCCCGGTTCTACTTCCGTGAAGACAGGAGACTACCGCTGTTCGACCGTCTCGAATCACTCAAAGGGGTGGTTTTTCATTCCAAGTTGGGTACAGCTTACGAGAAAGTCGAACGGTTCACGCGCCTTGCCGTGAGCCTTGCGGAACGATTTGCACCCGACAAGGTCAAAGAGGTCGAACGGGCAGCATGGCTGTGCAAGTGCGACCTGGAAACAGGCATAGTTTACGAATTCCCGGAACTGCAGGGCATCATCGGCAGCTTTTATGCCAGGATGGACGGGGAACCCGACGAGATTGCCACAGCCGTGAGGGAGCACTATCTGCCCGCACATGCGGGGGACAGCCTCCCCAGAGGTATCATAGGCGCCCTAGTCTCCATTGCCGATAGGATGGACACGATAGCCGGTTGCTTCAGCGTGGGCCTGATCCCGACCGGCGCCGCGGATCCTTACGCTCTTCGTCGGCACGCCCTCGGCATTATCCAAATTCTTATAGAACTGGATCGCCCGCTCGATATCGGTTGGCTGGTGTCGGAGGCAGTAGATCTGCTTGCAGAGAAACGGACTCGCGAACCGAAAGCAGTTCAGACCGAGGTGCTGGAATTCATCCGGACGCGTTTCGTGAACTTCCACACCTCACGCGACTTCCCCTTGGACGTGGTCGAAGCTGCCGTACGAGCACGGTTCGACGATGTGGTGGATGCTCGCAGGCGAGTCGAAGCTCTCAACCAGTGGAAGAGCCGTGAGGACTTTGATTCCATCATAATCGGGTTCAAGCGAGTGGTTAACATTCTCAAGGATACGGCGCCGCAGTCGGTGTCGCAGAAGTTGCTCGCACAGGATGAAGAAAAGAGGCTGTACTCGACTTTCAAGGACGTATCCAAGAGGGCAGATTCGCTAGTCCAAAAAGGAGAATACGCCAAGGCACTGGAAATAATTGCTGAACTTAAGTCGCCCATCGACGAATTCTTTGATGCGGTAATGGTGATGGTGGACGATGAAGGATTGCGCAACAACCGTCTCGGCCTGCTGCGAAAAATAGCCGGTTTATTCAGTCAGATAGCCGATTTCTCATTTATCGGTTCCACTGCCCAGGGCAAGTAATACCACTGCGCTGTCGAGTGACTAATCACGCCTCGGGCGTGGCATACCGACTGTTATCTCAGGAGCCCCGGACACCTTTCTCTCGTGCGATCAGTGCAGCCCCCAAGGCTCCGACCGTGTCGGGCTTAGGGGGCACCGAGATCTTTGTCTCGAAGGCCTGGCTCAGCGCTCTGACCACCCCGTGGTTGTGAGCGACCCCACCAGACATGGCTATAGAGAGGCCGTTCGAGGTCGGGGCTACCCGCCTGACCAGAGCCACAATTCTCGATGCGATGGCCCGATTGAGCCCGCTGACGATCTCTTTTACTGCAACACCATCTGCAATGAGCGACACGACTTCACTCTCAGCAAAGACAGTGCACATGCTGCTGAGTGTTACACCGCCCGAAGCGCCGGTGTCCAGATCACTCAATTCCTCTATGTCAACCTGGAGCGCTCGCGCCATTGCCTCCAGAAACCTACCCGTCCCAGCCGCACATTTGTCATTCATGGCAAAGTCGGCCACCTGTCCATCGGGGTCCAGTCGAACTGCCTTACTGTCCTGCCCTCCGATGTCTATCAGGACCTGGGTGCCTCCAAACAGGCTATTTATTCCCCGTGCATGGCATGTGATCTCGGTGACTGCGGCCAATCGCTTTTCCACTCTGTCGCGACCATAGCCGGTGGAGACGGTGGCCCTGATCTGATCCTCAGTTATGCCTGCGACCTTCAGCACCTCGTCGGTCGCTCTGGCTATGGCCTCACGATTGCGTGCTCCGGTGGGTACAACTGACGAGGCCAGAACTCCTCCGTCATTGTCCAGGAGAACTGCGTCGCAGGATAGGCTACCTAGATCTACTCCCAGAAAGTACATGTCGCGCCTCCCGCTAAGCTCTTTGTCCTGACGGATTTGTTTGGAGCATCTCCATAAATGCCTCGAGCCTGGTTCTCAGTTGTCCTTCCGCGAAGTTTCTCGTGTCCACGCAGTCCACCTCCAGGTTCACCACGGGAACCCCCAGCTCCTTGAGGCCCGCCTGAATCAGCCCCCTCGCTCCGGTGCCCTGACGGCATCCCCAGTGGCAGGGGTTTACAGCTCCGTCGACCTTGTACGCTTCGGCTAAATGCCGCACGTGATTGAGTCTTCGATTGATTTCACCGTTCAGCGGAATGGAAATGGTTCGTTTGGCAATGCCCGTAAACGGATCTGACGGGTCTATTGCCTCCCAGGTGATGTCATTCAACTCATCGATCACGACGGATGCATGGTATTCCCGCTCCAGCATCTTGATCAGCGGATTCTTGAACTGGATTCGATTCTGGAGCCACAGCAGCCTAATCTTTTCTTCGGGTACTCCGCTTTGTCCGTTTCGGATCGTCTCTTCGAATTCGTCTATATAGGCCTGCGCTATCTCGATTCCCGCGTCCGTCCCGAGGAACAGGGCCATGACTATCCCGAAATTGGCAAGGCTTTGTCCGTTGGACGGGGACGGGACATTCTCCGCCAAACGGTATACCTCGACCATCAACTCCCGTGCCCGGTTTGACTTCTCTATCGCTACTCGCAGTTGGTCTTCGTCGAGCGATTCACCGGTGCGGGAACCGATGAACCGGATCATATCCTTGTATTGATTCGCGAGGTACTGGACGCTCTCAGGTGTGTCGGAACTGGGAACGTCGAGCACGAACAGCTCCTTGTTGAACATGCGGGCAAGGTTTTCCATCGCCGCCAGCCCGCCCGTACACGGGCAGGTGGTCGCGATCATCACGTCCGGAACCGGCATGAGTCCTTTCAACGCCGCGCCGATAACGGCCCGGTGATATCCGCACGTGTCGGCCCCGAAGCCGGCGTGTTCCGACTCCTCCAGAAACATGCCCACATTTCCCGTGGCAGCAAGCATGGCACCGACGAACTCCACGAAGCATGATGTGACATTCATCGCAGAGAGCATATCAAAAGGCGCAACCACTCCGCACCACGCAACTCGGTGTTCCCCTGAGTAGAGCCGAGTTCCAAGCTTCGCTATCTCGAGGGCGAATTTCCTGCGAGCGTTAGGCTTGTCCGGGGTCTTCTCTATTTTGGCATCGAGACGTGATTCGAGCATCTGGAAGTATTGAAGCATCATGGTTTCTTACCTCAGCATTTCTACAAAGGCTTCGATTCTGGTTTTCTGTTGACCCATGGAACGCATGGTGCAGTCACCCTCCAAGACGAGCAACGGCAGGCCAGCCTCACGCAAGACCTCGCGAATTGCCGGAAGCCGGCTCGTGTACGGATCGCAGAATTTCAGGGTGTAAGCGATAACTCCCTTCGCTTGGCACCTCCGAGCCTCAGCCAGGACTTCCTCAGCAATCTTACCCGGTCGGAATGGCTCGAACGTTCGAGCGCACCGCGGCTGATTGAGCAATCCGCGGGCCAAACGCACGAATACCTGGTCGGAATCTTCTCCGCCGATATGGCGAAAAGCCCGCGAGCCGGTGCAAACGCTATCTCCTGCTATGTGAACTCCACACGATCCAAAAAGCGCAAAGGCTTCCGGGTCTGGGAGGACATTGCCGAAAAGGTAGATCGGAACGGCATTGTCAGCATGCGCCCGCAATTCCGGCTCTTGCACTACGGTCTTGAGGAGTTCCAGTGTTCGGTCAATCGGTTCGGTGGCCGCTCGGTTGAAGAGATCCTGCAAGCGAAAACTTCCCCCATCCAGCGTGCCCCCGCGGGCCCGCTGACTCACCTTTTCGAGCAACTCCGCCATTTCGTTGAACTTGTCGATGCTTGCTGAAACATCGGCCTCATTGAACGACTGCCCGCTCCATCCTGAAATTGTTTCCGAAAGTCTTGTCAATTGACCGGCGAAAAAGAAGACAGCGCTCTCCTCGTTCGACACGGGTAAGTCAACGAGCGTCACTCCGTGATCCGGCCTCGCCGCACGCCACGCGTCGGACAAGCGTCGCATCGAATCACAACAATTCATGAACACCATTCCGTCAAGAGCCGGCAGATCGTTGTCCATCGCCCGGTCGAGAACTCTCTTGACGTGTGGACAAAGATTGTCGTGCAGAAGCTGCCCCGCCCGATCAGGTGAATCTCCTATCGGCAGCACCCGGTAGGGAGTGAAGCCGGCTGCGTGTATGAGGGCCGTGGGCGTGTACGAGCACACATGGCCGATCCAACGAATTCTCTCTTGCGACATCACGGATTTCCTTCGTGTGCGTTGGCGAGCACTCGCTTCAACACGTCTGTAGTCTTCGACAGGTCTTCCGGGGGAATTCCCTCGAAGACGGTGGCCAGAATTTGATCCACTGCCTCAAGCGCAGGCCGCATCACCTCTCTTCCTTTCTCCGTGAGATTTATGCGCTGAACACGTCTGTCGCTCGCATCATCACGCCGTTCCAGAAGGCCGTCACGCTCCATTCGGTCAATCAGTCCCGTCATGGAGGACGTCTCTAACCCGGAACGCCTCCCCAACTCAACTACCTTGAGTCCATCTTCTTTCCACAAAGCAAACAGTGCGCCCAGGTAGGCAGGCTTGACGTCGCCGACACCCGCCGAGGCCAGGCCTTCCTTAAGTGCTGAAGTCACCACGAGCGTTACTCTGGAAATGAGATAATAAGGACAGTTAACAGGATCGATCACTTGTTACCCCTCGCGGCACTGAATTTCCTGTTCCCACGGATAAAACGCATACACATATCACGTAGGCGTATATACGGTATCGCAGTATTCCGCATGCGAAATAATATGTCAAGAAAATAATATGGCGGGACTTAAGCATTCACGAGGTGGGGATCTTCGGATTTTTGTCATTGCGAGGAGTGAAGCGACGAAGCAATCTGAGCGTTTGAAGAAAAAGATTGCTTCGCTCCGCTCGCAATGACAATCTTTCACCCCCCGTTGCGTAGGGGATTACGGCAGAACTTATCCTTGTCCTTCACGTCACGGATTCTGGGATCAAAAGGTCATTACTCTTGGCAATTGCTATAGGTTAGCCTTGAGAAAGGACGCCAGGTTCTGGCGTGATTGGGAAAGAACAAGCTTCTTTCTTATGTTCTTGCGGTGGACGAGCACTGTCTGAGGCGATATGCCCATCACTTTGGCAATCTGCTTCGAGGACAATCCTGACCGTATCATCTCGCATATTCGGATCTCGCGCGGCGTTAACGGGTGACCGCTCTTGACTATATTGAAGCCAAATGAGGAGAGCATGTTGGCCAAATTGAATTCAAGAGACTTCAGTAGGAAATTTGCTGTTTCCGGGAGTTCCTGAGACTTCATTTGATCGAGTATGGGCCGCACTGTGAGATTCAAGTTGTGGGAAATCTTCTTTTCAACTTCCTTTTTCTGTTCCTCGATCCCTTGTATGATAATCTTCAGTGCTTCATTGGTCCTTTCCAGGCTCTCAGAATATCTTTTCAGTTCGCTGCGAGAGTTTTCAAGGTCTCTGGTTCGTTCTTGCACCATTGTCTCAAGGGAAGTCGAGTACAGTTCCAGGGCCTCGTGCTTCGATCGTAGCGCCTCTTCCGCGGCTTTAGTGTCGCTAATGTCTCGCAGCGTCACGATGACTCCGACAGGATTATTCGAGCCATCCAAAAGAACTGAACTGTTCATGAGACCCGGAAACAGCGTCCCGTCAGCGCGGGCATGCTGGATTTCAGCACTGGATTGCTGCTGCGATCGCACTTGTTGCAGGGCTTCCACCACACATGGTACCTGGTCCGGGGGGTGAAACTGTGCAAGGTCTTTCATTGCCATTTGCTCACGGGTCGAGCCGTGCATAGCTGCAAAGGCCTTGTTGGCAAACATCAGCATGCCGTTCAGGTCTACGACGGCAAGACCCTCCGAAGTCTGCTCTATAGCTTCTGACAAAAGTCTCAGTTGTTCTTCAGCCCTTTTTCGTGCCGTGACATCGCGAAACACCAACACTATGCCCGCAATTTTGGTTTCAACATCTCGGATCGGAGCAACATTGAATGCTATGTCCACGTGAGAGCCATTCTTTGCTGTCAGCAGGCCGTGTCCGCGGCCGTCCGCCCGTCCGCCCCTCTCCAGAAGTTCTCCTGCCAGGCTCCCGTATCGCGCCTCCGTACCGCTCCGTTCCATGCTAAAAACCGCTTCTAATGGTCGGCCGTTTGCCTTGTCCGCGGTCCATCCCGTCAACGATTCCGCCACTGGGTTCATGAGCTTCACAAAGCCATTTTCATCGGTGGCAATCAGAGCGTCAGCAATGCTGTTCAGCATCACTGAGAGCCACTCCTGATTTTCTCTGAGCTTTACCCCCATCTCGTGTCTAAATAGAGCCATCTCTATGGTGGAGTGCAGTTCTCTGTTCGCGAAAGGGCTTTATTAAATATCCGAAGGGTTCGGTCATTTTTGCCCTCTCCAACATCTTGTCGTCCGCGTAGGCGGTCAGATAAACAATGGGGACTCTGAAGCGGCTATGAATGAAGTGGGCAGCCTCAATCCCGTCCATGCCGCCTTGCAGGACCACGTCGACCAGTGCCAGGTCCGGCCGTTCCGTTTCGGCCTTCCGGACAGCGTCCTCGCCTGTGGCAACAGTCGCGCAGACCTCATAGCCCAGCTCCTGAAGGCTCGCACGTATATCTTGAGCAATTATCCCTTCATCCTCCACTATCAATATCCTTGCTTTGGGCATAAGTCGGCCCTCCAAATCCCAGGCTGTTTTCACACACAGCCTTATATCATTTTTCTGCTCGGCGGAAGCTGAAAACGTGACATGCATCTTAACTGAAGAAACGAAGTGGCCCAAGATCATGTTAGCCATCTACATGTGACGAACGCGGTCTTGAGGGCTGGCGAGGTACTTCCGGAGCCGTTGCCGAAAATAATGACCCTTTGGTCATCGGATACCGAGAATTCGAGGGGCCCACCGTGACGTGTGTCTTCTCCGTCATGCCCGCAAATAGGGCAAAATTCTTTGCAATTCGAGTCGATATACGCACGTGTTTTCAAATAGGTGAGCTACGGGAGAGTCCTGTCTTGGCCATTGCGAGTGTGAGTGCACAAACCGGTTAGAAGGATCTTCAGCCAACAAAGGAGAGAATAGTCAGGCGGGGGCCTCAAATGATTGAGATTCGGTCAGCGAATGTCACTCATTCGCTAGATGCAGACCTACGCGCCCCCATCGAGTGTGAGATATCGGAAGTCAACCCAGCCTGCGCGGCCGGAGGGAGTAATCACTCTGAACCACATGGTATCGTTAAGAAGGCGCTTTTCAGTAACCTTGACCTGCTGCCCGTCCAAAAGCTTTTCAACAACCTCAGAATTTTGTTGAGGCCGTTTGCGCACACGCAACTTCTCGGTTACTACATGGCCCTGACGGTTAAGTCGCATTGAATAAATTTGTTCACTTGCATCGGCTCGGGTTTCGAATCGCTTCTCGATAGCCTTATGGCCGCTCGCGATTGATGAGGCTTTTGCCTCCTTGGCAAATCCCCCTTCTACACTGCCTGTTTTTCCGGTTTGAGAATTTAGCTGCGGCCGCCCCTCTAATAATCCGCCCGTAGGAACGCGTAGGCTGCTCGGATTTTGAAGGCCGCCTTGGACTCCCGAGCCCCGCTCCGATTTCATAGCGTGCAAAAGCTTGCTGTTGCCGGCAGTCTCCTTCCTAAGGTTCTCTATCATCCCCTTCATCTCGTTGATAACCCGAATATTCTGCGTTTGCTTCTTTCCCGGAGTGACCGCCGAAGCAATCTTTTCATGGATTGTCGAGGAACCCCACAGGAGGTAGATTTGAACCAGGCAAGTGAGAAAGACCAATCCGAGCAAGAGTCGGCACAAGCGGCCCAATGGCGGGAGCGCGTGTTTGGCGTCATCGGGGCAACGAAGGACTTCGAGTTTCTTCTTTACCCAGAAATGCCACAGTATAATAAGTACAGCCAGAGCCGTGAGTTGAAGGGCGGCAACTGTGAGTTGGATTACCATTGGGGGAGAACCTCCAGCCAAAACTATGCGTTTATTTATCATTAAAACCAAATAATTGCAATCATTCTTTAAAGTATAAAAAGTGGGTGGGGACAATGCGAGCGAATCAAATGTGCCGACTCGAGGCCCTCGCGTTTGGCACAGTAATTGCTACTTATCAAGGCAACGAAACACGTACAAAACCATACTCTTTGAGCCCTTTACCAAGGGCTCTTTTTTTTGACGCATGAGATCGGCCATCCAACACAGGTTTGCTGGAATTGCTCGATGCTCGAATGGACTGATTTGGCGATGTGAACCTTCCCATGTTCGAGGCCGCGGGTGAGAAATAATTTCGCTGCACAACCAAAAGGGGTAATTTCTTTCACGCTGAATCATCTTATCTCCAATGGACTACCGCGGTCGGCGGCCTTGTCGCCACAATTGACAAAGGGCCTCTGTTGCCTCACTCCCCGACACAGTCTTTTTGAAGACCGGCTCGTGAGCATTCAGTTATGGGGTGGTATTTCGCCGTGCTTGTCATTGCTGTAGATGTGGAATCCCGCGTTCCGCGGGAAAGCAATCTCCGTTTTTCCACGCGGGAGGTTGCTTCGCTGCGCTCGCAATGACAACATCTATCCGGCGAGATTGAAGGAATACGCTGGTTGCTTTCCAGTCTGCCGGTCGGCCGGCAAAAGGTCTTGACATCTCCTGATGCATCTGTTTAGATGAACGTTTTAGAGGTTTGATCAGAACGTCGGGGATCACCGTGAAAAGAACATTTCAACCGAGCAATACATCTCGCAAGAGAACTCACGGGTTCCGCATTCGGATGAGGACCAAAAGTGGAAGAATCGTCCTCAAGCGGAGAAGGGCAAAGGGACGCAAGCGTTTGTCGGTCTGATGCCCAAAGGTTCAGGCTGACCAAGCGAGACAGAATTCGCCAATCCTCCGACTTTCGGAGGATTATGAGAAAGGGTGTCCGTTATTTTACGCCTCATTTTCACATCCGCATGCTCAGAAACCCGCTGGGCATAACACGGTTAGGGATCACTGCAAGCAGGAAAGTTGGGAACGCTTGTGCTCGAAACCGGATCAAGAGAAGGCTAAGAGAATACTTCAGGCTGAATCGGGACAAGATGCCGCCCGGAGCAGATATAGTATTCATCGCTTCGCAAGGGGCCGCGGCCCTGGAAACGAAACAGCTCTTCGCAGAGTTGGACCGGTTTTTCGAAACAAAATTCTGAACCTGGGAAAATACGCCCTTGGCGGGGTGATTCGGCTCTACCAGATCCTGATTTCCCCCCTCTTCCCTTCGGCTTGCCGCTTTTATCCCACCTGCTCAGAATATGCCCGTGAGGCCGTGCTTACATACGGTGTGTTCAAAGGAGGCGCTCTGGCGGTCAGACGTGTTATGCGGTGTCGGCCATTTGGGCCCGCGGGCTTCGACCCAGTCCCCTGAAGACTCCCCGACGCGCAAGGATACGTTCGCTCAGAGATCATTCCCAATAATATCAGAGCCCCACGTCGGGGGAGAGATTAATGGATCGCAACCTTGTTCTGGCTATCGTTTTATCCATAGTGATAATCGTTGGATTTCAGTTCCTTTTTCAAACTTTTTCCCCTCCGCCGCCTAAGAAACCGCCGACTACCACAGAAAGCACAAAGCAGCCAGTGCCTGGGCCTCCGGCCCGACAAGAGGCGATTGAAAAAGAACGACCCGCGGTGAAAGAGGCTTCGCCCGCGGCAAGGCCTGAACCCCGCGTGCCGACGCCGACTGCACAGATCGGCGTAGCTCAGGCTGAGGAAGTTCAGGTCAAAGTGGACAGCTTGAAGTATGAAGCTATCCTGTCGTCGAAGGGGGGCCGGATCGTTTCATTTAAGCTTAAGGATTACACAAAGTCACTCCAGGGCCCTGAACTTGTGAATTTGTTCGATCCCGAAGGTCCGGATACTGCCGGCCCATCCATAATGTTCACGCGACGGGATGAAACCTTTAATGACGCTTCGCTGACGTTTGATCACGACTCTCCCACTAAGTCCGTCACGTTGAATGAGGCAGGTGCGAAAAAATCGATCACGTTTCAAAAGTACTACCTCAGCCGGACTTACGATAGCGAAAACCTACACCTTTAAGGCGGAGAACTACGATGTGGGCTTCTCGCTCAAACTGACTAATGCCTCGGGTGAGGACACAAATTACTTGATTACGTTCCCGTGGCGAAAAGCCTACCACGGGGAAGAGGGCGAAAGGTTCCCGTGGAACAGCGCGGAAATCCTGCTTAATGGCCAGTTGAAAGACTACTATTTCAAGGACATCAAAGGAGACGAAGAACCTTCAGGGCAGGTGGAGTGGGCCGGGCTTGGCGACGTTTACTTTTTCAAGGCCCTCGTCTTCGGGAAGAAGCCCGCGAGCAAAGTCACTCTCTTCAAGCCTTCAAAAGAGGGAGTTGCTGAGGTCTGGGTAAGGTACGGAGCGGTGGACCTGCCACAGGGTCGGCCCGTAGAGATGGACATGTCCATTTATCTGGGACCCAAAGAGAAGAACGCGCTGCAGGCCGCGGGCGACAACCTTTCTCGCGCCCTGTTTTACAGTAATTACAAGATCCTGGACATTGTGTCCGAATATCTCATCACATTCTTGAGATTTTGCAACTCCGGCTTTACAGTCGCTGGGATCAAGATTCCAGGCACTCACAACTATGGGTGGGATATTATCCTCCTCACGATCCTTATCAAAATCCTTTTCATCCCGCTCACTCACAAGAGCATGAAATCCATGAAAAGGATGCAGGAAATTCAGCCTCAGATTGCTAAACTCAAAGAAAAACATAAAGATGACAAAGCGGCCATCAATAAGGCCACCATGGAGCTGTTTCGGGAGCAAAAGGTAAATCCCCTCGGAGGCTGTTGGCCGATGTTCCTCCAGCTTCCGGTCTTTGTAGCTCTCTATCAGGCCCTGTCGTACGCGATCGAGCTGAGGCATGCCTCGTTTCTTTGCATGCCATCCATCTATCTTTGCATTAACGATCTCGCCGCGCCGGATCCGTACTACGTGACTCCTATCCTCATGGGTGGCACAATGGTGCTCCAGCAGTGGATGACCCCATCCGGTGGAGATCCCACTCAGAAAAAGATGATGCTCATGATGCCGGTGGTATTCACGTATCTCTTCCTCAGCTTTCCGTCAGGCTTGGTGCTCTATTGGTTGGTCAGTAATGTGCTGTCCATCGGGCAGCAACTTATTACCAACAGAATGGCCGATTAAGGAGGAACGTGAACATGTCTTCCTACGAATTTACAGGGAAATCGGTGAAAGAGGCCATTGCCAGAGCGTGTGAAGAGCTGAACCTGGACGAAGGGCTCCTGGAAGTGGAAGTCCTGGAGGAAAGCACAAGGGGCTTTCTGGGCATTGTCGGGCAAAGAGACGCACGTGTCAGAGTAAGAAAGCGGGATATGCCTCGGCAGATCTCCCCAACGCCTGAAACCTCGCCTGCGAAAACTAAAGAGGACGAGGTGCCTGCTCAATTGTACCACGAGGCTGAACCATCCGAGAAAGAAGTTCCGCCGGCCGCCCCTGCCCCGCAACGAATTGAATCAGCCCCTGTGGACCCGGCCTTAGTCGGGGAGGCGCGTACAGTTCTAGAGCAGATTCTCTCGAAGATCCCGGTAGAGGCGGAGGTGGAATCATCCATTGAGAATGGAGCGATCTATTTAAACATCAAAGGGGACGGCTCCGGGCTCTTGATAGGGAAAAAGGGCCAGACCTTGGATGCTCTCCAGTTTCTGGTCAACAAGATCATCAATAAAGAAAACGCCCCGGGCCACAAGGTCGAGATTGTCGTTGATACTGAGAATTACAGGCTTCGCAAAACGGAAAACCTTCGCGAGATGGCCTTGAAAATTAGTCAGAAGGCCAAGAGGACGTTCAAACCGGTCTCAATGACGCCCATGCCCCCTCATGAACGTCGCATAATTCACATGATTCTGGCTGAAGACCGCGAGGTCTATACCAAGAGTTACGGCGAAGGCGCACTTCGCCGAATAATTGTTTATCCTCGTCGCGGTGCGGCCAACAAGCGTCGAAGACGCTAAGAAGCTATCGGGCACCCCTGCACTCATTGGCCCCCCACACTACGCGGAGACTTAGTGGCCCACTTCGCAATTCGAGTGACGTATTCTTGGACTGGAGACGCTGAAAGAGGATTCGAGAACAGTATTGGTGGGACAGGCATCTTGCCGAAATAAGTCAGCAAACCTTGGAAACCAAGTACTTAGCCCAACGCCTTGCGACCACAGATCGTAGGGGCGAGCGGCGCTCGCCCTTGGGCTACTAATGCCCTTCCCAGCGCATGCACTGCTCTCCTATGAAAAAATCCGCACATAACCTGAATGACACAATCGTGGCTCTTTCCACTCCGCGAGGCTACTCCGGGATTGGGGTCATCCGTTTGAGCGGCCCCGATGCGATTCCGATTCTCCAGAGAATTTTCAGATACCCCGGAGTCGGCGCCGACTTCCCCAGTCGCACGGCTGTTTACGGCCAAATCGTAAATCCGGAAGATGACAAAATCCTAGACGATGGAATAGCGGTCCTTATGAGGGGACCGTCGTCATACACCGGTGAGGATGTGGTGGAACTAAGCCTCCACGGGAGTCCTGTCATTCTGGATATGGCGGTCCGGATGATCGTCAGACTTGGTGCACGATTGGCCACACGGGGGGAATTCACCCGCAGGGCGTTCCTGTCAGGTAGAATAGATCTGGTCCAGGCCGAAGCAGTGATCGATCTGATTGAAAGCAAGAGTCCCGTTGCCGTCGAGCAAGCAAGGGCGCGTTTGGACAGATCCCGTTCAAACCCAGTAGGCGAAATCTCCAACGCGCTAAAGGACCTTCTGGCTGAATTAGAGGCATACATCGACTTTGACGAAGACGATACGGAACCCGCACCGGAAGTCAGAGAGAAGCTGCGAGAAGTTTTCCTCAAGATGGAGACACTAAAGCAGGACTCTGAAAAAGGAAGAATTAGCAGGGAAGGCGTCAACACGGTAATTGCAGGTAAACCCAACGTGGGCAAGTCTACACTGTTCAACGCCCTTATGCGGATGGATCGCATGATTATCACCCCCCACCCAGGCACTACACGAGATCCGGTGGACGACTACCTTCTCCTGGATGGGGTGGCTTTTCGTCTCTGGGATACAGCCGGTATTCGGGAAGGCGCTGAACCTGTGGAAGAGGAGGGCATACGGAGATCTCTCGCCAGGCTCGATGACGCGGACGTGATTCTTGCGGTCCTGGACGGGACGAAGGTTCCTGATGAGGAGGACGCGGCTGTGCTAGACGCGGGGCGAGGCCGAGAGATGATCGTCGTTCTGAACAAAAGCGATCTTGGTCTTGCTATCGACCCCGGGGACAGAATGCTTGGGTTAGAGGGCTTACAGCATGTTGCGCTGAGCGCCAAGACCGGCGAGGGCATGGATTCACTGGAAACGCTGCTTGGCGAGGTGGGGGTGAAGTTGACGAAAGGCTTGTGCGGAGAATCCCGAACCAGCCTCAATGAACGCGCTCTAATCCTTGTGGAGACGGCGAGCACCCCCCTCAGCAACCTTCTGGCTTCGTTTGAGCGGGGTGAAAAGGTGGAGCCTGAAATCATGTCCGTGGAGTTACGAAGGGCTTTGGGTTCTCTGGAGGAGATCACCGGCGAGCGGGTGGACGAAGGGATCCTGGACCGGATTTTTGAACGGTTCTGCGTCGGAAAATAGGAATGGGCGGGCGGAATCCATTGGTTTAATAAGATAGCATAATAGTGGAAAATAACATTATAATTAACTATCGGTATTGGGCAGGCCATGAAATAGTGGGCTGGCGGGTGCAGAGAAAAGCGGCAAAGCGACAATATTATAAAGCAATACTTTAATAAGTTATCATAACATCTCAAAATAAGACTAAAATAATCCTAGAAAATTCTTGACATTCTTCCCGGTTTGGGTTAGGCATCAGGAGCATCATGTGAAGACCCGCTGCCGCGGGTCCTCCACCCATCGGGAAAATCCGGTGCAATCCGGGGAAGGGGCAATCCCATTGCTAAAGAGCATTTTCACCCATTCCAATGAGGGGCCAGACTCTCCGGTTCATCACCGCCTGGAGGTATGCCTATGATAGCAAGGGGCGCGATGAAAGTTCCCTGCGCTTTGATAACCCTCGCTGTCCTTCTGCTCGCGACGAGCCAGGCGCCGGCCTGGGATCAGCAATATCGTTATCCCATCAAAGTCAGGGTTTCTGAAAGCCGGTCTGCCGACGCGAGAGTTGCAGGCATAGGCTCGGGTTCCCCGAATGCAAGCGCCGACTGGGAGATGGCCGCGGGACAAGCCCGCCGTGAAATACTCTGCCCGCGGCGCGGTTATGCACTTGCTCTGGGAATGCGACCGTTTTTCAGCACACTCACCGGTTCCACTAAAGTGATCAGTAAGGGTGGAGAAGGCTCATGGCTCAATCTTCAGGGGCACCTCCGTCTTCCTGCTGACAAAACCCAGTGGGAGTTTTATGCCAACCTGCATATGTGGGACAAGATAGGCTTGCGCTTGGAGTATCTCCCCTGGAACTGGGGCGGACCCGGTCATATGCCTACCGACGGCAACTTCGCGGGTTTGCTTCTCAAGAAAGACGACGGCATAAACTCTGATCTTAATATCACGACGTTTCTGATCGGGGCCGATTACGACGTCGCTTTCGGCCGGGATCTCATCTTCGGGCCTAATGCTGACCTGTACATTATCAAATGGGGTCAGAGGGTTGCCAAGGACGCGGGAGATGGCGTGGATTTTTCTCAGACGATATTGCAGCCTGCGATTGGTGCCCACGTCAGATACGAGCCCTCTAATACCGGCTATTTTTCTTGGTTCAAGCCGGCGCTCGAGGGGCGATTCAACTGGATGAGTTTCAACGGGTTGGGATTATCCACCTGGGACATAGGTGCAGGTATAGCTCCTCCAGTGAGCAAAAATGTGGATGCAGGGATCAAGCTCGGTTACAAGCAATGGAAGCTTGACGGGAACAGGGGTCGGCTCTTTGCCGACATCGGAGTGGAAGGACTGTACCTGGATCTGTCACTCCAATTTTAGGGCTCTCCGTGTCCTTTGCTTATCCGAATCCCGCGGGAGCGGCTCCCCGCGGGATTTTTTTCACCATTCCCCTTGACAGTTAATTTCAAACCCTCGTACAATTCCGATCAAGCCCATATGCGAGAAGAGTCTATATATTCATACATGTCGGCTGGTTAAAGCACTTCTTAAGATAACCTCTCCGGTTACCAAGGAGAACATGAAAACCTTCGGAAGGTACGCTAAGGACAAAATCGCACGACTGGGGAAAAGCCAGAAAGACCTGGCCGCGGAACTCGGAGTTTCCCCCGCTTATGTCTCTCAGATTTTCACCGGCAAGAAGAACCCCCCGGACCTCGGAAAACCGAGGAATCGATCTCAGCTAAAGACCTGGTGCCAATTCCTGGGGGCGCCGGAAGAAGATATTTTAGACCTGGTCCGATATGAACTGCATCGTGTTCCCCCACGGCCCAATCCAAAGTTTCGCAACATGCGAGACCTTCTCTTGCAACGCGTCAATAGTCCTACGACAGGATTGATCGAAGAAATCCGTGCAATGGAACTCCATCCGGCTGAAAATTTGGCCGTCCAGGCGATGGTACAAATTTACTTTATGCTTCAGGAGGACAATGTCGGCGGTCGGGCTTACGGCACTGCGAGGTTCAAGGATTTCTGCGACCGTGCCAGGGCCAACAAAGATTTTGTTGAGGGAGAACTGGTAAAGTTTTTCCAAAAGCAACCCTTTTCATGGTCATGGGATACTGAAATCAGTGATGTTAGATTCTTGGCTGAATCTCTTCAGATTCGCGAGGCAATGAACAGGTTAAGAGACGTTCTCAACACGCCGGGCCTGACCTACCCTGTGACTGTACCGGTCGTGGCACATGTCAGTGCTGGTGAGGGGTTTCAGTATACCGATGGGGGATTTGCCGCGGGTGAGGGGTTCGAGCAAGTCGAAATCCCGCCCGGGGTGGACCGCAGGCTTGCTCACGCCTTATACTGTGTTAAGGTTAGAGGCGATTCTCTCCGGGAGTTCTTCGGTGACGGAACGCTTCTGTTCATAAAACCGGAGTCATGGGAGGAGATCAAGGATGGGGACCTGGTTATTTTCAAGGATCGGAACGAAGGGAAAGCTTTTGTGAAAAAAGTCGAATTCGCAGGGGATAACCTTATTCTCAAATCCATGAACCCCCTTTATAAGCATAGGGTGCTGACCAGGTCGGATCTGTTGTTGCTCGAACGAGTCATGGCAATAGTATTCTAAGGTGAATAGGTTGATTACTGCTACAAAGCGATGGACACTAATTAGTTTGGGCGTGTTACTGATCCTCGGGACACGAGCTGATGTCGGACTGACCGCGTCGACGTGTCCGCCACCTCACTTCGATACCATTGCCGATGGGTTCCGCTACGGATTCCCGCCACAGATTGAGAAGGCCGGTCTCGTATTTGCATCCAAGCCCATTCCAATACATCGGCGAGACGTGCGAAATCGGATTCTCAAAGAGGTGAACTATCTTCTTCAGGACCGACGCTCAAGGGTCTTGTTGTGGATGTCCAGAGCCGATTCACTCAAGCCGGTCATAGCGCCGATTCTCCGGAAATACAGACTTGCCGCAAGAGTTCATTTACCTGGCCGCCATTGAGAGTAGTTATAACAGCCGCGCTCTCTCTTCAGCGGGGGCCTTCGGTTACTGGCAGTTCATAAAATCCACGGCACAATGCGGGCCTGCCGGATGCGATCAGTACGACTGGAAAATGCCCATTACCAATTGGAAGGATGATCGGGCCGATCTGGTGCATTCCACCCATTCTGCGGCCAAGTATCTTGCCTGGATGAATCGGGTGAAGAAAGTCAGTATCAACGGGACATGCCGAACGGCAAGGCTTCGACGACTGGTTCCTCACTGCCGCGGCTTACAACGCGGGCCCAACGAGGGTCATTCAGCGGCTGAATTCTTTCGGGGCCCACTCGTATTGGGACGTGCCATTACCGATAGAGACGGAAAAGTATGTGCCGCGGTGGATCGCTATCAGCCTCATAAGCAAGCACCGTGACTTTTACGGCGTGCAAATCCCTTTACGGCCCGGGGTCGCGTTCGACGTAGTAGAAAAAGTGCGCCTGGAAAAAGACCTCTCTTTTACAGCCATGGCTAGGCTTTTGGAGACAACCCCTCGCATTGTTTGGTCGCTAAACACGCGGATCTTCCCAGAAAAAGGGGTGTTTCCCGCCCGTTCCGGCCGCAGTGTCATAACTCACACTATCCATGTTCCCAAAGGGACGCGCAACAAGTTCATGTCGCAGCTCGTAGCACACGGATACGTCAAAAAAGTGGCCTCGGGGAAGCCCTGATACCGATTCGCGGTCAAACAATAAAAATCTCCAATTCTAGCACGGATCTGACAAAGCCCAGTTCCGTGGCACCCGGCATTCCTGCCAACCGATTCTCACTCTTTGAGAGCGAACTGGTATGACTCAACCACAACTGTCACCAGCCTTCAGCGCTAGAATAAGAAGGGAAGATTCTCCCGAAGTCTGGTTTGCAAAGCTCACCCGTGCCTCCGGCAAGAGATAGAGGCCGTCGCCTCCTTCCAAACGATAGATTTCCTGATCGACTTCGGCTGTCACGGCACCGCGAAGGCAGTACACAAAGCGGTCGGTGGAACGGTTTTCGGGTGGAACCCGCCGGTCCAGCCCTTTCAGAGAGAAAATTCTGGCTTCCATTCTGTTAAGCGACGTTTTACCGGTCAGCAATTCTACGGACACACCTGGAGAGAGCGCCTCGAACTTGTCCCCTTCACCTCTCGGGCACAACACTGCCTTCTTGTACAGCACTTCGTCCAAAAATACGCCGGCCCGAAGCTGAAATGCAGAGGCAATCTTCACTAACGTATTTAACGTAGGCGAGGATTTGCCCAGTTCAATGGAGCTGAGGTTGGACGCGGCGATTCCAGTGATCTTCGACAGATCGGTCAGTGACAGCCTTTTCTTTTTGCGGAACGCCCTGATCTGCTCACCGACGTGGATTTCGGATGATGTCATGGATTGTCCCCTTCAATTACGGACTTGTCACTTAGGTACAGCCAGTCAAATAGCAACTCCCATCAAAAAGGTGACGATCTTAAACACGGAATGGTGGGGCAGACCGCTCGCTTGCCTAAGAGAGACAGGCAGGATGCCTGTCCCACCAGGAACAGGTGTCACTTGCTTGAAATCGAATTCCTGTGAAAATGCTCGTCCTCGATCGCCGGCAGATTGAACTCAAGGTGCCACGGATGTGCGAAGCTCATCCGTGCATGGACGAGCCGGACGGCACGTCCGTGGCACCAATCTTTCAAGCATTTTCATGCTTCGTTGTAGTTTCCTAGCTATGCGAGCATGGCTAATCAAACAGCAAGTCAGCCAGCTCATTGATACGTGAAATCCCGGATATCGTCGCGCCGGCCGGCAAAGACAAGTCCTCGGCGTTTGAACTTGGTGCGATAATACGGTGGAATCCCAGCCTCGTGGCCTCCTTCATCCGCGCAGCCGCTCTGGATACACGGCGGACCTCGCCGGCTAAGCCCACTTCACCGAACACCAGTGTCCCTTTGGGAACATTCCTGTCCATAAAGGAGGACAGTAGAGCCGCGGCTATCGCGAGATCCGCCGCGGGTTCGGTGGCCCGAACTCCCCCAACCGCATTGAGAAATATGTCCTGGTCGCTCAGCGTGAGTCCGAGTTTCTTCTCGATGACCGCTATCATGAGAGCCAGCCGCTGTGAATCCGTCCCAAGGCAAGTCCGGCGGCCCTGGCCTGGAGCCGGCCCTGTCACAAGGGCCTGGATTTCAGCCAGAATGGGTCGGGAGCCTTCCACCAAAGCAGTAACGATGGAACCTGACACGCCTTCAGGCCGCTCCGACAGGAAGAGTTCCGAGGGATTGGCAACCTCGTTAAGGCCGGAGTCTCCCATCTCGAAAACTCCTATTTCGCTTGCCGATCCGAACCGGTTTTTGACGGCCCTTAGAATTCGGTACGAGTGTCCACGCTCTCCCTCAAAATAGAGGACCGTGTCAACCATGTGTTCGAGGACCCTGGGCCCTGCCAGGGCACCGTCCTTCGTTACGTGACCAACTATGAAACACGCGGAGGAGCCTCGTTTAATGCACTCGAGTATCCTGCCTGCCACCTGCCGGACCTGCGACACGCTGCCTGCCTGGGCTTCGAAAGACCTGCTGAAAACTGATTGAACCGAGTCTAAAACAACTACAGCCGCTTCGTTTTGACTGATTTTGTCTATGATGGCTTCAAGCTCGTTTTCCACGAGAACAAGGAAATTGTCTGCTCGTATGCCCAATCGATCGGCTCGAAGTTTGAGTTGCTCCGAGGATTCTTCTCCGGAAACGTAAAGGACCTTTTGGCCCGCGTGGGCCATGTGCCCGAGAGCCTGCATCAACAGCGTACTTTTTCCGATTCCCGGATCTCCTCCCACCAGAATTACGCTGCGACGGACGATTCCTCCACCAAGGACTCGATTGAGTTCTTCGATACCTGTCCCCAGCCTATCCTTAGATTCGCCACTGATCTCAGAGAGAGAAATCACCGTTCCAGGGTCTTCATCGCTCCGCGAGGCATGTGCAGAAGACGCCGGGAAAACAGCTACCTCCTTTTCTACTACTGAATTCCATTCACCACAGCCCGGACATCGCCCCATCCATTTGAGGAGGTGTTTACCGCAATGGTCGCAGACGAAGGCAATTTCGCTCTTCAATTAATTCTCCTGGAGGACGATTGGACTCACCCCGACGCGTGACATGAGGGGCACCCAATCCTTTTAGCCTTTCCCCTCAACGGGGACAACACATAATCAGTGATTTGCAGGCCATGAGCTGGTCATGTTATTCTGGGACCTGTTTCGCTTTGGACTAAGATATGACAACGAACAACCCAAGATATCGAACTCTGTCCTCATGGCTCAAGGAAATATTCGGCGAACCAGTTCGCAAGATTTCGCTTGATGCGGGATTGGGGTGCCCAAACCGTGACGGCACTCTTGGTTCTGCGGGATGCATATATTGCAATCCCCGTGGCTCAGGGACCGGTGCCCAGAGCCGGGGGATTCCTCTGCGTGAACAAGTGGATAAGGGAATAGCTTTTCTGTCTAAACGATACCGGTGCCGAAAGTTCATTGCTTACTTTCAATCCTTTACCAACACTCACGGTGATCCAGGGAAGCTCTCCCGGCTGTATGAAGAGGCTCTCCAACGTCCCGAAGTGGTGGGACTGGCGGTGGGCACGCGGCCGGACTGCGTGCCGGACCCGGTCCTGGATCTTCTGTCGGATTTTGCCCGCAGCCGGCTCGTCTGGATCGAATATGGACTACAGTCGGCCCATCTGCGCACCCTGAAGCTGATTAACCGAGGGCACGGGCCAAACGCATTTTTTGACGCGGTCAGCAGAACGCGGGCACGAGGGATTACTTCAGTGGCTCATCTCATACTCGGTCTGCCTGGTGAGTCTGTGGACGACATGGTGGAAACCGCGGTGGCCGTAGCCGATGCCGGCGTGGCCGGGGTGAAGCTCCATCCCCTGTACGTGACACGAGGAACTGCTCTGGAGCAAATGTATCTGGCTGGCCGATATAGCCCGATGACAGAGGAACAAGCCTTGGAAGCCACGCTATCGGTGTTGGAAGCGCTCCCTCCTCAGATCGTAATACACCGCATGACCTCGGATCCTCATCCCGAAGAACTTGTAGCCCCCCTTTGGATGCATGGACCCGGGAGGGGTGCGGCGACGCCTTTACGAGGCGATGGAAAAAACAAGCTTCAGACAGGGGGCTCACCTCAAGAGACGAGAATTTGATTCTAGGCTGCTGGGCATAAGATTTGCAGAAACGAGACTAAGAAGTGAGGCAACGCGGATATCAATAAATACGTAAATGAGTCGGAATCTGGATTATTCCAGGACGAAAATTACTTCCGCGGTAACACGGAATTCTTGAATTTGTCCGGCTTCGCACATGACCCTGAATTCGGTGACCCTCATTCCGGTGATATTCCTCAGGGTCTTGTTGGCGCGTTCGAAGGCCAACCTAATGGCATCATCAAAGTTGTTTGGAGATCCTGCTATAACTTGTGTAACTCGGGCTACTCTTCCTTCTGGCATCACGGTTCCCTCCCTAGCCGGGTTGCCTCACAGAATCAGACTAGAAGATCGTAACGGTTGTTGTCAACTTTTCTTACCAGCTAAACCCAACACGGCATCACAACGGCGTCTCTGCCTGCTCAGAAAAGGTGCCCTGACGGCAAACGGACATCAATTTTAGCAATTGTTATATGATAGCGGCCAGCTTTGTCATCTCTCTTTCCGTGAGTGTCCGCCATTCCCCGACCGGAAGCGTGCCAAGTGTGAGCGGGCCGAACCCCACTCTTCGTATCTTGCGCACCGGATGCCTGATCTGGAGAAAGATTCGCTTTATTTCGTTTTTCTTGCCTTCGTAGAGTACAATCCTGAGCCATGTGGTGGTCTTCTGCTTCTTGACGACAGACCACAGTACGTTGCCTAGCCTCTCACCATCTCCGATCCTCATCCCCCTTTTAATGGTGCTCAGCAACCTGTCATCCGGCGTTCCGCGCACTTTTACGAGGTAAGTTCTCGGAATTCTGTGTGAAGGGTGACTTAATTTCTGAGCGAGCTGCCCATCATTGGTTAAGATCATCAACCCTTCAGCGTCAAAATCCAAACGTCCAACCGTAAAGAATCTTTTCTTAAGGGCTTTGAGAAGATCGCCCACGCACGGACGCCCTTCCGGGTCGCTCATAGTCGATACCACGTTCCGAGGCTTGTTAAATAGGTAGTAGTATTTGGCTGAATCAGGACGGAGCAGCAATTTTCCGTCCACCTTTATGTGGTCCCTGTCCGGATCAGCCGTCATCGTAGGATCTGTCACGATGCTGCCGTTGAGGGTGACTCGGCCTTCCAAAATCATCTCCTCGGCTTTTCGGCGGGACGCGAGGCCCGCATCGCGTATTATCAACTGAACTCTTTTTTGTGCCATATTTGTTCCTGGACTTAAACCACGTGCTGGAAAAGCACTTTTATCGCCTTGCTGCCGGCACGATCCGCCAGAGCAGCGAAAGCACGCTCATACTCTTCCAACCTGAATCTATGGGTTATAAGCTCTGAGACCGGTAGTCCGTGTCCCGCTGCAAGGTCCATTGCAATATCGAACGTCTCTCTCATTTCTCCATTGTGGGAGTCCCTGCCGGAGAATAGGGTTCCACAGATCCTCACGCTCTTGAACCACAGAGGGGTCAAGTCGAAGCCCGATGGCTCATTAATGCCCATGAGCACCACTTTTTTGCCCTCTGCTGTAAAGCGCAGGGCATCTCCAATGCGATCCCTCAAACCGGTCGTTTCATAAACCAGATCCGCGCCCCCTTCCAGGGTTATGCGTCCAACTTCGGGGTAACGAACCGTGGCTTTCACGAATGCGGCCACCTCTTCGTACGCCGCCCCCGGGTTATTGGCTAGGACCACCTCTGCCTCCGACCGGTTGCGCGCTATTTCAACTTCAAAGGGATGTTCGCCCACCACGAGAATGTTTGCCCGATATCCCAACATCTGCAAAGCCTCTAACGTTAACAGCCCCAGCGAGCCAGCGCCCATCACGATCACGCGGTCACCGACCGCGGGCGGGTGCTGCAAGACTGCTCTCACGGCTCGTGCGAACTCGGGGACAAGTACGGCTTGATCGCTTTCCATGGCGCGGGGAAGTTGCCGTACTTGGCTCTGGTGCGCTATGAAAGAGTCAGCCCAGCCCCCTGAAGTGTCTCTGCATGCTCCAATCATTGTTCCCGGACCAACAACCCCTTTGGAGAAGTTTCGGCAGGAAGATGGTTCTCCGCGAGAGCAGGAGGGGCAGGGCGGCTGAACTTGCCGTGGCCTGCACGACAAGACGGGGTCCACTACTACACGCTCTCCTGGTTCGATCCCGTGTACCTCTTCTCCCACTTCGGTCACTATGCCCAAGTTTTCGTTTCCAGGAACAAACGGGAAGGAGAGGAATGCTCCGAAGGGCGTAGGGTCGTGGTGAAGTATCAGGGCCTCATCCATGCCGGAAATGCCGGACATGATCGTCCTGACTCTCACCCACTGGGAAGCTACCAGGGGCGGTTCGGGAAGTTCAGCCGGTTGCAGGGATAGGGCGTACGACGCTTCTTCCCGGCGTAAAATCTTGGCTCGAACGCGGCCCCATACTTCTCTCCCGAGACTGAAATCTGCCAGAATAGCTTTCATAGGAGTGCCCTCCGGCCTTAACGTCCGCTGCCCTTGTTAGTGTTCCGCTGAGATTTTGTCAAACCGTTTTCCTCATCCGGCTACGGTTCTTGCGGTCATGAGATCCGGCAGAGGTGAAGGGGAGTTGGCCTGTGGCGCAACTTGACATCCACACAAGGATAACCCATCTTAGATACAGAGCAGGCTTCAATTGCCTGACAGCGAGTTTCGTGGTATATTCATTCTAATTATTTAGGAAAATTTACTCATTGGAGAATTTCTTGAACGGTATATACAAGAATCTAGGGTTATGGCTAGTTATTTGCCTTGTGATGATTTTCTTGTTCCATCTCTTCAATCAGGGAAAATCCTCTGACAAACTAATATCTTACAGCCAGTTCCGGCAGGAGATCGATCAGGGGGTCGTGAAATCAGTCACGTTGCAGGGCACCCGTATCAGGGGCAGCTATGTTGACGGTTCCGTCGACTTCAAAACACTTGCTCCACCGGATACGGAGCTGATACCCACCATGATAAAGCACAAGGTGGATATCAAAGTGTTGCCCGAAGATGACAACCCCTGGTATTTGACGGCATTAATATCATGGCTCCCCATGGTATTTCTCATAGCCATATTCGTGTTCTTCATGCGACAAATGCAGGCCGGCGGCGGCAAGGCCATGAGTTTCGGAAAAAGCCGGGCGCGCCTTATCAGCGAATCTCAAAACAAAGTTACGTTTCAGGATGTGGCCGGAGTCGAAGAAGCCAAGGAAGAGTTGGGGGAGATAATCGAGTTTCTGCGCGATCCCAAGAAATTCACCCGGCTGGGCGGTAAAATTCCCAAGGGAGTACTCTTGATGGGCGCGCCCGGAACAGGCAAAACGCTCCTGGCCAAAGCGGTTGCCGGTGAGGCCAGCGTACCGTTTTTCTCGATTTCAGGATCGGATTTTGTCGAGATGTTTGTGGGCGTGGGAGCTTCACGCGTCCGCGATCTCTTTATCCAAGGGAAGAAAAACGCTCCGTGCATCATTTTCATTGATGAGATCGACGCTGTGGGTCGTCATCGGGGAGCCGGTCTGGGCGGCGGCCATGACGAACGGGAACAGACGCTCAATCAACTCCTTGTCGAGATGGACGGCTTTGAAACCAACGAGGGCGTAATACTCATCAGTGCAACCAACAGGCCTGACGTTCTCGATCCGGCTCTTTTAAGGCCAGGGCGCTTTGACCGTCAAGTGGTTGTGCCACCGCCCGACGTACGCGGCAGATCGGCAATCCTTGGCGTCCATACGCGCAAGACCCCTGTGGCCAAAGATGTGGACCTCGATACCATCAGCCGCGGCACGCCGGGGTTTTCCGGGGCGGACCTGGCCAATCTGGTCAATGAAGCGGCCCTGAACGCGGCCAGGAGAAACCGGAATCAGATCGAGATGAAGGATTTCGAGTTTGCCAAAGACAAGGTCTTGATGGGTGGAGAGCGCCGCAGCCTGGTCATCAGCCTCGAGGAGCGAAGGAACACGGCTTACCATGAAGCCGGCCACACGTTCGTAGCACGAAAGATGCCCGGAACCGACCCCATTCATAAGGTAACAATCATTCCCAGGGGACGCGCCCTGGGAATGACGCAGCAGCTCCCGCTTGACGACCGGCACACGTACTCCAAGGATTATCTTATCAGTCAGATCGCAGTGCTGATGGGCGGCCGCGCGGCGGAAGAGATATTCCTCGGCCACCTGACCACCGGCGCGGGCAACGACATCGAGCGCGCCACGGAGCTTGCCCGGAAAATGGTCTGCGAGTGGGGTATGAGCGAAACACTCGGCCCGTTGACCTTTGGCCAGAAAGAAGAGCAGATCTTCTTGGGCAAAGAGTTCGCCCGCCATAAGGACTACTCAGAGGAAACCGCGAGAGATATAGACGCGGAGATTCGCGGTATCGTCACCGAGAACTACGAAAAAGCCAAGAAGGTTGTCCAAGAGAATCAAGAAACGGTGACGCGGATCGCAGAAGCGTTGCTCGAAAGGGAAACCCTCGACGCTTCCGAAATCGAGGCCCTCATCGAAGGACGTGACCTGCCGCCTTTGGAAGAAGTAGCGGAAATGAAGCCGGATAAAGGGCCGACGGAGATCATACCCCTCGATGACGGCAAGGTCATGGTGGGCACTACTCCCAGGACGCCTGACCCTGAAAAGGTTTAGAAGCGCTTGCAAGACATAGGAGTTTTTGCACTGGTTACCAGGCAGAGCCTGGTAACCTACCTGTGTCCGGGCTGTGCCCGGAAAGCATGATTTGGTTAAAAGGGCATCTTGAGGCTTTCCGGCCAGGCGAGCCGAGGAGGCGGAGCCTCCTATGCGGCATTCCCAGGCAGAGCCTGGGAACGAGGAAAATGATCCCGCAACCTATCCCTCTCCCACGCACTATTCTGGATCCTGCTTCCCATACGCTGGTTATGGGTGTCATCAACACCACACCGGACTCCTTTTCGGATGGTGGAAAACACCTTGATCCCCAAGTTGCCGTCGCCGCGGGGATCGAGATGCTGGAAGCCGGCGCGGACATCATTGATGTGGGTGGAGAATCTACTCGGCCTGGGTCCGCGTACGTGGAGGAAGAAGAGGAGCTTCAGAGGTCCGTCCCTGTGATCCGGGAGATCTCTCGATCTATGCCAGAAGCGGTGATTTCAATCGATACCCGTCGCAGAACCGTGGCTGAAGCAGCCGTTGCCGCGGGCGCTCAAATAATCAACGACGTGTCGGGCTTCCGGGACGATCCCACGCTGATTGATTTCGCTCGTGAAGCCGGGACAGGTCTCGTTGTCATGCACATGCTGGGGACACCGAAGACCATGCAGACTGAGATCCGTTACGGTTCTTTTCCGGGCGACATCTATTCCTTTTTTCAGGAGCGCATACAGGTTCTGGAGAAGGCGGGAATAGCGCCGGCAAAGATTGTCCTAGATCCGGGCATAGGATTCGGTAAAACCTTTGATCAGAATCTCACCCTCATAAATCGTCTCGATTTCTTGAAGCCCCTTGGGAAAGCCATTCTGGTGGGGCCGTCAAGAAAGGCATTTCTGGGAAAAATCTTGGATGAGCCGGTTGCAGCGGGCGAGATATTGGCACACTGGGAGCAGTAGCTGCCGCAGTGCTCCGCGGGGCCTCTATCGTCCGCGTTCATCACGTCGCCTCGACCGTGCAGGTTTGCAGAGTTGCGGACGCAGTGGTGAGAGAGAGGGTTGGCACGTGATCCTCGGAGTGGGTGTGGATCTTGTGGATGTCCACCGCATGGAGAGGGCCTTGAACTGCCGTTGGGGGAAGCGGTTCGTCGCTAAGGTCTTTTCAGCAGAAGAGATTGCAGCCTGCAAGGACGCCCCTCAGCCGGCGCAGGGGTACGCAGCGCGCTTTGCAGCAAAGGAAGCGCTGGCCAAGGCCCTGGGAACCGGTTTTTCCAGAGGGGTCTCTCCCAGCCGAATCGTTGTGCGCGGGGGCGAAAGACGTAAGCCGTCGATAGCCCTTCTAGGCCGAGCACAGCAATTGGCCGAATCAATGCAGGTCACTGCAATTCACGTATCGCTCACCCACACCCCGCAAACCGCCTGTGCTTTTGTTGTGATAGAAAGCATTTGAACGAAGAATAATCGGGCCGCCCTACTCCAATGGAATGCCGGTACTACACCGGTTCGCTCTCAATCAGTGAGAAACGGTTGGCAGCAAGCAGGGCACGGAACTGGGTTTTGTCAGATCCGTGCCGGAATTAGCTGATTGTTCATTGTTTGATCACGAACTCGTATTACACAACCTGCGCTACAAAAACCTTCAAGTAACGAGTTTCGGGCATGGACAAAAGGAACGGATGGTCGGGTCCTTGCCCGCGAGTATCCAGTATCCGTAATTCCTTGCCGCTCTGACGGGCAGCTATCGCCAGCGTCTCCTCGAAGATCTGAGCATCGAGGTGATGCGAACAGGAGCACGTGACAAGGATACCGCCGGGATTCAGTTTGGTCAGCGCTCGACGATTGAAATCAATGTAGCCCTTTTGCCCTGCCTTTATTTGCGAGCGGCTCTTGATAAAGGCAGGCGGGTCAAGGATCACCACATCCCAGGTTTCATGGCTCCTCTTGAGGAATTCCAGGGCGTTTGCCCGGATCGCGTGAAAGCGGTCTTCCATTCCGTTCAGAGCGGCATTTGACTCGGCCAATTGGATTGCTCCGCTGGACGAATCGACCCCGGTGACTTCCACGGCCCCCGCGGCCGAGGCATGGAGACCCCACGCGCCGGTGTAACAAAACAGATCCAGCACTTTGGCACCGGAAAAGACATACTGCTTCATCAACGTGCGATTAGCCTCCTGGTCCAGAAAGAAGCCAGTCTTTTGCCCGTCAGCCACGTCCACCAAGAATTTCAGGCCCGATGAGCTGATGATGACAGTTTCCGGAACTGACCCGTAGGCAATGCGTTTCTCTTGCGACAGTCCTTCCAGGACACGTGAGGGTGAGTCATTGCGCAAGTAGATCCCTTCTGGGGCAAGGGAACGTACCAGAACCGCCAAAACGTCTTCCAGAAGCGCGTCCATTCCGGCAGTCAGGCTCTGGACTACGAGCACCGTGCCGTAGCGATCCACAATAAGGCCGGGCAAAAGGTCCGCCTCTCCGAATATGAGGCGGTAAAAGTCTCTCTCGGGGAAAAGGCGCTGTCTCCTCTCCAAAGCAGCCCCGATCCTCTGCTCCAAGAACGCCTCGTCTATCTCAACTTTTTTGTGAGACATGATGCGAGCCGTAATCAGACTGGCGGGATTGGCATAAACCATTCCCAGGAACTCTCCGGCCGCATCCTGAATTTCATGGATCGAACCCGCCTCCAGCTGGGCCACGGGCGGGTCTGCTATTTCATTGGAAAAGACCCAGAGATGCCCTCTTCGGAGTCGTCGGTCTGCTTTTTTCTTTAGTGTGATCACGTTAGGTATTTTCTTCCTAATTATTGATGGTAGCTTACGTTAAGTACGCTTCGTTCCTTGGCTCCCCCTCATAGGCGCTGACTTAGCGTCAGTTTCGTTACTTGTGAGGAGGTCCGGAGGGCCAAGGGGTCATCAAAGTCCCCCTTTACGAAAGGGGGGGAACCAATTGCCAGTTAGCGTCTATGAGGCGAAGCCTGGTAGCAGGGGCAGCAAAAGGGCCTCCCCGGTCACTCGTCAAAGAACTCGTAGGTTTCGCATCCGCCTCTAACGGTTTTTGGGTTCGATGCGTTCCATCCCGCCCATGTTGGGCCGGAGCACTTCGGGAATTGTTACGCTCCCGTCCGCGTTCTGGAAATTCTCCAGAATCGGAATGAGTATACGTGGGGATGCTATGGCCGTGTTGTTGAGCGTGTGGCAAAACTGCGTTTTATTGTCCTTTCCGCGCCATCGGATCTTGAGCCGTCGGGCTTGAAACTCGTGCAGGCTCGAACAGGAATGAGTTTCTGAGTATTTGTTGCGGCTCGGCATCCATGTCTCTATCTCGTGCTTGAGCACCTGCCCCTGCCCGATTTCGGCTCCACAGGCCAATGCGACCCGATGCGGTAGCCCTAATGCCCGCATCATCTCTTCGGAATTGTTCAAGAGTATCTGATGCTCGGCCCTGGACACCTCCGGGTCATTAACACAGATTATCACCTGCTCGACCTTGTTGAACTGATGGAGCCGGTAGAAGCCGCGGGTGTCCCGGCCGTACGACCCGGCCTCCCGGCGAAAACACGTTGAATAGCCGCAGTAGTGTTTGGGAAGGTCTTTTTCGTTGAGGATCTCGTCCATGTGATACGACACCAAGGGAACCTCAGAGGTGCCTATCAGGTAAAGATCGTCCTTTTCCACGAAAAAGGTGTCTTCCTCGCCCAAAGGGAAAAACCCTGTGCCGATCATGGCCTCGCGGCGGACCAGTTGAGGAACGATCATCGGCATGAAGCCTTTTGAGTACAGGTGATCCAGAGCAAACTTGAACAGGGCGAATTCGAGCATGGCCCCTTCGTTCTTCAGGCAGTACATGCGCGCGCCGGCAAATTTCACGGCTCGCGTCATGTCCACGATGTCCAGCGATTCGGCCAGTTCGAGATGATCCTTGGGCGGAAAGTCAAATGTTGGCGGCTGCCCGAAGGAACGAACCTCCACATTGTCGTCATCCGAATCGCCTTCCGGGACCTCCGGCAAAGGGGGATTGGGAACCTTGAGCATCAACTCTTCAAAGCGACTCTCGACTTCCCTAAGCTTCGGCTCCCTTTGACCCAAGCCGTCCCTGATGTTTTTCACCTGGGCTATAGCCTGTTCCTTCTCTTCACCCTGGAGCTTGGGAACCTCCTTTGAAATCCGGTTGCGGTCCGCGCGAAGGTTTTCCACGTCGGCCCTGAGACTTCTGACCTCCTCATCCACGGCAAGAAGCTCATCTATGTCCATTTTCATCCGCTTTTTGCGAATGCCATCTTTTATCACTTCCGGATTATTACGAATGAAAGCAATATCCAGCATGAAATTCTCCTTAAATCGAGACGTGCGGCCTAATTCTTCAGGATTGATCCTTCCCGGGCCTCGGCGTTTGTGACTTTGCCAGCGCGGACCTCAGTGCCTCGGAAGGGGGACGCCATTCCTTGCGTCGCATTCTTTCGATGGGGTCCTTTTCCTCCGAATCTTTCGAGTCCGACTCCTTTTTCCCGAACTTGGCCTCTATGTATGCCGCGAGATCCTGCTGCTCTCTTGGCAGCATGTCTGCATAAAGCCCTCTCGAGAAGTTGACGCTCAGTTTTAGTCATTGCGCCGGGTCCGATCCTCTGTGAGGCTTCCAGCCATTTGAGCTGTTTTTCTGTCAACTTATGTTCTTCCAATTTAGTGTCTCCTGGCAGTGACAGAGAAGCGACCCCTGCCGGCATGGTGCCACGGATGTGCGAAGCTCATCCATGCACGGACGAGCCCCGCGGTGCCCGTGAGACGTCCCTGGTACCAACCTGGGCACGTTGGCCTTTCCGCGGGCGGGGGCTCATAAAAGTCAAAGGCCCGTCATCCGTTCCGAAGTCAACTTACCAAGTCGCCCCGACTCCCGCAAGCCGTTTCCGGTCGTGAGAGCAAGCATTTAGTCCCGAAGGGGCAAATCTTGTCATTGCGAGCGCAGCGAAGCAATCTCCGCTTTACTGTGCTAGAGATTGCTTCGTCGTTTCACTCCTCGCAATGACAGGAGCGCAACCTGTTCCCCATAACTGCAATTATGTGGTCCATAATCCTTCCCCTTGCCCGTCCCACTGATTTTGACTATATTCCGGTGCAACTCGCGAAGCGAAAGGACGACATGATATCGAAGAAGCCCTATCTTCTTGCACTGGCCGTAATGGCCTCTTGCCTTGTGTCCGGATGCGGAGAAGGACAACAGAAATCAGATACCACCTCCGGCAAAGACCAAGCTAATCGTCCGGTGGCTCAACAGAAATACGAGCCCGCGTACGGCGACATGATAATCAGAGGCAGCATCGGCGACGCGTCTGTGCTGCTGCCGGTGCTTGCTAACGATTCGGCGAGCTTTGACATCATCGGCCTCATCTATAACGGCCTGGTAAAATACGATAAGGACCTCAAGCTGGTCCCTGATTTGGCAGAAAAGTGGGAAATTTCAGAGGACAAGCTGACAATCCGTTTCTATCTGCGCAAAGATGTGAAATGGCAGGACGGCAAGCCGTTTACAAGCGACGATGTTGAACTCACGTACAATGTGATCGTGGACAAGAAGACACCCACCCCTTATGCCACTGATTTCCTCAAAGTGACGAAGTTCAATAAGCTCGACCCGTACACTGTCGAGGTCACATACGAGCAGCCGTATGCCCCGGCGCTTGGTTCCTGGGGCCAGTCGATGCTTCCTGCGCACCTCCTGAAGGGGCAAGAAGTCACAAAGAGCCCTTTGAAACGCAACCCTGTTGGAACAGGACCTTATAGATTTGTTGAGTGGAAAACAGGCGAGAAGATCATCGTGGACAGCTACCACGATTACTTTGAAGGTAGGCCGTACATTGACCGGGTCCTGACACGGACAATCCCGGACCTGGCAACAATATTCCTGGAACTGAAAGCCGGTAGGCTCGACCAGAGTGGCCTAACTCCGCTTCAATACATGAGGCAGACGGACACCCAGTGGTTCAAGGATAACTTTGTAAGATACAAGTACCTCTCGTCCAGCTACAACTATTTAGGCTACAACTTGCAGGACTGGAAGTTCAAAGACAAAAAGGTGCGGCAGGCACTTACCACGGCCATCAATCGGCAGAGCATTGTCGACGGGGTGCTCCTTGGTCTGGGACGCGTGGCGTACACGCCGTACAAGCCCGATACAGTCTGGTACAATCCTAATGTTAAGAAGTTTCCGTACGACCCGGAAAAGGCCAAACAGATGCTGGCTGAGGCAGGCTGGAAAGACGACAGACGGTTCCGGTGTCCTCAAGAAAGACGGCAAGCCCTTCGAGTTCACCATCATCATCAATCAGGGAAATGACGTGCGCAAGAATGCTGCGACAATTATTCAGAGCGATTTGAAGAAGGTGGGGATACAGGTAAAGATCCGTGTGATCGAATGGGCGGCCTTCCTGAAAAACTTCATCAACAAAAGGAACTTCGAGGCGTGCCTTCTCGGTTGGGGTATAGGGCCAGATCCAAGTCAGATCGACATCTGGAACTCGAAAAAGATCTCAGAGACTGAGCTGAACTTCGTAACCTATCAGAACGAGGAAGTAGATCGCTTAATGGACCTCGGCGCATCCACATACGACGAAAATGAACGGAAGAAGTACTACGACCGGTTCCAGGAGATCATAGCAGAGGACCAACCCTACACTTTCCTCTTTGTCGGCGACTCGCTTCCCATTATAAGTTCCCGTTTCCAGGGGATTGATCCAGCGCCTGCCGGAATTGGTTACAACTTCACAAAATGGTATGTTCCCAAGCAGTTGCAGAAGTACCAGATTCAGCCGTGAGGTGACATGGCCCGTTATCTCTTGAAGCGTATCTTGCTCATGATCCCGATTGTGCTGGGGATCACAATAATCTCTTTTGGAGTCATGAAAATCGCTCCAGGTGACCCAATCAGCCTGTACACCGACCTCAATCCGAACATGAACCAGGAGACCATCAAGCGGATGAGGGCCCATTACGGCCTCGACCAGCCCGTGTACGTGCAGTACGGGAAGTGGCTGGGGAGCATGCTGATGCTCGATTTCGGGACATCGTTTGCGCCGGACAGCCGTCCCGTCATAGACAAGATCCTCGAACGTATACCCGTGACGTTATTGATAAATATTCTTTCCTTGATCTTGATTCTTGCGGTAGCGATTCCAATCGGGGTGATGTCCGCGGTGAAGCAGGATTCACTCCTTGACAAGGGGACAACGCTCTTTGTTTTTCTTGGCTTTGCGATACCCACTTTCTGGCTTGCGCTCTTGTTAATGATCCTTTTTGGCGTGAAGCTGGACTGGCTGCCCATCTCCGGGCTTCACTCCCTGAATTACGGGGAGCTTTCATTTTCGGAGCGGATCCTGGACACGGCAAAGCATCTGATCATGCCGGTTTTTGTGTCGGCATTCGGAGGCTTGGCAGGTATGAGCCGTTACATGAGGTCAAACATGCTGGAGGTGATCCGCCAGGATTACGTTACCACTGCTCGGGCCAAGGGTCTTGACGAACGTACCGTGATATTCAAGCACGCGCTTCGTAATGCCCTGTTGCCGGTGATCACGATCCTGGGGCTCTCTATTCCCGGTCTCATCGGCGGGAGCGTCATCTTTGAAACGATTTACGCCATCCCGGGCATGGGCCAGCTTTTCTATCAGTCGGTCATGATGAGAGATTATCCCACAATCATGGGAATACTCGTCATCGGTGCGGTCCTGACTCTCGTCGGGAACCTCCTGGCCGACCTGATGTACTCCGTGGCAGATCCGCGAATTCGAGTCGCAGACTAGAAATGGAAAACCACATGGACTTCTGTAATTTGCGGCTCTTGCCGCCCGCGGTCGTGAGGATGAAAAAATACTGATGGCAATTCTCCAGGGAGATTTCACGCGGCGGCTCTCACGAAACAAGATGGCTATGGCCGGATTGGTTGTGGTTGCGATCCTTTTCGTGGTTGCGTTTCTTTGCCAATCAGTTGTCTCCATATCCTCCGGATCGGATAAACACGAGCCAGATTCTCGCGCCCCCCAGCAGGGCCCACTTCATGGGAACAGATGTGCTGGGCCGTGATGTTCTTTCCAGAATCATTCACGGTTCCGGAGTCTCCCTGAGCGTGGGATTTGTGGCTGTAGGCATATCCACCTTGATCGGCGTGCTTCTTGGAGCCGCGGCAGGGTATTACGGCGGGACGGTGGAACGCATAATCATGCGTTTCGTGGACATAATGCTATGTTTTCCCACATTCTTTCTAATTCTCGCGGTTATAGCGTTCATTGGACCGAGCATCTGGAACATAATGGTGGTCATTGGCGTCACGTCGTGGATGGGGGTCACTCGATTGGTGCGGGCCGAGTTCCTCAGCATCCGGGAGCGTGACTTTGTTCAGGCCGCTATCAGCCAAGGAGCGGGAGATCTGCGCATAATCTTTATTCACATACTGCCGAATGCCATGGCGCCGATCCTTGTGGCCGCGACTCTCGGAGTAGCCGCTGCCGTGCTCATAGAATCCAGCCTCTCGTTCCTCGGAATCGGAGTTCAGCCACCGGATCCCTCGTGGGGAAACATGCTCACCGAAGGGAAAGACAACATCGAGATCGCGTGGTGGCTGTCGGTCTTCCCCGGCCTTGCTATCCTCATAACGGTCATGGGCTACAATCTGTTGGGGGAGGGGATCCGTGACGCGCTCGACCCGCGGCTCAGACGGTAAGAGAGAGAAAGGGATTATTCGTGTGCCCCAGTGTGCCGCCTGGGGACCAGTTGTGAACTACCATACTTTCCCCCTCTGTAAAGGGGGATCTTTCTGTAGGGGCGACGGTGCGTCGCCCTTGGGGAATGCCAGTCGCCTACAGACCAATTGGCAGTCCCCCTTTAGAAAAGGGGGACTTTGATGTCTCACTCCCAGGCCACGCCTGGGAACGCGGTTTGCGGAGGCTTATTCTCATGACGCTGCGAATTGGATGGTTCTCCACCGGCCGTGACCCCGCGGCACGGAATCTCCTGGAGACTGTGCATGTGGACCTTGTGACCAATGGAATCCCCGCAAAAATAGAATGGATTTTCTGCCACCGGGAAACAGGCGATGCCGCAGCGGATGAAGAATATCGGCAGAGGGAGCTTTTCTTCGACCTGGCAGCAACTCTTAACATCCCCGTCGCAACCCAGTCTCATGTTCGGTTCAAACCGGAACTGAGGAAAAAGGGCCTTGAAGAGAGTCGTTCCGCTGCCGAGGCGTCGCGGTCGCTCGAAGAGTGGAGGAACCTCTATGGCAAAGAGGTGATGAAAACCATCAACATCCTCCCATCGGTGGACCTGGTTGTTATGGCGGGGTACATGCTCATCATCGGTGATCCGGAGCTTGAGGGCCTTGCGATGGTGAACATACATCCGGCACTCCCCTGGGGTCCCAAAGGAACATGGCAGGAGGTCATCCATCAACTCATCGATGAGCAAGCGGCAGAGCAGGGGATTATGGTCCATCTGGTCACAAAGGAGCTGGACAGAGGCCCGGTAATCTCGTACTGCCGCTTCCCGATTCGTGGAGATGAATGGGACCACCTGTGGGAGCACTGGAAAGATGATATAAACCCCGATTCGACCAGAGAGACCAGGGAAAGCCACCCGCTCTTCCGGAAGATCCGTCAAGAAGGAGAAAAAAGGGAGCTGCCCCTCTTGCGAAGCGCAATCCGGGAGTTGGCCTTCGACAAGATAGTCGTTCGAGACAGGCAGATTTGGGCCGATGGTAAACTTCAGCAGGAAGGGGTGGACCTGACAGCGACGATAGAGGATATCATCTCCAAAGAACCGGGATGCGGATCTGTGTGTTAGCGAGGGCGACTCGCTGGTCACCGCGAGACGGTGAGCGCCGGTCGCCTCTACTCAGTGCTCCATAAATTCGGTACCATATTTCGGGCAGAAGGTGGGACAGGCATCTTGCCTGTCGATTTCTTGATCGACAGGCAAGATGCCTGTCCCACCAATACAGAGGGGTAGGGCGGCCTGTGGCCGCCCTACCGTCAGACGGTTTGACCCTCCACAATCCTCTCTGTCAGTACCAAAACAAGCGTGAATATCATGTCCAACTCGAACCATCGAGTTATGGACTTGTCAAACAGCACGGAAACTGACGCAGGGAATTCTTCATCTTCTTTCCAAAGTACGTAAGTGACGGGCATGAGAGGAAACGGGAGGAAGCGCATGGCCTTGTCCCCATGCTGTACAGGAAGAGCGCCGAGTTCTCGGCCGCGACTTTCAAATGCTTCCGGATCGCGGCCGTAAAGCTTGGCGATGGGAGCGACGTTCAAGGTGTGTGGTCCCTGAAAAAAGGTTACTCCGCCCGGGAAATCCTTTTGGCTCACTTCTTTGTCTTCCAGAGGTCCCCCATTTTTCGCGACGAGATAGCGGATAAGAAGGATCTGAAACTCTTCGGGCAATTCACGTTCGGGATTGGGAGAAAGCTCAACAATTCGCTCGGCAACCGGATCCACGAGGTAGACCGAATTTAGGAAATCGACCTCATAACCCTTGCCGTCGGTACGGACCCTTACGCCGTCTCTACCTAAAATCTGTTCCCTGGAACGGCTCCGAAGGTCCTCCCAGTGGAGCGGATGTGGAGCAGCACAACCCATTAGCGCCTCCTTTTGAGGAAGTGGAATTGTTCACCGCAGAGATCGCAGAGACCGCTGAGATAGCCAGTTCTTCTCTGCGTTCTCTGCGCACTCTGCGGTTGGTCTCTCAGACAACTTTCCGCGAACGTCGCAATATATCAGTGTGCGCGAGGAAAATCGAGTGTCGGTCGACTCCATTTAGCTAACGAAAAATATTTTCGCGGGAATTTGCCATCACAGTTGTAATAGATTACAGCGCCCAGAGGTCGGGGCTATTTCGCATCGTTTCAATGCTGTCCCCGACAAGGAAACTTGACTTTCACGAAAAAGTCACTAGACTAGATCATTAAGGAATTGGAACGCAGAAACAGGTCACAATGCTGAGTCGTTTAGTAATAATAATTACATGTGTTTCTTTAGTCGGGGTAACTATCGTTCCTGCTTCTTCCATTCCGTGCTGCTGTAAATCCATCCAAGCCAATTACCGAGATCAATGTGGAATTGTCGGGCCTCAGGGCCGAATCGGGGCCGACCTGCTGTTCAAAAACCGTGGCCAAAGCCCCTTCGTGCTGTTCCACTAAAGTGGTTCAGGCTTCCTGCGCCAACGGACTTGTAAGAGACGAATGCCCTCGATGCAGATGCGTGCAACAGTTACAGATTGTTGCCCTTTCGGGATACACCGCTATTGAGACCAGTGTTAGACTTTCCGCAGTAACGTTTACGGCAGCGGCCCACTCATCAGGGATCCAACCTTCCCATATGGCCGGCATAGTGGCCGAGGTTGACTGCCGGGACATTGTTATCAGTCTTCAAACTTGCACTCTCCGCTGTTGATCCATCCTTCACAACATTCTTGATTTCACCGTAGTACTTTAATTCAAGGGCTGCACGAGAATTCCTGTTTATTCTTGAATCCTCATGCCTAACAAAGTCCGTGTAATTGTGCGGACACCAATCAATGGGAGTGCAAGTATGTCCGTTGAAAAACAGATCAAAAAGATCGACCTGGACACTCTAAACCAGGCGGATCGCAAAGTTTCTCTCGGCAAGTTTCGCAGGGTGGGCCTGGCGCTGGTAGTGCTGCTCTTTCTTGCAGGCGGGGTCTACGGAGCGTACAGACTCGTCGCCGGAGAGGTAGTGGCATCCAGATTTACAGTCAACAACATGAACTGTCCTGCGTGCGTCATCACAGTGAAGGAAGTTACCGGCAAAGTTCCGGGCGTCCTTGAAGCTGATGTCAGCTTGGCGGCCCAGGACGTGATTGTCAAATTCAGAGATAAGCAAACAAACCCGGACCAGATCAAGGAAGCCGTTGCCCGTGCAGGCTATCCGATCAAACTCGACGGCATGTTCAAGCCGGGTGGCGCGGGAATTAACGAGGTGGTAGTGGCCACCGTCAATGGTAAGCCGGTATTTCAGAAGGACATGAAGGTCCCTCTTGCCGTAGACAAAGCCGCGCCGAAGGATTCCGACCTGGCTTCGGCCTTATTCTCGACGGTCGGGAAGGAGATCTTGCTGCAAGCCGCGGACGCTAAAGCCATAGTAGTGCAACCTTATGAGGTCGAAACAGAAGTGGAAACCATTGCAAAGAACAATGGAATCTCCCAGGAAGAATTCCTCACCCAGGTGAAGGCTGTTTTCGGTTCCAAGGAGAAGTATCTCCAGGTGGTGGGCCAACGGCTTGGCATACGGAAACTCCTGGATGAGCACGTAGTGTCGGGCATTCAAGACCCGCAGGAACGGGCTCGCAAGACGATGGAATGGGCGGGTACAATTTTCAAGGATTCCGACGTTAAGATTCTTGATCCCGGCTTCAAGGAAAAAATCCATGCAGTGGCCGGTCAGGATGACTGGAAAACCTTCTGGCCGCGAATGATCGCCTCGGGAACCGAGCTGAAAAGCCTTCTGGTTCAGTAACACCTGATTGCACTAATCTGCGCCCGCGCGGTAGGAGTGCGATCGTATTCAAGCTTTGAAAAAGAAAGGATTAAGAAGATGCAGAAGAAATATATGGGATTTTTTGTAGCCGCAATAGCTGTTATTGGGATTCTTACCACCATCAGTGTAGCCTTGGCATGGAACTTCACTGTTCCCGCCGTGGACGTTAAGCCGGCGAACGGCGTGTTCGCTTTCCCTGTCGCCGCGTTTCAGGATGGAAAGGCCAAGCATTTTGAATACAAACATTCCCCGAACCAGGTGGTACGTTTTTTTGTGGTCAAAAGCACTGACGGGGTTATCAGGGCCGCATTCGACGCGTGCGAAAAATGCTTTCGTGCCAAGAAAGGTTACGTGCAGCAGGCGGACGACATGCTCTGCATCAACTGCGGTCTGAAGTTCAGGACCGATAAGGTCAATGTAGTGACGGGCGGCTGCAACCCGTCCGCGCTGAAGAGAACCATCGACGGGACCCAACGTAGTGATTGCTCAGCAGGATGTCCTGGCCGGCCTGAAGTATTTCCAGTAACGGAGGTAGGTAATGAAACTTCACGATATAGCTGTAAACAATTTGAGGCGTAGGAAGGGGAAAGTGTTCTTTCTCGTCATGGGACTTCTGGTGGGTGTGGCCGCAGTGGTGGCCCTTCTCACTACAACCAGCATCCTGGAAGCAGACATCGCCCACAAAATGGATGAGTTCGGGGCAAACATACTGATTACGCCCCGGTCCGAGGGACTGTCCCTCACTTACGGCGGATTGAGTCTGGGCGGGCTCTCTTTTGATGTGAAAGAGATTTCCGAGACAGACCTCGCCAAGATAAAGACAATAGAGAATGCCGCAAACATAAGACTTGTCAGTCCAAAGGTTTTCGGTGTGTTCGAGAATCAGGGACACAAAGCACTCGTGGTAGGCGTGAATTTCGCTTCCGAACTTTCTCTGAAGAAGTGGTGGAAGATCAACGGAGACGAGCCCTCCGCGGAGCAAGATCTCATAGTCGGCAGTGAGGCAGCAGAGCGGTTTCAGCTCAAGCCAGGCTCCTCCATCGAAATAAAGGGAGAGAAATTTAAGGTGACCGGTGTGCTCGAAACTACCGGCTCTCAGGACGATGGACTCGTGTTCATGTATATGCCCGTGACCCAAAAACTGTTCGGAAAAGAGGGCAAGGTCGGAATGGTGGAAGTTGCGGCGCTGTGCAAGAACTGTCCGATTTCTGAAATAGTCACCCAGATCGCGGAAAAAATGCCTACGGCCAAGGTGACCGCCGTTCAGCAGGTAGTGGAGGGCCGCATGGACACTCTCCACAACTTTCGGAAGTTTTCTCTCGGTATTTCCGGACTGGTGTTGTTCGTGGGCTCGATGGTCGTGTTTGTGACCATGATGGGAAGCGTGAACGAACGCACCCGGGAAATTGGAATATTCAGCGCAATCGGTTTTAGACGCTCTCACATAATGAAGATTATTCTCCTTGAAGCCTTCGTAGTCTCGTTAATGGCCGGGGTTGCCGGTTATCTTGCGGGAATAGGCGTCACCCGCGTGTTGCTCTCTTTTCTCAGCGAGCACATGCCACACTTCTCCCTGGATCCCCTCGTGGCTGTGGGTGCGGTTTTTCTGGCGGTTGTGGTAGGCCTTCTGGCTTCTCTCTATCCCGCGATGACCGCATCAAAAATGGATCCCAGCGAAGCTCTGCGGACTTTATAAGGAGGTTTCCAAATGAGTTACATCACAGCAAATAAGGTGGTCAAAGAGTTCGGCGACGGTGACGCAAGAGTAGCCGCAGTCCAGGGGATCGACCTTTCAATCGAGCAGGCCGGCTTCATATCGATCATGGGAGAGTCCGGAGCAGGCAAGAGCACCCTTCTTTCCATGCTGGGGGGCCTGCTAAGCCCCTCCCGAGGTGAGATCCTCATCGAAGACATCAACATATATGCCCTGAAGAGGGACAAATTGGCCGATTTCAGGCGTGAGTTCATGGGATTCATTTTTCAGTCGTTCCAACTGGTCCCATATCTCAACGTTGTCGAGAACGTCCAGTTGCCGCTGGCAGTCACCCATCATTCACAGGCAAACAAGAAGGCTTTGGCAATGTCAGCCCTGGAGAGGGTCGGACTGCAAGACAAGGGGCATCGCCTTCCAAACCAGCTTTCCGGTGGAGAGCAGGAACGGGTGGCCATCGCACGGGCCGTGGTCAATGAACCGCCGATCCTGTTTGCGGACGAGCCTACGGGCAATTTGGATTCAAGGAATTCCGCGGACGTGATGAATCTCCTGAAGAACGCTTAATGCCGATGGCCAAACAATTGTCATGGTCACTCACAGCAGACACAACGCGGAATACGCTGACCGCATCATAGAGGTTGCCGACGGACGGCTCAAGGAAGCCCAGGCAATCAGGGCGGTTGTCTGAGTTACTACGAGGTGGGTGGGAAATGCCCTCTCCTGAGAGGGCAGCCCGCATCACTTTGGAGCATTTATTGCGCGGAGAAAGAAAAGGAGGAAGGAAATGAAAATGAGAGTATTCGCGGCGGCTTCGATTCTCTTGACCGTCGTCCTCGTAGCGGCAATAAGTCACGCGGCCCCGAGTTGCTGCGATCCCAAAAACGGTTCAGCTCCGGGAGCCATGTTCGCACCGGGTCAACCGATGCAAGGCACTATTCCCGCTGCCTCGCCGCAACAGCGCGTTGTGACTCCCCAGGTTACCCCTGCTATGGTCAGAGCAACCGGCAGCAACTGGAGCGGGCCGGTGCCACAAAGGCAGGTTGCAGCCTCCAGGCCGGTGGGTCTCCCGAACGCTCCCGCCGCACCGAGTTGTTGTGCTGGGCCCAACAACAGCGGGCCCGCAAGAGGAATCAATCCCGCGACTCAGGCCCAGTTTCGTGGCTGTGGGTGCAGTGGAGGGGCCGGTGGCCAGGCTTCGTATTCGGGTTTTCAGCCCGCGAGTGGCCCCGTTCAGTTTACTTCGAATCCACCGAGCACTGGTCAACAGGTCTACCCTGCGGGCCAAGCAAGCTGTTGCCCAACGACAGGGCCCAGCAACAATCAGGGTGGCTGGAACGCATCGCGGCCGGTCTTCCCAGGGCTTTGGTGATTCGTATCTTAGAATGATGAGATGAGTGGACCCCATCTCCCTCCCTGGAAAGGGGAGGGGAGATGGGCCAACCAACCACTAAGCAGCCATAACCTACTAATCTAAAATAGGAATCACTTTTGAGAAAAGAGCGCGGGAGCAAAAAGTCCTGAGCAGTTTTCCTACTAAGTACAGTCAGGAAACTTGACTTTGCCAAAAGAGATTGCATCATAAAATTGTGGTGTATTGAAATAAGGAGCCCGATGTGGTGAGTCGAGTCGTAGCATATGTTCTGTGCTTATCTATTGCGGGTCTGCCTTTGGCGGAGGACTGTCTTCAGTGTGTTTCGGAGGAACGGTATCCTTTCAAGACGACAACAAGCACCAGCATGTGCAGTTGCGCGTCCGCGAATTGCATGGAAGGAGCCTGCTGTTGTGGCCATCACGGGAATGCGGGCTTCAACATGTGTGGCTGCGGTGATACGAACCTCGTCTTCTTACTCTCCGGGACTCAACCTGCAACAGCCGGCCAAAACTCGCTTCGTGCTCCATTTTCCGCTGAGGCATTTGAGGTTGCTCTCGTATGTCACATCTTTCAGGGGGGCAAGGTTTTCTTATCCCTCAGACTACGGCGGAATGGATGTTCTATTCCGGACCTGCTCATTACGTTCTTGACCCTGCCGATAGATCAAGCAATAGCTATTACAGCGAGACAAGGGGACTCGTCCGTCTGAACGGCGACACGCGGGGAAACTTTAAGCGACGCGGACGGACTAAGAATGCACAGATAGGGGCACTTTTCGAGAGGGTAGAATCATGAATTACAGCTATCTAAGTGATTTCTGGGGCAAGCTTCCAAAGAAAAAGATCCTCTTACCTCTGCTGATTGTCGCAGCCTTTGTGTTCGGTTATTACTTGCCCAAAGGCAGCGATACCAGAGTGGCAACCGTTGAACAGAAGACCGAACAGCAGAAAGCATCGGCCCCAGCCGATTCGCACGACCATTCAGCGGAGAAACCTGCGAGTTGAAGCCAGGCAAGCCACTTGGTGGACGTGCGCGATGCACCCCCAGATAAAGCTTCCCAATCCCGGTAAGTGCCCAATCTGCTTTATGGAGCTGATTCCTCTGGAGTCGGGGAGAGATGCCGACACCAGAGTCAGCACTGTGCAGTATTCCATGTCCGAAGCAGCCAAGAAGTTGGCCGAAGTGGGAACCGTTGAGGTCAAAAGAAATCACGCGAAAGTATTGGTCAGGATGGTCGGTCTAGTTAGCGAGGACGAGACAAGGATTGCGGCCCTGACATCTCGTGTCGATGGAAGGCTTGACGAGATCTACGTCAACTTCACCGGAAGCTTGGTCAACAAAGGGGACCCGATGGTTACCATCTGGAGCCCCACTCTGATCAAAAGCCAGGTTGAGCTGTTCGAGAGCATGAAGAGCAAGGACACTGAAGGCATTATTCGGGGGGCCGAGGAGAAACTGCTTCAGCTAGGCATGACCAAAGAGCAGATCGAAGATATCAAGAAGCAGCAGAAGGCCAATCTGTATGTGACGCTACGAGCACCCATAAACGGAGTGGTCACAAAAAAAATGGCGATTCTGGGGCAGTTTGTCAAAGAAGGAACCGAGATGTACGCGATCAACGACCTTTCCCACGTGTGGATCAAGTTGGACGCGTACGAAACTGACATGCCGTGGATCAGGTATGGCCAGGACGTTTCATTCACCACTCCGGCAGTCCCCGGACGAAAATTCAAGGGTAAGGTCCTGTTCTTGGATCCTGTGCTCGATATGAAAACTCGAACGGTGAAAATCCGCGTTGAAGCTGAAAACCCCGAATACATACTCAGGCCGGGCATGTTCGTGACGGCTGAACTTGAAGCCGAAATCGATGCAAAGGGGAGGGTCATCAAACCGGAATGGGCTGGGAAATACATCTGCCCTATCCATCCGTCAGACCATCCCAGCTCGGAACCGGGATTCTGTCCCGAGAGCAAGATGGCTTTGCGGCCTGCCTCAGCTTTCGGATACGGGGATGATCCGAATCCGGAGTTTCCGTTGGTGATTCCCACGGCCGCGCCTCTAATAACCGGTAAGCGCTCGATTGTCTATGTAGAAGTCCCCAAGCAGGACCGTCCAACCTACGAATTGCGGGAGGTTGTTCTGGGTCCTCGAGCCGGAGAGGAATATGTGGTTTACCAGGGCCTCAAAGAAGGCGAGCGCGTGGTGACGAGAGGCAATTTCAAGATCGACAGCGCGATGCAAATAGTTGCCAAAGCAAGCATGATGAATCCTATCGAACCCAAACCGGCCAAGGGTACCGGTGAAAAGGCGGAAGACGAGGTTGTCAAGAAGCTGCAGGCCCCTGATGAGTTTGTAAGCTCGTTAACCCCTATGATTCAGGAGTACTTGAACCTCAAAGAATCGCTTGTCGGAGAGAAGTCCGAGGAGGCCGCAGATTCTGCCAAAAAGCTGGCCGGGCTGCTTAAGGAGGTCAACAGCAGCGGACTCGACGACAAGGCTCTGGAAACCTGGAAGAAGCTCTCCGACTCTATGGAGACCAACTTGAAGGAGATCGCGGACACCCGAGAGATCGGGGCCATGCGCAAGGCCTTCGATCCTCTTTCAGAGGCCTTTGCCAAGGTGATGATGGGATTTCGCCACGCAATGAAGGACCCTCTTTTCTTGTACCACTGTCCAATGGCTTCCAATGAGCAGGGGGCTTATTGGATCGAATCGGGTCAGGATGTAAAGAATCCCTACTTCGGTGAAACACCGTACAAAGGGCAACACATGCTCAAGTGCGCTGAGTTGGTCGAGAAGATTCCGCCCGAAGCGCTCCCCTCTCTGAGCAAGGCGAAGGAAGCTCAGGAGTCCCAGGCAAAACCGGAGAAAGAGAAGCAAGGAACCGATGCTAAGCCCGAGCAACAAAGCGCCGGGTCCCATCCGGCACATGATGGGGGAGAAAAATGACACCCAATCAGTATCAAGGACAGAACCGGGATCAGCACGGGGAGGGGTCATTCTTCTCAAGGATGATGCAGTTTTGGATTGAGCAAAAGCTGCTCATGGGGATCGTCTTGGCAGCGACAATCCTCGTTGGGTTGTCCGTGGCCCCCTTTGACTGGGACATTTCCTGGCTGCCGCGACACCCGGTCCCCGTAGACGCCATCCCGGACATCGGTGAGAACCAGCAAATCGTGTACACCACCTGGGAAGGCCGGTCGCCAAAAGATATCGAGAATCAAATCACCTACCCGCTCACAGTCTCTCTTCTGGGTCTGCCGGGGGTGAAGGCCATCCGGAGCAACTCTTTTTTCGGCTTCTCCACCATATACGTGATTTTCAGAGAGGACGTGGAGTTCTACTGGTCGCGCTCGAGGATACTGGAGAAGCTCAATTCTTTGCCGTCAGGAACGCTTCCCGAAGGGGTTCAGCCAACGCTGGGACCTGATGCGACGGCATTGGGGCAGGTATTCTGGTACACCCTTGAAGGCGAAGGCTTTGGTCTCGATGAACTGAGGACCATGCAAGATTATTACGTCCGGTATTACTTGCAGTCCGCCGGGGGCGTGAGCGAGGTCGCCTCAATAGGTGGTTTCATAAGGGAATATCAGATAGATATAAACCCGGACGCAATGAGGGCCCACAATATAACTCTTCCCGAAGTCTTCAGTGCGGTCCGCATGTCAAACGTGGATGTGGGCGCGGGCACGATTGAAGTGAATCGGGCCGAGTACACCATACGAGGCTTGGGGTATATCCGATCAGTCCAAGACGTCCTCGATAGTGTGGTGAAGGTCAATGACAACGTGCCTCTGTTTATAAAGGACATTGCCAACGTCTCACTCGGGCCTGAAATGCGACGCGGCGCGTTGGACAAGGAAGGAGCCGAGGTGGTCGGCGGAGTCGTGGTGGTCAGGTTCGGTGAGAATCCGCTTCAGGTCATCAAAAACGTCAAACAGAAGATTAAAGAGATCGGTCCGGGGCTCGCCACCAAGACCCTACCCGACGGCAGGACCTCGCAAGTCAAGATCGTCCCGTTCTACGACCGTACGACCCTGATCCACGAAACCCTAGACACCTTAAAGAAAGCCCTCTCGGAAGAAATACTGGTTACTATCATCGTCGTGATCGTCATGGTGAACCATCTTGCCAGCTCCGCTTTGATCTCCATTATTCTGCCGCTGGCGGTTCTTCTGACTTTTGTCATTATGAAGTTCGTAGGGATCGATGCCAACATCATGGCCCTCTCCGGCATAGCAATTGCTATCGGCGTCATGGTGGATATGGGCATCATCCTCTGTGAGAATATCCTGAGGCACATGGAAGAGGATCGTTCGGGAAGAAACATCATCGATCTCATCCGTGACTCTGCCGCGGAGGTGGGGGGCGCGGTCATGACGTCATCGTTGACGACCATCATCTCGTTCCTCCCCGTTTTCAGTCTTACAGGTCCTGAGGGGAAGCTGTTCAAGCCTGTCGCGTTTACCAAAACATTCGCGGTGGCCTCCGCTCTTGTCCTGGCCTTGGCCATTATTCCACCGCTTGCCCATCTGGTTTTCACCAAAAGAAGCCTGCGCCGAAACACGCTGATGATTGCTCATGGTGTCATAGCGATTCTGGGCATTTGGCTGGGGTTTTCCCTTTCCTGGTGGGTTGGGCTCCCTGTGCTTTTCGTGGGAGCATTTAAGGCCGCGTCGCAATTCTTCCCCGAGTCTTTCCGGGAGAAAACCCCGACGGTCCTTAATCTCGCGGCCCTGGGATTTGTGGTGGTTCTGCTTACAGAACATTGGCTGCCCTTAGGCCCGAGTTCCGGCTTTATCCGGAATTTGATTTTTGCGTCCGGGATCATCTTCGGCCTGCTCGGGGTCAGAAAAATCTTCACCGCGTTTTACCGTCCGTTCTTGAACTGGGCGCTGTACCACAAGGCGCGTTTCCTTGTGCTGCCGATCAGCCTCATTGTTTTCGGGCTGGTCATCTGGCAGGGATTCGACAGGGTGTTTTTTTTCATCCCGTGGACGGTGGACACGCTTATTGTGCACCAACCGTCCTGCTGCGACCGCGCAGCACGTTCACGAGCCTCAGGTCAAAAGTGATGCCGCTCCCCCAGTGCAGGAGGCAGACAGCCCTGTCCGCAGGACCCGTCTGTGGTCGTGGTTGTCTCACAAGTTTCCCGGCCTGGGAAAAGAGTTCATGCCTGATTTGGACGAGGGCTCATTCCTTTACATGCCTTCCACCATGCCCCACGCAGCCATTGGCGAAGCCCTCGACGTGATCCAAAAACAGGATATGGCCATAAGGTCCATACCGGAAATCGAGTCCGTGGTGGGCAAGATCGGAAGAGTGGAGAGCGCTCTGGATCCTGCCCCCATATCTATGGTGGAGACGGTGATCACTTACGTTCCCGAGTACAAGAACAGACCCGGTAACCGGTGAGCGCGTGACTGATCCCGAGACCGGAAAGCCCATACGAAACTGGAGGCCGCAGATCAAGAACTCCGGCGATATCTGGAAAGAAATCGTCAAGGCCGCTCAACTTCCGGGGAGTACGTCCGCTCCTAAACTTCAGCCCATAGCTGCTCGGGTCGTTATGCTTCAGAGCGGCATGAGGGCCGCGATGGGGGTGAAGATCCGCGGAAGAAGCCTTGAGGAAGTGGAGAAAGTGGGCCTCGATGTGGAGCGCTTCCTGAAGGAGGTCCCGGCAGTGGAAGCCTCCTCTGTCATCGCGGACCGTGTGGTTGGAAACCCTTACCTCGAAATTGATATCGACCGGAAAGCCATAGCCAGGTACGGGATCAAAATCCAGGACGTCCAGGACGTTATCGAGATAGCCATCGGAGGGAAGCGGATCACAACCACTGTAGAAGGTCGTGAGCGTTATCCGGTCAGGGTCCGGTACCAACGGGAATTACGCGACTCTCTCGAGTCCCTGGATAAAATACTGGTCCCCGGAAGTGAGGGAGTGCAGGTACCGCTGAATCTTATTGCAACAATAAATTTTATCCGTGGTCCTATGACCGTAAAGAGTGAGGACACTTTCCTCGTAAGCTACGTGCTCTTTGACAAAAAGCCGGGAACCGCGGAAGTTGATGTGGTTCAGGCTGCGGACAACTATCTGCAGCACAAGATCAGCACTGGCGATCTCAAACTACCGCCCGGAACGTCGTTCACGTTCGCGGGTTCGTACGAGAGCCAGGTGCGATCAGAGAAGACATTAAAGGTAGTGATTCCTCTGGCATTGGTGCTTATCTTCGTGGTTCTGTACTTCCAGTTTCGCTCCATCCCCACTTCTCTCAACGTATTCTCGGGGATCTTTGTGGCGTGGTCCGGCGGTTTCATGATGCTTTGGCTATATTCACAGCCCTGGTTCCTTGATTTCAACGTTTTCGATGTGAGCATGCGGGAGCTGTTCCAGGTCCGGCCCTACAATTTGAGCGTGGCTGTGTGGGTAGGATTCCTGGCCCTTTTCGGCATTGCCAGCAATGATGGCGTGATCTACTCCACCTATCTCGACCAAGTGTTCGCGTCGCGGACGTTCCATTCAGTGGCCGAAATCAGGGAAGCGACGCTGGATGCAGGCGTAAAACGCGTCAGACCTGCGCTGATGACCACCGCGACAGCGATCCTGGCGCTGATTCCTGTCATGACCTCCCAGGGAAAAGGAGCGGACGTGATGGTCCCAATGGCCTTGCCGACTTTTGGCGGCATGGCTATCGACATAATAACGATTTTCGTGGTCCCCACCATTTACTGCCTCGTAAAGGAGGCCGAATTTAAGAGGGGCATGAAGGTCTAAAGCATCGGAAAGGAGTTCCAATTATGTTTGCACAGGTGAAGAATCTTTTGTACATCGCTTTGGCTTTGGTTATTGTGGCGTCGGCTCCTCTCATTTCGGTAGCCGCACAGACGGTCGATCTTCCCGACGGGTCTAAGCTTGATCTTTCGGCAAGCTGTCCGGTCTGTAACATGAAACTTGAAGACAGCAAGGTGGGCGTGGCAGCCGTGGTTTTCAAGGACGGTAAAGTAGTGGGGTTCGACTCCGCGGGCGACATGTTTCGCTATATCCGTCTGCCAGTCAAATACAGCATCAGCACGGAGAACATTAAGAACATCTTCGTGACGGATTATGGGACAAAGAAGTTCATGGACGCAAAGCAGGCTTTCTTCGTAGTCGGCAGCGAGGTTCAGGCAGGTATGGGAGCTGAAGTAATGGCGTTCTCCAAGAAAGAAGATGCGGAGAAGTTCAATACCGAACATAAAGGTAAACGAGTGGCCGCGTACGCGGAAGTTACCGCGGACGATGTGAAATCATCAGAAAAAGATGTTGAAGATGGAGCCGGGAGGGGGTGGAATGAAGCACTGAGAACCTCTTCGCATCGTGGTTGGGAGGCTTTTGTAACGCGAAGCTTCCGCGGAATCGGTTTAAGCGCCTTAGAGCCCTGTTTTGCAACTTGACGATGTCTTGGCGCCAATGCTGCCCTTCAGACAATACGCCCGCACGCAACGTTCGCGAAACTCGCGGTGATACATGCCAAGATCATGCATTCGGGTGCGCACTGCTCGTGCCTTGTCCAGCAGTGCCATTGTCAGCGGAAACACTGGCTGGAGCATACCGACCAGCAGTGCGCACCATTCAAGCGACTTGATTAGCAGCTGGTAGTGAGAGACGCAGGAGATCACAAACATAACCAACCGGAAAGCTGAAGGAAACCATATTTGGAGGTGTTTATGGAGACCAAGACAAGATTCATGCTGGGACGTCGGAATTTTATCCAGATGACTGGTGCGGTTGGCATCGGGTTGATGGCGTCACGTGGGATTGCGACAGCGGCTGAGCCGGCGACCTTTTCTGGTCCCTCGGCATCAGCACCGCCGGAGGGCAACACCGACTTGACGCTGCCCAATGGAGGGAAGGTGGATTTGACCGCGCACTGCCCGGTTTGTGGAATGATAGTAGGAGGCGACCTCGGGGCCGGGGCCACCTACTCCTACCGGGATGGACCGAGTAGTCGGATTTGCAGGGGTAGCAGCCGTGGTCTTCAAAGATGGTCACACCGTCGGGTTTGAAGGTGCCCGTTGTCTCTTTATCTACAATAAGGTCCCGAAAAGGTTCGGCATCAACCTGGACGATATCACTCATCGATTTGTCACGGATTTCACGACGCGAAAAATCATTGATGTGAACAATGCTTTTCTGGTACTCGGTAGCACGGTCAGAGGGCCCATGGGCTACGAGCTCATACCGTTCTCAAACAAAGAGGAAGCGGAAAAGTTCGAAGCGGAATACAAAGGCAAGCGACTCGTCCAACTCCACACGGTTGAACTGAAGGACGTTGACCGGCCGCGCAAGCCACTGGATACAAAACCGTGATCGGAACAGGATGACAGATCGGACTAGTTCAACCTAATCAAAGCGCTCCATGTCGCTCCCTTTCAATGCCGAGTGGTCGAATGAATGTGTCTAGAAACCAACAACTCGACGCCCTCCATACGTTTCGAGAATTTTGTGAAAAAATAATGCAGGTGCCGGGGTAATGAGACGGCGTAGGGAGGTAGTGCTGAATTATTCCGACTAGCACACGCATCTATTGTTTCCAGGTCGCTCTCCGACCGCGCAACCTTGAGGTGTGCCTGACCGATTACGATTTAAACCAGTCTAAAGCCTCGCTAAGGTGCGCTTCAGGAAAGGTTTTTACCTCGCCCTCCATGAAGTGCACGCAGCAATCTTTGTGGCCCATTCGACCCACTTGGCTCCGCCCACAACAGCTAATTTTTGGAAGTCATTTCTGTGCCGGAGCCCGAACTTGGCGTCGTCCCACGCGGCATGGGCTTCCCATCCGGCAAAGTCTTCGGGCAGATACAGTAGCACCTTCGTTTTGCCGGATTGTTTGATAATTTCTTCAATTTTAGGAATCAGCACTTCTTTGTAATCAGCATCAGTGAGTTTGCCGGTCGCCTTGAGCGCCAGTGCATTACCGTTTGATTCAAGCATTATTTCAATCATGTTACTCCTCCTTTATCGGGCCCCCAGAGAACCGCCCCGAATCTGACCACCTTCACCACGTGACCGTTGGCCTAAAAAACGCAAGCTTGAGGCCCTTTTCAACTCGATAGGTCCTTTTTAGTTTGCTCAAAATCTTCTCCTGATATTTCGGCCCTGG
>CAWEJR010000010.1:0-244900 GCA_963809365.1 uncultured delta proteobacterium | reverse complement strand
GGGGCGCTATAGGTGCGTACCCGTCCTGCCACATGAAAGGAGAAGACCGATGTTCAGGTTCATATCCTTGTTCCCAGCACCCAAACCGACAAGGAAGAGGATGATCCGCAAACTGCGCCGCCTCCTTCATCAGCGGAACTACTGGCGCAATCGCACGAAAGAATTGCGTGGAAGGAGGAGAAGATGAGAAACAGTTCAAGACCACGATCACCTGAGCTACAGCCAGATCAACACCTATCTGAGTTGCTCGCTGAAATACAAATTCCATTATGTGGACAAGATTCCCCCTGCCTTCACTGCCGCATCTCTCGCCTTCGGCAGTGCCATCCATGAAGCAGCGGCGGCCTTCTACCAGACAGTTTTGGAGGGTGACAGTCTGAGAGCTGACCAAATGCTGGATGTGTACCGGGACGCTTGGAGGCAGGCAGGAAAAGTCAAATTCTTCAACGGTGATAATGAGGATAAGCTGGCCCTTAAAGCGGAAGAACTCATCAACGTGTTCCATGCCAACTCTGACCCCAGCAGTCAGGTAGTCGGGGTGGAGGAATTCTTCGAGGTACCGCTAGATGGACTGCCACCTTTCCACGGGTACATAGATTTGATCGAGGAGGGTGCAGATGGATGTGTAACCATCGTGGACCTGAAAACCGCCTCTAAAAAGCTCTCAGACAGCAATGTCCATAGCAATCTCCAGCTTACGGCGTATGCTCTTGGAGCACAGGCACTCGGATTTGAGCCTGAAAGCCTAACCATGCGGCTGGATGTGCTTACCAAGACAAAGAGCCCAGAGCTAGTGAAGTACGAAACGAGGCGCACTGAAGAAGACCGCCAGAGGTTCCTGAGGCTTGTCTACAGCGTTTGGAACGGCATAGAGCGGGAGGTATTCTTTCCAAAGGAAGATTGGCACTGTACGCAGTGCGCCTGGGCGAAAGAATGCGCTGAGTGGTAGACCTCATCATGTTCAATGCCATAGAGACCTGTACTTAAGGTCTCTTTTTCCCCGATCTGGCCCTGAGTTTAAGCCATTCTTGACCCAGACTGGGGACAGTTTTTGCCCCGACACAAAGAATTGCCCTCACAAATTTGCTATGCTATTAATCAGCCAAGATTGGTCTATCGTAGTCGAAGAGGGGGTATCCGAAGATGAGATTTGTGATTGCATTGTCAGTATTGGCGGTCTTTGTCTTCACATCGCCGTGTTTGGCTGCCGATCCATGGTTCATCATTAAAGATGCCAACGATGTGTGCAAAGTGATCGAGGCCAAAGATAAGACTCCCAAAACAATTGGGGGTCCATACAAGACAAAAGATGAGGCTGAAAAGGCCAAGGAGAAGCTCTGCCCGAAGTCAGCTTGGTTCGTGATCAAAGATGCGAACAACGTGTGTAAAGTGATTGAGGCGGAGGACAAAACCCCGAAAACTATAGGTGGGCCCTACAAGACCAAGGATGAGGCTGAAAAGGCCAAAGAGACGCTCTGTAAGAAATGAAGCACAGGCGAACTTCCTCGCCTTCAGTAACGAAAGTGGTTGCGGTTTTCTTATCCAAAAAGGCCGAGCTTTTCCGGGAGAACCCGCAGCCACTACTCACCACTTTCGATTAGCCATTTATGATAGAGACGGAAGGTCTCTTTTTTTGACGCTCAGACCTACAACTTCAGGTATTTTTCTCTCGGCGGGAACGTCAGCAAATGGGACTTTTTCCGCATGGGGACTGCAAGAAGTGGGGGCGGCCCCTATAGAGAAATGAATTTCAGAAAAAGAGTCAAAAACATAGATCCTGCCTCACATAATTCGCGGCCACCTCAAAATCTAAGGATATCATCTAGTTGTGTGTTGGTAGTTGTCGCCTTCCGTGTGGTTCCTTTGTAATGCCGAGTTAATGCTTTTTCACAACACTAAGGCCAAGAAAGGATGTTCTTGGCGGACGTCCGCCGTGTTGTTGGCAGAAGCAGCCTATGAATTGGGCCATGAATGAAGCCGCAAGCTCTTGGCCAATTCAATCACACACAGGGTCGATAAAAACTCTCTGGACAAACTTCTCCACTGCCTCGCGTGAGCAAGGCTCTTATGAAAGCACGTCCGCTAGGAATGCTAAGCTACCGCTAAATTATTTGCCCTTCTTAACAGCCTTCTTCGTAACGGCCTTCTTCGCAACGCCTTTCACCGCGTCCTTGAGTGCTTTCGCTGCCCGAAATTTAGGAGCCTTAGTGGCCGGAATCTTGATTTTGGCTCTCGTTTGTGGATTGACGCCATTGCGTGCCTTTCGGTGGACAACCGCAAAGGTACCCAAACCGTCGATTCGTATGCTCGCCGCTTTCTTGAGGCTGTCCTGCAAAGTCTTCACCAGAGAAGTTCAGCATTTCTCCTGCCACTTTCTTGGTGACCTTCGTCTCTTCCGCCAACTTCGCCACTAGTTCCGCCTTTGTCATCGCAATACCTCCTTATGGAATGTGAGCCTTGAAGCTCTCAGCCTGGGTGAGAGGCTACGAGAAGCTCCTTTTCGTCTTTTTGTAATCGCTTAATCCTGAATTCTTCTTTGAATGCCGCCGATTTGCTTGCTGCTTGTACATGCCACACGAGCTGCACGGGCAGCTCTTGACCGAGTATACCGAGCCCCCGTCCCCGAATTGTGTGCTTCTATGCGGCGGTCCAAGATCAGTGGTTGTCCCGCAATATAGGCTGTTGTCAGAGCATCGAAGGATATATACGAACCAAGACATCGTCTTTACCCCTGGTCGCAGACAGCCATTTCGACCCGCGTTGTCTAACGTTGATGGCCCCCTCTTTATCGCAGTGGATAAAGCTTGTCCACCAGATTTTGCCTATCGTTTTCCCTTGAAGATCAACCCGTAGTATTCAAGTCTCATGTTGTCTGCTAAGATCGCTCCCCGGCCATGATGCAATTAACCAGGCTTCTTGCTAGGTTAGAACCGGATTTCCGGCCCAATAACCAGGAGATGTCTTTTATAAAGAGCCCAAGTGAACATGCGCCCCCAGTCCCCTCCTACCAATACCGACGAATCCGGCCTGTCTACCCTGCAAGGTCAGATAGAGCGTGTGACCTTCTACAATGACGAGACGGATTTCACCATCGCCAAACTCAAAGTCACCGGTTATCGTGATCTCGTGACCATGGTGGGCACCCTCATGGCTCCCACACCCGGTCAGGTTGTGCGTGCCACCGGTGAATGGATCAATCATCCCAAGTTCGGAGAGCAGTTCAAGATAGTACGGTACACGACTCTCGTCCCGGCCACCGTTGCGGGAATAGAGAAATACCTTGGCTCCGGGCTCATCAAGGGCATCGGCCCGGTCATGGCCAAGAGAATGGTCAAGAAGTTCAAGGAGGACACTCTCAAGGTCATCGAGGAAGACGCTGAGAAGTTGCTGGAAGTGGACGGCATAGGTTCGAAGCGGGTGAAGATGATAGCCAAAGCCTGGTCGGACCAGAAGGAAATCCGAGAAGTAATGCTCTTTCTCCAGAGTCATGGGGTGAGTTCGACCTTTGCCGCCAAGATCTTCAAGCAGTACGGCCAGCAGTCCATCGACGTGGTTAAGGAAAATCCGTACAGATTGGCCGAGGACGTTTTCGGCATAGGATTCATCACTGCGGACCGGATAGCAGAGAATCTGGGCATTGCAAAGGATTCTCCTGTACGGGCTGCGGCCGGGGCGATCTACGTGCTGAACCAACTGGCGGACGAAGGTCACGTCTATTACCCGCATGATGCTCTTGTGGATAAAAGCCGTGAGATGCTGCAAGTGGATCACGAGGTGGCCCTGAGTGGGCTCCAATCCTTAGTGGCTGACAAGAAAGTGGTCCTCGAATACCTGCACGAAGATGGAGAGAGCCCTCCAGGTGACCAGACTGCCGTGTACTTGGCCACGTTCCACGCATGCGAAAAGAGCATAGCCTTCCGGCTGAAATCTCTCCTGTCCGCTCCTCTTCGGAGAAGAAAGATTGATGCGCACAAGGCTGTGGAATGGGTTCAAGGTCAATTGTCCTTGTCCCTGGCTCCCAACCAGATTGAGGCCATCAAATGTGCCACAAGCAACAAAGTGATGGTCATCACCGGCGGGCCGGGAACGGGAAAGACCACCATCATCAATGCCATTCTGAAGATCTTTGGCAGACTGGGAGTGGACATCCTGCTGGCTGCTCCCACCGGCAGGGCCGCAAAGCGCATGACCGAAGCTACAGGACACGAAGCCCGGACCATCCATAGAATGCTGGAGTTCAGTCCCCAAAAGCGCGGCTTTCAGAAAAACGAGGAACAGCCTCTCAAATGTGACCTGTTGATACTGGACGAAGCCTCCATGATCGACACGGTACTCATGCACCATCTCTTGAAGGCTGTTCCGATCCACGCCACCCTTATTCTCGTAGGGGACGTAAACCAACTCCCGTCGGTGGGTCCGGGGAATGTACTGAAAGACATCATCGCATCTGGAGCCGTGCCCGTGGTGTTCCTCACGGAAATATTCCGGCAGGCCAAAGGACAGCTCCATAATCGTCAACGCGCACCTCATTAACAAAGGCTTGATGCCTGCGTTGGATACCTCCCGAACGGCCCCTACGGATTTCTACTTTATCCAGAAGGACGAACCGGAAGAGGCCCTGCAAGTGATACTGGAGCTGGTCGGTGGACGAATTCAAAGGGCCTTCAGGTTAGATCCGGTTGATGAAGTCCAGGTCCTCAGCCCCATGAATAAAGGTTCCGTTGGAGCCCGTAATCTCAACATAGAGCTTCAGAAGCTCCTCAATCCCAGAGAAGACGGCATAACCCGCGGCGGTAGGAATTTCCGGATCAACGACAAGGTCATGCAGATCAGGAACAACTATGAGAAGGATGTCTATAACGGGGACATCGGGCGGATACTAAAGATAGATACGGAAGATCAAGAAGTGACCGTATTATTTGACGGCAGGCCCGTGGCATACGACTACACGGATCTGGACGAGCTTGTGCTGGCCTATGCCGTGTCAGTGCATAAATCCCAGGGTTCGGAATATCCCTGTGTGGTCATTCCCCTGCTTACCCAGCACTACGTCATGCTGCAGAGAAATCTCATCTACACGGCAATCACACGGGGGAAGAAACTGGTGATCCTGGTGGGGAGCAAGAGGGCCTTGGCCATTGCCGTGAAAAATGACAAAATGCAGAAGCGGTACACACACCTAAGGGGCAGGTTATCGCTGCCGATGAATGGGCATCAGAATCTTCACATGTTTTCGGTACCTGTTTTCAGTCTGATTTCAAATAACATGGCGGACGTCCGCCGAATAAAACGTATAATGATATCGCCAGCATATGCGCTACCACCTTGGAAACACATAGCTACGTGATACCAAAAGCACTTCCTGAGTGCTGGCTAACTCTTTACGCCTTCACCCTTCTTCAGACCGCTTGGCCGTACGATATCTGTGGTCTTCGGTTTTCACCACCTCAAAAGGCTGTCCGCACTCTTGGCATTCTCCCCAAGTAGGGTTTTCATCAGTGGGCAGGCAATAGTTGTCCACATCCTGGTGAGCGTGGTCACACCATGGGCAAATGACTGAATCTGCAGAACTCTTGCAATACTTGTCCGACATGAGGCGCTCCTCTCCGTTTCGCATTCGGCGGCGTGGGAACGGTCTCCCTGGTCACACGGTTTCACAGTCAAAAGGCTATCACATGCCTCAATAGCGAACAACTTGCTGGCGCCGTAGAAAATGGTCCACATTTTGAGTCTGCTTTTGGACCTAATTTCAAAAAACATGGCGGACGTCCGCCGAATTATAAGTGCCATAATATCAATAAGATAACTATGTGAAGGCTTCGAGCCGCCCCGCCTAACTGTGATTATTTGATCTCCGTGGGCTGCCCATTCTCAACGAGGAGCTTCCTTACTACCCTCCTGATTCAACGAATTATAGGCAAGGCGTCTCACTGTGGCTTTCAGTGTCCGAGGAGTTGCCGGTGCCTCAGCCGCCTCACTTGCTCCTTTCTCAGTTCTTGCATCTACTAACTCACTTCGAACCTTTATCTCCTGTCCTTCTGAGACCAAAGTGACCAGCACGACCTTTTGAACGTCCAGCTCACTCTGAAGCGACTTAAGAACAGTTGCCGCAACCACCATCCCACCCAACTTGACGAGATCTTTCGAAACGGGGGCACTTGAAGCAGTTCCCCCTGTGAGAGCTTTTTTGACTAGGGATGGATCCGCAACGTCATACCACTGCTGGGCCCGTTGATCAGGCTTGAGAGCCCTGTATAGCGAGTCGATCTCTTGCTGGCTCATCGGGGGCTCGAAATCCTTTAGCAGCAAAAGAAAGGCAACGTTCTCTCTATGGAGAGGAAAGCTAACCACCGGTGGTGTCAAATCATGGCTCCAAGATACCGAGCTCAGAGCGATCATGGGACTGGAAGGACGGTCAGGATGCCGAAACACAATCACGAATGCCAACGCCGCTATGACGCAGATTGCCACTAAGAGCCCAAAGCCATAAGAGAGCGCGGTCCCAAACTTTGAGGACCACCCGCTCACTTCGACTTCAGGTCCGGTGGTTCTTCCCCTCCTCTGCCTGAGCTTCTCGCTGACCTTATTCCAAATGGATACGGGAAAAGAGAGGCTTGAGATGAAGTCTTTCACACGTTCAATCCAAGGAAGTTTGTCGGCCCTTTCCAAAGCGTCCTTTGTGAGAGCTTCTTCTATCTGTTGTATCTTCATTACTTCTTCAAGGCATCGGCCGCAAAGTACTACGTGATCGAGCACTCGCAAGGAATGCTCCTGGTCGAGCCAACCGAGCACATAATTGTATAGATCCTCTCCCGATGGATGATGAAGACCTTCCTCGACCTCCTGCCTGAGCGTTCGGAAATCATTTGATTCGGACCGAGCCATGGCTTCCAGGAGCGCAGGGAGAGAGTTGAACCTTTTGATCTCTTGTTCCAGCCACCTTCTCTCGTCTTCTGTCATGGCCTGGTACCCTCCAATCTTTGCAGTCCCTCACACCGCTCTTCTCCGGAAAGACATCTCTCCAGATTCTTGCAGTCACGACTCACCTTGGTCAGAGTAAGCCTCTCGCTCTTCCTTGCTTCCCGTCCTTTTGTCCAGAAGCCTGGACTTGGCTGCTTCGTAGTTATGTCCACTCAAGTGCCGATAGATATAAGCGTTGTCCACCAGCCAGCGTTTGAATACTTCGGCCTTCTTGGGCGATGACGCACCAAGCATGCATTTTCTCAGTGCCTTGAACAGTATGCGGACATCTCTGGGGGCCTCTGCCTGAGCGATCTCCCGAGGATAGGTTCTGCTCCCACGTTCCAATCGTACAGTGTTGCCATGTTCATCTTTGGCAAAGGGACCTTCTTGGTCCAGGGGGTTGCCGAAAAAGGCTAATCGACGGTGCCAATCACAAGCTTTCTCGGACACTCCTCGCTCAGTTCCGAAGTGCGGATTGTAGAACGGCTTGCCGCCCGCTTTCCCTGGAATCTCCTCCAGTTGGCAAATGTGCGGATCCGCAGAACTCCGATGCACGCAGTTCCCGCATTGCCTTACGGGCGGTACCAAGCCCTTGTTCTTTAGTATGCGTTCAATTTCCTGAGCTAGACTCCGGTTGATCAGGGAGTACATGTAATGGATTGCAGCAACCCGCACATTGTATTCCAAAATCCCTTTGTGGTCCCTCTCCTCGTCATGGCGGCCGTAAATGAATTCCTCCAGATCAACGTCCTCGTCACGCAGATGTTCGGGGTAATGTGTCAGGATGATGTGCGCCCTCGCGTAGAATTCCCTCTTTGGCAAACACCGTTTATTGTACACCGCTTCTATTGGATTATTTCGGAGGAGCTTGCACTCCCACGCCTCAAGGTCGAAGTGCTCACACTTTTCTCCTTTGAATTTGTTTCCCTGCCCCAAACAGATCTTTCGCGCCTGATCACTTTCTCTCAGTATTTCCCGTTCTAAATCGTTAGCCATCTGCCTACCCGAATTGGGCTTCAGGGCGGTGTTTCCCGAAAACACAGCCTTTGTTCCGGGAACGAGAAATCAATCTTACCAGTGTTTACGCCCCTTTACCAAAAAAATGACCCGCCCTCGAAAAAAAATGTCGGATCACCCCCGAGATCTTCCTCCCCCTTTGAGTAAGAGCCGGGGAGCCCCGGACGAAAGGACAAAATGAAAGGATATTGAATCATGACCGGACCTCAAAGAACGAGAGACTACGAGGGCAGCCGCACTGAGGACACAGCTAAGAGCGGCAAGAAGAAACCACCTATGGACCAGCAGGTAACAGTACAGGAGATGGCTCAGAAGCCTATCTCCGAAATCGCAACCACATTCCACGAACTAGATAGGCAAGCCGAAGAAGCTGAGGAGTTGGCTTCGGAGCAGGATGAGCTTTCTACCGCTTTGGACGAAGAGGAGTGACGATGATGAGCAGTCCGAAGAGAACGGAGATACGGCGACCGATCCCGGACCAGAGCCTTCGTCTCCGGATGCGGAACAGGCGGAATCCGAAGAAGTGGATCAGGATTTCATTGAACAGGCAGTGGATATTGCAAACGGGTATGAGGATCGAAATGAGCAAACCCGTTTGGAGTACGCCATGTGGGTCTTCGAGACTTTCTTCGATGGGGATATCAAATCCGGCTCGGAGAAGAAAGATCATCGAAAGAAGGTCAAATATGCAAAGTTCGTGGATCACAAAAGGCTGAAGACGAACCCGCGTAGAGTGAGTGACTTGGTTCGGGCAGCTGCCGTATGGACGGGCTTTAAAGCCAGGGCTTTGGAACTCCCAAATCTCACATTCTCACATTGTCTCGAACTGATCGCCGTGGAAGACGAGGCAGTCAGGACCCGATTCGCCCTTGAGATCAATCAAGAGCATCTTTCAGTGCGCCAGACGAGAAAAAAGATCTCGGAACTCAATTCTCGGAAGGTGCCCAAAAAACTCGTCGATCAACTCCTGCTTAAGATCAAAGATCCTCGCAGCCTTCCGGTAGCGGAAGATTATGAAAAGATGATCGAGGATGACGAGTTTATCTCGGATGAGCTCAGCAAAAAAGAGCGCCTCCTGTTACGGGCTGAAATCGATACCAAGAGGGACCAAATCTCGAATTGCGGTCAGTTCTTGGACCTCCTTGAACAGCGGCTTGCAGACGTAGACCTGTAGTCACAGGGATGCATTGGCCGCTCCATCCGGGTAAGGGCCTGGAGGGTCCTTACCCAATAACCTGAAAAGCAGCTTAAATAGAGGAGAATAGACATGTTTAGACTATTTGAAGACAGGATAACGCCAGCAGGAAGAAGTGCGGTAGCGAAGCTGGTTGATCATATCGCACAGCCTAGCAACCGAAGCATAGGGGACTTAGGCAGAATCAGGGCTGCCCTGCAAGGCCTGCTTCTCGCCTACATGTACTATCTGATGCGGGAGTACGAGAAGGCCGATCTTATCATCCGAAGTTATATATCGGACAGCGAAGAATGGCACGGGGAACACTCCAATCAGGTGTTATGCGGTCTCATTCTTCTTTCCAACAATTGCATTGGATGGGGACAACTGGAAGCGTCTCGTTCGGTGCTCGAACAGGTAAAAGTCGTTTCAGAGCGGCTCTCGCCATCGCGTGACCCCTTACTCGAAGGGCTGTACGATTTGGCAGTTGAATGCCAGAAGGCAGATGGCCCCACAAATCAACAGCGAGCAATCATCCTCTCTCTTATGGCCCTCAGTTGGTGCGTGCGATATCAAAGCGACGACCATGTTTACACGGAATACGCTCCGCGATTGAAGTCCATATTTGAAGCCCACGGATTCGTTGATGATCGGTGGGAGTGGCTCATTCAGCGCTGTAAACACAATCTCCATGACCTGGTGGGGTTGATAAGCATTCTTCTGGAGAAACGAATACTCCCCTCGGAAGCCCAGCCACCGCTTACCGTCGAGATCCGAGATGAGGTCCTCACGTCCCTGGTTCAGGAATTCCCTATCCATAGAAAGGGCGAATACAGAGGACGTGAGCTCAAGACTGACGGGGGAACCATGATGCTGACATTCATCTGCCCAATGTGTGGTTCCCGAGATTTGAGAACGGTTCAGTTGGTTGCCTATTACCCGGCCTCCACGCTGGAGGGAATAGAGGTAGATTCAGAGACTCTTGAATTTGAGGAACTCCATCAACGGGAAGACCCATTCGAATGGATAGGTAGCAATCACAATGGCGGATGGGAATTCTGGTGCCACGTTTGTCACTTGGTACCCAACCTGAAGGAATATGGCGAATATGACGAATATGGCGTGGTGATAACTCAGGAAGACCAGCTTGTAAGATGGCTCTTCGACAACTGTCCTCAGACAGATGAGTGTTTGCCAGTCAACGTCGACGACCGCATCGCGGATTGACCCGGTGCAGCATCGACTCCTGCCCTTGTGACGCATCACAGGGGCAGGCTACCCCAATGCATTCAAGACGCTTGACTCGATCAATTGATCGCTCTGGACGCACCCATGAAGGCCACAAACGAGAAAAAGACCAATTCGCTGAACGAGAATGGGCTAACGAGCCTTTTGCACACCTGTGACGTGGCAACGCTACTCGGAATTAGCGCTAAGACCGTTCATAAACTTGTACGCGAGGGCAAACTCCCTTGCGTACAAGTAACCGCCCGTGAAAGACGATTCACCCCGGAACAGGTGCAGCAATACATTGAATCCCAGTCTACCGGCATACGCGTTGACAAGAAAGCCGCCCCGGCAGTATCATCTCGCCCCAAGAAAGGGGGTGACACTGAAAAGACTGATGTTTCTCGGGCGAGTCTCCGAAAGGAGATGCGTTCATGGCTGTGAAGAAGAGGGGCAAGAAGTGGTATATCCGCTTCCATTTTGACAACGCTGATATTGCCGTCGCTACTGAGGCACGGAATAAGTCCGAGGCTCAGACGGATTGAGACAGGCAGTGTTGACCGCAATCCGATCCGGTCTTTACGGTGGGCTGGACGATAATTCCAAATCAGTGTGTGTTCGGCTTTTCCAGAATCGTGGCTGGGCGATTCCGAAAGATCTGGACGAACTCGGTACCGGAAAGCATCTGATTACCGAAGAGATGACTATGTGGAGAGCCATTGAGACAACCTTGAAATATCCCGATGTGAAGGCGAGCCAAAATCGGGAGAGGATAGTCCAAGCGTTCGGACACGTGGTCGGCTCATTTCGGAAAAGATTGTCGAGTAAAAGACATCTGGATTCCTCACATCAAGGAATACCAGCTAAAACGGCTCGACGAGGGAGCAGCTCCATCCACAATCAGCAAAGAGAAATCTGCTCTGTCCAGAATGTTTGAGGTTTTGATCGAACTCCGTTATCTGGAAGCAAATCCGGCGCGTATGGTGAGGGACCTTTCCCAAAAAGAAAGTGAGCGCGAGGTTTACGTGAGTTGCGGAGACTTCCAAGAGATCGTGGACCAGCTACCTAACTGGGTTCGCCCAATAGCTCAAACGGCTTACTACAGTGGCATGCGAAGAGGAGAGATCCTTGGGTCTGACACGGAAGCATGTGAACCTGGAAAGCAGGATCATCCGGCTCAGGCCCGATGACGTAAAAGAGAAAAAATGGAAACGGGTACCGATCCGCGGCGAACTGCTCTACATTTTGAGAGAGGCTATGAAGGTGAGATCCTTCAACACTGACAGAGTTTTCCTGGTGGATGGTCGACCTGCCCGCGGAGACTCTGTTCGCAAACCTTGGGTCAAAGCGGTTCAGGCAGTCGGCTTAGATCCGGCGCCGACTTTTCACGATTTGAGGCACACCTGGAAAACCAATGCCATGCGGTCTGGGGTTGACTTCGAGATTCGTGAAGCAATCCTAGGACATTGCAATAGGTCAAAAAGTGTGGCGGAGCGGTACGGCAGGATCAGTGACGAGGATCTCGTGCGGGCCGTGAACAAGATTCGCTTTGACAATGGAAAAACAGAAATCCTGGTAAGGGGCTCTTACCAGGACTCATAAAATCTGGGGACAAAATGGGGACAAAATCACTTTGGGCTGGTAACCTGGGATTTTGGTCCCGCTGAAACACCCCAGCAAATCAACCATTTAGTGGCGGGAGCGACGAGACTCGAACTCGCGACCTCCGGCGTGACAGGCCGGCGTTCTAACCAACTGAACTACGCCCCCGCAGACGTAGGCTAGGATCCACTTTGGCTGGTAGGCGGAACAGGATTTGAACCTGTGACCCTCGGCTTGTAAGGCCGATGCTCTCCCGCTGAGCTACCCGCCCCCATCATGTGATGACGGTTCGCCAGGATCCTTTGCAGCACTATCGTTCCAAAATAGCGAGTGAGCGCTGGACTGTCAAGAGAAAACAGGAAACCACTGTGAGAGCCGGTAAAGCAACAATTCACCGCAGAGAACGCAGAGAACGCAGAGGACCGGAAAAGAGTTCATGCAGTGGTTGCCGGAAGTAGTGTGCACTTGGCCATCCGAGATAGCGAATTCGGAAGGCCCATTGTGACGGCCGTTTTCTCCGTCATTCCCGCGAAGGCGGGAATCCAGTAGGACCGGCCTCCGTGCCGGTTGTTCACGAGTCGCCGGCAGGGACGCCGGCGCTACTGCCGGATCAAGTCCGGGGTGACGGTATTCCGAGTCTGGACCGCGGATCAAAGCCTGCCCGGACTGTGATACGCGGGCCATTCCCGCAAATCGGACAAGAATTTCGGCTTCTGCTCTGATCATCCTCCGCGATCTCTGCGGTCTCTGCGGTGAAATATTGATTGACGCCTAATTTTCATTCTCATCCTTAGCAATTTCGGCCAACCGGTGAAGAGCCTCATTGACCAGTATAAACAACACCGCCTCACCCTTCCCTTTTACGCCCGGCATGTCCAAATATCCCCCTTTGAGAATGTTGCCGGTAATCACCTCGACCCCTTCCCTATCCAGGCCCGGCAGATCGAGCGTGGTTACGGGTTCAACATCGGTAATTTCCTCTAATTTAAGATCATGAACCAGTTCGTCCGATCCTGAGACAAGCGCTGTCACACCGAAATCCGTTTCGGCCCAAGAAACAGCGACTTCGGCCCCGGTTTCTGTTCTCAGGGTCCCTTTGTAGAAAGTCACCATCATTTGTCGAAGATAAGAGGGGACAGAGACCGGCGGGTCTCGCGAGAGGTAGCGGAAGGAATCGAAGCATGACCGACCGGGTTCATGGCTGCTGCGCGAAATTTGTCAACGCGTGCTTTCTTATTTTGCTATAAAGGGTGCTCCTGCTTATTCCCATCATCTGGGCCGCCTTGAACTTGTTCCAAGCACATCTTTCGAGCACGGCATGCACATGATCCTTTTCCAACCTGTCCAGGTTCGCGGTTTGGTCGCTTGAATCACAAGAAGGCTCTCCAAAGCTCAATTCCGCGGGGAGGTCCTCGGGGCCGATGACGTCTCCCTTTGCCAAAACCATGGAACGTTCAACAGCGTTCTCCAGTTCCCGCACATTACCCGGCCAGTGATGGCTGAACAGGAGGTCCATGGCTTCTGAAGAAAATGCCCGAACCCTCTTGTCCAGGCGCTGATTATAGTGATCGATGAAGTTTCCCACCAGTTGAGGAATATCTTCCTTCCTTTCTCTGAGCGGCGGCACATTGATAGAGATGACGTTGAGCCGCCAATAGAGATCTTCACGAAAGATCCCCTGAGTCATGGCCTTTTTCAATTCCCGATTTGTTGCCGCAATGATTCTCGCGTCAGTCGAAAGCGTCTGCTCGCCGCCTACTCTCTCAAACTGCCTTTCCTGGATCACCCGTAGCAGAATGACCTGAGTAGGAAGGCTTATCTCGCCGATTTCATCAAGAAATATGGTTCCACCAGCGGCCTGCTCAAAACGGCCGGGTTTTCTACGGATAGCTCCCGTGAACGCTCCTTTTTCGTGGCCGAAAAGCTCGGAATGCAAAAGGGTTTCGGGGTACGCAGCACAGTTTATAACGACAAAGGGCCCGCCGGTTCTCCGGCTTTCCTCGTGAATCGTTCTTGCAACAACTTCTTTTCCTGTGCCGGATTCTCCTTGTATCAAAACGTGCGAATCAGTGGTGGATATATCCAGGATCAGCTCGCAAATTCGTCTCATCTCTGGAGATCTTCCCAGTAAATTACGGAGCTTCTCCATCCGATCAAGAGTCCTGGTGAGCTTGCGGTTTACCTGCCGTTCATGGCTTAGACTACGGTAGAGTCGCCGTATCCGGAGCATCGCATTGACCCTGGCGATCAGCTCATGGGACTCGTACGGCTTGGTCAGATAGTCGTCTCCGCCCTTGTTCAGCCCCTCGATCTTGTCTTCCAGCGAATCGCGGCCCGTGAATATGATGACAGGAATGTACTGGTATTCCGGATGGGCCTTCAATTTGCTCGCCAGCTCCAACCCGTCCATGCCCGGCAAGTTGACGTCCAGCAAGATCATGTCAGGGCAGTCTTCACTTTGCTGCAAAAAGGCGAGCCCGTCCTCAGAGGAGACCACCAAATCAGCCCGGAACCCTTCTTGTTGGAGGAGGTGCTGGGTATAAGGCCCATTGAAACGGTCATCCTCAATGACGAGGACATGACCGGTATGATGTGAGCTATCCATCTTGCAAGCCTGTATTAGATTAAATGAGGGGCAGACCCTGGCAACGGCCACGAGGACTGAATCTGAATTTCAGCGAGGCGAACTCTCCGGGCCTATCTGCTCGTTTTCTCTGCCGGCGGTGCGCCGTTTCTCGCCGCCAGGAGACTTCCGCACAAGCTCGTTATGGGTCTTGGCAATACCTAGAAAATTCTTCAGCAACAACCCTCCGTCAGGTCGAGTCTTGAGGTAGTATTCGGTATGAGCCTGCACCCCGTACGCGGGCTTTGTCGGATGTTTAATGATCTGGTATCCACACAGGTCATTCTGGGCCAGACGAACGAAGCCCTCCGGCAATCTCTTGACCTCGTCGAAGTGATTTTGAACCAGATTCACAGTTTTTCCCATTCCTTGAAACAGAGGATCATCCGCGACTACGTATACATTGTGGCGACCCCGTTCAGTAGGGTTTTTCCCGTACGGCAAACAGTCATCCTCGCCGCCACGGATAGGGCCGACCTTCCCTCCGAACGCAAGAGCAAGGGCTTGATGTCCGCCGCAGATTCCGATGACCGGGATGTTCATCTCTTCCACTATAATCTTCAAGGAACGCAAGAAGTTGTCTAGATCCAGGCCGTTGCCACCCTTGTACCGACACCAGGGCACGCCATTGGGACTCAGGGCAAGAAAGGTAGGGCGCAGCTTTGCCATGTTTTCCGCTGTGACCTCACGGAACGGCAGCACAATCCCTTGCCCTTCGGCGCCCAGCCGGGCCAGCGTATCGCGAACCCTGACGGCCTGTTTGGACGTGCGGCCTGTGAATAGGTTTACCACTACCCATGTCGGGGAAGAATCCAGTCTCGGCTCTTCCACAGCTTTTGTTCTGACTGGGCTTCTGTCGTTACTCTTTTTCTTGGCCATAGCCTGGCCGATGATGCACAGCGACAGGGCTAGGACCAAACAGGCACAAAACCATCTGCGCAAACTCATTCCCGATACCCTTTCGTAATTCAAGACGACTCACTCACCCTTGGTAGTTGACTACAAAATCGTTCAAAAGTAAAGTACAAAATATCCAACAATTATCACTATTATTCATATATTATGTGATGATAGGTAGTTAACATATTGGAATATAGATATATATCATGTGTGCCATGGCAAGGCCTATGAAAGCGCAACAGAACTATCTAGTTGAGCTTCATCCTTCTCCTTTTTACTGATGTAGGTCTCCTGACACCAACTCAAGTGGTGTGGGGCGCCACAACAAGGAACGAAGACCGCTCCGAACGGTCCGGCCACTCGGTCCTCCAGGGATGCCGAACATTCACATGGTTATCCGGACGCAGGCGCCGCGGCAAATGAAGCCCATCTCGCCGCAGACACGGATGACAACTCGTTTTACGAAGCCATGATTTCCCTAGAGGCGGTGCCCGGGAATAGTCTCACCTTGGCTGCATGATCTGACCGTGGTGACACGAAGAGCACTGCCTTAATTGCCGTGAATACCATTGTCGCTTGTCAACGAGTGCCAATCTGTTGCTAGCGAATCGGTATTATATACCGTGAAGATAGTGGCAGACCGTACAGCCTTCCGGGGCTTTGGGCATCCTCTTGAGAGCCTCTTCCTGGAGCCTCTCTGGTGTCAAGCCCGAACCTCTGGTGAGCCCGGCCAGAAACGCCTCTTCATAGGCGCGGAGTCGCTCGTGAAATCTTTCCCGGAAAAGGGCGCAGGTCTCAGCTTCCCACAAATCGAGGAGATCCTTGTCCGGGAGGCTTCCATAGTGCACGGATGGCATGGTCGCGTCCCGTCCCAGGAATGTAGTTGGACCGCCGTTGGCTAAGCTTATGCAAGGAGCCACGGTCCCGTCATAGCGGATGAATGCGGAATCGGTGGGGTCCTGTTCGCAAACCGGTTTCTCAGTGGGAGTAAAGGAGGTGCGGTTGTCCGGACGTTCAGTTTCTTAGCCAAGCGGCGCGCGGCGGTAAGGGCCTTCTGAAACCGCCTTATTTCTCTGGTTTCGTTGGGCCCGAAGAGGCTGAGACCCTTGCCGTGCTCACCCCGTATTACGTCACATTGCTTGAAATTGACCTGGTCCACTCCCAATTGGGCGGCCAATCTCACGATATGCTCCAGTTGATGAAGGTTTCCCGACATCATTACAAAATTGATCATTATCATGGGGGTCTCATTGGCCCTCAGCTTGGCGACACCGGCCAGGTTCTCGCATACCTTCTCAAAGCTGGATCCTCTGCGAATCCGTTCATATTCCTCTTTGGTCGCTCCATCGATGGACACGCAAATCCAGTTCAGACCAGCGGTAATCAACTTCTTTGCCATTTCCCGGTTCAACAAGAGACCGTTGGTCAGAACTCCCGTCTCGCACCCACAGGATTTTGCATCTCCAATCCATTCAGCCAGACGGGGCTGCAGCAGCGGTTCACCGCCACCGGTGAAGTCGACAGATTTAACTTCCTTCAGGTGGGGCCGAATCGATTCCCAGACCTCCTGGCGCATGATCCCTCGGTCGTGGGCCCTCTCTCTAAACTCCTTCCAAGGGCACATGATGCAACGGAGATTGCATGCCAGCGCCGACTCCACTTGAACCAAGCGCCAGCGCCTTTTTTTGGCTTCCCGTGTCCTCAAATCGTCGCGTGCCGCGGAACCCGTAAGGCCGCCTAATAGGCTCCGCCATAGTGTGGATATGGACGGCAACAGTCTGCTCTTTCCGGCAGGTTCTGTCTCTCCACTCGTCAGGGCCTCAACAGTCTCCGAAGAAGGCTTTTGTGTTCGAGAATTTAGGTCCATGCGATTTTCCACAATATTGATTCTTCTTTCTTGCACTGAGCTTAACTAAGGCGCATTTGGGAATCAGTACTTATTTATCAAACTGAATATCCCCACACGACGCCTTCTTACAGAAGCATACGCATACCGCAGGGAGGGCACAGCGCCCCATTTCTCTTTGAACCGCCGAACACCCGAATTAATGCCCAAGCCAAGGTTCATATTCCTTTTCTTCCCTGCCTCGGCCAGCCGGGCCATCTCATAGAACAGCAGATCGCACGCTCCAGGCACTCTGGTTTCAAGCGAGCGGAAATTGAATAAATAGAAACAGTAATCAGCGGAACCTAAATCAACTATGTTAAAGGCAACCAGTTGGTCTCCCCTTCTCGCTTCGAGGACATGTGCGGTAGAAGAGCGAGCGAGATATTCGGGTATCTTCTCGAAGATCTCTTGGTGCCCGGGACCTACCTCGCGTTCGGCGAGGAAGGAACGGATCATTCTCTCGTGGTCCTCTCCGAAAGTCCCTTCGAAAACTCTCAGCTCCCGGCCGGCCCGGCGAATCATGTAAGCGAGGTCGGCCTTCAATGGTGCCATGGGGAGTTCCAGCCTGTAGTATGTATCCTCAATGAGCCCGTTCAATTGAGTCGCCTGGACCCAAAGCTTCGGCGCAATGATAGCCGTGGTAAACGGGCGAAACCTTCGGCATGCAGATTCGTACGCTTCTGGCGCTTTATCGCTCTGCGTCACTGAGCGGATACCCTACGAATATCATGTGCCCTGTCCGCAAGAAGCACAGGTGCCCATCGTGGAGAAATGGCTCTGCTCCTGAAATTGCCTCAACATAATCCGGAATGTGTTCAGGCAGATACGCCTTTTGGTAAACCAGACGGCGTTCCTGGGAATTCAACATCGATCCGTTCTCACGGGCGGTAACCCGTAGTCCATTCTATAACTCCATTGATGGGTAAATGAACGGAAGCGACCGGCTCGCGGGGAACCACAGGTTGATATCACCCATAAGGATCACGAATTCATTCGGCAGTCGGCGACAGATTGCAACAGTGGCTTTATCCGGCGCCTCCTCTCGAATGAACCCAGGCCCAACCTTGAACAACCAAAGATCGCCCATTTCTTTTCTTACTAGACACCTGTTGGCTCCTGAAGATCACTGAAATTGTATTCCAGAAAATCCCTGCCTTCGGTGTATAAGAAAACACAGTCGGCGCGAATTACGGACAGATTAGACGGCTTGTCAAATCCTCTCCAGTTCACGCCGGCTGATCGGATTTCGTGGTCTGTTTCGCTGCCACATGATATCAGCCGAAGAAGAAAAACAGATACTCTCGCGAGCTTATGTGCCCGAGCACATCGTGAGGCTAATGACTCTGGTTTCGGGCAGCGAGCCCTTTCTCATCGACCGTTATTTTTGTTGCAGGAAGGGCGACCTGGTAATTGCAGTTGGATACCCTTTGGAAAAGGATTTCCAAGTGCATGACTTCGAGCGGGTGTTGAACAGGATAATCAAGGCGTTTCGCCCGTTAAATGTTTCCCTCGTCGCACCCGACTTGCCGTTGTCCTTCCGCAATTCCTGCACTGAACGAAACACGGATTATTATTATACTCTGGATTTGAGAGCAGCGTCTATTCCACCTGCTGCGCGAAGAGCAGTAAAGAAGGCTGTGCATGGTGTGGTGGTCGAAAGGGCCAGGAATCTTGGTCAAGACCACTATGATCTGGCTCATGAGTTCGTTGACAGGGTTGATCTGCCGGGTCGGATCAAAGAATTGCTGTTCAGAATGTGGGATTATGTAGGCGGATCGGACGATGCGCTCGTCTTGAACGCCCGTTATCCTGGCAAGAAATTGGCCGCGTTTTACGTGGTCGATCTCTCCGCAAAAGATTTCTCCACTTATGTGATCGGCTGCCACTCGAAAAAAAACTACGTCAGCGGCGCGTCGGATCTGTTGTTCTTAGAAATGATCAAGGTAAGCACGGAACTTAACAAAGCGTTATATTCATCTCGGTCTCGGAGTGAATGAAGGCATACGCCGTTTCAAAGAAAAGTGGGGCGGCGTTCCTTCGCTGAAATACGAAATGTGCGAGCTCACGATCAGAAAGCCTTCATTTCTGGACGCAATAATTTCCTATACAATGAAGCGATGAAGTGATGGGAAAATAGAGAATGCTCTTCAGAAGATTCAGGGAAATACCGCTCAGAATGGTCTGGCGGGTCCAAAAGGACCGCCGGCGGTCTTTTCTGGCGGGCACCGCTCACTTTTTTCCTCACAGCTTCAGAAAGTCTCTCGGTCAATTGCTGCGGAGCGGTAACAGGGCATTATTCGAGGGCCCGCTTGATGAACACAGCATGCAGCAGGTAGTCAAAGCGGGGTTCCACGAGCGAGACGGAGGAGTGTCTGTTAGACGAACTTGATGAGCAAACTGTTCTAAGTATTGCGCATGCACTTGCCCCAACGGGGTCTGACACGCGATCTTTGATAGCTCTTCAATTCATGGCCTCTGCCCCGGAAAGCTTCGCCTGCTCTCTGGTGAGGGGAATGAAGCCCTGGATGGCCTTCTTCACGCTTTACTACAGGTTCCTGGAAAAGAATGGCTGGAAATATTCAGTTGACATGGAAGCTTATGACCTTGCCCGAAAGATGGGAAAGGATGTGGCGTTTCTGGAAACCATAGCGGAGCAGATTGAAGTCCTCGAGAGTCTTTCGCGTGTGCAAATAATAGACTTCCTGAGGCGAATCCACGACTGGAAGTCTTACACCAGCGATTTTGTGAAATGGTATCTCGAAGCGGACCTGGAAAAGATTTCGTCGAATCCTTACAGGTTCCCCACCCGCAATACTTGGATAATAGAGCGCCGTGATGCCATCTTGTACGAAAGGATGCAGCGGTACTTGCAAGAAGGTGACGCAGTGGCGTTTGTCGGCGTTCCGCATGTGGCCGGTATCATCCGCATGCTGTCGGCTGATGGGTATGAAGTCAGCAGAGCAGAGGAGGAAATTGCGGGGAGGCTCTCTCCATGAATGGATCATTCACTCCGCTCAGCTTGCCTCCAACCGCTTACCGTAAGAGAATCAGAGAAGGAGAACGTTTTGCATGCCAGTTTCTTCAATCAGTAGCCGTTTTGCGGTGCATCCGAAGGTCCAAAGGGTGTTCAGCCGTCTAATCGTGGCACTAATTATTTCGCTCACCACCGGAAGCCTACAGCATGTTTCGGCCCAGACCGCCAATCTTTTTGGATTGGATGAGAAGCATCCGCTTCAGGTGGACTCTAGGGCCGGAGAAGTGCGACTGCTGGCTGAACTCCAGCCGGAGGCATTTTCCGGCGGTTGGCTTAAATCTACGCCGAACTACCACGCAGTTGTCTGGAAAGGTGGCACCGCGGCAAATGAGGCCCTTCTCGCCGGATACACGGATGACAAGTCATTTTACGATGCCATGATTTCCATTGGAGCGGTGCCGGGAAACAATCTTACTATGGCGACATGGAATGACCGGAAAGACAAGAACAGCACTGCTCCGGACGCTCGTGTGAAGGGGACCCCAGTAAGGGTATTTGTCTGGTGGCCTGATTTGCCGTCACCTCTGCCCCTGCAAGATCTTTTCGTTGATTCGGGAGGCCACGGGATCGACATGCGGTTCGGCGGGAACCAGGCGCTCATTCCCGAATGGCATTCCGGATGCATCGCGTGCCTTTACAGTTGCCCGGGAGGGAAAGTAAGTAACCACACGTACACGATCCGGGACTATGTTAGAGAACCCGCAAACTTTTCCGTGAATTTTTCAAACGTTCCCAAAAAGAAAACAAAAGCTGTGGTGATTTTTAGGCTTCTGAAGGGCGAGATGCGTGCAGTTCCGGAAGAGGTTCATCGCGGGGAACCACTTCGGTAACGAAGTCGGAAGATTGAAAATTCTTACGGAATTATCGACTTGGAAAAGAATTATAGCCGTTGCCAAAAATAATGTCCATTTGGCCATCCTAGATGCAGAATTCAGAAGGCCGACCGTGACGGCCGTTTTCTCCGTCATTCCCGCGAAGGCGGGAATCCAGATTCTGGACCCCGGATCAAGTCCGGGGTGACGGTCTCATTCCCGCAAATCGGACAAAAAATTTGTCAATTGCTCTAGACTGGCATTGAGAGGGCGCGGCCCGAATCAATCTCCCAGGCAGCAGAAACAGATTGCTTTCCCGCGGAACGCGGGATTCCAGTCTTCGCAATGACACTTGTTTCACGTAGCTGAATCTTCGTCAAAGGTATGATTCCGAATGCTTAATCCTCTTTCCAGGTGTGGAAGACTTTGACGGGTTTTATAGACACGTCAGTGCCTTTCGGTTCCGGACGAACCAGGATCAAGATGCCGCCATTACCGGAAACTATTTTGAAAAGACGCGCGGGTTTGTCCGCCGATGCGCCTGCCAAAGAGAGTCGGCTTCTGGGAACTGCCACAGGTGCTCCTTGCATGAGCTTCCTTACTTCGGTAGGCAATACTGGCAAATCCGGAATATGCGCTAGTGCATCCGGCAGGCTGATAATACGGCTGGATATCGCCTCAGCCCCTCCAGCGGTGGTCTCGTCAAGAGTCATAGCATCCGAAACATTGAATGGACCACTCGCGGTCCTTCGGAGCCTCTCCAGCCTCCCTCCTACACCAAGGTCATTGCCGATGTCACGAGCCAGAGCACGGGCATAAGTCCCCTTCGAGCAGATCAAGTCCATTTCCAGCAGAGGCGGGTCCCAGCCGGTTGCCACGAGCGAAAAAACTTCCACGACACGAGGAGCAAGATCCGGAAAAATCCCTTTACGGGCCAGTTTGTAAAGAGGTACCCCCTCTTTCTTGATGGCAGAATAGTGTGGTGGCACCTGATCGAGGACTCCCCGGTAGCTTATAAGCACTTCTTCGATCCCGGCCAGACTTATTCCGGAAGGATCTTCCTTTCGGATGACGGTTCCATCCCTGTCACCCGTATCGGTCTCTTCCCCGAGTTGGACTGTCAGTAGGTACCTCTTCCGACTTTCGTCCAGATAATCCAGAACTCGGGTTCCAGCCCCAATTAAAAGAACCATCAGACCTGTGGCAGCAGGGTCCAATGTTCCCGTGTGCCCCACTTTGGCGGGTCTGATACGGCTCCTGACAATCCGGACGACCTCATTGGAGGTAATCCCTTCAGGTTTATCTACTAGTAGTATTCCGTGCATAGAGTCGGTATTTTCTCAGAGCGATGGGAGGCCAGGCCAGTACCTTTGTTGAATGGTCAATACATCTCTCAACCTGGCCTTGAAGGTTGGACTCAGATTATCCATGGAAGGTTGCCCCGGCATGCTTTCCTCACTAGGATTGTAGGACGACAGAGCATCTAGAATCATCTCGACGGAATTGCGCAGAGCAGTGAGATTATAGCCGCCTTCCAAGGTGAGGACCACGCGTTCCGACGAGTATTTTTGCGCCAGGTGCATCAGTATCTTTACCATCCGTTGGTATCCTTGCTCTGTGACGTTCATACCGCCCAGCGGATCGCTCTCGTGAGCATCGAAACCTGCGGACACCAGAATCAATTCAGGATGGTAAGCTTCGAGGATCGGCGCCACTACCATATGGAATACCGTCAAGTACTCGGCATCATTGGCCCCAGCGGCCATGGGCACGTTCACGGTATACCCTTCCCCTGGCCCGTGCCCTACTTCTCTCATTCCTCCCGTTCCCGGATAGTGCGGGAACTGATGGGTTGAGATAAACAGCACTTTGGGTTCTTCGTAGAAAGTATTCTGCGTCCCATTACCATGATGGAGATCCCAATCCACTATGGCGACTCTCTCCATCGCGTGTCGGTTAATCGCGTAGCGAGCTGCAAGCGCAATATTGTTAAAAAGACAGAACCCCATGGCCCGGCGCCTCTCCGCGTGATGGCCGGGAGGTCTCACCAGAGCAAAGCCATTGCGAACCTGCCCTTCCACGACCGCATCCACCAGATTGAAGATCCCACCCACAGCACGCGACGCTGCATCCCATGAATAAGCGCACGCCGAAGTGTCCGGGTCAAGGAACGTATTGTCTCTACCGGCCGTAGCCACGATGTTGTCAACATAACGCGGATCGTGGGTTGTAGCGATTTCCTCTGGCGCTGCCGTTCTGATGGGAACTTCAACCAGATTTAGCGCCGGACCCAGTTCGTCGATCATCTGATAAATGACCTCGAGTCGCTCCGGGCTCTCGGGGTGGTAGGTCCCCATATCATGCAGCAAATAAGCCGGGTCTCTGACTATTCCGGTGGGTCTCATATTCCGTGCCGTCTTCCCAGTGGAGTATGTCGAGCGCACAATTCACAATGGTATTTTGCCAAGATCACCATTATGAAAAGTAGCATTCCGCCACGGCCCAGTCAATGCCTTTCATCTGGGTAACCATTCCGGGGAACGTCATCCCTCCGGTTATTGCGAGAAGCGAAACGGCCAAGCATTCTCATTGGTAGGGCCGTCCCACGCGGAACGGGGATTGCCGGTCGTTCGTCACCTCGGACTCCGATTCGTAGGCCAGGAAATGGCGGGCAGGGACGCCTGCCGCTACCAAATCGTAGGCACCGGCGTCCCTGCCGGTGCTGGATTCCCGGTGGGACATCCCGCGAAACGTGGGACTGCCTGTCTGTCGAGGACGGGCAAGATGCCCATCCCCACCGGGGCCCACATCCCGCTGGAGATTGCTTCGCTGCGCTCGCAAAGACATATTGGAAGAGAACGCCCGCCTCCGCGAGACTGAATGGATACAATCAAGATCTAAATATTCTTTTCTTGGCGCCGAAGGTGACGTATGCTCGGTACCATGGACGGCTTGTCAGACCCCTCACGGGGTCGACGGAGCAATCCCAGGGTTTCAGCCATTCTTGGTGTAAGGGCATGGTGCGCTGTGCCCTTACGTGGACGGATAGAGCAGCGGCGGGATTTCAGAAACAGGAGGAAAAGGCCATGCTCCTTGCAATTGACGTGGGAAACACGAACACAGTCATCGGGATTTACGATGGAACGAAGCAACTCGGGTTTTGGAGAATCCGGACAGTGGAAGATTCCACCTCGGATGAGTATCGCATGATTCTGCGAAGCCTTGCTTCAGCCGAAGAACTGGAGTCGTTCCAAATCGACGGCGTCATTATATCTTGCGTTGTTCCCCCTTTGATCGGGGCCCTCGAAGAGCTGTGCAATGGTTTTCTTAAGGTTCCCCCTCTCTTTGTGGGGCCGGGAATTAAGACCGGTATGCCTATAAGATACGACAATCCGAGGGAAGTGGGGGCGGACCGAATCGTGAATGCAGTGGCCGCGTACGAAAAGTATGGCGGCCATCTAATCGCTGTGGACTTCGGAACCGCCACGACGTTCGATTACATAAACAAAGCGGGTGAGTACGAGGGTGGATCGATAGCGCCCGGAGTCAAGATAGCCGCGGAAGCGCTGTTTCATCAAGCATCCAAGCTGTTCAGGGTTGAATTGATCGCACCACAGCGGGTAATCGCGAAGGATACCGCATCTGCAATTCAATCGGGAATTATCTTTGGTTACGCCTCATTGGTGGATGGGATACTTATGCGAATGTTTGATGAGTTGGGATCCAGGCCGAAGGTGATCGCCACAGGAGGTCTTGCGAGCGTGATTTCGGCAGAAACAACGCTTGTGGACGAGGTCGACGATGACCTCACCATGGAAGGACTGCGCATTCTATACCATCGAAACAGACCCCCAAAGAAGATTTGACGCATACGGTGTCGAACGGCTACCCCCAAAAATGAAACTTTTATCGTTCGAAAACGTCTAATTAGGAAAATGGGGTTGATGCGGCGAGAACTCTCAAGGGTGGTCCGCGGACAGTAGGTCAATTGGTATTTGGTGAGTTCTTCCCTCGATGAACTTCGTAGTCTTCTCACCGCGAGAGTACGGACCGGTTCTTGAGATCTTGCTGAAGGCCGACTCCAAAAAGTAATTGTCTAGCGTAAAGTGGAGGTGAATGATGAAAAGAGCGTTGATGATTAGTGCGTTGGTTCTGTCCGTTGTGGCCCTTGACTGCTGTCATGCCGTCCAGCTCTATGGCGTGGTATGGCGGCTATGGCGGCTATGGCGGATCTTGCGGCTACGGCGGCTACGGCGGCTACGGTGGCGGCGGCTACGGCGGCTACGGCGGCGGCTATGGCGGCTACGGCGGCTACGGCGGCTATGGCGGCTATGGCGGCTACGGATGGGCCGGCATGGGACTTGGGGGCGTGGGAAGTGGCGTAGGATTTGGGGGCGCGAGACGCTGGAGACGCTACTGATCCAATTATCAGTAACCCGAGCAAACAAGTTCAGGCCCCTCATTGCGTAGTGGGCGGCGATGTTCATCGAGACCCAGCTCTGTTCCTGTGGCCGGCTGGGCCATATCCGGTATTAGTAGCAGCCTGTCAGAGGGTGCTGGAATGCCGGGAGCCTAGGAATTGGCATTGGCATCCGGCGTCGGTGCGAATAAACTTGCCTGCGAGGGGAGGAGACCCGTGGCAAGCCACCGCGGGTTAAGACTACCACTAGAAGATTCTCTCAATGGCGGGCGGATACGTCTACCGCTTCTCAACATGTAAGCTACCCAAACCGCGGGACGGGAAGCCGAAGGGTCGGTCCGGTGGCTTAATAAGGGCTGTGATCTGTACAGCCCCCTTGATAGACATAGATTTATAACAGAATATGGAACGACCTTCGATGATTGGATGTGAGGGAGAAGCGTCCGCCCCGTCTGTTGCGCCGCTTGCTTCCCGCCGTCCTCGGAGAAGTGCCGCCCCTTGCCCTTGTACAATAAATGACTAAGGTAAAGACAGAGCCCTTGAAGCTCCTCCCCCCGGTGCGAAGGGGGCTCGAACCTCCGGGATGAAGCGATGGGGTCCCGGAGGTTTTGTTTTTCATGGAATTTGTTCAAGGAAAAGGGGCTACTGCACGGACAATATGCAACAGGGCCTCTAATCAGTAGGGGCGGGTTTGAAACCCGCCCCTACACACAGGCACGAATTCCCTGATTAGGAAAGTCTAATTAAAACACCCCTTTGACCTTCCCGGTCTCAACATCCACGTCAACACGGCGGAATGCCGGGTTCGAACCAGTTCCGGGCATCAGTGAGATTGCTCCCGCAACCGGCACCACGAATCCTGCCCCATTGTATGTAAGGATGTCCCTTATAGGGAGGGTCCAACCCTTGGGAGTGCCCTTGATGTTCGGGTCATGGGAAAGACTCAGGTGGGTTTTGACCATGCATGTTCCCAGCTTGGAAAGCTCCGGATCGGCTTCCATTCTCTTGGCCTTGGCTTCTGCTTCGGCGGTGTACGTGACTCCGTCCGCGCCGTAGACCTCTTTTGCGATAAGCTCGATCCTCTGTCGCAACGGCAAGCTCAGGTCGTACAGGAGCTTGAACTCGTTCTTTTCTGCGCATGCATCGACCACGGCATCAGCAAACTCCAGGGCACCATCTCCGCCTTTGAGCCAGTGTTCGGAAACCGCGGCTCGCGCGCCGGCGGCCTCGGACAGACGCTTGACAGCGGCGATCTCGTTCTTGGTGTCAGTGTAGAATGAGTTGATGCATACCACCGGATTAATTCCTGCCATCTTAATCGTATTGATGTGGTGTACGAGGTTCTTGCACCCTTCCTCAACCCAACCGACGTTTTCGCCTTCGTATTCCTTGGGCATCGGTAAGCCCGGTCTGGGCACGGGCGCTCCTCCGTGACACTTCAACGCACGGATGGTAGCCACCAAAACAGCGCAGTTCGGCTTGAGACCGGAGAAGCGGCACTTTAGGTTCCAGAACTTCTCGAAGCCGATGTCAGCTCCGAATCCCGACTCTGTAACGTGATAGTCCGCCAGTTTGAGTCCGACTCTGTCCGCAATGATGGATGACTGGCCGATGGCGATGTTGGCAAACGGGCCTGCATGCACGAAGACGGGCTGGCCTTCGATGCTTTGCAGAAGATTGGGGTTCAGGGCTTCTACCATCCAGGCCGTCATTGCTCCGGCGACCTCAAGGTCTTCGGTCGTGACCGGCTTTCCTTTCTTGTTGTACGCAACCACTATGCGGCCCATGCGTTCTCGCATGTCCTTCAGATCAGTCGCAACAGCCAGGATGGCCATGATTTCTGAGGAGACAGCGATGCCGAAAGTCGACCGCATCATGAAGCCGTCCATTTTCCCGCCGAGACCGATGATGATGTTTCGCAGGGACTGGGCGCAGAAATCCATGATCCATCCGAATTCCACGTTTCTCGGATCGATATTCAGCCTCGGCTGGCCTCTCTTTGCCCACTCTTCGTCATCGTAGTTGAACTCGTGCTGCATACGTGCGGTGAGCGCAACCATAGCCAGATTGTGAGCATTCATGATGGCGTTGATGTCGCCGGTGAGACCGAGAGAGAACGGCGTGAGAGGGATGCATTGGGCCAGACCGCCACCTGCAGCGGATCCCTTGATGTTCATTGTCGGGCCGCCGGACGGCTGCCGAATAGCAGCAGTGACTTTCTTGCCACGTTTTCCGAGACCTTCCACCAATCCCATGCTGCTGGTGGATTTGCCTTCTCCAAGGGGAGTGGGCGTAATGGCTGTCACGTCGATGTATTTTCCGTCAGGCCTGTCGGCAAGGCGCTTCAGGGCTTTTCTAAAATCGACTTTGCCCACGTAGTGTCCATGCGGGAGAAGTTCCTCTTCCTTCAACCCCATTTCGTCCCTGAGCTGATAAACCGTTTTCATCGTTTTTTCGGCCTCTTCAGCTACCTGCCAGTCGGCCATCTTGGTCGGGTCCAGAGCCATCTATACCTCCTGTGTAACTATTCACGTGCAGGTTTCCCTGCTCTGAGACATCGTTCAGAATCTATGAGTTCAAAGACGTCCAGGTGGGAGAACAGCTGTTGATTTTAGTCCAAATTACCGGATGTTGCAACAAAAAAAGATTGGAGCTTGGCTTCACTGGGGGCCTCAAATCCTGGACCGCTTAACACCACTTGTTCAGGCCCCTCGAAGAAATTCTGCGGCGTTCTTAAATATGGCCAGGCCCTCCCCTTCTTCAGGCAACTCTTCTCGTGTCCATCTAGGATGATTCGTTCGGTGGAGAAAACACTCCGGATGAGGCATCAGTCCGAATACGCGGCCCGTGGGATCACAAAGTCCCGCAATTGCTTGCTCGGAACCATTCGGATTGAATGGATAGATCATGGTTGGCTCGTTACCGTCCTCCAGAGCATACCTCACAGGCGCCTGATGGGCTTCCAGAAGGGCCTTCGAAAGCTCCGGAAGCCGTCCCACAATCTTCCCTTCCCCATGCCGCACAGGCAGGTACAGCCGTTGTATGCCACGGGTGAAGACGCAAGGAGAATCCGGGTCAACCATCAGATGAACCCAACGATCTTCGAATCTGCCTTGATCATTGCCCGTAAGGCTCAGATCCCTCCTCGTATAGTCACCATTGACAGCCGGTAACATACCGAGTTTCGTCAGAAGCTGAAAGCCGTTGCAGATCCCCAGCACAAGGCCGCCTGCGCCCACGAACCTTATCAGCCGGTCGACCAGTCTCTCTCCGTTGACTCGGGAATTCCTGATACGGTTTGCGCAGGCTTGAGCCGCGCCAAGGTCGTCGCCGTCCAGGAAACCGCCGGGGAACACTATAATCTGATACGCAGCCGGATTGACCTCGCCCTGTGCCAAAAGATTCAAATGTACAAGGTCAACTGTGTCAAATCCGCCCAGTTCCAGAGCGCGGCGGGTTTCATGCTCGCAGTTGATGCCATGACCGGTGGGGACCAGAGCCTTTATTTTCATATTTTTCCCACAAATGCGAATGGCATGCCGTGCGACTAATTTCCTACTCGATGGTCTTGCTCTCAGAAAAGCGGCTTGACCGATTCAGTAGCCAAATTAAGATAAGTCGTGGGGAAGATGCCTATGTATAGCACAACAGCCGTCGTAATGGACAGAGCAAGGACCATGGCCGGTCCAAACTGAAGCTTCGTCGGCGCCGTCTCAGGGGATTCCATGTACATTTTCATAATCACCCGGAAGTAATAAAAAACCGACGCGGCGCTAGTGAGCACACCGACGATAACGAGCCATATGTACCCTGAATTTATGGCAGCGCTGAATATGGTAAATTTCCCCATAAATCCGGCCGTGGGGGGAATACCGGCAAGAGAGAAGAGAAAAATCGACATAACGAGCGCCAGCAGAGGATGGACCTTTGCCAGACCGCGGTAGTCGTCGATCATGACATTGGCCTCTCCTTTCCTCCCTACCAGAGCCACTACGCCGAAGGCTCCAATGTTGGTGAACGTGTACGCCAACAGGTAATAGAGCATCCCGGCGGTTCCAGCCTCCTTTCCCGCCACCATGCCGATCAAGAGGTAGCCAGCGTGGGCAATGCTCGAATACGCAAGCATCCTCTTAATATTTTCCTGCACGAGGGCCGCCACATTTCCGAGGATCATGGTCAGCACCGCAAGCGCCCATAGTATGTGGGTCCAGTCAACCTGCACGGCAGTCAGCGCTTCAAAGAAGACTCGGACAAATGCTGCAAAAGCAGCGGCCTTGACCCCAACCGACATGAAGCCGGTGAAGGGAGTCGGCGCACCCTCATAGACGTCCGGGGTCCACATGTGAAATGGAACGGCGGCAACCTTAAACGCAAAACCGACCAACAAGAGGCCCATGCCGGCGAGAGCCATCCGGCTGATTTGGCCGGCTTGAAAGTACTTCGCGAGCGCCGGTAGGCTCAGAGACCCAGCGGCCCCGTAGAGCAAAGCCGCCCCATACAGGAAGATGCCGCTGGAAAACGCCCCCAGCACTATATATTTAAGTGCCGCTTCTTTGGACTTTAAATTCACCGGCAGGATCCCGGAGAGTATGTAGATGGAAATGGACAAGGTCTCCAGCCCCACAAATATGGTCAGGATGTGGTTTCCTGAAACCATGAGCATCATTCCCGCTGCCGAAAATAGGAGCAGTACAAAGTACTCGTAGAGATTCAGCCCATCATCCGTGAAATAACGCACTGAAGTCAGGACTGTCAGCCCGGTCGCGATGAGTATGAGGAGGTTGAAAAACCAGGTATATGCGTCCAGCGAAATTAACCCCGAGAAAGCCTGCTTGTTCAGCATTCTCAACGGCGCATTCGCCATTAGGGCTATCAGGACGCCAACCAGACTAATGATCGCGGATGTAGCGATCACTCCCTTGCGAAGGTACAATCCGACCGTCATCACAACCAGACCGGCAATGCACAAAATAACCGCCGGTAGGATACCTCCAAGATTAACCTCGGGTATTGACATCATCCCGATTGCTCCTAGTCCTTCTAAATCAGCGATCAACCGTACGCGCGGGGGTTGAAGATGTGAGCATCTGTTCAGCCCAGCGGTCGCTTGAATGCGTTTTTGCCTTTTCGATATTCATCACTGCCGCCCTCTTGTTCTCCACCTGCTGGATGAAATTCTTCACCGACGGCTCCATAGGCCTGAGAAAGGTGTTGGGGTAAACACCGATCCAGACTACGAAGACTAGAATGGGGAGCAGGACGACAACCTCTCGAGCGTCAAGGTCCTTTAGCCCGAGATTCTTGGGGTTAGTGATCTGGCCGAACATGACTCTCTGGAACATCCAGAGCATGTAGACGGCCGCGAAGATCACGCCGGAGGCGGCAAACACAGCGTACCAGGGATAAACCTTAAACGTTCCCAAAAGAATCAAGAATTCGCCCACGAATCCGTTGAGCCCGGGAAGGCCGATGGACGAAAGGGTGAAAGCCATGAAGAAAACCGCAAACACGGGCATCACCTTGGACAATCCACCGAATTCCGCGATTAGGCGGGTATGTCTTCTTTCATAGATCATCCCGACCATGAGGAACAGAGCGCCCGTGCTTAGCCCATGGTTTATCATCTGGAGTATGCTCCCCTCCAACCCCTGGGCGGTCAAGGCAAACATGCCGAGCATCACGAAACCGAGGTGGCTAACGCTGGAGAATGCCACGAGTCTCTTTACATCATCCTGGACCATTGCGACCCAGGCCCCGTAAATGATTCCTATCACGGCGAGCAAACATATCCACCACGCCGCATCCATAGCAGCATTAGGGAAGAGCGGAATGGCAAACCTGATGAATCCGTATGTGCCCATCTTCAATAAGACCGCCGCCAGCACCACGCTGCCGACCGTTGGGGCTTCGGTATGCGCATCAGGCAACCATGTGTGGAACGGAAACATGGGGACCTTAATGGCAAAAGCCAAGAAGAAAGCGAGAAACATCCAGAATTGAGCTTGAAGAGGAACAGGAAAGTCGTAGAGCTTCAGGAGGTCGAAGGTGTAAACGCCGCTGACTTTCCCCGCCGTGTAATAGAGGGCCAGAATGGCAACAAGCATCAGCAGGCTGCCTACGATAGTGTAGAGGACGAACTTGATGGCCGCGTAGAGCTTTCGCGCGGGATTACCCCAGACGCCGATCAGCAGGTACATGGGAATCAACATGATTTCCCAGAACACGTAGAAAAGGAACAGATCCAGCGACACAAACACGCCTAGCATTCCCACTTGGAGGAAGAGGAGAGAAATCAGAAACTCTTTGACCCGGACCTTTATATCCTTCCATGATGCCAGGACCACTATGGGGCCCAACAAGGTTGTCAGCAGCACCAGAAAAAGGCTGATCCCGTCTATTCCCATCTTGTACGAGATGCCCCAGTCGCGGACCCAGATGTGATCTTCTACGAGCTGCATGGCAGCAGAGGATGGATCGAACAAGGAGTACGCAAATAGGCTCACCACGAAGTCAACAAGCATGGCGACCAAAGCGACCCATCTGAGAAGTTCCTTGGACTGCCTGTTAAGGAACAGCAAAAGCAGCGCGCCCGCCAACGGAACGAACGTGATCGCGGTAAGAATGGGGAAAGGAACACTGTCCATGAACGACATTCCTCCGTGTCCTATTTGAGGACGAGATAACCTATTACGGCAAGGGCTCCAACGAGAATCGAAAGGGCGTAATCCTTGACCAGGCCGGTCTCGATCTCCCTCAGGACACTACCCCAACCTCGGACCACGCGGGCCACGCCGTTAACGATCCCGTCGATAACGGCTTCGTCAAAACGCTTCCAGAGCAAACGTGAAAAGTTGACGATGGAGTTGACGAAAAGGAAATCATACAACTCGTCAATCCAGTACTTGTTGTACACCAGTGTATGCAGGCCGCCGAAGCGTTCAACCATCTTGTCTGCCTCGGAAGGTTTCGTTAGGTAAATCCAGCGCGCGAAGAGAAGCCCAACAACGGCGATGGCTAGTGACACGCCCATAAGAGCCAACTCCATGGCCACGGTCGGGTGCTCCGCGTGATGAGCCTTGTTGAGGATGGCCTGTGCTGGAGCGAACACAGGAGCCAGAAAATCGCCGAACCGATGCCAGCCCTCGAAAATGGGAATCCCTGCAAAACCGCCGATAAGTGACAGGCCAGCCAGCACCATAAGAGGAACAGTCATAAGTGGCGGGGATTCGTGAAGATGATGCGCTGTTTCGTGGTCCACCCGCGATTCTCCGTAGAAAGTCATGAACACGGACCGGAACATGTAGAAGGACGTCATGATCGCGGCCACGGCCCCGAGAATCCAAAAGCCCAGGTGCCGCTGGAGCGAGAAAAAGAGGATTTCATCCTTGCTGAAGAAGCCAGCGAACGGAAAGATGCCGGCTATGGCCAGAGTGCCGGCCATGTAAGTAATCCACGTGTAAGGCAGTTTGGACTTGAGGCCACCCATCTTGCGCATGTCCAGTTCTCCGGACATGGCGTGCATAACGCTGCCGGCTGCCATAAATAGGAGGGCTTTGAAAAAAGCGTGGGTCATGAGGTGGAAGATGCCCGATCCGAAGGCCCCAACACCGCAAGCCATAAACATGTACCCCAACTGGCTGATGGTCGAATAGGCCAGGACACGTTTGATGTCGAATTGAGTGATGCCGATGGTAGCCGCGTACAAGGCCGTTGCCCCTCCGATCACGGCCACTACGGTCATGGAAACCGGAGCCAAAGCAAACAACACGCTGCAGCGAGCCACCATGTAAACACCTGCGGTCACCATGGTTGCAGCATGGATCAGGGCACTCACCGGTGTCGGGCCTTCCATCGCATCAGGAAGCCACGTGTACAACGGTATTTGAGCTGACTTTCCGGTTGCTCCCAGGAAGAGCAAGAGGGTGATGAGCGTGACCAGAGTGCCGCCCGCGGCGAGTTTCTCGGGAGCAGCCGCGAAGACATCGGTATAATTGAGAGTTCCAAAGGTCATGAAGATGAGAAATACTCCAATGAGAAACCCGAAATCTCCTATGCGGTTGACGACAAAGGCTTTCTTTCCCGCATCAGACGCAGACTTCTTTTCATAGTAGTATCCGATGAGAAGATACGAGCAGAGGCCGACCCCTTCCCAGCCCACGAACATCAAGAGGAAGTTGTTGGCCGACACGAGGATCAGCATATTGAAGACAAAGAGATTCAGGTAGGCGAAATAGCGGCGGAAACCGTATTCTCCGTGCATATACCCGATGGAATAGATGTGGATAATGCACCCCACCCCGCTTACCACCATCATCATGACCATGCTGAGCGGGTCAACAAGAAAGCCTATCGGAACGTTCAGGTCACCCGATATCATCCACGTGTAAACGATCTTCTGGAACGATCGGGAGGCGGGCGCGGTCCCGATAAGCTCAATAAAGATCAGCAGAGCCACAACAAATGAAGCACCCACCGACAAAGAGCCTATCCAACCTATGGCCTGCTCTGAGAAGCGCTTTCCTATAAGCCCGTTGATCAGGAATCCCAGCAACGGAAACAGGGGTATCAACCAGACCAGATCAGTCATTCCAAGCTCCCAATTCACGCTCGACGATAGAAAGTTCGGCCCTCATTTGAACTACCCGACACGCGGACTCTTCTCACCACTTCATCAGGTTGATGTCATTGACGTCAACCGTGCCCCTCTGCCTGAAGACGGCAACCGCCACGGCCAGCCCTACTGCTACTTCAGCCGCAGCCACCACCATGATAAACAGGACGAATATCTGCCCTTCCACCGAACCCAGATAGCGGGAAAAGGCTATAAATGTCAGGTTCACAGCGTTCAGCATCAGTTCCAGGGACATGAGAATGATGATCAGGTTCCTACGAAACATCACTCCGATGACTCCCAGGGAGAAAAGGATCGCGGACAAGAACAGATAATGTTGTACGGTGATCATTTGAGATTTCCTGCCATGAGTAAAGAGGCTGCGGTCAACGGAGAACCTCTCTCTGTTTTTTCAAGTCTTCCGCGCCAGGATCACTGTCCCGATAATGGCTGCCAAGAGCAAGATCGAAGCTATCTCAAACGGCAGCAGGTACGTGGTGAAGAGTTCCTTGGCGATGATCTGCGTGTTGGACATTTCGAGAGCTTTTTCCGCGGCTGCGGATCCGGAAGGCACAAAAGCCTTCAGAATCGGCACTAACACCACCGCTACCGCCACGGCCAGAGCAACACCCACCCATGATCGCACAGCCCTTGGATCAATCGGCAGCCGCACCTGATCGAGGTTCAACAACATGATCACAAACAGGAAGAGGACCATTACAGCCCCGGCATACACCACGAGCTGAACCATGGCCACAAATTCCGCCTGAAGGAGGATGAATAGTCCCGCAAGACCTATCATCACTATGATCATGAACAGAACGTTGTGGATGGGTCTCCGAAGGAAAACCACAAAGAAGGCTGATGCCACCGTTATGGCGGCCAAGACGTAGAAAATCAGAGCTTCCATGGATATTCCAAAACCTCCGCCGGTGAAAACGGACCTACCGGCCCTCACATCAGTTTAGGCTGACCCCCCAACGTGTCAGCCTGCCTTCTTTTTGGAGACGTACCTTGGCTCAGGTGGCTCGAGCAGCATCTCTTTTGTGAAGATGAGATCCTCGCGGCTGTATTCGGACAGCTCGTACGCTGTGGTCATTTCTATGGCCTCTTTGGGGCAGACTTCCACACAGTATCCGCAGAAGATACATCGTCCCAGATCCAGGACGTAGCTCTCAGGATATTTCCGGTTATCAGGTTCCGCCGCGGCCACTATGCTGATGCACTCCGCAGGGCAGACTGTCGCGCAGAGCATGCAAGCCACGCAGCGGATCTTTCCCGACGCATGCTTGGTCAATACGTGGCGGCCTCTCCATCTAGGCGCCACATCCCATTTCTCTTCCGGGTATTGCAGCGTTACCTTCTTGGAGAAGAAGTAGTGGAGCGTGAGTTTCAATCCCTGTATCAGCGGCAGAATCATCTCGTACAACCTCATCGGTATATCGGGTCCTGTTTGTCTCAACTTCACGGTTTCTTTCAGATCTGTTTTTCCAACGCCTTGTGAAGAATGGCCGGCCGTAGCTGTGCTTCACGACGACACGAGACTCTCAGCGCGCATACTGGAGCCAGACGGTGTACACAAACGCCGTTGCCATCACGTTGAAAAGTCCCACGGGCAACAGCACTTTCCATCCAAATGTCATGACCCTATCGTAACGAAGCCGGGGATACGTGCCTCGAATCCAAACGAACAGGAACACAAAGAAAAACATTTTGGCCATGAACCAGAAAATGGGCGGCAGCCAAGGCCCTTGCCATCCCCCGAAATACAGCGTGGTCATGAGAGCACTCAAGAAGAGCAAGTGTGCGTACTCACCCAGGTAAAATAGACCGAACTTCATGGAACTATACTCGGTCTGATAACCCGCAACCAGTTCATTTTCACACTCGATGAGATCAAAGGGCGTACGGGCAATTTCCGCACTGCCCGCGATCAGAAACAGAATGAAGCCGAGCGGCTGGCGGAAGACGTACCACTTCCAGATCGAATCCTGGGCCTCAACGATTTGGACCAGGCTGAGCGACCCGGCTATGAGCAGCACGCCTACCACCGAAAGGCTGAGCCCCAGCTCGTAACTTATCATCTGGGCGCCGGCCCGAATTCCACCCAGTAGCGAGTACTTGTTGTTGGAGGCCCATCCGCCGAGCACCACGCCGTAGACCCCCAGAGATGAGATGGCGAAAATATATAGTATCCCCACGTTCAAGTCGGAGACGACACCTTTATTGAGCCCGTACTCAGTGGCAAGAGGCCCTAGAATGCTGTCCAGACCCAACCCCTTGGCGAAGGGTATGACTGCAAACGGTACCAAAGCGCAGACAACCACGATCAACGGAGCTGCAAGGTAAATGATTCTGTTGGCGCCGGCTACGGTGATCTCTTCTTTCAGCAGAAGTTTGGCCCCGTCCGCGAGGGGCTGAAGAAGGCCCCAGGGACCAACACGGTTGGGCCCTATCCTGACCTGGATCCAGCCAAGCACCTTACGTTCGATCAGTGTCAGGTACGCCACGAAGGTCAGAACTGCCACAACAACAAGCAGGACCTTCACGATCACCAGAATGATAGGGAGGGCGGATTCCATACACGCAACCTCTTCAGCTTGCTACCTTTTCGACTCTTGACTTTGACCACCGGCTGATCCCACCGAGTCAGGGTGTTCAGCTTCCATGCAGAGAAATGTTGGGGTACTATGATGGAGCCTTCCAGGGCGCGGCGGGAAGGTCTTACCCTCACCTGGATTGAGATTCCCTCAGCATTGCTAATCTTCACCGTGTCCCCGGCTTTCAATCCCAAACCTTTGAGATCCTTACGGTTGATTTCCGCGTCAGCGTCCGGGCAGACTTCCGTCATTGCAGCGCTCCACTGTGACAGAGAGCCCGAATGGAACTTCAGTATTCCCGGAATCAAGTACATGGGCAATTCGTTTGCCCTTGGTTCCTGAATCGCTGCGGCAGGCGCCAGCCGTGCTTTACCCCCGGGGAAGCCGCCTTCATAAAGGAGCTTCTTTCCGGGATCTTCCGCATCTACGCAGGGCCAGTGAATGCCCCGGTCCGCAAGCCGGTCGTACGACAGCCCTCTATAGACATCCACAAGACCGGCTATCTCTTCCATCACCTGCTCCGGACCCGCATACGTCATTGATGGCTTACCCATAAGCGCAGCGAGAGCCGTGAAGATTTCCAGGTCACTTTTCCCAGCGGTGGTCTTCAGCGCGGGGCGAAGGCGCTGAACGAGCCTGTCCGCACTCGTAAACGTCCCTATCTTCTCGGCAAAAGAGGCTACAGGCAACACTGCATGCGCCATCTTTGCAGTCGAAGTGGAGAACAGGTCCTGGACGACAAGGAATTCCAGCTTGGCGAGGGCCCTTTCGACTTGCGCCCTGTCAGGATAAGTCTCAAGGGGATTCTCACCGACTACGTAAAGCCCTCGGATCTCCCCTTTCTCAGCCTTGGCAAGGATCTGAGAGGCACTGAGGCCAGTTCCCTGGGGCAGTGGAGCTTCCCACGCGGCTTCGAACTTCGCTCGCGCAGCCTCATCCGCCATGCTATTAAAGCCCGGAAGAAGATCAGGAGCCAAACCCATGTCAATGGCGCCTTGAGAGTTCGCCTTTTCACCAAAGAGATGAACTCCGCACGATTCTTTGCCGACACGGCCCGTTAGGAGTGCGAGGTTGGCTGCCGCCTGAGCTGCTTCCACATTGTATCCGGGCTGGTTCATCCCCTGCGTAAGGATGATCGTAGCGGTTGGGGCTTTGGCATATTCCTCCGCTGCCTCCCGGATAAGGGCCGCGTCCACTCCGGTCAATTTCTCCACATTTTCGGGCGTGTAATCTGAAAGGGATGCAATGAGATCATCCAGACCTTCTGCCTTAAGGTCCAAGGCTGTTTTATCGAAAAGCCCCTTGTCGATGATCCACTTGAGCATGGCATTAGCTATGAGATGCTCTGATCCTGGAGGAGCCAGTAGATACAGACCCGAACGATCCGTGAGCTTGGTCCGAACAGAATCTATAACAATGACTCTTGCCCTGTTGCGGGCTGTGGCGTTAATCACCTCGTTTTTGGCCACAGGGTGGGTCTCCGTGAGGTCGGCCCCAATGAGAACTATCACCTGAGAGTTTCTGATCTCACGTATCGAGTTGGTGCCCGCCGGATAACCGAGTGAAGGCCCGATGCCGTCCACGAGAGCCCGGTATCCAAATCCCCCTGCATGGTCCAGGTGGGGGGTTTCCATGACAGTGCGGACAAATCGATTGAAGACATAAGCCTCTTCATTTGTAAGCCGCTCGGATCCCAGAGCAGCAAGGCTCGACGCGCCGGAAGCGCCCTTGATTCTGGTCAGATTATCCGCTACGAAGCTCAGCGCCTCATTCCACTCAACTTCCTGAAGTGATCCGCCTTTCCGGATCAAGGGTTTGGCGAGCCTTTCCTCGGAATAGACATAAGGCCAGCCGTAACGCCCTTTCACACAAAGGTTACCTTCGTTGGGGCTGTCAGGTGGAGAAGTGACGTACACAATCTTCTTGTCTTTAGTGCCGAGAGTTAACATGCACCCAAGACTACAGAATGAGCACGTGGTATAGGTCTTTTTCAGTTCAAATTCACGGCCCGTTCCCACAAGCCACTTGGAGGAGATGGCTCCCACAGGACAAATAGATGCACACTGGCCACAGAACTCGCAATTCAAGGGGCGCTCGAAATCAGTAGAAACTTCGCACCTCATCCCCCTCTCGATGAAGCTCAACTCGTTTTCACCCTGAATCTCGTCGCAGATGCGCACGCACATTCCGCATTTTATACACAAGTTCATATTGAATCTGATGAAGTGCGATTCGTTGTCCACGTGGAAGTATCGGGATTCCCTTGAAAAGGGGCTTTCCGCGACCTCGTATTCATGGACAAGGTCCTGGAGCCGACAGTTGCCTGCTGCATCGCAACTGGGGCAGAGGAGCGGGTGAGTCCGCAGAAGCAGTTGGAGCTGCATGCGGCGACTCTCGATCAGTTTTGGGGTGTGCGTGGCCACTTCCATCCCGTCACGGGCGGGATTAAAGCAGGCAGGCATGGTACGGGTGCGACCTCTGGCCGTGACCTCCACCATACAGAGGCGACATGCCCCATATGGCACGAGACGCTTATCGTCACAGAGGGTCGGGACCCGAATTCCTGCTTTTTGAGCGGCCTCCAGAATGGACGCACCGCGCTCAACAGTAACTTCAACGCCGTCAATGGTCAGGGTAACCATAGAAACTTACTCACAAAAATGATTATGAATCCGTTCATTGCAGCTAAGGCTGAAATGCCCTCTCTGCTCTGAACCAGTAGTTATCTGATCGCTCCGAACCTGCAATTCGTGATGCAGGTTCGGCATTTCGTACATTTTTCCAAGTCGATGCGGGCCACCTTCTTCTTTTCCCATGTAATAGCTTCGGATGGGCAGTTTCTGTAGCACAGGCCACACATCTTGCACTTGTCCTCCAAGACCACGAAATCTATGAGATTCGGGCAGACCAGTGCAGGACAGTGTTTATCGCGTATGTGGGCGTCGTACTCGTTTCTGAAATAGCGGATCGTCGAAAGGACCGGGTTTGCCGCACTCTTCCCAAGCCCGCAATGCGAGGTGCCGTTGACGTGGTGACCCACTTCTATGAGGAACTCCACGTCCCCTTCTTGTCCCCTGCCTTCCACAATGTCGGTCAGCTTTTCGAGCATCACCTTGAGGCCTTCTCGGCAGGGCGTGCATTTTCCGCAGGACTCCTCCACTGAGAAATCGATGAAAAACCTCGCAGTATCCACCATGCAGGTGGCGTCATCCATGACCACTACGCCGCCGGACCCCATCATGGCTCCAACACCGGTCAGGGATTCGTAATCAATCTCCACGTCCTCCATGCCTGTGGGGATACAGCCTCCGGACGGGCCTCCTATTTGGGCGGCCTTGAACTTCCGCTTCTTCGGGATTCCGCCTCCGATATCAAAAATCAGGCTCTTCAGTGAGGTCCCCATGGGGACCTCAACCAGACCCACGTTATTAACCGCTCCGGTGAGCGCAAATACCTTTGTCCCTTTGCTCCCTTCAGTGCCGATGGACGCGAACCATTCTCCTCCGTTCAGGATGAGAGGGTTGAGGTTGGCGAAGGTTTCCACGTTGTTCAGATTCGTTGGTTGATTCCACAGGCCCGCCTCGGCGCTGCGCGGAGGCTTGATACGGGGCATTCCTCTTTTCCCCTCGATGGAGTACATCAGGGCCGTGGATTCGCCGCACACAAACGCACCCGCACCGGGATAGATCTCGATATCGAAATTGAAGCCCTTGCCGAGGATGTCAGTCCCCAGCAGTCCATAGTCGTGGGCATCGTGGATGGCCTTTTGGAGCCGCTGGATAGCAAGCGGATACTCCGCCCGCACGTAGATGTAACCTTTTTCCGCTCCTATGGCGTAGCCGGAAATTGCCATTCCTTCGAGGACCGAATGGGGATCACCTTCCATTACGGAGCGATCCATGAAGGCTCCGGGGTCACCTTCATCGCCGTTGCAGATCGTGAATTTCGGAAAGCTCTCGTACCGCCTGCACTCTTCCCATTTCAGCCCTGTGGGGAACCCTCCGCCGCCACGTCCCCTGAGCCCAGACTTCTTGACTTCCTCGATAACCTCTTCGGGGGTCATCTCTTCCAGGACTTTGCCTAATGCCGCATAACCGTCCCGGGCTATGTATTCGTCGATGTTCTCAGCATCTATAAGCCCACGGTTGCGTAGCACTATCAATCTTTGGAGGCCGAAAAATCCAATGTCCTTCATCAGAGGGACGCGGTCTTTGGCCAGCTCCTCCTTGAAAAGAAGCTTCTCTACTATTCTCCCTTTGAGCACGTGCTCTTCGACAATGAGGGGGGCGTGTTCCGGCTTGACCTGATTGTAGAAAATACCTTCAGGATAGACCACGACCAACGGGCCCATTGCGCAAAAGCCGTTGCATCCGGTCATGATTATCTGAACTTCGTCTTGGAGGTTCCTCTTTGCCAATTCTTTTTCAAGCGCATCCCTCACTTCCAAGGAACCGCTAGCCATGCATCCTGTGCCCGCGCACATCATGAACTGCATTCTGTAAAAGGGGCTGGCACTCATTACCGATTCTCCACCGAGTTGCCTGGAATATATTCAGCAACCGGAAAAAGCTTCCGATTCATTCTCGTTACCTTACGTAGCCTGGGTTTCGCTGCCGCGCGCCAGTGCATAATCCTCGACAGCCTTCCCCCCCACTACATGCTCGTCGAATATGCGAAGGGCCTTTTCTTTGGTAATCAGGATGTACTTTACCGGCGACTGCTCCGCAACCTCGACCGTGATCATCGGTTCCTTGGCGCACAAGCCCGCGCAACCGGAATTGGTGAGGAGGACGTCCGTAATATCCCTGTCGGCCATGACCTGCCGAAAAGTCGTCAGAATATCACGGGCTCCCGCGGCGATCCCGCAGGTTCCCATGTGCACGGTAATCTTGGCACGGAACTCGCCTTCACGCAAAATCATCTTGGTTCGTTGCTGCTCTTTGATCTTCTTGAGATCTTGTATGGAAATTTTCGCCACGATGCTTCCTCCCGGAGGATCGGCCGACCCCAATGGGGGCGCCCAGGCGTCTGACCGTTTTACCTTCCCGCCGGCCCAACCCGTCGAGAAGTCCAGTCAATCAATGTGTTACCTGCCGCAAGATTAAGACGTTACTCTCCAACCAGAGCCTCCCGCCGACCTGTCCGCCCTCCGGCTCACTGATAGCCTTCAAGGATCTTCACCGTGTCTGTCGGATTAATGTTGCCGTGCGTGTCCTCACCTATGAGCATCACCGGAGCGAGACCGCAAGCCCCCAGACACCGCACCGCTTCGAGGGAGAACCTGCCGTCGTCGGAGGTTTCGCCGACCTTGATGCCGACCTCCTTCACTATGTTCTCGAGGATCTCTTTTGAGCCTTTGACGTAGCAGGCGGTTCCCAGACACAACCGGATCGTGTGCCTACCTCGCGGGGTTATGGTAAAGAATGAATAGAAGGTCACAACGCCGTAAATGTGAGAAGCTGGAATGTGCAAACCCTCGGCCAGATGCCGCTGAACTTCCATGGGGAGGTACCCGTACAAATCCTGGGCCTCTTTTAGAGCGGGAATAAGATATCCGGCTCTGCCGCCATACTTGTCTATGATGCCCTCGAGTTTTTCCAGCTCTTCAGGCGGCATAACCTCAACCGGCGATTCGGTTTTCTTCTTTAATATCGCGTCTCGTTCTTGCACTTTTTTTTCGCTCCGTAGTCTTTCGGGCCCAGCGCTTCAGTCTGAAACGATCTCGTGGAGTCCCGAAAGGATGTTGTCCCGGATGAGCCCTATAACCTGCGGGTTATTAATCGGTATCTCTTCCAGCTCCAAGCGTATATCCCTCGTGTCCAGGATATATTCTCTTCCGTCCTTCTTGTGTACGTAGACAAAATCGACTGCCGGATTGCCCTCTATCAGAGCCAGGAGTGTATCGGCCATGTTGCCCATCGGCTTGCGGTCGATATGGCTATAACTCATGAAAACCGATACTTTGGTACCCTGCCCTGGGTCTGACTCTACCTTTAAATCGCCCTGAGCCTCACGTGCGGCCTGCTGAAACAAAGACAGCCCAAGTCCCACCTTGCGGGTGGTGCGAGTGGTGACGAAAGGATCAAGGACTTGCGCCAAGAACCCCGAGGCCATCCCGCGGCCGTTATCTTCGATGGCTATCGTCAGCCTGTCCGCGCTCCGGTTCTCCTCTATGGTAATCTTGATCAGGTCGGCCCCGGCCCTTACCCCATTTTCAGCCACATCCAGAATGTGCAGCGAAAGATCCTGCATACTTTAAGTTTCAGTGTGAGCGACAAGATCCGTCAAATAGCTACAGCACGTCACCCCTTGTTTTCAGTTCCAGAATCCTTCGGCCATCGCGGTTGCCCAAAGCCTTTCCAAGCTCTTGAAAACTAGGTTCCGCCATCATCGCCACAGTCACCGCAGCCCCTACATCTTCGAGACAATGGGCATCCGATGAAGTGATCACCGGGTAATCACGACACTGGGGGTACCGCGTCCGGATGCTGTCCAGGCCTGCTCTTTTAGAGATTTCCAGGGCATCGAGTTGCAGTCCCTCGGGAATAAACCCTAACTGGCTGAAGATCCCGAATCCGGCCCTGTCCACATGGGATGCGACAGCCAGGCCATGACAATCGTGGATCAGGCGGACGACCTTTTCAGCGCTCAGGGTCGTTGCTCCTATGAGGAGCCTTTCATCAAGGTCTTCTACCTGATCGTATTCGTCTACCACGACCTGGTAACCGAACACGTTCTCGTCATTCTGCCCGAACAGACGGGCGTAAACCTCTTCCTGGACAGCCTCGGCGTCTGAATCGGTCGGGAACAGGCCCAGAATGTGTACTTCTTCCGAGGTGGTGATTTCGACCCCCGGAATAACCGTGAGCCCGCTCCCTTCTGCTGCACGCCTTGTGGCCGCCGTGTTCCGGGCAGAGTTGTGATCGCAAACAGCGATCATATCGAGCCCTCTGTCCAGGGCCGCCCGTACTATAGCCCTTGGCGTCATCTCCGCTATCTCGGTGCAGGGAGACAATACCGTATGAACGTGTAGGTCAAGCTTGTAAATCTTAAGATCGACCTGCCACCTCTTTTTGCCTTTTGCCGTTGAACCCGGTTTCCTGCCGGAACACGAAAAGAAAGGCAAAGATCCAGGGGCGAGGGTAACCCAAGCCAATCACCCTTCCCGGCTCTTTATCGAACAAGGGCGGGGAAGTTAAGTTTCAATCTCCATTGCGATTCTTGATGCCACGGCAAATCTTGCCCTTCAAGGTTTGCGACGAATGCCCATCTCGTACAGTTTGCCTGCCAACTCGTATGTCGGCATGGAACTTACCATGATCAGAACATTCTGCTCTTCAGCCTTCCTAAGGGTGTCAGGGTCCGGCTCACGGCCTCCTACAATCACTATGCCTGCCAGGTTGTTGAGGAACGCCACGGCCACAATGTTTTGATGGAGTTGCAGTGTGATCCAGAGATCACCTTCTTTGGAGCCCGCGATCACGTCACTGAGGAGGTCGCTCACATATCCGCCTTCCACTATGCGGTTCATGTCTGCGCCGCCCGTCCGGATCTCAAGCTTCAAAGCATCCGCTACTTCTCCCAGGGTCATGAATGGTCCCCCAACTGCTACCTATCTGTCGACCTCCGCCAGAACGATGTCTACACTGGAGAGTATTGCAATCAAATCCGCGAAAAAGTATCCCTTGCTCATCCTGGCCAGGGATTCAAGATTCACGAACGCAGGCGCCCGCCATTTCAGGCGATAGGGTCTAGGACCACCGTCGCTGACTATGTAGCAACCAAGCTCCCCACGTGGGGATTCAATACACCGGTAAACCTCGCCGACTGGCGGCTTCAGTCCTTCCACCACTAGCATGAAGTGATGGATGAGTGACTCCATCTTTGTGTAAATATCTTCCTGAGGCGGAAAGATGACACCCGGCTTTTGCGCCCGAATGGGGCCGTCGGGCAATCTGTCCAAAGTCTGGCGCAGTATGCGGTTGCTCTGCCTCATCTCCGCTACTCTAACAAGGTAACGGGAGTAGACATCACAGCCGGTCTCGACAGGGACATCGAAGTCGTACTGCTCGTACCCGCTGTAAGGTTCCCGCTTCCGAATGTCCCAGGCCAAGCCGGATCCCCGAATCATGGGTCCACTGGCCCCCATGGCAATTGCATCTTCAAGAGGCAGTATCCCTATGCCTTTTGTTCGGTCCATGTAGATGGCGTTCTTGGTGAGTAGGGTCTCATACTCGTCCACCCTGCGGTCAAAATGCTCGGTGAACGAGCGCAGCCTCTCAACAAACCCTACTTCCAGGTCTCGTATCAAGCCGCCGATCCTCAAGTAGTTCGGCATCAAGCGACCACCTGCTGTGAGTTCGAAGAGATTCATGATCTCTTCGCGTTCTCTCAGCATATAAAACAGCGGTGTCATTGCCCCGACATCATGGCCGTGGGTGCCCAGCCAGAAGAGATGGCTGAAAATACGAGACAGTTCGGCCATCATCACTCGTATGACTTGAGCCCGTTCCGGAGCTTCAACATCAAGGAGCTTCTCCATTGTCAGGCAATAAACAAGGGAATTGCTGGACGCGCCCATGTAATCGCAGCGCTCGGCCAAAGGGATCACCTGATGGTAGTGCTTGTTTTCGCAGGTCTTCTCGTAACCCCTATGGAGATACCCCAGGTGCGGGACCACATCCACTACAATCTCGCCATCCAGTTCGACTACGGCACGGAACACCCCGTGAGTGCTGGGATGATGGGGTCCCAGATTCAGTTCCAGGAGTTCGCTGCTGAAGTTCTCTTTTGGGCTCACTTGTTCACTCATGAGCTGTCTTCCTCAGGATCCGCCTTTAGGCAGGCAGGTCGGGAGTGTCTTCTTCCGTTCCGTACAGGGAAAAGTCCTTCCTCAGAGGGTGAACCGTCCAGCCATCGGGAAGGAGCAGTTTCCGCGGATCAGGGTGGTTGTTAAAGGTAATCCCGAACATTTCGGCCGTTTCTCTCTCGTGCCAGTCAGCCGTGGGCCACATGGGCACCACCGAATCAATCGATGCGGACGTCTCGGCTGTCTCTTCCAGAAGGACCTTCACTCTAAATCGGTGATTGTGTTTCAAGGAATGGACCTGGTAAACAACCTCGAAACGAGGTGTCTTGGGAAGTAGATCCACGGCCGCGACAAAGGAGAGGAAGTTGAAGGACAGCTCGGGATCTTCCTTCAGGTAACGGCAAACATCCAGGATCTTTTCCTTTGATACCGTTACGCTGATCTGATCGCGAAAATCGGCCGAGTCCTGGATTATATCGGGGCCAAACTCGGACAGGAGCTTCTCTTTAATCTCTTCCTGTTTCATCTAGAGGCTACCTTGATGTTCGTTACTCGTGGATGGCTGATGGACTGCTCTTTCATGACTTTGGCGTGAAGTTGGAGAATCCCGTCCAGCAGGGCCTCGGGTCTCGGGGGGCACCCAGGTATGTACACGTCCACCGGCAAGTGGCGGTCTATCCCTTGCACCACTGCGTAATTCTTGTAGATCCCTCCGGTACACGCGCAGGCGCCCATGGCGATCACCCATCGAGGCTCGGCCATTTGCTCGTAGATTCTCAGGACAGCAGGGAGCATTTTCTTGGAAGCTGTACCGGAAACTATCATTAAATCCGCATGCCGGGGAGAAGGGCGAGCCACTTCCATTCCGAATCGGGCGAGATCATATCGGCTGACAAACGTAGCGATCATCTCAAGAGCACAGCATGCCAAGCCAAAACCCAAGGGCCACATGGACGATTTGCGGGCCCAGTTCACAAACCATTCCAGATTGGTGACGTGAACGGTGTCGTTGAGGTGTCCTTTTATTCCCATTCCAATGCACCTTTTTTCCAGACGTACACAAGCCCCATGAGGAGAACCAGCACAAAGACTAACATTTCCACGAAGCCAAAGATCATCAGCTTGTCGTAAATGGTTGCCCACGGAAAGAGGAAAATCAGTTCGATGTCAAAGACAATGAAGAGCATCCCCATTACGAAGAATCGGACTGAAAAGCGGCGTCTGGCGCTTCCTATGGGATCCATTCCGCATTCGTACGGCATCAACTTGATGGGGGTGGGATTTCTCCGCGCCAAGAGTGTCGAGAGAACTATAATAGCCAGACCTATGAATGCGGATACTAGCAGAATCACCAGGATGGGAAGGTAGCTATTGATCATCCTTCTTCTCCGGCAGCGGACGTCTGCATCCTGAAAACAGGAAGCCCGACGCGGTATTTGTTAGTGACTAAGATGACTGATACGGAGAGGCGTCCGATGAAGGGCCTGCAAAACCGTAACATGATCTTGTTACAGTTGCACAGGTAAAATTGTCAAGATTTTTTTCCCTCGCTTCTCGTCGCCCCCGCAAGAGTCTCGCCGAAAACGAACACTATGTCAAGCCTCGTCCCCGCGCCGGGTTCAGAGAGCAGCCTCATCGTGTCCGAGCATCTTTTTATGTTCGCCAGGCCCATGCCCGCGCCGAATCCCATGTCTCGAATCCATTCCGGAGCGGTGGAGAACCCCGGCTGAAGCACCTGTTGCAGATCGTCTATCCCGGGACCGTGGTCAACTGCGGACACCATCAGCCGATCGCGACGGATTTCCAACGTTATCTCCCCGCCGACATCGGTGTGTATGACGAGATTCATCTCCGCTTCGTACACGGCCACAGCGACTCTTCTCACCATGGGTGGCAGGAATCCGAGCCGCTGAAGAGATTTCTTGATCATACTGGACGCCTTGCCCGCGTTGTCAAAATCCTTGTCGTCCACGATGTAGCGCAGAATGACGCTCGTGTCGTCGGAGACGATGTCCTCGAATATGTGGCTTGCGCGGTAAGTCTGCAGCTTCTCGGCCTCCTTCTTCTGGAAGCTTACGTCCATTTCACGCAGAAGCGCCCGAACTACCGTGCCTGTCGTTACAATTCCGACCAGTTTTCCATCCCCGTCCACAACGGGCAGCCTTGCGAATCCCTCTCTCCCGAGATTGTTCAAGGCTTCTGTCAGGGACGCGTCCTTTGAAACCGTCCTTACTTCCCGCGTCATGTTGTCGGCCGCCGGTGTGGCCAACCGACCTTTTTCCATGGCCTCGATCACATCGGTCATACTGACGATGCCGACGATCCGGTCTCCATCCAGAACCGGCACGCCGGTAATGCGCTTGCTCCTCATCAATTCCTTCACATCAGCCATGGACATGGATGGCTCGATCACGACGACATTCGGCGCCATGACGGTTTCCACCTTGGTGGTGTAGATAAGTTCCTGGACTTTAGTGATTTCTGGGGTCGTCATGTCACCACGAGTTGTCTTGCATTTTTACCTGGCCGAGCCCCGGCAGTCCCGCTTTGAAAAGACGGCCGCAGGCTTCGTACATGGTGTACCCGGTGTTTATGATTGTTATGCCGGACTCACGAGCCAGCTCCAAGGTTTCGGGAGGGGGGGTCTTGTCGCGGACTATTACTATAACATTTATCCCCGCCATTTCCGCAGTCCGGACCACCTGGGGATTCGTCAGCCCTGTCATGAGCACCATTCCTTCGGTGCCGAACGCGAGAACATCACTCATGAGGTCCGCAGCGCCGCCTCTCGGCACCTCCTCGTCGAGATCATGATTATCTACGATGATCCGCCCAGACAGTATATCGACCACATCCCGGATTTTCATGAACTCTCCAGACCCCGCTCTGATGGTCAAGAGACGTATTTGACCATTATCATTCTACATTGTCAAGCTGCGGAGGCCGCGCCGGGCGCTCGATTAACGGCATTTCGGTAAGTGTTGCCATGCCGCTGCCCGCGGGGTATATAGGGGCCTGAATTCCGGCATTTTGACCGATCCCCATACAGTGCGGCGAAAGGGAAGCAGCTATCCCGGCCAGCCACATGCTCTACTCAGGTGATAAGCCAAATCCGAGCCTTCGCTCGTTTGTCATGACCCACATGCAGAGTCGGCCTTTTGATCCGGATACGGACGACTACCAGCCACGGGAATTTACATCTCCGATAATCACGACAAAAACTTCTCCCGTTTACAGCATGCATTCATACCACCTGGGAAAGAAGCCTTATGATGCGGTCGAGGCATACATCAATCACTATACGTCCCGAGGGGACCTGGTGCTGGACCCGTTCTGCGGGTCAGGGAGCACGTCGTTAGCCGCGCTTGTGCAAGGGAGAAAGGCTGTGGCGATAGACGCCTCGCCGGCCGCCACTTTCATTACTCGCTTCTATCTTTCACGATGTGATCCGGCGGATCTGGCCGTCAAGTTTGAACGGATGTGCGCCGCGGTCAGCGAGGAGATGCAATACCTTTATGGGACGATCTGCCACCGTTGCAACTCTCCAGCCACCATTCACTACGTGATTTATTCAAACCTTTACGAATGTCCGTCGTGTTCCAGGCGCGTGTCGTTATATGAAGCTTCTCAACGCACGCCGCCATGCTGCCCGTGGTGCCTCTCTGAGCGTGGACTCCAACAGCCGATCTCTCCCTTTCTCAGGACGTGCGGGTACGAGCCGGTCGCAGTCAACTTTTCTTGCCACGGATCGTGCAGGCCCAAGAGGATGACTCGGTCAGTCCTGGGGCCAGAAAAGGAGAAAGAGGCCTTTGAAAGAGTAGATCTTGCGCGTATTCGAGAAATAGAGTCCGCTTCCTATCCCCTACCCGTTTCCGGACCGCTTCATGATGAACGTCCCTGACCCAAGCATTCCCTGGGGGGATGAATGGCGCCCCAGTAGAGACTTCAGGCGGGTTTCCGATCTGTTCACCCACAGAAATCTGAGGGCGGTTGCCGCGTTCATGCAGGCTGCCGGTTCAGACGAAGACCTTCGAGCGATAATTACCTCAGGCATGTTTGCGGTGAGCCGAAAGGCCCAGCATCTGGCCGAAGGAGGCGGGTACATACCAGGAAACTGGGCTTTACCGCCGATGTCAAAGCAGCGCAACTGTCTGGAGAGCCTTAGAAAAGTCTTTGGCCGGATCCTGACTGCCAAGAAGACGTTGGCGATGAGGTTGCAATCCCAGGACGCGTGCATTTCCACCCAATCCGCTACTGCCATGGATCAGATCCCGTCTGATTCCGTGGATTATATTTTCACAGATCCGCCTTACGGCGGCGCGGTTCAGTACGGGGAACTGAACTTCGTCTGGGAATCATGGCTGGGATTGAATACAGAGTGGCACGACGAAGAGATTATCGTGAATCACACGCGCAACAAGTCGTTGAAGGACTGGGCGGAGATGATGTTTCTTGCGATGGCAGAATGCTACCGTGTGTTGAAGCCCGGCCGCGGTCTTTCTCTCTGCTGGCACGATGCCTCAGCCGCAACCTGGCGCCACGTGCAGGATATCATGGTCAGAGTCGGTTTCACTGTGGAGGAATCAGACCACGCCCTGTTCATTGATACCGGCTCCAATACATATAATCAGCGGGTTACCGACAAGGTGGTGAAGCGAGATCTGGTGCTAAACTTCCGCAAGCCGCGACCGGGTGAGTCAGGTCGCGCTCCCACGGCGGCCGGGAAAAGCACTCCTCCCTTTCACGTCAGGGCCGGCCTGCATAATCAGCGATTACCTGAAAGCTCATCCGGGATCGTCTAAAGACAGAATATACGATCACTTCATGTGCAAACTTATCAAGACAGGTCGCATGGAAGACCATGACTTTGGAAAGCTCCTCTCGCAGGTTGCTAAGAAAGCCGGTGACGGACAGAAATGCCTGGTTCCTGAAGTAGCCGCGCGGTGCCAGGATGTCCCACAGATGTCTTGCGAAGCGATTGCCCCTTTTCACGATTCCTAGCAGAAAAAACCCTCGATCCCCTCAAAAACTCGTCTTGCATGCGAACCCATCGGGTCAATGCTGCATCTAAATAGAACGGAAGGGACGATTTATCCCGAGTCCATTACTCGTCGCAAGGAGAGGTAACATGGATACCATACTCATTGTGGGTTCCGTGATGCTCGCAGCGGTAGCAGCCTTCTTTATATGGATTTTGGTGTCTGACGCACGGGCGATGAAACGAAGCAGCGTCAGTCCGGCCAATGAAGGGGCAGCGGCTGGACAAGCTGGTGGATCAGAGGTCGATTACGGATCTGCAGACTGCTTTTACGATTGTATGCGTGCCTTTCGCTGGGAAGCCGCGGAAGAATCACCCTGCGCTTCGGCATGTGGGCTGAAGGAGTAACACTTATTTTGCCTGCCTGAGGAAATGCGTCGTCCGGATATATGAGGAATGGGTACGCCGCGACGTGCCCGTTCCTGACATCCGAATGAGCAGATGAATGCATTTATAGTTCTTCTCATCATGCCGGTCCTGCTCAATTTCTTACATTAGGAACTGATTCTCACTTTACCTCCGGTCTTTCGGTGCATCGCGATTCAGCATGTTCCCATACCCTCGCCCCTGCTATAATCCGGATTGAAAAAGTGCCTGTTCTTACTCATGAAGACAGGTGCGTAGGATGGTCCCTGTTCGAGTCAACCGAAGGAACCCTTCGGGTACAAAGCGGTGTCCTTCCCCTTTCCTGAAACACTGGAGCTGACATGACAGCGATCAACATGACAAAGGTTAGAGAATTCTTAGATGTCCTCGGGGCAACGGAAGAACCCATGGGCATGCTCTACTCGAATGAGCAACCCACAGAAGGCATTTCACCCAAACCCGGCACGCTGCCGACTGTAGAACAGGAAGCAGCGCAGAAGGTGGATTGGGCTTCGATTCACGAAAACTGGGCTTGCGTAATCGGTACCATCTGGCGCGCTCGAAAGAAGGGAACCGTGGCGTATTTTGACAGGGAACGTTTTGGTTGTCTGGGTGGCGCTTTCTACCTCGGCTATTTGAAGCCGCAGTTGGAGATGATCACCTATTATGTCTCGACAGGAATTCCGGGCCGGTTGGAAGGGGAACACTATTTTGAATCACCTGAGGTCACGAGGAATTTCTTCAACACAATAGACCCCCGCCCTGCTCCAGCCAGGTTCTGTCTCTTCAAACCTATCAGCTTGTTTGGTGAAGACGAGAAGCCGGAGCTGGTTATCTTCTTTTCGAGACCGGAGAGCATTGCGGGGCTCAACCAGTTGGCAACCTTCGTGACCAATGATTTTGAGGCAGTCTATTCGCCCTTCGGCGCGGGCTGTTCAAACATCGTCACATGGCCGCTCAGATATCTTGCGCAAGGAAAGCTCAAAGCGGTTCTCGGCGGTTGGGACCCTTCAGATCGCAAGTTCTTGAAACCTGACGAGATAACCTTCACCGTCCCTTACGAAATGTTTCAGCGGATGGTTAATCGCTGGACCGAGTCTTTTCTCACTACACCGACCTGGGAAGTCGTGAGAAAAAAGGCAGAGCGCAGCCGCAAGGCCTGGGGAGAAGAGTAGAGGCGGTTGCAAAACCTATGAGTTTCTTGCACACAGTCCTCCTTAGGCGTCAGGCCTGAGACTGCATACCAATGCGCTTTCCCGCGTGGGACACGAATTGGCTTTCCAACCCTAAACCTCGGTAGGGGCAGACCTGCGTGTCTGCCCACTTCTTGGGCGCACGCGCCGGTGCGCGCCGTACCAAGCCTATGTCGCTTCCTTGAACGCGAAAGGGTATGAATCCTTAGCTAGAGGGGCTCTGTAGCGCAGAGCTAAGTTTAGTTTTGCCTGAAGGCAAAAGCGTGGGGAATAATCGAGAGTTCTTGAGACGGGGCGCGGGGGGAAATATTTTGCAAAAAGTTGCCCCCAGCAATCTTTCAAATGCTTTTAGGTTTTGCGACCACTCACGAGCACGAGACGTTTTATGGGCTGAGAGGTCTATCGAGTTCTCGCATCTTCTGGTCAAATTCTTTCCAGAACCGCTTGTTGCACTGTTCGATACAGTGAGCAATTATAAGGAATCGCGAGCCACCCGTCCCTCCTCCTCCCCCTGACCATTGTTCTTCACCGTAAGGGGGGATACCGAAGTAGGATCGACAGTTTATTTCACAGGTTTCCCGGTCGAATCCTTCGTCATGCCGGATTACCTCCATGGTTGAACCTGGAGACGAATTGCGCATTGCCGCTGACGGCACGTCCTCCGGAGAATACGCCGGAGCCGGAGACAAGACCCCGCAAAAGAGGAAGAATATTGTAGCGCTTACCACCGCCAACGCTAAGCGGTTCATGTCGCACCTCTTTGCTGTATCTTGACACAAATCGACCGCCCCACGTCTCATTTTGTGAAACGGCCGACAAATCGCTCCGCTGGCTCAGGACACGGCGGCTGCCTCATCCCTTATGGGCAGTGCTATGGTTGGTTCTTCAGGTCGTCCATCTTGCGGTCGAAATCTTGCCAGTACTGTCTATTACATGAGTCTATGCAGGAGGCATACAAATAATACCCGCCGTAATCTCCACCGCCTCGTCCCCCCCACTGTTGCTCCTCCACGTACGGGAGAGGACCGACGCCGTAACGAGAGCGGCATGACTGTTCGCATGACTCACGGTCAAAGTTGCCGAAATCATCTTGTTGTACAAGACGCACGCTCGAACATAAAGCCATATTTCCAAGCGCCGGGTTCAAGAAGTTGATGGGCGATGCCGCCGAAGCCGTAGACAAAAAGGCTCCAAACAGCAACAAAAGCGTCGTGCCCATCACTGCTGTTCCTGTCAGTATATATGATGGCCGTTGCATTGTCCTGTCTCCTCTTCTAATTTAGTCATTCCAACTCATTTCCATGTACATTTGGATGCAACCGGCAAGCTTTGGGTTCATGCAGCACTCAAGAACATTGGTTTCACATTTTCAGGAGCGCCTCAAGCTCCTTGCAGACTCTGTCCTGCTGCTGGTCAGTCAAGTGGGAATAGAGGGGGAGAGCCAGGGATTCACGCGACGCTGACCAGGTGTTGAGAAGGTCTCCTACGACGCGATGCGGTCGGTCTCTGAAAGCGGTCTGTGCGTGAACAGGAGGGTGGAAGTATTTCTTGGTTTGTATGTGACTGGATTTCAACTTCTCATGCACCGCGTCTCTGTCCAGTTTAGCCTCGTTTCCAATCAGTATGGTGAAATAGTTACCGCTCGAAGTCCGATCATCCGGAAACTCCTGGACTCGACAGCCAGGGAGCCTGGCTAAACGGGCCCGATATCTTCCAATCAGTCTCAGTCGTGCACTGATGAGACGATCCACATCACGCAGCCCCATAAGTCCCACTGCCCCGTGAAGCTCGCTCATCCTGGCCGAGAGGCCGTTATACACCATGTCCGCCCCGTCCGGCCCTTTCCCATAATCTCTCATGCTGCGAAGCTTCTCTGCCAACGACCGATCATTGGTGGTAACTAAACCGCCTTCAATTGCAGTAACCACCTTGGTGGGACTGAGAGAGAACACCTCACATAGGCCAAACCCGCCTGCGGGCTTACCTCCAAACGTGGAACCCAGAGCCTGCGCAGAATCGAACAAGAGCGGAATGCCGTATTTGGTCGATATTTCTTGCAGGCGGTCCAAATCCGGCGGCAAGCCGAATATATTCACAGGACATACGGCCGCGGTTCTGGGCCCTATTGCCTTCACCACCTCGTCAGGATCGATGGTCATGGTCCCCTGAATGCAATCCACGTAGACCGGGACCAGTCTGTTCCAAACTACCGCCTCGACGGTCGCGGCAAAAGTGAATGACGGCACTACGACCTCAGCTCCGTCCGGAAAGTCCATGGCTGCGAAAGCCAGAATCAAACCTGATGTGCAACTCGAAACGGCCACGGCATGGTCCGCGCCTGTGAATCGGCAGGCTTCCTCTTCAAAGGTTGCAACGATCTGCGCGGAGGTCACCGCGCCGGACTCGCAAGACTGGCGGAACATCTCCAGAACCTGGGCCATGTCCGGCAATGTGGGGCGTATCAACGGAATTGGTTGTTCGCTATGTTCATGCATTGGCAATATTGAGTCCCGATCTTGACCGTTTGACAATGAAGGCTGGTTGCCGCCGACTAATGGGCATGAAACTCTTCTGAGCACAGGATACCCATTTCTCGATTCCTGTAAAGACAAGAGTGGCGAAATGGGGCCAATTGTCGGGATAGCGGTTTCAAGATTCTCCCATACAATGCCATGTAGATCTAAGAGGGATCTTGACGAAATCCGTGTGGTATGTTCTAATGTTCATATCCGCTTCATGAACGAAAGCCTTTTACGAAACCACGAAGGGACAACATAATGGACGCTCGATACGTTGAATTGGCCAATCGGATCGGCCTTGGTCAATCGAACAGGATTGCAGGACTTTTTGGGATAATTGCCGACGCGGCTGAAGCCGATCTACTCTTGGCCTTGCCGGGAAACGCTCCGGCCATGGCAGAAAAGTTAGGGCGTCCCGAAGACGAGATCACGGGTATGCTGCACAATCTTTTCATAAAGGGCCTCGTTTTCCCCTCCAAGAAGACCGATCCTCCCACCTACAAAATGTGCAGAGACCTGGTTCAGTTCCACGACGCGTCCATACTATGGCCTGACGCCCCGCCGGAGTATTTGGACCTCTGGCGCGACTTCATGGATATTGAATGGCCCGATGTGGCCAAGGTTTTCAGCCAGATGGTTCCCCGGCCGTTCACAAGGGTCATTCCTGTGGGCATTACGATTCAGGCCAAGACCCACGTGCTGGCCTTTGAGGACGTACAAGACATTATTGAGAACGCTCGCAACATTACTGTAACAAAGTGTACCTGCCGCCTGACGTCTCGCAAATGTGACAAGCAACTGGAGGCTTGCTTGCAGATCAACCGGGGAGCAGACTATAACCTCGCACGCGGCACCGGCAGGCAACTGACAAAGCAGGAAGCCCTGGATCTGGTGCGGCAGTGCGAAGAAGACGGCCTGATCCATGTGGTCATAAACAAACAGGATGTGGACCAGTTTATCTGCAACTGTTGTCCGTGTTGCTGTCAGACCATGCCGGTGCTGATCAAGCACAACATAAGCGTCATTGAGCCAAGCCGGTTTGCGGCTCAGGTTGATCCGGACCTGTGCAGCTCGTGCGGGGCTTGCCTGGACAGATGCTACTTCAGCGCCATAACCCAAGAAGGAGAAGAGACGGCGACAGTCAACCCTGAGAAGTGCATGGGATGCGGGCTTTGCCAGGTCACCTGTCCTTCGGAAGCTATTTCGATGACCGAGGTCCGACCGCGAGACTTTGTCCCTGAAAAGCTCTTCGGATGAAACTTATTTCTTTTCCATTGGATACTTGGCAGCTTCCCATTCGCGCCAGCCGCCTTTTATAGCGTAAACCTTTGAATACCCTTTGGCCATAAAAAGTCCTGCCACACGGGCAGATGTGCCTTCGGACGGTCACTTGCAATAAAACAGAAGAGTCTTGTCCTTTGGATAATTGTCAACCCAAGGATTCACATTGCTAGGGTCTTCCCGGATGGCCCCTTGAATCTTTGAGTCGCTCCCTTCCCAATCACTAGACTTCCGCACATCCAATATCACGTAATCAGGGTTGCCGAGGACGTCTCTGACCTGTTCTATGGTCATTCTAGGCACTTCCTCGCCGGCCGCGGCCGAAGGAGTGACAGCCGGATCTGCACAGGCCAATGCCATGCCCAGAATTGCCAGTAATACTATACGGATTGTCATCTCTCCCCTCCTCTTCCGAAAGATATTAATTGGTTCCCCAGGAACCTCGCACCGGTCCGTTAAATTCCCAAGAGAGCTATTGACACTTGCTGCACGCCTTTGCACCAAAAGACTGAAGGTACCCACATCATTAGTCAACAAGACAGTATAAGCCCCGAGGAGTTTCAAGAAAATTTTCATGCTCCGGCAACGCGGCGGAACTGGATGCTGAGGGGACGCGTGACCCTGAATGGGCGATCATGCAAACCAAGAGCCACGCTATTAACGGGTACACGGCAAGCCATGATGGAGGAGATCAAGTCCTGGTCCGGACGATCATCTAGTCCCTTCAGGCGGACCCCGAGGACCGACGCTCGCGCCAATATTAGCCGTAGGTAATCCTCGGATATTTTCCAACATGACAAACAATCTGAACAATCCATGACTCTGTTGGTTCTTCACAGACAAGAACCTGCCGGATAGTCTCTGGGATGGCGGCTTTCTTGTTGTAGCCTCATCTGTCACTGAAACGCTGGCGGAGCGGCGGGGGGAATCTGCACTCGGACGGGCATTTTATGCCCATGTTTTCGAAGTTGCCTTAGTTGCTAACTATCCAATACAATTTAGCATTATGCCAATTGGCCTCAAGAACGGACGTTAACTACCCTTGCAAGTCATGCCAGTCTTGAGCAGGACCGATTCTTAGCCTAATGCTAACCGCTTTATATTTGGAGATATTTCTCCTCTGGTTATTCCCTCTTAAAGTTGGCACGGAACCTGCTAAGAGATCGTGACAAGAAATTGGGGGCACTTGCATAAACACATCTTGTTAGGAAGGGAGGATTCCTCTTAGAGCCGGTTGCAAAACCCGGGTAATTGCATACACTCGTGACCCGGGCGGCTTCCCAACTATTGATCAGTTCGATGTTCAGAATTTTTCGGTCACACAGTCACGGTGAATTGCTGACGATGCTGCCAGAGAGTGAATTGATACTTACTACGCCGTGACGCAGACTTGTTAGTTTGGTTGGTTTTGCAACCGACTCTGGAAGGACCTCCCCTGCTGCCGGCAACACCGGAAACCGGAAGTACCTGTTGAACTTCCTCGTAAATTGGATGAAAGGAGGCGTGACGTGTCAGTTGAACAATTGGTGGACAATTTAATTGAGGCTGGCTGGCATGTAATTGACAGCGATTTCGACATGATGGCATTTTCCCACTGGAGGAAGCAAGCGCTGGATTGTATCGGTGCCCTTATGGGACCGACCCATGCGTACACACACTATTTCAGGGACTTCGTAGAGCAAGCCGAAAAAATCAAGCCTCCTTACCGGTGCAGGCATTCTCGTCGCAACCAAGGAACAAATGGCCAAAGACAAACGTCAATCCCCGACCGCGCCCTGACGACGGACATTTAGGGGCGCAAATCCAAGAACACCCTCCCAGACTTTGGTCGTGATAGACAAAATGGCTCTTCATCTGAACTTCTGAAATCTTATCTAACGCTCTTGCCTTTATTCCCGCCACGTACACCCGCGAGGAAACTACCGCCTCGGAGAGATGTCTCACTTATTAAAATTTGGAAAGGGGTGTCCCTCTCGGATGAAGAGACGAGTTGAATGGTTTGCAGCAACCTTGTTCTCGGGTGAGCATATTGTGGCCCGGAGAAGCGGCCCGTGGAACAAACCAATTGAGATGGTGTCAGCTATCATTGGTCAGGGGTAAGTTATGTCCCGGCGGACTGATTCCACATTTAAAGACTTTTCAGGGGTCAATTGCATTCATTCTCGACCGGTGATTACAGGAGACCAGCTTCAATGCCGATAAATCACTCCATCTGGGGAGGTAATTTCCTGCGCCGCGCTTCATATGTCGAAATTCTTCTTGGGTGCGTAGTCCCCGACCGACAATGTAGGACTTCTACCGTTCCGGTATTCTGCGAAAATTCAGTAGACGAATTGAGTTTTGGGGGTAGACCTTCGCTCAGGGGGGCTGCGCCCTCCTTTTCGGAGGCGAGTCGCCCCGTTGATCTGTGTGGAGAAGGAGTTGATTCCAAGAATTTGATCGAAGAAGGAGAAATGACGATGAACCAGCTTAGTTTCAGGAGACGTCTCATTCCGACCGTGACATTGGCGATTATTATTCTCATGGGCACTATGGCGACGGCCGTGAAGGCCCAGGCGCCCTCAGCGTTGAAGCAGCTTGACGACGCCTATGTTCAGGTCGCGGAGAAGGTGACTCCTGAGGTGGTAAACATCAGTTCGACCAAGAAAGGGGGATCCGCCTCGATGGGCGAAGGCATGGATCCTTTTTTCAAGAACTTCCCGTTTCATGAGTTTTTTGGGGATGAGTTGGGGAAGCGCTTCAAGGAACAACAGCCCCGACGCCAGGGTGGTCCCGCCCGTGTCGCAATGGGGTCCGGATTCATTGTCTCTGCCGATGGCATGATCCTGACCAATGCCCACGTAGTAAAAGAGATGGACGAAATCAAGGTCACACGCGGCAAGCAGAGCTACACAGCTAAAGTCATCGGGGTAGATCCGGACAGCGACATTGCGGTGATTCAAATCCCGGCCACCGGTCTGCCAGCCGTCTCATTCGGTGATTCCTCGAAACTACGAGTAGGCCAGGTCGTGATGGCTGTGGGCAATCCGTTCGGGCTGAACGGCACCGTCACCTCGGGTATCATAAGTGCCACGGGCCGTACCAACGTGGGAATCATCGGTTATGAAGACTTCATCCAGACCGATGCTGCCATTAACCCCGGCAACTCCGGAGGACCTTTGGTCAACATTCAGGGTGAGGTGATAGGGGTTACTACCGCAATTGCAACGCGCAGCGGCGGCTATCAGGGAATCGGCTTCGCGATACCGTCCAACTCCGCCAAAATAGTTATGGATGAATTGATTAAGCATGGCAAGGTTACCAGGGGCCTGCTGGGTGTGAACATCCAGGACCTTAACGAATCGCTTGCCAAATCTTTCGGCTTGTCCGACACCAACGGCGCACTTGTTGCCCAAGTCATCGCGGGTAGCCCTGCTGAAAAGGCCGGCATCAAGGCCGGTGACGTCATTTCGAAGTTCAACGGAAAGGTGGTTACAGGGGCTTCAGAGCTGAAGAACCTCGTAGGACAGCTAAAACCGGGGACCGTAGTGAAGTTGACGGTCCAAAGAGAGAAGAAGACCCTTGACGTGAATGTCACTGTAAGCGAACGGACCCCCCAAATGCTTGCCGAAACGCAAACCGGGCCAACTGGAGGCGCCGCCACATCAACCGATCTGGGAATCACCCTCGAGAAGGTTCCCGCGGCCGCGGCTGAAAAAATGGGCCTCAAAGAAGGCGCGGGGCTTGCGGTTAAGCAAGTAAATCCTGACAGCGTGGGAGGCAAAATGGGGCTCCAGGAAGGCGACGTGATCCTGGAGATTGACGGCAAGGCCGCGTCCGATGTGTCAGCGTTCAACCAGGCGGTCTCGGAGGCCAAGAAGAATAAGGTCATCCGCTTGAAGGTTCAGAGAGGATCTGCGGCCATCTTCCTGGCATCGCCATTGGATTAACGCATGGCAAGACCCTAATGGCGGATTTGAGTTCAACGAAGGAACCCCGCGCCAGCGCGGGGTTCCGCCTGACTGACAAAATCCCCCTTTCCCCTTGAAGAAAGGGGGATTTTCCTTTACTGCCTTAGTTAAACGGGGGTAAATCGGGGATTTGGCGGCACAGGCTTTCCTTCCTGGCGGTGATCCTCGAGATGCATTGATAATGGAAATTTCCTCGCAGACAATCCTAAACTGGATCATCCAATACGGATATATTGGCCTTTTTTGCTTGTTGATGCTGGGGATTGTCGGTGTGCCTTTTCCCGATGAGTTGACCATGACCTGCGCAGGGTATCTCATATTCAAGGGGTACTTGCAGCCGGGTCCAACCATTATTGCAGCGTTCCTGGGCAGCGTGTGCGGCATTAGTCTGAGCTACACCATTGGCCGAGTCGTAGGAACCAGCCTCATAGACAGGTTCGGAAATCGAGTCCATGTCACACCGGAGAAGCTGAAGTCTATTAACGAATGGTTTGAGCGCTTCGGCAAATGGACGCTCGTGTTCGGGTATTTTCTTACCGGTTTTCGACACCTGGTCGCAATCGTAGCCGGCACAGCAAAGCTGCGGCTCCCGGCGTTTGCGCTGTTCGCGTATACGGGGGCATTGATCTGGTCGGTCACATTCATTTCGCTCGGGTATTTTCTGGGGGAGCAGTGGACCCACATCGCCGGGCACGCTGAGACAATCGCTCTCATACTCACCGCACTTGTTTGTGCCGCAGGAGCGATCTACTTTCTTAAGCGAAGGCGAGCGCAGGCGGCTCCAGGAAAAAGTGCGAATTCCGCGGGAGGATAACCATAGCGTGTTTAATGGTGGAAAGGAGAAATGATAATGAGTTATGAAAACTGATAACTTTCCTTTGACCAGCATTGCAGTTACCGAAGAGCTGAGAAAGAGGGCTTCGGATACTTACCGAAATCGATGTTCACAGACGCTCAAAAAACTTGATGTTGACTTCCGAAAATACAGAATCCTCGGCGCTGCAACCCTCCCTTGGCTTATAAAGCCCTGCAAGCCGAAGACAAGATCGGTGTAATGTTGCCGTGCAACGTAATTGTTCAGGAGACCGCGGACGGAAAGATTGAAGTCTCCGCCGTGGACCCGATTGCATCCATGCAGGCCATCAACAATCCCGGCCTGCGAGATTTGGCCGAAGAGGTGCAAGGAAAATTGAGGAAAGTGATTGATCAGTTGTAGAGACACTATTGTCGGGATAGCAGCAAAGCATTCGACAAAAGGCCCTAATGCGACTCCTCTTTTACTCCCGCGATTGACAGCGCTCTCGTTCTCCTGTTAGACACAATTTGTGATCCTCTTGTGCGTCGGCCGTCTGTGATTAGTGCGAGCTTTCAATAAAAGAGGGGTGTCCATGAAACTGCGCCACCTGATTGTAAAACCGGATCTTCCTGATGAACTGCAAGTTTTGCGAACCATCGGAATGAATCTCTGGTACACGTGGAATCCTGATGTGCATCGCCTCTTTCAGTCCCTCGACCCTGAACTCTGGGAGGAGTACGACCACAATCCGATCATGCTTCTCGGCAATTTATCCCCCGAACGGACACAGGAAATCCTTGAGGACTCGTCCCTCATGGACAGAATACAGGAAGCCGAGAGCGCTTTCGAAGACTACATCAGCAATCCTGGAATCTATTCTTTCAATCTGGAAAGGCCCATCGATTACCGCATCGCCTATTTCAGCATGGAATTTGGGCTGTGCGAATCTTTGCCCATCTATTCGGGTGGACTTGGGGTCCTTTCGGGAGACCACCTCAAGAGCGCTTCCAACCTCTGCTTCCCGCTCATAGGCATGGGGCTGCTGTACCAAAAAGGCTATTTCAAGCAGTATCTGAACGTTGACGGCTGGCAACAGGAATCTTATCCGGATAACGATTTCTATAATCTTCCGCTTTCGCACGTCTTGGACGGGACCGGCAATCAAGCATCTTTCGACCTTGATCTTGGCAAGACAAAGGTAAAGATCCTCATCTGGAAGATTCAGGTGGGGCGGATCCCACTTTACCTGTTGGACACCAGCCACCCTTCCAACTCGGAGAGCAGCAGGCGAATCACTGCCGAACTGTACGGCGGTGGATCGGAAATGCGTATCCAGCAGGAAATTGTGCTCGGGATAGGCGGAGCACGGGCCCTGCACTTACTCGGCCTCTGGCCCTTTGTCTACCATCTCAACGAGGGGCATGCAGCTTTCGCGGCCCTGGAGCGTATCCGACAATCCATGACCACTTACAGGGTACCCTTTGACGTGGCCCTCGAAACCGTAGCGGCCTCCACAGTCTTCACTACCCATACCCCTGTGCCTGCGGGTATAGATCTTTTTGCTCCTGACCTGGTAGAGCAGTACTTTAGGGGTACATGGAATCTCTCGGGATGACGGTGAAAGATTTGTTGGATTTGGGCCGCCAAAACCCCGACGATCGAAGTTCGCCTTTATCAATGGCTGTTCTCGCTCTGCGCATGTCCAGGGGTGTGAACGCGGTCAGCGAACTTCACAGCAGAGTCTCCAGGAAAATGTGGGGCAGCTTGTGGCCCCACGTGGAAGAAGAGGACATACCCATCGGTTACGTCACCAACGGGGTCCATATACCGTCGTATCTGTCCAAAGAGATGTCGGACCTCTTTGGCCGCTATTTGGGTGAGGGGTGGATTGAAGAACCGGATAACAAGAAGATTTGGTCGCGAATCTACCATATACCGCACGATGAGTTGTGGAGGGTGCACGAGACTCGCAGGGAGCGTCTAGTGGTCTTCTGCCGCAACCGATTTCTGACCAAAGTCAAGTCCGGCAGCGGCTACAGCATTGGATCCGCGGTGGACATTCGGCGTGCCTCGGAACTCCTTAATCCCGAAGCGCTGACTATCGGGTTTGCCCGCAGGTTTGCCCCGTACAAGCGTGCGAGTCTGCTGTTCACTGATCCGGACCGGTTGCTGCGGATCATTTCTGACAAGCGCCGGCCCGTGCAGTTCATCTTTGCAGGCAAGGCTCATCCGCAGGACCGCTTGGGCAAGGAGATGATCAAACAAGTGGTGCACCAGGCCCGCTCAGAAGGGTTCCGCCGCAAGCTTGTCTTCCTGGAGAACTATGACATCAACATGGCTCGATATCTGGTCCAAGGAGTGGACGTGTGGCTCAACACTCCGAGGCGACCCAATGAAGCATGCGGAACCTCCGGCATGAAGGCCGCGGCCAACGGGGCGCTCAACCTGAGTATACTCGATGGCTGGTGGCCCGAAGCCTATGACGGGACCAACGGATGGGCCATAGATCGTGGCGAGGAGTATGAGGACACCGCATATCAGGATCGAGTGGACGCTGCGGCACTCTATGATCTTCTTGAAAAGGAGGTCATTCCCCTGTTTTTCGATCGCGGGCCGGACGGGCATCCGCACGCCTGGATTGAGATGATGAAAAACAGCATGGCCGGGATCTGCGTACGCTTCAATTCGCACAGGATGATTGAAGAGTACATGGAGGACTACTACACGCAAGCCGGCCTCGCGCATCAGATTCTCGGGGAAAACCGTCTTGCGCGGGCTCGCGAACTCAGGGACTGGAAGCAGAAAATTCGGAATCTCTGGAAGGACGTCAAAATCCTGGATGTTTCGCTGCCTCGTGGAGATCACCTGGCTCTGGGGGAGGATCTCGATGTCACAGCCACCATACAGCTTGGTGCGCTCCGGGATGAGGAGGTCACAGTGGACCTGTGCCACGGGATGGTGGGCCAAGATTCCGAGAAAATGATAAACCGCAATGTTACCACCATGGCCAGCGTCGAGCAGCCATCCGAGGGAGTCTGGCGTTTCGAGGGAACGATACCGTGCGATGAAACAGGGATTTATGCGTACAGCATCAGAATTCTCCCCTTCCACCCGTACTTGTTTAATCCGCTCTCGATGAGCCTGGTGACATGGGGCTGATTCTGCTGCTATTCAAAGGATATGGCTTGATATCCCAGGGCGCCGTGGACTTCGGTTAACAAGTCCTCTGAAGGGTCGCACGAAACAGCATTAAGATTAATAATAGTCTCGGTACGATTCGGTATAACCACATGAAGTTTTACGGGAAGGCGGCCTTTGTGTCGAGCCAGAATTCTCTTCAGGTCCCTGATCTGATGCGGGTCCGCCCCCAGTGTGGAAATTCTTATCTGCATTCCCCTGCTGAAACGCCGCGGGGCCTCTTCGATCCGATAAACCTCCTGAGCTAACACCTTTGGCGAATCTTTGTCCCCTTCTCGAATTCCTGAAATTATCAGCGGTTCCCCTGACCGGAGCAACTCTCGACATTGGCTGTAAAGATCCGAGAAGACAGTTACTTCCGTAACTCCGGTGAGGTCCTCAAGCGCGACAAAGGCCATGCGCTCACCTTTCTTTGTGTTGATCTCCTTGATCTTTTTGACGAGGCCGGCCATTTTCACGGTGGATGATTCTGCCAGCGCACCCAGTTTGTCTGCGAACGCGTTGACGTACCTCCGGATCAGGTCTTCGTAGTTCACCAGAGGATGACCGGTAAGGTAGAAGCCCATTGCCTGCTTTTCATGATTGAGTTTCGTCGAGTCGTCCCACTCGGGAACGTCCGGAATGCGCGATTCGAAAACATTTGCTTCTGCGCCGGGCACGCATTCCCCGGCAAAGAGATTGAATTGACCTTCTCTCTTTTCTCTTTGAGCGTTTGCTGCCTGTTCCAAGACGACATCAAGAGCCTCGATCATCGCCCTCCTGGAAGGTCCCATTCCATCGAAGGCGCCACATTTTATAAGGCTCTCAACCACTTTCTTGTTCGCTTTTCGCAGGTCTACTCGTCTGGCGAAATCCGGAAGACTACAGAAAGGCCCTGCCTCCTGACGGGCTTCGAGGATCGAGTTTATTGCTCCCTCACCCACGTTCTTTACTGCAGCCAGCCCGAAAATTATCTTTTCGCCGACCACGTGGAAATCCTGGTACGACTCATTGACATGGGGCGGAAGAATCTCAATTCCCATGTTGCGACACTCGGACACGTAAAGGGTGACCTTGTCAGTGTTTCCGGCATCGCAACTGAGCTGAGCCGCCATGAATTCCGCGGGATAATGCGTCTTAAGATATGCTGTCTGATAAGTCACCATGGCGTACGCCGCCGAATGCGACTTGTTAAAACCGTATCCCGCGAATTTCTCCATGAGTTCGAATATATATGTAGCCTTTTCCGGGTCGATCTTGTTTTTGGCCGCGCCCTTTTGAAAGCGGGTCTTCTGTTCGGCCATCTCCTCGACTTTTTTCTTTCCCATGGCCCGGCGCAACAGATCTGCTTCTCCAAGTGAATAGTCCGCCAACAGGGTGGCAATACTCATAACCTGTTCCTGGTAGACGATTACACCGTAAGTTTCCCGAAGAATGGGTTCAAGCTCCGGAAGCGGGTACTCGATGGGCGTCCGGCCGTCTTTCCGGTTGATAAAATCGTCTACCATCCCCGATTCCAAAGGCCCCGGTCGATACAGCGCCAGGATCGCTATCAGATCTTCGAAGACGGACGGTTTGAACTTGGTCAACACTTCCCTCATGCCCGAAGACTCGAGCTGGAAGACTGCCAAAGTGTCTCCACGGGAAAGAAGGTCGAATGTCTTTGCATCGTCCAAGGGGATCAGGCCTAAGTCCAAAGGAGTTCCGCGGGAGGTTTCTATCAAGCGCAGAGCCTGGTCTATTACGGTAAGGGTCTTGAGTCCTAGAAAATCAAATTTCACCAGGCCGATCTTTTCCACCCAGGTCATGTCGAATTGGGTGAGGGTCTCCTTATTGTTCCCAAGATAAAGTGGAAGATGCTCGACCAGCGGCCGATCCGATATGACGATCCCGGCTGCATGCGTAGAAGCGTGTCGACTCAACCCTTCAAGGGAACGTGCGGTCTCGATCAGTTCACCGACTTCAGGACGAGCCATCATTTCTCTGAGCCGCGGCTCCTCTTTGAGGGCCTTGTCGAGAGTCATCTTCAGCGTGTCCGGGATCAGTTTCGCGATCAGGTCTGCTTCCGCATAAGGGAATCCAAGTACGCGGGCCACGTCTCTTACCACGGCCTTGGCCTGCATCCTACCGAACGTGATAATCTGAGCGACCTTGTCTCTACCGTATTTCTGGGACACATAATCAATCACCTTGTCACGGCCCTGCATACAGAAATCAACATCAATATCCGGCATGCTCTTACGCTCCGGATTTAAGAAACGCTCGAACAGCAGATTGTAACGGATCGGGTCTATATCGGTGATCCCCAATGAATAGGCAGCAAGCGAGCCGGCAGCGGATCCACGCCCTGGACCGACAGGTATGCCGTGCTCTCGGGCAAAGCCTATAAAATCCGCAACGATGAGGAAATATCCTGAGAATCCCATCTCCTGAATCAGGCGGATCTCATAGCCAAGCCTGTCTCTATATTCTTGTTCCTTGACGGCATCGACCTCTCCTCGTTCCCGCAACTTGGCCAGGCGTATTTCAAACCCTGCTTCCGCATCCTCTTGAAAACGCTCTCTCAATGTTTTGCCGGTCCCTAAATCGAAACGGGGCATGTGAACCTGACCGGTCTCCAACATGAGGGAGCATCGCTCCGCAATCAGTCGCGTCGTCTTGATAGCCTCGGGAATTTCCCTAAAATCCGCGGCCATCCTCTCCGGTGATTTGAAAAAAAATTGGTCGGAACTGAAACTCAGCCTCTTGGTGTCATCTAGCTTCTTTCCGGTTTGAATGCAGAGTAGAATCTCGTGAGCCTTGTGGTCTGTTCGATCCAAGTAGTGGCAGTCATTGGTCGCGACCACTTTCAGGTCCAGCTTCTTTGCGAGACTAATGAGGCCCTGATTAGCTTTCTTTTGATCTTCGATCGCGTTCTCTTGTAATTCCAGATAATAGCGTTCAGGCGTGAACAGATCCCGGTACCAGGAAGCGCATTTCAAGGCCCCTTTCTTGTCGCCCGCCACGATGCGGGAAGGCACTTCACCCGACAGGCATCCACTTAGACAAACCAGCCCTTCGTGGTACTCTTGCAACAGATCACGATCAATGCGCGGCTTGTAGTAAAATCCTTCCTGAAAGCCTTTAGTTACGAGCTTACACAGGTTGCGGTAACCCTTTTCGTTTTCACACAAAAGAACCAGGTGATACGAGGTCGTTTCGCCCACCTTCGCAGATTGCTCGAAGCGGGAACCGGGCGCCACATATACTTCACACCCTATGATAGGCTTGATGCCACTTGCCTGCACCTGCGTATAGAACTCCATCGCTCCGAAAAGATTCCCGTGGTCGGTAACGGCCACAGCAGGCATTTTGTATTCTTTAACCTTGGCGATCAGGTCAGGGATTCGAATTGCGCCATCCAGCAGAGAGTACTGAGTGTGTAGATGAAGATGGACAAAGTCGGCGGAAGGCATAACTGCTCCATTATGTATCTGAAATAATTAGGTATTCTTTTTACAAGAGTCAACCATATCACTCTGCTGAAGCCTATGCAATGGCTTTTTCCCGAAATTGCGATCAGCCACCAGTAGGCGTAGTTACTTGTTCAACAGGGCGTTCTCATGCACCACCATGACCTGTAAGTCACAACAGAAGATGAAAGTGCTGCCATGGAATCTGGTGCCACGGATGTGTTCCGCCCCGCGGGACTCATCCGTGCTTGCCTGGTATTGCTTTATGGGCAACGGATGCCGGTCCAGTAAGGGAACCTAATGTCGTGGACGTGCTGCCGGAGCCGCTCCCGCACGGATGAGCCTTCGGCACATCCGTGGCACCAGATTTCCATCGACTCCTGCATAATGGGCACGCACTTTCAGGTAAAAATGCATTTCCAGAGCGACGACGGGCAGGGACGCCCTTCGCTACCAAGCCAGTGGTAGGGACCGACATCCCTGCCGGTCCGCGTGGTCGAAGCGTTCGCACCGGTTTTCATGATTCGTTGTAGCTTCTTCGCTTTGGGAGCTGGTATTACGTGCTGTTTCGCGTTGGCCTACTCACATGGTTTTGGCTTGTGATCTTCGCCACGATTATTCGGAGTATTCTTAAGTTGTTGGTCAGTATATCAAATGTGTGCCTGTATATGTTCTTCTTATCATAAAGATATTGACATTTTCTAAATATCTGGATTAGAATAGCGCAACCGGACGGCTAATGGCTGGATGATCTTTAAACGTAAACGATCCACGGGCTGCCAACTTAAGTCTATTAGTCGCGGGTAGACGCAATCGTTGCACCACTGAACGTGGTGTGACCCATAAGATACGAAAAGCAGTGTAAAATAGCGTTTATCTGCAACGAACTTCGATATGACTTTAATGATCCACCCGTAGACGGTTACGCTCAGGTCTTCCTGCCAATGTTCAGCGCTGGGATGACAGTACGTCTCCTGACAAAGTCAGCCGTGTCATAAGATGACCATTTTGTTGTGATTTGGACGACGCCTCATTTTAGAGGTTGAAGTCCTTGAAGGATGGTAGTGGTGAGGTTTCCTGCCGTAATTGGGGCGCCATTGGTAGGCTTATTCGAGGATATAGGCCGGATCTTGATACTTTTGGGCAGGAGTCTCGTCTGGCTGATACGGCCACCCTTTCGCTTCCATGAATTCGTCCGACAACTGGATTTCGTTGGTTCCCAGTCGGTTTTTTTGATCGTATTGACTGGAGCCTTCACGGGCATGGTGAGCGCTTTGCAGGGTTACAACGGCATGCATCGTTACGGCGCTGAGGGGATGGTAGGCGCGACTGTGGCATTGGCGCTCGCCAGAGAGCTTGGTCCGGTTATCAGCGCCCTCATGATCGTTGGCCGTGTAGGTTCGGCTATGACTGCAGAGCTTGGGAGCATGAGGAATACTCAGCAGATAGATGCTCTGAGCAGCATGGCTGTTGAACCTGTCCAATATCTGGTGGCACCGCGCATTTTTGCTGCGACAGTATCCTCTCCGCTCCTGGCTCTTATTTTCAGCTTCGCCGGTATGGTCGGAGCATATTTGTTGTCCACCAAGTATCTGGGCGTGGACAGCGGCACGTTCATGTCCGGAGTTCAGTACTACCTGGAAGCGAACGACGTCACCGAGGGCTTGATCAAGTCCGTCGTGTTTGGGCTGATAACCTCGCTTGTATGCTGTTACAAGGGGTTTTACGCCACAGGAGGAGCCAGGGGAGTCGGAGTAGCCACCACCACGGCCGTCGTGGTTTCATCCGTTTTGGTGCTGATTTCGGATTATTTTATGACAGCGCTGATGTTTCGGTCCACGTAGACTCTTTGGTTCAGGAAATTCAATGATCCGGGTGGAGAACGTCCACAAGTGGTACGGCGGTCAGAAGGTCCTGGACGGGATAAGCTTCGATATAACAACTGGGTCCGTAACGACTATCATAGGCGGCTCCGGTGCGGGCAAATCGGTCCTGATCAGGCTCATGATCGGGCTCGAGCAGCCGGATAGAGGGGCCATTGTCATTGACGGAGAAAACATCGTGGGAATGAGGCACTCGAAGCTCAACAAGATCCGTAGGCGCTTCGGAGTGTTGTTTCAAGACGGCGCCCTTTTTGATTCGCTCTCGGTAAGGGAGAACGTGGCTTTTCCCATCAGGGAGCATCTAAGCCTGCGTGAAAAGGAGATCGAAAGGATTGTCCAGGAAAAACTGGCCAAAGTGGGGATGAGCGGACACGAAGGCAAGTTTCCTGCTCAACTGTCAGGTGGCATGCGCAAGAGGGTGGGTCTGGCGCGAGCGCTGGCTTTGGAACCTGATCTCGTCTTCTTCGACGAACCCACCAGTGGACTGGACCCGATCATCCAAGGGATGATCTTCAGGCTGATTGTCTCAACACACATGGATCGCGCCAGTACGTATGTGCTCGTAAGCCACGACATTCAAGGAGTGATGAAGATCTCTGACGAGATCAAGCTTCTTTTCGAGGGCAAGATAGCGGCAGAAGGCACGCCGAAGGAAATATCGAGCAGCGCTGATCCGCTCATTCAGCAGTTCATCACAGGTTCACCAACCGGGCCGATCGTGGTTGAGTGATAGAGGAAAGCCGAGGCCGAATGAACAGGTTTTCGTTGGAAGCGAAGGTAGGGCTCTTGTTTTTGGCATGTCTTGCCATCGCTGCCTACGTCTGGATCAAGGTATTCGAGGTCAGCTTTCAGGAGGGATTCCTCCTAAAGGCGCACTTCCGCTCAGTGGAGGGGCTGGTCCCAGGAGCGCAGGTGCAAATCGCCGGCATTAAAGTGGGGAGTGTGAAGGCCGTTCTCTTTGATTCCGAGACGAGCCAGGCCCAGGTCCTCATGGAAATAAAGGACGCATACCGCAATGTCATACCGGACGACTCCCGCGTTTACATCCGGACAAAAGGTCTTCTGGGCGACAAATTTCTTGTCATTGAACCCGGCAGGCCCAATGCCCGTAAACTTAAGCCAGGAGAAACGATCAAGATGGTCGTTGAACCCACGGATACGGAAAAGGTCTTCGAAACCATTGGAGTAGTGGCGCAGGACCTGCAAGTCCTCACTCGGGAAGCACGCCGGCAACTCATCGACGAAAAAGGCTCGCAAAAGATCGCTCGGATTGTTGACAATGCAGATGCGTCATTCAGTGACGTGAGGGAAATCCTGGGCCTGAACAAGGAAAAAATAAATAAAACCGTGGATAACACAGACAGCGTTACAAAGGCGCTGAATGAGATCCTTACCCGGAACAAGGAAAAAATAAACAAAACCGTGGATAACACGGACAGCGCCACAAAGGGCATGAACGAGATCGTTACCCGGAACAAGGATAGAATTAACAGGACCGTCGACGATTTGGAACGTGTGACCAAAGATGTTCGAGAGGGAAGAGGAACTCTCGGCAAACTTGTCAACGACGAAGCCCTCTATCGAGATACTCACGGCCTCGTGAGAGACGTGCGCGGCATTTCCAGCAGTATTCAGTCAGGTCGGGGAGCGGTGGGTCGATTGATCAACGATCCGGAGCTGTACTTTGAAGCCCGCCGTGCAATCCGCAACATGAACAAGACAGCCGAGGATGTTTCTGAAGCTACCCCAATCAGCACGTTGGCAATCATCCTCGGATCAGTCTTCAGGTAGGAGAGGCCGGGAAGGACACCGGCAATGGGCTAGGACAACAGCGTGGATAAAGATCCAAGGCAATGTCAGTGTACCACGGCCGCCCTCCAGGGACGGAATGAAAGCTACTCCTGCGGCCGGGCTACACGAGTCTCCGGCCTCTGCTCTGCCCTGCCGGTAGTAATCCTAGCGTTAATCCTATTTCAGCCTTGCTTGGCGTTCGGATCTGCTTATGACTTTCTCAGGATGACGGCTCCGGGCTCTATCTTTGCCGTCGATCCCGACCTCAACATCAGAAGCATTGACCCTGGGGCCCCATCCAGAGCGTGGACTTTGGGTGAAGGCTGGGGCTTTCCTCCGTTGCTCTATCATTCGAAAGTGGCGGGACTCTACGATAGAGTAGACTTTCTCTACCCTTTCGGATGCCGGGAGGAATCCACATTCCGGAGCAAGCTAAGATTTACCCCGTTTTTTGAGAGCCGCTGGTCAAAAATTCCCCCGTTCGACGGCTTTTCTCGATGTCTGACGCTCTACCAGGGGCGTTCAGATCTCGGGCAAGAATACTGGGGTTTCTTCCCATTTTACGGCTACACCTACCGCCGATACGGGGTGGACAAAAACCGGTTCTTGCTTTTTCCTCTCTATTACGAAAGCACCGACGACGATGCTCATACCATCCGACTTCTCTGGCCTATCGTCACTTACGCCCGGAGTCCCGGCCGCACGGCTTACAAAGTTTGGCCTCTTTTTGGAAAGGATGCGATCAGGAACGACTATTACAACTCTTTTTTCTTGTGGCCATTTTTTCAACGAGTGGACAAGTATCCAGGCACGGAGCAGGCTTCCTCGTACACGGCCCTCCCCTTTCCTTTGTACATGCGCCAAAATGATCGAGTCTCCACTTCCACCGATCTGTTATGGCCTATCTTCACTTATTATCACCACTACCCCACAGGTCACACTCGGTACAGCCTTAGGCCGTTTTTCACTTACGGTACCGGCGGCGGGATAGAAGAGTTGAGCATTCTCTTTGTTTACTCGTCCAAGAAAGATCGACGCAAGGGTATCTCGTCAGGAAGCAATGACGGCTACATATCAGTGGGGGATGGCGAAATCTTCACAGAGCGCAAGTTTTTCATGATCAGCACCATCCAGAAACGCTACCGGAAAGGCGGCCTCGTGTTCTCCCGTTACAGACTCTGGCCTTTCGCCGAATATACGTGGGATTTGGACAAGGGGTCCCATTTAAAAATTCCTGAAATCATCCCTGTCAAGAACGACTGGTGGGACCTCAACCTGGGGTATCTCCTCCGATTTGTCGATCTGCGTGACACTCCGATAACGCGCGAACTCAGCGTGCTCTTCGGATTGAGCCACCGGACGGAACTAAAAACGCATCCACACATCCCCTTTCCCCCCAAACCCGGGGATGACACGTGGACTGAACTCATCTCCGGATCATTCGGCAAACGGTAATAGATTGAGGGGAAGGGATTTATCCTCTGTGAATAAGTAGGGGCACGGCATGCCGTGCCCCTACTTATTCAAGGCCCGAATGGCTCTTTCCATGGTTCCCAGGACATATGCCTGGAAACCTTATGGATAAGAACTCCGAACTACACGTGTTCGCTATGGTCTGATTTGATTCCGTAACCCGCTATTATCGCCTTGAAGTTCTCACCAACCGTCTCTCCGGTTGTTGCCAGATAGACGTGAGCTACCAGGAAGGCAGCGAAGAGGCTGCCAAGAATGAGGTGCACTATTCCCAGCACCGTCATACCGCCGATAGCGCTGATGATACCTTTGAAGGTCTCCGGATACATATAAAGGATGCCGCTGATCAACAAGATCGGCAGCAAGAACACCTGGAACTGTAGGTATGCGATCTTCTGCAACGGGTTGAACTTGTTGTCCTCGGTAGGGGCGTACGGATGCGGCTCGTGCTTAAAGATGCCGTACCCATAGAATTGCGCCTGCTTGATCATGCCAGTGGGTATCTCACCCTTTTTCGGGAAGTAGTGTGAAATCCGCCCGGTGACGAGATTGTAAACCAACCAGACTAGAAAAGCGATTACTGCCGCTATCCCGAACCAGTTGTGCCACTTGACTGCCCATTGGAACCAGCCTGAGAATTTCTCGGGCCAGTGAAGCACGATGCCGGTGATAATCAGCATGACTATGCACAGGGCCTGGAACCAGTGCCATAGCCGTTCGATCAGAGGGTGCAGCAGGATTTTTTCCTCGGGCAGATGAAGCGGTTCCTTGCGTCTTGTGAGGAACCTCAACCCACCATGCACGATCGGGAGGCCGAACGGCGCTATGATGGCAAGTATGAGGATAGCATCCAGAGCGGGAATGCGGTTGGCGCCGACAACATAACCGAACTTCTTGAGGCTGTCGCCATTTATGAACCCTGGTTTCGTTATGTACTCAATAAGGCCCACAGGCTTCATCTTTTCCTTTGAGAGAATAGTGGCCTTGGTGTGACAGGACTCGCATCCGGCTACTTTGGTCTTAACAGCAGGAATATAATGAACCCCTGCTTTGTCGCCTTTATGGCAGACCATGCAGTCCATGGCCAAGTGCAAACGGCTCTCATAGAGGTTCTGGTGTTGCTTAACCGTATCCATGCCATAGGCTTTGTGGCAATCCATACAGGTTTTACGAGCAAAGTCCTTTACATGAGCGTCCTTACCTTTTCCATAATGCACATCATGGCACCCGATGCAACTAGTGGCTTTAGGTCCCGTCTTCTTGCCGTGGGCCCCGGCCGCGATAGCTCTCTACGGAGTCGTCGTGGCATTCCTTGCAATCCACGCCCTTTAGACGCTGATTGTGGGGAATTTCCTTCACGTCAGCGTGACAAGTTACGCAGGTGGTGTCCGCGTGGACTCCCTCTGCGTATTTCTTCTCTTTTATCGCGAGGTTCAATTCGCCGAAAACAAACGGGGGTTTGGGTGCGGCCGGAACGGGCTTCTCGGCTACAACGACGTCGTCAGCCAGGTCTTCTTTGGACTTCTTTAGTATGTCGGGATTGTGGCAGTCGATGCATGAATCGTTAGTAAGCTCTTCGGCCTTGGCCTTTTCGGCCTCAGGCTTGACCTCCGGCTTTTCTACCGGCGCAGCAGCCGGAGGCGCAGTTTGCGCAGGCTGCGGTGCAGGTTCGGGCGGGTTGGGCTGTGTTTGGACCGGTTGAGGAGCTGTGGTACTCTGCTCCTGGGCCAAAGTAGGAACACACGTGTACTGCAACACAAAAATAAGGGCTAGTGCCCCCAGCACGAAAAAGATAGTACATCTCCACAGTGTGAGAATTGGAACTCGCATCTTCATCGGAACCTCCTTCGACGCAAAGAAACACTGAAATCCAAGATATAAGAAACGTTATATTTCCGGCTTAAGGGAGAGAATAGAGGCTCATTATTACCCTTGGAACGGGTGCAAGGTCAAGAAGAATTCAGGCCAACGAAAAAGCCCTCTCCCAAGGGAAGAGGGCTCGGATGTGTCTAGTGAACCTGAAATTGCGGGCTTACTTTTTGGCGCCTTCTTCTTTCTCGTCGGCCTCACCAGGCTTCTTCGGGTGGCACTTGTTGCAAACGGTGGGAGCTTTGGTATCCTTCTTCTCTTTCTTCACCTTCTTGTGGCAACCCTGGCATTTGTCGTGATAGGCTTTTTCCAGGCCCACTACCTTGTCCTTAGCCTCGAGAAGATGGCAGGCGCTGCACTTCTTGACTTCCTGCCCTTCCTTCCAAACATTCTGGCCGTCCTTGAACTCATGATGGCAGGCGGTGCATGGGGCTTCTTTGTGCTTGGTGTGGGAGAAAGTTACTGGGGCTTTTTTCGGCGTCTTGAAAACATCCTTGCTTTCGATAGTGACGTCTTTGTCCGGAGCTTTTGTGGCTGCATAAGCCAGAGTGAACGCGGCTAGGACCGCAACACCCAGGATAAGTCCAAGAAGAACTCTCCCTTTGTGCTTCATGATCGGGCCTCCTGATTTGAATAAATGCAAGCAGGAAATACCGAGAGATTCGGCAAGATTTTCCCGTAAAGAAATTTTACATTACCACACCCCCCATGGCTGTTCAAACTTTTTTTTGTGGTTCAACTCCGAGGTTTTTCAGCTCATCGACAACCCTCAAGACCATTTCATCCAATCTTGCAGCCACAGTTTCTGTCAACTCTAGCCCGAAAGGCTGAATGTCCTCAGGTTCGACCCCGACCACCACAACGCTCTTCGGCCCTTCGTCCAGGAGGGTACAGAGATTCAGGGCCTCGACCAGGTCGCTGTCGTGCGCAGATTGTTTTGCCCTCAGACCTCGGGGCAGGTCCTCCCTCTCCAGACGGTACAATGTGCCCGGCGCCTCGCGGCCCAGCACGGCGTCTACCACGATGAGGCGATCGGCTTGCTGAAGCGTTGACATCAACCAGAGTCCCTGGGTGCCTCCGTCAACGACTCGAACATGATCAGGCAAGACGTAGCGACGTTGCAACTCTTCTACGACCTTGACCCCAACCCCTTCATCTTTCAAAAGCGTATTGCCGACCCCAAGGACCACTATTCTCTCAGTATTCATAAATATGTTTCACGCTCCGTTGGTACTTGTTCGGGAAGATTTCGGAAGGAAGTTCGTTCGCGCCTATCTCTTTCTCGAGAATAATCCTCTCTTGTGCGGGGTCACTTTGGCTCCTTCCAGCTCAGCCAGCCGACGCAGGATATCTTCCTGCTCTTTGCTCACTTTCTTCGGTGTCTCTATGTATACCACAACAACAAGATCCCCACGGCCCCTCCCTCTGAGATGAGGAATGCCTTTGCCCGATATACGGAAATCCTGTCCTGACTGTGTTCCTGAAGGAACTTGGACATGGTCGGGCCCATCGAGGGTAGGTATCTCAATTTCCCCCCCGAGAGCAGCCAAGCTGTAGGTTATGGGAACACCGACTATCAGGTCGTCGTTCTGGCGACGGAAGGTCTCGTGCGGTTCCACATGAATAAATACGTAAAGGTCACCAGCAGGCGCCCCAGGATCGCCCTGTTCACCCTCTCCGTGGAGCCGGAGTCGCGACCCGGTGTCAACGCCCGCGGGAATCCTCAGAGCAAGTTTCTTCTTTATGAGCACCCGCCCCACGCCATGGCACTTCAGGCATGGGTCCTGGATCACGGTTCCGCTGCCCTGGCAGGTTGGGCAAGTGGTGCTGATAGAAAAGAAACCCTGAGATCGCGTGACTTGCCCCCGACCGCCACAAGTGTGGCAGACCGACGGTTGAGCCCCGCCCTTGGTCCCGGTCCCGCGGCATTCGTCACAAGGTTCATGCCGAGAGACGTCGATCTCTGTTTCCTTCCCGAAGGCCGCGTCCATGAAATCGACAGCCACGTCAACCCGTAGGTCCGCGCCTCGCCGTGCACGGCTCCCGCGAGCCCCTCTGGCGCCGAAGCCGAAGAACTCCTCGAAGATGTCTCCAAACGATGAAAAAATATCATCAAAATCCCGAAACCCTTGAAAGCCGGTTTGCTGGAGTCCCGCGTGGCCAAAACGATCATAAAGCTCCCTTTTTTCAGGGTCGCTCAAAACCTCATAGGCCTCGGCGGCTTCCTTGAACATTTCTTCAGCGTCTTTGTCTCCGCGGTTCCGATCCGGATGGTACTTCAGCGCCAGCTTGCGATAAGATTTCTTTATCTCATCCGAACCTGAGGTTCTGGTCACTTCAAGTACTTCGTAATAATCGCGTTTTGTCATAATAGTAATCCGAGATATCCAAAGGTTTAAGGGCGAGGAATATCAGTCCCGCTCCATCAACGTTCCAATATAAACATTGCAGTCTCTTTTGTCACCCCCATCGGGTTCTTCAGCGCTGGTGACGCTACGAGGGCGTAGCGTCTGTCACAAAGGTCCTCCGCGGGCAGGGGCGGGTTTCAAACCCGCCACTACAGACACTTCTCAGCCGGCCTCGCGGGTTTCCTGTCCTTCACAGGGGGTAAGCTCTCCTTCTTTGGTCAAGACATCAATCACACAGGCAGTGCGGAATCGGCAATAGACGCGAGGAGTGTGGCAGCACGCACATTCCTGACACATGTAGTTTCCGTCCTTCTGACAATAGAATTTCCCTTCAACTTCGGGATGACGATAACACGGCTCTCTCATTGGTAAATCCTAAGTACTTTGTTTCCTAAATTTGGTCACGCATTCTAATGGGTCTGGCACCCGTAGCCTGATATCTTTACCAGAAGGACCGGCCTCCGTGCCGGTCTTTGATCTTTAGCCGGCAGGGACGCCGGCCCTACCGAACCGGGAACAAAGCAGGCGGGCTGTGCCCGCCGAAGCTCAAGCCAGTGGCGGCCACGGGCCGCCCTACCCCGCGTTGCAGTGACACAGCGCGAGGTGGCTCTAAAATGATTCCAGGACTTCCTTCTTCTTGGCCATCCGCTGTTCGTACAGTGATTCCAGCCTCTCCAGGTAGCGTTGTTGCTCGTCAGGGGATTTGATGGGTTTCAAGTTCTCTCGTGCAACGTGCGCAGTCCCGGCCATCCCGGCCGCGGCCCCACCCGCTGGCACCGGTGAAAGCGCGGCAATTTCATCCAGAAAATCCATTTGCGTCTCCTGACCGGACCATCGCTACCTTCGCTCTATAGAGATACCTAACCATTCCGCAGAAGATTATCAACAGAGTCGGACCGTGGCTTCAACCGAGAAGACAAGAGATCTCTTACCGCAAAGAACGCGGAGATCGCGTAGGTACGATTAATTGGACTCGTCTCTGCGCCCTCCGCGCTCTCTGCGGTAAAATAGATATTCTGCATTTCCGCGGCGGGCCACTTCTAATTGAGTGATTACACAAGGACGCGGGTTGAAATTGACACCAACTCCCACTCTCCATATATATGAAAGACACGTCTTGCAGGATCGTCCCGCTTCGGGAAACAAACCGGGGTAAATTCCTCTGTTATGATCATCGACCTTCACTGCCACAGCAAGTATTCGGAAGACAATCACCTGGAACCGGAAGCCCTGATCCGCCGCGCTGTGGAACTGGGCCTGGATGGTGTGTGTTTTACGGAGCACCATTCTTTGAGCTGCTCCTGGCCCATAGGCAGGATGAGAATCCCGGAACAACATCTTAGTTTTTAGAGGAATAGAAGTTTCTACCGATTCGGGGCATCTTCTCGTGTACGGCGTTTCCGATGATTCTTGGAACCTCTGGGGGAGGAACAACTATCTGAAGCTCGCTAAAGTTGTGGCAAGCGTCCACTCACAGGGAGGAATCTGTATCCCGGCTCATCCATTTAGGGGCTGGGAATCATTAGGAGATCAGGTTTTCTCCTTCGACGGCCTTGACGGTATCGAAACTCACAATGGGGTCAACGGTCCTCTCCAGAATAAACTTGCAGTCGAAGCAGCCCTGAAATTGGGGCTCCCTTCAGTGGGCGGGAGCGATTGCCACTATCTTCATCAGGTGGGCCGCGCATTCACTGAATTCGACAACCGCATCCGAACTATGGACGATATGATCAATGAGATTAAGGCAGGGAACTGCCGTGGGAAGATCTTGGCGGGTGGGTGAAGGCATTTCACAATGATTTTATCTTGTTCTCAGTCAGAGCCTGGAAATGAGGCAAGGATCTTATGGTGGGACAGGCATCCTGCCTGTCATTCTTTCAATAAAAGCCAAGTAAGACGGGCCATGCCCGCCGAGGCTCAAATCCAGTGGCGGCCTCAGGCCACTCTACCCTGCTAGCAGCATCGAATACAGTCTATTCGCTAACCTCATTCAATTTCCTGCACTCTACGTTGCAAGATCCTTCAATTGAGCCGCATCGCTCCGGATTTGATCTCGCAAGTCTCGTATGATCAGGGCCAGTTCTTCCAAATCCTTGCTTTGGGAACGAGGTGATCCGTGCAGCCTATCCCGAGCCTCTTCAGCCTGGGCCAACCTGAACCTATTGGATTCTATTCTTGCTTCGAGTGCATCGATCTGAGCCAGCAATTCTTCGAGCGAAACAGGTCCGGCATCGGCCGGCGCCGGTTCAGCCTGCGTGCCAGTGGCCGCTGGGCCTTCCACGGGCGCGGGCGGCTGGTTGTGGCGATAAAGGTTCCAAAAGGACGATAGGAAACCGCCTGCGACAAAGAGGACCAAAACTCCAATGGCCCCGACAAGCCCCACCATCCAGATCCGCGAGCGGAAGGCGGCCTTTTTCTTGAGATCATCAGCCTCCGGACTTTCAGGAGGCCGCGTCGAGGCTAAGGCCGCGATGGAAACATCTTCACCGACCCCTCCGTCAAGCGGTTCGACGATGCAGAGGGCCTGGATCGGTTCGAGCAGCTTGCAGAATTCTTCAGCCTTTGCCTTTTCGATCCCTTCCTTTATGATGGCAGGGGCGTCACGCAAAAGGGTCCGCGCCCTTTGCTCATCAATATCCAGGACAGTGGCCAGGTTCTTACAAAAGAGTTCGGTGTCGCCACCGGAATGGCCATAGAGTTTTATTCGATACAGGGTAACCGGCACGGGTCGTGGCCTCCGTGTGAGTAAGTTAGCGTAAAGGTTCAGCTAGTTTGGACATCAAGATCGCACACGTAGGCTCTGCCTCCGGGCAAGAAGCCCGTCACGCATGCTGTCTAGCGGCCATTTGCAATCCTGCCACTTCCCGGGCAGATGCCCGGAGGCATGGATTACCAGGCAGAGCCTGGTAACCGGAAAAATTAGCAGATATAAAAACATTTAACACTCTTTGAGCACATGTCCATTTAGTTGACAGCACCGCCATCAATGATACCAATGACATAGCTGCATTAGTCGGAAAAAGTGCAGAATTTTGTCTCATTCCGCCCGGATAACCGTAGGGTCAAGAATTCGGACAGTTAACGGGACAACGGCAATCAAGCCGGGCAATTCCTCAGTGGTACGATTATTGCTGCGGGTTGTGTGCAGGGTTATAGGCCCGTCATTCCCGCGAACGCGGGAATCCAGAAAATGGTTTGGTGGGACAGTCCCGCTAAGGCGGGATTGCCTGTCATTCTGTAATGAATGCTTTTGGCTCAGCTTCCGTTTGGAGGCAGAGCCTCCAGCCGCGCATTCCCGGCAGAGCCTGGGAACGAGGTGTATAGGCGTTTTTCCTCGATAGAAGGAGGATCTCCATGAAAAAGTCCCGCAGGCCCTTGCAGGCCACAGGGCTCATCCTGGCCGGCCTGGTTTGTTTTCTAGCAATTCCGTTGCTCGCCGGTTCGTCGGCATGGGCAGCTTCACCCGCGGGCCGACCATGCTGGCCCAGGCAGCACCCGCCAAGGCGCGATCCACTCAGGGCACGACCCAGCGCCCACCGGTCCCAGTCGGCTCCCTCGCCGATAACGCCTTATGTGGCGTCAGGCTTACTCAATAGTGGGGCCAATTAACGTCTCATCGGTCTCTTCTCGGGACATTGTTTTGTACACGGGCGCAAAAAACCTGGGCATCGACCTCACAGGCAAGAAAGTTACGGTGATAGACCAGAATTCCAGGCCTCTCACCCTCAGTGCTGTCAAAAAGGGCACAAGGGTGTACGTCTGCCGCAAGGCCAATAATGTCGTAGTCGTGGTCCTTCCGGCCACTGCAGTGACAGGAGGAGCAAACAAATGAACCCACGTCTCGTGACTATACTGACCACACTGTTCCTCTTGTTGGGGCTCGTGTTGCTCCCATTCTCCGCCAAGGCAACCCCCTATCAAGCTTGAAGCGTCCCTGCGGTCGCCGGTGTGGCGACCAAACCGAATGTAATGCTCGTGATGGACTACTCCGGAAGCATGCAGTTTCGGGCCCACTATGACAGACATGTGGCGCGGTTATTACGGCAGCAAGGTGGCTTATGGTTACGACGGAGCTGGAAGGCGACAAGGTAAACGGGGTATACGATCCTACACACACTTACTACGGGATCTTCCAATCAAACGTGTACTATACGTACGACGCGGCCAACAAATATTGGGTGGCCCGCGGCAACGCAACCCGTGACTGCTTATAACTTCACGGACAAGAGCGAAGACGGCGGCGCTGTCGCCGGCATGGACGTCAGGCAGGGCTTATACCGTAAATGCTTTGGTTTCCGATGGTGGGAAGTCTTATATGTGTAAGCACTGCCCATACATCGGCCGCCAGTTCAAAACCAGGATCAGGCGCCAATTGGACAACTTATTGGATCTTGGCGGGAACCGGAACCGAGTTGATTGAGTTCACTGCCAGCGGCCACAACTTCCAGGTGGGGCAACTCGTTGAATTCCAGGGTCTGACCAGCCACACGGGGATGAATGGAAATGCCTTTTACGTAACCGCGGTGTCAGGCAGTACATTCAAGGTGGCCTACCCTTGGAACGGAAACCCGGACGACGTCAGCGGCTCCGCGCAAAGGCGCATTCCCGGGACCCTTCTGAAGGCAGCATATGGCCGGACTCACACAGCCACCCGGCCTCAGCGGCAATATCCTCAACTATTCCACTGCCAGCAGAATGGACGCCGCGTTGCAAGCCCTTATAGGCGGAAAGGGAATCTGTGACGCCGAACTATTGCTACATCCAGGGGACAAGGAGAACGGAGCTACCTTCGAGAATCCACCAATCTTCAAGGCGGAGTTCTACGTTCGTCCTGGCCACTTACAATTCTGCCGCGACTTATCCCGACGACTACAACACCGGTACGTATACACGACAAGACAACCTACGTGTCGATAAGCGGCCGGTATACCGGCGATGTGAAGAACACCGATCCCTATCTGACAGGACCGAAGTATTATGAAGCGTGGTCTTTCCAAATCGACGGCCCCACACAGATAGATCTGACGCTCTTAGGTACTTGGTCAAATTCCGGCAAATCTTATCTCGCCATCTATAATGTCGTCCACCTTTACCTCCGGCAACCTCGTGACCTCAAATACCGGTACATACGGCAAATCCAGCGGCACCCATATCTGTTCCCCTGACCGCCGCCACCTATCCTACCACGTTCTGATGGCATGGCCGGCAGCTCCACAATACAGCCTTTCGGAACTTATAAGCTTACGTCGAGTCGTGAATTGAGCCCCTATACCCCATCCGGCTATTCAGGCACACATGATGGTCAAAGATTGCTCCCGCCGGGATCTACCGTCCCCATAGGGTCCATCCCCCAGGCCCAGGTAAAGATCCGTGTAAACAAGGCCGATCGGATTGGTGTCATCCAACAGAACTTCAACCTGGTCAGATTCGGCTTCATGTACTACAACTCAGACCACGAAGGCGAGATCCTCGTTGGATGCCACAACACTAATCTTGATACCCTTCTCGACAAGTTCAACACCATTTATCCTTATAACGGCACACCCACCGGGGAAGCGCTCGAGGAGGCGTTAGACTATTTCAAGCAGAACGATGGCCATTCCAACGCAAACAACTCCACTTTCATAGGCACATCGGTGGACCCATACTACCAGAAAGCCCTAAGCGGCGACCTGGTTGCGGTGCCGTGCCGCAAGAGCTATGTGGTTCTCCTCTCGGACGGCGCATGGAACGGGAGCGTTGACCCGATCAGACCAGCGCGGGATATGCACGCCGTGGATCTGAGGAGCGACATCTCCGACAGCCAGACCGTTGACGTGTTCAGCATTTTCGCGTTCGGTACCGCCGATTGTGGGAAGCGAAGCATGAAAGGTGTGGCGATGTTCGGCGGATTTATGGACAGCGCATCAAGCGGATGCGGCACGAGCAACACATGGCCTTACCCTTATACCGATTATCTTCCTACCACCTGCGAACAGAGCAGCGTGGATTGCGAAGGCGATACCCCGACAGGTAGCAGGTGCATGAAGTGGCCGCAGCCGAACTGTGATCCAAGCGGCACGTACAATACCTGCTGCAAGGAATGGGACTCGAAATGGGACGCACACACAACGGGGGACAACCTGGACAAGGGGGTGCCGGACAATTATTTCGAGGCTGCAGAAGGGCAGGACCTTCAGTCGGCACTTCTCAAGGTGTTTTCCGCCGCGATAGTGAAGAATGCCACAGCCAGCGCGGTGGCCACCGTGGCCCAGCAAACCCAAGAAGGGGATATTATTATCCGCGGCCTATTTCACGCCTCTGACCCGGAGACGGTGGGCAGGTACCTGTGGCAGGGCCATCTCGAGGCTTATTGGCCGTGCGCTCGATGAAAGTACCATGGTATGGCACTATAATTTTGAGACCAAGCCCTGTTTTCAATTCGACGGCACCGAGACCGAACCCAAGACATTGCTGGGACGGCGCGACATTATTGCAGACCCGATCCGGAGGTACGAACAGCAGGAACTTTATACTCCTGGGACCCCAGCGCGAGTCCACCTGCGATGCTCACGCTGCCCACAAGACCGCTAGCCGACCGATAATCCTCCGTGGGATGCAACCGCAATCAGCACGTGGAAGGCCAGAATGGGGCTGGCCGCGAACCCGACTCCTCAGGACCTCACCGATTGGGTGCGCGGAAGGGATGATGTGTTCGAGGCCGGCTTGACTTGAGCAACGCTTCAGAGACCGCTGCACAAGTGGATGCTGGGTGACATAATCTATTCAACGCCGGTTGTAGTGGGGACTCCTTCGGTCGGCGGGGTCTCGACACACGACCCGGACCGCGACGACTTTTATGCGTACCGCAACCACAGTACTACAGAGACAAAGTGGTGTACGTCGGAGCGAATGACGGAATGATCCATGCGTTCCTCATGGCCAAGTGGGACGGCACAGCAGGTGGCTTACCCAGGTTGGCACCGACCCTGACCAAGGGCCAAACGTGCCGAGACATAGGGAAGGAATTATGGGCATATATGCCGAGCAATCTCTTGACGGAACTCCAGTACCTTGCAACTTCGTCTGTACGGAGCCGGCGGTTGCGTACACAGGACAATGGTGGACCTGGCCCCACAATCATGGGAGGTGTTCATCAAGCCGCCTAGCCGGAGTCTCGTGCGCTGGAGGGGCAACCAGGTGCTGGTGTACCGTGATACTCGGCGGCGAAAGGGGCGGAGGCGACGTCTATTTTGCAATTGACGTCACAGATCCCAGTCACGCCGCGGGTGTTGTGGGAATATTCTATGCTCAAGAATAGGATACTATACAAGTACATTCCGGTTAGCGGAAGCAACACGCGTTCTCTTGCCAACTGCTATTCCAATCCTATTACGGACAAACTGCAAGGCCGACACGAGCCTAGCTTGGCCGTTTATTACGGATGCAGCGATGTATGAGAAGTTGAAGGTGCTTCCTATGGCCTGGTCCCGGCCGGCTGTGGGAAGACTGAAAATACCGACAACACTGGCCCTTCAAACGGGCGATCCCGCGGCCGGTACTCCCAACATCCGGAGGGACTGCTCCCTCGTCTGCCGGAGCGTTCGATTTCGACGGCAACTATACGCGTCACGTTGCCTTTGTCGGCGGCGGTATCAGGATCTTTGAGAATGACACCAGTGTCTTAAAGGACCCGTCAGTAACAGCCACAACTGATCCGCTCTCCGATGCCCAAAAGTTCGATCTTTTCCGCCCGGAATTGATAGCCATAGACATTGAGACCGGCACGAACCTGTTGAGGTATTACTGGCCCATTATCCAAAATCAAACTCTCCCATCAAAGTTTTACCAGATGTTTCCGGTAATGATGCCCTCTGAGGCATGGGTGACAGCAACGGTTTACAGTGTAGATGATGCGGTTGCTATTGGTGGGCAGTCTTATGTCTGTAAGCTTGCTCATACCTCTTCCTCCGCTTCAACACCGGGATCAGGAGGTAGCTGGACAACATATTGGACTCTTTTGCCGAAGACAAATTTCATTCCGTACGCCATGTCCGACCCGCTTGCGCTCGACGTGCTGAACAGTGATTCCCACGCTGCGGGGGATGACGGGTTCGTTGACACCGTGTACGTAGGGGACCTGGCAGGAAACTTTTACGGGCTCAAGTTTAATTTCGACAGAAGGTCATGAGCACGCAGGCACCGGGTTGCCAATACTTTTGGTTTTGGGATTAAAGTCGACTGGTGGCAGACCAAAGAAACATACCAGGGAAGTCCGGCCAGCAAAGAACAACGCCAATGATTATCGCGGCTTGCGGCAACCCATCACTGTGCCGCCGGTTGCCAGTTTTGATGGGTCAGACACCAACTTTCTCCACGTGATCTTCGGCGCGGGCAAATTCGAGGATATCGCGGACAGCGCAGGCATCAATGACGACAAGTCTGATCTTGCCAGGACCTCCATCTATAACCTCAAAGACCTGGTTCAGCCGCCTAAGTCCGACTTCTTCAGTGCCAACGCGCAGACGTTAGTGGCCGGCTCGGCGAATTTCAAAATAGAGGTGAATCCGAGGTGCCCATCCAGCCACACAATTCGCAATTGGCCGAAATCCGGTGACGACGCCGTGTGTTTGGGTGAAGGACGACGGTACCAAGGACTGCGGTGAAAGCGAGCTGTCCGGAGCCGGCTAACCCGTCAAACCCGAGTGTTGATCCTTGCTGGAACTGCATCTTACGATCTTACCTCGCCTTCCGATCCCACTGAAGCCTGGGGAACGTGTGGTGCGAAAGGGCCTGATTGCAGGAGGATTGCTGTTTGTCACTGCGACCACACCGCCGCAGTCTCTGTGTGAAGCGCAAGGAACGAGCATACTATATGTGCTGAGCTATGATTGCGGGGAGATTCCAGGTGGCAAGAACATATTTCTTGATGCCAGCGTAAATGCTATCGGGCTGAAAAGCGGCGCGACCAACACGTACGACCCAAGGGGTTGGATGGTTGACCTTGGGACCGGCGTAGCGAGTAACCCTGTCCTTGATTCGTCGGGGACACATGTTATAATCCAGATGAGCACAGGAGATATTAAGAATTTTAACGTTGAGTTGCCTATGAAAGTCTTGCAGCCCCTGGGCTGGCGGGAAAGGTAGAGGCTAGCCCTCACCCCAACGCTCTCCCAGAGGGCACTGAAGGGAGTTTCATTGGTTAGGCACTTTGGATGCTGAGCGCCCTCTCCCTCTAAAGGGGGATTTAGGGGGATTTTCAAAGTGTAAAAGCAATATCCCCCCTACCCTCCTTTATGAAAGGGGGGTGGAAATCGTTAAGCTAGCACCTATACCCTCTGGGAGAGGGGTGATGGTGACAGGTAAACGTCATGATGTTACAGATCAATCATCCTTCGGCATTGGTGTCTTGTCTTAACGGCCGTGCTAATCTGCCTCGGCCTCTCTCCGGCATACGGCCAAGGTGGCGCCCCGACCGTGGTGGACCTCAAAGTCGATCCTGAGCAGCCGCGAACCGGTGACACAATTAAGATATGGTTCAACCTCGGGGAAGGGGCTGAGCGGGCCGAAGTGAGATGGTCCGTCAACGGTGAGGAAGTGCAGCTTTCCGACTACGTTGAAGCAGTAAAATACGTGGAGCTGGACAGGCCGGCAAAGGCCGGGGACAAAATTGTGGCGACCATCACTCCGTTTGACGCAAGCGGAGAGGCCGGGAAGGCGATTGTACGCCAGATTGTTTGTGCGAGTGCACCACCTGAGCTGAAGGTCGTCGACCAGAGGATCGAGAAGGACGCCTATAGAGCAAAAATTGAGGCGCGAGACCCCCAGGGAGGAGCAGTATCTTTGATTCTTGAACAGGCCCCGCCCGGGATGAAGATGGACGCAAAGGGGAGTATCGAATGGGCTCTGGGCAACGACACTGCGGGTAAGTTTCCAGTCAAAGTCAGAGCAAAAGGTGATAAAAGTGGCGAAGCCGTCCTATCATTCGACGTGGGTATAAAGAGGTAGACCAGATGAGCCGATCCAAGGGGTTTACCGTCATTGAGCTGGTCGTCGTGGTGACCATTATAGCGGTCTTGACAGCAATCACTCTGCCGATGGGGATGAACTGGATAGCCGAATATCGGTTCAGCTCGGCGGCCAGGTCCTTATCCAACGCGGTCCTTATGGCCAGGATGCGGGGGATAGAAAACAGGGCGGTCTTCACGATAACCGCAAGTCAGAAGACAACCAGCAGCCCTTTCAGCGTAGCTGCCCCGGGATGATATTTACTACAAACGTGGACCACGGGCTTAGTGCACCCAATCCGCGCTCTCACAACGGTCTGGTCTTGCCCCAACTCCCCTCCCAGCCATCTGGAGCCCTGTCGCTACTTGTCCTGCGTCAAGAACCTGGCCAGCGCCAGCACCACCTACGCCGGGTGATATGGTCATGATTTCCGGGCTGGATCAACACTAAATCAATGAACGGTGCCGAATTCGAGGTCATAACAGTTCCGGCGAAAAACCAGTTTGCGGTGCAGCACACCGTTAGTACTACCCTCGGCGATATCGCCGGTCCAACAACACAGAGGAACTGTGAGGAACCTGATTGCGCCCGGCAGGCTCAGAATAGTGCCCGCCGTCAGTACAGCCACGCCGGACCCGCTGAACGACAATGAGGAGTCTTTCATGGCTTCCGCGTATACGATCAAGGAAGAGGCGTCCAGCATAGTTTTCAGGTACGATACCGACAAGTTCGAGGTTACCTTCTATCCTGGTAACCCCGTAGATCCTCCCGCCAGCCCTGCCCCTGGATCCCTCGCCTTCATCAACAACCAAGTTTGCTGAGATCAGGTTTGATAACCGTGGATTTCCTAAATCAACAATAGTCGGTACATGCTGCCCCCAATACTACTACTACCAATACCACTATCCTAATAGCTGAAAAGCTACCGCCAACAAGAAAGAAGGCTCCTCGGCAGGTTCAGTATCTGATCTCACCGACCGGCAAGGTGAACGTACAGGCTTGGGAGTATTGTGCCCTGATCTCGATCGGGCCGCACAAGGATTGAACATGAAGGTTTTCACCTCTGACAAGGGTTTTACCATAATTGAGACGATGGTTGCGATAGCCATACTCGCAGTGGGCACGTTGGGAGTCGCATCCATGCTCATGATCCATTTCAGTTCCGATGGATATGCCGCCCGGACGAGGAGAGCGGAATCGTTGTGCCTGCAGAAGCTCGAAGAGCTTAAGGCCCAGAAGATCTTGGTAACCGACCCGTTGACGCAGCGGCTCCTCTGCGGACCAGTCATTTGCTTACAAGTGGGACGTGTCGAACTACAAGTGGTTGGACACGAGCGCACGAACTCGGGTTTGCGTCAGCTTGACGTCACTGTGGGCTGGCCCCTCGGCGGGGCATGCACGTCGGCAACGCCGGAGAGCTGCAAGAACAGATTTGCAGTGACCACGTATTTCAAACCCCTCGACGGTCCTTGAGCCGAAGCGGAGACACGGATGAATAACTCGAAGGGCTTCACGCTGCTTGAGATGATGGTGGCGGCAGGACTGCTCGCCATAGCCCTTGCCGGCGCGATGTCTTTTTTCATTTATCAGAGCCAAAGCGGAGCTGATTCCGGCAAGTTGAAGGCTGCCCGGGAGAACCTCTCCCTCGCGCTCATGTTGTTACAGCGGGATATAATGCTCGCGGGGTACGGCGTTTACGGTGATGGCAGCGTTACCAACCCCAAGACACTCTCCCTGGTGTTAGATTCGAAGCTACGGTGTCGACAATGTGACCGGCGATGCGTTTGATTCGGTAGATTCCACACAATGGAACGTTGCCGACCTTCCGCGCCTGGTGGCAGGCGATCCGTTTTTGCCGACAGGCACCACATTCAGGCCGGACAAAATCCATGTCGGTTACGGCAATTTCCTGGACATGAGTTTTGATATCAACGGCACGAACGACACCAATACCGTTTTCAAGTATTCCGCGTCAAGTAACGCCTTACGGCAGCACGCCGGCTGGTAAACTCTTTTGTCTACGATCTGTTTCAGTCCGCGGTGGGGATGGCTGTAACGAGCAACACCAAACCGCTGGGCGGGTTCATATGTGATGACCTGCGGCGGCGCGACCGAGGGCGCAGACGTAGATTGGGTAGACGGACAGGCAACCCGGCCACCGACGGGCTGGACATTTTACCTGACACCGGGTGAAACCCTCACCCCAACTACCAAGTCGAACGTCGCGCCGTCGATAGTGTACCGCATCGCCAAGGACACTAAACGCCAAACGTATGAGTTGCAAAGAAACGGTATTCGTATAGCCGGCGGTGATCCTGAGATGGAGGTCTATAACCTGACGGTGAAAGATCAAAGTGCTGGTAACGGGCTGCAGTTTTCCGTCAGAATCGATTACCAGGTCATGCTCACGGGTTCACAGGAGGAAAAGAATTTGCACGGAACAGACAAGAAAACCTGGCGCAAGGGATGGGTAACTCTTGGAGCCGATCCCCGAACCGTCGTGCTGAACGAGGGGCCCTAAACGGAGGTTTGAAGGGCAAAGCTGCCAGCCTAGCGTTGCGCCTCTTCGCTATGAGTGAGTCGATCAGAAAGTAGTGGTGGTCATCTAAGTCTCCCTTTTCTAAGGGAGGCTTTGGGGTATTTTCAATGGGTTAGCCAGCAAAATCCCCCCTAACCCCCCTTTAGAAAAGGGGGGAATCACTTCAGTTTCGCGCCCATTAGACTTGAAGGGTGGAGATCATGAGAAAACTAGTGCAAGGGCATCATGCACCGACAAGTAACGACAGAGGGAACGCAGTAGCTATAGTGCTGCTGGTGCTGGCGGTTATGAGTCTTATCGGAGTGGGTATGCTGACTCAGTCCAGAATGGACCTCAAGTTTGCCACGTCCTACAAGAGCCATACCACTGCAGTCAATCTCGCGGACGGCGCGGCCTCCCTGGCTTTGGCCAGGGTGTCATTTACCATGGCCCCGATGTACGACGGCCACGCGGCTCCGACATTGCTGAATGCAAATTATGCGGATCCTCAATATGTTAGGCAAGGCGGGACTCCCTCGGGAACCCACACTTATGGACAGAGGAACGTACTGGCCTCTCATGGTTTTCCAGGGGCCGATTACTGACCCAACGAAGATGGCCGGCTGGGAACTGGGCAGAGAGGGACGCTCGCTCGAATGTTGGACGGCCCAGGGATCCGGGAAACGACGTGACACCGCCGGTAAAGCGGCAAGCAATACCGAAGTGCGGCAAGGCCGGCACATGCCGACCGAAACCGCTGTTCAGATAGCGACAAACAAGCGGTCGCCCTAAGTAGAACGGGCTGTGACGCAGGGGGGAGTTGTATTCTCGTTCCCAGGCTCCAGCCTGGGAACGCCTTCCCGGAGGCTCCGCCCGGGCCTGACTAGCGCGAGCGATGCCGTGCGCTTCGCTCACCACATCCTACCCGAAGCTTCATCTGCTGCCCAGAGTATTCCAATAACTCTATTTGGTCTTGTTTAAGCCATTTTTCCTCTCTGCGTCCTCGGCGCACTCTGCGGTAATCCCGCATGGAACGCGGGACTTCTTGCCCGGCGAACACTGCCTTCATTCAATCCACCTAACGAATTCGTCCAACGCCGCTCTCGAAGACCTGAATTCATTGATCGGGGCCTTTGCTTCAGGCTTTCCCAGGGCTATGGAGATCACCAGAATCTTGGATTCGGGTATGTTGAGATGGTCTTTCACATCGTCTTCATACGATTTGACCAGACCTATAGGACATGAGGCCAAACCATGGCCTGCTGCGGCCAGGAGCAGGTACGCCATAAACGCTCCAATGTCGGCCATCCTTTCGGGAGGACAGGACTCATCGAGGAAGATGAGAGCCACAGCCGGTGCTCCGTAGAAGTTGAGGCTCCCCTCGTTGACATAAGCTGGACAAATCAGTGCCCATACGCTCCAGCAGTGGGGCCATTGCCTCACCGCACTCCCTGGCCCTCTGCATGAAACGATCAGGCAGAGGCCGGCTTGATCCGGGACCGCAAGTGAGGCCGCGTTCCCGAAAAGAACGCATGAGCCTTCGTGAAAGCCTTCTTGCCTCCTCCCCCAAGATCATGTGTACCTCCCACGGCTGCATGTTGATTGCCGAGGGGGCGCGAGAGGCGTCGATCAGTATTCTCTCGAGTAATTCTCGTGACACGGGCTCATCCCTGAAGGCCCGTGTGCTCCTTCGGTCCCGAATGGTGTCTAGAACGTCCATGCGAACCTCACTTCAACCAGAGATGGTTGATTCCCCGGATCACTTGTCATAAGGTCGGAAAATAGATATAGATCACTTTGGACGTCACTGGAAGGACTTCGCACGACGCCCGCGCGGGCCACACATTCGAAGCACTGCGGCGACACCATGCAAGCTGCCCGGAGAAAGGATGTTCATGAGCAGACAGGTCCTCTTTAGCATATGCGCCCTCGTAATCCTATTGTGGGGACCGCACAATGCGCATGCTGCTCAATTCGCCGATTTTATCAGAGCAGGACTCGATGCGGAAGATGCAGGTAACCTTGATGATGCGCTAACTCAGTTTTCTGAAGCTATCAAGATGCATGGCAATTCAGCCCAGTGCTGGGCCAAACGAGGGGAAGTGTACTTGAAGAAAGGCGATCCCCAGTCTGCCATAAAGGACCTGACACAGGCCGTTAAGCTTGATCCGGCTTACGCCGCGGCCTTCACTCGTCTTGGCTTCGCTCATAATGCCGTCAATGATTACGACAGCGCTATTGACGCGCTAAACGTTGCGGTCAAGTTGGACCCCACATCTTCCGAAGCCCTCAATACAAGAGGTTTTGCGTACAACGGCAAAAATGACTTCGATCGAGCGATCAAAGACTTTGATCAGGCAATTCGTTTGAATTCAGGAGACGCAAGATATTACAACAACCGCGGTTTTGCCTTGAACGGCAAACATGAGTACGAGCGCGCCATCGAAGACTTTGACAAAGCTATGAAGCTCGATTCGACCAAGGCCATGTACTACAACAACAGGGGTGTGGCACACATGAGGCTCAAAGACTACGACCGGGCGCTCGAAGATTTCGACAAGACCCTGAAAATAGACTCAAAATTCTCCTCTGCATATCACAACCGCGGCATGGCCTTGAGCGGGAAAGGTCGTCACGATAAGGCCGTGGAAGAATTCAGCAAAGTCATTGAGATGATGCCTTCTTCACCTGTTTTATATAAAGACCGAGCCACGGCGTACAGGAAGCTGGGGGAATACGAACTGGCAGTCAAAGACTTTGAGAAGGCCATCGAGTTGGACAAGCAGTTCGCGCCCGCTTACGCGGGCCTTGGTTTGCTTCATGCCCTGGCGCCGGAGCCGCCTTTACGAAATCCGGCCCAAGCCCAACGTCTAGTTGATAAGGCCGTCGCTCTCACCAAGGGGAACAGCTCGGATATGCTTCAGATCCAGGCCGAGGTACAGTACGCCCTAAACCAGAAGGCCGCAGCTGTGAACACTCTTCGTAAGGCCCTTGCCATGGCGCCGGGGAACAAAGAGTACACAGAACTGCTGACAAAATGGCAAGGCTCAGTGCCGAGTCCCCCGCCGTCGACGAGTCGGGAGGCCAAAACAACGCCATTCACCAACCTCTGGTGAAAGGTCGCAACGGGGTGGGCGATTCTTAATGAGTCAACAAAGTGAAGCTGTTGCCAAATACGTCCGAGACCATGTTCGACCCGGCCGCCCCGACAGGGACAGGAAAGTGGCTTCCGCTACCGCGAAGCGCTTTGAAAAGGCCTTTCTCGCTCCTCCCCGAAGATGTCTTAGGGCTCTTCCTGTCCGGAGCACGAAATTTGACTGTTGTCATCGTGCCCGACGTGGGCTTGCCCTTGGGCATGAGCACAAGGAGCCAAGGCCCACCTGATGCCAGGACTTATCGGATCATGCTTTACGAGGAACAGCAGGAGTGGGCGGAAGACCTGTTCTTGGGAGCTTTCCTGCGAGAGTTAGGACACGTCGTGGCCCAGAGGCCGCCTGAGGACGAATGGCCCAAGTCACGCGGGGACCGGGCCCGGTATAAGGAGAGAATCGAATACATGGCTGACGCCATGGTCTGGCGATGGGGCCTTAGACACTACAGCATGCGCCACCTTACCGCCACTTACCCGCAGCATTGGGTTGAGAAGATAGTCGTGGAAATCGGAAAGCTCCTGTTGGAGGAGAATGAGCAGCAATTCCACTGAGCAAGCAAGCAACACACTTGGCAGCCAATGGCATCAATCAGTAGGACCGGCATCTTGCCGGTATCCATCATGAACCGGCAAGATGCCGGTCCTACTGATTATTTCCATGATTTGGACATGAGCCTCGGCAGGAGCGACTGGTGGTTGCCCTCAGAGGGCGAGCATCGCTCGCCCCTAGAATATATCGATCGAGGCAGGGCGGCCATGACAGCCGAGGCAAATCTGGGCAGACACACGGGTCTGCCCCTACAGGAATCGCGTAATTGTCTGGAAAGTGTCAATTTCAATGCGCATCAGTTCAGGGAGCCCAGTTCCGTTTGTCACTTCTTCACCAATTCCACTGCACGGGCCACGACGTTGTCCAGGCTGAAACCAAAGCGCCTGAGCACTTCGGAACCGGGTGCCGAGGCCCCGAAACGATCCACGCCGATTGTCGCTCCTTGATCACCCACCCATTGGGACCAGCCAAAGGAAGAGGCCGCTTCGATTGCAAGTCGCGCCTTGACTCCGCGCGGCAGCACATGATCCCGATACTCCTGCGGTTGCTCCAAAAATAGCTCCCAGCATGGCATGGAAATGACCCTGGCCCGAATTCCCTTCTCCGTCGAGAGCTTCTCCTGAGCCTGCAGGGCCAAGTGCACCTCGGAGCCGGTGGCTATCAGCAAAATATCCGGAGTGCCCTGTACATCCGACAAAATGTACGCCCCTTTTTCAAGGCCTGCCGCGTGGCCGTAACGTTCCTGGTCAATGATGGGCAGGTTTTGGCGGCTCAGGATCAGAGCGGACGGTCGAGAGTGTTGCATGGCTACCTTCCACGCAACCACGGTCTCGTTGGCATCCGCGGGCCTAATGACCATGAAGTTCGGCATGGCCCTTAGCGAAGCCAGATGCTCCACCGGTTGGTGTGTGGGGCCGTCCTCTCCCACGGCAATGCTGTCGTGGGTGAAGACGAAGATGGAATGGACGTTCATCAAAGCAGCGACCCGCAGAGAGGGTCGCAAGTAATCAGAGAATATCAGGAAAGTGGATCCGTATGGTACTACCCCGCCGTGCAAGGCCATGCCGTTAACCATCGCGCCCATCGCATGCTCTCTGATGCCGAAGCGGATGTTCCGGCCGCCGGCGCTTTCAAAGGCCTGGTCCGCTGAGCCTGAAATGAGGGTCTTTGTGGAAGGGGCGAGGTCAGCGGAACCCCCTAATAGATTGGGGACTCGTTTGGCAATGGCATTGAGGACCTTTCCAGAAGCCACGCGCGTCGCGATGGTCCGCATCTTCCGGTTTGAACAGCGGAATGTCCGCATCCCAATCACGGGGCAGTTCTCCACGGAACTGTCGCTCAAAGCTTTCCGCCTCTGAGGGAAACTCCTTTCGATACGCGCCGAACATGTCTTGCCACTCTGTTTCCAACTCTCTGCCACGGTTCAGCGCCAGAGAGAACTGAGAAACAGCCTCATCCGGTATATGGAATGACGGCTCGACAGGCCAATCAAAGGCTTCCTTGGTGGCTTTGAGGGCTTCTTCGCCCAGCGGCTCCCCGTGGGCGCTAGCGCTGTCCTGCTTGGGACTGCCGAACCCGATATGGGTCCGAATCATTATGAGCGACGGCCGTTCGGTCTCGAGCTTAGCCTCGTGGATCGCATTCTCGATGGCGGCAAGGTCGTTTCCGTCCTCCACTCTCTGGACGTGCCAGCCGTACGCCTGAAAACGCCCCTGCACATTCTCGGTGAAAGTCAGCGCCGTATCGCCTTCAATTGTGATGTGATTGTCGTCATAGAGATAAATGAGTTTGCCTAGCCTGAGATGGCCCGCAATCGAAGCAGCCTCGCATGCGACGCCCTCCATGAGGTCCCCGTCTGACACTATGGCGTACGTGAAGTGGTCCATCAGCGGAAAACCGGGGCGGTTGAATTGCGCGGCGAGGAAGCGTTCCGCCAGGGCCATTCCGACCCCCATGCCGAAGCCTTGTCCAAGTGGGCCTGTTGTGGCTTCGATCCCACATTCGAGACAATATTCAGGATGGCCCGGAGTCTTGCTCTCCCATTGCCGAAACTGCTTCATGTCCTGCAGTGAGATGCCATAACCGGTAAGATGAAGCAGGGAGTAGAGCAGCGCGGAACCGTGTCCGGCCGAGTGCACAAAGCGGTCGCGATTGGACCAACACGGATTAGCCGGGTTGTACCGCAAGAACTTGGTCCAAAGCACGTAGGCCATGGACGCGGCTCCCAGCGGGAGACCCGGGTGCCCTGACCTAGCTTCTTGGATGGCATCCGCGGCTAAGATTCGCAGGGTGTTGATGCAGACTTGGTGAAGATCTTTTTGACCATTGCTCATTTAACCATCCTCCAAAAGACAGGGGCGAACCTCGTGTCCCCGTCACACTGATCATAGTCTGCCGGCCCATGAGTATCGCGGCAGAACGGGCGCCGGTTATAATACCCAATTTCTCGCGATTTTTCACTGCTTCTTCGCACCTAGCAGTTCAAGCATCTTATCTGATTCGGTAGTGGGCAATTTGCACTGATAGTTGGCACAGACGTAGGCCGTGGCTTTGCCGTCGACGCTCACTTGGTTCGCGGTGTATCCTGCGAGCCCGGTAATTGCGGGCGAATCTTCATCCATCGGCCGCAGCAATACTACCTTGCCGGGTACAAAGACCTGCCGCAGCTCTCTTAGAATAGCGTGAGTGTCATCAGCGCCTGCCCGGCCTGCTATGACCACCTCGTAAGAGGGCCCAAGCGCAAACTCCAGGGCAACCAGCATCTGCGTGTACGCTGAAGGAAATTGTTTAATATTCCCCGAGAACGCTCGAGTCAGGAGTTCTGCCCTCTGCTCCAGATCCGCGTTCGCGGTTATGCGGGCCAGTCGCAACAGGTTCAATGCGGCCACTGAATTTCCGGACGGCGTGGCCCCGTCGTAGATCTCCTTCTTGCGTAAGAGTAGCTCTTCCGCGTCATCCGCGGTGAAATAAAGCCCCCCTCCCCCGGCATCCCAGAAGTGGGCCATAAAGTCATCATTGAGTGTCAGGGCGCTTTGAAGGTAATGCACGTCGAAGCCGGCCTCATACAATTCCAGTAATCCCCAGATCAGAAACGAGTAGTCATCCACATGCGCGTGCAAAGCAGCCTCGCCGTCCCGAAACCGGTGCAACAGCCTGCCCGAGGGGTCTCGCATGGTCTTGAGAATAAAATCCGCGGCTTTCCTGGCTGCGTCCGCGTATTTTGGCTGATCGAAGGCCTGAGCCCCTTTCGAGAGTGCCGCAATCATAAGGCCATTCCAGTCTGTGAGGATCTTGTCGTCCTTGTGCGGATGAATGCGCTTCTCCCTGGCAGCGAAGAGTTTCTTGCGCGCCTCTTCCAACCGCTCCTCAAGCTCCTCCCGGGAGAGTTTAAGCTCGGACGCAACTTCTGAAAGAGAACTTTTTTGGTGTAGGATGTTGGAGCCGGTCAGTCTCCCCGTGGCCTCTTCCTCAAAATTGCCAGAAGGCTTTGCGTTGAAAACGCGCTTGACCAGGTCGGCTTCACCAGACTCGAGCACCCGGTCGATCTCTTCGAGGTTCCAGACGTAAAACTTCCCCTCCACACCTTCGCTGTCCGCGTCTTCCGCGGAATAGAAGCCTCCATTGGGAGCGGTCATATCGCGCAGCACATACGCGAAGATTTCCTGTGCTGTTTTCGCATACTCGGATTTTCCCGTTGCTTGATAAGCCTCAGTATAGGTCATAGCCAACATTGCCTGATCGTAGAGCATCTTTTCAAAATGAGGGACAAGCCACTCGGCATCAGTCGAGTAACGGTGGAAGCCAAATCCAACATGATCGTAGATCCCGCCCAAGCGCATGGCCTGCAATGTCTTCTCGACCATCTCCAGTGCCTTGGTTTCCCCAGTCCGCTTCCAGTATCGAAGAAGAAACAGCATGTTATGGGGAGTCGGGAATTTCGGGGCCTGACTGAATCCGCCTTGCACCGGGTCAAAGCGTTCAGCCAATTGCTGATAGGCTGAGTCAAGGACATCTTTCCCCGGCACGTGGCCGGGAGATGAGTCCGGCACCTGGCGAAGCGCCAGCATGATTTTGCTTGCCGACTGCAGAACTTGTTCCCGCTGCGTTCTCCACAACTCCTCTATACGCGGGGCAAGATCCATCATCCCAAGTCTGCCGAAACGGCTCTCCTTGGGAAAATATGTGCCTGCGAAAAAGGGCTTTCTGTCCGGAGTCAGAATTACATTGAGAGGCCAGCCTCCCGCGCCGGTCATCATCTGACAGACCGTCATGTAGACATGATCAAGGTCCGGGCGCTCTTCTCTATCCACCTTGATAGAAACGAAAGCTTCATTCATCAATCGGGCCACCTCAGTATCTTCAAATGACTCGTGCTCCATGACGTGGCACCAATGGCAGGTTGAATAACCGATCGACAGGAATATGGGCTTGTCTTCTTTGCGGGCCTTTTCGAATGCCTCGTCTCCCCACGCGTACCAGTCCACAGGATTGTATGCATGTTGGAGTAGATAGGGGCTCTTCTCCCGTATCAGTCGGTTCGTCCTTGACTCACTTTGAGATCCGGCCTTGGTGGCAACTTCATGTGAGTCAGAGTTTTTTTCCATTTTCATTGCTCCTAGTTCTGACGAGGCGGCTGCAGCAGGTAAAGAGAACGATCGTGAAGAGCGTCGCGACTGACACCGCAATGAGACTGGAGAAGAGCATCGCCTGCAAGCTTTGCCTTATACCAATTCGCTTTCGAACGAGTGACACGTTGCTTCCGGTCGGACAGCCCCGTTGTACGGGTGCCGTCTCTAAGAGGGTCAGACGACGTCCCATCAAGTATGCGCTACGTTTTAGGACATTATCCTCGGCAACAGCTATAAGTACACTTTGGGGCAGGATTTGGAAAAGGCAAGGATGAGAAAGCTTGCCAAACCGGGGAAGTTTCCGGAAAGTTCCGTCCGCTCACAGCGGCTGCGAGATGCCGCCGTCTCTACGGATTTTCCAGAAATGCCAGAGCATGGTGATAATTAATAGGCCGGGGAGAAAGATCACATGCCACGCATACACCCTCAGTATTGCAAAATCCCCGACTTCCACAGGACCAAACAGAAGGGTTGCAACAAGCGGCCCAACCAGAGGCACATTGTCCGTAAGGTTCCTCGCGATGGTCCACGCCCACAATCCTCTATCGTCCCAAACAAGCAGATAGCCTGTGAAGTCCACAAATAGCGTCCCCACCAACAGGATGAGTCCGATCATCCAATTCAAATGCCTCGGCGCAGCAAATGATCCGGTAAGAAAGACCCTCACCATGTGCAAGGCCACTGCTGCAACCATTATCTGGCCGCACCAATAGTGAAGATTTCGCACAAAAAAGCCGTAAGGAACTACATGAGTGATCGCCTGCACGGACGGATAGGCCCCGCCGGCGCTGGGAAGATAGTAGAGAGCCAGCAGTGCGCCTGTGAACACCTCGAGCAGGAACATCCAGAAAGCCAGTCCTCCCATACACCATGTGAACCGAACCCTGGATGAGCTTTCAGGGATGAGTCGTGGATGAAGATGGATAAGAAATGCTGAAAAAGAGCTTCTTGGACATCAATAAGCCATCAGGGGTCTTTGCGGTTCTCGGCGCACACATTAGAGTAGTTACCATAAATAATGTTCATTTGGCAATTCAAGATGGAGAATACTGAAAGCTTACGGTAGCTGGTCTTTTCTCCGTCATTGCGGCGAAGGCCGGAATCCAGAGTCTGGACCCCGGATCGAGTCCCATGCTGTTGACTTAAGAGATTTCCGTCTACCCACACCGTCACCCCGGCGAAGGCCGGGGTCCAGGGAAGATTAAGAAAACCTGGATTCCGGCGTCCGCCGGAATGACGAGGCCTTGGCCTCGTCGAAACCAAGGATTCCGGATAAGAGGCATGCGGCTTAAGAATCAGCATTGGGATCGAGGCCGGGGTGACAATGTACTACCAGCAAATCGAACAAAACAATATGACAACGAGTATAACACTTGGTGTCTCATGAAGCCCTTGATTTTGCTGGGGGTTTTTCCGACAATTGCAACTTCTCGCCGTCACTCGCCCCCACAAACAGCCGCGGCATCGGCCGAGTTGCCGGACCGCGTTTCACGTTCCCCTCAAGATCGAACTCGCTCCCATGGCATGGGCATTCAAAAAGCCCGCGGGTTGGATTCCACTTCTGGCGGCATCCCAGGTGGGTGCAACGGTCGTCGAATGCCACCAACTGTTCCGGTTCTTTGCGTTTCAGGAGCCAAGCGCCGGCGTCGGGTACATGCAACGGCGTATTGAGTTGGAGCCTGTCGAGGACATCTTTTGGGATTTCCCTCGCCTTGCTTTTCCCTATCCTGAAAAACGCGAACCTCGCCAGCCCACCTGCTCCCATTACGACCGCCAGGGCGGCAAGCAAAAACAAGAGAGATTTAAGAAAAAACCGCTTATTCGTCGACGTCGGTTCAGTCAAAGTAGTCTCTTGAAGAAATGTTTGCAATAATTAGGATTTGTTGAAGGGATACAGTGTTGACTCGGTCTCGCGGGGCAGAGGCTGTCATTGCGAGCGCAGCGAAGCAATCTCACGGTGTTGCAGAACAAGCGCTGGAGATTGCTTCGTCGCTTCGCTCCTCGCAATGACACTGACTCGCGTGATGGCCACGTCACGAATTTGAGAACTAATTGCGGGACACCACACTAACAGCCCTCAGCAGGCGGCTTGGCAGGCTTACTTGCCGATCCTGCGGCCTTCATTGAATTTTCAGCATCCGCTTTGGTTTTGAAGGGGCCTTTGACAATCGCCTTCGCATCAGCCGGCTTCTTGTCCACCACGGAGACCTTTCCCGAAGCATCCTTGACCACGTAAAAATCGTCCGCAACAGCCAGCGTAGCCATGCCGAAAGCAACCAAAGCAACCAGAATTACGGCCAACTTCACCATCTTGTTCATCATACAGCCCTCCTTAAATGTAATTAACAGCAGTTTCTTAGCATGAAACAGTACATTTTTTGCCCGTATTATTTGTCGTACGGGGCCCATTTTTCAGCCAGGCCCGCGAGCCAAAAGGCCATGAGTGCCATCACTACGATCGCGGCGGCCATCAACTCTCTACTTATCCCGAACTCCTGCCACAAGGTGACCCTCCCCAATGGAGAACTCAGGTAGAAGTTGCTCCAGGCCGGAAATCCCGCGGCAAATACCCAGATGCCCGCGATCATGCCCAACATATAGACGAGCGCGTCCAGTTTCCCCGACACTATCCCGACCGCGGAGGTGCCCGGGCAATACCCCCCGATCAGAAAACCGAGGCCGAACAAAATTCCTCCCACGAGCTGGGGCCACAAATACGTCTTGAAGCAACGAAGAATCGAGGAGCATCGAGTAGTCGAACAGGCCGATCCAACTCAGGACAATCAAGCCGACCATTGCAGTGACCATGGCTGAAAACATTACTTTCAAGACCCGCATGTCCCTGAAATAGAAGATGTTGGTGAGATTGCGGGAATCACCGAAACCTGCTCTCTCCAAAACGAAGCCGAAGAGAATTCCTACGGCCAGCGCTACCCAGAGGCTGGTTCCGTACCCGAAGGCGTCAACAAGATAAAGAGGACCGCTCATGACCACTCCCTCCTGACAAAGTAGGCGGCAGCAAACGCGGTGGCGAACACCGCCATCATAAACACCCAACTACCCACCACCATTGTTGCTCCTCCGCTCAGTGCCTGGCCGCTCGTACACCCCATAGCAAAACGAGTCCCTATGCCGCCAATTATCCCTCCGCCGAAGGCCATGCCCAATCGCAAGCCGACACTCGCGGTGGGCCCTCTGCCAACGCCGGGCCGGAATCTGCGCGCGGTCAATACGGCAATCAGCCCACCGATAAAGACGCCAACCACCTCTATGACCATCCAGTTCACGAGCGGGTGTTTGCCTCCAGGTTTGTAGAATTCCTTATAATATGGGTTTTGTTCCACAGCAGTCGGGGCCACTTCGTGCGCAATTACTGCTGAAGCACGCGCAACAGCGCCCGAAGCCCCAAGCCCCGTCCCCATGAGATAAAACGTCAGCAACAGCACCAAGCCAAGGGCTATTCCAGCCACGTACGGATTCCAGAATCCCTTGGCATATTCCAAGTCTCTCATCGTCTCTCCTCCCGTATGAACAATTATTTCCCTTCTTTGGCCTCGGTGTCGTTGCCCGATTCCTTTGGAACAGGAGCCGACTTCTTGAACTGCGCCTCTGCCCTCACTGTCTCGGGCACACCAAGGCCTTGAATCGTGACCTTCTGAGATACCATCTCTTGCCAGAGCTTTGGAGACGGATCGTTCACGGGCAAATCCGTCGGGCATGGTCTCAGCCACCATAAGCCGAACTGGAACATGCCTGCTACGAGAACAGCGATCAAAGATACTATCACCGCTGTCACCAGGCCCGCTGTTATCATCCGACCTCGCTTATGGTTCAGGACAACTTGTGCTTGGACCGGCTCATTTTCGGGACTTGTCTCTGCCGCGGTATGCTGCGCCTCCGGTCTATCTTCTGTCGATGCCTCGATGGCTTCAATATTTGGGGAACCGTTTTTTTCTTCTTCTCCCATTGCTCTATCCTTTCCGTTCAACGCAACCGTTTCGCTCCGATATCAAGGCTAAGATATTATCTGAGGAGGCGTACCCGAAAAAACAATGAGTGCTCTCAGGCTCATGCCGCCGACCAACACACACAAGTCCGCGGCCACAACCAGGTATTTGGACATCTCGCCATATTCAAGGTATTCCACTATGCTCAGCAGGAATGGGACAAGGATTCCCACCATCACAACCAGCGCCCAGAAGTACGGGCTCAAAAACCCCGAAAGCAAAATATTTGCAGATGCGGCTGCCTCAACAGAGCGTGTCAATGACATGAAAATAAACATCATGAGCACAACCGCTTCGATGGCGAGAAATATGACGTGGCCCAGCGCGAAATTCGATAAAGTTCGAATGGTGCTGATATCGATGATTGCCGCACCGATCATGGCAACGGCCAAGCCGGTGGACACGGCCGACGCCATGAAGAGCACGGGCATAACCGGGGTGTTCCAGAAGGGGACACCGTTCACGACGGCAATGAGCACACCGGTATAGCCGGCTGTAGCTGACAGCGAGAATGCTCCCAATAATTTCAAGATGCCGCACGTATTTCTTGGCGTACCGGCCCACAAACGATATTTCATTGAGCGCCGCTGCATAGAGAAGCGCTACCGGAATGAAAGCCGATAGGATTATGACACCCCACGAGATCATGCTCGTGAGGTTGCTAATAAGATAGATCTGGCGCCACGGCTGCCAGAAACCTGCTTCGAGGTCAAATACCAGGCAAGCAGTGCCGACAATCACGAGAGGCCCTGAAGCGATCGACCCCGCCCGTGCCAAAGCTTTGGACCAATCAGGAGCCAGAAGGTCGCAAGCCACGGCCGCCAGGAATGCACCGGAACCCGCGCCGGCCAGAAAAAGATACGAGATGATCAACCATCCCCACGCGCTTTCAGGCATGGTCAACTCCTTTTGTAGAAAATTTTGGGACGCGTGTTGAGGTCCGGCCGCAACGGCTCGGCCCTGTGCTGTGCTATGAACCGAGAAATCCGGCTGTTGGGGTCATCCAGGTCTCCAAATATCCTCACCTGGGTGGGACACGTGGTTACACAGGCGGGCTCGCCTCCCTGCCGAACCAGGTCGATGCAGAACCAACACTTGACGACAATGCCTTCGTGGTGGTCAAGGGTACGCACCTTATAGGGGCAGGCCTCTATGCAGTACTTGCAGCCGACGCATCGGTTGCGGTGGACCAGCACCACCCCTTCAGGCGAAGTGTAGATCGCGCCTGTCGGGCAAACTCTCTGACAAGGAGCGTCCTCACATTGGTTGCACTGCAATGGAATGAACTCCTTGCCAAAGGACGGGTTCACTCCTCGCTCTTTTTCTTTAATCCAGTTGAAGGATTGGCGATATTCCAGGGTCTGCTGATTCTGGCAGGCAACGCGGCACGAATGACACCCGATGCATTTGGTTGTATCTATTGCGATTCCATAGCGAGGCATGTTTATCTCCCGCAAGGTTCTATGTCGGTTGAGAAAAGTTCGTTTATTCTCCCTGCTTCTGCCGGGAGCTTGGGGCCGTGGAAGCACCCGCTCTGCGCATCTGCCCGAAAAACTTCGGCACAAGCTTCCAGCCCTACGTCTTTTCCACCCTGACAATGATTTCGCCCGACATAGTGTGTCCGAGGACCGGCTCAAAGTACGTGGGCAAAAAATCGTTGTAAGAGATGCCGAAGCCGAAGCCCGTGTGCAGGTTCCTGGAAAAAACCCCATAGCCGCTCGGAAGAAAGACGCAGTCCGGATGAATCCCGTCCGTCACCTTTGCCCTGGCCCTGCCCTTTCCAATCGACGAGCTGATCGTCATGCAGTCACCATCTTTTATGCCGAGAGCTTTTGCCCTCTCCTTGTGAATCCAAACCCTTCCCCAATCATTGAGAGTTGTGATCTCCTTCAGGTAAGGTTGGTTGATCGTCCTAGCGTGGGTGTGATGCGCCTGCTTGCCGTGAATGAGACGGAAGGAGTGACGCATCATTCTTGTCCGGCATCACAAGCGGCTCCTCCCACACCGGCACCGCCTGAAGATTCAGGTCCCGCATCGTGGATGAAACGAATTCCAGCTTGCCGCTGGGGGTATCGAATTTGGGCTCACCCGGCTTCCATTTGCCTCCCAGATCGATCACACCTTCTTTCTTCAACTGTTCCAGTGTCACTCCCAGCGACGCCAGTGCGGCGTTGTTCCAGTCGTCCAGCGTGAAGTTGAAGTAATTGGCCAATACCCAGATGCGGAGCCATCTCTATGAGAATGTCCGCGAGCGGCTTCGTATCGTACAGGGGTTTAATTACGGCCTGCCTTATGGCCACTTGCTTGCTGCTGTAACAATGGTTGTTGTGAACTACGTCGTCCCGTTCCAGGTAATAAGATTCCGGAAGAATGTAGTGAGAAACGGAAGCAGTCTCGGAGAGCACATAGTCGAAGCTCACCAGAAGCTCCAACTTTCTGTAACCCTCGATAACTCTCGCTGGGTTTGGACAAGTCCGTAAGGGATTGTTATGGTACACAAAACCGGCCTTCAGCTTGCCTTCGATTGCCAACTCCGGGATGGCCTGAGACAGGCCGTGACCCATGGGAGTGAGCGGGTAACGCTCCGGATCGGCGCTCCCATCAACCATAGGACCCTCGGACTTTCGGAGGCGTGGGAAACTTGTCCGGATTCAGCTTCCCCAACTTCACCTTTGGAGGTTCAAAGAGCCCGCCCAGTTGATTGTAATTTCCCATGAGGCCGTTGACGCAGGCCACCGCCCTTACGAGTTGTAGGCTGTTCTTGTACTGTGTACCCATGGCGCCGTGATACCCGACGTGGATCAGGGATCTAGGTGCGGCCGCGGCCATCTCCAGTGCAAGTTCCACGATGACCCCTTGCGGCACTGAGGTTTTTTCCTCCGCCCACGCAGGGGTATAGGGTTCCATCTCTCGGGCAAATTCATCAAACCCCTCTGTGAACTTTTCCACAAAATCCTTTTGATAGAGATTCTTTTTGATCATCAAGTGAGCTACGGCAAGCATCAGCGCCAGGTCCGTGCCAGGTCTAATTCGTATCCACTGGTGAGCCATTGCTGCCGATTCGCTGAAGCGAGGATCCAAAACCACGATGCGAGCCCCGCGATCACGTCCTGCGGCCATATCCTTGAGCTGTCTCAATTGCAGCCCCGCCGCAGGATTGCGTCCCAACAACATGATGAAACGTGCGTTCTCGAAGTCATGCTCAGGCTTGGCAGACCCCACGGTAAGCCACCAACCGATGTTCCTCGGAAGAAAGCAGGTGCTGGCATGCGAGAAGACGTTAGGCGACCCAAGCGAACTCATGAACAGATTGCCCATAGCGGCATTGCCTTCCGGATACTGAAGCCAGAAGAGGGACTCGGGACCGTGTTCCCCGGAGATCTGTTTTACTTTTGCCCCGATCTCGCTGTAGGCCTGCTCCCAGGAGATGGGCTCAAACTTGTTGGGACCAATCCTCTTAAGGGGTGATTTAATCCGATCTTTGCTGTAGACCTCATGCAAGAGAGCGTGCCCCTTGGCGCAGATGCGGCCCATGTTGTTACCCGCGATGGGATTGCCTTCCGCTTTCCATATTCGGCCGCCACGTGTGTACACGTTGATCGCGCACCAGTTGCCGCACCCGTCACAGAGGGTTGGCGTCATCTTAACCTCGGGGGAGCTTTTTTCTTTGGACGCCCACGAGTTAAAGCCCATGTACGAGCCTGCGACAAGAGAAGCCCCGCCGGCCGCGGAGCCAACGAGGAATTTTCTGCGGGTGATGCCTTGCCTTTTCATGGTGCCTCCGACGGGGTGCAAGATCTTAGATATGAGGTTATTTGAATATTAATATTATGTCAAGGGATTTGTGAGGCGCGGAGCATAAATTTGTTCGAGAAATTACCGAAGAATAAAACCGCACCTATCCCCAACAAAATGGCTCATTCCCCTTATTGCGATCTGAAATGATCCCAACCGCGTGGGATTAGGTCCTGCCGACTGCCGTCAATTCTCACCAATTCCATTCCAGATCCCGCGACAAACTTACCGATGGGGAATAGGTCCCGGCCCTCCGCTTCAAACTGTTTGTGAAGATCTTCGATTAAACCCGGCTCAACAGCCGCGAGGAGGACGTAGTCCTCACCACCGTTAAGCACCCAATCAAGAGGGTCTTTCCCAATAGCCCGTGCAGCCTGAGACAACATTTCCCCTATTGGAAGCTGAGTCTCATGCACCACCGCGCCCACCCCCGAATCGCGGCAGATATGACCAAGATCAGACGAGAGGCCGTCAGAGACATCGATGGCCGCGGTACAGGCACGGGAGCGAGCCAGTAAGCGACCTTCTCTTACATGGGCGCGGGGTTCAAGATGCGACGCCACAAGAGGTCGGGCAATCTCACGCGTCATTGGGGACGAGCCCAGAAGAATATCCAAGCCAGCCCCTGATTCCCCGGTGGGACCGGTGAGTACGATGATGTCGTTCGCGCGGGCAGTGTGGCGGAAAAGAACCTCATCGACAGGTACCAGGCCTGTAACCGCTATATTTATCGGCGAAGTCGCTCTTGGAGCGGGTGGTGTCTCCACCGAGAAGATTGACATCAAAGGTACGGGCAATATCGGCCATTCCTCGGTATAGGCCGTCCAACCATTCCAGGTCCATCGTTTCGGGTATGGCAAGGCTGACGAACGCGTCTCTGGGTATCCCTCCACATGCGGCGATATCTGATAGGTTTGCAGTCAGAGCTTTGGCGCCAATCACCTCTGGTGAGGCCCAATGCATGAAGAAATGCACCCTCTCCACCAGAAGATCTGTGGTTACCAGCAGGTGCTCGGGTCCCCCTATTGAAATTACAGCACAGTCATCCCCGATCCCCTTCACCACTCCTTCGGAACGGAAACTACCCAGGGGAGCTATCCGGTCGATGAAGCCGAATTCTCCGATCTCTTTGAGTTTCATACCAACTACCGCAACCTGAGATCGACAACGAAGCATGAAAGCCGGATTTAACAGGGAGGTTGGCCCGTGTCCGACGCAATCGGCGGCCACGGGCCGACCTAAAGCTCGGGCTGGAAAGCTACAACGACACGTGAAACTGATTGAAACATTGGTGCCACAGACGTACCGTCCAGCTCGTCCGTGCACGGATGCATCCCGCGGGACACATCCGTGACACCATGAGTGCGCTCTCACTCAAGGCTGTATCAAGGCTTTTTCGGGCCTAGCAGTCCGCCGGCCTCCGTTGCCGGTCCGGCCACACGATGTCGCGATCGTCTGCGCGAGGGTTTACGCCGCCACTTTCTCTGAAGCCAGAAACCCTGTTCGGGACTGATACGTAGCCACTGTTCGAACAAGTCATGAAACTGCTGACTGACCGTTGCAAGATCGAAGCGCGGGTCGTCAGTGGTCCGGATGCGGATCTCTTCACCGAATATGCTCTGATAACGGCCGTCTTCGCGCCGGTACGTGCATAGCGGCAAGATTCGGGCCTCCCCGTCGATGGCAATCTTCGCAAACACCTCGTTGGCAGCCGCCTGGGTCCCAAAGAAATCGACAAATATCCCTCTCTCCGGGTCACCCCTTTGGTCGGCCAAAAACGCCACCATTTCCCCTTCGCGGAGAAACTGGATCATATCTTTAACTATGCCCTTGTGAGGAAAGGTCTTGATTCCAGTCTCTTTCCCGGCTCGACTAAAGAAGTAGCGAGAAAGAAATGGGTTCTTGAGGCCCGTAACGATCACGTTCAAGCGAATCCCCAGGAATTTTACCGTGGCCGCGCTGACTTCGAAACAGCCGAAATGAGAGTTCAACAGACAGATGCCGTCATTGCCCGGCATCATGGCCAAATCGTACGGCAGGCTTCCCTCGAGGACTATGCGTTCGGCCATCTCCTTTTGGGTCCACCGCCTTATCCGGAAGAATTCCACCGCTACCAACCCGACGTGCTCGAAACTCTTACGGGCGGTGCGGACAATCCATTCATGTCCATGTTCCCGGCCAAACGCTATGGTGAGATTTTCAATGGCAGCTTCGCGGCGGTCCGGGAAGAGAACATAGACCAGTCTCCCAAGGAAGCGGCCGAATGCGAGGGCAGTGTGTTCAGGAAGCAGGTTGAAGATTTCTTCCAGGAAACGAACCACGAGGTATGTGGAATAATCAATAAAGAGGCTGAATTTTAGTTGTCTCTTCAGGTCGTGTTGGGTATTCATCCGGTAACCACTTTATTCGGTGATGATGAGAGAATATCCGTGACCTCAAAGAGCCGCAATTTCCCCTTGAGTCCCTTCAAGGCCCTGGATCCGACTTTCTGCACTGCAAATAAGCTTTCTCCCTGAATCTGATCGAAAGTTTCCGGGCCGATAAGGATCTGGTCCGGGTCCGCTGCCTGGCAAATCTTTGAGGCCAGATTTACGGCGTGTCCCAGGATAGTGTAATCCATTCGCTCGTCTGATCCGAAGTTGCCGACGATGGCGTTGCCGGTGTTGATCCCGTAGCGGACCTGAAAACGCAGTTCCGGGTCCAGTTTTTTTACTTCCTGGATCAGTTTTTGCCGGAGACTCAGTGCCGAACGAACTGCCCTGACAGGGGCATCCGCTTGTGGGAAGGGCGCGCCGTAGATTGCCATCGCCGCGTCGCCGATAAACTTGTCCAGTGTGCCCTGTTCTTGGAAAACTATCTCGTTGACCGTCATACAGAAGAGGTTGAGGATCTGCTGGAGCTGCCTGGGAGTAATGGTCTCGCACAGGGTGGTAAATCCGACAATATCGCAAAAGAAAATCGTCGCGACAGTTTCTCTCACTTGCAGGTCAGCCGCACCTTTGAGGATCAGATCAACCACCTGGGATGAATGAAAGCGGCTCAGATTCTGGCGGATAATCGCGCGATGAATTGCCTCTTCATTGAGCCTTTCGGTGAGCTTCCATCGCTGTATCGCCAGCGCGGCCTGATGCCCGATTGCGGTTAATAGATCCAGGTCTTCGGCCTGGTAACCGGCTGCGATGTCAAGGCTATCCACATAAATTACCCCTAGAATCGTCCGCTCTTCCCAGATAGGAGCGGCCATCACTGACCGAATTCCATCGATGACCACACTATCTCCCATGTCGAAACGAGGATCTTCCAGCGCATTATCCGTCAGAATGGCCACGCGATCACTCAGGATGCGGCCTATGATGGTAGTGCTGACGGGTCTGATGTTCCCTTCTTCTGCCGCGGCTCGCTCCTTTTGGGGTACAGGCTCCTCCTCCCCGTCTCTGAGCAGGATCGTAGCCTGTGAAGGCGTGAAAATGTCAAAGATCTGATCCATTACGTAATCCAGGATCTCATCGAGGTCTTTAGTGACCACGAGTTCTTCGGTGATCCGATAAAGGGTCAACAGGTTCCGGTTTAGGCGCTCTCTTCTGACTCTCGTGGGAACTCGTTCAGCAATGCTCCGTGGCCTCGGAAAGATAGCTGCTGATCATACCGAGCGGTTTGACTATTCTCTCTGTCTCGTGTTTGTGGACGAAGGGCTCCTGGTCGAGGTGGGTAAGATCCACGGTCTGGGTTTGGGCGAGCCCTGGAGACACATCGAGAGACCCTAGCTTGCGAAAGAGAAGCCTAAATGGGCCTATCTGAATGACATCTCCAACTTTGATGTGCCGCCGGTTCTTGATCCTGCGCCCGTTTACCCAGGTGCCATTTCTGCTCTCCAGGTCTTTTACAACGAACCTCTTCCCCTCACTCAGGATCAGGCAATGATTTCGGGACACCATGCTGTCAACCAGGCGCAGATCGCATTTTTCATGGCGACCCACAATGGTCTGGTGCCCTGTAAAGCTCTCTTCCACCTCTTTGCCGTCCGGTCTGATTATTACAAGATTGAACATTGTGGTTAGGCACAACCAAAGAAAGTCAGCCGAATGCCACGGCTTCTATGAGCTTGAGCAGATTGGTCTTCGACTCGTCACTGATGCTTGCGATCTCAAAGCCAGACACATAATAGCCTTGAGGGTTCTCCCTTCTCGTCCAGCGGCAAGTCACCTCGAAGATCAAAGGTGCCCCCTTAACGTAATCGGATGCCTGAATGACGAGAGTCTTGGTTGCATTAACATCCACCTTTACGCCGAACAATTGAACCCCTGTTTCATTAATGTCCTGGACTAGCCCCAGAAACCTTTTAGTCTCCGCGTCGTAAGCGGGGATCTTGAAAAGCACGTATTTTCTCTTGGACTTTCGACGGTCTTCCACCGCCGAGCCCGTCGAACTCTCGTCGCTCATGTTCCTCTCCTGAGGGCTACGCACTTCACATTAGAGTCAGCCACCATTGTTGAAGGATGCCTGCTCTTGGGCCCCGAAGAATACGCTCCCACAACACTTGACGCCCGAATCCTTTTTGGAAACGGATTGTCTGCGCCTCCGTGTGTTAACCACGTTTCGCTCTCGTCTGCCTGCCTGTAAGTTTCCGAGCATCTTCTTTAAGTGTATTCTCGAGCATACGATTGACTGATCGGCTGACCAGAAACCTGAACGATCGGATAACGTTCTCGGGATTTCCTGACCTGCCCAGCCTTTTCGCAAGAGATCGTCCAGCCTTCAGGATTGTAGTGGCCTGGCGCTCAACAAGCCTTGAAAAGGCATCTGCATCCTTTATTTCAAGTTGCCGGAGGATCGGCGGCATACGATCAGGTAGTCCTTCGGCCTTCCGAACAGCGGATTTATACCTTTCATAGCGTGTAAGAATCTGATGAAAGGCAACCAACGGATCGTCTTCAGAAGATGACAGCTTCCTGTCCAGATAGTCAGTAACCTCCATCAGGAAGCGGACAGACTCGGGGTGTGCCCGAGACATGCGCTTGACTACATATTCCAAAACAACTTTCATTGCCAGCGCAGCGAAATCGACTGTCACGTTGTCCTGGAATCGGGCCCGCACCTTTTGGAGTTCGTTGGCTAGCGCACTCACCGATCGCTTTGAGATTTCCCACTCCAACGTGAGAATGGTCTCCTGGAGTTTCCGGAGCGGGAACCTGTCCGGGGCACGAAGCGGAGACCCCCGGGGGCCGACAGCCGCCTGAGAAGCACCCGCATATCCTTGCGCGGACGTTTGATCAGCCTGGGCCGTTTCACTCAAGAGAGTGTTCATGTGGCGTGAGATCTCTTCAGCCACCGCATCTTCGTAAGTGAACGCGGACTCGGGGGCTACTCCAGTGCCGGAGGCCGGAACTGCAGGACCCCGTTTGGCAGTCGGCTCTTTGCGGGGCGGAGCGGCGGCCGGGATCTCGTTATATTCTACGAACTGCTCTGCCTCACTGCCGGATTCGGCCACTCTTACGTCCAATTGTGCCGTTTCCGGTGGAGGGGTCTCAGGTTGCTCCACAAAAAGGGTATCCACGGCTAGGTCTATTGCCCAGTCGGTGTCTTGGTCTCCCGAGGTGACGGATGACGGTGTCCCCTTAAATGCCGTCATGAACAGAGTTTCTACCGCCTCGTCGAGGGAAGGTTTCTTGGAGGCCGGAGCCGCGGCGGTTCCTGCGGCAGAAGACGGAGACGGACCTGGACTCGCGTTGTCGGTTGCGACACGATGTTCTCCAGATGTGGGCGCCTCAACGAAAAACGTATCAACCGCTACATCGATAAGTCGGTCCAGATCATCGGTTTCGTCTCGCTTGGGCATGAAGTTATCCGCCGCGGCTATTAAGCTCTGAGTTTATGATGAACAGATTTAATTGTGATTTTGCTGACTTCTCGCAACGTATCAAACACTCCTGTACCCTGCAGCGCGCTGGCCATCATAACCGGCGCCGGGTTCTTGAGCATCGAGTTCAGGTCTTCCTCCATAGTTTCCTTGGATAAAACCGGGATAACGCTCCCTTCCAGGTCTCGTTTGTTAAATTGAAGGACCAGAGGGAGTTCGTCCATGTCGAGCTTGTCCTCAGCCAAGTTTTCACGTAGATTCTGGAGGCTTTCCTTATTGGATGCCTGCTGCACCTCCATTGAGTCTGCTACAAAAACGACTCCATCTACCCCTTTCAAGACCATTTTGCGGCTTTCGTTGTAGAGTACTTGGCCCGGCACCGTGTAGAGTTGGACCCTTATGCTGAAATCTTTGATCTTTCCCAGTGATAGTGGAAGGAAATCAAAGAAAAGCGTTTTGTCACCCCGAGTGTCGATCGAAATCATTTTGCCCATGAACTGGGCGCTCATCTTTTCATTCACGTAGAGCAGGTTGGTAGTTTTGCCGCACCTGCCTGGACCGTAGTACACTACCTTTACCTGGATTTCCTTTGCGCTCTTGTTGATAAACGCCATCTCACACCTCCCTTTTCGGGAGTTTTTTCTCAAGCACCAGAACCACCTCCGCGATTTTCAGACGCAACAAGCCCAGGGAGAATGAGTTGCTGAAAATAGTGACGATTATGTACTCCGGTCCTACTCGGCTAAAGTGGAACGACTCGTTATGTCCCTTGTAAAATAGGAGCACAAAATCTTGTTCACCAATGAGACGCGCGATTTGTTCGGTGGCGGCAAAGTTAGCAGCCGCCACAGCAGCCAGGGAGACCGCGTCCAGCTCAATTTTGTCGCCTACATGGAGGACCAGAGAGCCCGCGGTATCAATGATCATAAGCGAGGAGATCCCCTCGGTCATGATTTCCTTAGCCAAATAGCTCCTGACGTCATTCAATATGTCGACGTTGACGATGATATCTGCGCTGCGGCCAGTCTTTATTTTTTCGACTTTGTCCAACTCGTGCTCCAGGACTACTTGGTCCAGGAAGCTCTCACGGCCGGACGCCGGCCGTTGTCCGGCAATCTCCTCCAGCCTCATGAGGCCGGCGGTGAAAGAATCAACCAATTGAGCATCCGGCAGCCCCTCTTTTGTCAGTGCCTGGAGCATGTGCGAATGCGGGCCCAGGCGATCTTTCAGGTCCTTGTTTCCTAGATGGTCTGCCGCGGAGTTGAGAATGTCGAGGACCTTTTCTACCTTAAGAACCGACTGGGAATAATCGTCCGGCGGGGCCTCGCGATCCTGCACCAAACGTCGGGCATTATCTATATAGGCCCACAAGAAGGCAGGTAGCTTTCCGAGGATCTCAACTTCCTCGGAGCCTTTGAAGATATCGTCAAAACCAAGATCATGTGACGTCATTTCTCTTCAGTCCTTTGGTGAATGGCTACATTCGGTGCCGGCGAGCACAGTATTCAATCTCTCAACGACTAGAAGTATCAAGATTTTCCTCTAGTTGCACGTGCTGCTTGAATCAACGTGTTCTGAATCGGGGCGAAAACTATTCCGCCCACGAGGTCTCCAGCACGGTGACACGTATGAAACATTAGCACATTGTCAGGTTTTTTTGGAGTGATAATCGGGAAGTGTTCCTGATTTTCTCTTCTTAGGGCGCGGATGTTAACCCGAAGGCCCCAGCCATGCGGTACATCCGCGGGCCATTTATCCCCCACTTTTGGCCTCAGCAATCCGTCGGGCTTGCGTAGCCACCACTTGCGAAATGTTCTTGCTCTTGGCCAACTTTCTCAGATCAGGTTCCCGCAGATGGGGTAGAAACTGCACGACGAGGGGAATCGGAGTCTTGGAATTAGAGGCCAGATTGAGCTTGATGTGATACAGCTTCGACCACTCTTTGGTAGAGGCTATCTGACGAAGTACGTCTTCGCAGACATGCTTCGACTTGCTGATGGCATCGATCTCGGCCTCTTGAATCTTGGGAGACCTGACGGCCGCGAGAGCAACCATCTTGTTCGGATCGCGAACGAGGATATCCCTGGCCTCCCGATTTCCCAAAAAGGCAAGCTTCACCTTTTCGGCCACTCCCATTCCCAAGATCTGATGGTAAAGGCTTTCGTACTGGCCCTCCGACAGCTCCCATTCCGGAAGTTCACCCGGCTTGGTAACCCGTGTGATTTCCTGGGGGATCAATCTCATCGAGTCGATGAAGAACTCGGACAACGGTTTGTCGACGGTTATCGGAAACTGTTGATGCGCAGGGCGAACCAGAAATCTAGTGCTACTCCATGCGATCATTGCGGCCATGGCCTCCAGCGGCCCTTCTTTGCCTTCCACATGCGCATGAAGAATGCGGGCACGGTCCCTAAAGATCTCGCCGGACCCTTCTTCGCATAGGAGCGACACCTCCATGGGGATCGGCGAACCTTCCAGGGCCGAGAGCACTTCGAGAATATCCATGGCTTCCGGACTCCCGGACATCAACCTTAGCCAGGTCTGCCCCTCCTCCGGCGAACTCGGTCCTGCCGCCGGCGTGCGGAGAAGCTCTTCGGCAGCTACAGGGTCGACGTTTTCCACTTGGAAATGCGTGCGTAGCGAGTAACGAAACTTCAGATCAGGGGCCTTCAAGATCGCCTCAATTGCCGCCAGCCCTTCCAGGGCGCCCCAGACAGCCCCTATTACTCGGCCCCGTCTGAAGAAAACCCGCCCGGATTGCTTCACACCCTCCAAACCTATCGTCCCCGACCGAGCCCCCTGAGCCGCGGCGCGGATGAGACCGCCCAGCCCGCAGAAGCCCAGCGGCCCTTCCACCTTGATTTCTCCCTGACCTTGCAGAAGCGATTCTTCAAAGCCGTCGATCCGTTGCCTCAGTGCCGGTTCGTCGCGAGCCAGATCTGCAATCTTCGACGCCACCGAGGGGCTTTTCTCCAGCAGCTTCCGGTTTTCGAAGACCGCGGCGAGTATCTGTGGGCTCCGCCAATTCTCCAGAATGTGAAGAGCAGTCTCCTCCAGGAGAGTTGGGGACGAGGCAGCCACGGCAATCAGGGATTCATCACGAACCGTTTCCCGTATGAGGAAATCCATGACAGACGGATGGAGATCAGATCCAAAACCCTTGCGGTAGGTGGGGAGATCGAGGGAAGCGAGAGTTTTCTTAGCTTCTTCCCTAATCTCCTGCGATTCATCGTGGGAAAGGTAACTGAGCAGGACCAGTTTTTCGGTTGTGGATACCGGCACCTTTCCCCGTGCCGCCCTTAGCCTGATATCGTGATCAGTGGCCGGGTTCAGGTACTTGTGGACCGTCTTAGAGATCTTGACTCTTAAAGCTTTGCGGACCAGCGGATTGGCGTCTGATTCAAGGGCCTCACGTGCCTGTTGATCATCACCGAAGACCAGGCGAACCTTCTCGAGAATTGGCAGGGTAACAACGTCCTGCCCCTCGAAGAGTTCGTTGATCAAAGCCAGTTCAGAAGTGATCCGCTCAGTGACGGTTACGCCTTCATCAAGCAACCGCATTGCTTCGATAATGAGGTTTTGCATTCCCGCATGGATCACTTCCGGAATTTCTTCGCCTCCGCGACTGATGAAAAAGTGGGCGTTGGGCCAAGCTAAGATCTGACATGCCGCGTCCATGCCGGTCAGATCACCGACGGAAGCATTGACGATTCTGCCTCGCTTGAAGTAGAGGTCTCCCTCTTCGCCATCGCGCTTCAGTCGGCACACTGCCTGTTTCGAGTTCATCTCGAATATTTCTGATATCTCAAAGATATTCATGTCTTTGAGATGCCCTTCCACCGTCCAGCCCATGCTGGCTTCGTCTTCGAAGGGATCCACATCCGGGGTGTGATCGAGGGCAGCCATCACCAGATTGAGTGTATTGATGTTTATCCTATTGCTAAAATCTCCGGGCAAAGCATGCACATATCGGAACGAGGCATCTATCCACCCGAAAGCCTTGTAAACGGCTCCAAGGCCGTCCTCTTCGCCCGCCACCGCGCCCACCACCTTTCCGCTTTCCGTGTAGACCGTCGCGGTATCTTCCGCGCGGCTCAGGGTGATGTGAGCGGTGCGGTTATTGTGATCGATGGCCTGGAGCAACTCTCCCAGCCCGAGCAGCCCGATATTTCCGCCGACGGTTTGGCCGGCGGGACCCCCTGTCTCCGCCTTTTCCCCCAAACCGACCTTTTCTATCACCTTCATGACGATTTCCCGGATCGGTTCAGGAAGTTCCGGCCGGTCTGGTCTGTTGAACCAATTTCGGGCAGCAGGGATCAGATTCTTTCTGGCCTGCGATGATATTTCGGGATCAGTGTCCCGGGACAAATAGCTCAAAATTATCAGAGTATCGTGTAAAGTGAACTCGGCTTGCATGGCCGCGGCCTGCAACTTCTTTTCCCGCGAGGCTTTGGCGCCAATGAATCCCGCTAGGCGTGATCCTACGCTTACTATCTTTTTTTCGCCGTTGGGCATTGAGGTTGGTGAACCCCGATAATGTAACATTTAAGGCATGTATTGTTGCGGATATTAGAATTCAGAGGCTAATTTGTCAACATTGCAGAACATCCGAGTGCTTGCCACAAAGGGTGTCATTGAGTATTGTTACCCCTCGTGGGCTACGCGATGTGTCCAAGAAGCAGAGGTTGGCATTGGGCCCCACGACTTTACTCAGGGAACAGGCTGCAAGCAGCGGCTTCCCACATTCCCTGTCCTTCTGAGAAGAGAACTGATCAGCCCCTAAAGGTCAAGCTCTATGTCAAGCTGGTCATGGTTTCGAGTTAAAATCGGAACATGCACTCCTCAACGTGAATCAGCAACCCCGACAGCCTGCGGGGGCATCTCCGCAGCCCTGCCTCGCCGGACTGATCGTGGGGGAAATAATTCCCAATGCAGAATTGAAATCCGCGAGACGCCATCGAATAAAAAAAGCTCAAATAAGGCGCGTTTTCGTGCTGCCCGATCTGCCGCAAAATTCCTGCTCATCGGGGTCTGTGCCGTGGTCGCCGCGGCGGGTTGCGGCAAGAAAGTCACTCGCTCAGGAATGCCGTTTGACTTGGACAGAGTCTTCACTGGAATCCCGTTCTCCAAGGCGGAATCTTGGAAGGAAAAAGGAGTTCGCCTAGCCAAAGAAAAGGAATATTCCAAAGCCATCGAAGCCTTTATGCAACACGTGGTCGAGGAACCGGAGAGTTTTTTCGGGTTCAATGCCATTGCAGTCTGCTACAAGAACTTGGGTGACCACTCCAATGCAATGAAAAATTTCGAGCGAGCTTCTGAATTCACTGAGTCTTCGGAGGAGAGAGCCAAAGTCTTCGCCAACATCGGGAATCTCTACTTCTCCGCAGACAAGCCGCAAGCCGCACTCGGATACTACAAAGAAGCAGCCTCGGAATATCCAAAAGACCCTCTATACGTTATCCTCGTCGCCAGGACGTTTGTGGTGCTCGATGATTACGAGCGGGCCAGAAAGGTGCTTGCCGCTGCGGAAAAGACTCACAAGAACCTCGAAAAATACGAACGTGGCGAAGACAAGGGGCTGGGATCATATCTAGCGGCACAATGCTATCTGGCCCTCAATGACGAGAATAAAGTCTTCCAATACCTGGAGAGTGCTCTCAAGGCCAATCCTGCCAGATATGTACCACGAATCGAAAAAGATGTCGCGGATGAGAGGAATCTTTTGTATACCTTGAAAGACGATCCATTACTCAAGAAGACCATGGCAAAGTATTCTGCGAATTCCGAGCGTGCCCCATCGCCCAATTAGAGTTGTGGTGCTGCGTTTCAGCATTTTCTGAAGCTCCGCTGGGCGAGACACAGATACGTAGACTTGCCAAAAGGCGGCATAGAACTCCTCACCCAATGCAATGATTGCTGGATTCCCGCGGGCGCGGGAATGACGGCCGGGAAATCGTTACGTTGGCGCATGCCCAAAAGGTAAGTTATTAACGATCCGCCGGAAGGTCTCAGATTCCCACTCATGACGCTATGGTTGCGTCCCAATAAGGATTCCTCTGGACAATAGCTTCAATCGTGATAATAATTGAATGAGAAGTGGGTGAAGTAGCGGTCGGAAGGAAGCCACTGCTGGAGTGTGGATTTGCCAAAGGAGTCTATGAGGCAAAGATTTGGCGAGCTACTTGACAGCGCCGGCCAGATGTTCTGGGAACTTGACAGAAGCTTTAGAGTAGTCTTTGCCAATGACTTCCTAAAGAGGATTTTCGGCGACCCGATTGGTCATGTCTGTTACAAGTTCATGGCCGGGCGCGATGAGGTGTGCCCCGAATGTCCGGTCCAAAAGGTCTTTGACGGCCGGGACCGCGCAGTGTCGGAGCGTGTGCGATATGATACGGACGGTCGCGCTGTCTGGCTGCAACATACGGCGACACCCATCAAAAACGAGGCCGGGGAAGTAATCGGGGCAAACGAGTTGACCATTGACACTACACAGCAGAAGCAAACGGAAGCGTGGCTGAAGGATTCGGAACGCCTTTATCGTAATCTGGTAGAGCAGGTTCCGGATGTCATATTCTCCCTCGATCATAGAGGAATCTTCACCTTTGTGAATACTCAGGCGGAAAAATTCCTCGGGTACCCGATTGACCAAATCCTTGAAACTCCCCTTAGGCAATACGTGGTTGAGCAAGACAGAGAGATCGTGGACACGATGCTGGAGTTGGAACCCGAGGCGATCTGGGACGAGGAAGTCGCAATCTTGGATTCGCACGGCGGGAAGAAGGTCGCCAGGATTCGATGCAAGGCGTCGTTTAACGGCGGACAGCGGCCTGTCGGCTTCGAGGGGGTTATGCGGGACAGGACCGTTCGGCGAAAATTGGAAGAAGAACTGAAGGCATCCAAGGAAGCGTTAGTCGAGAAGATAAGAATTATAGATGAACTTTACGAGCACATAGTTCAGTCCGGTAAGTGCAAGGCTATCGAGGAACATACCGCCGAAGTCGCTCATGAACTGCGCCAACCGCTAGCCATCGTGGGCGGATTTGCCAGAAGAATGGCTCGCCAATTCGATTCTACGGAGCCACCTGATGCGGAACGGCAAAAGCAGTATACGAGAATAATAGTTCACGAGATACAACGGCTGGAGAAGATACTGGACCGCCTCATCGATTTTACCAAACGCGAAGACGTCTGCCTCCAGAGGGTAAACCCGAATGATCTGATCGAGTACATTCTCGGCATCACTGAAGGCCGCATGAACGAAAAAGAAATAGCCTTGCGTGTGAATCTCGGCCCTGAGTTAGGGGAAATCCCCTTGGACCCCGGCCGGTTTCAGCAGTTGGTGCTCAATCTGGTTTCGAATGCCATCGAAGCTTCTCCCGTGGGCGGAGTGATCGAAGTGGAGACCGGGGTTTCCATCCCCAGCGACAAGGCGTTGAAAACCGGCGAACTCGAATCAGCGGGATTTTTTGAACTGAAAATCCGGAACAACGGGCAGACCATCCCTCCCGAAGCCCTGCAAAAGGTTTTCAATCCTTTTTTTACCACCAAGGCCCAAGGCACGGGCCTCGGATTAACTGTGACGAAGAAGATTGTGGAAGATCACACGGGTTCCATTTCAGTAAAATCGGATGAGAGTGGGACCGTATTCACAATCTGGCTTCCCCTTCACCAAGCGCAACGCCGCAACGCCTTTGGTTTCCTGCAACCGACTTTAGGTGTTTCTGACTGAGTCGCATTCTGCTCCACCGATTCAGGGCCCCAGCAAGTCCGCAAGTGAGGCTTCGATATCCGCAAATTTGAATTTGAAGCCCTGCGACTGAAGTAAGCGTGGGACAACTCTTTGTCCCCTAAGAATTACCGACCCGAACTCTCCCATCAACAACCTGATCATGAATGCCGGCGCGGGCATAATGGAAGGCCGCCGCAACGCTTTGCCGATGGCTCTTGCGAGATGTCTGTTCCTTACAGGACCGGGCGCGGTGAAATTTACCGGCCCGTTTATCTCCTTGTCGGTCATAACAAAGTGTGCCGCGCGGCACAGGTCCTCTATGTGAATCCACGAAAACCACTGCCTGCCGTTTCCCAGGGGTCCTCCGACGAAAAAGCGAAACGGAAGGACCATCTGCGCCAGAGCACCTCCGTCTCTTCCGAGCACAACCCCGAAGCGAGTAATGACCACACGGACACCTTTTTCCCGGGCTTTCGCTGCCTCGCCTTCCCAGTCGAGGGCCAGGGTCGCGAGGAAATCGTCACCCGGTGGAGAAGACTCGCCTAGTTCCTCATCCCTTGTAGCTCCGTAATAACCCACGGCGGAAGTGCTCAGCAGAGTAACCGAACTCCCGATTTCCGCAGGAATGGCATCCACCAGATTTCTTGTGGTGAGAAATCGTGTGTCGTAAAGAAGGCGCTTGTATGCCGGAGTCCATCTCTGGAAGATCGGTACGCCCGCCAGGTTTATCAACACATCGTGGCCTGAGACCGCCTCTTGCCATTTACCGGGCTGGGTTCCCTCCCCCACAACGTAGGACATCCCGATGGGAAGGGTTTTCCTCTTCTCCTCAGTCCGCACCAGGCCGGTAACCTTATGGCCTTCGTTGAGAAAGAAGCGTCCCAGGTTCGTTCCGACAAAACCATTTGAGCCGGTAATAAAGATTCTCATGGCTCGTTTCCCCTTTCTCTCAAAGGCCCTCAATTACACTTACATTCCTCTGCTACCAGCAATTCGGACTTTCGAGAGCCAGGCAAAGTCCCCCTTTCGTAAAGGGGGATATGGGGGATTTTCAATTAGTTAGATCAACATCCCCCCTGACCCCCCTTTATGAAGAGAGGGAAAATCGCCATGTTAGCGGTCAGTCTTTTTCCCGCGCATCCTTTGTGATGCCGCCCGCCGCATATCAATTGATCTTCGCGTCTCCCTCACCAACCACTATTTGACACGCTCCAGAGCCACACTGCCCCTCGGAACCAGTTTCTTCCCACTCAGAGCAGACATCGGTGGAAGTTGCAGGCCGGGCCTCGATTATTTCAAGATCGTACTGGAGAGCCAGGCCCGCGAGTGGATGGTTCAAGTCAATGACAATGGAATCCTGTCGCACCTCTCGAATCATAACCGTGTCCGGTGCGTCGGAACCCCTTGTCACCAGCGGAAGCTCCATGCCCGGATAAGGTTCGAAGCCGGGAGGAAAGTGAAAATCTGCTTTGCTCTTCTCGATCACCAACTCTTCGTGTCGCTTCCCAAAAGCCTCGTCAGCCGGAACAGTGAACGACAGTTTTTCGCCGGTGCAGCGTCCAACAAGGCGTCGTTCAAGTCCTGGGACAACGTGTCCGTAACCGGTCACGAAGTCCATGACTTCGCGCTCCCCGGCACCCTTGAGCACCGGGCCGTCCACTACTCTGACTGTGTATCCTATTTTGACGTAGCCACTTCGATCGGCAATTTTGTAGGTCTGCGGTATCGCACCATCGGTCATTAAATGTTCCTCCTGGGTGATAATCGAATAAGCTCTAAAACGAAAATAGTCATCGCATCCAGCATCTCACAAGATGGCCTGAAGGTTTCTTCTCAAGAGCCGGCGGTTCTTTGCATATTTCCTGAACTTCGGGGCATCGGTCCTGAAATGTGCAGCCGGGTGGGAGCCTACGCATATCCGGCACCATTCCCTTAATGACGTGCAAGCGGAATTTCTTTCCCTTCTCCTCATCTATTCTTGGAATGGACTTGAGCAGTCCAATCGTGTACGGATGCTGAGGAAAAGAAAAAAGCTTATCTGCCAGGGCCTCTTCCACAATCTTCCCTGTGTACATCACAGCGACACGGTCGGCTGTCTCCGCAACTACACCAAGGTCATGCGTAATCAGGATGATTCCCGTGCCTTTCTCGGCCTTGATCTCGTTCATCAATTCCAGGATCTGAGCCTGAATGGTCACATCCAGCGCAGTGGTCGGCTCATCGGCCAACATCAGCTTGGGATCACAGGCCAGGGCCATGGCTATCATGACTCGTTGCCGCATCCCGCCGCTCATCTGGTGCGGATAATCCTTGGCCCTTTTTTCGGGAGAAGGGATTCCCACTTTCTTGAGCATCTTCACGGCCGCTTCTGCCGCCGCGCCTCTGCTCATGTCACGGTGGACTCGAAACACCTCGGCGATCTGATCCTGAACTTTGAATACGGGATTCAGGGAGGTCATCGGCTCCTGGAAGATCATGGAAATATCATTCCCCCTGATCTTGCGCATAGCGGATTCACTCAGTTTCAGCAAATCGGTCCCTTCAAACAGGACCTCTCCGGAGACTATCTCTCCCGGCGGCGACGGGATTAGACGCATTATGGAGAGAGCAGTGACGCTCTTGCCGCAACCGGATTCTCCCACAAGTCCCAGCGTCTCGCCGTGCTGCACGTCCAGATCCAGGCCGTCAACCGCGGCAGCGGTGCCGTCCTCCGTGGTAAAGATCGTTCTGAGACCTCTGATCCTGAGAAGCTGGTTGGTCATCACTAAACTCTTACGCTGTCACAGAGAAAATCTCAAGGGTGTGATTCGTAGTCCCCCAGTTGCATGCGTCAAAAGATTGTCATTGCGAGCGAAGCGAAGCAATCTTTTCCGCTAACCGCTTAGATTGCTTCGTCGTTTCACTCCTCGCAATGACACATGGCCCGCGCTCTCCCTTCATAACTGAGGATCTACTGTGACTCGGATTGGGTGAAGGTTCCAACCTCTTCAGATGTCGAGGTGGGGGAGGACAAAGAACGCGCCGAAGAATCCGCCTCCGAAACAAAGGAGGGATACGAGAAGTGCCATCACCAGGAAGGAACTGCGATAAAGAAATGCGTCCAGAGCCGAGCAGACCCACACACCCACTGCGATGAGCAAAGATGGAGTCTGCACGTCGTACTCGACAGTATGCGTCACAAACAGAGGGACAAAGTAGAGCACCACATTGGCGAAGAACAGCAGTCCGGCAAAGATCCTGCCCCGTACCATCTGCCCCAGGCCGGGAAACACGAGTGACAGAACCGCGGAATAAACCCTGGATCGCCCCTTCTTTTCTGTTCCGCGGTCGCTGTTTTCCCTCATGGCTCTACTCCGTGCATGCGTTGCGTTCCTATGCACCTATAGTAAAAGAGCCGCCCCAAGTCAATGCCCGGCAGGAACAGTCATCAGTAATCTATACCTTTTTGTGGTTCTATCCCCTCCCGATACGCGTGCTTGATTTCATTCACTTCCGAGACTGTGTGAGCCCTCCCTATCACCTCTGGATGCGCGTCCCTCCCGGTCAAGACAAGGTGCATCAGAGGCGGCTTGCTGTCGATCAGATCGAGAACTTGCGGGAGATCGACAAGTTTCAGTTTCAGGGCATTATTGATTTCGTCACAGATGAGAATATCGAATTTTCCCGACAGCATCCTCTCTTTGGCCAGTTTCTATCGCGTCCTGGGCATTTGCACGGTGTTCGCTATGAGGATATGGATTCCCCTGTATTCCGCAGAATCCTTTTCCGGTAAGGTGGTGCTCCACCTGAGGTGCGAGCGACTTCAGCGCGTCGATCTCACCTGCGTACATATCGCCTTTCATGAACTGCACCAAGCAAACGTGCAACCCGTGGCCCACCGCGCGCAAAACCATCCCTAAAGCTGACGTGGTCTTACCCTTACCGTATCCAGTGATGACCACAACGAGCCCCTTCTTCTCTTTCGGCTCCAACATTTGTAAGGCCGGTTCGCCCATGAGTACAGTCCTCCGTTGCTTGCGTTGTCCTTAAACTAATATAAGACGCGAGCCGGACTGGAGCGCTACAAACTTCTCTCATAGGGATTGCCGAAAATAGCGAGCGTAGGATGCGGTAAGCAAGCCACCGGCGGGGGAACCCCATCGCTCGCGTCGCCTGCCAGCTTCAATGCTCGGGATATCTGTACCACTTCAGTTCCCCGGATATGCCGCGACGGATGCGGTTCATCCCCCGAGACGCGGGATTCACCACATCGCTACTAGGTACCGGCAACTACCATCCCATGAGCTCTATTGTCGCGTCGAAGACAGCCTGAGCGCTTATCCCTTCAAGGCATATGCGATTTGAACACGAGCGTTTGCGGCAGGCCAGACAGTCGAGCTCAGTGCGGCGGATCACGACGATGCCCCTCCCCGTAGGGTCCCACCTTTGCCGGGTCTGTGGGGCCGAACAAAGCCACAACTGGAGTCCCTGCAAATGCGGCAATATGCATGGGGCCTGAATCCACGCCGACGTACACGTCAGCCGCTTCGATCAGGGCCACGGCTTCGGCAAGATTGAGCCTACCCGCGGCTATTATGGGCCGCTGCTTCATCCTCTCAGCAATCGTGCGAATGTGCGATGCGTCGTCAGGGCTACCGGAAAAGACTACGGCCGCTCCCGTCCTCTCAATGAGAAGGTCAGCGAGTTCGGCCCATGCTTCCTCAGTCCAATATTTGGACTCCCAGCGTGCCGCGGGATTCGCATACACAACGCGGCCACCTTCCGGAATGCCGGATTCCTGAAGAAACTCTCTGACCCGCTTCCGAGCCTCTGGGATCAACAACAATCCGGTAATCTTCCGGTACGGTGGAGCACCCAAGATACTCTGCAAAGGCTACATTCTTGTCCACAGCATGTCTGTTATCGGGGTTGTTCCCGACAAGGCGATGCTGAAAGAGCGTGTTCAGCTCCTTGGCATCTCGAAAGCCTATCCTCAACCCACCAGGATTTGTTAGACCCAGAAGTCCGCTCCTGAAGGAGGCGTGGAGGTCGAGAACAAGATCATAAGGACGAACTTTGAATCGGCTCCTCAGCCTACGGAGAGTTGCTAATGTGGCCGAAGTAGCACGGACAACGGCCCCCCGGGCAGCGTGAGGATCACTGGTGGAGGGTATAGAAATCGGTATTATTTCGTCAATCGAAGGATCGCTCTGGAGTATCCCTTGGAAACCCTTCTGAACGATCCAGCCGATAAAACAGGACGGATGATTGCGCTTGAGCGTGTGCACCAAGGGGAGCGTGTGAACAACGTCCCCCAAGGAGCTTGGCTTCACAATGAGTATGCGTTTGTCAGTAAGATCCATCAGTTGAATTCCACTGCACCCCGATACGCTTAGCACGAATTCGCTTTCAAAGTGGTAAGAATCGGGGAGGCACTTCTTGTAAGAAGTTCCTCCCCGAACCCCTCCTCAAGAACTTCTAATCTTTGCCGGAATCCTCATTTCCCCACGGGAGAAATGAGGATTCCGGCAAGTGTTAGAGTTTCTTGGAGGGGGTTTGGGGGAACCGTCTTTACAAAGAAGGTTCCCCCAATCTTAACGCCTTAAAAGCGAATTCGTGCCAGGTTGCGACAGGGTCGGTACCAATGACTTGAGTGCAGTCCAAAAAGCTTCCTCGTCATCGAGAATCATTTCTATTCTGAGAGCAGCAACCTGGTCCAATTCCTTGAACCATGCAGGGAGTTTCACCCAGTCTTTTTCGGTAACCACCACGGGGCAGTCCCGCAGCTCGATCGAGGATGGACCGCAACTCTTTGTCTGTGAACCGGTGATGATCCGGAAAAGAATAGTGGTCCACTACTATCCAGCCCAATTTCTCAGCGGTGTCGCGGAAACGCTCCGGATTAGCTATCCCTGACGCCAGGATCACTTCACGTCCTGACAATACGTCTGAGGGCACCAAAGATTGAAGATTCGCGCCGCTTGCCAAGCCTGAGGGGAGTGGATGACAATTGAAGACCGGTCCCCGTACGTAGTCCACGGCAGAAGCGGGAATTGTCCCCCCTGCCATCAGCATTACTATATCGGCCCTTCTTAAGGCGGACAAGGGTTCACGGAGTCGTCCCCACGGGAACATGTGGTCTTCAGAGCCGTTCAGAAGGACTATGTCCGCGTCTCGTTTCAAAGGAAGGTGCTGGAATCCGTCATCAAGCACGACCACATTGCAGTCGAACAACTCATGAGCCGCTCTGACCGGATACATCCTCTTGCGCCCCACAATAACAGGGACATCGGGGAGCCGCTTCGCTATGAGATAGGGTTCATCACCGCAAACATCGGGACCGACCAGAGGTTCGCCTGAAGAACCGTCTCCAACCACCAGATATGGCGCTCGGCTGGTCCCCCTGTACCCTCGGCTTACCACCGCGGGTTTCAACCCCCGATTTTTGAGCATCCCGGCGAGAAAAATCACGAATGGGGTCTTGCCGGTCCCGCCCAGTAACAGGTTACCGACCGATATCACCGGCACTGGCGCCTTGCGCTGCGACAGAACCCCCCATCCGTAAGCCTTTTCCCTGACCTTTTGCACTGCAAAGTATCCTGCTGCTGGAAAAGACAGTACGGCGTTCACCGGTGAAAGACCTGAACTCATTGTGGGACTGACATGTTAGAAACGGCACGGGCCTCTTCGGATGACGTTGACTGGGAAGCGAATTGCATGTTGTAGAGCCGTGCAAACTCCCCATTCTGAGCGAGAAGCTCATCGTGACTCCCCTGTTCGGCTATTCGCCCGTCCATCAGCACGTAGATACGATCCACATTTCTGATGGTGGAGAGCCTGTGAGCGACCACGAGAGTGGTTCGTCCTTTCATCAGCTCTTCCAGCGCACTTTGGACTGCCTTTTCCGAATCCGAGTCAAGATTGGAGGTGGCTTCGTCGAGGATCAGGACAGGGGGGTTCTTCAACAACGCCCTGGCTATTGCTATTCGCTGGCGTTCGCCGCCGGACAGCTTTATCCCGTTCTCTCCGATCATCGTGTCATAGGACATGGGGAGAAGCGTAATAAAATCATGGGCATGCGCGGCCTTGGCCGCGTCAATAACTCTTTCCAGGGGAAGATCCGGTCGGCCGTACGCAATGTTGTTACGGATGGTATCGTCAAACAGTATGGTCTGCTGGGTGACGATGCCGATCTGTTCGCGCAGTGACCGTTGGGTCAGGTCCCGCACGTCTGTCCCATCAATCAGGATGCGGCCCGAGGTCACGTCATAAAACCGAGGCAGGAGATCCAATATCGTGCTCTTTCCTGAGCCGCTCTCACCGACTATCGCAACGGCTTCACCCGCCTGGACCCGCAACGTGATATCCTTCAGAACCAGCTCCCCTTCGTAAGTAAAGCTCACGCCCTCGTACACAATATCCTGCTGAACCGTCTCCAGAGCCTCAGCTCCCTCGCGATCCTGAACATCAGGAGGCGTATCCAGGAGTGAAAAAATTCTTTCTCCAGCGCTTATTCCCTCCTGAATGGTCATGTTGACTTCATTGATCCTCTTTATGGGCTCGTAGAGCATCAGGAGAGCGGCCATAAACGAGAAAAACGTTCCGGGAGTCGATTGTCCGGTTATCACCTGGCTGCCACCGTAGTAGACAATGGCGCACACGCCGAAACCGCCCAGCGTCTCCATCATCGGGTTAGACAGGGCCCGCACCTTGAACCGTTTCATGAATGCGTTGAAAAGCGTGTTATTGACCTGAACAAATCTGTCACGCTCGTAGGGCTCCATAGCAAACGCTTTGACTATCCTGATCCCCGTGATGGTTTCATTGAGGCGTTCGGTGATGTCCTCGAGAGAGACCAGCATCCGCCGGGAATAGCGTTTGAGTTTCTTGCCAAAGGAGAGGAGGGGATAAATGGCCAGAGGAAAAACCACCATGGCAATCAGCGCGAGGGCGAAATCCCGATAGAAAACCACGAATATGAGGGCCACAACAGTGATCGCGTCCCGCACCATCCCTGTAATTGCACTGGTCATGGCCCCCTGAACCAGGGTCACGTCATTACTCATTCTGGACAGAAGTTCCCCTGTCGAATGACGCACAAAGAATCCGACCGACATTTCCTCCAGCCTGACGAACATTTGTTCCCGCAGGTCACGAATGATGCTCTGGCCGATGTAGGACATGAGATAGTATTGGCCGAAGTCACAGGCCCCCTTCAACATGTAAACAAGGCCGACCATCGCAGGAATCCACACAAGCATGGCGGAGTTTTTTTCGACGAAGATATCGTCAAGCGCCGGCTTCACGAGGGACGCCAGGTACGCGGTCAGGCCCGCAACTCCGATCATGCAGATCCCCGCCAGGACAAGCTTGCCCCCATAAGGCTTGAGGTATTTGAGCATTCGCCTATAAACGTGCACAGCTTGTCTCCGGCTGAAGAGCGAAAATTCCGGACAGGAAATCTTGTTGGAGGAGCCCGGTCTATAAAATCGTTCAGCGATCCGGCACGGGGCCGCCTGTCACGGCAGGGCCTTCGGCAGGAATGCCCACGACTAAAATCTTGGCCTTGTCTGCTTTGCGAATCATGTCCCCATAATTAGTTATCAGGGTCTTTCCGGCCTCAACGGCCAGCACACGGGCTTTCGCGGCTATCATGCTGTCAATGGTCGAGGGCCCTACGCCGGGGACGTCGAAACGCATATCCTGCTCGGGTTTGGCCATCTTGACCACAACCCCGTTGGGAAAGCCCAGTTCACCCGCGCGGCGAATCGCCTTGTCCGTCCCCTCAATGGCCTCAACCGAGATCACCGCGGCATTCTTGACAACAACAGTCTGGCCGATATCCAGTGCCCCCACACCCTGAGCCATTTTTCGACCAAAAAGAATATCCTTCCACTGTTTCTCGTTCGGTGATTTCTTGGTGAGTACGCCTAGGGGCGCCATAAGCTTCATGGCCCACGAGGTGATTTCCTCGACGACAATTCCGTCTTTGAGTAACTCGGCTGCTAGAGCCGCAAGGAGCGTGTCATCCCGCCAGTCATCAAGCGAACGGATTATTCTGAGGACGCGACGGTCGGGCCTCAGATTCCACGGGCGGAGCAGATTTGATTTCTCTATTTTCCCGGCCATCACGACTCGATTGATGCCGCGAGACTTCAGGATGGAGATGGCCTTTTCAAGCTGGCCGAGTTTCAGCCAGAAAATTTCGGCGGCTCGCCCTTCCAGTGCCGGATCGGTAAACCCTGAAAAGGCTATTGCCACGACCTGGAACCCTCGTTCAACAGCTTCATCCGCTACGTGAAGCGGCAGATCGCCGGTTCCTGCTATTATGCCCACGCTACCCAAGGTCAAACCGCCCGAAATGCGTGCCGACTCAAAGAGACGCGTGCCGTACCTCGCTTGGAACTAGCCAGAAAATCGGCAAATCTCAAAGCCTCAGGTGTGTGCATCATTTCCGCGCGGATCTTTTGCACCGCCTGTTCCACTTTCAGCGAGGACCTGAACGCTATCTTGAAGGCCCTCTTGAGTTGTCGAATGGTTTCCCTGGCAAATCCATTGCGCCTTAGGCCGACTTCATTGAGGCCATAAACGTAGATTCGTGAACCTGAAGCCAAGGTATACGGCGGGACGTCCTTGGCCACTCCGGAGACACCTCCCACCAGGGCGTACTCACCTACCCTTACAAACTGGTGCACCGCCACAATTCCTCCCAGAATCGCGCGAGTGCCGATCTCTATGTGGCCGCCAAGGTGAGCGGAATTCGCCATGATAACGCCTTGCCCGAGGGTGCAGTCATGGGCCACATGGCAGTATGACATGAGGTAGCAGTCGTCGCCGATGATCGTTGCGCCTCGTCCTCTGACGGTCCCGCGGTGGATCGTTACATATTCTCTCACCATCACCCGGGCCCCGATCTCCACCCGCGTGTCTTCTCCCTTATAAGTGAAGTCCTGGGGAGGACCGCCAATGGATGCGAATTGAAAAACTCGGCTCTGGGGGCCGATAGAGGTCTTTCCTTGAATCGTAACGTGGGGACCGATTTCGCACTCGTCCCCCAGCACAACCTGTTCGCCGATTACCGAATAGGGGCCTATGGAGACGTTGTCGCCGATCACAGCTCCCGGATCAACGATTGCTGTTGGATGGATCATCAGATTTCCTTGCGGTTGGATTGAACTAGGCGCTCCAGCTTTTTAATCCGATCCAGGATCTCCGGAAGCCGCTTGAAAAGAGACTGGACGCGAAGAAACACCTTGTGGGGCATGGCCGGAATGGAGCCGGCCATTACTGAACCGTCCGGGACATTCCTGTAAATTCCTACTCTGGTGGCGAGGATCACTCCGTTACCCACTGTGACATGATCTCTCACACCGGCCTGGCCTGCAACGACGCAGTAGCGTCCGATGGTAGAACTGCCGGCAATCCCTGCCTGGGAAGCGATAACAGTGCTCTCGCCGATTTCAACATTATGAGCGATCTGAACAAAGTTATCGATCTTCACGCCTTTGCTCAAGCGTGTAACACCGCTCAGTGCTCTGTCCACGGCCACCAGTGCCCCGATCTCGACATCGTCCTCTATTTCGACAGTCCCACTCTGATACTTCTTAATGTAGACGGGAAGACCGTTCTCGTCCGCGGCCCTGGCATAGCCAAAACCGTCTGAACCGATAACCGTCCCGGCATGTATAATGACCCGCTTACCGATCTTGACCTTCGGATAGATGGTGACATGGGGGAAAATGCGTGCATCCTCTCCTATTTCCACATCTTCGCCGACCTCAACGTGGCCACCCACAACCGCGCGGTCTCCAATTAGCGCACCGCTCCCAATCACTGCGAAGGGGCCTATCGATACGTCGTCTCCCAGATGAGCGTCCGGATGGACCTCAGCCTTCGGAGAGACACCAGCGGGCACAGCGCGGTACGGGTAAAACAAGCCGGTCAACCGGGCGAAAGCCGCTTCCGGGTTGTCCGAACGAATGTGCGGACGCCCGCCCGGATCAAGGTCGTTAGAAAGAATCACGGCCCCCGCAGAACTCTTTGCCAGTTTTTCCAGAAATTGCGGCCCGGCCACGTAAGTTATGTCGTTCTCGCGGGCGTATTCAAGAGGTCTCACGCCCGCGATCCCGGGCCCTGGTGTTTCTGAAGATGTGGCGCCGAGAAAGCGGGCAAGTTCTTCCAGGGTATAGTTCATCGTTAGAGCCGCCGGCACTTCTCTTGCTATTTCGGAGCTGCTTTCTTGGGAGCGGCAGGCGCCGGAGCAGGACCAGCCGCGGGCGCTTTTTTCGGGGCTGCTGCGGGAGCCGCCGCTGCAGCGTCGTACGCTTTGGCCACATCTTCAGTGATATCCAGGGCGTCATCCGCGGAAAGAAGCGCCGCCTGGTTAAAGACCATTGTGTAGCCTTTCTGAGCGCGAATTTGAGCTATTATTTTGGTCAGATCACGCTGAAAGACCTCCATCATTTCCCGTTCCTCGTTCTGTAGGGAGTTCTGGGCCTCCTTTTCCGCCAGCTTGAACTCCATTTCCTTTATGCCGATTTCCTTTATCATCTGGTTCCGGGTGTCCTCTTTCAGCATAGGCCCCTGCTTTTGCAGTTTCTCCTGCAGCTCCTGCAGCTCCTTCTTCTTGTTCTCCAGGGCGGTCCGTTTCGTATTCATGAGGTCCATGAGCTTCTTCTGCATCGTCTGCGCCTTTACCGATTTCGAGGCAAACTTCTGCAAATCAACGAACGCCACTTTGAGATCTTGCGCTTGGCCCGTAACAACACAAACGAGTACCAGCGCTGAAACGGCGCACACGAACGCTAATAAATGCTTCCTCATAATATCACTCCTTCATTTTTTCGTAGGCTTCGGCACGAAACCTTGTCGAAGTTAGAATCGACTGCTGCCGGGTGGACCCAAACTTGTCCCCAACTTTACAGGCAAAAGCTGAATTATAACTAGGCGGAAAGTTCGGTCACTGTCGAGTCACAGCCTCCAGCTTTTCAGCAAAATCAGAACAGTTGACCCATAGCAAAAGCGAAAGCACCCGGCTCCTCACCTTTCTGCGGATTCACCTTCCATCCATATTCTAGCCTGATGGGTCCCATTGGCGACATCCACCGTACGCCAACACCTACACCTGCCTTCACTTCCGTGAAAAAGGGGCTGTCGGAAACGTTCCACGCATTCCCGACGTCGAAGAATGCTACGCCATTAAGTTTGAGCTGTTCTACAAGAGGGACAAGACATTCAACATTGGTGTACAGGGCCCGATCTCCTCCCATGAGATTACCGAATCGGTCCTTTGGGCCGATCTCTCCTTGACGGTAGCCACGTATACTCTGGATGCCGCCCAACTGGAGCCGGCGGTCAAACGGTATAGGGTTGTCACCCACTTCCTGCAAAAGCGTCCCGTTCCCACGAACCTTCACGATCGCCTTCCAAAACAAGTGTCGGTAATAAATAGCCTCGGTAAAATAGCTCGAAAATGACACGTCACCGCCCAAACCCGAAAAGCGGGTCCCCAGGCTGACCTTTGTCCCGGCACTGGGGATCACGGCACTATTACGCGTATCCCTAGCAAAGTTAACGGATATTGAATTCTCGGATGTGTTCAAAAACTTCTGAGCGGTGGTACCGTATCGCTGGTAGTAGTCGACCACCGACCGAGCAAAAACCTGCTCGATTCCGCTCAACTTACTGGAATCACGAGCAAAGCCACTCGTCATGCTCCACAAACCATAAATGGGGTACCCCAGATGGACGCTGAAGCCGTCGCTGTCTCTGACGTAACTGACCTCTTTCGATTGGGACTTATACCCGCGCACTGTCCCGCTGAGCGGCATGTCAAAGATCCAGGGATAAGTCAACGATCCCTCGTACGTGTTACGCCGCCCCGACAAGTTGCCCTTGCTATTGGCTACAATGCCCAGCCCAAAAAGATTTCTTTCTTTGAGTTCCAGATTGGCCATTGCCCCGTCTTGAGAAGAATACCCGAGCCCCGCGGCCAGAGAGCCTGTCTTTTTTTCCAATACCTCAACGCTCACGTTCATCAGGTCGGGCCTGGAGCCAGGGGATGTCTTCAGCCGGACAGCTTCGAAGAAGTCCATACCTTCGAGCCTACTCTTTGTGGCCTCAAATCTGTCGGCATTGTAAAGATCGCCTTCACTTATTGCTAGGGAACGGCGAATAATCTTGTCGCGGGTTCGTTCATTGCCGACAATGTCAACCTTTTCGATCGTAACCCGTTCCCCCTTGCGGATCTTGTAAGTGAGATCCAGGTAGTTATACTGATCGTTCGCTGTTTGACGGGGCTCGATGTCCGTATACGCATATCCCAGGTTATTGTAAAACTTCGTGAGAGTCTTGATGTCATCCGCTACCTGCGATCTCTTGAACCACGTCCGGGGCTTTACATGAAGTTCCGCGAGCAACTTGTCGGCAGGGGCTATGAGATCGCCTTCCACGTTAACTTTCCTGACCTGAAAACGCTCGCCTTCTCGAATGGGGTACGCTACCTTGACGGATCCGTCTTTTATGTCTATGCGCGGTGCCCCAACCTGGACGTTGATGAATCCATTGTCAAGGTAATAGGCTATCAGGCGCATTCTGTTCTCTTCGAGCTTCTCTCTCGTGAAGCTGCCCGACTCGTCCAAGAACCAGAACCATCCCTTTTCCTTCACGGTCATGATTTTCTTCAGGTCGCTCTCCGGAAGACTCTTCCTGCCCTCCAGAACCAGATCTGTGAGATAGCTCTTCTGCCCTTCGTCTATCTTGAAAACTAGCTTGGCTTCGCTTGGGGAGAGTTCTTTAATTTCGTAGTCGATTTTGGGTTGGTAGTATCCGTCCTTCTCGTACATCTTCTTGATTTTGGCAATGTCGTCACGGATCTTTTCGATGCTGGCTACTGTAAAAGACTTCGTCGTCAAGGTATCGACAATTTCATCTTTCGAAAAGACTTTATTTCCTTCGATATCTACTGTCTTTATAGAGGGGCGCTCCTTTAGAGTTATGTGGAGGTCCACTTCTCCTTGGGAGACATCCTCGGCCCGAATCTGAACGTCGTCGAAATAACCCATACCATAAATTTCTCGGATCTCGTCACTGATGGCCGATCTGCGGAAGGGGCTGCCGGGCTTCACATCCAGTTTGTTGAGAATCGCATCTTTCTGGATTCTCTTGTTGCCTTCGATCTTAATTTCGTGGATTTTGGGCCTGTTCAGAACCGCACTTCCGATCTCAACCGCCATTTCTTTCATCCGAGCAACAAGACCCTCCACGTCTTTACCGTCGGCTGAGAATCGTCGAGGCTTTTGCGGCTGATCTTTTTGCACCACCGATACTTCAAGCGAATAGCCCTCATCCAGCTTGGAGACGCTCCCCCATAATGCCGCCTGGCAATCCACCCGATCGGCTACTCTGCTCACACGGGCCGAATCTACAGTTCGTTCCTGCACGATGGCTTCAAAAGGCTTTCCCGAGACGATCTCTACGTCCCCTTCTCGCGCCAATTCCGCGCCGAGCGCCCCGGCCAGTTCATTGCCGAACATTTCTCCGACCCCTTTGGTAACGGCTTTGAAGGGAAAGATCATGATCTTCTTGAATTTGGGCTCTTGTCCCAACGCGAGCATGGGGATCAACATTAGAGCCGCTATCAGTGCCGGAATCTTCCTCATCGAAGCTCCTCTAATTTACCGCCCACCAGCCCCACCCTCCTGTCCATGGCTCGCGACAAGGATTCTTTGTGTGTGACCACGATGAGAGTAGTTTTGAGTGCATGGTTCAGCTTCTTCATGAGGACCTCGATCTCTTCGCCGGTGTCGGGATCAAGGTTGCCCGTAGGTTCATCGGCCAGCAGCACTTCGGGCTGCATAACCAGGGCTCTGGCTATTGCGACTCTCTGCTGTTCGCCTCCGGATAGTTCGCCCGGCCGATGGCTCGCTCTATCTGCCAAGCCGACGTCTTGAAGCAGTTGCAGGGCTCTCTTTCCAATCTCTTTTCGCGACTCTCCCGCGATCAGACCCGGCATGACGACGTTTTCCAACGCTGAAAACTCCGGAAGGAGCTGGAAAAACTGAAATACGAACCCAATGCGCTTGTTCCGGATATGAGCCCGATCAGCGTCGGCAAGGTGGAGAATATCTACTCCGTCCAGGAGCACCGTGCCGGTCACGGGTTTGTCCAGCAGCCCAAGAATGTGAAGAAAGGTACTCTTTCCAACCCCCGACGGACCTGTAATCGCCACGGTCTCTCCGGACCGGACAGAAAAGTTGACTCCGCGCAGAACCTCCACTTCCTTGGTTCCGTTGGAGTAAGTCTTCCAAAGGTCCCTTATTTCATAAAGCCAGGGATTACTCATACCGGAGCGCCTCCACCGGCTCGAGGCGGGCTGCTCGCAGAGAGGGGTACAGTGTCGCCAGAAAGCAGATGGTCAGGGCCACCACGCAGATGATCACTACGTCCGAAACCTCAATGGATACCGGAAGGGTGGAGATAGTGTAAATCTCTGTCGGCAGTTCAATGATCGGATACTTAGCCAGAATGGTCGATCCCACTATGCCGCCCACTGCACCCAAAAAGGTCCCCACGACGCCCACTAGCATTCCTTGCACGATGAAGATCCGCATTATCCGATCTGATGTGGCTCCCAGCGCCTTCAGAACAGCTATGTCGCGGCTCTTCTCCATGACCAGCATGATGAGGGATATGATTATATTGAAAGAGGCTACGAGGATTATGAAGGTCAGGATAATGAACATGGCGATCTTCTCAAGCTTGAGAGCACTGAAAAGGTTTCTATACATGTCTTTCCAAGTCCTCGTCCAAAAAGTGGTCCCCAAAGATGCCTCAATCCGAGTTCCCAGCTTGGGGGCGTAGTAGATGTCTCTAAGGTATACCTCTATTCCAGTGACCCCTTGGCCCATTTCGAAGAACTTCTGTGCCTGACTCAAGTCCATGTACACGAGGTTGGAGTCAAATTCATACATGCCGGACTGGAAAATGCCCACGATCCTGAAATTGCGCACCTGAGGCACTGCGCCTATCGGGGTTCTCTTGCCCTGAGGAGAGATCAGTTGGACCACTTCTCCCATGCGTAAAGAGTTCAGCACCGCCAGTTCCTTGCCTACAATGATCCCGCCCAAACCATCCGCTTCCGCCGCGAGACCATCCATGGAACCCTGAACAAGATACCTCGGCAGAGAAATAACTCGTCCCGCGGTCCGGATATCTATACCACGAACAATTACACCTCGCACCCTGCCATTGGTGGAGAGCATGGCCTGGCCGTATATGTAAGGGGTTGTGGCTTCCACCCCGTCAAAGACGCTGATCCGGTCCATTATACGAGGCCATTCGGTCACCGTACGGCTGGAATGGCTCATGACCACAAGATGGGACACAGTCCCCAGGATCTTCTCTTTCAGGTCTTTCTCGAATCCGTTCATGACTCCGAGGACGATTATAAGTGTCATGACACCCAGCATGACCCCCAACACGCTGAAGGCGCTTATCACTGAAATAAAAGCCTGCTTGCGCTTGGCTTTTATGTAACGCAGTCCCACGGCGATCTCGAAAGGTAAGTTCATCCAATCCCTTTTTCCGGCCTCATGTGGGGAAACAGAATCACCTCTCGAATCGATTGGGAATCTGTCAGAAGCATCACAAGCCTGTCTATTCCGATGCCTTCCCCAGCTGCTGGAGGCATGCCGTATTCAAGGGCCCTGAGAAAATCCTCATCTAGGAAATGGGCCTCTTCGTCTCCTGATGCCCTGGCTTGCACCTGCTCTTCAAACCTACTGCGCTGGTCCAAGGGGTCGGTCAGTTCCGTAAAGGCATTGGCCATTTCTCTACCGCAAATATAAAGCTCGAATCGATCAGTAACAGTGGGATCTTCGTCGTTTCGCCTAGCCAGAGGGGAGACATCCACCGGGTATCTATGGATGAATATGGGACCCCACAGCTTCTCTTCCACTACCTCGTCGAAAAGCGCCATCCACAGCTTTCCGAGCGAGTCATTTTTGTCCACCTCAAGACCCATCTCCACAGCTTTGATAAAAACGGCGTTACGATCATCGATCTGATCCGGGTCCAGACCGCAATGTCGCAAAAGGGCCTCTCTGACCGTCATCCTTTCCCAGGGTGGAGTGAGATCGACCTCACCATCACCGTACCGAACCTTGAACCCCCCGGTGATCTCCTTGGCTAAGCCGGAGAGCATCTCCTCTGTCGTGACCATCAGGTCTTCGTAGATGCTGTAAGCCTGGTAGAACTCCAACATGGTGAATTCAGGGTTGTGCTGGGTTGAAATACCTTCGTTCCGAAAATTCCTATTGATTTCGAACACTCTGTTAAAACCACCTACAAGAAGTCTCTTGAGATAGAGTTCAGGGGCGATTCTCAGATAGAGCCGGCGATTCAAGGCATGATGAAACGTCTCAAAAGGTTTAGCAGTGGCCCCTCCTGGAATGGTCTGCATCATCGGTGTTTCGACTTCCAGGAAGTTCCGTGTCGTCAGGAAGTTTCTGAGATAGGCTATAATATTGGATCTCGTCCTCACCAGATCCTTGGCCGAGGGACTCACTATCAGATCGAGGTACCGCTGCCTGTACCGTGTTTCGACATCGGACAGGCCGTGCCACTTCTCGGGGAGAGGCCTGAGAGACTTGGTCAGTATCTGAATGTAGTCAACCAGGATACTCAGCTCGCCAGTCCGGGTCCTGAACGGCCGTCCACGTACTCCAATAATATCCCCGACGTCCAGTTTCTTTACCAGCTTGTAGTTTTCCACTCCTAGCGTGTCACGTGCCAGGTAAGCCTGAAAATCACCTGATTCGTCGCTGAGCCTGAGGAACGAGGCTTTGCCGAGAATTCGCAGAGCCATTATCCGCCCTGCCATTTGGAGCGGATCCCCCAACAGTTCCAAGTCGTCCACATCCCCAAACCTTTGCTTGAACACCGCGGCATTTACATCCGGAACAAAGCCCGTGGTGAATGGCGGGATGCCCAAGTCTTCCAATTCTTCTATTTTCCGAAGTCTCGCCTCGGTAAGGGAGGAAGCATGGGGTATTTTCGATGTTAGGGAAGGATCAGACAAGTTCTGGAGTCTCCTCGCTATTTTCCAAAATCAGACCGGGTATTTATCCTTTTCGCCCCAAAAAGTCAAGGCTATCGCCGTCCGGGGAACCCGATTCGCTGTGAGCATGCCGGTTGGAACAAAGGCAGGGTCCGACATCTGAGTTCGTAGGAACTACTTAAGTTCCCTTAAGTTGATTTCAAGAATGGATTATTTCTCTTAGTCCACTGCAGAAGGACTTGCTTCTACCTCATCTGGGTCGTTCTGGTCCCGTAGGGACCGACGAAAGTAGCCCGGTGATTCATCGCCAGGAAAGCCGGTGATGAAAGAGACCAAGTCCCGGAGGGACAGCCGGACCGCCCAAGCAGACTGGTCGCCGTGACCGTAGCACGATTTCTACCCCGCCAAGATTCCTGAAACAGGTTCCGAATCGTCGGGTTACTTTCAATCGCCCATTTGGGCACGGGTAGCGGAACGAGATAAATAATCCATTCAAAAAAAAAGAGGCATTCTCAGCCTCTCAACTCTCTGTTGCCGAGTTTGAGCCTCAGCGGCCCTTATGATGCGGCCCCCAGGCCGGCTTAGGGTCCGCTGCCGCCGCCCATGGCTCCTGCCATCGAAAACACGGGCAAATACATGGCTATGACCATGCCACCACACACGCCGCCAAGGAACACGATCATAATCGGTTCCATCAATTGGGTCAGGGCCTCGACCGCCGCATCCACCTCTTCGTCATAGAATTCTGAAATCTTTGCCAACATGGCGTCAAGCGCGCCCGTGGCTTCCCCCACGGCGATCATTCGCACGACCATGCCAGGGAAGACACCTGTTTCCATAAGTGGTTCCGCGATGGTTCGGCCTTCTGCAATAGCAGTCCGGGTATTCATGATAGCCCGTTCAATAACGACATTTCCCGCGGTCCTGGCAGTGATCTCCAGGGCGTCCAGTATCGGAACACCGCTCGAGATCATGGTGCCCAAAGTAGAACAGAAGCGGGCCACCGCGACCTTTTTCAGGAGTAGTCCGAATACCGGACTCCTGAGCGCTATGCTGTCTACTGTCCACCTGCCTTTTTCGGTGCGGTAGAATTTTCGAAAAGCGAAAGCGATTATGCCCACTATTACGAGCATGTGGACAATGTATCTTTGCAGAAAGTCGCTCATGGCCATAACGAGAAGCGTCGGACCCGGCAACTTTTCACCCGCTCCTTCGAACATCTCCTTGAAGACCGGAATGACAAAGACGAGGAGGATGACGACAACGCTCATGGCAATGGTTATGACCACGGCGGGATATATCATCGCGCCCTTTACTTTCCGCTTCAGCGCCTCCGCCTTCTCAAGAAATGAAGCCAGCCTGCGGAGAATGGTGTCGAGGATCCCGCCCGTCTCGCCTGCATGTACGAGATTGACAAAGAGGTCGTCAAACACCTTGGGGTGATTCTTCAAGGCGTCTGCAAAAGTGCTCCCACCTTCCACACTGGACTTGACGGCCGCCAAAACCTTCTTGAAGGTCCTGTTCTCTTGCTGGCTGGACAGGATTTCGAGACATTGGACAAGCGGGAGACCGGCGTCAATCATTGTCGCAAACTGGCGGGTGAATATGACGACGTCCTTGGTGGAGACCTTGGGCTGGAACAATTCGATATTTTCGAAGAGGTCCTTGGGCTTTTTCTTGACCTTTATGTCGGTGTAATTCATCTTGCGCAATTTGGTCATTACGACCGACTCGTTTACCTCAGTCATCTCGTCCTTGACTATATTCCCTGCCGGTGACCTAGCTTTCCAAACGTATTCAGGCATCCACTACTCTCCTTATTATCTACCGCGTGTTCATGCGCCCGCAAAACACGCTCATCCGGGTCTTATACTCTTTTTTACGGGTTTACCCGCGCCACCCATCATCTGTTTCAACTCATCGGGATCCGGGGAGCGCGACATGGAGTCGTCAAATGAGATGACTCTCCTCTGATAGAGGTTCAGGAGCGACTGGTTCATCGTTTGCATTCCGGATTTTGCCTGCCCTATCTGAATCTGTGAATAGACCTGATGAACTTTGTCTTCTCTGATTAGGTTCCGAATGGCAGCATTAGGCACCATGATCTCGAGTGAAAGTGCCCTCCCCCGGCCATCCAAGGTTGGGATGAGCGTCTGGCAGAGGACTCCCTCAAGGACGAAGCTTAGCTGGGCTCGGACCTGCGGTTGCTGGTGCGCCGGAAAGACGTCAATCACCCGGTTTATGGTCTGAACACAAGAGTTGGTGTGGAGGGTCCCAAAGGTGAGATGACCGGTCTCGGACACGGTCAGCGCCGCCTCTATCGTTTCCAAGTCTCTCATTTCGCCGATCAGCACTACATCCGGGTCCTGCCTCAGGATAGAGCGGAGAGCCGAATGGAAGCCTTTGGTGTCCTGATGCACCTCTCGTTGATTAACGATGCAGGACTTGTGTTGATGAGTAAACTCGATGGGATCCTCGATAGTCACAATGTGTTCACGACGATCGGTATTGATCTTGTCGATCATGGAGGCTAGGGTGGTCGACTTGCCCGATCCGGTAGGGCCTGTTACCAGTATGAGCCCTCTGGGTTTTGAGCACAACTCATCGACCACGGAAGGTAGTCCCAACTCCTGGAAAGAGCGGATCTGGTAGGGTATGAGCCGGAACGCTCCGGCAAGGGCTCCACGCTGCATGAACACGTTGGCCCTGAATCGACTCAGACCTCGCACTCCGAAAGAGAGATCCAGTTCCTGACTCTCTTCAAAGCGATGCTTCTGGGCATCAGTCAGGACGCTGTAACAAAGCTGCCTGGTGTCCTGGGGTTTCAGGGGCGGGTACTCCAGAGGGATCAGCTCACCCCGCACGCGAATCATTGGTGGAACTCCGGGAGTTATATGCAGGTCCGAAGCTCCCCGTTCAACCATCTCTTTCAGAAAATCGTGAAGGCTTGCCAAGACTTGATTCCTTTCGGCGGAAAATCCGTTGCGCGCGGAAATTCCGGCTTGATGTCGATCCAAGAGCCCTGTAACAAGGGCTGACCCATTGTGTAACGCGGCAACCGCCGGCCTCAGTCGGCCATGGTGGAGCGGGCCACCTCATTGATGGTGGTGATTCCGTCTTTCAACTTGTTGACGCCGGCCAGACGCAGAGTGTCCATGCCGAGGCGGATGGCCTCCCTCTTTATCTCCATCGAAGAGGCCCCCGCAAGTATAAGTTCTTTGACCTCGTCGCTAATCGGCATCACTTCGTATAACGCTATGCGACCCTTGAATCCCGTGTTACTGCATAAGTGGCAACCTGTCCCATTATACACGGGAAAGGCCCCTATTTCCTCCATTTTGACGCCAAGGTCTCGTAGGGCTTCTGCCGGCGGATCGATTTCCACTTTGCAACCGGAACATATTCTGCGCGCCAGCCTCTGGGCAATAATGGCGTTCACTGAACTTGCCACAAGAAACGGTTCTATGCCCATGTTCAGGAGCCTGTTTATCGTCTGGGGAGCATCGTTGGTATGGAGAGTGGAAAGAACCATGTGACCGGTGAGTGCTGCTTTGACGGCTATTTCGGCAGTTTCAAAGTCACGTATCTCCCCGACCATAATGATGTCCGGGTCCTGTCGGAGAAACGACCTGAGGGAGGAGGCAAAAGTCAGACCTATCTCCTCATGCATCTGAACCTGGTTGATACCATGAAGGTTAAACTCGATCGGATCTTCTGCCGTTGAAACGTTCACGTCAGTAGAATTCAGCTCTGAAAGGGCGCTATACAGAGTAGTGGTCTTTCCGGAACCAGTCGGCCCTGTCACGAGCACCATCCCGAAGGGCTTGTGAATGGCCTCCTTGAAGACCCTCAAGGGGTTTTCCTCAAAACCGAGCTTCGTCATGTCAAGCTGAAGGGTTGATTTATCCAGCAGACGCATGACGACTTTTTCACCGTAGAGCGTCGGCAAGATCGAGACGCGGAAGTCCATGTCCCGGCCCTTGCCCAATTTTAGTTTTATGCGGCCGTCCTGCGGCAGACGCCGCTCGGCAATATCGAGCCGAGACATGATTTTGATGCGGCTGACCACAGGACTCTTGAGCTTCAGGGGCGGCTTCATGATCTCGTACAAGGACCCGTCGATCCGCAGACGTACCCGTAAGACCTTTTCGTAAGGCTCAATATGTATGTCGCTGGCTTTCTTGGTGATTGCTTCCCGCAGAATATAATTGACCAGCTTGACTACCGGAGCCTCTTCGGCGAGCTTGGCGGAATCGGTGGGATCCAGATCAGAGATTTCTCCACTGATAGCCTCCAAATCGTCATCCTGGAACTCCTCGAGCATGTCATCAACCTGGAGCCCGCTGTCATAATAAATGTCCAGAGCTTTCTTGATTTGCGTCTCCGTGGCTATGCTCACCTCCACGGAGAGATTTGTCATAAACTTGATGTCGTCGATGGCGTTCAAATCGGTGGGGTCAGCCATAGCCACATGGAGAGAGGAATTTACCTGGCTGTATGGTATGGCCATGTATTTTTGAGCTTTTTGGGCCGCAATCAACTTTACCGCGTCGGGGTCCACGTCAATTTCATCCAGGGACACGGTTGGAAGACCAAGTTGCCTTGAGAGAAACTCGACCAAATCGTCTTCATCCAGATAATTCCAATTTCACCAGGGCGCCGTAAACCTTGCCCCCCTGATTGCGCTGATAATCAAATGCGCTTTCAAGCTTTTCCTCATCTATAATTCCTGCTCTCAGGAGCATTTCACCTATTCGATCTTTCATAGTCGGCTTATTTTGGTCCTCAAATTATCCTTTAAACTCTGTGGTGCCACACGTTTCCGGTTTGCCTTTCATATTACCGCGCGACCCAGCTTTTTTCAAAAGTTTTTCTTGTGATTTCAACTAGGCTGCGGGATAATTTTTGAAATTCCCATCCAAATAACCTCGAGGTGATTAACTTTTGCCTTCCACAGTTTTCATGACTGATTTGTCCGCAGACTGGAAGAAGAACGTGTCCGGCAAGGTGGTGAATCTGTTCGACCAGATCAAACCTGCCGAGATCTTTGGCCCCAGGGATCTTGTGGCGGTGAAGCTCCACTTCGGAGAGGCGGGGAATACCGCTCACATTAGGCCCCAATATGTCCGCAAGGTTGTCGACCGCCTTAAAGAGCTTCACACAAAACCTTTTCTGACAGATACGAACACCCTGTACGTAGGATCGCGAACGGAGGCGTGGTCACATCTTGTGACAGCTTTTGACAATGGCTTCACAAGGGAGGTCACGGGAGCCCCGGCGATCATCTCGGACGGGTTGCGTGGCAACAACACTACTATGGTAGCGGTGAAAGGTCGCCACGTCAAGGACGCGCACATAGCCGCAGATATTCATCATGCCGACGGGCTGGTCGTCCTGACGCATTTCAAGGGACATGAACTCACGGCGTTCGGAGGCGCCCTGAAGAATCTCGGCATGGGCTGCGCTTCTCGGGAAGGTAAACTGGAGCAACATTCCAACATTTCTCCTAAAGTGAGTAGAAAGAAGTGCATCGGCTGCGGAGAATGCGTAGTCTGGTGTAAAGGCCAGGCCATTGCGGTCGAAGGAGAAGCCGAAAAACGCAAAGCTCGAATCAATCCGGAGAACTGTGTCGGCTGCGCCGAGTGTATACTGACGTGCAAACAGCGAGCGATTCAGGTGCAATGGAACGAGTCCATTCCCGTCTTCATGGAGAAGATGGTTGAGTACGCATCGGCAGTGCTCAGTCAGAAACAGAAGAAGGTCGTGTTCATGACCTTTGTCACCGACGTCTCACCTCTCTGTGATTGCACGCCGTTTTCGGATAGGCCGATAGTGCCCAGCCTCGGCATCTTAGCCTCCTCCGACCCGGTGGCTATTGACCAGGCCGCGGCAGATCTGGTCAATGGGGCTCCAGGCAATCCTGTCTCTGTTCTCAACAAAGCTATGGCTCCAGGCGAAGATAAATTCCGTGCTCTTTTTCCCGAAATTGACTGGGAACATCAGCTTGAGTACGCTGAACAGATCGGCTTGGGAACACGCGATTACGCTCTAGTAAACCTCTGATATCAGCTCCCATAGCTGGAAAGCTACAACGACGCATGAAAATGCTTGAATCATTGGTGCTACGGACGTGCCGTTCGTAGCGTAGGAGATCTGCCGGAAAGGGCGCCAACTGCTAGGCTACGCAGTACTACTCGCTTGAAAGCGCATTGGTATAATGCGCGACCCGGATTCAATTACCAATTTCACCTCATCCTGCAACCGCTCTCACCTCTTCAAAGAATGACCCCGACCACCTTGCCACAATGAGAGGCCATTTAAACCCATTGTTTAGATAATATGGTCAGTTGCTCAATAAAATTCAAGGACTGCCTTGACAGAGGTAGCACGGTACTATAGAATACCGTAGGATCAGGTTGAATTGCCTATGCCTGTTCTTCTTATACACACCTCAGCTCTCTCTGTTGAGCTGCAAGGAGAATAAAAAATGTTACGAACAGGACTGTTAACAATAGCAATGATCGTGGCCCTGCAAGGATTCTGTTTCGGACAGGGATTTCTGGACTCGCTCCTCGGTCCCAGCGGCCTTGGTCTCTGGGGGGGCGGCGACGCTGCTTCCCAGCAATACAACAACCCCCAAATGTGGGGAGGTGCCCAGGGGCCGCAGCAGCAACCCTACCAACAGCCTGGTGCGCCCGGACAGCAACAGATGACCTATCCGCCTGCAGGCGCCCAGGGTTACCCCCAGGGCTATCCTCAGGCACCAGGGTATGGCCAGCCGCAACAGGGAGTTTATTCGGACTGGCAAAACTATCCGCCGGCACCTGTTGGCGGCGATCAGCAGCAGTATGCGCAGCCTCAGGGACCTGCCGCTCCGCAGCAATACCAGACCCAGCAGCAATATCCGGCTCAGCAGCAATATCCGGCCCAGCAGCAGTACCAAGCCCCACAGCGGTATACGGCCCCTCCCGTCCAAGCCGCGCCTGCAAGACCGACGCAGGCAGCTCCGGGACAACCTTCCTTGCGGCCCGGACAGTACGTTCCCGGTCAAGCCCCGGTTGCCGCCGCGGATGATCTTCCTCCTGGAGCCGTGAGAATGACCACCACCACTCCTGAGGGAACAAGGGTCGAGTACTATCCACCCACTGATGAGCCCGGTCTGCCCCAGGGTGCAGCCCAGCCTCCTGTTCGGCGGCTTAAGCCCAAACCCGCCGCCACGAAGGCCCAAAGCGCAAAGCAAGTTCGGCCCCGCGAACAGACCGTGGGCGGAACCGAAACCACGGGCGGCTCGCCCATAGCAATGCCGAAACCTGTTGAGATCCCGCAGGGCCAGGATCCTCGATACGGGTGGGGTGCGGCTGTTAACCGAGGGCCGGTTGCCCCTGCCGCAAGGTGATCCGGAGCAATAAACAACAGGTTTGGCTGAGACGAGGCCCAACCCGCACCCTTGCTTGACCACAGACGATATGGGATTTGAAAGGCCGGTCCGGACCGAAATTGAATAGGACCGGCCAAATCGCGTGTAGATGGAGCTTGAAGTCTCTAAGACACTCTTCGCAAATGTAAGCCTCCGCCTCGACCCTCATCACCCCAATCTCTTGACGAGCTGAGTATCCTGGGATACTTTGGAATTATCCCCATCAAGAATGAATCTCGTGTTGTTCAGTAGAGGCAATGATGTTTGACTCCCCTTCCAAGAAAGAGGCTTGCGGGATATTCGGTATCTATGGAGCGGATGACCCTGCTCGCCTCATATACTTGGGGCTTTACGCTCTTCAACATCGAGGACAGGAGTCCGCAGGAATTGTTGTCAGCGATGGTAACACCGTTCGATCGCATAAGGGAATGGGCCTGGTCCCGGATGTATTCAAGGAAGGAATGCTCCAGGACCTCAAGGGAACGATGGGGATCGGACATGTCCGGTATTCCACTACAGGCAGCTCGATGTTGCGTAATGCGCAACCGTTCCTCGTCGAGCAGATCGACCGGATCTTCGCGCTGGGCCACAACGGCAACATAGTGAATGTAGCCAAACTCAGGCGGAAGCTCGAGTCCCAGGGAGCGATTTTTCAAACCTCCACGGACTCGGAACTGATCGCCCATCTCGTGCTGCACAAAAAAGGACCTTTCGAGGAGCGTCTGGCAAAAGTCTTTGAAGAGCTGAAGGGGGCCTGGTCGGTAGTGTTTTTGACTCCGGAAGGAATACTGGCAGCGAGGGATCCCTACGGCTTTCGGCCTCTGTGCATCGGACGCAAAGGCGATGCAATTATTTTCACTTCTGAAACGTGTGCACTGGACATCATCGATGCAGAATACGTTCGAGATGTCGAGCCGGGGGAGATCGTCATAGCTGATCACAACGGTTTGCGATCCGTTCAGGGACCTAGAAAATCGCATTCGGCCATGTGCATATTCGAGTACATCTATTTTTCACGTCCTGATTCGATGATTTTTCAGCACGGCGTCTACAAGGTCCGCAAGCAACTCGGTTTGCAGGTAGCTCTGGAGAGTCCTGCCGAGGGCGCGGACATGGTTGTCCCCATGCCGGCTTCAGGTAATTATGCCGCACTGGGGTATTCTCAAGGCAGCGGCCTTCCGTACGAATATGGCGTCATCCGTAATCATTACGTGGGACGCACCTTCATACAACCATCGCCTTCCGTCAGGAATCTAGGAGTAAGGCTCAAGCTCAACCCCGTGCGTGAGATACTCCAGGACAAGAAAATAGTAGTCGTGGACGATTCCATTGTCAGAGGGACGACCAGCAAATTGAGAACGAGGGCGCTGCGAGAGGCTGGAGCCCGCGAAATCCACATGCGGGTAAGCTGCCCACCAATTCGTTTCCCTTGTTTTTACGGCATAGATTTTTCGAGCAAAGGTGAGTTGATAGCTTGTTCCAACACGGTGGAACAGATATGCGACTTCATTGGCGCAGATTCTCTGGCATATCTGAGCTTGGAAGGTATGTTCCGGGCCATGCCTTTCTCCGCCAAACATTTCTGCAACGCTTGCTTCACCGGAAAATATCCTATCAAGGTCGATGACGACTCCACCAAACTCTGCCTTGAGAGCGGGTCTGCCGAACCCAGTCAATGGCCGTAAGTGGCCTTGAGCGCTAGCCGGACGTTTTTTTGCGGCTTCCCAGCCCCATTCTCTGTTTCAGAAATTCGCCTGTCAACCGATAAGATTGAAATCTCGGTACGGCGCAGATCCATGCGTCTGCCCACACTTTTGGCGCACAAGCAAGTGCTTCCCTGCCAAGGCAATGGTCCTTCCTTGAACGTGCAATAGTCTCAGTAATAGATTTGCACTTGAAACCGGCTATGCTACGGTAGGCTTCTGAGAAAGCCGGCAGCCCCAGGGCCTGATTTTGCAATCCAATGGCAGAGGTATGAATGAGACACAAGAAACGGGAAATTCAAGACACGGCTCTGATTGAGGAGATCATTGCGAAAGCCGAAGTTTGCAGACTGGGATTGTGCAAGGACGGAATGCCGTACATCGTGCCGGTCTCCTTTGGCTATGATGGCTCGTGTATCTATTTTCACACCGCGGCCGAAGGCATGAAAATAGACTACATTGCGGCCAATAATCAGGTTTGTTTTGAGTTGGAACACGACGTAAGAGTTATTCCTGGATGAAAATGCTGCCTGCAAGTGGTCCATGTCCTTCTACAGCGTGATAGGGTTCGGCACTGTTGAAGAAATAACGGAATCCCGCAACAAAACTTATGCCTTGGGGCAAATAATGAAACATTACTCGAAGCAAGAATGGGACTTCGATGAACAAATAGTCGAAAAGACACGTCTGTGGCGCATTGCGATCGAGCGTATCACCGGCAAACAGTCCAAAGATAGACTGGGCAGTTGAACAAAGGCTGTTGCAATAATTCCCAATTATTGCGAACATAGAGCAGCCGATGCGCTTGGTGAAATTTGGGCTTGCCTTCAGAGCTTACAGCGGAAACAACTCGTCCAGGAAAGCTAAGTTAGTCATTAGAGACAAGGAACCAGTTAGAATCCTCATCTTGGACGACCAAGTCCATGCTCTCCAGGGAGAGTATCTAAAATTATCATAGCTGCGGGTTATGAGCCCTTTGTGGCCGCGACAGAGAACGAAAGGAGCCTCTATGGTGCGCAACGTACCGAACACAGGGCGTGAAAAGATCGTGTCGCAGAAAAAAGATGTGCAGAGGGCGCAGCAGATTCGGTTGAGGCGTTTCGGCATGGCCGGGGCTACATACTTGGTGGTGATTGTCGGCGGCGTTCTTGGTCACCCGGCTTGGGCTCGGGGATATGACCGCTGCGCAGTGGGTAACCTACATCGGGCTGGGGCTGATAGGCAACGTCGTGTTCTTCTTTTTGTTCTACACAAACGTGAACTTGCGCTTTTCCGATGCGTCCCTGACCTGGGAACAGATCGTTTACTCCGGCCTTGTGGGGCATGGTGCCGCTGTACGCGTTGCCAGAGGCGCGTCCCGTGGTGTTGATGTTTTATCTGCCCGCTTTCACCTTTGGCATGCTACGCCTGACTCGACCTCAATATCTCAGCGCGGCAGCATGCGTCATGGCACTTTACGCATCAGTCCTGGGCTTGGAATATTTTCAAGGTCGTCAAGGATTCAGGTTGCAATACGAGTTATTTCTGTTCGTTTTGTTCGGCATCTTGATGACATGGTTTGCTTTTTTCGGCGGCTTCGTGTCGGATATGAGGCGTCGCTTGCGATTGCGCAATGAGGAAATTCTGGAGGCTCATGAAAGAATCCAGAGGGACATAGCCGCCCGCAAGCAGGCTGAGGAAGAGAGAGAACAGCTCATTCGCGAACTTCAGGAGGCGATGGCCAAGGTTAAGATGCTGAGCGGCTTGTTACCTATCTGCAGCTCTTGCAAAAGAATACGTGATGACCAAGGGTACTGGCAACGGATCGAGGAGTATATCCGTGACCATTCCGAAGCGGAATTCACTCATAGTGTTTGTCAGGATTGTGCCCGCAAACTCTATCCAGAATTGTACGAGGAGGACTCGTGAAAAGCCTGTCGTATGGGGTTCACCAGGAACTGAAAAGCGCGGAATGCTTCGCCCCGACGGCTTCGTGCCAGTGACTGATTAGGAGCGATTGCAAAAACTAAGAGTTTGTGGAGGAGTAACCGGGGAGGGACTTTTTGCAAAAAGTCCCTCCCCGGACCCCACCCTAAAAACTCCCAATTATTGCAAACACATGACTGACGGTGTTACGGTAGAATCCTGGCGGGGAATATTGATCTTTCGTTGACTAGCATGGGAGGGTATAACCGATGAAACTTATAGGACCCACCCTTGGCATCACAATTTTGTTGATTGTTGCAACGGGAGCCTTCGCGGAAATGAGACCCATCACAGGGAAGCCTGTCATCGACTCGCCGGAACATGTTGGAATGGCCTTACGACAGCGATACTGTTACGCCAAACCTCAACGATCCGACATCGAACACGCTCCACGATTTTCATGGTGAGATCTCTTCTTGCGACCTGTGCCTCTCATCAGAAGGGAATTACCATCCCGCACTCAGGGACGTGTGGCCTATTTTCCTTGCAAAGTTCAAAGATCGCCCGCTGCAAAACTGGTTTTATACCACGAGCCCGCCTGTGGCCCTGCCGCAACTTGATCGTCAGGTTGTCCAGTTCGGAAATCTTTATGCGAGATGCCGGCCACAAGTGGTAGTCGCGACCGGAAAGGTGATGAAGCGGTTGCAGGAAGCAGGACAGACCGATGGGCAACCGCACCCGCTGTACAGGGACCGAGGGTCGGTGATATTAGTCAAGAAAGGAAATCCCAAGAATATCAATTCCGTGTGGGACCTGGGACGCAAAGATGTGCAATACGTATCGCCTAACCCAGCTCTAGAAACAGGCGCATTCGACAATTATGCCAACACAATTTACAACATCGCCAGCAATGACCCTAACCCCCATGCCGACATAACTGCGGAACAATTAATCGACACGATCTTCAACGGAGCAAGCGGGAATCCTCACAAATGGCTTGCGGGTCCCCGCATTCATCATCGTGACGTGCCTTGGTCCGTAGCTTACGGGAAAGCGGACGCGGGTCTGATCATGTATCACCTTGGACTGTATATTCGGGACACCTTCCCGGACGTGTTCGACATTGTGCCGCTCGGCGGAACGATCGCAGATCCTCAACCGCTCAAGGGAACAATAATCGGCACAAGGTTTGTCGTTCGCATCAAGGGCGACTGGACGCCACGACAAATAGAGGCCCGTGACAAACTTATCCAGACCTTGCTATCCGATGATTTCACGAGAATACTCGAAAAACGCGGAATGCTGCGCCCCGACGGCTTCGTGCCAGCGACTGATTAGGAGCGATTGCAAAAAATAAGAGTTTGTGAAGGAGTAACCGGGGAGGGACTTTTTGCAACCCCCAAACGTCCCTCCCCGGACCCCACCCCAAAAACTCCTATGATTTGCATCCTTCTTCGTCTTCATGGAAGGGGATGAGGTTGAATTCTTGGCGCTCGGTAAGCCATAGATCAGCAGCAATTGGCGTGTTACTTTTCGCTTTGTTGGCGACGATGCCGATTCAGTGGATTATGAAGACTATCATTGAGGTGTAAAATGCTGATGCACAATCCTCCTCATCCTGGAGAGATCTTGAAGGAACTCTGTCTAAAGCCGCTCGGTCTAACCGTAACTGAGGCGGCCAAAGCGCTGGGTGTGAGCCGAAAGACGTTGTCCGGCATTCTTAATGGCCGCGCTGGGATAAGCCCTGAAATGGCCATTCGGCTCTCCATTGCCTTTGATACGACGGCAGAGAGCTGGCTAAACCAGCAGGTCCAATATGATCTTTGGCAAGCGGAGCAGCGTCGCGGAGAACTCCGGGTCAAGCGCCTGTCCGCAGCGTAGGCCAGGTGAACTTATTGTCATGAAGAAAACTAAGATTTCTGAAACTTCTATGCGACCGGAATACGAGTTTCGTGGCGGCGTCCGCGGGAAGTACGCCAAACGATTTTCAGAGGGAAGCAACCTGATCGTACTCGACCCGGACGTGGCCACACTTTTTCCCGACTCCAAATCCGTTAACGATGCGCTTCGCGCTATAGCCCAAGTCGCAAAGCAACAGATCAAGAATAATCAGGTTCGGGCCGGGCAAAATGACTAACCCGACCCGTCACAGGGCAGTGACATTAAAATATCGTTTGGCAGACGAACTGTAGATGACAAAGTACAAAATCATCCTCTATTGGAGCAATGAGGATCAGGTTTTTATTGCCGAGGCGCCGGAACTGCCCGGCTGCATGGCACATGGCGATAGCGAGGAATCAGCTCTGCAGCAAGTCAAAGAGGCCCTTCGGCTATGGATTGACACCGCTCTGGAATTTAGGGGAGCCCATACTCTGAACCTAAAGGCCGCCATCTCAGTGCTCGCGTGAGAAGAGGAGACAGCCCCTGCCGTTCGTAGGTCGGGCCGTGCGCAACGCAATCCGGCGGCCACGGGCCGCCCTACAGGATACTGGCGCGGGACAGGTGCCATGTGAGGTTCCTTTCGGCAAACTGTTTCCCCGCCTCAAGCATGTGCGCCCAACTCCTCCTTCGCCCGCCGTTCCAGCAGCATTCCAGCCAGTTCAAGATCCTCCGCGGTGGTGATCTTTATGTTGTCTTCCGAATCCTCGACCACTTCCACCGGAAGACCCAGCCGCTCCACCAGCATTGCGTCGTCAGTCCCAATGAATCGATCTTCGATGGCTTTCCTGTGAGCCTCCAGTATCAATGAAGTCCGGAAGGTCTGAGGCGTGTGAGCGAGCCAGAGATCCGCACGGGAGATGGTCTCCAAGTCCGCGTGGGTCCTCTTCTTGACTGTGTCACGGATCGGCACGCACGCGAGGGCCGCGCCGGTCGATTCAGCAGCTCTAATGGTGGCTGTAATGACGTCAGCAGAAATCAACGGCCGCACTCCATCATGAATCGCGACTATGTCCGTGTCTTCAAGCCTGGTCAGGCCATTATAGACCGAGGCTTGCCTGGTCGCGCCTCCCGGAACGACTCCTATCACCTTCTTCAGGTTAAACGGCTTCAGCACCTCTGACTTGCACAGCTCTTCGTCTCCCGGCGGGACCGTCACCACGATCCGATCAATGAGCGGATGTTTCTCAAAGTTCATGAGCGTTCGAGCCAGAATGGGCACACCGTTCAAAGCCAAATACTGCTTCGGGATACGGCTCCCCATTCTCACGCCCGCCCCTGCCGCTGTCACAATCGCTGCCACAATCATCTTCGCTGCCTCCAAAGCAGTGCCAAAACCTAAAGAGATTTTGAGGAGGAACCGGGGAAGGACTTTTTGCAAAAAGTCCCTCCCCGGACCCCACCCCAAAAACTCTTATTATTTGCTATAACTACGAATGCTAGTCCGCAAAAACTACCCAGTATTCTTTAAATACTGTTGAGACTTCAGGGCTTTGATCACGCGGGCCTTCCAGCCTTTGGGGACATGAATCGTATGGGTGAAGTCCCGTTTGTTCCGTACCGCTCTGAATGCCGTCTCGTTTTGAGCTAGGCCTCCATTGATCTCCCGGATGAAACGGACCGAGGACTGTGTAACTGTGGCCAAGAAAGTCAGTGGAAGATCACGGCTCAGTTGAATTCCCTCGATAGTATCAAAATGTATCGGCGCGATGGGGGGCACACCCAGACCGTAGAAACTTGCGATTGGCATCAATAATCGAAAACGCTATCCACCGCGGGACGTAATTTTCAGTCTCCAGCGGCAGTTTCATATCCCAGTACCAAGGTGTCTGGTACGCGGCTATTCTGAATTTGGTCTCGCTGAAGCCCGCGTTATATGCGGCAGCGGCAGTGAGCCAGCTTGAGTCATTCTCCGAAGCCCCAAGTCTCGTACGCAGCCATTTCAGATACCTTGCCGCAGACCTCGTGGAAATGGCAAGGTCCCGCCGCTCATCTTTCCAGCCGTCCACCTGGAGGGCCCAATCCAGTTCCGGCTCTTTGGCACTGGACCGCACAGCCGTCGGCCTGACGAATTGCCACCATCCATGAGCCATTGACGGCGAGACTACTGTCCGGCTGTAACCCGATTCCAATGCCGGTAAGAGCGCGAATTCCCAGGGTACGCCTTCCCTCTCCAGGATTCGTTTGATTGCTTCGCCGTACCGATCCCTGCGTTTGAGCCAGATCCCAGTGCTGTCGCGAAAATCAGTGAGGAGATAAGTGATCTGATACTCTATCCTCCGTCGTACATCCGTTCTCTGCACCGGTACCTTCTCACCGCAGAAAACCAAGCCGCTTTTGGCGGTTTCCGATGGGAGCCCTTTGCCGGAGAGCGTCGCTGAAGCGGCTGTCGGGGGCAGATACCTCAGACAGTCGAGCGTGTGTTTTGAGATGATCTCGTCCCTCATGGCCGCAGCAGTATTCTGCAGTCTTCGCATGTTCCCGAGCCGTATGGCGATATCCCTGACCGGATCGGCTGCCAAGAAATCGTGGGGAAGATTATCTTTCCACAGGATAAATCGCGCAAAAAGACTTTCAGCCGGCCCGGGCGTTCTGCCCGAAGCGGAGAGAGTCTCCAGCGCCCTAAAATCCTTGTTGGTCGGCACTTTGTCGTAAGCTTCCAGGATCTGGCCGTAATTGATGGGAACCTCACCCGCACGTGAATCAGCGTGGGCAATCTCCGCGGCCAATTGGCGGGAAATGTAGTAAGCCGAGAGAAGAGGGAGTCTTGCCTGCACTTCGCGGTCGAGAGCGGGGTAATGCAGCATGGCAAAACAAATTATCGGAACCAGGAAGCAGGGGCCGATTGCATAAAGAAAGTACCTCATGGCACATCGGTTCCTCTGCGGGAAAGGGCGGCCTTTTTGTCTGGTGGCCCGTGCCTTGCCCAGCAAGCGAGCCAGATACCGCACACGTGGATTGTCAGGTATTATTTCAAAGGCCTTTTGGGCCTGTCCGCCGGCTTTTTCCCGTTCGCCCGCAGAGATTAGAGCGACGATGAGGTTTATTCTGGCAGGGATATAGTCCGGAAAGGACGCGACACTTCTTTCGTAGAGCGCAATTGCGGCAGAGAGCTTGCCTTGTTGTTCCAGAGTGAAGGCTGAATAGAATAACGGCCGAGGATCATTGGGGAAAAGACCTCGTGACAATCTGAATATTTTCGAGGCCTTATCAAAATCCTTCGACTCCAGCGCCCGCAATCCGTTCCAAAGCAGGTCCTCCTTTGAAGGATTGGGTGCTTGGATTGGCGTATCCATGCTGCGCGACGACGCCAACTGTGCAAGATTGCGTATCGCGGAGCCGTCACGAGGGTCAATCTCCAGAGCGCGGCGATAAGCCTGTGCGGCTTCTTTCCACTTCCCCTGGTCCTCTAATGCCGCCCCCATCTGGACCAGGGCCCGGACATGTGTCGGCGAATCAGCGAGAACTCTCTTAAATGCTTCAACCGCTTGAGCGTTCTTGCCTTCGATTCTTAGAGTAAGGCCTTTCTCGAAATCGGGGCCTTCCCCTGCGGTGCAAAGGGCCGAACCCACCAGAAGTAGAAGAAGAGTTATCAAAGGGCGCGGATAGCGGCGCAAGGGCACTCCTCGGAAAAAGAACCACGATATTCGACTAGGATATAAATATCATGGAACCAACCGCAAGTGAAAAGTTCCGGAAGGTACTCCGACGCACCCATGCCATATCGGCTCATTGTCTTATTGTCTTGTCCCGCTTTTATCCACGGCCGGCGGAGACTGCCGCCGGCGTTTCCATAAACTCTGCCTCACTGTCAGAATCGGATACAACCAGACGAAGCTCGTCGGCGATGTTCTTAGCAATGGTTTTTCGAAAGTCATCGTGATGCTCGAACAGAATCAGCGTGTGGATGAAATACTCGAACCTGTCACCAAATGACCATAATCCTTTGAAAAAGTACTTCCAGAAGCTCCAGCGCGATGAATTCAGTATTCCCTGGCGACCAAGTGTCAGCAATAGGGCCCTCAACTGAGCCGCGGAGGGTAAGCGAGGCGGCTTCTTGAGCCGACGGGGCTTCATCAGCGAGAATTCCTCAAATGCCCGCCGATAGTAGGATTTCGGATCATAAAGACGTTCATAGATGTTTATGACTTCCTGAGTAAGTTGGGCGACAGGGCGGACAGTCTCGTAATTGATCAGACCGATCAGACTCGTAGCCTTATCCGAAGGTATGAACGGCGCACGCCCTTCCCTGGCAAGGCGCTTCCACAAGTCTGTTCCCGGCGGGGCCTGCAGGAAATTGACTAGTATCTGCGGAATATGGTTGCGCGTGGCAAAGTCGATGACTCGACGATCCGCCCCAGGCTTCTCGTTGTCAAAACCGACTATCCAGCCGGCTTCAATTTGCAGTCCCGCGCTTATGATCTTGTGGCACGCCATGTCGAGATCTGTTCGGGAATTCTGGTGTTTTTTGGTCTGTTCGAGACTCTCTCGATCGTCGGTTTCGATTCCCAGGAATACCTTGTAGAAGCCTGCATCGACCATGAGGTCCAACAACTCTTGATCTTTGGCCACATTCACCGAAACTTGCGCGTTGAAATCAAAACATTGGCCGACAGATGTGTGCCAACTGATCAATTCCCTCAACAACGTCTTGGTAGCGCGACTATTGCCTATAAAGTTGTCGTCAACAAAGAAGACGTTTTCCTTCCAGCCCAGGCGTCTGAGCATGTCCAGTTCGTTGATGATTTGCGAAGGGGATTTGATCCTGACCTGGCGTCCCAACATATGGGTAACGTCACAGAACTCACATTTAAAAGGGCATCCCCTCGAGAACTGGACGCCCATGGTCAAGTACTTGCCCACGTCTAGAAGGTCAAATCTTGGGGAAGGCCAAGATTTGAGATCCGGCCTGGCCTCGCTCCTAATGATCACACCGCACTCGTTCCGATTCAAAACTTGCAGAAATCGGTCTAGGCAAGATTCCAACTCTCCGACCACAACAATGTCCGCACCGTCACTCAGAGCTTCCTCCGGTGCATGAAAGACCGCGGGCCCGCCTACTACGACCTTCTTGCCGTGTCTCTTTGCCTCCTGGACCGTCTCAACAATTCCTTGGTGCTGAACATTCATTCCGGAAATCATCACCAGGTCACAAGTATCCCAATCTTGTTGGGTTATTGTTTGAAAAGTCAAATCGATAAGGTTGAATTCCCAGTCTTGCGGGAGCAACGCAGCAACAGTAATGAGCCCTAGAGGAGGATGAACGGCTTTGCGCCCGAGCATCGTCAGGACCCTGTTCAATGAGTAGAAAGTCTGGGAAAAACGTGGATTCAACAAGAGTACTCTCATATTGCGATTCTCCAAAAGTATACTTTCAAAAATGCTTCATGCCGACGCCTGAGCGACTGAGGCTTCCGGGCCCCGCCGGAGCAGGCTTCTCCCCCCGGCGTCTTCTCTCAAGACATGAAGTAATCACCACCTGCGGGTTGGCATTCTGTGCAGAGGGCTACATTAGGTGTTAGATAAGAAAAAGACTGCCCATACTATGCGGGGCACTGTCATTCCATAGAGGAATGGCCAATTTGGCGGCAGAATACCTGAAAGTTCGTTGCGGAAGATTTCGCGGACCTTGACTTGACAGCCCACGTATCAGCCACCGAGCCTGTGGCACAATTCCAAAAGTTCACGCGGTTTTGAAACAGACCACTGTCCTTTCGTGTGTTAGACAATAACCGTTAATAGAAGATGGTGTCAAGTCTACGGAACTGATGGGGGCATTCCTCTTCCCTTCACATGGAGGAATTCGTGCTCGGTTTCACAAGTTCGGTGACGTATTTCGGAAAGCTTTGGTGGGACAGGCAGGATGCCTGTCCCACCAATCCATAGTCTCGAATCCAAGAATGTATCACCCGAATTACGGACTGGACCACTTAGGGTGTTATCATGTCAATTCGCGCACGTTTTGCGATAGTCGACTCCGGCTGAACTGTGCACACCGCGGCGTCTCGGGACCCGTGACTCGAGCTCCACCACCGCGAGCCTTGCGGCAAGGCCGCCTAAGTGATAAAGTAATCTGTTGCTATCGCTCCATCGCCGACGTACCCCCTGCATCTCAGGAGAAGCCTTTGGATCTGCTCGACTCAATCCAATGTACCATGGAAAACCTGGAACAGGAGTTGATTCAGCAGTTGAGAAGCCGCGTCCCGGTGGCCTTCGAGATAGGCGCTCATCTTATGAACAGCGGCGGCAAGAGAATTCGCCCCCAGCTTGCCATCATAGCAGCTCGTATGGGCGGGTATTCCGGAATGGACGCGGTCAAACTGTCAGGGGCGATTGAGTGCATCCATACCGCCACACTGCTCCACGACGATGTGGTGGACCGCGCTGACACACGTCGGGGTCGGCCTTCAGCGAACACCTTATGGTCCAATGAGATGTGCGTCCTGGGCGGTGATTTCATATTGGCCAAAGCATTTTCGGCTCTCACGTCTCTCAACAACCTGCGCATTCTCGAAATCGTGTCCAGGGCCACTGAGAGATTGAGCGAGGGTGAATTATTCCAGATGATGAATATAGGAAACATTCAACTCAGCGAAAAAGAATATGTTCAGGTCATCACTGACAAGACAGCAGTCCTGATGGAAGCAGCCTGCCGGGGTGGTGCCATCCTGGGCGGATTGGGCGGTGACGAAGAAGAAGCGTTGGCCCAATTTGGCTTCAATCTCGGCATAGCCTTTCAGATGACCGATGACGTGATAGATTACCGATCCGACAAAGAAACGATGGGAAAGATTCCTGGAAAAGACCTGGAAGAAGGGAAGCTCACACTGCCCCTGATCTGCGCTCTCAAGAAAGCAAGCAGCGAAGAAAGGGCACAAGTCGAAAGGATAGTCGCCCAAAAACAGTGTTCCGACGGAGACCTGGCATGGGTGAGGGGCTTCCTGGAGACGCGGGGCGGGATCGAAGAGACGCTCCGGAAGAGTCGCGGCTATCTGAAAATTGCGACCGACCAGTTGGAGATTTTCAACGACTCGGAAGAGAAACGTGCTTTGATGGCCCTCGCGGACCGTATATTATGTAGGACGTACTGACCCCTGTAATGGAGAAGAGGGCAAGACATCGGTACGGAACTATTTCACTGGAGAAAGGTTTTTCCCTTTCCGATAGATTTCTTGACAGAAGTTGGTCCCCTTGCTAACAAAACCTATGACTTCAGCGCTGCGTCGAGGATCTCTCGCTGTGAGACGTAAGTTTTCATTCATCCTTGTAACATTCATTGCGGTGCTTGCCGCAGGCTGTCCCTCGCTCTGGAAGACCGACATGGTTGAGAAGGACCCAGGGCCGGACAAGCTCTTCCAGGCGGCAGAGGAACATTTCCAAAAGAAACAATATGGCCAAGCCGTAGAAGTCTTTGAGCGCCTGAAGTCCGGGCATCCTGATTTCAAAAAGATGCCGGAAGTCTACTTGAAAATAGCCGACTCCCTCTACGATGAGAAATCCTATGACAAAGCGATTTCCCGGTACCAGCAATTCATAGACCTCTATCCCGGAAACACTGAGGTGCCCCGGGCCAAATTCAACATAGGCATGGCTTACTTCAACCAGATCAAGAATGCCGATGACCTCGATAACTCTGTCGTCCAGAGGGCAACGGCGGAATTCAAAGCCTTGTCGGAAAACTCCAACGCAGGGGAATGGGCCAAGAAGGCTGAAGAAAAGTATAACGAGTGCCGCAAGAAGTTGGCAGCGAAGGAAATGTACAAGGCCCGCACGATGTTGAGTATGAAAAACTATCAAGCTGCGAGGCTGGCTGCCAAGCGTGTGCTGGATGATTACCCCAAACTGGGTTACGATAACGATGCGTCGGAACTGATCAAGAGTATCAAGGGCAAGTAAGCCCACTTGAACATAACCGATAAATCGAAGATTCTCTCGGGGAAGACTGCCGATCCCCAACCTCCCCTCAAGAAAGCCTCTTCATAATATCCCGTTAGGGTCAATTGTCAGGCCATCTGAAACCAGAGTTTTGTATGTCTTGACTGTCACCTGGCCCGGCAAAGCACCCTTGGGGCGACCCAAATCGCCCACGTCAGCTACTATCACTTCCACTTTCCCCTTGCCACGGGCTTTGGAGAAATGGACCGCTAGACCCGCGGCCATTTCCATGTCCCCGATAGCAATCGGCTCATTGCCTTCCCGACGCAGAATCGCATGGGACCCTGCAAAACCCTTTACATGGAACCACAAGTCCCCTTTTCGGGACTTCCTGCGCAACAAGAAATCATTCCCCTTACCGCTCTTACCCACGAGAATGAGCGTACCGGCCGGCGTCCGCACCTCTCGAAAAAGTGCCGACTCCGACGTGGGCCCTGCACCTGTTTTGCCGGATGACTTAAGCTTCTGTGGGGTGCTGAAAGGCATTTCCGTTGCCAGGCGCTCAAGGTCTGTGACGTCAGAGGCTTCTCCGAGGAAGAAAAGCAGGTCTTCAAGTGCCCGTTTTTCTTCAAGGGTTCGATGTATTCGTTCCCGCACCATCTTCTCGCCTCGTTTGCCTTTGGCAGCCTTCTTGAAGATTCTGTCCATGTTGGCCACAGCGTCCAGCGCCGGGTCCAAGCCGACGATTCGACGCCCACCGGTCGTCCAATCCTCAACTTCTATGCCGGTCATGCCCTTTTTTACACGTTTCAGATTGGCCTTGAGCAGTTCACCCTCCTCACCGCGATCCGCAAGTTGCTTGAGTCTTTGAGCATCAGCATCTATTTTGTTCAAACGGCGGTCCAGAGAATGAATGCGAGCTTTCAAAGGTGCTGCCAGCTTCCGTCTGAAACCCTCCACCAAGTACGATTCCAATTTCGGCCGAAAAAATGCGTCCACTGCCTCGTTCATGGATGAGAAACACTCATCGAGGGAGGCCACTGCTTCGATTGTGAGGCGCCTTCTGCCGTCCGGTCTTGTGGTAATACCAGGGGCAAACCTGTTCACGTCCAGATCATAGAGCGACTTTGTCGTAACGCCGCTCCTTGCGGGTGGAGGCAAATAATCCAGACCAGGCAGAACCACTCGGCTCCCAATTGCTTTCTCCGGGATATGATGGAGACAATCCATAATCCGATTGAGCTTGCGGTCCAAGATGAGGATGTTTGAGTCCCGTCCAAGGATCTCAAGAATAAGATCCCTTTCAGCTCTCTCATCCTCTGGGCCACGCACGGTGATAATTCTGACGACCCGATCATCCGGTGCTGCGGCTACTTGAACAATTCTCGCCCCTTGAAAATGCGCTCTGAGATAAGCGCAGAATCTCGGAGGAGTCGGTGGATTCGGAATTTTGAGGCTGGTCAGATGAATGCGGCCCAGCAACGGATCAGCGCTGAGCATGAGCTTCTTCTCTCCCCCTGTCCGGAATCGTATGCGCAACACGATTTCTCTTGGCAAGGGTTGATAAATTTTGCTGACAAACCCGCCTGGAAGCATTTCATTAAGTTCCTGTGCCACTTTTTGGAGAACAGCCAGATCCATCTATACCTCACCATGACGGGCCTTTTCTCCGTCAGTCCTGTGAACCCCTAATCCGCGCGTGCGGGGCAAGTGCAGGAACCTGTTGTAGGGGCGGACCTATGCGTCCGCCCAGGGTAGACACACGGGTCTGCCCCTACAGACCCCGGATCAATCCCGCGTTCCGCGGGACTGCCCCGGACTCCGATCCCACGGCCGGGGCGACCCAGCGAAGCGCGGGGTCATTTCCGCGAATTGGACAAAACGTTACCAAATTCCATCAAGAAAGTTCCCCTGCACGCTGGTCAAAAAACTTTCGTTCCGCCGAAGTATACCATAATGGCGCATCGGAACCTTCCCGGTTATGGTAAAAGGTATTAATGTCCGAGGTACAGCCGCGGCCTGGGGGAACGCAAATGAGTGTATTGACCAGAGATGAATTGTTTCAGGCGATGAAGGACGGCCGGATCGAAATCGAGCCATTCAGCGATAATATGGTCGGCCCGGGCTCAGTGGACCTGAATTTGAGCAACCAGTTCAGGATCTTCAAGAAGCTGCGCCGGGGAGTGGTGGTGGACGACACTATGGATCTCGAGAAGATCACTAAGCTCGTCTACTGTGAGCGTTCGTTCACTCTTTTGCCCGGTGAAACTATCCTCGGAATAACACAGGAAAGAATCCGGCTCGCTCCCAACCTGTGCGGGTGGATTCAAGGCCGATCCCGGTTTGCCCGTATTGGTCTCCTGGTGCACATGACCGCTAGTTTCATTCAACCCGGAATAAACAATCGGCAGGTTCTGGAAATCAGCAACATGGCCCCTTTTCCGCTCATACTCAAACCGAACACCCGGATCTGTCAGGTTGTCTTTCAGACCACCCTCGGTGAAGCGGTGTACGACGGGAAACACATGGCCCAAGACACATTGTGAAACGTGATTGAATGCCAAGACACGATTCTGTCCTGCCCAAACCGTCGAGGAAATACTATGGCTAATCAGAACTATCTCCATGTCAGACCAATTGTACGATTACCTGTTGTTGTCATCCCTGCGCGAACCGGATATCTTGCGCCGCCTCCGAGACGAAACCGCTCCGTATCCTCATTCCATGATGCAGACTGCCCCGGAGCAGGGCCAGTTCATGGCCCTACTGCTCCAACTGATTGGAGCAGTCAACACCATAGAGTTGGGTGTTTATACCGGCTACAGCTCTCTCTGGACCGCTCTGGCTCTGCCTACGCAAGGGCAGAATCATAGCGTGCGACATAAATGAAGAATGGACTTCCATGGCCCGCCGGTATTGGCTGGAGGCAGGCGTGGCAGAGAAGGTTGATTTGCGACTGGGACCGGCTATCGAAACCCTTGAGGCTCTCTTGGAGGCAGGAAAACACGGATCTTTCGATTTCGTCTTCATAGATGCTGATAAGGAAAATTACGATGCCTATTATGAACGATCTCTTGAACTCCTGCGTCCCGGCGGATTGATTGCGGTGGACAACGTGTTGTGGAGCGGCCGAGTGGCAGACCCTCAGGCAAGGGATGACGCTACCCTTGCGATCAGAGCGTTTAATCTGAAGCTGCGTGACGATGATCGGATCAAATTGAGCCTAGTCCCCATTGCCGACGGCCTCACACTGGCGCTCAAACAAGCGCTAGGGAAACATTGAGGGTAGTTCACAACAATGAATAAAGGTCTTGACGTTGGTAGTTGACCGGTCTACTATGGTCTCGGTGGCGGAGGACAAGAGCACCATGCGAAAAGAAACAACGAAGGATAAAATCCTGGCGCACGGCGCTCGGATTATTCATCAAAAAGGTTTCAAAAACACCGGAATCCAGGAGATTCTTCACAGTGCAGGAGTGCCGAAGGGGTCTTTCTATTTCTATTTCAAGAGTAAGGAAGACTTCGGACTGGAGTTGGTCGATTACTATTTCAACTTCTTTGCGTTGATGATCGAATCACACTTGAAAGGCCCTGAGGTGTCCCCTTTGAAAAAGCTTCAAAGTTTTTTTGAGGGATTCCGCTCAATCTGCGAGCAACACGGATGCAAAGGAGGATGCCCGATAGGCAATCTCACACAAGAAATGGGCGGCCTGAGTGACACATTTCAAGACAAACTCAGACACGCACTTAACAAAATGAAGGCTGGGATTGCTGAATGCTTGGATCTTGCCCGGCAGGAACAGGAGATCGATACCGCTCTCGATGTATCTGAAACTGCGGATTTTATTCTTAATAGCTGGGAGGGAGCCTTGTTGCGCATGAAGGCGGAAAGTAACACCACCCCGCTTACTCTCTTCGAAAAGATGGTCTTCGGCCGTGTGCTGAAGCAATAATTTTCGACGCGTTCAAAATCGACACAGATGGATCGCCGTTGAGGAAGACGCCTCAGTGGACGATGCTCAATATGAGGAGGAACCTATGAATCTTGAAGATCACCCCACAGTAAAATGGTACCGTCGGCTAGATGCATCGCAACGTGGCGCCGGCAAATCAACCAGACTCGATCCACAGACGCTAAAGGCGCTTTGCATTGAGGCCGGAGCAGATGACGTGGGCTTTGTGGAAATAGATCGACCCGCGATCGCCGATCAGAGGGATGAACTTCTGGATGTGTTTCCCGCCACGAAGACACTGATCTGCATAGCCCATCGACTCCACCGGGAGAACACGCGAACCGTTGCCCATTCCGCGACCAACCTGGAATTTCAACAGGTCTGGAAAGATGCAAACCACACTTCTCGCACCATTGCATTGCGGTTGGAAGAACGTGGATTTGGAGCCCTGAATGTCCCGGTGGGATTCCCCATGGAAATCGATCGATGGCCCGATAAGATGTGGCTCTCCACCGACAAGGTTAACGCAACAGAAGCGGGGCTGGGACGTATGGGCTGGAATCGATTGGTGCTGCATCCGAGGTTTGGTTCCACCATCGTACTGGGGACAATCCTCACGGATGCTGAACTTACTTCGTATAGCACCCCACTGGAATTCGATCCGTGTATAGAGTGCAAGCTCTGCGTTTCGGTTTGTCCGGTGGGCGCCGTGGCTGCCGATGGCAGTTTCGACTTTGTGTCGTGTTACACGCATAATTACAGAGAACGGATGGGGGGTTTTGCCGACTGGGTTTCGAAGGTTGTGGCTAGCCGTAGCCTCAAAGACTATCGGACACGAGTCAGTGATTCCGAGACAGTGTCTATGTGGCAGAATCTTTCCATTGGTGGGCAGACCAGATGCGACAGGTGCATGGCAGTCTGTCCGGCAGGAGAGGAAGCAATAGGGGCTTTTCTGGAGGACCGCAAGGGTTACATTGAAGCGTTAGTCAAGAAGATGCACGCCAAACAAGAGACTGTATACGTGGTGCCCGGTTCCGATGCCGACGCTTACGCGACGTCCCGATTTCCGCACAAGAAGATCAAGCGTGTTTCAAACGGCCTTCGACCCAACTCGGTGACGATGTTTCTCAAAAGCCTGCCTATCGTATTTCAGAGGCAGCAGGCCGAAGGCCTCAACGCCACTTTTCATTTTACGTTTACCGGTGATGAGAAATGCAAAGGCACCGTAATAATCCGAGACAAGACCGTGGCGGTTCAGGACGATCTTATAGGTGCTGCGGACCTTCACGTCACTGCCGATAGTCGCACGTGGATCAGGTTTTTGGCAAAGGAGGCCGGCTTGCCCTGGGCGCTGGTCTCTCGAAGGATCCGCATAAAAGGATCTCCAAAACTCATGAAGGCCTTCGCGAAGTGTTTTCCGGCCTAGCGAAAAAGGGGGTTGAAAATCGTAGTCACGGCGGGTTGCCCGCGTATCGCCACCGCCTCAATTCGACGAGCAAACTGAGACATCAATGACGAGCGGCGCTGGCAGCTTTTCAACGGCTTACGGCAGAGAGGACCTTCCCGAAGAACGGCTGGACGATATTCACTGCGTTGTTCTCGCAGAGTTCGTGGCAACAGAAGCAAGAAATACACTTCCTGTGGTCGATTACCATTGCCCCCTCTATCTCGTTGATGGCTCGTGGCGGGCAATGGGCGACGCAGATCCCACAACTGCGGCAAGCTGCCAGGTCGATGGCAGGTTTAGTGATGACATGGTTCTCCAAGAAACGGCGCACAGGATTCCAATAGGAGAGATTCCAGGCCATTGTCACTGATTTCGGCGCCTTGAAGTCCTTCAAGGGAAATCCGTCAAGATCGTCTCCGACCCTCCGGATTTGCCCGCTATCGGCAACCCCCACCCCCATACTCTCCCCGATGACACACGTGGGCAGGGAACGGACCTTGAAGCCCACCAACCTGCAGATGATCGAATCCAGCGCCACGGCATCGGTGGACGCGCCGAGAATCCCGACATGGCGAGCATCCCCGCTGTTGGGACCATTTCCCTCCATAGCAAGAATACCGTCCACAATAGAGAGAACCGGCCGGATCTTTTCAAAGATTTGGACGAGCACCGTTGCGAAGCAATCAACGTCCTTCCCGGCCCTTAAATGCCAGGAAGCTTTGTCAGTGCCGATAACGGTTCCAAATAGGTTTTTGACCGCTAGGGTGAGCATCATCTGGGTGTGGGTCTTCAGCTTGGCCAGATTAATGACCGCGTCAAATTCAAACACCTCGCGAGCCAGGTCCATGCGTCGAAATAGCCGGCCCGTGGAGAATTCCACCGGCAGCTTCTCCACGAACGGCACCGCCTGGATGGCCATTTTCTTCATAAAAGGCTCGTACCCGCATTTCAACAAAACCTTTGGGAGATTGCCGAGAGGCGGGCTGTCCCCGATGAAAGGAGTGGCCCCAGCATCAATCACCATTGAAGCAATGGCTTCTACCACCGCCGGATGTGTTACGACGGCTTCATGAGGGGCCGCGGACTTGAGCAGATTCGGCTTAAGCAGTATCCGGTCCCCTCTTCTAACCAACGAGGACATTCCTCCAAGATCATCGAGACACTTTTCGAGAACTGCCGCCAACAAGGGCGGTTCATAATTCTCACACTTTCTGACGGTGACCAGCGATTCCATAATGGTTGTTTACCATTTGCCGGCCGACGGGTAAAGCCTCCCGCCGCGGGACCAATTCGTCAAACGCAAATTCCGATTAAAATGCTTATCTTTGCGTTTGCAACCTGCTCCCCTTTCATGGTATGCTTAACCGCTTTGGACTGTATGGGGCTGCAATTTAATGTATCAACAATTTTCTCCAGCAAAGCACGCTTGGGGAGGTAGTCTGCCGGACTCGTACACCGTGAGACAACTGCACCTGTGGAAGCCTGCCCGGAACCTGGGTGGCTGAGGCGCCAGGGGACAGGTTGGGAGGCCGGTGTTGGCTTGCATTCACTGATGGTGCGTCGCGTCGGCTGCAAACCTTGTTTTGAAAGGAAGTCAGTTTGATTCCGCGCTACACCCGCCAAGATATGGGTAGAATCTGGGAACCACGGCACCGTTATCAAAAGTGGCTGGATATAGAATTAGCCGTTTGCGAGGCATGGACTGAAAGAGGAGTCATCCCACCCGAAAGCATGGAATGCATCCGGACGAGAGCTGCTTTTGATCCGGAACGTATCAACGAGATTGAAAAAATCACCCGTCACGACGTCATCGCATTTACTACATCCGTGGCTGAGTGTGTTGGGGAGGACTCGCGGTTCATCCACCGAGGGCTTACTTCGTATGACGTGGTGGACACTGCGCTTTGCCTGCTGCTCAAAGAGGCCGGACAGCTTATTCGCGAAGGGCTGGTCGAGCTGCTGAATGCGCTCAAGACTCGCGCCCTGGAGCATCGTCATACCCCGATGGTCGGCCGCTCCCACGGCATTCATGCCGAACCGATTACTTTTGGCCTCAAATTGGCGGTCCTGTACAGCGAAATGTTCAGGCATCTCACTCGCTGGGACGCCGCGCTGAAGACCATTTCTGTGGGCAAGATTTCAGGGGCCGTGGGAACCTTCGCTCATCTGGATCCGCAGATGGAGGAAGACATTTTGGCGAAGCTGGGGCTTGAACCTGCCCTTGCTTCCAGCCAGGTGCTTCAGAGGGATCGCCACGCAGAGTATTTCACCGCCTTGGCCATGATGGCCTCAAGTATGGAGAAAATCGCGGTCGAGATAAGGCACCTGCAGCGCTCGGAAGTGGCCGAGGCAGAGGAATTCTTCCACGAAGGGCAAAAGGGTTCGTCGGCCATGCCCCACAAGCGGAATCCTGTGCTCACCGAGAATATCACCGGCCTGGCTCGTGTGGTCCGAGGTCATGCTCTGGCAGCAATGGAGAACGTGCCTCTTTGGCATGAAAGGGACATTTCCCATTCTTCGGTCGAAAGGATTATTGCCCCTGATGCCACAATATTGGTTGACTTCATGCTCCACCGCCTGACTTCGGTGATAGCCAACTTAAAGGTGTACGAGCAGAGGATGTTGCAGAATCTGCAAATGAGTCACGGGCTTATCTTTTCCGAATCGGTTCTCTTGCAACTGGTGGACCATGGGGTGACCAGAGAGAAAGCCTATGCTCTGGTTCAACGCAATGCCATGAAAGCGTGGGAAGATCAGGCGGACTTCAAGGAGATCCTCCTGCGCGATCCCGAGATCCTGGAGCACCTGGCTGCCACCGAGATAGAGGCAGTCTTTGACATCAGCCGTGCGCTGAGGTGGGTGGACGCGGTGGTTGATAGAGTTTTTTCTCAAACAGTTTCATGATGTTGTATTAGAAAGTTAATGTAAAACTTTCTTGACTTTTGGCGCAACTACCTGTAAAGAAAAGCGTATGTTTGCTTGCAATCTGAAAAGACTGTTAGCCTCCCCCCGCTGTCGGACTGCAAACATAGTCCCGATGGCTATCATTCTGCTCATAACGTGTTGCGCGGGAGCCTCCGGCAGCGAGCCCCTCTATCCTGTAGCGCTCATGAACTGGATGGTGGAAGGGACTTTCCACGCTGTAATCGTCGACAAGGCCCAGCAGCGCCTGAGTGTTTGGCGGATCAAGGACGGCGAGCCGTCCATGGTCGAATCCTACCGGTGTTCCACCGGTGAGAATGATGGGGACAAGTGGGTTCGCGGCGATATGAAGACCCCCGAAGGCGTCTATTTCTTCTGCTCCGTCATTGACGGTCGGACGCTTCCATCCAAGTATGGGATGTGGGCTTTCACCACCGACTACCCTAATTTCGTAGACCGACGACGAGGCAAGAATGGTGACGGCATCTGGCTTCACGGAAGGGACAAGCCTCTCGGGACGAAGCCCGATTCCAACGGTTGCGTAGCCCTTGAGAATCAGGACCTGATCAAGGTGTCGCGGTTCATCAGGCTGCAAAGCACTCCCATTATTGTGGTAGAAAAGCTGCTTATGGCTCCAAGATCGGTAATTATGGAGCAGGAACGGGAACTGAGGAACTTCATCGAATCTTGGCGCCAGGCATGGGAATCGAAAAGCCTTGATGGGTACATGGGCCACTATTCACCGAATTTCCAGAGTTGCTGGCTCGATTTCAACGGCTGGAAAGAAAAGAAACGCCGGCTAAACAAGCGTTATACTTCCATACGTGTCAAGCTGGGCAACGTATATCTCTACCGGCAGAACGGCATCATTACATCTATCTTTACCCAGGCATACGGCTCCGACGGATTCCATAGCTCAGGCATTAAAGTGCTGTACCTTACGCACGGAGACAAATACAGCATTTATGCCGAGGATTACCACCAGCCTGTTGATGACCCCTTTCCGGTACAGACTCTGCTGGCCAGAGCCGGAGCGGATCCCGGCACAGGGAAAGCTGAACCGAATGATTTCCGTATCCGCCTGGTTTCCACTGACGAGCCGGAACCGGGACCTCAGAGAGAAGTCGAGGTCCCACAGCCTTCCGCCCCGTCGCGGGGAGTGGTGTTGGATCGCATAAGCGGCCGGACTGCTAAAGAGGGCGCGGCTCCGCACATCGAGATGAATGAAAAATACTTGGGCGGTCCGTCCCCCGATCGACTGATTGTGGCCCGCCTGATGCCCACGTATGTGCCCCTTCCGAGTATTGAGCCGGTCGTAAGGAAGGAAAAGCCGGAAACTCAAGTGGCTTCCAAGGCGCAGATCCCGGAAAAAATCGACCCGAGTCCGAAGGGCGAAGCGGCCGTAGGAAAACAAAAGATTGAGACTCAAGTGGCTTCCAGGGCACAGATTCCGGATAGCATCAAACATATTGCGAAAGAGGAAAAAGCAGACCGAAAACCAGCCGCGCCTCCCCACGCTCGCATGAAATCAGAGATGACATACTTGCTGGCGTCTCTGGAAAAAATGGCTCGATACGCTCGCACGGAACCGAGAGACACCAGCGACAGGGATGTTCGGGACGGACAGTCTCTTGGATCAGTATCGAAAGCCGTCGCATCGAACGGCAAGACGTCGGATAAGGCGTCATCAGATAAAAAGGCGGTCTTGGCTTTCCTCGGTGAGTGGAAATTAGCCTGGGAGCAAAAGAATCTTGACAGGTTCATGAAAATGTATCATCCCGATTTCGAGCACGAGGGAATGAATTACGGAGCGCTCCTGAAGACTAAGAAGAATTTCTTCCGCAAATACCGAACCATCCGTGTCGAAGTTGACCGGGTGGAAATCAGGAAGGTCCAAGGCCGAGTTCTGGTGAGGTTCGTCCAGTCCTTCCAGGGAGATAAATACAGTGATAAAGGTTGGAAAAGCATGGTCCTGGATGGCGGCAAAGATTCGGGGTTCCGCATCGTCTCGGAGGGATGGACCGCCTTATCGGGATCTTCCTCCGATTCCAGTACCTAAAACCCGGACCAAGGCCCGTTATTCCATAGTGCTAATGAGTGAATCGGGCAGTTCCCGCCAGGTGGAGCTGACCCCATTCCGCATGCGCTTCGGCTTCGCCGTAGCGGCTGCGGTGATTGGCCTCGTTGTGTTTGCCATCATCGGTACGGGGGGCTACCTGTCGAGCAAGGGCGGAACTACGGGCCAGAATGATACGTTGGCGCAAAAGGTCCAATCGCTGCAGGAAGAGCTTAGAAGCAAAGAACTGGAGATAGCAATCCAGGACAAGCGCCTGAAGGAATTGCAGGAATCACCTACCCTGGCAGCGGTCCCCCCGCGGCCGACCAAGGAAGTGGCACCTGATGGGGAAGGAACCCACGACCAAGAGCTTACCTGTCGAGAATGAAGGTCCGCTGACGGCCCTTCAGGACGCAGTCAAGTCGCCGACCAGTCCTTCCGGCCGGTCCAAAGCCGTAGATGAGGAAATCGAGGAAAGCCCGAGCACATCTTCTTCGGCGGAATCCGCCACGAGAAGATTCGCCGGTCGCGGATCGACGGAAACGCCACTTGTAGGCCCTGGAGCAACAGAGGGAAGTTCGGCCCAGGGTCCGATCATCAATTTTAACGCACAGGACGTAACCGCCGTAGTTGAGAGTCCCAGTAGATGGAAACTTAGCTTCAGGCTTGTAAAAGACCACCCGGATACATTGTTTTCAGGATACGTGTTCGTATTTGTGGAGACGGTCGATCAGAGCGGAAAGCCCAGAATAGTTGTTTATCCCAGCAACACTCGGCTCGCAGAAGAGGACCTGCCGGCCGACTACAGGGAAGGGAAATCTATTACCCCCCCTTTCAGGGTCAATGCCCGCGTGGCATTGGATTATGGGGACGATCGGCCGGGAACATCGTTGTCTCGCGTATCCATCCTACTATATGACGAAAATGGAAAGATAGTTTTCCAGAGGGGCTTCGCCCGCAACGAACTAAAGATGGTCGGCAAGAAGGGAGAGGGTTTGGAAGGTGCCCGCTCAAGAGCCGTCCAGAAGAGGCGTGCGCTATAAAATAGAGCTTTGATGAGGCTCCAAACATTTTGGTTGAGGCTTTTTGTGAGGGCAGTACGCCCTCGTTTGTTGTGAGGATGACGAAGGTTCCCCGGAACTTGCATCGCGTGCTTAGGTCCTGAAGTCGGTCTGTCGAACGGTTAGGTCGTATATGTCGCTCATTTCCAGAATCCATCGGGGACTCCCCGGGGGCTCAATCACGCTCGCCATCTTGCTAAGTCTTGCCGTGCCCTGCTCAGCCCCGGCGGAGACTATCCACAAAGTCTATTTCAAAGGGACGAATTCCGAACTGGATGTGTACACCATTAAAGGCAGCTCGCCGGGCCCGACTCTGTTGCTCATGGGAGGGATTCAGGGGGACGAGCCGGGAGGGTACTTGGCTGCGGACCTTTATGCCGATATTTCCTTGAAAAAGGGGAACTTGATCCTGGTGCCCCGGGCGAATTTCTTTTCCATTGTGGAAAACAACAGGGGCGTCGAAGGAGATATGAATCGGAAGTTTGCCGATCAGCACCCCAAGCGTTCCGACCGGGATGTCCTTGTCGTGAAAATAATTAAGGACCTGATGAAACGGAGCGACTTCTTTTTGAATCTCCACGACGGATCGGGCTTCTATTCCCCGAAATGGGAGTCTCCGGAACGAAACTCCATGCGGTACGGGCAATCAATCATAGCCGACGCGGAGGAGCACACCCGACCAGACGGAAGAATCATTCCGATGGGGGGCATCGTGAATCGAGTGCTGGAGAGGGTTAATCCCCAAATATCAGCCGTGGAGCACCTCTTCCACTTCAATAATCACCGGACCCTTCGCGCCGATAGCACACATAAAGAGCAGCGGCTTTCTGCAACTTATCACGCGTTGACAAAAGTGGGCATACCGGCCTTCGCAATTGAAACTTCGAAAAATATTCGTGATTATCGTTTAAGGGTCCGATACCAGACCATGGTAATAAATGCTTTCCTGGATGAGTTCGAAATCATACCCGACAACCCGAAGATCTACCTCGATAATCCGTATCTTAAATATCTGATCGTTTCCATCAACGGCCGCACCCCCATTGTTGTTAACGGCAATGATGCGCTCAGAGTTCACGCGGGCGACAATGTGAGGATAGTGCACATAGAATCAAACTACTCCCGGGGACTCACAGCGCGCATCAAGGGAGCAGGTGGATTCAATGACCTGAACGAGGAAGTGAACCTAACCAAGGATACCCTCATACAGGTACGAAAGGATCGATTCCTTATCGGCACCATCCCGGTGGAGATCATTCAGGGGCGTTCACACAACTCCGCAAGTGTACAAGTGGAGCGGAAGGTCCGATATTTCTGCGTCAGAGTCAACGATAGGACGTTCATGGCCGAGCCGGGAGAGGAATTGACGGTCATGCGGGGGGACACCATTACCCTGCTGGATCCGTCAACCAATTTGGATCCCGAAGATGAAAAGGCTTTGAGGGTAGATCTCCGTGGTTTCCAGGTGCAATCGTCACCGCTGGAAGACCGGAGCCACCGCATAAACACAACCACGGACCTCCAGGAGAAATATGGGCGTAGGCGCGGATCGGTCACAATCTTCCCCCTTCAAGCCAAGCTGAACAACAAAGTGATTGGGGAAAGCTATATTGCTGTCGCGGAGCCCCGTCTGGAATATCTGGTGCTCCGTGAATCGCAAGGAGGCCCCTTTGTAGCCTATCCGGGAGACAAATTGGAATTGCCGACAAATGCGCTTATCAAGATTATGGATGTGAAGACAAACGTTCCTGAAGCAACCGCCCTCTTCATTACCCTGGCCGGCAGAACCGTGAGATGGCAGCCGTCCGGGTCGGCCACAGGTATCGACGCCTCGAAACTGACTGACGGCGAAGTCCCTCTAGATATTACCCGCGAAGGTCGGAGCCTCGGAAGAATATGGATCAAACAGGGAAAAGAGTTCCGGCTTTCCTCAGAGAGTAACCGCGTTCCGTTCTTTCCTGTCCGGTACTAGCTTCAGTAGCTAGCTATCGGGCTTAGCTTGTCCTGGCTATCTTATTGTTTTCGTCAACAAATATGTTGCGCGCATGAAAGCCCTTACATTCGGAATCCTCCAGTGCCACGTAGGAACAAATAATTACAAGGTCCTTGACCGAAACCTTTCTAGCTGCCGCCCCGTTCAAGCAAATCACGCCTGAACCGGGCTCTCCTCTGATTACGTACGTGGTGAATCTTTCTCCATTGGAGACGTTATAGATCTGAACCTGTTCGTATTCAAGAAGGTCCGCGGCATCCAGGAGAGTTGAATCAATGGTGACGCTTCCTTCGTAATCAACGCAAGCGCCGGTGACTTTGACCCTGTGGATCTTGGATTTTAGCATCGTCCGTTGCATTTCCCGCCTCCTGCAGGAAAGAATCATCGTTAAAGAGTTTGCTCCGGTTCCTACGCTTCGTCTTTCATAAGCGTGGGGCCTTGTAGCAACATGTTGTCGATAAGACGCGTCTTGCCGATCCGGACCGCGAGCACTGCCAACGCATCGTCTGCCACGCGCTCCAAATCCTGGAGAGTCTCCGGATGAACCAGCCTGACGTAGTCTATCCGTGCGTCCGGTTCCCTCTGTATCCGATCCGACATTGCCTTTACGTACACTTTCCCGTCTTGCTCTCCCCAATCAAAAATGCCTTGGGCCGCCTGCAATGCCTGGTAAAGGCACGTGGCTTGCTGCCTCTCCCTCGGAGAAAGATAAGCATTCCGCGAACTCATCGCCAGCCCGTCATGCTCTCGGACCGTCGGACACGAAACTATTGTGACGTCCAGATCCAAGTCCCGCGCCATGGTCTTGATCACCCGGAGCTGTTGATAGTCCTTCCGGCCGAAATACGCGGCGGTAGGGGAAACGACATTGAAAAGCTTCAGGACAACGGTAGCCACTCCTCGGAAGTGTCCCGGCCGCGAAGCTCCGCAAAGCGGCCTTGCCACATTCTCCACTTCCACATAGGTCTGGAAATCCGGGCCATAAATATCGCCCGCTGCCGGCATAAACATGGCATCCACACCTACTTGTGCGCATTTAGCCAAATCAGCTTCCGGGTCGCGGGGGTAGTTGTCCAGATCCTCATTTTGTCCAAACTGAGTCGGATTGACGAAGATGCTTGCCACCAGCAGGTCGTTTTCGGAGCGGCCGCGTCGCATGAGACTCAAATGGCCTTCATGGAGATACCCCATAGTCGGCACAAAGCCGATGGTCTTGCCCGCCTGGTGATGAGATCTGGACCAACGCTTCATCCGGGCAACGGAAGTCAAAGTCTCCATGCACTGTTTTCCCACAAAAAAAGCCTTCCGATAGGAAGGCATGTTATAACCTGAGAATCATCCTTCCGTCCCGGTCAAAAAGATCCAGGCGGCATATGTTTCACAAAACCGAAAGGGTTCCGGGTCGAGATGTGACTCCAGATCCTGACTACACTATATAGCCGACAACGTTTGTCGGTCAAGAGGAAAAGTGTGTTCTGAACCAGGAATTAAAATATTCGTGGGAGAAAGGCGACCTCTGTTTTCTTGAAACTCTATCGTCTCTGAGGACATCTAAAGTAATAGCCTAGGTTGAAGAATGAATGTGGCGGGAATCTTTTCTGAGAAAGGAGGAATGCCCAATGGAAAACCAGGATAAAGCCGAGCAGATCGTTAGGGAGATGGAACGTGTGGCTCCCTATATGTATGAAGGGTTGTACGGCAATTTTTTGAGGAGTTTTATGGAGTCCGACAGATCCAAATGGAGTGTGGACTTATCGAACTACTTGATGCGTGCTAACCAGGATTGGGCAGAGGTAGGGCCGGAAATAGCGTCCCTGTTATGGGAAAGATTCGAGAGGAGAATCTCCTGTTAACGTGACTCACTCGTTCCGGTCACGCGTAGGCGTCGTGAGACGCCCTCTCTGAGTGAGAATATGAGAACAAAGAAGAGTCGCGGGACCGATCTCCCGCGACTCTTCTTTTCCTCAAAGTGATATGTCGGGCTACCTGCTTACGACGCTTCCTCTGCTTGCGAAGGAGCGGGTGGCACGTAATTCGGAACTGTCGGCAAAGTCACGTCTCTTCCCGCAGACTTTGCCCACGCGATGGCAACCGTCCTGTAGCCCAGATGGGCGAATTTGGAAAAAGGCAAGTACAGAAGGAGCGCCAGCACGAACATCAGATGGATCGCGTAAAGGATGTACGTGCCGGGGGCCGATCCCGCCCAACGACACAACTCCGTCAACAAGCCGGTAACGCCCGTTCCGAAGATCATGAACAGAAACAACCAATCAAAGTAGGAGCTGTTTCCGGTCTGTTCCGGCGCAGTGAGCCGCCGAACCAGCATGATTCCCAGGCCCAGCACAAAAGCCACGGCACTGACGTTGCCCAGGATTTTGATGGGAATAGTTCCGGGGCCGCCTCGGGACGGAGGCGCTATATGGAGGATGTCGATGTTGAACGCGACGATGGCCGTCGTCACAAATAGCCCTATCATGCCCCAGAAAACGAGAAGATGGGACGCGTACCGTATGTTGTTCGCCTCGCAGTCTTTGAATGTCGAGTGCGGAAGAATATCCTTGAGCGCCTCGATTAGACTCGGCACAAAACCTTTCCGCTGAGTGCCGACTTCCAACGGGTTGTTGGATTCCAAGTTGCCCCAGAAGCTTCGCAGACTCAAGACCAGGGATACCACTGCGAAAATCAGAGCGAGAGTATATACGATCTGGATGTGGATATAATCGATAAACTGGCCGTAATGAACCGGTTTTGGAAAGGTAAAGCCGTTGTTCATGACGAGGAGCAACAGCACGACAACCACAGGGATGCCCATAGTAAGGACGAACAGAGAAGGTTGGCCTACCAGGTTCCCCAGAACGGACGGCCACGAGTTCTCCTGTATGTTCATTTTGCGGATAGCCTTGAGCACGTCGCCCGGATAGGCCCCGCGGGGGCATTGAGTCGAGCAGTCGTTGCACTGGTGGCATAGCCAGACATCCGGATCATTCAAGAGTTTCTTCTTCAAGCCCCACTGCGCCCAGATCATCTCTTTGCGCGGATAGGGATTGTTGTCCGGAGAAATAGGACACGCAACCGAACACGTAGCACACTGGTAGCACTTTTTCAGGTCGCCGGCCCCGGCCGCGATAAGGTCCTTGGTGAACTGAAGATCAGGTTCGGCAACAAACTCATTCGCCATGGGTGAACCTCCTTAGAAGCCTTTATATGGGTTGGGATCAAAACCGGCGAGCGTTTCCATGAAATCGTCTACCAATTTCGGGATCATGTGGAACTCACTTATCGCCAATTGGTGGACGGCTATACGTTCCGACTCCAGGACGAGCCTCTGCAAGGTTTCCGAGATCTTGCCCATTCGATATTCCGCCAGTTCGCTCCCCTTTATGAAGTGGCACTGGTAGTCGTCACCGTACTTACATCCGATCAACATGATGCCGTCAATGCCCTTGGACAGCGCATCAGCGATCCATACCATGTTGATGTTACCGAGACACCTCAACGGTATAAACCTGACATAGGGGCTGTACTCAAGCCTGTTGATTCCCGCCATGTCCACAGCGGGGTAGGAGTCATTCTCACAGATAAAGACCACCGCCCGCGGTTTTTCCGTGTACTCATCGGGAACATTAATGGATTTCACCATGGATCCGATCATGTCCACTGAATGATCCCTGAAAGAGATGATCCGTTCAGGACACGAGCCCATGCAGATGGCGCAACGCCGGCAGCGGGTAGGATTGGGCAATGGCGTCCCGTTGGGCTTTTCGTCGTACGCTCCGAACGGGCACTCTTCCGTGCAGCGCTTGCACTGCGTGCACCGTGTGACGAAGATCTCGGGGAATGACTCATCACCCGCCCTCGGATGAACTGCCTTGCCCTGTGCCACAAGCTCCACGCACTGTATCGCTTTAAGAGCAGCGCCGACCGCGTCGGTCTCGCAGCTCTGGAAGTCCATAGGTTGTCTGACACAGCCTGCCGTGTAGATTCCTGTCCTCTGGGTCTCGTACGGGAAACAGATGAAGTGAGAATCGTTGAACCCGTAGGGGTTCTCGGGCAGGAACGGGCCCTGGCGGTACTTGAGATTCAGTATCGCGGCATCCTTGGTCGCGGGGACCATCCCGGTTGATAATACCACCAGGTCCACATTGAGCTTCAACTTCTCACCAAGGAGCGTGTCTTTGAGTTCCACATTGAGGCCCGACGACCCGTTGGAAACCCCTACGGCAGTCCCCTTGGAAAGGAAGACCCCTGGGTCGTCCTGCATTGCCTGGTAGAAGAGTTCATACTGTCCCGGCGTCCTCATATTCTCGTAGAAGATGTAGGCCTTGCCGTCAGGATTAGTCTTTCGCAGGTACTGCGCCTGCTTCAGCGTAACCAGACAAGCCACGGACGAACAGTAGAGCAGCGGATGCTCGGCTTCCTGGTTCGCGGCATCTATGAACGCGATGCTGGTCACCGCCTTGCCGTCCGAAGGTCGCAAGATTTGGCCTTTGGCTGCAAGCTCCTCCATCTGAACGCTTGTTATCACATCGGGGTAATTGCCGTAGCCCAGGTGCGAATAGCCCGCAGCATCCTCAGGCCGCCATCCGGCCGCCAGAACCACTGCGCCCACACGGACTTTTTCGTGTTCGAATTCAATGGCTTCAGTTACCTCTTCCTCGGCCGCGGCCTCCTCACCTGCGGCGGGAGCAGCAGGTTTCGCCTCTTCCTGCTCTCCACCAGCCTCCTTTGCTTTCTTCGCTGCGAGCCATTCGTTTTGTTCCTTGTCCAGGTCGTCGATCCAAGATCCATCGGGTCGTATCACAACGTCGAACATTCCGGGAGCGCCTGAAATGCTGAAAACCCGTTGACCGGTGTAGACCTTGATCTTGTCGCTTGCGTTTACCGCGGCTATCTTTTCCTGGATAGGCGAATCAGTCACTTCGTCATAGGGCGGCTTTCCCGTGAACACTTTATGAAACTTGTTGGCCCAGCCACCGAGCTGTGGGTCCTTCTCGACAAGGGTGACCTGATAACCGGCGGCGGCAGCTTCCAGAGCCGACGTCATGCCGGTCATCCCGCCTCCGATAACCAGAATACCTTTGTCCACCGCTTCCATAAATGGAGGTCTGTCCTCATATTTGGAAGTCTTGGTGATCCACATCCGCATGTAATCTTCGGCCAGCATCTGGGTATCTTCATTATTAGCGGGATGGGACCAGACGACGTGTTCCCGAAGATTCACTCTTTCAGTAATGACACCGTCGAACGTGAATTCTTTCTGGAAGACTCTGGGCGAAGGACCGGCGATGATTACCGCGGTGAGCCCCTCGTTTGCAATATCGTTCCTTATAATGGCGAGCTTGTCCGGATCGGTCCAGTAAGGTTCGGCCCGGCAAACCGCCACCTTAAACTCGTCGGTGGCCACAGCGGAAAGGGCGTCGATGTCCAATGCGTCCTTAATCCCGTAACCCGTATCAATGAAAACTCCGATTTTGTGGTCCATTGACTTACCTCCCCACCGTGTCCTGAAGGGCTTTCAACGCAGCTCCGGTAGCATCCTGCAAACAGGTTCCTACATCCATAGGTCTCTTGGAGACACCGGCAGGATGTATGCCTTGTTCCGAGGTCATGAATCCGAATTCGTCATAACCCACGCTCAGGCCAGGCACTTTTTCGACGCTGGTGTTGGGTTGCATTCCAGTGGCGAGGACGGCCATATCGAAGGTGCGCCGAATCTTCTTGCCTGAGAGAATATCTTCTCCTTCGAGGATCACGTCTTTCGTGACCGGGTCCTCGGTTATGTTCACGATCTTCCCCTTGGTAAGCAGGATCTTATCGTCATTCCTTACTTTGTCGTAAAAGAATTCGAAGCGTCCATACGCTCTCAGGTCGATATAGAATATGTGGGCCTGGGCATCGGGATTATAGTCTCTAAGGTAGGTTGCCTGTTTCAAAGAAGCCAAGCAGCATATTGAGGAGCAATATGGCAGGTGGTTTCTGTCCCGCGAGCCGGCGCACTGGACAAAGGCAAGATTGTTAACCTTCTTGCCGTCCGAGGGCCTAACGATCTCTCCTTTGGTCGGACCTCCGGTGGCAGCCAATCTTTCCATCATTACGTTGGTAATGACGTTGGCGCATTTCCCGAAGCCCAATTTGTCCAGTTTGGTGGCATCGTATGGCTTCCAGCCGGTAGCCCATACCACGGAACTGACTTCCACATTGAAGGTTTCCGGCTTCGCATCCAGATCAATCCGTATACCTTTGCTGTTGCAGGATTCTATGAACGCGCTATACTCCGGACTACCTTCGGCCTTCTTGAGAGCCTCCCGGTCAGCCACGAGATTCATGGGATAGGCCATCTCATATGGCAGATTCACTGCTTTGACCGTGTCCATGCCGTAATTGAAATCGTTAGGAATTTCCACGGGACAATCGTCTACACATTTGCTCGTTGCAGTGCGGTCCTCCACGTATCTGGGCGAAACCTTGATGGTGGCCGTATAGTTTCCGGGATTCCCGTTGATGTTTTCCACTTCCGCCAGCGTGTACACCGCGATGTCGGGGTTGCGTCTTATTCTTCTGAAATTAATCTCCAGGCCGCACGTGGGAGGACACAGCTTCGGAAAATACCTATTCATCCGGGCTACTCGGCCCCCAAGATAGGGCAACCTCTCCACCAGGATTACTTTGCATCCGGCTTCCGCGGCTTCGACCGCGGCCGTAATTCCGCTAATACCGCCCCCGACGACCAGTACGGTTTTGTTTCCAGCCATGCTTCCTCCCTGAAAAGGACTATGAGGGGACAAAGAAATGCCCCCTCATCAGCTTGTGTGGCTCTCGAACAAAACTCCGGGCACCTGAAGAAGCGCCCGGAGTTTTGAAGGTTAGTGGATCTTAATTAAACTATGTTAATGATAGGAACTTTCTTCATTTCCCATTGGCCGTTCTTGTAAGTGGCGTTCACGAACACCTTCCAGTTGGCCTCATCCAGCTTCGGGAAATCGTTCCGCATGTAGTAGCCCGGCCAGCGGGTCTCTTCGCGGAAGAGAATGGTCCTCACATGAACTTCCGCCTGCCACATTCTCTGGATGTTCTCATGGCAGCGCATAAGCTCGTGCAGGCTGGAGGCAGCCAGCTTCTCGGAGTCTTCCTTGAGCCAGGCGATGAGCTCAAGCGCTCTCTCCAGCTTGGCTTTGTTGGTCTTGAAGCCGGAGGTGACGCCGGCCGCGTACTCATCCATAATCTTCTGCAGACGGAACATGAACATCTTGGGCTTCATGAACTCGGGGTTGATGTCCGGATCGCTGGACTTGGCTGAATGCTCGGCAAACAGGTCAAGAGGACTCAGGATCTTCTTCTTCAGCTCATCCACCTTGGCCGCGTCGACGTTGGGAAGCGTGTTGTTGTCGAGCACGAAACGCACCATCGACTTACCGGCCGCACGACCCTCGGCATGGGAGCCTGAGGAGAACTTGTGGCTGGAAGCGCCGGACGCGTCACCCGCGCAGAACAGACCCTTCACGGTGGACATATACTCATAGCCCCAGAAGTACTCTTTCGGAGCCAGATCCTTGGGACCGCTCACCCACGCGCCGGAGGCGCCGGAGTGGGAGCCGATGAAGTAAGGCTCAGCGGCCGCGATCTCGGAGGACTTCTCTTCGGGCTGCACGTTGGTGCCGGCCCAGAGAATGGCCTGGGAAATGGTCATGTCGAGGAAGTCTTCCCACGCCTCGGACTCCAGTTCCTTCATCTTCTTCTTGTAAGCCTTCGGATCGTCCTTGAGGGCTCGGCGATCTTCTGAATGGCTTCTTCCGTTCTCATGTAGATCGGACCCTTGCCTTCGAACTCATCGAGCATGCCCAGGTAGTTACGCAGGTTGGCCGGGATCGGCTTCACCTTGCCGTAGGAACCCCAGTTGTCCAGCTCGGCCTTGCGCTCCACCATGTACTCGCCGCCGAATGCGTTGGTCGCACGGGACTTGAACAGGAGGAACCACGCGCCGACCGGGCCGTAACCGTCTTTGAAGCGGACCGGGATGAAACGGACTTCCTGGCAGGTCTGCTCGGCGCCGGCAATCAGGGTGAAGTACAGGCTGGAGCCGGAGTTCCACGGCGGATACCATGCACGGCCAAGACCTTCACCTGTGCTTCTCGGCTTGAAGACGTGAACCGCGCCGCCCATGGCCGCGAGGACCGCTTTGGCCTTGAACACGTAGAACTTCTCTTCACGAGTGCTGAAGCCGACCGCGCCGGCGATACGATCACCGTCCATAAGGGGAGTAGTGATAAACACGCGCTCGAAGTACTCGCCACCGCCCTCAGTAAGAGCATTCTTGGCCGCTTCGGCCACGATGACTTTGTAGGACTCGCCGTTGATCATGAGCTGCCAACGACCCTCATGAACAAAGTTGCCCTGCTCGTCCTTCCAGATGGGGAGGCCCCATTTTTCAAAGAGATGAACAGATGGAGTCCACGTGACGAGCGATGTCATAGACCAGGTCTTCACGAGTGATGCCCATGAGGTCGTTACGGACGTAGTTGACATAGTCCTCAACGGTGTTGTTGCCGCTGGTTATATCCACGTACTGGTTAATGGCCGAGAGGCCCATGGCCACCGCGCCGGAACGGTCCATGGCAGCCTTGTCCACCAGGGTGACCTTCAGACCGTTCTTTTTGGCCCAATAGGAGGCCTCAACCGCAGCGCCGCATGCCGCCATACCGCCGCCGCAGAGTAGAATATCAGTGGTTACTTCGACGGTTTCAAACTTCGCCATATCTTGGTACCTCCTAAGGATTACTTCTTGAGTGTGGGCAGCTCTTTGAGCCGCAGAGCCTCGGGCTCATTGTACAAGCACTGGCTGGCCAGGTCCGTCGTGACCTCGCCGTAACCGCCATCAGGCTTGGCCGAACCTTCGGTAGTGGTCCGGATGGGGAACTTGAACCGTTTGACCATGCCGTTGCGGAACTTGACCGTCCACATGATGTCTTCGGAACCCCTCAGGGGCACAACCGACGCTCCCATGGGAACGAAGTCGGCATAACCTCTGACGTCTATCGCCTGCTGCGGGCAAATTTTCACGCAGTTGTAGCACTCCCAGCACATTTCGGGTTCCATGTTCCAGGCTTTCATTTTTTCTTTGTCCAGAACCATCAAGTCATTTGGGCAGATGTACATGCAAGCGGTCTTATCCTGACCCTTGCATCCATCACACTTCTCCATGATTACGAAACTTGGCATGAACCAACCTCCTAGTTAGTTTGAGCTTTTTTTAGAGTCATGCAACTCTTGTTGTCACGTGGCGCGCATGGACGCCAGTTCTGTGAAGGCTCCTCCTTTCTACACATGGTCGCTGCAGCCCCACAGGTGATCTGCATGGTGTGAGAGTTGTTCACCAGTTAGACCCGGATTTGCGTTCCAGCTACGTTCCTCCCCCCACCAGCAGAACGGTTTTCGCGCAGTATCGGGTACAGACAAAGGGCCGCAATCCAATAGACCTTCCAACAAAACTCCGAGCATCCCAAACCATAACGGATATTTACGATATTCTGCAGTATTATACCGGAGGTCCGGCTCAACCCCCAGTACCGCCGAAGCAGTTAAGGAATATCGGATTCAATCAAATCTTGCGCTGGTTGTCAAGATTTTTTTCCGTGAGGAAGCGGTCAAATTATCCCCAAATTACTGGCGAACGCCCTTGCCAGGGAAATCCCCCTATGCTAAATTATAAAATTTAGACCCGGTCACGTTAGAAGGAGCCCCTCATGACCCCTGCGGGAAGAAATGACCCGTGCCCATGCGGAAGCGGATTGAAATATAAGAAATGCTGCCTGACCAGACAAGGTGCTCAACACGAACCAGACGAGGTGGAGAGTTTCCGGGCCAAATCCTTCAAGAAAATGTCCGATGAAAACTGGTTGGAGGCCATAGACGGGTTCAAATCCATCCTGGAACAGGTCTCGGACCCGCATATCATTCTTGAAGCGATGGCGGCTTGTTATGACGGCCTTGAAAATTATCTCATGGCAGCGGAATTCTATGAGAAAGCCCTCGCCGTATGTCCGGAATCACGAAGCTTCGACCTGCACTACCGCCTCGGCGTCTCCAGGGCCTGCGCGGAACGAGTCGAAAAGGCCGTCGAGGCCTTTCGGCAATGCTTGGCACTGCAGAATGACTCAGGGCAAGAACGGCAATTGATCCGGATACTTGATAATTTGGACGAAATCCGACAGGGAAAGAAGAGCAGCAACCTCTTCCATATCCAAGTACAACTTCAACGCGCATTCTCGGACATGGAGGCGGAAAAATACGAATCGGCCGCTGCCCGACTCGAACGTGTAGCAGCGATGGACCCACAAAATCCCGCGATCTTTTACAACCTGGGAGTTGCGTATACTTTCTTGAAAAGAGAAGAAGAAGCTCTTGCGGAATTTGAAAAATGTGTCGAATTGAAAGCCGATTATGTTGAAGCGTGGTACAATATGGGGCAGATTTGCATGCTAATTCGGAAGGACTTTTCCCGTGCCCTCCACTGCTTTGACCGGGCCACGACAATCCGGCCGGATTACATAGGCGCCCACCATCAGCGTGGAGTCGCTTACGAGTTACTCGGAGACCGACAAAAAGCCCTGGGATGCTGGGAAAGGACCCTGGAACTGGATCCGGAAAACAAGCAGGCCAGAGACAACATTCAAAGACTCGGCGACTCCTTCGCAAACCAATCTTGCCAGTGAGCGCATCGGAAAGGACTGATTCATGAAATTGAAAGCCTCGTCATGTGACGACAAGCGTTTGATGACCTGGGATGACACGTTCTCATTCAGTTGTCATCCAACCATTGACTGCTTCAACTCCTGTTGTAAAGACGTGACCATATTTCTTACTCCGCTCGATGTGGTGAGGCTGCGAACGGCCCTGGGGATATCTTCCACCGAGTTCCTGGAGAAATATACTCATCGGTTAATTTCCCAGACCACCGGTCTTCCGGCAGTGGCACTCAAAATGAGCGCAAATGAAGCTAAAACCTGTCCGTTCGTCACTGAAAAGGGATGCTCCGTGTATGATGATCGGCCCTACTCCTGCCGGCTCTATCCGTTGGACACCGAACAAGGCGTAGAATATACGTTCATTGTGGACGAGGGAACCTGTCACGGGCTTCAAGGAATCTCAAGAATGGACGGTTGAGAGTTGGAGAAGAGAGCAGGGTCTCCACGCGTACGACGATCTCGACCATGACCTCAAGGATGTTATGTCAGCGGATCAGCTTTGGGAAAGCAAGATCCAGGATCCGCGAATGCAGGATATGTGTCTCATGGCGCTTTACGATCCTGACAGGTTCAGAGAGTTTGTATTCAAGAGCAGCTTTTTTCAGAAGTTCCACGTGGATGAAGACATAGTGGAAAAGATACGGAACGAGGACGTGGCCCTTCTATATTTTGCAGGCCAGTGGCTCCGTTTTGCCCTGTTCGGCAAAAAGGGATTCCTGAAAATAGACCGTGATTATCTTGATCGAAAGAAACGAGAAGTCCTAGGCGGATGAAGGCGAGAAAAATGAAACGATTTGCATGGCTCGCAGTGGCGCTCCTACTCACCGTCATGATAGGGGTCTCCTTAGCAGCAGAATCGTCCACCGACACTTACATCAAAGATCTTAAGAGCGACAACCCGGAAGTCCGAGCCAAAGCGGCCTTTGAACTAGGGTGCGGGTGAAACAAGTCAGCGAGGGCGGTCCCGCCTCTCATTGCAGCCCTAAAGGACTCGGAACCCAAGGTACGGAGCGCAGCGGCCGAATCTCTCGGCTTTTTCCCACGGGAGGCCTCGGAATCGATCCCCGCGCTAATGGAACGGCTGTCGGATGACAAGGTAGAAGTTCGGCGCTCGTCCATCCAGTCGCTCGGCAGACTGGGCAAGGGGGCCCACAATGTGGAGGAGGCTCTCCAGAAATTTCTTGACGATCCTGACACACTTACCAAGCTCAATGCCACAATAGCGCTGGCATCCGTCGGAAAAGCGGATGATACGGTGATTCCCACGTTACTGACGGCCATCGGCAATAAGGATGAGGGAACCGCCAAAGCAGCGGGTCGCGTGCTCAGCGACCTGGCAATCGACACAGCCGGACAAGGTGCTACCCGGTCTCATGGAGTCGCTGGACCAGAACGAAGAGCCTACGGTCATCAATACCTTGAAGGTTTTGAGGCAGATGAAAACCGCGGCCGCTACCTGCTGTGCCAGAAGATATCAGCCCTGTACGATAAGTCGAACGCTCAGGTTCGGATGGAGATTTTGGACACTCTCGCTGCCATTGACAGCGAGGGGGATCAGGCCCTCCCCTTATTGGTCAAGGCGCTCAAGGCGCCTGAGCCGATGGTCAGAAAAGAGGCGCTAATGGGGGTCATGCGGTATAGGTCCAAGGCGGACTTGTTTGTGGAACCGCTGACCGAATCCATGAAGGAAGGGGACCTGGAGAATCGCCTGTTGGCCATCGGCATCGTCAGAGGCTTGGGTCAGCGGGGCCTGAAGTCGATTCCCACGCTGGAGGCACTGACGGAAGACCCCAATGTGCGTGTTCGCATAGCTGCGGTCAGTGCGCTTGCCACTTTTAGGCCTGTCCCGGAGGAAGTCCTTGAAAAGCTCAGCCGCACGCTTAAGGACTCGGATACTGGTGTCAAAATGGCTACAGTGGGCGCGCTTCGCCAAATCGGATACATCTATCCGGAAAAAGTGACAGAACTGTTGCAGTCTGCCTTGCAGGTCGAAAAGAATGAGCAGGCCAGACGTTCGATGGCATCGGCGCTGGCCGGCATCGGCAAGGCGAAGCCGGCGGCCGCTACACCCGGAACAGATCAGTCGCAAAATACGAAGCCCAAGTACAGCAGATAGTGCTTTGGAAGTATCTGCTTTTATAGCAACACCGATTGCGAATGGCAGATACGGCTTCAGGAGGTCGGTAGGGCAGCACAGTAAGAAACCGTCACAAAGTCCGGATGAGGTCCAGTCGTGCCACGATGAGGCTGCCACTACCCACATCTGATACCCTCGTCGGGTCGAGGGCTATTCTCAAGGCGTGTCACGGTAGCCCTTAAATATCCAATTCATGCACCTCACGTGCATGCTCCTTGATGAAAGAAAAGCGCTTCCTGACGTCTTTTCCCATGAGGGTGTCAAATATCTCGTGGGCCTTCTCCTCGTCGTCTATTCCTATTCTCAGCATGCTGCGGGTGGACGGGTCCATCGTCGTAGTTTTCAACGTTTCCGCGTCCATCTCTCCAAGACCTTTGAACCGTTGAATTTCAACCTCCTTGCCGTTCTTCTGTTTTAGTAGCTTTTCTTTTTCCTCATCCGAAAAGACGTACCAGATTGCAGCTTTCTTGCCTGATCCTATCCGTATTTTGTAAAGTGGCGGCACTGCCAGGTAAACATGCCCTCGGCGCACCAGTTCAGGGAGGAAACGGTAGAAGAACGTGAGCAGCAAGGTGGCAATGTGATGGCCGTCAACATCCGCATCAGTGTTGATAATAATTTTCCCGTATCGCAGCCGCGAATAATCGAATGTTTGACCACTTCCCGTCCCGATGCTCTGAACCAGATCGTGGAGCTCGCGGTTGGCCTTGAGTCTTTCAGCAGACGCCTGCTCAACGTTGAGAATCTTCCCTCGTAGCGGCAGAATGGCTTGAAACCTTCTGTCTCGGGCTTGTTTTGACGAACCTCCGGCACTGTCACCCTCGACAATAAAAAGCTCCGTGCCGTCTCTCGATGTAGACGAACAATCTGCCAACTTGCCGGGCAGCGTTAGCCTGCGTGTCGCGGCCTTACGATTGACTTCGTCCCGTGCCGCTCGTGAAGCGGTGCGAGCTTGAGCCGCCAGAACAATGCGATTAGTTAATGCCGTTGCCTGTGTCGGGTTCTGATGCAGCCACGTCTCAAATGCAGTGCGGATCACAGGTTCCACCTGCAGCGCTGAACGGCTGTTGAGGCGCTCCTTGGTCTGTCCCTGGAATTCCAGATTCTCGTGCAGGTAAACCGAGAGGATCGCTACAAGGCCTTCGCGCACGTCCTCGGCCGAAACGCTCTTGATCCCTTTGGGAAGACCGTTGCGCTTCTCAATGTACGTCCGGAGCGCGCGAGTTATTCCGTTCCTGAATCCGGTTTCGTGAGTTCCCCCGGCCGGCGTGGGTATGGAATTAACAAATGATAGTATTCGAGTCGATGTCTCGGATGTCCATGCCATGACCAGTTCCAGCCGCAGATCGTTGTCGTGCCGGTAATAAAACGGCTGAGCATCAACCAGAGGGCGACCGACCACCAGCTTCTGCAGAAAATCGGTTATTCCGTCTGGATAGAGAAAGGTCTCAACAGTCCCTTCCGCCTCATCCGTCAATCGGATCTTGAGGCCCGCAATAAGGAAAGCCTTGCTTTCCAGCCGTTCCCGTATCAGATCCTTGGAAAAGGCCCTGTCAGGAAAGATCTCCGAATCGGGCAGGAACATGACTTTGGTTCCCGTACGTTTCGATCCTTCCATCTTCCGCAGAGGTGAGAGGGCTTGTCCGCGTCGAAATTCCTGTGTGTGGCGAAAGCCATTACGGCAGACGTCCACGACCAGTGTTTCGCTCAGAGCGTTCACCACCGCGGCCCCTACTCCGTGAAGGCCGCCTGCGACCTTATATGTGTCGTCATCAAATTTCCCGCCTGCATGAAGGTTGCAGAAAATCGTCTCCACCGTATTCTTGCCAGTGGTCGGGTGTTTTTCGACCGGGATACCTCGTCCCTGGTCTTCGACCGAGATACTCCCGTCCGCACCCAAGACCACGTCGATGAAAGTGCAGTGGCCGTTGAGCGCTTCGTCTACGCTGTTGTCCAAAATTTCCCATACGAGCTGGTGCAGTCCTTCCGGGCCTGTTCCACCAATGTACATTCCGGGCCGCTTGCGTACCGCCTCGAGCCCTTTCAGCACCTGGATGTCTTTTACTGTATAAGAGTCACTCATTGAATCTGGCCTTTGACGCTCCTATCCGGGACCACTTCCAGAATTCCTCCGCAAACGCTTTTCCCGGCTGTGGCCCGATTTCTAACCGGGATGTTCTTGACTTGCACCCTTTTGTCTTTGCCTCTCTTCGGCTTGATGTGTAAAGAATCGCCGGAACTCACGAGATGCATGGCGATAACCTGAGACCCGGAAGGAACCTTCATCATGCGCACTCCTCGTGCTGGGCCGGTCAGAATTGGAACCTGATCTACAGGAAATACCAGGATGTTGCCTGTATTAATCGCGACGGCGACCAGTTCGGCATCATCGGGCCGGACCGTGATCACTTCGTCGTCCCCTTCCAGGTTCACCAGGCGCCGGCCGCCCCGCTTTGTAGCCTCCCGCAAGATCATATAGTCGAATCTGAAGCCCTTGCCAAGGCGGGTCATCAAGAGGCCCCTTGAGGATGTCGATGCGTCGGGAGTCACGGCTATTTCGGGCAGACTGCCGGATGGACCGAACAGGTAAATTTGCGATGGAGGATGACCATATGTGTCTCCTTCGGTAGTCACTTCCTCTTCCTGGCCGGGGAGCTGCCCTTCATCCTCTGCAACAGGTGTTGCAGGATCGGGGGCTATAAACCCCACGACGAACTCGCCGTCTACAAAATTCAGGAGGCTTCCGATAGGTTCTCCGAAACCCAGTGTAGCGGGGACGTCCAGAGCCCTCATAACATAGACCTTTCCCAGATTCGAAAAGATGGCCACATTCCTACTGGTATTCACCCTTACCAGACCGAAAAGGCTGTCCCCTTCGCGGAATTTCAAGGAAGCATCCTCCCCTACCTCACTCTTGATCCGTCGGATCCATCCTTGTTTTGATAGAATGACCGTGGTGTCCGCATGTTCTACGAACTCTTCGGGGTCATATTCGAGAGCGACCGCCTCCTGCTCTCCCACGATTCGTGTACGCCTCTTGTCCGCGAATTTTGTGGCGATATCGGCAAGTTCGCGATCGATGATCTGCCAGAGTCTCTCAGAACTGGCAAGATCTCGTGAGATTTCTTGAGCCTCTTTCTTCTTTGCTGCACGTTCATCCAGAAGTTTGCCGATTTCCATGCCCACAAGCTTGTACAAGCGCGTCTCCAGAATGGCCTCGATCTGTTCATCGTCCACAGGGAAATTCTCTCTGAGGCCCTGCTCCGCCTCCTGCCTGCTCCGAGCCGACCGGATGATTCGCAATGCCTTGTCCAGGTCCTGAAATACGACTGCGAAGCCTTCCAGCACGTGAATCCGTTTTTGAAGAATCGCTAGCGTGTGATTCAGTCTGCGAACCACCTTGTCGTATCTGAAGTCCAAGAAATGTCTGATAATAGCCGCGAGCCCGAGCCTCTCGGGGACCCCTTCGGGCGTGATGGCTATGAAGTTCAGCGGGAAGTTGATCTGCAAGTCCGTGTGCCTGTAAAGAAATGCCATCACCGAATCAGGTTTGACGTCTCCCGCTCGTAGTTCCAGTACAATCCTCACGTCCGTGGTGCTCTCATCCCGCACATCCTGGACGTGCTTGAGTTTCTTATCCGTGATCAGTTGGGCTATCCGCTCAATAAGCCGTGATTTGTTGACTCCGTAGGGAACCGACGTGACCAGCAAATTGGTGCGCCCGTGTTTCACGCTTTCCACTTGGAAAGTTCCACGGACTCGAATGGAACCGTGGCCGGCCGTGTAAATCTCCGCCAGATGGTCCGGATGGTCCAGAATCTCGCCACCTGTGGGAAAATCGGGGCCCTTGACATGTTTCAGGAGATCTCCGGTCGTCAGGTCCTTCTGCCGGATCGCCGCGCGACATGCGGCAACAACCTCGCTGAGGTTGTGAGGAGGGAAAGAGCAGCTCATACCGACCGCTATGCCGGAAGAGCCGTTGAGCAAAAGATTGGGAACGGCTGAAGGGAGTACGTCCGGTTCTTCGCCTATGGCGTCGTACGTCGGCCGGAAATCGGTGGTGCCTCGATCAATGTCCCTGAGAAGCATCCCTGCAAAGGTGCTTAGCCTCGTCTCAGTGTAGCGCATCGCGGCGGGTGAATCGCCGTCGATTGAGCCGAAGTTCCCCGAACCGTCTATGAGCGGATATCTCAGGCTGAAATCCTGGGCCATTCGAACAAGTGCGTCGTACGCAGCCTGATCGCCGTGAGGATGATACTTACCAATTACTTCGCCTACAACCGCAGCGGACTTTCTCATTTTTGCCGCGTCGGTCAGCCTCATTGAATGCATTGCGTAGAGAATACGGCGATGTACAGGTTTGAGCCCGTCCCGCACGTCGGGCAATGCACGCGACACGATGGTGGAGAGCGCATAGGCGAGATAGCGCTTTTCAACTTCCAGGTGTATGGACGCATCGGTTTGGCCACACCCTTTTTCAGGTCTTGACAAGCTGCACTTCGATATTTCCTCTGCTTCCTACGTTCCTCTTCATTCACCGATGTTCCGTCCCTCGGCAGGGCACAACATAGCCAAGCGGACATTAATATCAACACAAAAAAACGGCAAGGGCCGAAGGATAAGGAATATGTGTGCATTTGGTCGCGCCAGGGTTTTCGTCGAATATGTCACTGCGGGCGCAGCGAAGTCCCGCGTCCCGCGGGACAGCGCAAAACAGAAATTGCTTTCCCGCGGAACGCGGGATTTCCTTCCGCGCAAAGACAGGCGGGACGACGTGCACTCGGGTAACTGAATGCTTACCGGAATCTCAAGGTGTTGAGCAGGCTAAAGCGGCCATTTTATGTTGACTTTGACAGCGCGGTATGTTAGCGTTATTACAAGAAAATCATGACCTCGTTAACGGTGGATCTTAGCCCGTGACCACATGAGGTGCCGCCACCGTCCCACGTGCTTGCGGACGGAAGACGCCATTGCCGGACGCCGCACGTCCGATGATACCACACCCTTGTTCGACAAAACTCGTGCGTCTCACGCGAGGGGCACGATGATTGACCAGGTTAACGGGTTATCCGAAGGGTATAGGAACCGATCATGGCCAAAGTCAAGATAGACGCGAAGACCGCTCTAGAAGATATCCGTGCAGGGATGAGCGATTCCGCCTTGATGGACAAGCACAAACTTTCTGCAATGGGGCTTCAGAGTCTTTTCGACAAACTGTTGCAAGCCGGAGTCATCAGCCGGTCCGAACTCGAAGAGAGGATCCCTTTGAGTCAGAAGTCGGTGGACATCGAGATCTACAGATGTCCGGCCTGTGGCATGCCCCAATTTTCGGAATTTGACGAATGTCCGCAGTGCGGAGTCATTGTATCCAAATTCATAAAGAAGACAAGCGGAGGCTTCTGCTGGGGCGGGTGGCAAGAGTTCGCGTGGAGTCCGTCCTATTGCCGGTGGAGGTGGTGGGCGAGGCGACGTAATGTTTCGCGCCAATCTGCGTCGCACTGGTTCATATAATACCGCGGGAGTTACCAAACTCACGCAACTGAAATGGAAGTTCAAGACGGGTGGGTGGGTGTCCTCTACTCCGGCAGTGACGCAAGATGCGGCGGTATTTGGAAGCCTCGATGGGAATTTTTATTCTGTGGATAAGGAAACTGCACAGGAGAGATGGAACTTTAAAACGGGGAGTTCTATCTACTCCTCTTGTGCCATCGTCGGCTCAGTGGTTTTTTTCGGAAGCTTGGATGGAGCAGCCTACGGTTTGGACCTCCAAAGCGGAGAACCAAAATTCAAATTCGTCACTGCAGGGCCGATCTACTCATCGCCGGCAGTAGCGGACGGCAGGATCTATTTCGGCAGTCTGGATGGCAACCTTCATGCCGTGGACGTGGCACGGCAAACCCAGCTGTGGAAGTTCAAGACCGGCGGACCGGTCTATTCCGCGCCTGCCATAAGTGAGGGAATTGTCTACTTTGGCAGCCTCGACGGGAACCTCTATGCTGTGGAGATCAGTTCGGGCAAAGCGGCCTGGAACCTCAAGACCGCTGGACCGGTATCCACCGCACCGGTTATAGGCAAGGACGCGGTATATTTTGGCAGTGGGGATCGGTGCCTTTATGCCGCGGACAGTAGCACAGGCCAGCAAAGATGGCATTTCAAGGCTGGGGACAAAATATCGTCATCTCCAGCCATTGCGCACGACGTCATCTATTTCGGCAGCGCTGATCGTCATGTCTACGCTGTGGACGTCAAAACCGGTCTGGCAAGATGGGTATTCGAAACAGAGGGCGCTGTGTATTCTTCACCTACTCTTGCCGGCGGAATGGTATACTTTGGCAGTGCCGACTGTACGCTTTACGCTCTAGACCTGTCCACAGGACAGGAGATTTGGAGGTTCAAGACCGGCGGCCCGGTATATTCGTCACCAGCGGTAGCCGACGGCGTCATCTATTTGGGAAGCGATGACGGACACGTGTACGCAATTCGGTGAAGCGCCCGTGCGGCAACACTGTTGAGGATGTTAGCGCAAAGGAACTCTCCATGGACAAACGGAAGATTACGGCAAGAGAGGTCCTCAGAGATATCAGGTCCGGATTGAGCGATCAGGACCTGATGGAGAAATACACCCTGTCGGCTCAGGGCCTTCAGAGCGTTTTCCACAAATTGGTGAACGCCGGGGTAATAACCCAGCCCGAGTTGGACGACAGGGTCCCGATCACCGAAAGAACTGTTGATCTCGGGCTCTTTATCTGTCCCGCATGTGGCAACATTCAAGGGACAGAATTCGCCACCTGTCCTCGCTGCGGCTTCACGGCGCCGGGAAGGGCCAAGGCCATCCAAGATGAACGAGCAGGGATAAGCGGAAGGAAGACCTCTTCCGGACAGGCACTGCGCCGGAAGGCGAACAGACAGACGAGCGCAAAACGCGAGGCCGATCGGCCCTCGAAGCGCGAAGAGGAGGCAGAATCAGGAGAGATCAGGGACCCATTTCCAGATTTGACACGAATCCTCACTTATTGTCGGGTACTGGGGGTCGCTGCTCTGGTCTCATACGTTTTCATCGTAGCAGGCATAATCCTCCTGCAGATTGCCGCCTCCGGCGTTGATTCGTCTCTTTCCCTATCTCTGCTCGGTCTGTCCATTTTGAGCATTCCGGCCATAGCCCTAGCATTCATTGTATTTGTGACATTGAGCGCTCTGGCCGAATCAATAAAGATCTTCGCGGGCGTTGCGGGCCCGTTGATGAGAAATCACCCCCCTCAGGAGTAGAGCCGGTTGCAAAACCTGTAATTATAGCAATTGCCCAATTTTTGTCCGATTTGCGGGAATTAGACCGTCACCCCGGACTCCGATCGGGGTCCAGTCTGTCCCGCGCCTCGCGGGACTGGTGGGACAGGCATCCTGCCTGTCGCCTAATGACGGGCAAGATGCCCGTCCCACCGAGAAGGGATTGCTTCGGGCTGGCGCCCTCGCAATGACAGTTTTGGCCGTTCATATTGACTATTTCGGATCAAACGGACTTACTCTTGGTAATTGATATGGACAGTTTGCACCCAGACGCGTCTCACGCGCCGTCCAATACGTGGTGTTCCTTTTCAATGAACCAGGATTCAGGATTGGTGAAATACAATTTCAGGTCCTCAAGAGCCGCAAAGTGTCTGCGCTCTTCTGCAATCATCTGTTTCACAAAATCCTTTTCCAACGACTCGGAGGCCTTTCCGAGCTGCTCTTCATAGAAATTTATCGCGCCCTGTTCCATCTGAATGCCTATTTCGAGGGCTTCCAGGTCGCCGGATTCCCCCTTTACGTCCCGCCCGAGCTTGGTGATTCGTTCCCTCACGAGCTTGTTCAAGTCTTCGTTCTCGACGCGGCACGCCTTCCAGTCTTCAGACCACGCTTTACCTTTGTAGATCTGTTCATGGATCTGCTTCAGACGCTGAATATGGACACCCTCGTCAGCCATGAGCGTGCGGAACATCTCTTTTCCAAGTTCATTGGCACACTTGGCAACCGCATCCTTATAAAAGTCCCTCCCCTTCTCTTCCTTTTCTATTGCGGTGGCCAACATCTGCAACGTCCTGTCGCACCAGTCTTCCATTTTCCGTTCTCCTTACACAATATTGTTGAATGCTCCCCGAAACCCTTCGACGCGCTGAAGTCCACTATACGGCGACGCATTGAAAATGGCCAAATGTGTCAAACCCTCATCGTTGGTAGAGGCCCAGCCGCGTGTGCGCACACATTGGTGGCGCACAAAAGCCGGGGCAGACACGCGGGTCCTGCACCTACACCCCTCTAGAATGTTGTCGGATCAAGAGCCATTGCAATGCCCAGCAGCACGGCACCTCTGACTTACTCCGCTGCTTGTGCGGTCGGCATCGTGAACACCCGAGTCGCCAGCTCCGCATCTATCATGAAAAGAGCCGCTCCCTGCCCTCCCGCGAGCTTCAGCTTTTGCACTACTGCATCCGCGGAAGCTTCTTCTTCGACCTGTTCGGTGACAAACCACTGCAAAAAGGCGCCTGCCGAATGGTCCTTTTCCTGCATCGCTAGGTCCACGAGGTTGTTGATCAGACCTGTCACTTTCTGCTCATGCCTGTACGCGTCCTCGAAGGCGGCGAGAGGCGAATCCCATTTGACAGGAGGACCGTCTATGGCTGACAGCACAACCCTACCGCCTCGATCATTGATGAAGCTGTAGAACTTCATGGCGTGAAGCATTTCTTCCTGCGCTTGGGTCCGCATCCAGTTAGCAAAACCTTTCAAGTTCATCGACTCGAAATAGGCCGACATAGAAAGGTACAGGTAAGCTGAATAGAGTTCCGCGTTGAGTTGGTCGTTAAATGCATCTTGAATTTGGTGGCTGATCATATTAGCACCTCCTTACACAGCCCATGTGTATTTACAGGGTAAGCATTTCCACTTACCTTCGCAACCCTGAGCGCGCTCCGTACCGTTTATGAATCAACGGCCCTCTCCCCTGGCTTCCTGCCGTAAATCAGATAGTAAATCATGGGCACAACAAGAAGAGTGAAGACCGTTGACGCAAAAACACCAAAGATGAAAGACCACGCCAGCCCTGAAAAGACCGGATCCAAGGTGATGACCCATGACCCGAATATCGCCGCGCCCGCTGTGAGAAGGATTGGAGTGAACCTGACCGCGCCGGAATCAATGATGGCATCTTTCAAGTCTGCCCCTGCCCGAATCCGCATGTGGATAAAATCTATCAGGATTATGGAATTCCTGACGACAATGCCGGCCAGAGCTATCATTCCGATCATGCCGGTAGCCGTAAAGAAGATCGAGTCCTTATAATTGCCTATGGTCTGAGCAAACAGCCCGTTAAGAAGAGCAAAACCTGGCATGATGCCTATCAATGTCAGCGGAATCGCCACCATGATGACCAGCGGAATGGCAAAAGATTGGGTCTGCTGCACCAGCAGGATATATATGAGTATGAGCGCGCCCGCAAATGCAAGGCCGAGATCCCTGAAGACCTCAAGGGTGATCTTCCACTCCCCCTCCCCTGCCCACTTCACCGTGAATCCTTCCGGCAAGGGGTTCGTTTTCATCGAGCCTTGAAGGTCAAAGATCGCATCTACGGGGCTCCGCCCGGCCATTTCTCCGGTCACAAAAACCAGACGCTCCATGTTTTTTCGGTATATGGTCTGGTCTATGGTGGTCTCCTTGAGTTCTCCCAACTCGTTGAACGGTACCATGGATCCGTCTGCGGCTTTGACTCTTATCGGCCCCATATCCTCGGGCCGAGACCTCATGGATCTCGGGAGGCGAAGATTCACTTCCAGTGGAGATCGCTCCGTGTCCTGGTGAACAATCGTGGGAGATTCACCTCCCAGGAACATTCTTGCCGATCGCGCTATCTCTTCCTCTGTGATCCCGTGGAGGCCGGCCTTGGTGCGGTCGACCACAAAATTGTACTGCACTTGCGGGGCCTCGACCGAATCATCCACATCGACCACCTTGGGAGTGGCCTCCATGACACGTCTGACCTTGCGCGACTCGGAGATCAACTCCTGGTAAGAAGCTTCGGGCGGTCCGTATACCTCAGCGACAATGGTTGAGAAAACCGGCGGGCCTGGCGGCACCTCAACAATCTTGACGTTGGCCCCGTACTTGTCACCTATTTTCTGGATGTCCGGCCTGATTCTCAGCACGAGCGCATGGCTCTGAAACGCTCGTTCATGCTTTTCAAGGAGGTTCACCCGAATGTCTGCCACGTTGCTCCCCTTGCGCAGGTAGTACTGGCGTACCATTCCGTTGAAATCCATAGGAGACGCTAACCCGACATATGATTCGAGGTCCCGCACTTCGTTCACCGTGGCCAGATACCGCTCGAGGTCTGTCACCACCTTGTCTGTGCCTTCCAGTGTCGTCCCCTCCGGCATGTCCACAAGCAGGAGAAACTCATTCTTGTTGTCAAACGGCAGCATCTTAACCGGGACCAGCTTCACCACCACTAGCGACATGGAAAGCACTAGTGCTGCGACAATCCCCCCCAGAAAGTAATAGCTCTTTCTGCGGTCCTCCAGAAACGGGGTGATAATTCTGCGGTATGTGCGATAAACACCCCCTGACCTGAAATCGTAAGGCTTCTCATCCTTGTCGTACTCCTTTTTCAACGCGTGGTAAGTGGTCCACGGCGTGACGGTGAACGCGATCACGAGAGACATTATCATTGCAATGGGCACGTTCAGGGCCATCGGGCGCATGTAAGGCCCCATCATGCCTGAAATGAAAAAGAGTGGGATAAATGAGGCAATCACCGCCAAGGTGGCCAGTATGGTTGGGGGCCGCACTTCATCTACCGCCAGCAGGGTCGCATCCAGAGGAGGATGGGTTTTCAGCCTGAAATGGCGGTGAATGTTTTCCACATCCACAATGGGGTCATCTACGAGCAACCCGAGAGAGAGAATCAGCGCGAAAAGGGTGACCCGATTGATGGTGTACCCCACGAGTAGGTTGGCGAGAAGCGTTACGGCCAACGTCATGGGCACCGCAAGGGCCACAATCATTGCCTCCCGCCAGCCGAGAATGACTGTGAGAAGTGCCACAATGCTCACTACGGCAATCCCCAAGTGCTTGACCAGTTCGTTGACTTTCTCGTCAGCGGTCTTGCCGTAATTCCTTGTGACCAGTACGTTCACGTCGGATGGTATGACGGATTTCTGGAGATCCCTCACTTGCTCGATCAGGCCCTCAGCCACCCGGACCGCATTTGTCCCCTTTCTCTTGGCAACCGCGATGGTGACCTGATTATAGGCCTTGCCCTGTTCTCCCTTAATGTGCTTTGTCTCCGGGTCACGGGCCGCACCGGGGCCAAGTAAGAGTCGCGTGTAGGTTGTGACTTCTTCGGGTCCGTCCACTATGCGGGCCACATCTCGAAGGTGCACGGGCTTTCCTTCGTGGACTCCTATGACAAGCTCGTTTATCTCTTCCGGTGACTTGATGAACGGCCCGGCGTCGACCACTATCTCCTGGTTCAGGACATCCATTGTGCCGGCCCGGACGTTGACGTTGGCTCCCTTGAGAGCGCGCTCGATGTCGAGCACAGCTACCTGCCGGGAGGCCATCTTTTCCGGTTCCAGAAGCACCCTTATCTGTCGTTTGCGTCCGCCCACCACATACGCGCGGCCGGTATCCTGAATTCTCTGCATGCGGTGCAGTATCTCATCGGCCACACGCCTCAGCTCGTAATCCGAGTATAAGGAGCTGTAGAGTGAAAACGTCACAATCGGGACGTCGTCTATCTCGACGGGCTTCACAACCCAACCCGTGACACCTGGTGGAACCTGGTCCACGTAGGACATGATCTTGCTGTGGGTCTTGACGATGCTCTCTTCCCTGTTCTGGCCGACGTAAAAGCGGACAGTGACTACGGCAGAGCCAGGCCGCGAAGATGAATAGATGTACTCGACCCCGTCGATTTCCCATAACTTGCGTTCAAGGTTTATGGTGACGAGATTCTCCACCTCCGCCGCGGACGCGCCCGGAAAGTTGATCATCACGTCGACCACAGGCACTACAATCTGGGGCTCTTCTTCTCGAGGCGTGAGCACGAGAGCTGCAGCGCCCGCGAGCAGAGATGCGATGATGAAGATAATAGGAAGTTTTGAGAGCAGGAAAGCTTCTACGATTTTCCCGGTCGTCCCCAAATTGTATTTTGTCGAAAGGCTCATTTTGCTTGGCTGCTGATTATCATGCTGGTGGAGGCAACATTACGCAGCGCCCGCGAGCAAAGAAGCGATGATGAAAATGATCGGAAGCTTTGAGAGGAGGAAAGCCTCTACGATTTTCCCAGTCGTCCCCAAATTGTATTTTGTCGAAAGGCTCATTTTGCTTGGCTGCCGATTATCATGCGGGTGGAGGCAACATTACCAAGGCGCAACCTCTATTTCATTTTGTTTCTCATAACCGGCAATTAGCGTAATCCTGCTTTGAATTGCAAAAGCCTACCATTGACGTCTCATCGGGTCAATTAAACGTTGTCAAGTTCGGGAGAAAAAGGTATTTTATCGACAACAAACTTGATAGGAGTTATCAAGTTAGTGATGATTTGTTCGTTTACATCAATTTGAATGTGTTTTGCTCGTTCCGAGGCACTGCCTGGGAACCAGGACGCAAAAGTAATTACCGTTCGATCCTGAAATCGTCAATATGAATGGCCAAACCTGTCATTGCGAGGGCGCCAGCCCGAAGCAATCTTCTCGGCGGGATGGGCATCTTCCGCGTCGTGAAGCGACAGGCAGTCCCGCGTTTCGCGGATGTCCCACCAGGAAACCAGCACCGGCAGGGACGCCGGTGCCTACGATTTGGTAGCGGCGGGCGTCCCTGCCCGCCATTTACTGGACCCCGGATCGGAGTCCGGGGTGACGAATGACCGACAAGATGAGAGTGTCTCAAAATGGCATCCGCAGGGATACTTGGCGTAGGGGCGTCCCGCGGGACGCGGGACTGCGCCCTCATTTAGGGCGGTCGAGAGCCGCACATACACGAGCAGATCGGACAATGCCTTTGAGAATCACCACAGGTCACTTGACTATGGCCGGTGGTTGGATTCGGCAAGCTCGGGTCTCTAATGTCCGCCCATGGTGTTTTTCCCTCCGAGGAAATAACTATCTTGACACCAGGCCCTCTCATCTGTTAATGACTTAGACTTCGTGAAGAGGACTAACACAACCTGGAAACTGGTGGGTGACTCCCTGCAACTGGGTGCGTCGATAGTTCTCGCCATATTTATCGGGGCCGGTATAGGATACTGGCTTGACGGTAAATTAGGCACCTTCCCTTATCTGAGCATCATTTTTTTCTGTTTTGGAATTGCCGCGGCTGCGCGAAACGTCTGGATTGAGGTTCGTAAGCAGTTGCGGGCTGACGAGGATAAAAAGTCCGAATGAACTTCGACAAGATCCCAGGAGTCTGGTTCGTGCTCTCGGGGGCGGTTTACCTTGTTGGTCTCCTGGCTTGTGTCGTTTTGGCTCCTCATGGCTTTGGCTTAGGATTTGCGGCCGGTGGGGCTTTGGTCCTTGGTAATGCATGGGTTTCAGCGAGAAGAGTTAAAAGAACCGGATTCCTCGACAGAAACGGCGTGACCGCGTTGCTGCTCGGAGGCTTTTACGTGAGACTGATCCTGCTCGGGATTTGTCTTTACGGCTTTATCAGATTCCTGAAAGTAGACCCTGTGGGTCTGGTGACCGGCTTGTCGGTAGTCCCTGCGGGACTTCTTGTCATGTTGGTTCTGATCCACATAGCGAATAGAAGGCCAGAGGAGGTCTGATACATGGCTGCGGACATCCATCCACCCAACTTGACCGACATCATTTCCAACCCCGCGTACCACTCTATGGAACCCTTCTGGCAGAAGTGGGGCGTCCAGCATACGGACCTGAACAACGTCCTCAATACGTGGATTGTCATGATCGTCCTGATCGTGGCGGCCATTCTGCTGAAAAACAAACTTCAGATGGTTCCGAAAGGCGCTCAGAACTTCTGGGAAGTCGTGGTGTCAACCTTGGATGACATCGTGCTCCAGACCATGGGAGAACACGGCCGGCCGTACTTTCCCTTGATTGCGTCCCTGGCGCTCTTTATTCTTTCCTGTAACCTCATCGGAATCATACCGTGGTTCCAGTCCTCGACGAACAATTTGAATACGACACTGGCTCTGGCTCTCGTGTCCTTTGTTACGACACACTATGTTGGAATCAGGAGTCACGGCGTGAAGTACGTCAAGCACTTTATCGGGCCGGTACCCTGGCTCATTCCTCTTATGCTGCCCATTGAACTGATCGGCCACTTTAGCCGCATACTCTCTTTGAGCTTCCGTCTTTTTGGGAACATTATGGGAGAGGATTTGGCCATTATCATTCTTACTCTCCTGGTGCCCTATCTTGTTCCATTGCCAATGATGTTTTTGCAGGTGTTCACCTCTTTCATTCAGACCCTCGTCTTCATCATGCTGACCATGATGTACATCGTGGGATCTCTTGAAGAGGCTCACTGATACCAGATCAAGGAGGTTTTAAATTCATGAAGAGAACATTTATTGCCGGACTGACGATGCTGGCCATCACACTGTTCGCGAGGATTGGCCTTTGCAGCGGAAATAACCGCAGTCAACGCTGGAGTATCCAGTGGACCGTCCTCGCTGCGGGACTTGCCATCGGACTCGGTGCCATCGGTAGCGGTATCGGAATGGGGACCGCCATCGGGGGAGCCTGCGAAGGAACTTCAAGGAATCCCGAGGCCGGCGGTCGAATCCTGACCACCATGATCATCGGTCTGGCCATGATCGAGTCTCTTACCATTTACGCGCTGGTTATAGCGCTCATCCTGCTGTTCGGTAACCCCTACCTGAAGTAGTATTTTCCACGCTGAATAGCTCTGATCCCTCTGCCCGGCTCTTGCTGGGTAGAGGGACACTCCCCACAGTCTTAATCCGCCGCTCAGGGATTGACTTTATCCAGAATTCTGGTACTATTCGCCCAGGGATGCGGCCGGTAATCCGCGTTCATCCCGCTTCAATCCTGATGAGAATTACAGTGTTGAAAGTCGTCCGGTTGTGACGATTCATCATAGGAGAGCCCGTGAAGTTTACTGACATCGTGAAGGGAAAGGGGCTCACAGGCCCGATACAAAAGGCTGATAGACTTGAAAATCCTTCTGAACGGCGAACGTGGGATTTCGAAATCCTCGCAGCTCCGCTCGCGGGGTCTGCCAAAGACTCGGAAAACGACTATCAGTACGAAAGGCCGTTGCCTGCCCGTGACCAAGGTGAGAGCGACCCGGGGTATTATGCGAGCCCTGTCCCGGAAAAGGATTTCAACCGATTTCAGGATAGACTGAGGATGGGCAAGGTTAAGCTCTGCGATGGTTGCGGCGGGGTAATGGCCAAGTCGTCCCGGATGATTCTTTCTCCGCTCTCAGGCTTCGTGGTGATCTTCCTGGGAGTTGCTCTCATGACGTTGTACGGGTTGGCCACGAACTTCTACCAGACCCCGTGGTTCATCAAGTTTGTTCTCCCGGCCAGGCTATTACGTGGGTTCGATATTTCTCGGAGTCGGGATTCTGTTCTTCTTTATCAGGGAAAAAGTTTGGACCTGCCACAGATGTAAAGAGATCAGGAAACGGTAATTCCGATTCGAAAAAATTGCACACTCAGCACTAATTGCGGATCGACAATTATTCCCATGCGGGGAGATACCACGCATGTCATTGCGAGGAGTGAAACGACGAAGCAATCTCAGCAAGATAAAACGCAGATTGCTTCGCTGCGCTCGCAATGACAATCTTTTACCGCAGTAACTGAAGGATTACCCTGCACCCTTTTTTCCCGTTGCAAACATGGCAACCTTGTTGTAAAGTACTTTTTTTCATATCACTCCTTGCCCGGAAGGGCTTGATACCCGAAAGGAGAAGCCGTGAGACGCTACGAATCCGTAGTCATCCTGGCCCCTGAAATGCCGGATGACGACATCAGAAATTTCACCGAAAAATACAGCGAACTTATCAAAACCAACGGCGGGGAAATCATCAAGATCGAGGATTGGGGATTCAAGAGGCTCGCCTACCTTGTCAAGAAAAAGGAAAAAGGGCGATACATCCTCTTTGATTTCGTGGGGGTCCCCGCGCTGATAACTGAATTGGAGAGGCAGTTCAAGATCACTGAGGAAGTGCTGAAATTCCTCAGCGTCAAGATTGACGACGATGTTGATCTTGAAGCCTTCAAGGCCGCGGAGGAAGAGAAGAAAGCAGCCGAAGCCGCGCGCCGGGCGCCAGCTCCACCCGCGGCGGTGGAACCGACAGCCCCAGCCGTCACGGAGGAGGCCGCGGAACCTGCCGCAGAAGAAGCTGCCCCACCACCTGAGACCGAAGAGGCGCCTGCGGCCGTCACGGAGGAAGGCCCGGAGCCTACCGAACTAGAAGCTGCCCCGACACCCGAGACCGAAGAGGCGCCAGCGACCCCTGCGGTGGAAACCAAGGAACCCGCGGCTTCTGAAAAGAAGAAGGAGGGAGAATAGTTATGAGCAGACCTCCAAGAAGACGCCCATTTCCCCGAAGCAAAGTCTGCCGCTTCTGTGCTGACTCATCTCTCAGGATGGACTACAAGGAACCTAACATCCTGAAAGTATTCATTACAGAGCGAGGGAAAATCATACCCAGAAGGATTTCCGGGAATTGCGCCAAGCACCAGAGACAACTGACCTCGGCCATTAAGCGGGCTAGAAACATAGCTTTCCTACCCTTTACGGTGCCCAGGCGATAATAGAACTTGCGGAGTAATGACAATGGATATAATCCTTCTCGAACATATCGACGAACTGGGAACGGTCGGACAAACCGTAAAAGTTAAGCCGGGATATGCCCGCAACTACCTGTTCCCAAAGAAGCTTGCCTGTCCGGCCACGGCCAAGAACCTCAATTTCTATCGAGGTCTGATCGAGGCGAAGCAGAAGAAGCAAGCGAAGGCCAAAGGGGCCGCGGAACTTCAGGCCCAGAACATCTCGGCCCTGGTGCTGACTTTTGTCAGGAAATCGAGAGGTCAGGATGCCCGGCTCTTCGGGTCGGTTACTAATGTGGACGTGGCCGAGGCCCTGGAACAACAAGGATTCGAGATAGACAGGAAGCGGATCAGCTTGTCGGAGCCCGTTAAGAAGCTCGGTGAGTACAAAGCGACCGTGCGCATCCATCCTGAGGTTGCGGCAACTGTAACCGTCGTAGTGAAGGCGGAGGAAGAATCCGAGAATGTCGGCGGAAAATAGCAGTCAAGTCAGACTCCCTCCCCAGTTCCTGGAAGGCGAGCGCGCCATCCTGGGGGGGTTGCTCATTGACAACGACGCTCTGCCGAGGGTGTTGGCGACTCTTTCGTCCGATGATTTCTACCGTGAAGCTCATCGCAACGTTTACAAGGCTGTCACGAATCTCTTCAACCGCAATGAACCGGTGGACTGGGTCACCCTCACCGCAGCACTGAAAGAAGCCAGCCTCCTTGAGAGTGTCGGCGGACCTGCCTTCCTGACAGAACTGGTGGATGCAGTTCCCAGCGCGGCCAACATCGAGCATTACGCGAGAGTCGTTAAAGAGAAAGCTGTGCTCAGGCAACTGATCTCTTCAGCCACAGAGATCAGCACGCGCTGCTATGAGGACCATGGGAATATCGACGAATTTGTCGATCAATGCGAGGAGTTGATATTCAAGGTCGGAGAGTCAAGGATCCAATCAGGATTCGTGCACATCAAAGACCTCATGACGAGAAGCATTGAGACCGCCGAAAGCCTCTACGAGCGCAAGGAGAACATCACCGGCGTCCCCTCGGGCTTTTGGGATCTGGACATGCTCACCGCGGGCTTCCAGCCTTCAGACCTGATCATCATTGCGGGGCGCCCTTCTATGGGCAAGACTTCATTTGCACTTAACGTGGCCATGAAAGCTGCCATAGATGACGGGATCCCCACCGCGGTCTTCTCTCTGGAGATGAGCAAAGAGCAGATCGCTCTGAGGCTACTCTGCGCCAGGGCCAAAGTGAACCTGAGAAGCCTCCGGACAGGGTATCTCACTCAAGACGACTGGGGGCGGCTTACCCAGGCAGTGGGCGGCATTTCCGACTCAACTCTTTACATTGACGACACTCCTGCGATCAACATCCTGGAGATCCGTGCCAAGACGCGGCGCTTGAAGAAGGAAAGGGACCTCGGCCTTGTCGTCGTAGACTATCTCCAGTTGATGAGGGGCGCTACGAAATCAGATTCCCGGGAGAAGGAGATCTCCGAGATCTCGCGCTCTTTGAAAGCACTGGCCAAAGAGCTTAGCGTTCCTGTCATAGCGCTTTCTCAGCTCAACCGTAAGGTCGAAGAACGTCCTAACAAAAGGCCTCAACTGGCCGACCTAAGGGAATCCGGAGCAATCGAGCAGGACGCGGACGTCATACTCTTCATCTACAGGGACGAAGTCTATAACAAGAGCGAGGACAATCCCAAAAAGGGCGAAGCCGAGATCATCGTTGGAAAACAGCGTAACGGCCCCATAGGTGAAGTGACAGTCATGTTTGATAAGGATTTTTCCACTTTCCGGCCCCTCGCTCGCAGGGCAGAGCCCCCAGAGGACGATTCAGCCGTCCTGTCAAATATTTAGGAATTTTTACGGGGAGCCCCGCGTTTCGCAGGGTTGCAAAAAGGGGGTTCCCGGTGATCTTATCGTTCATTTCAACACTGCAATGACCTCAATCTCCACTCTTGCGCCCAGTGCGAGCCCATTTGCCCCAAGCGCGCTGCGCGCGGGCAGATGTTTGGAGAAATAGCCGGCATAAATCTCGTTCATCGCCGGCCACTCGCTTATATCCGCCAGCATGACCGTGACCTTGATGACATGATCCAGCGAGGAGCCATACCGCTCCAGGGTTGCTTTGATGTTCTCCATTGTCTGCTTTGTTTCCGGTACAATTCCGCCGGGGACCATCTTGCCGGAAGCGTCTCTTCCCAACTGCCCGGACAAATAAAGCATGTTCCCGACTCGCACTGCCTCGGAAAACGGCATCCCTTTTGTGCTTTCGGAATCGAGATATTCGACTTCCGGTTTGTTTTCACCACTCATATCAAAACCTCCAGAAAAAAAGTATTCCCAATGGGCAACCGTTCACCGCGCAGTATGCGACCGGCACGGAGGCCGGTCCTACCGGCTCATAGTAGGGCCGGCGTCCCTGCCGGCTTTCAGACGGGTGGGGCGCTTTCGCTGTCAACGATTACCCCAATAGTTGGCTAAGTGCTCTTTTTCATAAATCCGGCAACATGTTTCAGACAAGAGTGGTGGGACAGGCATCTTGCCTGTCTTTCCGGATAGACAGGCAAGATGCCTGTCCCACCAATACAGTCCTCACGCGCCGAACCTACTCCTCAATGGCTCCTCCCAAAGCTCGCAGATGCTTGCGAAAGGTGTACGACGCATCCGAAGCTCGTTTGGCCAAGTAGTCATCAAATTGAAGTTGTTGCCGCAGATTGTTACCCGCCTTTATCTCAGTTGCTTGCCGCCGTTCCGTTTCCCAAATGCTGTGCGCGGTAGATGCAACATCTTCTATACGCTCTCCTGAAACAAAAATGACTCCATCATCATCCGCGAAAACAAAATCATCTCGGCCCACACTGAGATTGCCAACGCGGGCCACGCTGAGAGCATCCGGATCGCGGACATCCAATCGTGTCGGCCCGGCTGGACATCTCCCGTAGCTGAAGACCGGGAAGCCAATCTGAATAAGCTCGGCTGTGTCACGGTGGCAGCCCCAGACCACAATACCGGCCAGTCCGCTCGATTGAGCTTCCAGCACGGTGAGATCTCCAATACAACCTTCATCCATCCTGCCCTTGTTGTCGATGACCAGAATATCTCCCTCTTCCGCGTTCTCCATTGCCTCCAAAAAGATATCCACGCTGCCGTAGTGTTGCACCGGCAGCACTCGGCCCGCGACATAGCTTCCCGACATGACGGGGTGAATGCCTTGAGGAGCCAAACGAAGAGGCAACCCCAATCGCACACAGGCGTCAGCCACGAGCGGCGTGGAGAGATTACTTAAACCGTCCTTCAAATATGATTTGTCCATAGATCCTCTTCTGTAAACTTACACTTCTTCAGCATGGTGCCACGGATGTGCGAAGCTCATCCGTGCACGAACAAACCTGGCGGCACGTCCGTGGCACCAACCTAAGGCTCAGCAGCTCGGCTCCTGAGGCGACTCCGGAGCAGCCTATTGTCGGACGTTTGCCTTAGATATGAGCGGATATTTTTCCGGATGCCTGATCGAGTCCAGGGCTAAGTCCACGTCGAGCGCAGGCCAGTGAAGATGATCAGGTCCCTGCTGTTCGACGTTTAGTATGGCCTGCACGGAAGCGTCCTTGAACCAGGGGCACTCGTCAAAGGGAAGGAATAACTCTTCATCGCCAACCAGCAACCAAAGGCCGTGCCGGGAGATATTGGTGACCTCAACCGCCGAAGTGCCTGTGCCAAGCGACTCTGATTTCATCTTGGTGTTGCTTAATGACGGGACGGGCTCCAAGTAGTTTATTGGTCCCGGTACTTCTTGGTCAATGCCCGAATGTCGGTCTCGGTGAACTCCACACCGTGCTCTTCCATGAGTTCCTTTTCCACCTTGAGGAGTTCTTCGAGCCGAATGTCCGCGCCGAACACGCCGATCATCTTGTCTTTCTTATCCCTTAAAGGAGCCGACACAGTGATGCAGAGCGCTCCGGTGATTCTCGAAGTGAACGGCCCTACCACGTGAATTTTACCGTCCTTGACGGGCCTGATGAACCAGGGCCGGTCGGAAAAGTCCTCGTGAGGCTTGAACGCCACGTATTTGGCCCGCTCGGTGATGTCGGTAATGTTCTCGGTGACCTTTTTCCCTTGCATGTCGGCAACATAGCAATACTGAATGAACGGGTACCTGTTGAGGAATTCGGTCATCACCTTTTCCATGGACTTGGGCTTTGCTGATTTCATTTCCGGGGTTTCTGTGAAGCGTTCCACAATTTTGAACGCCATTTCCCGGGCAATAAGCTTCATTCGATCCCAGTCGGATATGAACAGCTCGGGCATGTACCGCTTCACCAGTGCTGTCATCTCCTTGTCGGACATGGAGGTCACGCGGCCGGCTTCGTACATCTCGCTAATAATGTCATAGATCTTGGAGATCGCCGGATGGCTCTTTTCGACCCTTTCTTCCCTCGGCACATCCATCTTGGTGTTGATCCAGTGCGCAATCCCAGCCAAGCCCGACTTGTCGGTAATATTCACTATAGGGGGCCTACCGAGGATCTTCGTGGTGTCAAAGATATTGTAGATTTCCTCGTTTTTCAGCACTCCATCCGCGTGGACGCCTGCACTGGTCGCATTGAAGGCTTTGCCCAAAAGAGGATAATTCTCCGGAATATGGTGTCCCAACTCGCGCTCGAAATATTCAGCCACTTCGGTTATGGCCAGCGTATCCATTCCATCGGTCTGGCCTCTTATCGACATGTACTCAATCATAAGGGCTTCAATCGGGGTGTTGCCGGTTCTCTCGCCGATGCCGAGCAGGGTGCCGTTCACGCCGGAGCATCCGTAGAGCCACGCATACACTGCATTGGTCAACGATTTGTGAAAATCATTGTGCCCGTGCCATTCGAGCAGGTCTTCGGGGACGTTGGCGTCATCAATCATGGCCCGGATAAGCTTGGGCACGCTTCGAGGAAGCGCGGCCCCCGGATAGGTGACCCCAAAGCCCATGGTATCGCAGAGACGTATCTTGATGTCTATTCCCGATTCTTCTCGAATGTCCATGAGTTTTTGAGCCAGCGGCACACAGAAACCGTAAATGTCCGCCCTGGTTACGTCCTCAAAGTGGCATCTGGGAACAATCCCCTTTTCCAGTGTGGCTCGGACCATATCGACGTATTTGTCCATGGCCTTCTTGCGATCCAGCCCCATCTTGAGGAAGATATGGTAATCCGAAACCGACGTTAGAATGCCGGTCTCCGTAAGACCCGCGGCCCTCACATTCGCCAGGTCTTTCTTTTGTGCCCTGACCCAGCCGGTAATCATGGGATACTGGTACCCCTTGCTCCGGCAGCGGTCCAGAGCTTCGCGATCCTTCTTCGTGTACACGAAGAACTCCGATTGCCGGATGATGCCGCGGGGCCCGGAGAGTTTGTGGAGATAATCAAACAGCGTGGAGATCTGATCCACCGTAAAGGGAGGTCTGGCCTGCTGCCCGTCCCGGAAGGTGGTGTCTGTAATAAGGAAATTCCTCGCGGGATTTATCGGCAGTATCGCAAAATCGAAGTCCACCTTTGGAACTTCAGCGTAAGGGAAAATGTTTCGCAAAAGGTTCGGTTCTCGTACCTCACGGAGGGACCTCTCCTTATGAAACTTGTTAAACTCGTGATATAGCACGCCTCTTTTGGGGTCCCAACTCGCCATGGTCCGTCTCCTCTGTAACCATTCAGTTCGGCGAGGAAAATCCCCCCTGCCCCCTTTACAAAGTGGGGTGTGAGGCCCGCATTCTCCCCCTTTTCTAAAGGGGGATTTAGGGGGATTTTGTCTCCTCGTCTATTACTTCTTCACAATCAGCTTTAGGCCCAATTCCTTGAGCTGTTCCGGAGTCACCGCGGTTGGTGCGCCGGTCATCGGGCAGGTCGCCTTCTGCGTCTTTGGGAACGCGATCACATCGCGAATCGACGCTGAGCCGGTCAGAATAGCCATGATCCTGTCCACTCCGAGTGCTATTCCTCCGTGAGGCGGCGCCCCGTACCGAAGGGCCTCCAAGAGGAAGCCGAACTTCTCTTCCGCCTGCTCAGGGTTGATTTGAAGGGCCGAAAATACCTTTTGCTGAACTTCATTCCTGTGGATTCTTATACTTCCGCCACCGATCTCTGAGCCGTTGAGGACAAGATCGTAAGCCCGAGCGCGAACCCTCGCGGGATCTTTTTCGAGCAGCTCCAGGTCTTCCTCTCTCGGAGAGGTGAAAGGGTGATGCATGGCCTTATAACGCTTTTCTTCCTCATCATACTCGAACATGGGAAATTCGGTTATCCAGAGAAAATCGAATTTTCCCTGCGGGATTTCGCCCAGCTTTTCGGCCAGACTATTTCTCAAATTCCCCAGCACATCGTTCACCACCCGGACGGAGTCCGCGCCAAAGAGTATGACGTCTCCGGGAACCGCCTGCATCTTATCGTTAATGGCAAAGCGCTCCTCGGGACTAAGAAACTTGGCGATGGGCGACTGCCATTCACCGGCATCCTTGATGCGGGTGTACGCCACTCCCTTGCCGCCGTAAATCGCGGCAAAATCGCGTAGATCGTCAAGATCTTTCCTGGAAAGCCTCTCCCCTCGTTCCACCTTGAGCGCTTTCACGATCCCGCCGGCTTCCACGGCAGACCGAAAGACACCGAAGCCGGTATCTTTTACGATGTCCGTAAGGTCTACAAGTTCCATTCTAAAACGGATGTCAGGCTTATCAACACCGAATCTGGCAATAGCTTCGTCGTAGGTGAGAGCGGGGAACGGGGGTGTAAGAGAAATTTCAAGAACCTCCCTGAAGATCCTGGACATCATCCTCTCGATAATATCGAACAGGCGGTCTTCCTCTAAAAAGGATGTTTCGATGTCCAACTGAGTGAACTCGGGCTGACGATCGGCACGCAGGTCTTCGTCGCGAAAGCAGCGGACGATCTGATAGTAGCGCTCAAAACCTGAAATCATAAGAATCTGCTTGAAGATCTGCGGCGATTGCGGAAGCGCGTAGAAACTTCCGGGAGAGATCCGGCTCGGAACGAGGTAGTCTCTGGCGCCTTCCGGCGTGCTGGTGGTCAGGAACGGAGTCTCAATGTCCGTGAAGTCTTCATTGTTCAGGAAATCCCGAACAATGGACATGAACCGGTGTCGGATCAGCAGATTGTTCCGGGCACCCCCGGCGCGCCTCAAATCAAGGTACCGATATTTATAGCGCACCGCATCAGTCGGGTCGGTGTCGTCATCCAAAGGAAAGGGAGGCGGCTCTGACCGGTTCAGGATCTTCACTTCATCGACAAATATCTCTATGCTTCCTGTCGGCATGTCGGGATTCAAGGATTCCTCAGGACGGCGACGCACGATACCCTTCGCGGCCAATACCCATTCGGGCCTCAGCACATGGGCGTTAGCGTGTGCGTCACGGGAATACTCCGGGTTAAACACAAGTTGGACGAGACCGCGGCGATCCCTAAGATCGACAAAAATCACGCCGCCGTGGTCCCGACGCCGCAGGGCCCAACCCATGACAACGACCTGCGCGTCTATATCCTTCTCAGAGATTTCCGTCGACAGATGTGTCCGTTCCCATCCGTTCAACGCGTCGAGTTTCAAGATTTGTCTCCTTGCAGGTAGCTTACGATTGTATCGATCCTCACAGAGGTCTGCTCTCTGGTCTGCATGTCTCGCACAGTGACTTCTTGTCGGCTCAGTTCTTCGTCGCCGATCATTATGACCTTTCTTGCGCCCACCCTGTCGGCGACTTTCATCTGACCCTTCAGACTCGTGGAAGAGTAGCGGGCCTCCGCCGCAATCCCGGCTGCCCTGAGGCTGTTGACCAAGCTGAAAGCGGTTTCACGAGCACTTTCCCCGACAATGGCAACATAGATGTCTATGGACCTCGCAAAGCGTTCGTCGTCGTCCGCGATGCCCATAGAAAGTCGTTCCAAACCAATGGCAAAGCCTATGCCTGAAACATCCGGGCCGCCCAACTCTTTCAAGAGGCTGTCGTACCGACCCCCTCCCCCGACTGCTTTTGACCTTCCAAGTTCGCCGTGAATGATTTCAAACGCGGTGCGTGTGTAGTAGTCGAGACCTCGCACCATTCTCGGTTCCAACCTATAAGGGATTTCGAGAATGTCCAGACCCTTCTGCACAGCCTGGAAATGCTCAAGACACGGGGCGTCCAGACTGTCCAGGATAATCGGCGCGTCATTGGCTAATTCCGAGCATGTCGGCACCTTGCAATCAAGTATCCTCAAGGGGTTTAAATCATACCTGCGTCGGCAATCCTCACATAGCTCATCGAGGTATTTCGCAAAGTATTCCCGCAGCCGTTGCCTATATCCGGGCCTACAAGCCTGGCAACCCACTGAATTAATCTCCATCATCAGTCCGGACGCGCCGATGCTCGTCATGATCGCGTAGGCTGCGGCAATGGTTTCGGTATCCGTGTAGGGGGAATCGTCCCCGAGGACCTCGGCGTTGACCTGAAAGAATTGCCGAAATCTCCCTTTCGATGGCCTTTCACGGCGAAACATGGGTCCGATGGTATAGAGCTTCAAGAGCGAATCGCGGCGTAACAAGGAGTGTTCGGCAACAGCACGCAATATTCCGGCGGTGGCTTCGGGCCTGAGGCTTAGAGACTCCCCGCCACGGTCCTCGAACGTGTACATCTCTTTCTCAACTATGTCGGTGACCTGACCGATGCCTCTTTCGAAGAGTTCGGTACGCTCCATGATCGGTGGAATGATTTCCCGGAACCCGAACCGCTCCAGGGAAGTCCGGGCCGTCTCCACGAGGAAGGCCCATTTGGTCGTCTCGTCCGGAAGTATGTCGTGGAATCCCTTTACGAGCCTGATCATTGGAAGCGTCCTTATTGCAACCGCGGGAGAAATTATGCGATCAACAGAATTTTTTATATTAATTTTAGTGTGTGCCGCTCGTCAAGTGGCAGTGCAAATTTGAGGAAAGTATTGAGTTATCCGGGTCCATCTGGCCGCTCCTGCCGATGCGAGGAGTGAAATCCCGCGTTTTGCGGGAAAGCAGTCTCCACTTTCATCCGCATTCCGCAGGACCTGAGATTGCTTCGTCCCGCGTCTCGCGAGACTAGCAATGACAAGTCCGGAGAAGAGCTCTGCTCTCTGGAACAATTGCACAGATTTTGGGCAGACCAACAGGCCGGATTTACGGGACGGATTTGTTAACCCGCGCGCAAAGTAGACAATGCAGACTGCCGGATCTCGGCGAAAGAAATAAATGAAAGGACTATTCGGAGACCGATCCAGTCCTGTCGAGGGTGGCCTGGGAGATCAGACCTTTGCGGTGCAGTTTCGTCAACAGGCTGCGGAGCCCCTTGGGGGACAGCTTGTACTTTTGCATGAGCTCGGCATCAGACGAATTGTCACCGAGATCTTTCAATACGTCTGTCGCATTTACTCTGACCTTACTGGCTTTACCATTGAGATTTACAGTAATTTCACACGTTTCTATGCCCATCCGTGTTGCGAGCTTGTCACGAGTGACTAAACCTTTGCCCAACAGCTTCCTGAACGTACTAGCTAGTCCTTGAGAGGAAAGTCCGTGCTTTCTCTTTAACTCTTCATCAGATAGGTTGTTGGACAAGTCTTCAAGAAGCGCTTTAGCGCTAAGCACCGTCCTATCGGAATGCACGTCGAGCACTACTGAAATATTGGCCCGTCTTATATAGGGCTCTATGTCCGGGTCCACATTGACGAAGCGCACTTGGAGACCTTTGTCTCTTACGTGCTGGTAGTACGTACTGAGGTGAATGGCAAACTCATTGCAAACAGACTTTACCCCCTTAAAATCAATCAATATTCCCTTGTCGGGGTTTCTGCTGAGCCATTCGACGGTTCGATCAAGGAACTCCTCCACATGCTTGTCCTCAATAGCGGACCGCTCCACTCTGAGCCTATAGAAACTATGCTCCTCGACCAAAGAAAATGCGGTTTCCTCATCTTCAAAGTAATATTTTCTTCTTGCCATAACCTTCAGACCTGCGTGTACGGCGGACCGATCTTCGGCACAGGACTGCTTGAACCAGGTTGCCTTCACACGGCAACCTTGCCTGCGCCTAACATCGGTTTGCAATCTAAATATGTAACCACGCCTCGGGCGTGGCAAGCCCGGAACTCGGGCCAACTTTCAAAGTCCCCCCATTCCCCCTCGAGAAAGGGGCGAATTCCCATCTTCCCGCAAGTGTCGGGACCGAAGGGTTTGGGGAATTACCAATACCGGCCGCCGAGCCATCAATTCTTGATGTTGTCACCAATATGATCGCCCAGTAGTGTCAGGGCCCAACGGCCACTTGGTATCAGACCCTCGCCCGTGATGATCTGATTTCAAGCCATCAAAACTCCGGTATCATTCGTGCGCAGTATAATTTGTCCGAGGGCTGACATCAAGCCCAAAAAATCCGCGCATGGCAATTGTTTGGTTACGTGGAGAGAATGGGACAAGCTCCTGAAAAGGCATTCCGAGGGCGGTCACGCGGGACGCTGTATCCTTCCTTGGTCGAGTAACTGAATAGTTGCAGCGTATGGCAACCTTGTCAGTCCGAGGTGCAGCGAGACAGAAAGCCATCAACAATTCCCGCGACGGCATTTCAAATTCTCGCGGTATTCATTTGCCGGTTTCGGTTTGCTCGCCCTTGAGCATCTGGAGTTCCAATTGCCCTTTGTCATCGTTCGACAAACGTAGAGTTTGTGTGGGCAAAGCAAACCGTATGCCTTCCGAATGAAATCTTTCCAGAATTTCCATGCAAGTCTTCTGGAGCCATGCCTGGTAGGCCCACTGTTCGGGAGGGTGATACCAGGCCCGTATGCTAATGTTCAGGCTCCAATCTTTGAAAGCGTCAAAAAAGATGCGGGGTGGGAGATCCTCCCTCATGCCCTCATGATCACGAAGGATCTCTTCGATAACCTCAACCGCACGCCGGACTTTTTCCGGAGGAGTTTCGTAAGATATTCCGATATTTGTAAACCACCGTATGTTGGGTCTTCGTCCCACATTTTGTAAAGGGGAATCAATCATTTTGCTGTTCGGCATGGACAAAAGATGGCCGTCAGCGGTCCGGATTCGAGTGCTCCTGAATCCGACTGACTCCACTATTCCCTCGTACTTGTCTATGGCCACTTGATCGCCAATCTGAAAAGGCTTGTCGAAGATTATGGTCAAAGTACCCGAGGAAGTTTGCCACCGAGTCTTTGGCCGCCAGAGCAATCGCAAGACCGCCCAGACCCAAGGAAGCAATCAGAGGTCCCATCTGTATCCCCGTAAGGTTTTGGATGACCATGATGCTTCCTATCAAGACTATTACAATGCGCAGGGTTTTGCCGACTATACCGACCAGCAACTGGTCTATTTTGCTTTGACTTGCGCCCGCCCATGTTTTGACCCTAACGTCGGACAGGACTGCCAGGCGGTAAATCAGCCAAATGATCGCAATGGCGCCACCTATGTCGGCGGCCTTTCCCGCCTTGCCGGGCAAAAATTCTAGGCCCGGCGTATAGCGCAACTGCACGAGCGATATGGATAGCGCACCGTAAATTCCGTAAACCCATATAAAGAGCGAAAGAGGTTTTGAAAGAGCATCAAGAACAAGCGCCATCCATGCAAGTGACTTCCTGGTCGTTGAAAGTGTGCGAACCCGTCTTTCTATCAACGTGCGAGCTAAGCGGTCGAGAATTCCCACCAGCAGTAAGACCAGCAGGCACACTATTAGGCTCAGCCACGTGACCCCCATGAAAACATTCAGACCAAGCCAGCGTCCTAAGGTTTGTGAGGCCTTGCTGCCTATGTCTTGAACTTCGTGCTCAAGCTTTTGGACTGCCCCTTCGATCATTTCTGGGTGAATCGGGGAAACTTTTTCCGGTGAAGGCAGGATGCTGGTAGAGGGGGCCTTTTCCTGTTTCGGTTCGCGGCGTCGGTACAGTGACCTGAGCCGGGCAGACGCCGGGATGCGCCAGCACAAAAATCAGCGCGACCAAAAGGCACGCAGCTAAAACCAACCTTTTTCGTAACCGTGCACCGGTCATTTTGTGACCGGCACGGAGGCCGGTCCTACCCGTCTCACAGTAGGGCCGGCGTCCCTGCCGGCCACGGTTCAGCCTGGTGAGCCGCTTTCCGTTCAGCAGTTACCTTTTTTCCTTCGATCACGAAATTCATATCAATTCTGTGTGGTGAAATTGGCGCCGGCTCGAGGGCCGTGCCTTTACGCTGAAATCGAGTATGCGATGTAGGAAACAATGCTCACGACCAGAGAGCCCAGCAGGGCAGACCAAAATGATTGAACGTGAAAACCGGATAGCAGATTTCCGGCCAAAAGGAAAACCAATGCATTCACGACAAACAGAAACAGCCCCAATGTAAGCAGCGTAATAGGTAAAGTGAGAATCACCAAAATCGGTTTCAGCACGGCATTAAGAATGCCCAGAATTGCTGCCCCGATTAAAGCGGCGCCCAGGCTGTCAACCCTGATTCCGGGGATGATGTACGCTGCGACGAGGATCGCGATGGTTGTGACGAGCCAATGGATCAGAATGGGAGACATAATATTTCCTCCTATATTGCCACACGTTGAAATTGACTTCTTCTTTGTGCAAATAATTCAAGAAAATTTATGAAGAGTATGACACCTTTAATTTCTTCCGGTTCCTGGGCAGGGAACGAGACACTTGCCGGCATAAAATTGAATGAAACAGCTCGCGCAGAAATCGAATCCCCGAGAAATCGAATAAGAAGAAGATGATAAATTCTGGCATCATTTTCAAATAACCGATAAAATTGCCTCTTCCGATGCTTGAAGAAGGCCGTCATCTTGGTTGGCGGCAGAAAGGATTGGACCCGTCCTGCAAATGAGTACCAGCACATACCCACCCATTGCCGATTATGGATTTATAGCAGACTGCCACTCATGCGCACTGGTATCGAGATCCGCATCGATTGATTGGTGCTGCATGCCGAGAATGGACTCTGCAAGTTGCTTCGGCCGGATCCTCGACTGGAGCAACGGGGGATACTGTCAGATTGTCCCGTTGAAAAAATACGAAGCAACACGGCGGTATCTGGACTCCTCGATGATTCTGGAAACTACTTTTAAGACGGAGGAAGGTGAAGCCCGCGTCCTCGACTGCTTCACCATGCGTACGGGAGGGGAACATGATCCGCATCAGCAGATTCTCCGGTCCATCGAGGGAGTGACAGGGACGGTGGAACTTAAGATAGATGTCGAACCCCGTTTCGGCTATGGAGCGCTCAAACCATGGATTCGGAAAGATTCTGAGGGGAATTTCCTCGCCATCGGCGGCAGCCATGGGCTGGTGATCTCCGGCAACGCTCATCTGGAACTGAAATATCGTCATAATCTGGAGGGCACATGCGTCACGGAGAAAGGATCACGGGCCTACCTATCTATCATGTTCAGGAAGCCGGAGGACATTGACGAAGGGCTGGTGGAAACTCCCGACACAGACGAACTGAGCCGCCGCTTGGAAGGGACTATCTCGTGGTGGCATGCCTGGTGCGACAAGGGCAGGTTCAGAGGCCGATATGGTCATCAAACCAAACGGTCTGCCATGGTGCTCAAGGGTCTTACAAATGCGCCCACCGGGGCCATAGCCGCTGCGGCCACCACTTCGTTGCCTGAATGGCCAGGGGGCCGGCGCAATTGGGACTACCGGTTTTCCTGGATTCGCGATTCCTGCTTCGCTGTGAACTCTTTGGCAGAGGTCGGGTACGTTAATGAGGCCAACGGGTTCCGCCGCTTTATTGAAAGGAGCGCGGCGGGAAGTGCAGACCAATTCCAGATAGTCTTCGGGCTCGGAGGTGAACGCTGGCTCCCTGAAAACGAAATAGAAAGACTTGAAGGGTATCGTGGCGCCAAGCCCGTGCGCGTGGGGAATGATGCCTGGAGGCAGAGTCAACTGGACTCATACGGTGACTTGCTCGACTTGGTGTACCGATGGCACAGCCGAGGCGAATCCCCTGACGACGATTACTGGGACTTCCTCGTTGAACTGGTAGGCGCTGCCGTTGAGTCCTGGCAGCACCCGGATCGTAGCATCTGGGAGCTGCGGGGTGAACCCCGTCATTTCGTTTACTCCAAAGTAATGTGCTGGGCCGCGCTCGACCGAGGAATAAAGCTGGCTGAGGACATCGGCCGTAACGCGCCTTTGGATAAATGGAAAAAGAGTCGTGACGAGATGCGCACGGCCATTGAAACGAAAGGTTACGACCCGGACCGAGGAGTCTTTGTGCAAGCATTTGATCATCCGGTTATGGATGCGTCCCTGTTGCTGCTGCCTACCGTTGATTTCGTAGATTACAGAGACGAGCGAATGATCCGCACCACTGATGCCGTACGAGAGGAGCTTGAAGAAGGAGGTCTGCTGAGGCGTTACGCTCCCTGCGACGATGGTTTACCGGGCTCAGAGGGGGTTTTCATCCCTTGTTCCTTCTGGCTTGCAGAATGTCTGGCTCGGCAAGGTCGCGTGGACGAGGCCCGCGAGGTCTTTGAGCATGCCTTATCCACTGGAAACGACCTGGGCCTCTTTTCGGAGGAATACGACACCAAATCCGATGAGATGCTCGGAAATTTCCCCCAGGCCTTGACCCACTTGTCGCTCATATCGGCAGCAGTGGACCTGGCAGAAACGGAGTGAGACCAGTTCACGGTCGAACAAAGAATGGGCCGATTAATTGAGGGACCGCGATGTACAGAATAATACGGCCAACAACCCCATTGCTCATCATAAAACACTACCCGTGGATGCAAGAATGTGTGGGGCTCCTATTCGTTGTAGCTGGATTCTGTGTCGCATATTTTGTTTTTCCCAATCTCGTGGTCTTACGCTGTGACCGAGCGCAAAACATCTGCTCACTTGAGCAATCCAATCTATTCCGTTCGCAGGTCAGCCAAATGGCCTTGCAGGACATCACGGCTGCGAAACTGGAGACCATATATCCGGATAGCAGTCAAGATACGTCAGGAATTTCCTACCGGATTTGGATCGTTACCCGGCAGGGTTCAATACCGTTTACGCCGTACAGTATTGGATCCTTGGCTACAGACCAGGCCGAGATTGTCTCAAGTATCAATGCTTATCTGAAGGACCCCACCGTTATCACGCTAGAGGTAGTTCAAGACGAGCGTCTGCTTTTCTACCTGCTCAGCGTGGGATTGATCTGCTTTGGCCTCTTGCCGCTGTGTTTCGTAAGGACAATAACCTGTCGACTGGATAAAGTGGAGAACAGGTTCTTCCTGAAAGGCGGCGGGGTATGGGGTTTCCGGAAAGTAGACCGACCCCTCTCCGACCTGGTCGAGGCATCTGTCCGCACGGCCAGGGAAGGAGGCGATCAGATGTGTCGAGTCGTTTTCAAGTTCGCTTCGGGAGAAAAGATACCGCTGACTTACTACCGCTATTATGGCTCTGAACGCCCACGAATGGTCGTGAAAGAGGTGAATGAATTCCTTGCTTCCCGGTGACGTGTCGAGAAGCCCGCGCGATGTCTCACAGCTGTCTTCCCCCGAGAACTCTACGCGGCGGTCAATTCGTAGGAAACACGGTTGTCTTCAAGGTTGGTTACGCGGATTTTTACTTTCATGCCGGCTTTGATTGCATCGTCAGGAATAGACTTGTCCATGCGGCCGAAGACTTTGATTCCTTCGGCAAATTCTGCAACCGCGAGCACGTACGGGACGTCCTTTTCAAATCCCGCAGGCGCAAACATTGCCTTTGTGTAGGTCAGAACAGTCCCCTCCCCCTTAATGGGGAACCATTCCATGTCACTGCTGAGGCAAACATCACAATCACTGCGCGGCGGGAAGAACTTGGCTCCGCACCGCATGCACAAAGTGCCGGATAGCTCGTTATTCTTTAGAAGCTCCACAAATTGCTCTGTCTTCGTCACACCAGTGAAACTTATGATGCCGAACTGTTCAAATCCCATGTTAATCCTCCAGTAGTGCTGATTCGCATTCAAATCGGTAAGATTGGGGGAACCTTCTTTGTAAATAAGGTTCCCCCAAACCCCCTCCAAGAAACTCTAACACTTGCCGGAATCCTCATTTCTGCCGTGGAGAAATGAGGATTCCGGCAAAGATAGAAGTTCTTGAGGAGGGGTTCGGGAGGAACTTCTTACAAGAAGTGCCTCCCCGATTCTTCCCGGTTTGAAAGCAGACTTGTCAATCCACCCCAAATATGCTCACATTGCCGTAGATACCGACGCCGCCGATGTTATGGACCAGCCCGATTTTCGGGTCCGGCACCTGCATCTCACCTGCCTCGCCTCGCAACTGGAAGACAATGGTGCGGATTTGCGAACCGCCGGTAGCTCCGATGGGATGACCCTTGGAGAGCAGTCCTCCATCCACGTTCACCGGAATCTTGCCTTCCTTATAGGTCTCTTTGTTTCGGATAAGCTCTTTTCCCTGGCCCGGTTCTGCGAATCCCAGGTCTTCGTAAGCCATCATCTCCGCGATGGTGAAGCAGTCGTGCACCTCGGCCACGTTCACGTCCTTGGCTGTTATGCCCGCCATGTCGTAAGCCCGCTTAGCGGCCAGTTGCGCGCATTTCAGCCCGCTAAAAGTGTCCCTTCCGGCCATGTTTATGGGCTGCGTGGCCATGCCGAGCCCTTTTATCCAGACGGGCTTTTGGCAGAGGGCCTTTGCCTTTTCTTCCGACGCGAGGATGACACATGAGGAGCCGTCCGCATTGGCGCAGCAATCGTACATCTTCAGGGGTGTGGCGATATACTTGGGCTCAAGGACTTTGTCGAGCGTCAAAGACTTGCGGAAGACCGCCTTTTCGTTGATCTGTCCGTACGTCGAAGACTTGACCCGAATAAGGGCCAGATCTTCTTCGGTCGTGCCGAACTTCTCGAAGTGTCCCCGGGCGTACATTGCGTAGTACGCGGGCATCATTGTTCCGAAAGGGGCCTCCCACTGAATATCCGCTCCGCGTCCCATTCTTTCCTGAGATTCTGCGGACGAGATCTCGGACATCTTCTGGAAGCCCAGCACCAGCACAACATCGTGAAGGCCGGAAGCGATAAGGGCGTACGCTGTCCTAAGGCCGCTGGAGCTGGACGAGCAAACGCTCTCCACGTAGAAGGTAGGTTGGGGATTAAGCCCCAGGTACTCGGCCATGAGACCTGCCGGAGTCCTTTGCTTGTCGTATTCGGGAGCCGAACAGATCACCGAAGCATCAATCTGTTCTGATTTGAGCCCCGCGTCTTGCATCGCGTCTCTGTAAGCTTCGAAAGCCAGTTCTCGGATGGAACCCGGATAGGATCGCACGAACGCACTCTGGCCGACACCGATTACCGCGACCTTTGCCATGTACTCCTCCTTGTTAGGGGACTGGATGCTTTTATCATTTGGAAGGCGACAATGATACCACACGGCCGCGTCTGAGATCAACGAATCGCCACGGTTAGGACTGACGAGTAAGCGTAAGCATTCCCAGCCCCCTTACGTGGGGCAGGCTATCCAGCCTGCCTGCTTCTCAACCTGGCCGATGGCAGGCTGGAAAGCCTGTCCCACAGACTGACAATGACACTTGTCCCTCGGAAACTGAATGCTTGCAGGAGAAGCAGCGGAATTGCTTGATCAATCGTCGTGTCTCTGGTATGCACATAATGTTCCGAATAGTATGCTCCACCTGCTCATTTGCAAGGATTGCCGAAAGGTGACCGCTCACGGAGCTGCCTCATGTTCTCCGTTGGTGCGTGCCGTTTCAGGGCGAGTGTGGGACTATTTGTTCGCTTCCAGCCTGAAGGAAGCATGGGAATCTGAAGTGTCAATCCCATTGTGAAGGGAGAAAGGTTTATGGAAATCAAAAGGATAGGCGTTATAGGAGCCGGGTTGATGGGAGCCGGCATAGCGCAAGTGGCGGCACAGAGCGGCCATGAAGTGAACCTAATGGATGTGGAGACAAGGTTCCTCGAAAAAGGGCTGTCAACCATCGAAAAAAACCTTCAACGCATGGCTGAAAAAGGAAAGATGACGGCTGGGGATGCCGAAACGATCCGGTCACGTATCAAGGGCAATCTATCTTTAGCAGATACGGCCAAGGATGTTGACGTTGTCATCGAAGCGGTCATTGAGAACATGGACCTGAAGAAGGCCATGTACAAGGAATTGGACGGCGCGGCAAAAGAATCCACCATATTTGCAAGCAACACCTCCGCCCTCAGCATCACGGAACTTGCTTCGGTGACGTCGCGGCCGGACCGTTTCATCGGGATGCACTTTTTCAATCCGGTTCCGGTGATGAAACTCGTGGAGGTTATTCGCGGCATAGCAACCTCTGACCAGACGGTTGCCGTTATCAAGGGCTTAGCCGAAAAAATGGGCAAGACAGGAATTGAAGTTCAGGAAGCCCCCGGCTTCGTGGTAAACCGTATCCTGGTTCCCATGATTATCGAGGCAGTATTTGTCCTGCAAGAAGGACTGGCAAGTCCGGCCGAGATTGATGACGGCATGAAGCTGGGCGCGAATCATCCGATGGGCCCTCTGGCGCTGGCCGACCTCGTTGGTTTGGACACGCTGCTCAGCGTTCAGCAGCATCTTTACGAAGAGTTTGGTGACCCCAAATATAGGGTGCCCGGCCTGCTAAAGAAGATGGTGCGGGCAGGACGTTTGGGCCGCAAGTCCGGCAAGGGGTTTTACGATTACAGTTAATCGGACACTTTCCTGATCGGAATTCTCAACTGGAGGATAAGATGGAAGAAATGGAACGCTTCGGCTTGACCGAAGAAGAAAAGATGCTCCAAGACATGGTCCGGCGCCTTGCCAGAGAAAAAGTGGCGCCAGGCGCTGAAGAGAGAGACAAAAAGGGCGAATACCCGTGGGACATGCTCGAACTCATGAAAGAAAACGGGCTCATGGGAATTGATTTCCCAAGTGAATACGAAGGAATGGCCGCGGGCATGATAGCCCATTGTATCGTTGTGGAAGAGCTGGCCAAGGTGGACGCTGCTGTTGCCCTCATACCGTCATGCCAGGAACTTGGCAGCCTCCCGATCATCCTCGCGGGTAATCACGAGCAGAAGAAGAAATATCTGACACCTCTATCAACAGGCGAGAAGGTGGCAGCCTTCGGGCTCACCGAGGCCAGAGGCGGTTCAGACGTTGCCGCACTCAGAACGCGAGCCGTGCGGAAAGGGGACAAGTATATTCTGAACGGCACCAAAATGTTCATCACCAACGGAGGAGTCGCAGATACGGTCACTGTGTATGCCGTGACCAATCCGGACGAAAAAGCCTACAAAGGGGCCAGCGTCTTTATCCTCGAGAAGGGAATGCCCGGCTTTACTGTGGGTAAGAAAGAAAGCAAGCTTGGTATCCGGTGCTCCGATACGTGCGAGTTGGTTTTCGACGAGGTAGAGGTCCCCGTGGAGAATCGTTTGGGCGAAGAGGGGGACGGGTTTCACATCATGATGAAGACCCTCGATTTCAGCCGCCCGTCTGTCGCAGCTCAGGCTCTGGGAATCGCTGCGGGCGCATTTGAGTATGCGACCGCGTATGCGAAGGAGCGAGAATCTTTCGGAAAACCCATTATTGCGCATCAGGGTATCTCATTCAAACTGGCTGACATGGCAATGAAAATCACGGCCGCGCGGCAACTGCTTTGGAAGACCTGTGCTCTACTGGACCATCACGTGGCCAAGGACCTCTCCCGCGTGCCGCCTGAGATTCTTCGGCATTCATCCATGTCCAAGGCATTCTGTTCGGATGTGGCGATGTGGACTACTGTTGAAGCAGTTCAGGTCCTCGGGGGCTACGGCTACATCACCGAGTACCCGGTAGAAAGGTTTATGCGCGACGCGAAGATCACGCAGATCTACGAAGGGACCAACGAGATCCAGCGGATTGTCATAGCCTCGACCTTGTAACAAATCTGCCATGAGCGGGGTGCAATGCTCTCTGTGAGGATTGTGCCCCGCTCTTCTCATACCAATACGCTTTCTAACAGGTGATACGAATTCCCTGTCCAATGGGCAAGACTAGAAACCTCTGTAGGGGCAGACCTACGTGTCTGCCCGCTCTTTGGGCGCACACGCAGGTGCGCCCCTACAGGGCTATGTTACTTCCTTGAGCGAAATGGTATCGCCCCTCAATAATTCTCAGCCCGGATTATTCCACGAAGTATTGGTAGGGCGGCCCGTGGCCGCCACCGGAATTGGGCTTCGGCGGGCATGACCCCGCCCTACCTTCCTTGCATCCCGGCTCACTTTGCACCTGTGTCCGGGCGACAGTCCTGGGCAAATCAGTCTAAAAACTGGTATAATTGCATTACAAACGCGAAGAGTAACCGCGACACGAGGAACTTTATATAGCTCCTCGGTGGAGGTTCACAATGGATAATTACGGCCAAGAGCATCCCTATCGTTGTGTGTTCAGTTTGAAGCCGCTGATCGACTACTGGAATCAGGGCGCGTCCGGCTGCGATCCTTGTAAGGGGAGAATTCTGGAAGCGATCCAAACGAGCCTTGCAGGCAGCCCCGGAGCTTCTGGAGCCGATTGAGGACTTATCGTTACTGGAAACTCATCAAGACCTGATTCGAATTCTCATGAGCGCGGTCTTCCCTACCGCGTTCTGGGAGAGCGAACTCGTGGGCGCCCTGGTTCCTTTCCAACCTCAGTCCTGTCTTCTGTCTCCCCGGAGTTTCAGCGTTTATGCCTCAATGAAGACCGATCGCTCCGTGGAAGATTTCCGCTGGAAACAGACAAGATCGCCAGGGCAAGGCAGATCCGGTCCTCCCTCTTGATTCTGAAAAGGTGTTACGGCATTGACAAGGACTTGGATTACCCCCTGGTTAGAATCGTAGAGGATCCGGAAACCGGCTTGGACAGGCATTTCCAGTTCTGGCCCAATCTTCGTTTTGTGGACGTGCACACGGTCGGTTCGCCCCCGAGCCTCACAGATCGTGATTTGGCCACAGTCATGCAACGTCTTGAAGAACCGGAAGTGCTCCGTGCGTATCTCCCTCCGGAAAATTTCGAGTTCCACGGGTTTACCTTAATCCATGCTGTGGACGTGACGCTGTATGAAGTCATCTCCGGGCTGGAAAGAGACTTGATTGATAAAAGCTCCATCGCATCGCAGGAGGGATTCTTACGACTCCAGGATAGACTCAGGACCCTTCTCCGTCGCCCCGATGTGATGGTTGGGTTGGCAGCTATCAAGAATGATGAGGTCCTCCTCCTCAACAACGGTTGCGAAATGACTCATTCCTGCATTTTCGCGGACTCGCGACACCGGCCGATCAGCGAGTTCAAGGGATCTATGTTCGATAGAGCCATGCAACACGATGGAATATCGACCATTCGAGACGTGACAGCGGATTCGTCATGCACAGGAATGGACAAGGACATTCTTGAGTTTGGTATTAGGTCGATGATGATTGCTCCACTGCGCTATCAGGGAGAGCTCATTGGAGCGCTGAACCTTGGTTCGCCCAACCCGGATGACTTCGGTCCCGGTGAGGAATTGGTTTTGAGCCAGATCCTCCCTTTGTTCTCAATGGCTCTCAAGAGATCTCTGGATGAGCTTGAACAGAACGTGGAAGCGGTTATTAAGCAAAAATGTACCGCTGTGCACCCGTCTGTAGAGTGGCGTTTCCGAGGGGCCGCACTTCGCCACCTGGAACGGTCCGGAAACGGGGAGTCATCGGAATTGGAACCCATAGTCTTCAGGGACGTTTTCCCCTTGTACGGCGCATCAGATGTCCGGGGGTCGTCCGAGGCTCGAAACAGGGCCATCCAGTCGGACCTTGTTGAACACCTCGACTTGGCCCTTCAAATAGTCCGCTCTGCCGCTGAAGCCAAACCTCTTCCCATTCTCAGTGAGGTCTCTCACCGGACCGAACGGCACCTCGACTCGATTCGCAGTGGGCTCAGCTCGGGAGATCAAACGTCGATCTTGAAGTTCCTTCGCAACGAATTGGAACCGCTCTTTCCTTTACTCCAGGGCTTCGGGACTAGAGTAACCGATTGCATAGAAGTCTATGGAAGAGCCATGGATGCCACCGTGGGAATGGTTTATCGTGAGCGGAGGGATTTTGAGCGAAGCATTTCTTTTTTCAATCAACGAATTTCCACCTACCTTGACCAGGAAGAAGCTGAGGCGCAGTCCGTGTTTCCTCACTATTTCAATAAGCATCAGACTGACGGAGTGGATTACATAATTTATGTGGGTGCGTCCATGGTGGATAACGGTGCCTTCGATGCGCTCTACGTGAGAAACCTTCGTCTCTGGCAGCTAATGGTTGCCTGCGGCATCGCCTGGCACGCGGAGGACATCCGCAAGTCGCTGAAGTTCCCACTGGATGCCACCCACCTCATACTGGTAAGCCACAGCCCTGTATCCATAAGATTCCGGTTCGACGAAAAACGCTTCGATGTTGATGGAGCTTATGACGTGGGACATGAGATCATCCGGTCTCGAATCGACAAGGCCACGGTCAAAGGCCGAAACGAACGGCTGACTCAGCCGGGGAAGATCGCCATTGTCTATTCAAGACCTAACGAGTATCAGGAGATGACCCATCATATCGATTTTCTTCAGGGCCGGGGCTACCTCGATGACGACCTTGAATCCCTGGAACTTGATGATTTGCCCGGCGTGCAAGGCTTGAGGGCCCTCCGAGTCGGGGTAAGCCTTCAGTCCGCAACCTTGGCGGAAAGAGCTGGGAGCGTGCTCTTACAGAAATAGCTGCCGAAACTCACGAGCCGGAGATACTAATCTTGATTAGACCATTCTGGTAGTGAAGTAAGGTCGCGTCACGCCTATCTTCTGATTTCTTGCGCCAAAATTTCCGTTTTTACTGACCACATAGAGCAATCACCACAATTCCTGCTTCTTTTTGGCGAGCGTGAAACTTTTTTGTTTGACAACTGAACATGGTTCAGTAACTGAACTTTGTTCAGTTGATACGATAATGCCAACTACAGTAGCTAGAGAGCCACAACGAAGCATGAAAGTCAGATCTGACAGGTAGGTCGGGCCGTGCCCGACGCAATTGGCGGCCACGGGCCGCCCTACAGGCTCGATGCACAGGCGGAATCCACAAACCCAAGAAATAGGAGGGGCAAGCCATGTATGATTTCCTATTAACACCTGAAGAGCGGGCCTTGAAACAAGAGGCAAGGGACTTCGTTAAAACGGAAATCACGAGTGATTTCTTGAGGAAGATGGATAAGGATGAAATCATCTATCCCCGGGAGTTTGTGGAAAGACTGGCCGCCCGAAATCTACGAGGCATCCGCTTCCCCAAGCAATATGGAGGGAGGGAGATGACTTGGGTGGCGGAGGTGGCTGCCACTGAGGAAATCGGTTGCCTGGGCATGGCGCTCGGATGCGCGTTTGTCATGCCTTCCATCGTTGGGGAAGCTCTGAACATGTTCGGCACCGAAGAGCAAAAAGAGAAATACCTAAAGCCGTATCTGGAAGGGAAACTCGTCGCGGCAGAAGCGTTGACGGAACCGCGAGGAGGATCTGACTTTTTCGGAGCCACCACCAGGGCCGTTCTCGACGGCGATCACTTCGTTGTTACCGGCCAAAAGCGTTTTGTCGTGGGGGCCGAGGGTGCTGATTTCTTCCTGGTTTACTGCCGCTCGAATTTTGAGCCGACTTGCCACAAGTATAACCGCATAAGCCTACTGATCGTTGAAAAAGGCCCCGGCGTGGAAACAGAATATCTCTACGGCCTGATGGGGTGCAAAGGCGGCGGTACAGGAAGACTTGTGTTCCGGGATGTCAAAGTTCCAAAAAGCAACCTTGTCGGAGAACTGCACGGCGGCGCGTTTTGTTTCAACCAAATGATGATCCCGGAACGTCTTACCTCCGCGGCAGCTTGTCTGGGCATGTGGGGTGCTCTGGATTTGGCTGTGCGGTATTCCAGTAGGCGCAAAGCCTTCGGCAAACCAATTCGCGAATTTCAAGCCGTCAATTTCATGGTGGCCGACTCCATCACTCAACTGGATGCCGCCAGAGGGCTTACCTATATGGCAGCGCGGGCCGTCGATGAGAATTATCCGTATGCTCGCCGGCTTGTCAGTGAGGCAAAAAGATGCGCCACTGAAGCTGCTTGGAACATCGTAAACAATGCCATGCAGATCATGGGGGGAATCGGCTACACTGATGTTTACCCGATAGAGCGGGCGTTGAGAGATACGCGACTTGCTATGATATGGACCGGCACAAGTCAGGTCATGAACCTGCTCATCCAGCACGAATATTACAATCAAGTCTTGGATCCGGCCTACGACCGCCGCAAGATGGAAAAGGACGCCATGAACCCCAAGGATAGCGAGCGCTGCTTCACTGACGAAGACATGTGGGACGTGCATAATCGTGTACCTTCAGAGTAGAGGAACGGGTGACCGTTCACCGCGCATTTGGCGACCGGCACGGAGGCCGGTCCTACCGGCTCATAGTAGGGCCGGCGTCCCTGCCGGCTAAATGACAAGGTGGGTGGCTTTCGCTGTGAACGATCACAGGCGAGAATACTAAGGAGTTCCATTGGCTGGATTAGCTGAAATCAAGCAAAATGAGCGAGAGACCAGGCGCAGATTGATTCTTGCCGCGGCTCAAAAGCTATTTGCGGAGAAGGATTTCAGAAGTGTCACTGTCAGAGAAATTGCCAAGGCAGCAGAAGTGAGCATTGGCACTATCTACAACTATTACGCGAATCTCGACGAACTTTTTTTCGATGTCTTCCTTGAGGGCACCGAGCAGATAACTGAACTTCTGGAGATCGAGAAGCAAAGAAATCAGCCGTTGTTCTCTTGCTCGTCTTTGTGAGGTTTACATTGGCTATCTCAATGAGAACATGACTTTCTACCAGATGATGGGGCATTTTATGCTGGGGGGAAAACTTTCCGCCGAGGGTACTGAAAAGCTGAACCTTGTCATGCGAGGTCTCATGGACCGGGTCCAGGCGATTATAGTGGCGGCAGGCGTAAAAGGTGAAACACGCCTTGTTGCCCACGCGCTTTTTTCAGCTCTGAACGGCATTATGATCAGCTACGCGCAGTACCCGGGTAGGAGCCGTGACGAAGTCCGACGCCATACCCAAAGACTCGCTACAGTAATAGCGGGATGTTTTGAACAAAAAATCACAAAGGCTAGCGTGGTGTCTCGAAATATCATTCAGATCCCTGCACTTCTGGCGATACGAGAGTCAATTCCTGCGAGGAGCGAAGTGACGAACAATCTCCCCTGTTCCTCAACTTTCTGAGATTGCTTGGCTGAGGTCAATGACAAGCAGAGAGCCCATGCAGCGACTTCGGCTTGCCACCTGCAATCCGTCCAGAAATGAGCCTTACGCCTCGGGCTACGGTTGGTGTTCCACAACCGGCCCAAATTGTGTATGATGCCTGATTATTTGAATGGAGAGCTTGTAAGCAATGAGTCAGAGCTGGGTACCTATTTCCACCATATTAAAGACTGCCCCTAAGATTCTCGAGAGCCCTAAGTACGCGAAGAATGTGGCCATGGTTCAGGTGGACAAATTCCTTCGCCACCTATCTCCTCGGTCTGAACAAGGGACGGCCAATCGAATCCGACAATGCAGCATTCGGATCACCGATGTCTGTAATCTGCGATGCCACACCTGCGGTCAATGGGGCGACAAAGGCTTTCTACGCTCGTGCTCCCTGAAGGAACTCAAGGGCCAGGAAGTATCTCGGGAGCGCTACATACAACTGCTGGGGGACCTCAAAGAGCAGGGACACACACCGTCCGTTTATCTCTGGGGTGGGGAACCGATGCTTTACAAAGGATCGGTGGAAATCATCGAAGAAGCGGCCCGGTTAGGAATGCCGCCCAGTATCGCCACCAACGGAACGGGCCTTGTGGAACATGCAGAGCGGCTTGTCTCGGCCCCGATGTTTGTAATTCAGATCTCCGTGGACGGCCCTGATGCGCAAACGCACAACGCGAGCCGTCCGGGCGCAAGCGCCAGCGTGGACAACTTCGCCACAATTACCAGAGCCATCGACACGATAACTGAAATCAGGAAGGACAAGAAACAAAGGCTCCCGTTGATTGCCGCGCTCACTACGATAAACAACGTCAATTACAACCGGCTCGTGGACATCTACGAGGTCTTTCGGAACAAAGTTGACGTGTGCGTCTTTCTATCTGGCCTGGTGGATCGACGAAGCCTCCGCGCAAAAGCACTCGGAAGACTTCGAGGAACGCTTTGGGTTCCAGCCACAAAAGCATTTCGGCTGGATAGGGAATTGGAGGCCGCCGGACTACGGGGTGCTTTCCGATCAGTTGAAGCGGATTAATGAGCGTGCAAAGAGCCTTTCAGGGCCGGCGGTGATAATCATGCCGCCGCTCACCGATGTCGCAGAACTGGAAACGTATTATACCGATCACGACTGCCGGTTCGGTTTTGACCGCTGCGTTTCCATATTCTCAGCCGTAGAGATCAACTCCAACGGCGACATGTCCCCCTGCCGGGACTACCATGACTTTGTCGTCGGCAACGTCAAGGAAAAGACCATCACCGAGCTGTGGAACTCCGAACCGTACCGGAAGTTCCGCAAGAGCATATCCGAAAAAGGTCTGATGCCGGTTTGCACGCGCTGCTGCGGTCTCATGGGGTATTGACGGACGAGACTTTCTTGAAATGCCTGATGAAAAATCGCGCGGCAAGCCCATTGAGGAAGCCGGTAGCCATCGCGGCCAGCAGCATCATGGGAAAGAGCAGAAAAATCCCCTGGTTTCTGACCAATATAAGGTAGGCTACCACGAGCTGAGCTGCATTGTGCGCCACCGCTCCGATGAGGCTGATGCCTATTTCGGAGAAGAAGCGCGATCCCAACCTGTGTGCCACTCCCATTGCCACGATTGCGCAAACGCCTCCCGCCAAGGACAGCACAAAGGCCGGTGACCCGAAAAGACCGGTGGCCAGAGACCCGAGAAAGATCCGGCCCAGGGTTATGAAGAGTGCGTCCTTGAACCCGAAAAGGTAGAGGGTGGCGAGCCCTATGATATTGGCAAAACCGAACCTGAACCAGACCACGGTTATGGGAAGGAAAGCCTCGGCAGTGTGAATGACTGTAGCCAGCGCAAGAAGCAACGCCAACCTGGACAGCTTTGCGACACGATCCGTCATCGGCTGACCGCGTCGAGGCCGTCGGGTTGTCCGTTTCCGACTCTCACAACAATCTCATTGGGCAAGCAGACCAGTATCCCGCCCTCTGTCCCGATGTCTCCCATTGCCATGCACGTCTTGTGCGGGCATGGGGAAGACTGAATGTGTACACGCCCCTCTTTTATTATTACCTCACTAGCCCCGAGCGGGCCCGGCACTTCCACCCGCTGGTCCTTATTGAGGGGATATCTCCTCAGAATCTTGTCCCGCGAAAGAATCTCCACGTCGGTCGCGGCGGACATAAGCCAACGGGGAATGAGGAAAAAAGACGAGACTGCCGTGACCAGCAGCAAAGCGATAAGAACCCAATCTCCGGGCCTGATGTACTGTCTCACGTCCATGAAGAGAGGATTCTAGAGGGTTGTATTCTTTTCCGCAAGATGGAGGGCAGCTATGTCAAAAGGAGGATAAGCGGGCAGGCGCTCACTTACCGATTTGTTTCCCCCGTTCAAGGAGGGTGGCACTGTCTTGGTAGGGGCGCACCTGTGTGCGCGCCCAAGAAGTGGGCAGACACGCAGGTCTGCCCCTACCAAGGTTTCAGTCTCACCGGATTGAATGGCGAATTCGTATGGTCCGCTAATTGCGCCTTTTGTCGCGAAGGGACTAAGATGTGGTGACCAAAGGGAACCGTATAATTCGACTTCGATTCGGAAGCGACGCGGTTCGCTTCGCTCGCCACATCCTACCGGAGAAGGCGATCTACTCACATTCCATGGACTTCGCGAGAAGCTCCACCGGATGTACGACCTCAATCCCTTCGGTTTCCAAATTGCCGTAGATCTGAAGCCTGCATCCCGGACATCCGGAGGCCACCAGGTTAGCGCCTGTTTCCAATACGGCCCGAATCTTGTTTTGAGTGATGCCCGAGGCCACGTCGGGATGCTCCACCTGGAAACTCCCCCCGCCTCCGCAACAGACATCCGCACCGACCATCTCCACGAACTCCAGCTCCGGGATGCGCTTCAGCAAGCTCCGAGGGTCTTCCTTCACTCCCTGACTACGCACCAGGTGGCAGGGATCGTGATACGTCACTCGTCCCGGAAAGGGACGAACGAATTTCTCTAGATCGAACCGCGAAAGATATTGAGAGACATCCAGAACTTTTTTCGCCAACGCCCTGGCAGGTTCGGGATTTTCTCCCGTTTCTTCCAGGATGTACGCGTATTCTTTCTTCAGAGCGGCCCCGCAACTGGCGCAGTCCACAATGACCGCATCCACATCCTGCCGGTTGAAGATCTCCAGATTCCGATGGATGTTTTTCAGGGCCATCCTCCGAGCGCCGGAGAGAGAGATCGGAAGACCACAGCACATCTGTGCCTTGGGGATGATTACTTCAATCCCGAGCCGTCTGAGGACATTGATCACCGACCGGCCCACGTTTTCGAAGAGGTAGTTGGTGGCGCAACCGATGAAATAGAGCACCCTACCCTTCTGGGTCCCGTCTGGCCCGACGACCTCCGGATACTGGCTGAGCAGAGGTCTGGAATTCATCAACGGAAGCCGACGATAGGGGATCGTCCCTAACTTGCCGCCCTTGGGCAAGAGGGAACGGAGAGGATTCCCCACCGTCCGCCCCCAAAACATGCAGAAAGGCAGCAGGCGATCACCCGACAGCAGATGGAACATAGCTCGCTTCTGCCACGGCAGCCCAAATTTGTCGGATGTTTCGGCCCGCATTGCCTTCATGAGGCGGTCCAACTTCAGGCCGCTGGGGCAATTCACTGTGCAAGTCTCGCAGAGCAGGCATGTAGACAGAAGACGTTGGAAGTTCTCGGTCGGCTCCAGTCTTTGTTCCAACACGTTCTTAATCAACTGAACTTTGCCGCGAGGAGAAGCGCCCTCGAAGTAAAGTTGTTTGTAAACGGGACAGGCATTCATGCATAGCCCACACTTGATGCATTTGTGGACTTCTTCTCTTAACTGCTCCGAAATCATGATCTTTGGTCCTCGAGGAAACTGCCCGGGTTTAAGATGCCCTGAGGATCAAAGAGCTTTTTGATCCCCTTCATCATCTTCAGGCTGGTCTCACTGAGCTGCTTGGCTAAATACTTGGATTTGGTAATGCCGATTCCATGTTCGCCGGTGAGTGTCCCACCGACTGAAAGCGCATAATCCACGATCTCATCCATGGCTTTATCCACCCTTGCCATTTCCTCCTTGTCCCGCTGATCGCATAGGAGAAAAGGATGAAGGTTTCCGTCTCCTGCATGCGCCAATACAGCAGCCTGGAGATTATGGCGTTCAGCAATCTCGAGCACTTTCTTGATGGCGGCAGTGAGATAACTCACGGGCACTGTAGCATCTTCGATCATGCAGGTCGGCCGCATCCGGGCTATTGCTCCAAACGCGGAGCGGCGTGCAACCCAGAGCTGCTCATTTTCTTTTTCCGAGGCCGACACCCGGACTTCCCTTGCGCCCTGGTCCTTACAAAAACCTGCAACTAAAGCAGCCTGTTTCTCGACTGTTTCCGGATCTCCGTCAACATCCATCAACAGGACCGCCTCGGCATCGAGCGGCAATCCAATGTGGGAAAAATTCCCGCCTTCAAAACCTGCAACTAAAGCGCCTGTTTCTCGACTGTCTCCGGATCTCCGTCAACATCCATCAACAGGACCGCCTCGGCATCGAGCGGCAATCCAATGTGGGAAAAATCTTCCAGTGCCTTGATTATCGTCTTGTCCATCAGCTCCAAGGTTGCCGGGATAATCCCGGCTTCTATGATCTTGGAAACTGTTGTGCCGGCGTCATCGAGACTGTCATAGATGGCCTGGAGAGTTCGTTTGGTCTGAGGTTTGGGAATCAGCCGGACGGTTATTTTGGTGATAACCGCCAGCGTTCCTTCGGAGCCGCATATCAAGCGGGTCAAATCATATCCGGTCACGTCTTTGCTGGTGACGGTCCCGGTCTTCATTATCTCACCCGAGGGCAAAACGATTTCCAATCCGAGGAGATAGTCTCGTGTGACTCCGTATTTGACCCCTCGCATCCCACCGGCATTCATTGCTACCGCGCCGCCCATCGTTGCCACCGCGGCGCTACCCGGGTCCGGAGGATAAAAGAGCCCCAACTTCTCTACGGCTTTCTGAAGGTCAGCTATGACCACTCCAGGCTCTACTACCGCGTAGCGGTTTGCGGTGTTGATCTCCAGGATGCGGTTCATCATGGTGAAGCATATGATAACACCGCCCTGTTTGGCCAATGCCTCTCCACCCAGGCCTGATCCGGCTCCTCTGGGGGTTACAAAAACATTGAGGGCAGAAGCCACTTTCATGATGTCGGACATCTCCTCAACCGATTTAGGGAAGAGGACCGCATCCGGGAGGAACTCGTAAATGCACGCGTCGTATGCGTAAGTCAGGAGATCTTCTTTCGAGGTCTTGCAACGCTCCTGGCCGACAATAGCTACAAACTTTTGCAGGGCTTCCTGCGTCAGCATGGTAGGATCCTTTCCTATTTTTCTGAGCTACTTCGAGCGACGGGGCGCAAAGGCTAAGACTAGGATACCACCTAGAACCACAAGTCCGGCCAATGAATATAGCCCCAGGGACAAGCTGTGGGTCGCGTCCTTGATGTATCCCAGCATGTAAGGGGATACCAACCCGCTAAGGTTGCCCATGGAGTTGACCAAGGCAATCCCGCCTGCAGCGGCTGTCCCTGCCAGAAGCGCTGTGGGTATACTCCAGAAGATCGACAAGCAGGCCATGATCCCCCCGTGCCCACAGTGACCGCGGCGCAGCCGAGGGTTTTGTGGGCCAATCTGAACCAATAGTCAGGCTGCCACCACCGCAGGGTCCGCCGCACCCAGAAAAGTTGTGCCATTGCGAGGAGCGGCTTCCGCTCGACCACCGGGCATAGGCTGTTCATTCTTATGGAGCCGGCACGAGGGGCACGTCGGGCCGGAGGTCATAGAGTCTCGCGCTGCTCTTTTCTCTACCGCGTGAGCGCCAAAGGTTCGAATCGACGAGCTTCCCATGCGCCTCGACCCATTCGGCGATGGGCCTTCCCGCGGCTTCCGCGCCCAGCATTCGGTCGATGGCCCACAAGTCACCTAGCATCACGAAACGGACTTGGTTGGTTTCGATCATCCGCTCTAGCTTCTCCGTACTCAAAATGGGATCCAATCCGTGAAATCCGCCCCTAGCCATCACAGCCTCGCCGGTGCTGATGATGATCGGCGCGGCAAGCCGCGTGGTCGAGGTTGACAGCAGATAGCGTTCACCCCGGCGGTTGGCTTTCAGGAAGCCAACCAGTTTCGAGGTGCCCATGAACTCTGCGAGCCGGCTCCCGACAAGTGAAGAGGCATTGCCGTCAACGTGAACCAGCCGTGCCAGATCCGCGGAAGGTAGCACGCCATGGCCCGGCACAAGCACGCTGCTCAAAGCCCACGCCAGGGGGACCACGAGCAATGCCAAGAGTCCCATTCCAAGTGCAGAGGCAGCCAGGGTGCGACTTGGTTTACCCCAAGCTCTCCGAAGGCCGATGATGAGCAACCCTCCCGCGGCAACGAGTGTTCCGCCTAGGAATGCCACATAAAGCCATGTCTGCCAGTGGCCATACCCCGCTCTCAGGGCAGTGATTGCAGCCAGCGGACTTACCGTCTCGCCAAGTTTCCAATCGAGCGCGCCCGCCTGGACATATAGCTGCCATACGGCCGTCAGGAGGAGAGTGGTGGGAAGCAGGACAAGGCCCCAACCCCTCTGAAGGTACCGGTCCCAGAGGCTGACCACGCCGATGGCAGCCAGTGCAGCCAGCGGAGGAGCCATGGTCGCGAGGTAATACAAATGCGAGATGCCGCCTGCAAAGCTGTAGACGACACCATATGTCACGGCCCATCCTAACCAGAGCAGCAGCGACAGATGTGCCGGTGACAGCGGTCTACGGAACCGGCCCCGGAACGCGGCGATCGCCAGTCCCATGACAGCCAGGGGGAGCAGCCACCCAACCTGCCCTGCCATTTGTCCATCGGCAAGGCGCAGCGGCCCCGCCGGGGCGCGAACGAAGAGTCGCGATAAGCCGCTGCGAATTCTGGTCTCTGTCGGCGGAGTTCCTGGACTGTCAGCCGGCGTAGTTCCGGCCACCGAAGCCTGGTCCTCCTTCGGATCGCCCTGAGCAGTCACGGACCGTTTCACCACAGGCACGAATCGCCCCACAGCGTAAGGGCCAATCGCGAGTTCCACCATCGAATTCTTCTTGGTGGTGCCCGCGAACGGCCGGTACTCTGCGGGGGTCAGGTCGTAAATGACCACCCAAGCCAGGGAAACCGTCACCAAGACTACCGCGGCGAGCGACAGGTCCTCGATGCGGCGCCTCCAGGTTGTCGGCGCGGCCAAGAAGTAAATCAGCACGAAGGTCGGCAGCACGACGAAAGCAGCCAGCATCTTGACGTTGAATCCGAGGCCGACAAGGGCCATGGACAGCAGTAGAAAGCGCCGACTACCCTCCTCAGCCGCTCGCGTCAGTGCCCATGCCGCCAGGAGAAGGACCAACACGAGGCAACTGTCGGTATTGCTCGAGCGGTCAATTGCTACGCTCACCGGCGTGATGGCAAGAAAAAGTGCTGCCAGCAGGCCGGCCGATGCGCCAAAACGGCGCTGTACGAGGTGATAGACAATCCACACGGAAGCCAAGCCTTCCAGGACCTGGGGTATGAGGACGCTGAGGCCGTGGAAGCCGAACAGCTTGACGCTGGCGACTTGAATCCACAAGGCGACCGGGGGCTTGTCCACAGAGACAAACCCGGCAGGATCGAAGGAGTTGTAGAGAAAGTTGCGCCAGTTGTTCGTCATGCTTAGGACGCCGGCCGTGTAGTACTCATTGCCCCAGCCGTTCTGCGTCAGGTGCCATAAGCGCAGTGCGAGGGCCAGCAGGAGGACGGCCAACAGCGTGAGGTGTCTCCATAGGCGTCCGGCCGCGCCCGGACTCTCGCTCGGTGTGGAGACGGGTGGCCGGTCCATTCGCTCGGCGGTGGAGTTCGAGGTGGTCACGGGAAGCAACATGATGGAAGGATCTCGGGTATTGATGTCTTAGCCGTTTATTTATAGACGAAGCTGCCAGGGATTAGTTTAATCTTTGCTCATCGACTTTCGTCATGGCGCACGTAGCCAATCTCATCACTCCTCGGTATAATACGGACCGGAGTGGCGAGAATTCCGCACCAAAGAACCTTTCACCAAGAAGGATGAAATGCAAAGTATTTATCGGCGCATCAGACCGTATAAGGTTACGGAAGAGATCGTGGCCCAGATAAAATCCTTGATAAAAGACGGAACAGTGCACCCTGGAGAACAATTACCGTCGGAGAGAATTTTGTGCGGCCTACTCGGAGTGGGTAGATCGTCAATCCGAGAGGCGATTAACGTGCTTGAAGCGCTCGGTTTTCTGGAGATAAAGAATCGTAAAGGCGTCTTTGTCCGCTCGGTGAGTTCGCCGCTGGTGTACGATCCCCTTGTTCAGATCTTGCAGGAAGATAAGGGAAAGCTTGGCGATCTGTATGGACTGAGAAAAGACATCGAGCTGGCATCCTCCTATTTGGCCGCGAAATTGCGAACCAAGAAAGACCTGGCCAGAATGAAGGAATTCTTGAAACGAATGGAACGAGAGGCGCCGGCTTATTCACGATCGTCAGTGCGTGACGATCTGGGATACCATCTGGCAATCGCCCAGGCATCGGGGAATTTTCTTCGAGTGCATATTCTCAGGAATATCTTCGATCTTGCAGGGGACTTCAGGGTGTCGGCGGAGAGAATCACCCGCGGAGGAGAGATTTACACCGTCATCGAACAGCATGAAAGGCTCTTTCAAGCTGTCGATAAGATGGATCAGGAAGGCGCGAGGGCTCGCATCGAGGAGCATCTGACGTACGGAGAGGAAAAGTGGAAAGCTTGGGTCTTGGAGCTGCAGGCCCAGGACTCCGTATAATGTGCTCTTTCCACATACGTATTAATACCTATAGTTTTCATGACTTCACAAGAAGGGAGGCAATATATGGATGACCATCAAATGATCTGGAATGAAGCGGTGGCCAAACAAATAATCCAACATTTGGAGAAGCGCCGTATGGAGGGCAGCTATGCCCCGAATGCCATTCAGGCCCGCGATGAGATCGTTGCGATGATCCCGGAGGCGGCGACGGTCTACCGTTGTGGTTCCCTCACAACAGTTGGGATCGGTTTGTGGGAGAAGATAGCCGAGCTACCCGGCGTGCAGGTGATTAACCCTTACCTGCCCGGAATCTCGCCTGAGGAGTCTTTCGAACTCCGGCGCAAAGGCATGACGGCCGATTTCATGATTGCAAGTTCCAATGCCATCACGTTGGACGGAAAATTGGTGAACCTTGACGCTACGGGCAATCGGGTCGCAGCTATGTGCTTTGGGCCGAAAAAGGTTATCCTGGTTGTCGGCATGAACAAGGTGGCTCCGGACTTGGACTCAGCTATGGCCAGGGTCAAACATTATGCCGCGCCCGTTAACACTATTCGCCTGGGTTTCAAGAACCCCTGCAAAGAGAAGGGCCTATGTGTCGACTGCAAATCTCCTCAACGTCTCTGCAATATGTGGAGTATCATTGAAGGGCATATGTTCAAAGACCGTATTCACGTGAAGTTGGTTGGCGAAAATCTCGGATACTAAACGGGGGGACGCCACCTAGGCGTAACTAATCCTCACGGCCCTTTATATAGGAGGTTTAGACGACAGGGTACACTTTGCACAGGTCGGTGTGCAAGGACTCGGACCCAGTGTCCGGGTCGTAATCTGTGTCTCCATATAGCAGGTTGGCACTGCACTCCTTCCACGCGTACTCCGGCGGCTCTTTCTCCGGAAACCACCAGCCGAACTGGGCAGCCACCACGTCCTCAGCAATGCCCTCGAAGAATTTTGCACGCATTCTTACCCGCGCGTTCCGAGTCTCTATCCAGACCCAGTCACCGTCACCGATATTCAAACCGGCAGCCGTATCAGGATGAATTTCCAGAAGAGGATCAGGATTGGACCGTCGAAGGGAATCTATCTGTCGGCCCTCACTATGAAAGAACTCCCTGATTTTGCCGGAGTTGGTGAGTATGAGAGGATATTCTCTCGCGAGTTCCGGTGCTGACACCGGCGTGACGGGCGGCTCTCGGTAAACGGGCAATGGGGCAACACCCATCGACTCAAGGCGGTCGGAGTATATCTCGAACTTGCGAGAAGGGGTGTGGAAGCCTTCGATTTTGTATTTCTCGTATCGCATTTCCCCTTGGATAATCCCCTTGTTGCAGAATTCGTCAAAACTCATGCCCGTCTCTTCAAGCGTCCAATCGTTGTAAGCCCTCAAATCTCTCCAGGGAAATGCTTCCTGCAAACCCAATCTCTCTGCGAGCTGTATAATCACCTCACGGTCGTCACGGCTCTCCCCGATTTGGGCCAATTTCTTCCTTGCAAGCACGCACCAAATCTTGTGCAGGTTAACCACGTCTTCCTGTTCCAGCCACGTCGCAGCAGGAAGCACCAGATCGGCAAGCTGAGCTGTGGGGGTGAGGAAAAAGTCCGAAACCACGACAAATTCCATGAGCTTCAGAGCTTCTTCCACTTCCAGGGAATGCGTCATGGTGAGAAGCGGATTGGAGCCTACAATCCAGAAAGCTCGAATCCGGTAAGGGTCCCCTGTGACGACTGAGCGCCAGAACGAGGGGGGATGCACGAGGGGGTTCATTGGGTATTTCCCGGCGTCAATCGCCCGGGCGGCCTTGCCTGGGGGCAAGAAATGCTCTCCGAGAACCTCATGATTCATAAACGGCGATTTCTGGCGAACCTTTTCCGGCGGGACCCACAGGACGTCACTACCTGGTCGGTCGATGTTGCCGGTTAGGCCTCGGAGTATGAGCAGGGAACGAGCGGTCTGAAAACTGCACGGACTCGTATCCAGGGCCATGCCCCATTGAATACAAGCGGGTTTTGTCGTAGCGTACGTGCGTGCAGCCGACCGTATGCTTTCCGCGGGCACTCTCGTGATGCTCTCGGCCCATTCGGGCGTAAATTGACGAACATGCTCGGCCAGCGACTCGAACCCCATCGTATGGTTGTCCACGAAATCCCGGTCCGTCATGTCTTCGGCAATGATTACGTTTATCATGGCAAGAGCAAGGGCTCCATCAGTTCCCGGCCGTAACTGCAGCCAGTGGTCCGCCTTATTCGCAGGTCCGATTCGCCTCGGGTCTACCACGATGACTTTCCGGGCGCTCCGGATTGCCCTTTGCACCATACCTCCGCACATGCCATCCGAGGCTCCTGCATACGTGACGTTACATCCCCACACCACAACGCAGGCTGGTGACTCACCGCCAAAACCATAAACGTCGCAGACGGGGAGCTGTCCGAGCGTAAAAACAGATGCGATGACACGGGGGAAATAACAAATATGAGTGGAACTCGTGAAATTAGGGGTTCCAAACGCGTTGGCGAACCGCGCGGTGAAACCGGTGTACGGCCTTCCCGTTCCTTGCATCATTGCGAAGTATTCGGAGCCGCTTTCTTTTTTGATGGCGCTCAGGCGGTCAGCCATCTCGTCAAGGGCTTCGTCCCACGAGACGCGCTGCCACTTGTTTTCACCGCGCTTTCCCGCGCGGCGGAGAGGATGTGTGATTCGATCAGGATGATAGAGCAACTGAGGCGATGCCGCACCTTTTGGGCACAGATACCCTCGACTGGTGGGGCTGTCAGGGTCGCCGGTAATCTTGACGACTCTGTCCCCTTCCATGTGGACGAGCACCTGGCACACGCCATGACACATCCGACAGGCCGACTGTTCAACTGTTTTCTCAGGCATTTGCTATTCCCTTGAAGCCGTGCCCACGCTTTATGTAGACGAATCGCTCACTTGCCGCAGTACGTGGTTCCCGCACTTTACCTGAAAGTGCGTTCCCATTATGCAGGAGTTTATGGAAACTTGGTGCCACGGATGTGCCGAAGGCTCATCCGTGCTTGGCCTGAGAGCAATGACCGTCAAGCACGGATGAGTCCCGCGGGGCGGAACACATCCGTGGCACCAGATTCTTACGCAGCACTTCCATGTTCCATTGTGACTGACAGGTCATGGTCGTTCGCGAAAATCAAAGAGGATTTTGATGCAATTTCAGGATATCCGCACCGGTGAACTTGTCAAGAAACGATTTGAGTGGGCTGCAATTATCGAGTTACGGATTGGCCGAAATCCGAAAACCTCATTCAATTGCGAGAGAGAGTCCCAGTTTAATCGTATACTCCAAGCGTGGCTACAACCGGACGGCCAAAATCCGTGTCATCACCCCCGCCGCACGCGGGAATCCAGCGGTCGCGATGAATTGAGCCCTCCACAACCTTGGAAAGATGCAGAGTTAAGACTGGGATAGTTCCGGATTCTCGTTTGCGCGGGAATGACCGATGCGAGAATGGCTTAAACTGTGAAGCTTCAAGGATTACCCTTCAAAATCTCAAATTCCCACTAATAGGTGAATGCCTACAGAAAATTCTTTATTTTTCTTGCATGACACCGGGATTCATTATAAATATCGGTTGGCGACAATATTTTGCTGACTACGCGCTGAAAGGCGGTTAAAATGAGATGCCCTGCCTGCGGAGCTATCGATGACAGAGTGATTGACTCCCGCCTTGGTAAGGACAATTCTGTGATTCGACGACGTCGTGAGTGCCTCAACTGCAAGAAAAGGTTTACGACTTACGAGAGGATAGAAGAGATCCTGCCGTACGTCATTAAGAAAGACGGTCGTCGGGAGGCGTTCGACCGAAGAAAGATCGTCGAAGGGATGGTCCGAGCCTGCGAAAAGAGGCCCGTTAGCATTGATAGGATTGAGGCGGTAGCCGATGCCATCGAGCAGGAACTGATGGAAAGGCCGGAAAAAGAAATCAAGGTGGCGTACGTAGGTGAGCGGGTTATGAAAGAACTACGAGAGATGGATGACGTCGCGTATGTGCGATTTGCATCCGTCTATCGGTCTTTCCGGGACATCGAAGAATTTATGAACGAATTGAAGGAATTGTATGAACTCAAGGAAGGCCGGGAGCAACGACAATCTGAGAGCGGAACCCCGGAGGACAGCCCAACGGTCCAGGATTCCCCGTGAAGCGGAACGGTTTATGGCACTGGCCCTTCGGCTCGCGCGACGCGGCGTTGGGCGCACTGCCCCCAATCCGGTTGTTGGGGCCGTGCTGGTCAAAGACGGCAAAGTGGTGGGACAGGGGTATCACCGCGCCGCAGGCGAACCGCATGCTGAAGTGGAGGCCATTCGTTCTGCCGGTTCAGAGGCGCGCGGCGCAGAACTGTTTGTGACGCTGGAGCCATGCAATCATCACGGTCGCACCCCGCCATGTACGGACGCCATACTCGAAGCGGGAATAGGCAGAGTTTGGTACGGTATGGACGACTTGAATCCTGGGGTGCGAGGGGGCGGCGCCAGGACTCTGAGAGATGCCGGCGTAGAAGTGATAGGCCACGTAATTGAGAACCGCTGTCGTCAGATCAACGAGGTGTACCTCACCAACGTGACTCTCCACCGTCCGTTTGTCTTCCTGAAATTGGCTATGAGCCTTGACGGTCGAATCGCTACGAAAACCGGCCACTCTCGATGGATTACCTGCGAGGCCTCTCGCCGTAAGGTTCATAGGCTGAGGGATCGGGTATCGGCCATCATGGTGGGCATCGGGACCGTTATTGATGACGACCCCGCCTTGACTACTCGTCTGCCGAAAGGCCGAGGACAGCGACCCCATTCGCGTTGTCGTGGACTCCAGTCTGAGAACACCGCCGGCCGCTGCAATATTCAATCCGGCATCCGCAGCCGGAGTCATTATAGCCACACGGAAAGATCCCCCCCCAGAGCACAAGTCAAACCTGGAGGAGCAAGGGGCCAAAGTTCTGAGAACAAAGGGGTCTAAGCAGGTGGATCTGACGGACCTGCTGAGTCGTCTGTACGCTATCGGCATCACTTCGGTCCTTATCGAGGGCGGGGCCACATTGGCATGGGGAGCACTGAATGCGGGAGTAGTCGACCGCTGCTTGTTTTTCTATGCTCCCATAATAATAGGAGGCACAAACGCTCCTTCGGGCATTGGAGGCGCTGGGATCAGCAGGCTGGAAGAGGCCCCTCGGCTTGTCACGGTGAAGGCGTTCCGGGTCGGCTCAGATATAATGCTTGATGGTAGAGTAGTTTACGCAGGCTCAAAGGATTGCTAGAGAAATCCCTGAGTTTGAGGCGATCTCCAATTCAACGCCCGATCAGCCGTAGATCATTATAGTGCCGAGCGGGTTAGGCTTCTTGGCTCAAGTTGTCGCAGAGGCAGTGGCTATGATTCTTCAGATAAATCCTGTTCATCCTCAACCCCGGCACATTGCGAGGGTTGCTGAAGTGCTCCGTGCTGACGGGGTGATAGCCTATCCCACGGACACAGTATACGGCCTAGGTTGCGATATTAGGAGCAAGAAAGCCCTGGATAGGGTACGCCGGATCAAGAAGATCGACAACAAGAGACATCTTTCATTCGTTTTTGCCGACCTGAAGACAATTTCTCAATATGCTCAGGTGAGCGATAACGACTACAAGATATTGCGTCGCTACTTGCCCGGCCCGTATACCTTTGTCCTGAAGGCCACCCGCTTGGTCCCGCGGATAGTGCTGACTAAACGTAACGAAGTGGGGATTCGTATTCCGGACAATCGCATCTGCCAGGCCCTTGTGGCGGAACTGGGAAACCCTATCCTTAGTTCATCTGTGCGCATGCCCGATGAGCAGCTCCTGGATGATCCCAGAGCGATTGACAATATGTACAAAGGGCAGGTGGACCTTGTGGTCGATGGCGGCGTGTTCTTACCTGAACCCTCGTCTATTATCAGCCTGTTGGAAGACGAGCCAAATGTAATTCGGGTGGGTAAGGGCGACGTCACACCATTTGGTTAGTGGACAAATGCTCGGCGAGCAACTCGGCATTTTTGCGAGCGCTGCCCACATGTCCTAGAATTTCCTCGCGACCTTTCTGGCCCAGTCTCTGCGCGTCATCGGGATTGGAGAGAATCCCGGCTATCTGTTGGACAAGGTCCTCAATTCCCTCCACCTGTATTCCTGCACCCGCACGCACCAGAACGTCCCGCGCGTCTCTGAAGTCCTCTGTAGAAGGTCCGAAAAGCACCATTTTCCCCCATGCAGCCGGTTCCAGTATGTTCTGCCCCCCCTTTGGGACGAGCGAGCCTCCCATGAACACCACAGACGCGAGTGAGAAAATCTGAAACAGTTCTCCAGTACTGTCCACGATTATGACTTTTTGCCCGTTTCTCGTCTCTCCGGCCTCTACGGAACTCCGGAGAAATGGTGGCTCCATATTCAGGTCTCTCATAACCGACACTATCTGTGGGGTCGTCTCTGCGTGTCTCGGGACAAGGATCAGGAGCAGGTCAGGGAACTTCTTTACCAGGGCGCGGTAAGCGTCCAAGACCATCTCGTGTTCCCCAGGGTGGGTACTCCCTGCTACGAAGACTTGGGCGCAATCGCTCACGTCCAAAAGGTCACGCATTCGGGCTTCAGCCTGCTCAGGAATCTCGCCAAGAGCCGCGTCGAATTTCGTGTTGCCGGTAACCTGAATTCTTTCGGCTGGGGCCCCCATTTCCGCTATCCGCAGGCCGTCCCTCTCCGATGCCATGAGAAAAAGATCAATGCTCTCCAGTGTCGGAGAGAAGAACGCTCGCAACCTCTTATATCGAGGAAAAGACCTATCTGAAATTCGGCCGTTGGCCAAGGCAATCGTAGCGCCGACGCTCTTGATGCTGTGGATCAGGTTCGGCCAAAGCTCGGTTTCCATCAAGACAAAGAGATCGGGCTGTATCCTGGTAACTACGCTGTTGACGAAGGCAGGAAAATCCAACGGAAGATAAAAGAAACCATCAACGTCGCAGATAGATTCGCGCGCTCTATCCTGTCCAGTCTCCGTCCCTGTGGAGACGATCACAGACGCGGCAGGTCTCAACACCTTAAATGCTTTCACAAGAGGTCCGAGCGCGTTCACTTCTCCTACGGAGACTGCGTGGAACCAGACGCGTGGCCTCGGCAACCGCTCAGGAATGAAATGGGCAGGCAATCGTCCTAGCTTTCCCTGCAAGGAATGCCGATACTTTTTTCCCAGCACTACTCGCGGCAAGTAATAGGCGGCAAGGAAAGGAGCGACCAGTGTGTGCAGAAATATGTTGTAGACGAAACGATTCATACGAATGCCCGGAACTGGGAAGCTACAACGAATCATGAAAGTCAGAGTCAACAGGTAGGTCGGGCCGTGCCCGACTCAATCGGCGGCCACGGGCCGCCCTACAGGCTGGGGTGGGTGAAGACAATCTAACAGTAGGGCCCGAATCCGCGGAGCGTCGTCATCGACACTCTTCAGTCTTGGCCGAAAAAGTCGTCTCCAACTGGAAATTCTTTTCCACCAGAAAAGGGTTTGATTCGACTTTATTGATCCTCACCAGCGTTTTCCATCCGCCCGGTGGAGATTCGATTTCAAAGCGGCGGGGGAGCCACCCGTCGGCTCCGGACTGAAACTCGCCGAAATCGGCTGTGAGATCAATATCGCCGTCGGGGCTCAGTCTTACAAGACGGGTCAATAGTAAGTTATTAGGCTCCAGAGTGGCGCCCCACACGCGCCCCCCAAAGCTCATACGAATAACGATCTTGTCGGCCTCACGTTTGAGCACCCTGTCAAAACGGACATCCTTCCATTGGAGCAGCACCATGGGGATCAAGCCCTCAATCTCCGCAACATCCGGAAACCTACGGCTGAAGCACTCTTTGCCGCCTTTGAGAATTTTCCCGTCCGTGGGAATGTACAGTTCAAACAGATTCGCTTTGATTACCAGTTCGAACAATGAATTGCCGGCAGGAGCGATTCCCTGAAACCTGAAGTCGTTGGGCCGCCTGTAGAGCAGGAATCCTTTGATGTCCTGCCGGTGTTTGCCTCGGTCGTAGGTGCTGGTCACGTTCATGACGCATTTTAGCGCAGTTACGTTCTTGCCTTTCTTGGCCAAGGCCTCGGGAATATCCTGTGGTCTGATAGTCGGATCGGCCAGAGATTGATCGGGGCAGGCTGTAAACAGCGCTATGAGAATTATGAGGGAAACCACCAACAATGAGTTAAGTCCCCATATATTCAGTGGCTCTTGCCATAGAGTGAAATAGTTCAGTTGTTTCATTGACGACTTTCTTAGCAGAGCCTCAAATTGGATGCAATGGGGAATGCCTTGGCTCTCAAAGGACAGGCAGGTTTTACATGGTGCCACGGATGTGCGAAGCTCATCCGTGCCTGGACCAAGCCCACGGTGCGCCGGACACGTCCGTGGCGCCAACTCTGCTGAGGCATTTTCGTGATTCGTTGTGACGGTCTCGGCCATGGAGTTGGTATGATCCGACCGGCCCTTGACCGGTCCTTGCTGCCTGGGGCACAATGCCCTCAATTAGCGAGTGGTCCGAACCAGGGGGTATTCATGGAGTGGATTACAATAGACAACATAGCTCAGCATGAAGGGCAGACGGTGGAGTTGAGAGGATGGATAGCGAATCGGCGATCCTCGGGAAAAATTCGGTTTGTCCAATTGCGAGACGGGCACGGAGCGATACAGTGCGTTGTCATGGCAGATCGCGTGCCGCAGGAAGCTTTTGACCTGGCGGACCGGGTTCCTTACGAGTCGTCGGTGCTCGTATGGGGAGAGGTAAAGAAGGACCCTCGATCTCCCGTGGGGTTCGAGATCACCACTGACGACATCAAACTTGTTTCAGAGGCCGCGGAGTACCCCATTTCGAAGAAGGACCACGGGGTGGGGTTTCTCATGGATAATCGCCACTTGTGGCTGAGATCTTCTCGGCAGACGGCTCTCTTGAAGATCCGTTCGGTGATAACCCATGCGGCTAGGGCTTTCTTCGACGAGCAGGGATTCGTTTCCGTGGAGGCTCCCATACTGACCCCTACCGCCTGCGAAGGAACAACATCACTCTTCGAGGTGGGCTATTTTGATCGCTCGGCTTATCTGACTCAATCAGGGCAACTGTACGGTGAAGCAGCCGCAATGGCCCTCGGGAAGATATACGTGTACGGGCCGACTTTTCGGGCAGAGAAGTCCAAGACTCGCCGCCACCTCACTGAATTCTGGATGATAGAGCCGGAAATGGCATTCTGGGAGCTTCCGGAAACCATAGAGCTGGCGGAAGCCCTTGTCTGCCGAATAGTACGCGAGGTGCTGGAGAAATGTCCTCAACAGCTTCTAACGTTGGAGCGTGATCGCACCGCGCTGGAAAAGACCGTTTCTCCATTCCCGCGAATAACCTACTCTGAGGCGGTCGAGATCCTGAAGGACCACGGAACGGCTTTCAACTGGGGAGACGACTTTGGCGCCGATGAAGAGGCGGTTCTGTCTCAGGCTTTCGATCGGCCCGTTTTCGTAACTCATTATCCGGCAGACATAAAGGCGTTTTACATGAAGAGAGATGGCGAGGACCCGCGCTTGGCGCTTGCCGTGGACCTACTCGCTCCTGAGGGGTACGGGGAGATTATTGGCGGCGGCCAGCGGGAAGATTCGCTGGACAAGCTCGAGGAACGTATCAGTGCTCACGGTCTCGATCGCGGGCCGCTCGAATGGTACCTG
>CAWEJR010000009.1:0-128040 GCA_963809365.1 uncultured delta proteobacterium | reverse complement strand
GTCGCCTGCTTCAGTTCACCCGGCAAATGGACATGCTCATGCATTGCGAGGAGTCTGTGGAACGTTTCTCGCAACAAGCTTCCTGAAAGGGAATTACAACCTGGATGTTCAACTCTGTCTGCCCGACGTGATCCTCGACCGCCCACTAGCTCCGGTCACAAATCACTACCACGTATGCGACTTATATGCCCTAAGATCATGGTCATGCGGCAGATTCAGACCATGAACTAGTGTGGCGTCCCGCAATTAGCTTTCAAATCCCTGACCTGGCCAGCGAGTGCGCTGTTCATCCGAGGAGCGAAGCGACGAAACAATCTCCAACGCTTGCTCTACAACCCCGTAAGATTGCTTCGCTGCGCTCGCAATGACAAAGCTGGCCCCCTCTGCCTAACGGAAACTACCAGTAGAGGCTCAAATGGCCCGTTATGGAGGTTATTTGCAGTACCACGACACTAGCTCTCACGACTCATCTGGATACTGCCACTGCAACCTGGCGCTTTTCCCCTTTTTGAAGCCGATTGGCTCTTTTGTTTTGCCTGCTGCAACCGCGCCTTCTTATGCCATGCCATCATCAACTCACGTTGCGTCCGCGCCTGTTGCAGAAGCTTGTCAAACCGTTCTTGAATCAATTGCTGCTTCCGCTGCATACGCTCCCATTGCTGCTCCGTAATTACTGTTGAGTTGCCTGCAAAAACCATTTGCGGCAGAGGCACAACGCCGAGCAATAACATGAGAGCCGCAACTAACCATACATTCATCCATGCCGGTCTCATCTTTCCGTGCCCCCATCCCTATGATCATCGTCTTTACAAAAGAGATGCTTACGGGCTGAAAAGGATTCAGGGGGAGAATGTGGGGCTGGTGCCTCCATTCCGGCGCGCTCACTCTGACGCGTTTGTAGCAAGTATTCCTGTTTCCCAGTAACGAGGTTCGGCGCAAACAGGTTCCATATCTCCCCATACTCTACTGGTTTTGTATTTTCAGTAATATCTGTGGGGATTTAAATATTATGGATCTTGTCAGAAATGATCTTGACTTGGCCGGTAGGGAACAGTATTCTGGGTTACATATCCCTGTTGGCGCACCGCTTACGGAAATTGTGGCATGACCCGCCTCAGGTGAGAGAGCCAGGATTGAAATAGAGTGTGAATCTTACCGACCTCACACGCAAACACCAAGAAGACGTAACAGAGGTCCCGACAAGGACCCGGAATAACTGATTGTCGAAGGGAGAAAGAGGAATCATGGAAAACACCGTGAGCCACGCCATGTATATCCTGGAGGAACCGGTGCAATACATCTGCCTAACTTTTATGGCGCTGATGTATGCCATCAAGATCTACCAGATGATGAAGAAGCCGGGACCGCCGGAAAAGGCGGAACTCAAAGGGGATCGCTATGCAGGCGCGTTGCATTCTCTGGCCAACGTGCTCAGACCCTGGGGCATGGAGAGCACGCGAAATCACCTCTATTTTTATGCGGAATTTGTGGTCTTTCACATAGCCGTTGCATTGACCATCGGATCGACCTTCTTTATTCCCTTGGTTCCCCAATTGATGGGCCCCACGGTTTCCAAGGTCATTATGGTCTTCATGGGCCTGGCGTTCCTCATTGGATTGCGACGGATTTACCGCAGGATTACGGTTCCCGAAATACGAATCATCAGCAGTCCGGATGATTTCTTCGCCATAATCGCTCATGACGGTCTTTTTTGCTGTCGGGTTTGGGGCTATGTGGCTCTGGATTAAAGGAAGCCCTGAAACCGGCTTCATGTGGATCTTCTTCTTGATGACCACTTTCTTTCTTCTTTACGTGCCTTTCAGCAAGATTTCCCATTACGTCCTCTATCCGTTCGGTCGGGTGATGTTCGGCCAGATCTTCGGGGGCCGTGGAGTCTTGAACAGACATGCAAAATAACTAAAGTGAATAAATACAAGGACTTACAAAAGCGGAGGAAGTGAAATGGCCGACCCGGCAGAAAAGACAGCTCTCGAGGTAAAAAAAGAGAAACCGGAGAAACTCGGGACTCAGGCAGACAGAAAGTGGCCCGTGAAGACCGGAATTCACCCCTGAAATGTTGGCGGAGATGGAGAAGCTTCTCCCTGCCAAGCTCAACAGGATAGTCCAGACTTCGCTGGCGGGCTGCATCCATTGCGGCATGTGTACTGACTCCTGCCACTATAGTGTGTCCATACCTGAGGACAAGACCCTGTTGCCCGCTTACAAAGCCGACAGGTTCCGGAAATGGTACAAGAACAGATACGACTGGATGGCCAAGGTGTTCCCGTCATTCGTGGGGGCCCAACCTCTCACCAAAGAGCTTGCCGACGAGATGTACGACAAACTTTGGGGCGGCTGCACCATGTGCCGTCGCTGCACCTTTAACTGTCCCATGGGTGTGGATTACGGGATGTTGACCCGGGCCGCGCGAGGGATCATGACGCCAAGTCGGCCGGGTGCCGCAAACATCTTCAGGACACCATTGATACTCATTACAATTACGGCAACAATATGGCCGTTCCGCAGGATGAATTCATCGAGACAATTGAATGGATCGAGGAAGAGCTGCAGGATGAGGATGGTTGTGCGGATTTCAAGATTCCGATTGACAAGCAGGGCGCCAAATACTTCCTTACACTGAATCCCAGAGAGCCCAAGTACTATCCCCTGACAATTCAGGCGAGCGCAAAAGTGCTTAACGCGGCAGGAATCGACTTCACCATCTCTTCACGGTACTGGGATCTGACCAACTATGCCATGTTCAACGGCATCGATCCCGACGCGAAACAGTTTGCGCAATGGATCTTCGATGAAATGAAACGACTGGAGTGCGGGTATCTCCTCTCCGGTGAGTGCGGCCACGGGTACCGCGGCCTCCGTTGGGAATTGGCCAACTGGCTGGGAGGAGTGCCGTTCAAGTTTTCCAGCATGATGGAACTTATGGCCGATTTGGTTCAACAAGGGAAGCTCAAGGTCGACAAGAGCGTGTGGGCGGACAAGTGTTTCACATACCATGACTCCTGCAACATAGCTCGGTCCGGCGGTGTGATGGAAGAACCTCGGATCGTGATCAGGGCAGCGGTCGATAATTTTGTGGAAATGGAGCACAACCGGGAAGAGAGCTTCTGTTGCGGTGGAGGCGGCGGCGCCCTGGCAATGCCCGAGTTCTCGGAGCGGCGTATCGCGGCAGGCAAAATCAAGGCTGACGAAATACGGGCTACCGGCGCGAACGTGGTGCTCCAGTCTTGTCACAACTGCACGGACCAACTCAAGGAGATAGTCGAGCACTACCATATCGACGCCAAAGTGATGAATCTCGCTGAATTGCTGGCTCCGGCTCTAGTGCTCTGAGCTATCGCCACTCAAAGCGAGGGAAAATGGTTGATGCCGCTGTGCCGGCCAGTACTGCGGCATCACACACCGACCGGGAATAAAGCGCGCATGAGGTTTACCCCTCATGTTGGAGGAGCCGCCGGCGCTTCGTGCCGGTTCGGCAGTCGGAACACCATGATTTCATGACACGTCTCACGGCTTTGGGGGCACTCTTGAAACCCCTCATGCCGTTCTTGCGGAAATTGTTCCTATGCTCAAGACGGCAACCCGGTTCGTCACAAAATTCACCCGCAGTCTGAGCTTCAAACTCAGTTTCTATACCGCATTCATAATGTTCCTTGCTCTGCTCGCCTTTGCCTACCACAGCATATCCGCGCAAGAAGACAACCTTATAACCAAGATGATCCAGGGGGCGCTCAAGGATTCTGAAGTCATAAAGGCCGCGATCTGGAACGGGATGATGACTAAGGACCGTGCGGTTATCAGACAGATTGTCCAGACCATAGGCTCGCAGGAAGGGTTCAAGGAGATAAACATTTATGATGCTAAAGGTGTATTGCACTACACGAGCAAACCCGATTTAGCCAATGAGCGCCTTGCACCGCAAAAGAATCCGCTGTCTGGAGGATATAGGAACCAACACCTCGGTGCGACACACAATCTCTCAGAGCGGGAAATCTCTTCTCGTAGTAAACCCTCTTCTCAATGAAAAGAGTTGCTCCACAGCATCATGCCACGCTCACCCCGAATCTCAAAAGGTATTGGGCGCATTAGAGGTGAAACTTCCCCTGGAAGGCATTACCGAAGAGATCTTCAAGAACACCAGGAAGACCGTGGTTTTTGCCTTCTTGCTCTTCATATTTATTTCGACCATCAGTGGATTGGCAGTCACATATCTTGTGATACCAAGTATCAGGAGACTTCAACGCCGGGCTGCAAAAATGGCCCGCGGAGAATATGATCCAAAGGGCCGGAGCGCCGGGTCGGACGAAATGGCGGAACTTCTGCGGTCCTTTGACAAAATGAGCCGGCAAATCAACGAGCGCACGGCCGAGTTGGATGCCAGCCGTAAGATGTACAAGTCGTTGTTTGAAGAGGCGCCTTGCTACCTCACAGTGGTAAGCCACGATTACCGGATCGTCAGGGCAAATCGGACCTTTCGAGATCAATTCGGCGTGCAAACAGGCAAACACTGTTTCACCGGATACAAAGGGCTCAGTTCCAAGTGCGACGAATGCCCGGTAGAAAAAACATTTGCGGATGGCAAATCACATCAATCAGAGGAAGAATGGCAGCTTGACGGAAGCACCGTGTACGTCATGGTCAAGACGTCTCCAATCTTTAATGACCAGGGTGAGGTTGCCGAAGTATTGGAGATGTCCGTAGACGTGACAAAGTTGAAACAGCTCCAACTGGACCTTCGAGAAAAAGCAGCGAGAATTCAAATACCTCTTCGAAAACGTCCCCTGTTACCTGACAGTTGTGGACCGAGATTTCAACATCGTTCAGACCAACAAACTTTTCGACCAGGATTTTGGGAACAGTTTGGGCAGGAAGTGCTTCAAGGTATACAAGCGGCGAGATTCCAAGTGCGACAATTGCCCGGTTGAGAAGACTTTCCTTGACGGCCAAACCCATAATTCCCAGGAGATCTGGCGACGGAACGGCGAGGAGACTCACATCATTGTGTATACGGCTCCCATTACCGATCAAAAAGGGGAAATCCGCGCGGTGATGGAGATGTCTACGAATATCACAGAGGTAAAACGTCTTGAGAGCGAGCTGACGATCCTCGGCGAGACCATCGCGGGAATGTCTCACAGCATCAAGAACATTTTGTGCGGACTTGAAGGCGGCGTGTACGTGCTCGACTCGGGCCTCCAGCGAGGAAAGGAGGATCGAGTCCGCGACGGCTGGGAAATGGTCAAGAACAATGTGGCAAAGGTCTCGGAACTGGTGAAGGGAATTCTGTACGCGTCCAAAGAGAGAGAACCCGAGTACAAAGAATGCGACCCCGGCAGGCTGCTGACCGAAGTTTGCGATTTGTATGAAGCAACGGCAGGCGGTGAGGGGATTCAGATTGTAAGAGAATTCGAAAAGGAGATGGGTAATTGTCTTTTGGACCCGGCCGGGATCCACAGTGCCCTGTCCAATCTCGTCTCCAACGCTGTTGAGGCTTGCCGCGCAAGTGATGTGGCGGGCCACAGAATTACCGTGTCCGGCCGATTTGAAGGCGGCATACTCTTGATGGAGGTGACGGACGACGGATATGGCATGCCTAAAGAAGTCAAGAGGAAGCTATTCAACAGGTTCTACTCTACCAAAGGGTCCAAGGGAACAGGGCTCGGGCTGGTAATCACTAGAAAGGTCATTGAGGAGCATGGCGGCACGATACGGGTGGAGTCCGAACCAGATCGGGGAACAAGCTTTTTCATTGAAATACCGTTGAGGTCCGCGCAAAAGCCCACGGTGCGCAGCGCGGCCGGCTGATTTCTTGTTTGAACCACAAATAGAGCAATGAAGGAGGGAACAATGCACGGAATCGGATTTTGTGCCATCTTTTCCAAGCAAGGCGATTGGGCCTTTGACTATGCCCTTTCCCTGGCGAGAAAGCACAACACGAAGCTGAACATTTTTCACTTTCTCGAATCCCCTTACACGCTTCGTCGCGACGTAGTCTTCGTTGATGCGAAGAAGGAGAAGACAGCGGTCGTCACCCCTGAACTCATCGCTGAAAAGGACAAGGAACTGCGCATCCAGTATGATGATCGCCTGGGGGACTACGTAGAGGTAGGGTTCCGTCTCTGCGAAGGGGCTGACGAATGGGAACTCAAGAAATGCTTCAAACGAGGCGACTATGAAGTCCTCGTGCTAGGCTACCAAGCTAAGGGAGCCGATTTTGGGGGCACGACCACGATCGAAGAATTTGCCGCGAAATTCCACGGGCCTCTCGTTCTGGTCGGTCCGGACGCACCTGACACCTTTTACATCAACGATAAGGCAAAGGCCATGCTGGACCAGCTAGACATCCCGGAAGGCAAGGCGAAATTACTTGACGGAGCCGGTTGATTTTCCCGGATAAGTGAACGCCCGTCGCGGGGCGTTCACTCATCTGAAAACAAATGCCTAACCTCATGTCCGCAATTCAAGCTGAACTTTTCCGATAGAGGCAGATTTGGGGTTGCCGGGTAAATTGTGCCTGCATCTCCCGAAATTTTAGGATAAATAGAAAGATTTTAGCGAAGGGGGGACACCATGGAATCGCAAAACTGCTGGGACTATGTCGGCTGCGGGAAGCAAAATAACTGCCCCGCCTACCCTAATCATGGACGTGCGTGCTTTGCTGTCACAGGTACCTCGTGTCGTGGCGAGAAACAGGGGTCCTACGAAGAGAAGATTGGAAGATGCAGAGAACTTTGTGATTTTTACAGAGAGCTTATGGGCTTGGATTCCAAATGAAAGGCGTCCGGCGGGGTCTGACAAAAAACTGCTGCAAACAGCACGGGGCCTAGTAACTATACGCCTTTCAGCAACCTAATATCTCGCGAGCGTAATTCTCAAACCACCATATATTCTTGACGTAAGCTTGCGGGGGCAGATAGAGTGGCCCGACGAGCTTGGGGTAGCCCTGGTTTCTCAGCTTGGCTTGCGCCCTCTTGAAGATTCTTCGAGGAGGGCACACGGTCGTGCAGGGAAGGGCCCTGATCCTACGGAGGTTCTATGAGTGAAAGACTGACAAGTCTCCGCTTTCGGCAAAACGCGGCAGCGGCTGTTCTGAACCCCGCTCTACGACACGCGCTGCGGACATCCACTGACCTATTCGCCATCAAGAGAGCTCAGGGCGTGGAATCGGTTCCGATGGAAGCCTGGCGAGATGCGGCCTCGGCAATTCGGATGCAGGTTTTGGATAATCTACCGGCTTACCTCGACCGCTTCTCTGCAAAAGCCAGCCGGGCAGGCGCTATGGTGCATCGAGCGAAAGACAGCCAAAGCGCGAGAGACATTGTCTTCAACATACTCAAAGATCACAATGTAAGAAAGATTGTGAAAGCCAAGTCCATGGTTACGGAGGAGATCCACCTCAATGCGTACCTCGAGGCTCGGGGAATGGAAGTGGTCGAAACAGATCTGGGGGAATACATTGTGCAAATTGCAGGAGAGACCCCTTCCCACATTCTCGCACCGGCCATTCACAAGAGCCGGCAGGAGGTCGGGCAATTATTTGCAGAGAAGCTCGGCGTGGACTACTCGGATGACCCGACAGTCTTGGTGAGAATAGCCCGAAATGTTCTGAGAAAAAAATTTCTCTCCGCGGATGCGGGAATTACCGGGGCCAACTTTGCCGTTGCGGACTCAGGCAGTCTGGTCATCTTCACGAATGAAGGGAATGGACGGATGGTAACTACTCTCCCTCCACTCCATGTAGCAGTCCTCACCATCGAGAAAATCATCCCTTCGCTCGCGGACCTGCCATCGTTTATCCGCCTGCTGCCGCGGTCTGCGGCAGGACAGCCGCTCTCCAGTTATCTCTCTCTTATCACCGGAACGCGAAAGCCGGGTGAGGCCACAGGCGCCAAAGACCTCCATATAGTACTTTTGGATAACGGCCGGACCGAAATACTCGGCGGGGATTTCCGTGAAATACTCAAGTGCATACGGTGCAGCGCGTGCCTAAACGTTTGCCCGGTTTACCGTGTAGTGGGAGGGCATGCGTACGGCTCCACATATTCCGGCCCCATGGGAATTGTTCTCACCGAGCTACTTGATGGGATGGACAAGGCCCACCCGCTTGTAGACGCCACAACACTCTGTGGGGCATGTGTAGACGTCTGTCCTGTAAGGGTGCCCCTCTTGAAGCTGCTGAAAATGTTGCGTGAGCGCAGGGTGAGCGAAGGATTCACGTCGCCGCTTGAACGGGCGGCCATGGCCGGGTACACTCTGGCGACAAAAACGCCTGCTCTTTTCAATCTCGGGCAAAGGGCCTCTCAGATTTTGTGGCCGATCTTGAGCAGAATAGCCGGCAAGGGTGTGTTGGATCGGCTTCCGCGCCCCGCGCGACGCAGGTTCAGGGAGAGAATTTCCTAAGCCTTCCCGCTTCTAACTCATCACTTCCAATGCCCTTTTCATGGCTTCCAGCAAGAGTATGACGTTTTCCGCACGGCTGTTGAAGCCCATGAGTCCTATCCGCCACACCTTCCCCGCAAGTTGACCGAGCCCGGCCGCAATTTCTATGTTGTAGGTCTGGAGGAGGTAGGCGCTCACAGCCTTACTGTCTACCCCAGGAGGTACCAGTGCTGTTGTGAGACTGGGCAGGCGAAACTCCTTATGTACGTGGCACTCTATTCCCAGCTCTTCAAGTCCTTCCCAGAGCATTTCCGCATTGGCCCGGTGCCTTTCCCATCGATCTTCAAGGCCCTCCTCCGCTATGAGACGAAGGGCTTCCCGGAACGCGTAGTTCATGTTGATTGGCGCTGTGTGGTGGTAAGTCCGTTCACTCCCCCAGTATTTCCCTACGAGGTTCATGTCCAGGTACCAGTTGGCCACCTTTGTTTTTCGACTGTTGAGCTTGTCTATTGCGCGCTCACCGAGTGTAAGTGGAGAGATGCCGGGCGGACAGCTCAGGCATTTCTGGGCACCGCTATATGCGATGTCCACGTGCCATCGGTCGAGGAAGACCGGCGCACCTCCGAGACTTGTGACCGTATCAAGGAGTAACAGGGTGTCGAATTCACGGCATAGTTTCCCGACCCCTTGCATGGGGTGGAGCGCGCCGGTAGATGTCTCTCCGTGAATGAGGCCGAGAATTGCAGGTTTGTGAATTTCCAGGGCCGAACCAATCTCGTCGAGGGTGAAAACTTCGCCCCACGGCTTTTCCATTCGTCGCACATCGGCTCCGTAACGAGACGCCATGTCGCAAAGCCTCTCGCCAAAGTATCCGTTCACCCCGATCAGGACCACATCCCCCGGTTCGACGCAGTTGGCAAGGGAAGCCTCCATAGCCGCACTGCCGGTGCCACTGATTGGAATTGTGAAACGGTTGTCTGTTTGCCAGACGTAACGCAGAAGCTCTTGCGATTCATTCATAAGTTCGATGAATTTCGGATCCAAATGTCCTACTTCATTCATGCCCAATGCCTGCCGCACTCTGGGATGAATGTTCGAGGGGCCGGGACCCAGCAGCAGCCTGGGCGGCATGTCCAGTTGAGCGGCCATGATTCGATGAGATTCATCTGTTGGGTGAGTCCTGTCTTGCATTTCGAAAGCCCCTTGTCTCCGCAAATGCTTCAGCTTGCCCTGCGACGAGCAAAGTTGAATGATATGCATTCTGCCATAAGATTTCAACTGGCTCTACGCCGGGGAGTTGGATTGTGGCACGTGTAGGGAGTAGACAGGCCCGCTTACCATTCTTATATTGAATCCATGACAAAGAAGGACCGTCTCAAGCCCTATCGCGAAAAGAGGGATTTTACTCGCACAGGAGAACCATCCGGGGAGTCCACAAGATCCGACAGCGAGAAACCCATCTTTGTAATTCAGAAGCACAAAGCCAGAAATCTGCATTACGATCTGCGTCTTGAGGTGAATGGGGTTCTCAAATCTTGGGCCGTGCCGAAAGGTCCTTCGTCGGATCCCAGCGTAAAACGACTGGCGGTAGCCACGGAAGACCATCCTATGGAATACGCCGACTTCGAAGGCACTATCCCTGAAGGAGAGTACGGGGCAGGGGTGGTGCTTGTCTGGGATATTGGGATCTATCGCAACATCACCCAAAATAAGGACCAAACACTTTCGATTGAGTCAGCCATCGAACAAGGTCATCTGAATGTGTGGTTGGAGGGGAAAAAGCTTAAAGGCGGGTATTCGTTCGTCCGTTTCAGGAGGGAGGCGAAGAATCAGTGGCTTCTCGTCAAGATGAACGATGCGGGAGGCTGATCCGGCAAACGATCCGGTGGTTACTCAGCCGGACTCGGTCCTTAGCGGCCTTAGCCTCGAAGAAATAGAAACACGGGAGACCTCAGAGACCTCTTGACAGCATAGCCGGTTAAGATATGAGTCTCTGCGTGAGCGAGGAGTGAAACGACTGAATCATCTTAGTGCTTCGGCTAGCAAGATCGGTGACGTAACGTCGCCTTCGCAAGACAAGTAGGGCCGGCGTCCCTGCCGGCCGTGGATCTAAAGTCCGTTGGACTAGCTAGATACGCGACTGGTCAAAGCATCAGTGATTCTCACAAAGTTTTCGCGGAATGAACGACACACTGGTGGACAAGACGGTAGTGGCAGCCATCAAGTCAATCCGTGATTACCTGTCGCGACCAATTTTAGATGACCGAATTTAGGAATCAGAACACTTATCAAAAACAGGAGGCGAGTATGGAAGAAAAGAAAGAGACCGAAAAAAAAGAAGGATGGCTAAATTATCTCGCTCTGGCGACCGTTATTGTGGCCTTGGGCGCAACTCTGTCCACTTTAAGAGTCGGGAGCTTTTCCAATAGGTCAATACTCAGGCAAACCCAGGCGTCTGATCAGTGGGCTTACTATCAGGCAAAGAGTATCAAGGGGTATCTCTACGAATTACAGAAAGAGAAGCTGGAACTCGAACTCAAGGTGCTGGGCAACACCGGCCCAAAAAATACTGTTGAGGAATATGGGCAAAAAATTCAGTCGTACGACAAAAAGATAAAAAAATATGATGAAGAAAAGGCTGAAATCCAAAAGGAGGCAAAGAGCTTGGAAGAGCAACGGGACGTTGCGGTAAAGCATTCCCTGGCATTCGGATATGCGGTGATATTATTTCAGCTCGCCATATTGCTTTCTTCTATTGCCGCTCTCATGAAGAAGCCGCGTGTCTGGTATCTCGGGCTGGTTCTTGGCGTGGTCGGAGCATTCTATTTTGCAAATGGCTTCTGGCTGTTTCTATGACCTAACAGGGGTTCATTGATGATAGCCCACAGCGGAGATTGGCTTTGCAGCAGGGTGGGGCGTTTCGAAGATCCGCTGAATTCCATTCGATTTCTCGGAAGTTTCTTTATCTGATGATGCAACACTCTTTTGGGGACTCGGCAACTCGGTGGTCTTCAAGGGTTGGCCTGTATTGAGAATCTCCTTACCCTGAACCACCACCATTTCTCCTTCTTTGAGCCCTTCGAGCACCTGTGCGTAGCGCGGGTCGGTCGTACCTATTTTTACGCGAGTCAGTTGGGCTTTTTTGTTCTGGTCCACCAGAAAGACTGTGTTCGTATCATTGACGCGGACTTGCTCCATTAAAGCGCCTATCGGGACCCTCAGCACGCCTGGTATGGTTTTCACCACGATTCGCCCCCGCGCAAACATCCCCTGCAGTAGGACCAAGTCCGGATTGTCCAGGTAGATACGGATCTGAAAAAGACGCGCCTGACTGGCGACCGGCTGGATGTAAGTCAGCTTGCCCTTGAAGATCTTGCCGGGATACGAATCCACACTGACTTCCCCGTCCACTCCTTCTCTGACCACTTTTCCCACATCCAGTCTGCCCACTTCCATATCCGAGAGAAAAGCCTCCAGATAAATTCTGCTGTAATCACTGACCAGAAACAGCTTTCCGCCTTCAGATACCCAGTCGCCCTTCTCTATGTATCGATTCGAAAGCAGGCCGGTGATGGGGGATAATACTCTCGTTTTCTTCAGATCCTCGTTGGCCTTTGCCAGAACCGCCTTATCTGCCTCCACCTGTGCCACCGCGTTCTGATAAGAGGAGAGTTTCTGGTCGAACTGGGTCTGACTCACGGATCCGGTCTTGAGCAGTCCCAGGTTCTTCTCCCATTCGGTTTTGTTAAATGTAAGGGTCGCCTCGTCCTTTTGAAGGTTTGCCTGCGCCTGATTAGCGGTTTCCCTGATCTTGGTATCATCGAAAACCAAGAGCAATTGGCCCTCCTTAAGGGGCTGGCCGTCCGTGACTTCCAACGACTTTACCTGGGCCGACACTTCGGAGGAAACAGTGGTGTTAGCGATGAAAGTGAGAGTCCCGGACATATCAAGGGTATGTTCTATGACGCCTCGGTCCACACTGAGAACACCCACATTCATAGGCGGAGGGGGCGGCTTCTGCTCCGGCTTTGACGAGCAAGCGGCCAACACGGTCAGCGGGAAGATCACGATCATAAAGAGCCGATAGAAAGTCATGAGACCTCCGTCATGCGGGGCCAAGAGAAACCATTGTACGGCGACAGGGCTGAGCAACGTGTGCAGGGCTTGTTGTCCGTTGTCTCGATGAAGAAGTTGAGGTCGCGAGCAAGAACGGCAACCGGCCAATCGCCCCGTAGCAATAGAATTATGCACCAGTTCTGGTTCGGTTTCAAGAAGGCTCGATCACATCCGGGTCAGAAAAAGAGAGACGTCAGGAGTGTTTGAGTAAATGAATGCATGGATTCAACGGACGCAGAAGAGAGAATAGCGGAGGATATCTGTTCAAAACATATAGTTGGGGATGGTCGATGAAGTTAGGTTTTCAGGACCGTTCTGAGGCTTTCCAGACCTTCTCGTGAACATTCAGCATCGAGCCTTCGAAGAGCCTATCAGCGGTTCTTAAGGTCCTCCAAAACCTGGCTGAGAAGATCCGGGCTTACCTCGATGCCGTATTCCACTTGACCGATACTTTTGATCAACACGAAACGCACACGGCCCTCAACGGCTTTCTTGTCCGCGGCCATAACGTCAATAAGTGCATCAGGGTTCGCACTGTGCCGAACCGGCAGTCCGGTTCGGCACAAAAGGGATTCCAGCCTGTCCGGCACAGTAGACTCGCACAGCCCCATTTTCTCTGAAATTCTTGCCGCGGCAACCAGACCTACAGAGACGGCCTCTCCGTGACCCACAGTGTACTCGCTGCACTTTTCGACCGCATGACCTACCGTATGCCCAAGGTTCAAGACTTCACGCGGCCCTGATTCAAATGGGTCTGCCTCCACCACTCTAACCTTGACGTTGGCCGAACGCGCAATTAGGGCTGCATCCAGACCGGACGCCTTGTCCGAACGCTCCAAAGCCTCAAACAATTCAAGGTCACCGATGACAGCGTGCTTGATAAGCTCTGCCATGCCCATCCGTATTTCTCTTTCCGGGAGCGTGGCGAGAGCTTGAGTGTCTGCAGCAACTAGAATAGGCTGTTTGAAGGCCCCTACAAGGTTTTTCCCCTCTGGGAGATCCACACCAGTCTTACCGCCCACACTGGAATCAACCATAGCCAGAAGGGTGGTCGGGCACTGCACCAGGGCTACGCCCCGCATATAGGTTGCCGCAGCATATCCGGCCAAATCTCCAATCACCCCTCCGCCCAGAGCGACTACGGCGCCGCGACGATCCAGTCGGCCTGCTAAGAAGGACTGATAGAGCGAGCTTAGCTGCCCAAGGTTTTTGCTCCCTTCGCCTGGCGGAATAGTGCAGATAAACGGTTTGAACCCTGCGTTCTCGAGTGCGCTTACAACTTGATCCGCGTAGAGCTTCGTGACGTTAAAATCGGTGACCACGGCTATCCGCGAGGTAAGACCCCTGTCTCTGAGCATCTCCCCGAGATGGTCCAAGCTTCCGGGTCCAACGGCGATAGTATAACCTCCACCCCCGGGAAGATTCACTGCCAGAAACCTTGAGGGGCCTTTCCCGTTCTCAACAATTTCATACACACGGTTCACCGATTCTTCGACAGAGAGACCCGTAGCGTTCACCTGGTATGCAAATGAAGAGTACGAGGCTTCCCGTTCACGAAGAAGACAGTCTACTCGCTCCGCAGGGTCTTTGCCCTCAAGCATCGGACGGCCCCCGTTATTGCCGATCCGCGCCAGAATCTCTTCGATAGAGCGCCGCAGGCAGAGCACAATACCGGCGGAACTTAAAAGCTTGCGATTCTCCGGGTCCAAGGGCATCCCCCCGCCGGTGGCTATCACGGTTCCTTGCCGTGATATGAGCTCCCGGCACAATTGCCTCTCAAGATTCCGGAAGTGCGCTTCACCGTGTCGGGTGAAAACTTCTGGAATGGATATCCCGGCGCGACGCTCTATTTCCAGGTCCGTATCCAAAAATGTCCACCCCAGCCGCACCGCGAGCGCCTGGCCTATGGTAGTTTTTCCGGTTCCCATAAAACCCGTAAGAATTATGTTTGCGTATGCCGTCATAATGCTCAAAAATCTGTTAGAAGATTAGGGTTGAACTCGGTTTTCTACGTCGTTTTCAATCGTATCCGAATTTCCAAGGAATGTTGTCCATGGGAAGGTCTTCGAGCTGGGAAGACCGGAGGCTCCGGAATCTTGGCATCATCTCTTCGATGCTGTCTCCGCCGAGTTTTTCTATTAACGCGTCGGCAAGGACAAAGGCCACCATCGCTTCAGCCACGACAGACGCCCGAGGGACAGCGCAAATGTCGCTGCGTTCGTAGACCGTCTTGACAGGTTTTCCTGTTGCCAGGTTAACAGAGTCGATCCCCTTGAGAGTCGTGCTGATGGGCTTCATGGCTGCTCTGATCAGGAGTGGGGCTCCGGTGGATATTCCTCCTTCTACGCCTGCCGCTCGGTTCGACCCACGTTTCAGAGCGGTTGTCGATCCACTCTGGGCAGGCAGGATTTCGTCGTGAACCTTAGAGCCCATCTGACAGGCGTCTGTGAACGCGTTGCCAAACTGGACCCCCTTGATGGCGGGGATGGAACCCACCGCGGCCATGAGCCTGGCAGTGAGCCGCCGATCCCATTCCACATGGCTCCCGAGACCGGGTGGGACGTTAAGCGCGACGCACTGAAAGATTCCTCCAAGCGTATCGCCGGCCTCCCTCGCTTTTCTGATCTCCTCGATCATTGCCTCAGTGGCCTCTTCGTCAGGACACCGGACAGGCGATGTCTCAGCCTGGAGTAAAAGTGGTGCAAAATCAGGCTGTTCGGGAAGTTTGGCCTCAGCAGCGCCTATGGAAATCACATGTGAGCCTATGGTGATGTCAAAGTGAGCAAGAAATTTCTTGCAGAGCGCTCCCATGGCTACACGAGCCGCAGTTTCCCGGGCTGAAGCCCTTTCAAGCCCCAACCGAAGGTCTCCGTACCCGTACTTTATGGCAGAAGTCAGATCCGCGTGACCGGGCCTGGGGATTGTCATGGGGGAAATAGCCCGGTCACGCCACGCGCTAAAGTCTTTGTTGGCAATTACCAGCGAAACGGGGGCGCCTGTGGTCTTTCCCGCCATCACGCCTCCTGTGATTCTAACGCGGTCTTCCTCTATAGACATTCGACCGCCTGATCCCTCACCTCGCCGGCGCCTGTCCAGTTCGGAATTTATATCTGCGCGCTCCACTGAAATGCCCGCAGGAAGACCTTCGAGAATTACTGTAAGTTCAGGCCCGTGGGACTCTCCCGCGGTGAGGAATCTCAGCATAATGCTACCGCCTGTTTCATCACGTCCAGCGGGGCTGGTTTGCCGGTCCACAGTGAGAATCCGATCGCAGCCTGGTGGACCAACATTCCAAGTCCATTTGTCCCTTGGATCCCTGCGTCAAGCGCCTGCTCGAGAAAACGCGTGCGAGGCGGGTTGTACACAAGGTCATAGGCTAGTCGGCAATCAGGAAATCGCGCCCCCTCCGGCCACGGTGAAGAATTGATCTGAGGAACCATGCCCAGCGGCGTCGTATTGATAATCAGATCGAGAATCCGGTCCATCCCCTGTAGTCTCTGGAGCGTCCAAGTCTCAGGACGCTCTTTAGAATGGAGCTTTCGTAAGCGTTCAACAAGGGCCGCGGATGTCTCAGCATTCCGGCCGCACACCACCACTTTTGCCCCAACCGAGACCAGAGCATAGGCCACTGCCCGCGCTGAGCCACCTGACCCCAGTATTACCGCAGTATATCCTGCGGGGTCAAAGCCGATTTCTGACAAATGACTCAAGAAACCGGTCCAGTCCGTGTTCTCTCCTGTGAGGCTGCCGTCGGCGCCAATGGTGATGGTGTTGACAGCTCCGATCTCTGAAGCAGGTGTGGAAACCCGGTCCAGAAACGGAATTACCTTCTCTTTGTACGGTACAGTCACATTGGCTCCGTGAAATCCGAGCGCGGGCAACCCTTTTACCGCCTTCTCCAGGTTGTGCGATTCCACGGGTAGCGGCACATAGAGCCAGTCCATTCCTAGTGAATGAAATGCGGCGTTGTGCATCACGGGGCTTAAACTATGAGCGACAGGATTCCCGATGATGCCGACCAGCCGCGTAGCGCCCGTTACCATTGCACGTCTGCCCCAAGCCGTTTCAAGATGCGCGGAAATTCCGGGAATGAATCGTTGATGATTTCCCATCCTTCAATGAGGGTCTCCCCTTCGGCGACCAAACCCGCAACTGCCAGACTCATGGCCAACCGGTGGTCTCCGCGAGCGTTCACGACGGCGCCGGTAAGCTTCGCGGGCCCATTGAGCGTAAAACCATCAGGCCTGGTTTCGATGCCGGCCCCCATTTTATTCAGTTCCTCAGCTAGACTCTCAATCCTATCACTTTCCTTTACCCGGAGTTCTTCGGCGTCCCGGACAATGGTTGTTCCACGGGCCTGAGTAGCCGCAACCGCAAGTATTGGAAACTCATCTATCATCCTGACAACCAAGGAGCCCTGAATCGTCGTCCCGAGCAAGTTTCCCGGCTCCACGGCTATGGTTCCCGTGGGTTCACCGTTGGATTCGGAATAGTCGTTCACGCTCAAGTTCCCGCCCATCGAGCGAAGGACGTCGAACAATCCTGTTCTCCCGGGGTTCAGACATAGGTTCGTCACCTCAATATCTGAATCGGGAACAAGCAGCCCCGCTGTAACAAGGAACGCGGCCGACGACGGGTCTGATGGAAGCTGTACATCCAATGGCGGCAGTGAGGCCACCGCTCCGGAGACGGTCACGCGGTGACGGCCCTGTGGGTCTTCCGATTCTGTTACCGGCACACCCAGACCTCTCAGCATTCGTTCCGTGTGGTCTCGACTCTTGTGAGGCTCGATGACCGTCGTGAGACCGTCAGTGAAAAGGCCGGCCAGCAAAAGCGCGGACTTTACCTGCGCGCTGGCCACTGGAAGGAAATGCTCGGATGGCTGCAACAGAGAAGGAAAGAAGGTCAGAGGCGCGTTTCCTTTGTCGGTCTCGATTATGGCCCCCTTGGCACGAAGTGGTTCCACAACACGGTCCATCGGCCGCGCTCGGAGGCGTTGGTTGCCGTCAAGAGTGGATTGGAATTCCTGGCCAGCTAAGACACCGGCCATCAGCCTCATTGTGGTGGCCGAGCCTTGGCAGTTGAGTGGTTTGGAAGGCGCCGTAAATCCCCCTTAGATCTCTTGCCGGTGATCAGCAGATCAGCAGCACCGGGCAGGCGATTGGGCCTGTTTTCTTCAGTCACCTGTACGCCGAGTGTCTGTAGGCACTCGATCATGGCAAGAGTGACCCCGGCCATCGCGCAATTACGGACTCGCGACACCCCGGCCCCGAGCGAAGAGATTAACAGGGCTCGATGCGACAGGGACTTGTCACCCGGCAGCGATACGACGCCGCGCAGGCGGCTCGCAGGACGAATTCGGAGGGCTCTGCGGTCAGCCATGTTTTCGGGTTCCCTCCTCAGGGGACAACTGCTCATGAAACATTGATACTCTGCGGTCGTGTACATGCGACAGGGCTTCACGCAGGCCCGCTTCATCGTTGTCGACCATTGACCGCGTAAATGCTTCGATTATTCGTTGGGCTATTTCAAGCATCTGGATCACGCTGTCTCGATTGGCCGCGAGTATGTCCATCATCATGGTCAAATCACCTCCCGCTACCCTTGAAGTGTCTCTGAACCCGCTGGAAGCCAGGTTCCAGACGTCAGGCTTCTCCAGAGCGGTTTCCTCGGCGACCGCCACGAGGGTTGCTGCGAGAAGATAGGGGAGATGACTCACGCATGCCGCAATCAGGTCGTGGTCATCCGCGCTCATGAGTAGCGGCTGAGCGCCCACAACTGTGACCATTTCTTCGATAAGCTCTAATGCCTCAGGATGGGTCTGATTAGGTCGTACGAGCACCCATGCCTTGCCCCGGAACAGGTCCGGATCAGAGGCTTGAAGACCTGGGGTCTCCTTTCCGCACATTGGATGTCCGCCCACTGCTCCGATGTGGGGTGGCAATTGTTCCATAGCCTGCATTATGTTCCGCTTGACGCTACCCATGTCTGTTATGATCGCGCCGGTTTTCATGAATGGGTGCAGAGTTGCGATTTGCCGTTCAATGGTGCGGACGGGAGTTGCAAAAACCACCAGGTCAGCTTCTCCGAGGAGCCCTTGGGGGTCTGTGCCTGCAAGGTGAACCGCTCCAGCGGCCACAGCTAATTGCGCGGCAGCCTGACGCCTTACGAGTCCCCGCACCTGCCGGCAAGCTCCGCCATTCACCAGAGCTTTGCCAAGGCTGCCTCCCATGAGCCCCAGGCCCACAATTGTAATTGTCGCATCCGAAAGCCTCACGGATTATCCTTTTGCATTAGGTGCGTGTAAAAACATTGCCGCTGGTAATCTTTATTTGATCCTCTTGAATAGCTAACCTATGCGCCCGTCTAAGCTACTGGGCCACCTGTCCGACAGTCTCCATCCTAGATGGTTCTCCCCACCGCCTCGGCTACCGGACGAAGCTCGTTCATCAGTGCTTCAAACTCATGGGGACGAAGGCTCTGTGCGCCGTCGGACATGGCATTCTCAGGATCCGGATGGACTTCAATGATAAGACCGTCAGCTCCAGCCGCAATGGCGGCACGGCTCACCGCGGGCACGTATTCGCGTTTTCCGGTACCGTGGCTCGGATCTACCATCACGGGAAGGTGGCTCAGGGCTTTAAGAACAGGGATCGCGTTAATGTCAACGGTGTTGCGAGTGGAAGTCTCGAATGTGCGGATTCCGCGTTCACAGAGGATCACGCGAGGATTGTTGTGGCTAAGTATGTACTCCGCAGCGTTAAGGAACTCCTCAATAGTGCTCATGAGGCCGCGTTTCAGCAGAACTGGTTTGTGGGATTCGCCCACCGCGTTGAGCAGAGCGAAATTCTGCATATTCCGCGCGCCGACTTGTAGCACATCCGCGTACTGGGCCACCAGCGGAACTTGTTCCGGTGTTGTGACTTCGGTTACGATCGCCAGGCCCGCCACGTCCCTTGCCTGCGCCAGAAGCTTCAGGCCTTCCTCCCCCATGCCTTGAAAGCTGTACGGGGAAGTCCTCGGCTTGAAAGCGCCGCCCCTGAGAGCTGTTGCCCCTGCTTTTTTCACCGCCAGAGCGGTCTGTATCAGTTGATCTTTGCTTTCAACCGCGCAGGGACCGGCCATGATGATGATCTTCTTGCTCCCAATATGGGAACCGTCGATGGAGAAGACCGTGTCTTCTTTCTTGAAGTCACGGCTGGCAAGCTTGAAGGGCCCCAAGAGCGGGACCACCCGTTCGACCCCTTCCAGGCACTCGAAGGTCCCACCATCCACCGCGCTGTTGTCGCCGACAACGCCAACGATGGTCCGTATCTTGCCTCGGGAGACATGGGCCATCAATCCCATGGCTTCCACCTTGGTCAGTACCCGCGCCACCTGGCCCTCACTAGCTTCTTTTTTCATGACTACCACCATCTTCTTTTCCTCCAATAAAAAAAGATGCGGAGCGCTTGCTCCGCATCTTTTTATTTCTTTGTATGACTAGTTATCAGCAGGAGCGCGCGTCACCCTCGACAGGGTACAAAACAGTACCACCAAAAATAGAGGTTAAACACGCTAAACTGCTGGAACTGAGTCATAGATTTAAACTGCCTCGTAACTTATAGAAATACGATGGAATGAAAACTCTGTCAAGACTTTTTTGCCCATCGAGGCGAGCATTCACTCACAGGTGGCGAAAGACTGTCATTGCGAGCAGGAGCGAAGCAATCTGTTACAATCGCCAAAGCTGAGATTGCTTCGTCGTTTCACTCCTCGCAATGACACAGGCACAACGATTGCCCCGCGTAAGTGAACGCTTGCCCAACGTGCCCGCGAATTTTTCGCGGAGCTTGAATTCATACACCTTTCTGTGAATAATTCAGACAACGTCATCCATGACACTTGCTTGAGTAGGGCGGACCATGACCAAACACACCCTTGAAGAGCTGCGCGAAAGAATAGACGAGCTGGATCGTGATATCGTCAAACTCCTCAATCAAAGAATGAACTTGTGTCAAGACATTGGGCACTTCAAATCCGCGGCCGCTCGAAACGTTGTTGACACAGAGCGGGAGGCGGAAATCCTTCGACGGCTCGCGTCCGAGAATCCCGGCCCACTTTCCGAGCAGACCTTGTCGGCTGTGTTCCGAGAAATTTTCTCAGGATCCAGAGCCTTGCAGACTCCCGTGACCATAGCCTTCCTGGGGCCGGCCGGCACGTACACCCATGAGGCCGCTATACAGATGTTCGGGCATTCAGCCTCATTTCTCCCTTGCATGACTGTGCATGACGTCTTTGAAGAAGTCATCCACGGCGGCGTCACCTATGCCGTAGCGCCCATAGAGAACAGCATTGAAGGTTCTGTCCGCGAAACCTTGGACCTTTTAATGACCTCCTCGATCGGCGTATGCAGAGAAGTTTCCCTAAGGGTAAGCCACGCGCTGATGAATCTCACCGGAAGAATCGAGGATATCCGGCAGGTGATCTCCCACCCCCAGGCCCTGGCCCAGTGTCGTCAGTGGTTGGCCGACAAGCTTCCGGGGATCCGGCTGCAAGAGACGTCCAGCACTGCTAGAGCAGCGGAACAGGCGATGGAGAATGAAGGAATCGCGGCAATCGCAAGCGAAAGACTTGGCATGAGACTGGGCCTGCAAATAATTCGACGAGGCATTCAAGACCGCCCGGAAAATATTACGCGATTCTTTGCCCTGGGGCGCCAGAAACCGCTGCCGACAGGTGATGACAAAACATCAATAGTGTTCTGGACCGAAGACAAGCCCGGCGCGTTGCACGAGATATTAATAAAATTTGCACAGCATGGAATAAACCTCTCAAGGATAGAATCCCGCCCGGATCGGGGAGCCGTTCCCTGGAAGTATGCTTTCTTTGTAGATCTGGAAGGGCACAGAGATGACGCGGAAGTGGCAACTTGTTTAAAAGAAATAGCCGGCAAAAGGACCATGGTCAAGGTTCTCGGTTCATTTCCCAGCCGTCCTCTGCCGGCTGGTGAATGATTGGGCCCTTGTCGGCCTTTGTTCTATTAGCAGGAATATTAACTTGGAATAACAATATTATACACTAATAATATCATGTTATTTATTAAAGTTATTGACAACGGCTTATTTTTATGAGATAAACAGCATCAGTAAATCAAACACCATACCCTTTATTGCCCGGCATGACCGGGCTTTTTTTTGCCTTTCAGCAGCGCACGGCTCAGGTCCTTTATGTTGACTTGGTCGGTCTCGTGCGGCTACACTTGGCGCCGACGTTTCGGAATTGCCGGTCTTTGCCGAAAGGACCAGAGACCACATTATGTAACCGGCTTCTAACAGTTGGGGGATGGCGATGAAAATTCTCGTTCTGCACGGTCCGAACCTTAACCTGCTCGGCGTCAGAGAGCCTGACATCTACGGTCGAGTTGGGTTGGACGAAATCGACAAGGAATTGGCTGCCCGGGCAAGAGATCTGGGGTTCGAACTCCGCTGCTTACAGTCCAATCATGAAGGTGTCTTGATCGACGCCATCCACGAGGCAATAGGGTGGGCAGACGGGATCCTAATCAATCCTGGAGCCTTTACTCATACCAGCTTGGCTCTACGGGACGCGATTGCATCAATAGGAATCCCGACTGTAGAGGTTCACTTGTCCAACATTTACGCTCGTGAGGACTTTCGCCGCAGGTCGGTCATCGCGGGGGTCTGTGTGGGTCAGATTTCGGGCTTTGGAGCAAACTCTTACTACCTGGGGTTGGCCGCGATGATAGAGGCTTCCTCGAAGACTGTGAAGAGCTGAGTCACGGGAGCACTGCTGAGAAAGTCATGTGGGGGATTCTCGCAAACCGCGGCACCGTGGCCCTACTCACGTTGCAACATCTTCGTCTCCACTTCACACATGGTCGTACCGAGAATAGAAATCCAGGGAGCTTTCAAGCGCCGCTATTGCCCCTTGAAGAAAAGAGTGTTGACAACAGAGCCGCAGTCTTATATCGTGTTGAGTCACAGGTAGCAAACCCATGATATCCATAAGCAACCGAAACTGGTGGTGGTGCTGGAAAATCGAACACGGGAGGTCTGCCTGAGCCGCGACATAAAGTCTTGAAAGACTGAAATAAGCATCTGAATGAAAAAAAGGCCATGGGCAGACAGCCCATGGCCTTTTCGCGTTCTGGGCATGGAACAATGTGTATTCCAATGAGTAACACAGGGTCGAAGCTGCACGAGAAGCCGCTAATCCGTCATTCCCGCGAAGGCGAAATCCATCGTAGGGGCGGACCTGCGTGTCCGCCCAGGGAAGGGCAGACACATAGGTCTGCCCCTACAGACGCCGGGTCCGGGACCAGACTGGATTCCCGCCTTCGCCGGAATGACGGAATTTCCGCATCTCTGAATTCCCTGACGGAATGCGAATTAGAATCATAGTACGACCCGAGAGGCTGATAAACATGATCAAACCTAACTATGAAGACTTCAAGAAACTTTGCCGCCAGGGGAACCTGATCCCTATGGCCACCGAGATGCCAGGAGACCTCGACACCCCTCTTTCGGCCTTGCTGAAGATCGACGACTCACAAAGCTCTTTTCTCCTGGAGAGCGTCGAAGGAGGTGAGCGATGGGCCAGATACTCCTTCCTCGGTTCAGATCCCAGGGCGATCATCAAATCCAGGAATGGAACGGTCGAGATTCACACAGACGAAGGCTGCGGAAACCATAGGCGGAGTTTCTGATCCGACCCGTCTGGTGAAACAAATCATGGAACGGTTCCGTGCTGTGCGCGTTCCCGGCCTACCGGAGTTTTTCGGCGGAGCCGTAGGCTTCTTATCATACGATGTTGTACGGGATTTTGAGCGGATCCCGGATCTCGGTAAGCCCGGCCCGGGATTTTATGACGCGTGGTTTATGGTGACCCGCGACCTGGTTGTTTTCGACAATTTCTTACACAAGATCCTCTTAATAACCACTGTCTCGCTGGACGAAACCTCATCAATGAAGAGTGCATACGGGGAAGGCTGCGCCAGACTGGAAAACCTGGAACAGTCGCTTCGCTCCCGCTGCGCACAGGCGGCAGTCGGGAAGCCCCAGACCGATTCTCCGGAATTCTCACCAAATATGTCTCAGAGTGCCTTTGAACAGATGGTGCACCAGGCCCAACGGCACATAAAGGCGGGGGATATTATACAGGTAGTTCTTTCTCAAAGATTCCAGGGGGATGGGCTCGCTGATCCTCTGAGTGTTTATCGCGGCCTGAGAATGATCAACCCTTCACCGTACATGTTTTTCCTGCGTATGGGGGATGAAGTGCTCGCGGGTGCATCCCCCGAGGTCATGGTACGGATGAGAAGCGGCGAGGCCGTATTGAGACCCATTGCTGGAACGCGGCCGCGCGGAGAGACACCTTCGCAAGACACGGAGTTGGAACGCGAGCTCCTCGAAGACCCCAAAGAGTCGGCTGAGCACGTAATGCTGGTGGACCTGGCGCGCAACGACCTCGGACGCATCGCCGAGCCCGGCAGCGTCAGCGTGGACGCCTTCAAAACGGTCGAGCGATATTCTCACGTCATGCACATGGTGAGCAATGTCCGAGCCAGGTCGGCAAATGGCCGAGACTCCTTCGATGTGCTCAGAGCCACTTTCCCCGCGGGGACACTTACCGGCGCCCCGAAAATCAGGGCCATGGAGATCATCGAAGCCCTGGAACCTGAACGGCGGGGGCCGTACGGAGGCTGTGTAGGCTATTTCTCTTACACAGGAGCCATGGACATGGCGATCACCATACGCACGGTCATGATGAAAGGATCTCAGACATATTTTCAAGCCGGTGCAGGCATTGTGGCGGATTCCATACCGGAACGCGAATACGAAGAGACCATGAACAAGGCCCAAGCCATGAGAACGGCCCTGGCTCTGGCTCACAATTTGGAAAGGAGAACCTGATGCTACTCGTCATCGATAACTACGATTCGTTTACCTATAACCTGGTTCAGTATTTTCAAGAGCTGGGACAAACGGTGCTAGTCCGGCGAAATGACTGTATCACGCTCCAGGAGATTGTCGACCTGAATCCAAGTGCTGTGATCATTTCCCCAGGTCCCGGCGGTCCGCAGGACGCGGGCATATCCATGCAAGTAATCCGCGATCTAGGAGATAAGATCCCCATCTTCGGAGTTTGCCTGGGTCACCAGGCCATTGGCGCTGTCTTCGGCGCACAGGTGGTTTCAGCCGATCGACTGATGCACGGCAAGACGTCTCGCATATTTGCCAATGGCAGCGCCCTGTTTTCAGGCATAAGCAGCCCTTTTGAGGCGTGCCGTTACCATAGCTTAATCGTGGACTGGGAGACTCTACCTGACTGCTTGCAAATAACAGCTTGGACTGATGACGGGGAGATCATGGGAATCCGACACAAGGACCGTCCCATTGAAGGGGTCCAATTCCACCCGGAATCGATTCTCACGCCGGCAGGAAAGTGCATGCTCAAGAATTTTTTGGATATGACAGCAAAATTCCACTCGAATTTGGTCTGTAAGTCAGCTCTCAGTGACGAAGAGAGAGCGAACAAGACTCGTCTCGTCCAGCGAAACGGCCACAAATGGCTGAAATGACCGCTTTCCAGCGGTTTCCTACAGGAGGCAAAAAAATGCTCAAAGAAGCCATCAGAAAAACGACAAACGGGAAAAATTTGAGCCGGCAGGAAATGGAAGCGGCCATGGATGAAATCATGTCGGGAAGCGCAACTGGAGCGCAGATAGGATGTTTGCTGACCGCCTTGAAAATGAAAGGAGAAACGGTCGCCGAAATTACCGGGGCTGCAACCGTCATGAGAAGCAAGGCTGTCCCTCTTCCGGTGGAGGAGAACGGAACCCCATTGATTGACACGTGCGGTACTGGTGGAGACGGGGCCGGAAGCTTCAATATCTCCACTACCGTAGCATTTATCCTTGCCGGAGCGGGGTTGAGGGTTGCCAAACATGGCAATCGTTCTGTTTCCAGCTCATGCGGGAGCGCCGATGTTCTCAGGGAGTTGGGCGCGGACTTGGATCAGACCCCAGAGACCGTGGGGCAATGCATTAATGCAACGGGTTTCGGTTTTCTTTTCGCTCCTGTCTTCCACCGGGCCATGAAACACGCGGCAGGTCCACGTCAGGAGATGGGGATTCGGACCTTGTTCAACCTGCTGGGACCCCTCACAAACCCTGCGCGCGCCCCGTACCAACTTCTGGGAGTGTACGATCCTGACCTGACCGAACCCATTGCATGGGCATTACACGGTCTTGGCACGCGTTCGGCCATGGTGGTGCACGGTCTGGACGGGCTTGACGAAATATCTATTTCCGGCCCGACGAAGATTTCCCTTCTAAAGGGTGAAACCGTAGTAACCACACAAATCGAACCGCGTGACGTCGGGCTGTCCACATGCGGCCTTGATGAGATCAAGGGCGGGAGCCCCTCGGAGAACGCTCAGCACCTTCTGGACGTGCTAGACGGCAAATGCGGCCCCCGCCGGGACGTGGCCCTGATAAACGCGGCTGCCGCGCTGGTGGTGGCTGAAGCCGCGGACGATTTGGAAGCCGGTCTCCATGTTGCCGCAGAGTCCATAGATTCCGGGAAGGCGCGCCAAAAACTGGATGAGTTCCTGCAATTCAGAGCAGCACAATGAGCACCATACTTGGCAAAATCGCGGACCTCCGCCTGGCTCGGCTGGCTGAGGAGATGAAAAGAACGAGCCGGGACGAGCTTGAACAAAGAGCTCACCAGACGAAGCCGCCTGTAGACTTCGCCGGAGTCTTCGCGGGGCCCCGCATACATGTGATAGCGGAAATCAAGAAAGGCTCGCCTTCTCGAGGAATACTCCGGCCTGATGCAGATCCGGAACAGCTTGCCAGAGCGTATGCGCAAGGGGGCGCTTCAGCGATCTCAGTTCTTACCGAGGCTGATCATTTTTTTGGCAGCTTAAGTGCGTTGACAATGGTCAAGAGCGCTGTCTCGTTGCCGGTGCTTCGCAAGGACTTCATACTGGACCCTTACCAGGTAGTAGAGACAAGGGCCTCGGGAGCCGACTCTTTTCTCCTCATCGCCGCTCTGCTGGACGGGCGGTCCCTGGGTTCCCTGATGAAAGAGGGCCGCAAGTGGGGAATGGAGCCACTGGTCGAAGTTCACGATGCCGATGAGGTGGAAATGGCCCTCAAAGCCGGCGCCAGGATAATCGGGATCAACAACCGCGACCTCAATACCTTCCACGTGGACGTGAACACCTCTCTCAACTTGATTAAGCACATCCCTGGAGAATGTATTGCCGTTTCCGAAAGTGGTATCAAGACGCGTGACCAGATCGTCCGACTTGCGGACGCAGGATTTAGAGGTTTTCTCATTGGAGAGAGCCTCGTAACATCCGCAGACCCTGCTGCCACGATAAGGGGCTTTTTGCATGACGATTCATGATCATGCGGTCCGCGTCAAGATATGCGGAATTACGCGCTTGGAGGATGCTCACGTTGCAGTAAGCTCAGGGGCTCATGCTCTGGGCTTTGTATTTCATCCGGCCAGCCCGCGCTATATTGCTCCCGAAAAGGCCGCGGCAATAATCAGCACCTTGCCCCCTTTCACAATGGCCGTCGGGGTGTTTGTAAATCTCCCCGCGCAAGAAGTGGAAAGAATAGCTGATCGATGCGGTCTTCACGCGGTTCAGCTTCACGGGGAGGAATCGCCTGAGGAATGCGCCGCACACAAGCGGCCGGTGATCAAAGCTGTTCGCTTTGACCCCGCGAAAGGAAACCTTGGATTGTCGAGATATGCAGTTTCATCCGTTCTCATCGACACAGGAGTCGTAGGAGCATGGGGAGGCACAGGGGTGCCCGCGGATTGGGAACTGCTCAATCAGTTTTTGCAATCTGAATCCGAGGCCGTCCGGCGACGACTCGGTACTGGCCGGCGGCCTGGCTCCATACAACGTTAGAGAGGCTATCAGCCTAGTCAAACCGTTTGCCGTCGATGTATCCACAGGAGTCGAAGTCGAGCCGGGAATTAAGGACCATCAGAAGATCAAGGAGTTCATGAATGCGACACGCAACAGGAGAAACCCAGGCCAAGTGGCCTGATCCACACGGATACTTTGGGGAATTCGGCGGGCGCTTCGTGCCTGAGACCCTTGTCACCCCCTTGCTGGAACTGGAAGAAGCGTTTTTCGCAAGCAGACAGTCCATCAAGTTTGCACGAGAGTTGGAGAGCCTGCTGCGAGACTACGCGGGTCGGGAGACGCCCTTGTTTTGTGCGTCGCGGCTCTCCGAGAAGCTTGGGGGCGGGAAACTCTACCTGAAGAGAGAGGACCTTCTTCACACAGGGGCACACAAGATAAACAACACTTTGGGGCAAGCACTACTTGCCAAACACATGGGCAAGCTCAAAGTCATAGCAGAGACAGGCGCGGGACAACATGGCGTGGCAACAGCCGCTGCCGCTGCCCTTTTGGGTTTGGAATGCCGAGTTTTCATGGGTGAAGAGGACATGCGGCGGCAAGCCCCCAACGTGTTCCGCATGAGGCTCATGGGTACCGAAGTAGTCCCCGTCACGGCGGGCACCGCAACGCTCAAGGATGCCATGAGCGAAGCCATGAGGTATTGGGCTGCGCACATACATGACACCTTTTACGTTATCGGTTCCGTTGCCGGGCCTCATCCTTACCCTCTCATGGTCAGGGAGTTTCAGTCGGTGATCGGCCGGGAAACGCGTCGGCAAATCCTCGAAGCGGAAGATAAACTCCCCAAGAAAGTGATAGCTTGCGTAGGTGGTGGTAGCAATGCTGCGGGCATTTTTCACGGATTCCTCGAAGACGATAAAGTGGAGCTTATCGGGGTCGAAGCCGGCGGCCACGGGCTTGATTCAGGAAAACACGGCGCCACCTTATGTGCGGGCCGGGAGGGCGTATTTCACGGGTCCCGTTCCTTTGTGCTTCAGGATGACGAAGGCCAGGTAAAGGAGGCCCACTCGATCTCCGCGGGATTGGACTACCCTGGTGTAGGGCCTGAGCACGCACTTTTGCACATTACCGCGCGAGTCCGGTATGTTTCGATAACAGATAATGAGGCGCTTGAGGCTTTCTCCATCCTTTGCCGCACTGAGGGAATAATTCCTGCTCTGGAGTCTTCGCACGCGCTGGCTTGGGCCATGAAAGAACTCCCCGGTCTCGGCAAAGACGACATCTGTATTGTCAATCTCTCCGGTCGGGGCGACAAGGACATGCCGATAATCGAAAACGCGCTAACGGGGAGCTGAAACATGGAACGAATTTCACAAAAGTTTAAATCATTACACGACAAGGGCGACACGGCATTTATCCCTTTTTCAGTGGCAGGGTTCCCTAACGCTGAGAAGTCGTTGGAGATTTTCTTGAAACTCGCTGAAGGGGACGTGCTGGAATTCGGCTTCCCGTTTTCAGATCCCGTCGCTGACGGTCCTGTAATACAGAGAGCGTCAACTGAGGCCATCCGAAACGGAATAACCATGGACAAGGCTCTGGATATGATAGGAGAGATTCGGACACGAAGCCAGGTTCCGATAATCTTCTTCAGCTACTTCAATCCAATTCATAGTTATGGAGCCGAAAGATTTGTGGACCGGGCAAAGGAGTGCGGAGTAGACGGTGTGCTGGTAGTCGATCTCCCCCTGGAGGAAACACGCTGGTTGAAGCCGCTCACGGACAAGGCAAACCTTGCGTGGATCTATTTGGCCACGCCCACCACACCTGATATTCGGATCAAGAAAATGGATCAGGACGGTTCCGGATTCCTCTACTACGTGTCTGTAGCAGGAGTGACGGGAGCCAGAGGATCGCTGCCGATCGGTCTGGCGGAGAAATGTGATCATGTCAGGCAATTGTGCCGTCTTCCGGTGGCGGTGGGATTCGGGATTTCGAGCCCGAGTCAAGCTTCTCAACTGAGCCCTCACGTGGATGGGGTTGTAGTTGGTAGTGAAATAATTTCCCGTGTCCAGAGAGGGGACTCAGTTGATGATATCGGGAAATGGGTCAAGGAAATGAAGGCCGCGTTGTCGCGGCCTGCATGAAGCCGCCGAATGGTTGTCCGCGCCGACGGCAGACACGGATTGTTGAGGCAATCCAACTGATGACGGGATTACAGGTCCACGGAGGACAGACATCGTGCCTGTTTATAAAGGACGGGCAGGATGTCCGTCCCCACCGACTTGTCCTCAACTTTGGACACTGCGGCGGGCGATCTCTATGAGTTCCTGTTCGGCCTTGCTATTCGCGAGTGTAAGTGTTGACGTCCGGCTGCGCCTGCACTACCGCGATGGCCGTATCCGTAACGACAGAGCTGTGGCCGTGCTCACCGCCGGTAAAGAAAAATACTCTCAGTAGCGCCACGCTAATGGCTACGCTTAGAACTATCACCACGACCAACCAAGTAACAATCTTCAACAATCTGAATCGCATGACCAGCTCCTGCTGTTTCCGTTCCCCGGGCTTTCATCAGAGCCGATACGCTTTGTCCGCTCGATGTGCCTGGAGGTAGTCGGACGTCAGAGAGAGAATATTTCCGTATGAATGCGTGGGTACGGCACCCCCATAGCTAACAATGTTTCAATAACCTTCGTGTTCATGGCTGGCGGTCCACAAACATAAAAAGCCTTTTCTGACATATTGTCCGAGAGGTATCGTGCGATCTTCTCCCGATCCACATAGCCGGTTTCGCCATTCCAGCCCGGTTCGGGTGCACTCAGAATGTGCACCACTTTGAGACGAGGCGCGTCGCCGGCTTCTATTGCGGCCAGTTCCTCCCGAAAAACGATGTCCTTCTCGGTCCTGTTAGCGTAGAGGAGCATTACGTCGACCTCGGCCTTGGTATCTCGCATGTGACGAAGCATGCTCATCAAAGGCGTTATACCTATGCCTCCCGCAATGAATACGAAGTCTTTCTCCTTCGGGTAAAGTGTGTAGGAGAAACGCCCGAATGGGCCCTGCACAAGGGCCGTGTCACCAGGCTTGGTCAGGCCTATCGTTGCGGTAAAGTCTCCTGATTCTTTTATGGTTGAACTGACAAACCCTTTCTGAGTCGGGCTGGATGAAATGGTCCAGTGATGTTCTTCAGTCGGCAGATTGGGGCCGCGGTTAAATGTTATGAAGTGAAATTGTCCGGGCTGATATGCATACAGTGCCTCTCCTTCAGAAGGGGCGAGCTTCACGGTCCAAACCTTGGGGGCCTCCGGTTGGACATCTACCACACGGTAAGGGGAGCGGCGAAGGTGTGCCGGAATAATGATCTTGTGATAAATGTAGGCCGCAGCCGCCGCAGCCAACAGAATGACCCAGAGGACTTGCACTTGTGGCAGCTTTAGATCATCTCCTGCTTCCATGCTGTGAACGAACACGAGAACGATAATCAGAGGCGCCAGCACGTAATGTATGCGGCGCCACTGTTCAAACGTTAACCCCACCCGATTTGAATACACGCTTATCAGGGTGTGGACCAGCAGCAGCACAAGGCCGGCTTTACCGACCCAAATATACCAGGGCTGGCTGAAGCCGAGGACCTGACCGCCTCCAAGTTCCATCAAAATCGGGTGAGACACCATCATGACCGTAACAAAAATACCCATGGACTTGTGAAAGCGGCTCAGCATGTCCATGCCGAAAGGTCGCTCGATCCATTTTAGTCTGGCCACGAGTACCGGCTGCATGGCCAAAATGACAAAACCGGCCAGGCCGAAGCTCCTGGCTATTTCGTAGACCAAGAGGTTAGGACTGTGAAGTCGAGGTGCTGCTACCAGCAGCAAGGGGGTTACGACAATTCATATATAGACAGCTACCAGAACCGTCCCGTACAACATTATTATTCCTCCCCTTATGCCTGTAGTTTACTTCAAAGCAAAATAAACTCTATATTGCAGTCTCATTCTATTCTAACTACATTCATCCCTGCGGCCATATCCTACCGCATGGCTGCACATTTTAGCGCTTTGATCTATTCTTGGGCCCTTTATTCTAATGGTAACAGAAAAAGGACGCATATCCGTGGCCCAAACTTCAATATACAAACATATTATGTATGATAACGAGCATTCGAATGCTTGTCAACGCAGGGAGTGTTGTGAGGAGGAAGTGGGAGGAAACTCTCTATCGAGAAAGCCTCCTCCCTATAGTGCTTTGTTCAGGCTGATTTTCTGGCGGCCTGAGGCCACACGAGCTGGATGGCGTGAACCGGGCACGCCTGTTCGCAAAGGCCGCATCCTACACACGCCTTTGGATCGTACAGACCGGCAATCGTCTCGTTGTTCATTTCTCCCATAGCAAGCGCCTGGAACGGACAAACTGCGGAGCAGACTTCGCAACCGACACAATCCTCTGCCCAAACGTACGGCTTGGGCCAGTCTGCTCGCTTAATTCTTTCGGGCTTATTTCCCTGTGCGTCTCTAATCGCTCCGTAGGGGCAACCTCTGGCACAGACCCCGCATTCGATACATCGTGTAACATCGATGCTGTGCGGTAGTTTCTTTTCCCCGCTGGAGGCCCGAGTAGGACAAGCCCTGGCGCACGTTTGGCAACCCTTGCATTCTTCCGCGACGATTCGATACGGCATCTAGAATACTCCTTCGCTCTATGAGAATTTCCAAGAATAAGATTTATGGATTCCCGGGTAAGGTAATTTACAGAATACATCCATCTCTTGTGAGTTGTCAACGATCACGTGAGGAAGTCGCTATTGCACCAGATGCCGCAATTCTAGAGAATTTTTTGAAAGCAACTTCACACATGACGCGGAACCGACAGGAGGATATGTCGTGCTCGGCTTTCAAGCCACTGATTCTACGCTCTTCACCGCGGGGACCTTCTGCTTGAGGATTCTTTCAATTCCCATCTTCAGCGTCATCTGACTCATGGGGCATCCCCCGCAAGCCCCTTTAAGACGAAGCTTAACCACTCCGTCCTCGGTGATCTCGACGATCTCTGCATCTCCTCCATCAGCCTGAAGCTGCGGACGAACTGTATCGAGAGCTGCCTGAACCTCTTCTCTCATAATCGTGCTCCTTTCGATAAATTTCCGGCATCAACTTTCGCGCGAAAACCATAGCATACTATTATAGATGCGGGCCAAAAAAAAGGGATTCGACGTGCATTGCGAGCAGCGGCATTTTGAAACGAAAATTGCGCGCGGTTTGGTGGTTATCGTATTCGAGCCATCTTTGACACACAGCAGCGGAGTTCATGAAGACTCCTATTGGGAAGCAGACGGAGGCCCTTCATGCGGCCTTGTTCGCTTCAGACTTGAGCCACGATCTCAACTCCTCAGTGATGCCACAGGCTCGGTTGTTGCACGCAAAGAACCTTACTGATTCGTCAATAAGGTCCTGTGGCGCTTCCACCTCTGAGATTATTTCGTAGTCCTTGTGACTCTGTCGCACGATAACTAACCGAGGCGGCTTATCCACGGCGTTTATCTTAAAATAGACGCACTCTTCGTTACACGATTTCGCATGATCGAGGCCCCGAGACCAGTTGGTGCCCCATTCCAAGTACCTGGTCACGGCATCAAAAGGATGGAGGTCCCAGTCAACGAGTTTCGCGATGTTCCTGTCTTTCATGATTTCTCTGATGCTTTTCACAGACGTATTCCTTTCTTGACTATGTACGGATTGGCCGCAATCAAACACCCTGCTTCTTTTGATGCGGAACGCAGCGAAAGGTTTCGAAGACTGCCGCATTACCCACCGGCTTTCCCGGACTTGACGTGCCTTTGTGACCTCGGGAAAAGCGCCATGAGCCTGATATTTTGGACAGACCCGTTCTTGAATGGCAAGGCTTCTCTTTTTCAGTATGTTATGTTATAATAATAACGTTAAACTAGATATTTTAGGGCCAAAGGCTGGAGGATTAATTATGAGGTATGGTACGAAGGTTGTCGCAATCGGTATATTGATCGTGCTGGTAGCCGTGGGAGGCGCATTGGCAGTCGGCTATGAACGTTACAATGCTGAAGGCACGTCTGACGGTCAAATCAAGGCAAACGCCGCAGCTAGTCCAGATTTTTGCACGGCGGTGAAGCAAGCCACTTTTGTGGAAAAGGTCCCGGCTGTGCTCGACGAGGTAGCTGCTTTCATCAAGGATTTCCTTGCCCAATTCGGTCTCACTGAGAACAGGGCTCGGTGACTTTACACCAGGGATTCCCAGGGAATTGATTGATCCATGTGATGAAGCTGCGGCACGAACAGAATTGCCGGAGCTTGGGCAGGCACATCCCAGAGCCGCGAAGGAAGCCGCAATGAAACTCATGCCGGTGATTCTCCTCTTATTGGTGTCGATTTTCGGCGCAGCCTCCTCTGAAGCGGTTCCAATACGAGGAGGCCAGGATAGTCACAGCTCTGCCCTCCAGGCCCTCCAGGGAGGCGATGTTCAGACCGCTGTGAACTTGCTTTCGCTCGCGATAAAAGCAGATCCCAATAATTACCGTTATTTCAATGACAGGGGGGTGGCTTACAAGAGAACAGGTGACCTGGAAAAGGCGCTCTCGGATTACACCAAGGCTCTTGAAATCAAGCCCAATTATACCCATGCGTTGAACAACCGTGGCATGCTCTACGTGCAGCAGGGGCGTCATGATAAGGCCATACAAGACTTCGAAGCGGCTCTAAAGCTGGGAGAACTGCAGGGCAAGGTACACACGAACCTCGGGATCGTTCATGCTCGCAAAGGAGACCACAAAAGCGCAATAAAAGAGTTCGAATCGGCGGTTTCATTTCAGCCACTCGATTATAGGTCTTTTCTTTTCATGGCAGAGTCTCTGGAACAGGTGGGAGAAAAAGAAAAAGCCCTGAAGATGTATCAGTTGGCGCTCGGTCTCATCGTAGATCGTGCCACAACGGACGCGGTGGAGAAGCGGATAACCACTCTTGAAAAAGGTTTGTCCCCAAGCAAACCTGTTCTCCGCCGCCACGGTTCCGAATGGCAGGAATATCACCCTTAATTCTCCTCGGGAAAAGACCGTCTCCAACCAGCTCGCGGAAAAGCAGCCCAGCCGCACTCGAGAAATACTCCCTGCACGGCCGATCCATGACGCGGGGACCAAACAAATGAGCAAATCCTCTGCGGCAGAGGAGTCGGGAATAGAAAGTCTCGATGCATTGAACAGCCGATCCAGGAAAAGAGCCTTGGAATCATTTTCTCCTGCCACGGCAGAAATTTATGGCCAAGGAGTCCAGTTTTGGGAACGGTCTGAAATCAGAAAGGCTCTGATTAGATTCGAGGACGTCCTCCAGCTTGAGAAAAGAAACAAGAATTCTCATGGTATCGCCTGGAGCTGTCTTGAAACAGGTAGACTCTACTCAAGGATGGGGGATCATCCTGGGGCCGCGGGCTTTTTTGAAGAGGCGCTGAAGCTTTTCAGCCGTCTCAAGGCAGGCGATGAAACCATTCTGACGCTAGTGGAACTGGCTTCAAACAAAAAAATCACAGGCAACAAGGATAAGGCTTCGGCTTTATATTCGAAGGCCATAGAAGAGGCGGCTTCGAGAGGTCATTATAAGCTGGCAAAGACGGTAACTGACCTGGTCGAGGGCCGTGCACCCGAGCGCGTGGCCAAACCGGCGTCAGCTCCGCCCGAGGAGCGAGCAGTTCCGCAGAAGGCTATTTCCGAAAATCGGCAGAAGATCTCTCCCCCGAATCAGGCCAAAGCTTCCCAGGGCAATCAGCAGCCCGCAGTTGTGGCTAAGGAAAAAGCAGTTCCGGCAAAAGAGCAGACTGGCCAAAGTCCCGGAAACTCCAAAACTGAAAGCTTCGTCAACATCGGCCGAGGGCCCATGATTTGGAGTGAATCCGGAAGGGGTGGCGCTCCGATGCGGCCCATCGCAGGCGTTCGCCAAAAGGGAACCGACTCTCGGAAAACAGTTCAGCCCTCCGACATAAAACCTCCGCAGGCGAGCGTTGTAGCCGGAGGGAAAAATGCCATTGCCCAGGACAAGCCTGCACAGACGGAAACAAAGGGCCGTGCGGATAATGCTTTGTCCCGTGAACAGGGTGTCCCTTCCCCCAAAGCTCTGGCTGCTGTGAACCGCCTCCATCTGGAAGGGCCTGCCTTGACCGAGGCGAGGAGCGCAAAGGGAAAAGGCCCCCGCGACGATTTGGTAGAACTGAAAAAACTTAAAGAAATCAATGATGAAGGACATATGATTATAGTCTTGGAGCGGCTAGCAGACAAGTACGCTCGTCAAAAAGAATACAGGAAAGCTCTCGCAGGCCTGACAGCTTCACTCGCATTTCGCCAAAAACTGGGGATGCACAAGGGTGAGGAAAGCGTTTTCCGCCAGAGCGGTCTCCTAAAAGAACAATTAGGGGATAAAGCGGGGGCTCTGGAAGATCTTACCCGTGCAATGGCCCAGGCCGTTGCAAATGGCGCGTCCAAGACGGACAAAGCACTGGTTGTCAGAGCTAGGAACTTGGCTGCTTCGATTGGGCTTAAACCTGACGCGTCGCTTCAAGCATTTCGGCTCCTTTGGAAAGCGCGCATAGCAGGAGACAACCACGGGGAAACCGAAGCGTTGTACTTGATAGGTAGCCTTTACGACAAAGCGGAAAGACCTGCCGAGGCTCTTCAGTATTATGAGCGCTCATCTGCTTCTATGCTCGCTGACAAAGCCCGAATTTACGAGAAGATCGGAAAGACTAATCAGGCTGAACAATCGTACAGCGAGGCTTTGGAATCTTTTAAGAAGCTGGATTATTCTCGTTACCTCAACCTCTTAAGAAAACTGCGCGTACCAAAGACCCTGTCGCTGCAATAGGAGGCTGTTGCGTAAATTCGCGTTCGGCGGGACTTTCTCGAATTTGTGGCACGATGGTCCAATAAGTGTGGATGCGCGACCGGCTCCTAGAGGGACCTGCATTTTCAAGTGTTTCCACCTGTTAAGGCAGGTCAGAACGTTACAATAAGCCCTGAAGCCTCAACTGATGTAGGGGCGGTTCCGGTTTTCATGATTGCCAGAATCCTCACTAGCAATTGGTTTGCTGCTCTGGTGCTGCTGGTTGCAGCCGCTTCCCTGGTGTTGCTGTATGAAAGCGGTAAAACCACGGAGGCAGTCCTGGGGGCCGCGATACTCTTTCTCGCTCTTGTGCTCATTTTAATGGGCTCCAGAAAGAGCGACAGAGACAAGTAACTCGCGGCAACGAGTCCCTCTCACGTACTGAGCACCCCCTGCCTTTCACCGCACAGAAGTCCACTCCATCAGAGCAACCGGCATCAGGGCACTGAGATATGCCACTAAGCGATCTCCGGAAATCTGAGAACGGGCCGCGGACGCGTCACGGCACTCCCCACCATCCCTCGATCAATCTGTATCCTGGTTAGAACTATTATGACATCACGGGCTGGTAACTTGATAAGTGTAGGAGAACTTCAGACCGTTGCAGCCGTCTGAACATACCCGATGGCCGTAAGCCTTGCACGCGAGATCGGCCTCGTAACCAATGTCCGGAGACTGGTCCACCGGTATGACAAATGCGAAATTTCCCACCGTGTTATCCTGCAGACAGCGGCAGGTTATATGACATTTCGTTCCGACCTGCCCCCCCAATGCCACCGCAAATGGCCCTGTCGCCAAAAGCATAATGAGCACGAGGGTAATAGCACTCTTTGAATACGCCATCATCTCACCGGTCTTTGATAATCGGGTGCAAGTTTATCACAGCTTCTTCCCGCAATGCAACGGCGATGAGGGCGGTCGTGGCAGTTTAGTCTACAAATTGCTTGATGAATTGTCTACAACATGCTATAATAAATTATTATATCGGAGGTTTATTATGTCAAAGAAGTTTTTGGTGATAATCTTGTCGCTGGCGTTTTATGCACTGTCTCCGGCATCTCAGGCTTTTGCATTTGGAGAGGGCGTGCTCGCGCTCACCGGCCAGTATACCTTTTTCATCAGGCCAGTCCCAGGCTGGGACGTGACGTTCTACCAAAAACTGGTTCCTTGCGTGGCCGAAGAGACCGTCCCCGTTGCGAGGAGGGTGGTTCAGACCTACCCCCTTCCCATTCCTGCGATGCAGCGGCAGCCTATAACTATTGCTGAAACACCCGTGGGATGCGCGGAAGGCGCAGGGCCGTGTGTTGAATGCTACCCGAAGCCGTCTTCCAGATCTGCGTCAAAAGACGTGGTTGGTCCCAGGGTTGTCCCCGTAGGCGTCCCCGGGATAGAGCTGAACCCCAAACACGTGACACGCCGCGTTATGCTTCCTCAATGGTTTGCGGTCACTGAAGAACCAAAGGATACTCGCAAGGTCTCAAAGGTCAGATAGAGCCGTCATACACCCACATTCTTTGTGCCCATAGCAAAACTAGCAGTTGAATTAAGCTGATAGGCGTGATAGATTTTATTGGTTCTAACCCTATCAGCATGGAGAGTTCCGTGAATCTTAGCGAGATTGTGGATCGCTTTGCCGAGGATATGCCTGACCAGGCGGCTTTAGTTTTCGAGGACCAGACCATCTCTTACGCAAAGTTGCTTGGTTCAATAAATAAGCTGTCCAACGCGCTTGTCAAGGCGGGGGTCAAAAAAGGTGACCGCGTGGTGCTTCTGATGGGTAACAGGCCCGAATTCGTCATGGGATACTATGCCTCCATGAGGATTGGGGCGATGGCCGTCACGCTTAACCCAATGTCCACCGCGTACGAGCTTAGCCATTACCTGGCGGACAGCAAGCCTGTGGCAATCCTGTGTAAAGGAGATCAGATCGAGAAGATTGAAACCATTCGGGATCGCGCGGACTATCTGAAAACAATTATCAGTACCGAACAGGCGGACGGAGCCGTAACTTTCGATGAGATCGAAAAAGACTTCTCGGACCGCTTCACGGCCGTATCGATGGACCCTAATGATCCGGCCGTGGTGATATTTACCGCAGGTCTCCTGGGCCGGGCCCTTGGAGCAACCCTGAGTCACCGCAACTTGGATTCCAATTCGAACATGCTTCGCGATCAATGCAGACGTGGTCCGGAAAGTCACGGGCTCGCTCTTATCCCTTTGTTTCACGCCTTCGGAGCGGTGGTGAACCTGCTGTGCGTAACGAAGGTAGGCGGTACTGTCTATCTCGTGGAGCGTGTAGATTTTCCTAAGCTGATTCCCTGGCTTCAAAGAGCCCGCATAACCTTTACCGGCATGGTTCCCATGGTCTATTACGGTCTTCTTTACCACCCTTCTTGCAAGGACTTGGATCTTTCCAGCCTGGATATAGGCATAAGCGGGGGCGCGCCGCTTTCCATGGAAATATACGAAAAGTTCTGCGCTCGATACAAAATAGACATCTATCAAGGATACGGTCTCACCGAAGCCTCGCCGGTGGTATCCTGGAATAACATCAAAATCCCCAACAAACCCCCTACAGTGGGTAAGGCTCTCCCCGACGTGACCATCGAGGTCCATGATGATAACGGCAAGCCATTAGCTGCCGGTGTCCAAGGAGAGGTGGTAATCAAGGGACCTAACGTGATGCTGGGATACTTGGGCAGACCTACTGAAACGGGAACGGTGATCCGGAATGGATGGTTGTATACCGGCGATATCGGCCACCTGGACGATGATGGCTATCTGACCTTAACGGGCCTGAAAAAGGACCTTATTATCACTTCCGGGTTCAATGTATACTGCCAGGAGGTAGAAGAGATTCTTATCCGGCATCCCCACGTGGCTGACGTTGCTCTTAGAGGCGTCGACGACCTGATGCGCGGTCAGGTTATCGAAGCGCTGGTCGTCCCGGAGAGAGGAATCAAGCCGGAAGAGAGAGAGATCATCCGGTTTTGCAGGGAGTACCTTTCGAGGTACAAGTGTCCCAGAAAGGTCATTCTTGTAAAAGAAATCGTGAGAGACGCCAACGGCAAGCCTGTCCGCTGGAGTTAGGAGGCTGTTGCATAATCCCGCGTTCCACGCGACGTTCCCAAATTTGTGGCTCAGCCAGGCCCATAAAGATCGGTTCAATCCACGATGAATCCTTAGAGGGCGTGTTCCTCGAGGGAGGGCTTCCGAGTGAATTTCCGCCGCCGCATCATTGATCTCATTCGACCGGACGGACCGTGGGACGTGCCCGATTTCCGCAGGCGAGTCGAATGGCTGATGCTGCTCAGGCTTATGGTAACCACCCTCTTGCTGGGCATTACCATTTTTTTTCAGCTTCGGGAAAGCGCCGACTCCTTCATTTCTCCGGCCACCCCCCTCTACATTCTCATCGGGACCACATTTCTTCTCAGTTTCATCTATGCCTTCTCCCTTCCATTAATTCCGGACCTCTGGGTGTTTTCTTATTTCCAGGTGATGGTGGACGTGGTGTACGCCACGGTCTTGATTCACTTTACCGGCGGCGCGTCCAGTATTTTTACGTTGCTGTACATTTTTCCCATTATCACATCCGGCATATTGCATATGAGACGCGGCGCGTTGCTCACCGCGGCCGTAACGTCCGTGCTGTTCGGGCTCCTTGTCAATTTTGAATTCTATCGACTCATCCCGCCAAGCGACTGGCCCTGGGTGAGTCCGTGGAGCAGAGATACACCCGGATATCTGGTCTGGGTCCTGGTAGTGCATTTTACGTTCTTCTTTCTTGCAGCGATCCTAGCCAGCACCGGTGCAGAGCAGCTCCAGAAAATAAAAATCTCTCTGACGAGGCGAGAAAGCGATTATCAAAGACTCTCAGAGTTGTACACGAGTATCGTGCGGTCAATTCCAAGCGGTATCATGACCACTGATGAGATGGATCGGATCACCTTCGTCAATTCCGCAGGCGTTATACTGCTGGGAATATCTCCGTCCGATCTGATCAATGCCCCCCTGAAACAAGTTTTTCCGGTCGTTCACAATGATGTGAGGTCGAGCAGTGTGAGACGCGAAACTTATCTGACCGTAAAAGAGATTGACGGCGATAAAAGGCACATGGAACTCACGGTTTCTGATCTCCAGAGAGAGAACAATGTTCCGAGCGGCCGACTGGTAGTGTTCCAGGACGTGACTCAGGTCCGAAAGATGGAAGAGCGGGTAAAGCTTAGCGAAAAGCAAGCAGCATTTGTCAGGATCGCCGCGGGCATGGCCCATGAAATACGGAACCCCCTCGCTTCATTGCGAGGAGCCACCGAACTGCTCTCGGAGCCCTCTTCCGGCCGCGGTCATCAAAAGAAGCTCCTTGGGATTGTAATACGGGAATCGGACCGGCTGAACTCTCTGCTGGGGGATTTTCTTCTGACCGTGGGCAGCCAGCAGCCTAAGAAAGCCCGGGTGATGCTTACGGATCTTGTCGAGGAAACAGTGGATCTCTTCGCAACTGAACCGAGGGTCCGCCTGGGAGTATCCTTGGAAACCTTGATCCACAAAGGGGTAGAAGTAGAAGGGGACTCTACGAGGCTCAGGCAAGCTGTATGGAACCTTTTGGCGAATGCCCTGGATGCCACGCCGGATGGTGGCGTCATCCGAGTTGTCCTTGAGTCCGAATCGGGGCAAGCAATTTTCAAAGTAGAAGATTCGGGTCCGGGAATACCTCCGGAGATAAGGGATCGCATTTTTGAACCATTCACTACCACGAAGGGTAAAGGGACAGGACTGGGTTTGTCGTTAGTTCTGAGCATCGTGGAAGCGCATAATGGGACAGTCGAAGCAGAAAGCACTTCGAGGAACGGTAGCCTTTTCATTATCAGGCTCCCGCTGGCCTCACCGAAAGCTGCTGTCGAAGAAGGAGAATCCGAGAATGGCTGAGCGACTCCTGGTAGTGGACGACGAGCCGAGCATGAGGGAGTTCCTCGAGATAATGCTTTCGCAGGAAGGCTATCAGGTTCGGACCGCATCCAACGGGGAGGAAGGGGTTAAGGCCTACCGGACAGAAGAGCCCGACCTGGTGCTCACTGACGTGAAAATGCCCGGTATGAGCGGTTTAGATTTGATCAGAGAAATACACTCTCTGGATCCAACGGCCCCCATCATTGCCATAACCGCCTATGCGTCTGCGGACGATGCGATACGTGCGGTTCGTGAAGGGGCATATGACTACCTGTCCAAGCCATTCCAGATAGAAGATTTGCGCATTATTATCCGTAATGCGCTGGAAGCTCGACGGCTGCGACGCGAGAATCTCGAGCTGAGACGATCAATAGAGGGGCGATACCGATTCGGTGACATTATCGGAAAGTCGCATGAGATGGTTGAAATCTTCGATCTCATCTCGCGAGTGGCCCCATCCAAAGCAGGCGTGCTCATCATGGGGGAATCGGGAACGGGAAAAGAGTTGATCGCAAAGGCGGTCCACTACAACTCCCCCAGGGCCGACAAACCATTTGTGACCATCAATTGCACGGCCATCCCCGAGAATCTCCTGGAATCGGAGATGTTCGGCCACCAGAAGGGCTCTTTCACCGGAGCTATCGCAACCAAGGCCGGCCTTGTGGAAGCAGCCCACACCGGGTCGTTGTTTTTGGATGAAGTCGGCGAAATTCCTCAGGCTATCCAAGTCAAGCTCCTGCGCTTCCTTCAGGAGAGGGAATTCCGGCGAGTCGGTGGCACTGACGACAAAAAGATAGATGTCAGAGTGATTGCAGCGACAAACAAGAAACTTGAAGAAGAGATGGAAGCGGGAAATTTCCGTGAAGACCTCTATTACCGCCTCAATGTCATTCGCATACTACTCCCCCCATTGCGAGAGCGTGAAGAAGATATTCCACTCCTCATAGATCATTTTATGAATAAATTTGCCAAAGAACAGGGCAAAAATATTGAAAAGGTGTCCTCCCTCGCAATGAGGGTCCTTTGCAATTACAGTTATCCCGGAAACGTAAGGGAATTGGAGAATATCATCGAGCGCTGCGTTACGCTCGAACAGTCCGACCAACTCACCGCGGAGAATCTTCCGCACAAACTTTTCGAGTCAGCCATTCCGGTCTGCATCGGCGGCGAATTGGATATACCGCCCGATGGCATAGATATGAACCGGACTATGGAAAACGTGGAAAAGAAGTTGATCAGCCGAGCACTAGATATCGCAGGCGGCAACAGGCCCAGAGCGGCCAAACTACTGGGCATTTCATTCAGGTCTTTGCGCTATCGGATGTTGAAGCTTGGTATGGATATTGAAGAAAACGTCGAATGACATCCCCTCTGGAGCCTCGAAAGGAAGGTGACATGAGGCATTACGCAATAGTTCTGGCTGCGGATCTTCCGACTGCAGATGAAGTTCTTTCCGTAGTTAAAGAGGTGGGCACCATCGTGGACGCAGTGAAGGTTGGCGAAGCCACCGTGCTCGAGGCCGGAAAGGGCATTCTGGGCAGAATCCGTGATGTCATTCAAGACGCCCCTCTGCTGGTGGACCTCAAGGTCGCGGACATCGGCTTTCGGGCGGACGGCGCGTGGCAGGGGACCAATGCCAAGATCATCAAGAGCCTCGAAAACTCGGGCGCCACTCACGTCACTGTCCACGGATTTCCAGGCCCTGTCTCCGTAGCTGAGGCCGTGGCCACGGCCCGTGAAGTCGGAATAGGAGTACTGCTCCTCCCTCTGATGAGCCACGCGGGTGCCGGCTTGTTCTTTTCCAGACCCCTCGATTATTCCTCGTTGACATACTCCACTATAAAAGCCGGAATGGATGTTCATTTCCCGGAAGAGCAGCTCTGCCGCGACGTGACGGAAGGGATATTGGTCATGGGTGAGGCGCTGGACGTTGACGGCTATATTGGGCCCGCAACGCGGCCGCTTGATCTCGAACGGTATCGTTCCATAACCCAGCGCCGGATATGGTGTCCCGGGTTCGGCCGGCAGGACCGGCAAGGTCGAAGTCTCGAGGAACAGTTCAGACAATGGGCAGCCATCGTAGGTCCGGCTTCTGCCGCCATAGTGGGATCAGCTATCTTCAATGCGGCTGACCCGGTGGCCGCGGCGAAAGAGATAATGGGAATGCGTGACAGAGCCGTGGCTTGAGGCCAAATTGTGTACTTGGGGGGTGCCATGACAAACCTATTGAAAGGCGAAGAAATAGTTTCTTCAGCCGAGGGACTTATTTCCGCCAAGAAGCAGCAAGGCGAATTTTCGCTTGATCTCACAGTGAACACCATTAGCCGTATAAATATGGGGGGAGCGTTGGATTTCGGCGGAAGCGAATATCAGGAGGCGTCAGTTTCGCTTCTGGAGCCTGAGAAAAAGACTCCTGACGAGCCTTATGGCTGGTGGAACCTGGACACGGGAGATTACCTGATACGGTTCAATGAGAGAATAAAGATCCCTGCGAAAGGTCTCATCATGATTTTGCCCCATGAGAGACTGCTCGCGGCCGGAGCATCGCACGCTCCAATAGCCGTAGAAAACCTCGATCAAAATATCTGTGTGCCGATTCACGTAGGATTGGCAGGGCTGAAGATCAAGCAAAACGCCAGGGTGTCAAGGCTCATTGTCATAGGCGCTGATCGGTGATTTTGCCCCGTTAAATGGCACCAGGCATGACCGGAGATTTTCATGAAGACTCGACGCATTCCCATGATCATAAAGCCGTGGCTGGTTCTGTTTTTGGTCTTGGCACTTCTGCCATGCGTTGCGATGGCCAAGGACACAGCTGCTTTCGACAAACAACTCATAGAAGCTGCAAAGAGCGGGGATCGCTCACTCGTTGCGGCTCTTTTGGTCAAGGGTGCTGATGTCAATGGAAAGAGTGCGCCAGGCAGGACGGCTCTGATGGAGGCTGCCGAGGCCGGCCACCTGGAGGTGGTGAAACTGCTTCTGGACAAGGGCGCTGATGTCAATATTAGGAGCTTCGGCGGCTTCACGGCTCTAATGCTTGCTGCCGAAGAGGGCAACCCGAAAGTGGTGGAGTCCCTCATCGCAAAGGGTGCTGACGTCAGTTCAACGGTACCTGATGTATGGTGCCAAAAGCGGCAATTCGGAAGTGGTGAGACTTCTTCTGGAGAAAGGCGCTGATGTCAATCCAAAGACGGAGAATGCATGGACGGCTCTGATGAGCGCTGTCGGTGCCGGTAATCCGAAGGTGGTGAGTCTGCTACTGGAGAAGGGGGCTGATCTCAATGCAAAGACCGAGGAGGGCTTTACGGCTCTAATGGGCGCTGGCAGTGCCGGCGATTCGGAGGCGGTAAAGGTGCTACTGGAGAAGGGGGCTGGCCTTAATGCAAAGACTAACAATGGTCTTACGGCTCTTGGGGCTGCTGCTAAGGAAAGTCATTGGGACGTAGTGAAATTGCTTTTGGACAAGGGGGCTGATGTCAATGCAAAGGGCGAGTATGGTTGGACTGCCCTGACGTGGGCGGCCCAGGCGGGTCAGTTGGAGGTGGTGAGACTGCTTAAAGACCGCGGAGCCGAAGAGAGCTTAATGGCTGCGGCCTGCCTCGGAGACCTAGAACAAGTTCAGCGTCTCATAAGGAAAGGGGCTGACGTCAAGTGCAAAGGGTGCCAATGACCACACGGCGCTGTGGTGTGCTGCCGAAAAAAGTCATTGGGATGTGGTCCAATCGCTTCTGGACAATGGTGCCAATATCGATGCATGGACTCTGAAGACCGGACACTGCTGATGAAGTTTGTGGAGCAGGGAAACTTGGAAGCGGTCAAAACGCTTCTAGACAAAGGCGCTGATGTCGATGCAGCAAGACCCGCCACGGACGACGGCACTAATGCCATTGCAGCCCTCGTGGGGCACCTGGAAGCGGCTGAGACTGCTTCTGGAAAAGGGTGCTGATGTTGATGGAGGAGATCTGCATGGCATAACGCCTCCTTATGCTGGCCGTCGGGACAGGGCCACTTGGCAGATGGTGCAACTGCTTCTGGACAGAGGCGCTGATGTGAATCAAGAAGCGCTCCCTTTACATGACGGCTCGGTCTTGCGACGGGCTGTGTACAAGGTCACCCCGAGGTGGTGAAGCTTCTCTTGGAAAAAGGTGCCGATGTCAACGCACGGGACGAATACGATGGCTCGACAGCCCTGATGGACGCTGCCGGAGAGGGCACCAAGAAGTAGTGAAACTGCTTTTGAGTAAGGGTGCCAATGTAAATGCAAAGGATAAGGTTGGCCGGACAGCGTTGAAGATCGCACAAAAGAAAGGCTACAAAGAAATCGTGGAACTCCTCAAAGGCACAGGGAGCCCGGGAATAGAGAAGTGGGTGCCACGGATGTGGCCCACGCCTCGTGGGTCTCATCCGTGCTTTGCGATCTTCAGGCCGGCACGGATGAGCCGGACGGCACATCCGTGGCACCAGATCCTCGAATTGCGCGGGTCTTTCTCTTCGCCTTGGTCGACAAGCCCACCCCAAATCAATGTGCGTGCTTGTTTGTCCGTTCCAAAGAGAAGTACCTTTTCCCGAAATCTCTGGCGTGGGCAAGCAAAAGCCCCAGGAAGGCCATCTTTTTCCTGCCGTGCGACAGGTACATGAGCTTCAAATACCGCAGTGGCTCCAGAACCTTAGCGATGAGAACGTTTAGCAGCCTGAACTTCACCTGCGTAAGGGCATGAGCGCCGTTGAGCACCTCCATAGCACTCTCTTTGCCGAGGAAAACAGCGAACTTTATTGCCTTAACCTCCTTGCTGGACTTGTTCCACGCGTCCTGGTTCTTGGTCAAATGGTCGTCAACAGCAAAACCGTCTGTCTTTCGCCTTGTCGTACAAGGCCGTGTATTTATAAAACGTGAGCGATGCAAGGGACAAATACGCTGTGGAGGGCAGTTCGGAGATCACCTTAACCGTCTCTCTGGTGTCGGCTATCGTCTCATACGGATTGTCCACGATAACATCATAAATAGCCGGGATGTCGTTCTCATCAAGCAGTTGCGCACAATTCAGAAAAGCCTTTTGGGAGTGCTTCCTCTGGTAAACCTCGTTGAGCGTTCGCTCGCTGCCGGTTTGAAGGCCGATCAGAGCGAATCCGCATGGCGCACCTTTTAAAATGGAGATCTTCTCTCTGGTGATGAATTGGGGAATCGCCCTAAAGATTAGTGGGATACCTATCTGCCGGTAATTTTTAACGAAGGTGTCGAGCCACTCCGGAGAGTGTGCGGTAAAGCAGTCGTCGTAGACATTCAGGTACCGAAAACTCAAGCCGGACCGGCTCAGATTCATATCGATCTCTTCAATGACGCTTTCGGGGCTCCTTTTTCTTATTTTCTTGCCGTATATGGTATGGAGCAGATTGTTGCAGCAATAACTGCAACTAAAGGGGCATCCCCTCGATGTCATTACCGACAGATACGTGCCGTTATGGCGATTGTGCTTCTTGAGGAGTGCAGGGGTCAGCGGTGTTATTCGGCCCTGGTCTGTTACCCATGCATTGTGAGGCAAGAATTCTGGAAAGACCAAATCATCCAGATTTTCGATTCTTGGGCTCACAGAATGTTCGCCTGTGCCGGTCGCGCTTATCCCGGAGACTGGTTGGGACAGGGTCTTGCCTTCCAAATTCCTCAGGAATTCTCCAAAGGCCGCTTCCCCTTCGCCGACGCAGACATAGTCCGCGTGGCCCTCGCACCCGTTGGGATCAATTGTGGGATGGATGCCTCCCCATGTAATTGGGACACTATCGCCGCATTTTTTTCTGATAGCATCGGTCAAACCGGCCGCGGCGTAAAAAAACCGGCTCATGAGACTTATACCGACCGCATCGACTTTGCTTTCCTTTACGAAGTCGGCCACAGCGTCAAAATAAGAGGCATCGTCGGCAGTGTGAAAGAGAATCTCGGATCGAAAGCCCTCGTGTTGCAGCGAAGAGTGAATGTACTTGAGCCCAAGATTATCGGTGCTGTTTATAAGAGAAATGAGCAAGGCAGAACGTTGCGCGGCCATGACAAATTCCTTTCAACACGGGCTGATAATTGCTTCTCGCTTGCCTATCAATTATCGGATTTGGGGGGACATTACCACGATGGCGCTGCACGGCAAGAGTTTTTTGTGCCGGCCATACCTGTATGCCTCCGCGGCCTTTGCACAGGGACAATCTTCCGACCCTTGACAAACACAAGCCTTTTCCCGAGAATCCACAATCAATGCGCCAGGGCGACGTGCGTTCACCAGCCGGCAGATTATGGCCAGTATGGGTGAGGTGTCGTCAGCCCAAAGATTTGGAACAAGACCCTCAGGGTTCGCGGCAGCTCGCGAGCGAGGGAATTGGCGCGTCAGTAACAACCGGGCCCGTGAGTGGCGCTTGTGCGGCAGGCAACATTTATTGGAGATCAGGAATTGGGCAAAGTTGGTTTTATGAGCGACGGTGTTTACATCAATGCGGCTCCCAAGGGGCAGAGGGGCTCCCGTTTCGCAACCCTTTTGCGTGCGCTGGTGGTTCGAGACGTGACCAGTCGGTACCGACGTTCCGCCCTGGGAATGTGGTGGGCGTTTCTGCAGCCGGTGATCTTGATGTTACTCTTTAACATGTTGCGGGGATTCGTCAACATCCCTAGTGACGGACTCCCTTATGTGCTCTTCAGCTACGCGGCCCTGGTCCCATGGACCTTTTTTACCAATGCGGTGGCAGCATGCGGCCCCAGCATAATCACAAACGCGGAAGTAATAAAGAAGATCGCTCTCCCCAGGGAAGTTTTCCCACTGGCTGCCGTCAGCTGCCACGCTCTTTGATTTCTGCATGTCGGGAATTGTGCTGGCGGGCATGATGATTTGGTTCCGGGTCTCCGTGGGTTGGGCGCTCCTGTGGCTGCCGATCTTGATAGTTCTTATGGTTGCAGTCTCATTCGGGGTGGGAATACTCCTTGCCGGCCTGGGCACATTCAGAAAGGATTTTATTTTTGCGACTCCGTTTCTCACTCAGGCGTGGCTGTTTGTGACGCCGGTAATCTACCCACTGAGCACTGTACCGGAAAATTGGCGGTCTCTATATATGCTCAATCCGATGGTAGGGGTGATCGAGGGTTTTCGCAACGTGCTGCTGAAAGCTACAGCCCCGCCCACGGAGGCCCTGGGGATCTCTGTCATAGTGACAGCGATTTTACTGGCGATTTCCTGGCCGGTTTTCCGCAGGCTGTCCGGATATTTTGCGGATGTTCTGTGAGGCGCCATGTCCGATGACGTTGTGATTAAAATTGAGGGCCTCTGGAAACGTTACGGGCTGCCGTTGCCGGCCATCATCCGCAAGGGATGGAACCTGGTCCGACACGGGCGTTTAGAATCCGGGAATGGGGAAGGCGGTCCCTGGGCTCTCAGAGATATTAACCTCGAAGTCCGAAGAGGCGAGACTATAGGAATAGTCGGCCGCAACGGTGCAGGCAAGAGCACTCTCCTCAAGGTGCTGGCCGGTGTGACAGCCCCCACCAGGGGAAGGGTTGAGATTCGCGGCAGGATCTTCCCGATGATAGAGTTGAACGCGGGTCTTCACATGGAATTAACCGGCCGTGAAAACGTGCGGCTGTTGGGGGCAGTTATGGGGCTGTCCCGACGCGAAATGGAATCCAAACTCCCCGACATTGAGGATTTTACGGAGCTGGGCGATTGGTTCGACAAGCCTGTCCGGATGTACTCAACTGGAATGCTGGGGCGTCTCGGGTTTGGAGTGGCAGTCAACATAGAGAGCGACGTGGTCCTCATAGATGAGACCTTTTCAGTGGGAGACCTTAAATTCCAAAACAAGAGCCTTGCTCGCGTCAAAGAAATGCGGGAAAGCGGCGCGACTGTGCTGCTCGTCAGTCACAGCCTCGAAACCCTGCAATTCGTCGCGCGACACGGCATTCTACTGGAACAGGGGCAACTCTTGACTACCGGCTCCTCCCTGGAGGCAATTAATGCTTACGAAACGCTTGTGTTTAGATCCGAACAGAAGCGGCTCGAGCATCGCGTGCGGAATCGAATCTCCAGTGAAGAAGTAAACATCTACAGTGCTCGCGTCTACGGAGCTGACGACCGAACCTTGCATGAAGTCCCCGCGGGCGAGCCTTTCGGCATTGAAGTGGATCTGAAGATCAATCGGCCGTTGGAACGGCCCATGTTCTCGCTTGGGATTCTGAATGCCGCTGGAATCCTGTGCAAGTGGAACATCTCGGAAGAAGACGGCCTCGCTGAAGCAGAAAAGTTCGGCACGTTCATTTTGCGCGCGTGGTACCCGGAGAACAATTTGATGAATGGAGCCTACGAGGTGCATTTTGCAGCCCGAGAGGGCTCCTCCTTCGAGACGCTCGAACGAATTGCAGGAATAGTAAGTTTCGCTGTGATTGGCCCGCGGCGGGCCCGGGGCTTAGTGGCGGGTCCATGTCAGTGGGAGCTTTTTCCGTTCGACTCCAAGCTCCAAGCTGCCGCCAATAACGCGGATGATTACTCCACGGCGGTTTCAGAGAAGCGATGAACACTGCATTTGAAAGTTCCTGGAATCGCCTGATGCAATGCCGAAGTGAGTGCACGCCGCGGTTCGGCGAAAGCCAAAAGAGGAGTTGAGGTGACGATCGGATCGGCTGCCCCTGGGCGAAGAGTGAAGCTGCAAATTCCCATAGACGGCCGCGACTATCTCGTTGAGGTAGATCGGAGAGTTGTGCTTCCCGTCGAGGCCCCTCGTATCATCGTGGTATCCCATCAGCCGAACCGTACAGCCATGGACCTGCTGCGGGTCTGTATTCAAGCAGTTCAGTATTTTACGCCTGAACCCCATGAATTGTGGATTGTGGACAACAATTCCCCACGAGAGAACCTTGAGTGGCTCCAGAAATGGCCCGACATAAATCTGGTCCAAAATCGGACCGAACCTCTCCCACCCGAAGCGCGGCAGGCCGGCTCGAAAGACGTCGTGTCCACGACCCAACAAACCTGGGGGAGCTATGCAAACGCAGTGGGGCTGGAGCTTGCGGTTCGGCTCATTGATCCGGGTACGCATTATCTGATGTCAATGCACATGGACGCGATGCCGTGCCGTGTCGGCTGGCTGTCTTTCCTCAAATCAAAGCTGTGCAACGGTGTGGGAGCCGCGGGGGTGCGCATGGACAAAACGCGCACTGCCGAGGGCGTGTTGCATGTGCTCGGATATATGGTCGATTTCCGCCTCTTCCGGGAGTTGAAGCTGGACTTCTTTCCCCAGCTTCCGGACCTGGATGTGGGAGACAAGGTGACAATACGATTGCGGCAAGCCGGCTATGAGGTGTTCGTATGCCCCAATACGGTCTGGGAGGCTCAGCTCGCCGAGGCTATTCCCCTATCGTCCCCGCTGAGAGATCTCCACGTAGACCGGTCGTTCGATGATGACGGCAATCTTATATTTCTGCACCTTGGCCGGGGTGTTAGAAAATCCGCGGGTGAGCACAAGAAGGGTCCCAGCCCTGCGGACTGGATTCGGATTGCTCGTGAACACCTTTTGGCCTTACCCGAATCATAACCATCGCCGGGGTTCGGCCGAATCGTAAAGATGGAAGATAAGATGAGAAACGCGAGGTGAAGGATCGTTGCCCATCGGGCTTACACAATCAAGGGATCTGACATACTCCCTGAGACGACATTTTGTAGACGAATTTCATTTTCGCAATGTGCCGAATTTGCCCGATGGTGGCCTGGTACTCGATTTGGGAGGCAACCGGATCGCCAAGAGGGGGCTCTTCGATATCGAACGCTATGATCTGCGCGTGATCTACGCGAATCTCTCCACGGCCAAACGGCCCCATGTTCAGGCTGAAGCCGAGCATCTGCCGTTCATGGCAGGAAAATTCGATGCTGTGATCTGTTCGGAACTCCTGGAGCACGTACCCGAGCCTGCGGCCGTGTTGTCGGAAATTCATCGGGTCCTCCGGCAAGAAGGGACCCTCCTCATGTGCGTTCCGTTCATGAATCGCATTCACGGAGACCCTCATGATTATGGACGCTATACTGATTATTACTGGCTGCGAACCCTCCAGGGTCTCGGCTTCGGCGAAATTTTCGTAGAGAAGCAAGGCCTTTTTTGGAGCGTTCTGGCTGATATGCTGCGAGAGCTGGCAACAGTGAAACCGAAACCACCAAGATTTCAGCCGGCCTGGTTGGGTCGACTCTTTTCTTATGCCCTTGGCGCAGGTAGACGTAAGGCGGTGGAATGGGATAATCGGCTGGCCTCAAAGGAAGACCATTCACTCAACGGATTCACAACAGGATTTGGTATTAGAGCTAAGAAGAAATGAATAGACCTAAAGTTTTTTTGACCGGCGGCGATGACATTGGCTGGGCCTTGGATGAAGACCTGAGGCTCATCAAAGAAGCCGTTGAAAATATCGTTGAACTGGTCGATCTCTCAGACTGCGACGTGGTACATACAGCCTGGTGGGAAGGTTTGAACATGTGGCCGAAGGAAAGCTTGATGGGCAAGCGCATCATCTGCCACGTCCCGGGAGAACCGTTCCGTTATTTCGCGTTGCCGGCTCATCGTGTCGCCATGTCCATGGTCGGCCGATGGGTGACTCGAACCGAACAAGCCGCTTCGCAACTTGCCGGAATAGGAATTCGCAGCGATCTGATACCCTATCTTGTAGATGTGAACACGTTTAGACCCCTTCCGCCCGACAGTGAGGCTCTGAGGTCTCTACGGAGCGAGTGGAACGTGCCGGCAAACGCTTACGTGATCGGAAGTTTTCAGCGCGATACCGAAGGCTCTGATCTGAGATCCCCAAAGTTGGTGAAAGGGCCGGACGTCTTCCTTGAAATATTATTAGGTCTCAAAAGTCGAGGTCTCAATTTCCATGTATTACTCGCGGGGCCGCGTCGGCATTGGCTCCTGGGCAAGCTCAAGGAATCGGGTATTCCGTTCACCTATGTAGGCGAAGTAACCGATACAGACGATATCAAAACCAACTCGCTGCCGCGATCAACGCTGAATCTCCTGTACAACCTGGTTGACTTATACATTGTTGCAAGCCGTTCAGAAGGCGGACCGCACTCGATCCTTGAGGCCGCGGCATGTGGCTGCAAAATAATAAGCACCCCGGTCGGTACTGCACCGGACATTCTCGACGCGTCATGCATTTTCGGATACCCTGCTCAAGCGGTCCAAATTATAGAAAAAGACATGACGGGAGATTTTCTGGAGCCTACAGTGAAAGTCCATTACGAACGCGTGTATTCCAATCACCGCCCGGAATCCGTCAAGCCATTGTTTCAAAAGCTTTACGAAGGACTTGAGGAAGTGCCAAGATTCCGAGTGGGCCAAGGAAATAGTCCTGGAACAAGGGCCACAAGGAGCAGCATATCGAGTCGTTCCAAGCATGAGATCCATTCTCCAAATGGGAATCTCACCATAGGGCTGTGGCATAGTTTCTTTAAGCCGCCGTACGGAGGTGGTAACCAGTTCATGTTGGCCCTTCGCAAAGCGCTGGCGAAGCGTGACCTGGATGTCAGGGAAAACGAGCTTCGGGACGGCATAGACGCGTACATTCTCAATTCGATTCATTTCGATGTGGACCGGTTCATGGAATTCAGCCTTCGGCACAGGCTAAATGTGATTCATCGCATCGACGGGCCGATTCATCTCATCCGCGGGTATGACCGGGAAAAAGACGAACTCTGCTTTCAGCTAAACGAGCGATTTGCCTCGGCCACGGTGCTGCAATCCGCCTGGACGTATCAGCGGATCGTCGACATGGGGTACAATCCTGTGAGCCCGACGATCATTCATAATGCCGTGGATTCCGATATCTTTCACGCACAGAGTCGCATACCGTTTGATGGAAACCGAAAGGTGCGCCTCATCTCTACTAGCTGGTCCAACAATCCCCGCAAGGGCGGCCCCACGTACAGGTGGATCGAGAAACACCTCGATTGGGATCGTTTTGAATACACCTTTGTGGGTAACGCTTCGGAGACTTTCGAGCGCATTCGGCATATACCTCCAGTCTCATCTGACGAGTTGGCCGAAATATTGCGCAATCATGACATCTATATTACTGCCAGCCGCAACGACCCATGTTCCAACGCATTAATCGAGGCTATGGCTTGCGGGCTGCCCGCTCTTTACCTGAACGACGGGGGGCACCCCGAGTTGGTCGGGAGCGGCGGTCTGCCGTTCGCGGATGAAGAGGAGATTCTGCCTCAGCTAGAAACCCTTGTAGAGCATTATGAGTCGTTCCAAAGACTGATAGCTGTTTCGAGAATGGAAGATGTGGCCGAGAAATACCTGGCGCTGGTCCGAGAATTGGTGCAATGAGCACTCACCTTGTCCTTTTTTTCACTCGCGGTGTATCTCTGCGGACCTGGAGCATGATGGGCATGCTCGAAAGGGAGATAGCTATATATAAAAGATTGCTGCGACGTGGTTTCAAGGTGAGCTTTGTGACGTACGGCAGCGAAGCAGATCTGGCCTATTCGGACCAAATGGACGGCATTCGCATCCTGTGCAACCAAACTGGACTGCCCCCGGAAGCCTACGAGAATGCCCTCGCCTCGCTCCATCGGGATAGTCTGGAAGGTTGCCACATCATTAAAACGAACCAAATCTATGGAGCGGAGCTGGCACTCTCGGCGAGCCAGGTTTTTCAAAAGCCTCTAGTCGCGCGTTGCGGATACATGTGGTCGCAGAATGCCGCGAGAGAACACGGCCCCAACTCTGAAGCGGCCATCCATGCTCGTGAAGTTGAAGAAAAAGTCTTCCGGGGGGCAAAGCGGGTGGTCGTGACCACTCCTGCAATGCGGTCCGACGTGCTGCGAAGAATTCCGGACGCGGTCTCGAAAATAGCAGTCATTCCTAACTACGTAGATACAGACGTCTTTCGGCCATATTCAGAGGTCCGAGACGAAACCACGCTGATATTTGTAGGCAGGATCGCGCCGGAAAAGAACCTCTCGGCGCTTCTGGAAGCTATTCAGCCGCTTCAAGTGAGGCTCGTACTAATAGGTGAAGGAAAGATCCGCCCTGAGCTGCAACGGCGTTTTCCATCGCTCAACGGTCGGATCAGTTGGGAAGGGAACGTGCCGAATTCCGAACTCCCCGAGTACCTGAATCGTGCAGGACTGTTCATATTGCCCTCGTTGTACGAGGGACACCCTAAGGCATTGATTGAGGCAATGGCTTGCGGACTGCCAGTAATTGGGGCCGACTCCCCCGGCATCAGAGAATTGATTCGCCACGGAGAAACCGGCTACCTTTGCGGCACCGAACCTGAAAGCATCCGCAAAGCGATACAAGACTTGCTTGACAGCCCCACTCTGAGTGCTCAGATGGGACACCACGCCCGACAGTTCGTGATAGAGAATTACTCTCTGGACAGAATCGCAGAGTTGGAATTGGCTCTGCTTAAGGAGGCAGCACGCCCGTGAGGGTATCCGGAATTCTCAAAGCCCTTGCTCGTTTGCTTGTAAAGCCTGTCTGCTTGGCACGACTCAATCAATAATTGAATCGAGGCGAAACCTAATCCGCATGATCAGTCCCAAAGTCACAGTGCTGATGTCCGTGTATAATGGGCAAGATTTTCTTGCGGAAGCGATCCAAAGCATTCTGGACCAGAGCTATAGGGATTTTGAATTCCTTATTATAGACGATGGTTCCACTGAGCCACTTGATCACATACTCCACCGCTACAAAGACAACCGAATTTTAATTCGGCGTCAAGAAAATATGGGGCTTACTCGTTCCTTGAACAAAGGCCTCTCTCTGGCACGAGGGGAGTACATCGCGCGAATGGACGCAGATGATGTCAGCTTACCCCACAGGCTGGAAACCCAGGTACACGAACTTGACGCGGACAGAGGGCTCGATCTGGTGGGCTGCTTTTTCGATATTGTCGATGGAGAGGGCCGCCTCATTGAACGAAAAGAGCTGATCACTGATCCGGTTTACAGGCTTTGGCGGTTGCAATTCCATAACAATTACGGACACGGAACAGTGATGCTCAGAAAAAAGTCGGTGCTTGATGCCGGCTCGTATGATGAAAATCTCTCATACGCCCAGGATTACGACCTCTGGTCTCGTATTTCAACAAGGCACAACACCAGGATTATACCTGAAGTTCTCTATCGTTACCGCATGGTAGAGGACGGGATGCAAGCCTCGGTCAAGAACTATGAGATTCAGCTCGCTAATGCATTGGGTGTGAGCAACCGGAATCTGATGGCTTGCAATCCTAGCCTCAGCGAAAAAGACTGCCAGGAGGTCCGTGCGCTCTACTGGAAATGCGGCCGCGAAGGCATTTCTGTACGAGCGGTCGAGTTGCTACCTGGTCTTCTTGAAGGTTTTTGCCGACGTTTCGGCATCGTCAATGAGGAAAAGTCCCAGGCTGGCGCAAAATATAGCTATGGATGCAATTGGAGAGGCGGAAAAGTCCGAGGGTTTAAGATCAGACGAACAGAAAAAAATCATCGAACAGTCGCTGTCACTTGCGAGAGGGGACTCAACATTGGGAGATTCCCCCTGTGCTACATAAGCTATCCGCGTGGGAAGGCTTTGCGCTCAGTTCTCCTCGAATCCTTTAAGCTGCAAGGATTCGATACACTGACCCTATAGCCCTGCATTAGGTTTGGGCAAGCAGCAAAATTGTCTTGAATTTCGCAGAAGTATCTCCTATCATTAGGGGTTAGGATGTGTGCGCCGTTGGAGACGGCCGAGCCCCGCGACAAACACAGTCGTGCCAAACTGGACAGAGGCTCTGCATGAGACCGCAACTTAGAATTTGGCCTTTACAGAGAGACGATTATAGTGAAGGACCCGTTCTGGGGTTGAATTGGAAGCAGATCTGACATCCCCTTTTAAGATCTCGGAAGATGTTCGCGGCACGGTGTGATCGCCTAAATGACCAGCTTCGCACCGTCCATGTGACACTACAATTTCTGCCGCAGTTGTAGCTGTAGGAGAAAAGGACATGATTGCTCAGCGTCTTAGATACAGGGTGGGCGAGTTTCTGAAGAAATATTTTCCGGCACCCGAAAACCTGGAAATCGATGGCTTAAAACAAGAGCTAAAGGAATTGAAAGAGGGCCTGCAAGCCGTTCAATGGGGCGAGGTAAATTCGGTTAGGCGCGAAATTGAATCCTTGCGCACGGATCTCCAGGACGCAGACGACAAGGATTTGTCCCTAATGAGGCAGGAAATAGACATCCTCCGTAACGAAATTCAGGAAGACATTGCTGCAATTCACAGGCTCGAAATTCTTACGCTATCCCAAAGAATCTCCCTGCTCAACGACTTTGGGAAGGCACTGCCCCCAACCGTCCCAGGTAGAACCAAGAAATCTCTGAAACCGCATGGCTACAGCTTCGGGATCATCACCAACGGTAAACGAAACGAGAAATTGGCCAATCTGATAGAATCAATACGAAATCAGAATCTGTCCGATGAACACTACGAGATCCTGATCGCCGGTTGTGTTGACGAGATCACGGGGTATGACGGAATCAGAAAGTTTGCTATGGACCAGGCAGCCTCAGAGGGGAGGCTAGGAGCCATGCGCAACGTTCTCGCGAGAGCAGCCGCATTCAACAAGTTCGTGAGTTTAGATGACGATTTCTTGCTCCATCCAAAGTGGGCGGAAGCTGTGGAAGAGATCGGCGGAGATTTTGACATAGCCACCGGCATTATAGTGAACCCGGATCTGTCCCGATACTGTGACTGGGTAAATATCATTGAGAATTTCACCTTTCTCCGGGCCTATCATGAAGCATTCGACAAATGCCAATATGTCACAGGCGGGTACGGGATATACAAGGATTTCATATTCCTCGAGCACGCATGGAACGATGATTTGGGATTCTATCAGGGAGAAGACGTCTCCTTTTCAAAGAGATTATTCGACGCGGGATATCAATTGAAGTTTGTCCCTAAGGCGGTCGTGATGCACGATGACGAAAATTACCGACAGAAGGGCTATGGAGTCATCAGGCTAAAGTCTGCCGAACAACCTGTGGAAGGATTGCCGCTTACATTGCGCATCGAGAAACTGTGCCCGAGGACCCTCTCCTGACAGGGGGCGGCTGGGATGAATCGGGCAAGGCAACTTGCGCCGGTTTACATGGAGCTGCCAAAGGGGCACCAGCCAGGCCCGCTTCCACGTCATGCCCGAACTCTGTGGCGACATAAATTTGTCTCTGATGTCTCAAAAATAATTGATTTGCCCTTGCCATAGGGTGCAGCCGAGAATCTCAAACGATTCTGACCAACGTCTCGGGATCATATTCTGGTCAAGGGAAAATTCTTTCACTATTGAGAAAAACCTTGCAACTGACAGATGCAGCGGGGTAGGATGCGATGATTCCCCCCCCGAAATGTCCTCTGTATGGGGTGGCGGTTAGATCTCCTTGGGTTTTGGGAGGCGTCTGATGAAGAAATTTTTCTTGCTGTTAACACTGATGGCTTTCATGGTGGCTGCTCCCTTGGCAATGGCCAAGGAAGACAAGACATTAACTGCTGCGTTAAGGGCAAATGCTCAAAGATGACGACGGCGAAGTGCGACAAAGCAAAGGGCGAGATAGTAAAAGACTGTAAGGACTGTAAGAAACCGGCGAAGACCAAGTAGTGATTGTCGGGAATTTGGAGATGCCGTCAAGGGTTCGGGTAGACTGAACCTCTGACGACTTCTCCAACCGTCCAAGGGGCATATATCAATCCGCAATGTGGGTCGGGAAAGCATGGACCGTCGACCGGTCTGTGTGAAAAGGGTGAGGTTTACCGCAGAGAGCAGCCACCCATAACGTCCGCTCAGATAGCACGCTTGCCGTTGTTTTTCCTGCCGTTCGCCTGGATGCCCAGTCTGTCCTCAGCCGCACTCAGAATCGCCTCCAACATTTCTCTGTAAGAAATCGCTGCAAAACCTGCCATTTTTGCGAGGTGACCGTCCCAGCACCAACCTGGATTCGGGTTTACCTCGAGCAGTTTCGGATTGCCTTCCCCGTCCAGTCTCCAATCGAATCGGCAATAATCCCTGCATTCGAGCCTTTCGAACAGTCTCAGGCACCATTCCACTACGGATTTCTCCACGTCTTCGGGCAGATAAGCAGGCACCGATTTGACCTTCCAATATGGGGAGTCCGGCCGCCACTTTGCTTCATAACCGCATATGCGTGGTAAATGATCCGGGACCGCGGAATAATCCTCCTCCGAAACCGGTAGCACCGTGTAACCCTCCAGGGGATTACCAATGATGCCCACGCTGATATCATTTCCTGTGAGAAATTCCTCCACGAGTATCGGTTTGTCGTACCCGAACTTGTAACGAATTTCGGAGATTGCATTTAAGGCTTCTTCCAGGCTGCTTGCCACACTTCGCTGGGTGATACCGAAGCTGGAGTCTCCAAAGTTGGGCTTGATCATGACTGGAAAAGAGAAAGGCAGCTCGAACGCCGTGTCCTCCGGCTTGACAAAAAAGGCCCTAGGCACGGGGATTTTCATCTCCTTGGCAATGCCGCGCACCAGAGATTTATCATAGCAGTAAGCCAAACATTGAGGGCCGGCGCCCGTGTAGGGCAGGTCAAGTTGCTCCAACAGTGCTGGAACATGCAGCTCTTGGCGGGGATCGTTTTTGTACCCCTCGTCACACAGATTCATCACTAGGTCAATTTTGCCGTTCATCTTTTTTAAATCGTGTATGAGGGTATCGTGATTATCCAGGTACTTGAATCTGTATTGCGGAAGTCCTTCGAGCGCGTACTTTACTTGCTCGATAGTGTAGAAATCATCGTCGTCGAAAATTGCTGAGGGCTTTAGAGGATCCGGTTTGGTAGGGTCGCCGAAGAGGACCACAACGTTGCTCACAGCTTGAGCCCGTTTCAACCTGATCGGCGTGAAGGCCTTTTCGACTCGGGCCGTAACTATTATGCGCTGTTCCATCATGCCAAGGTCTTGATTTCGAAGCGAATTAGGCGAGATTTGGCCGTGAACCGTGCAATGGCTGAAGCCGGCTTCCTTGAGTAAGCTGACAATACCTTCCCTTGAATAGAGACGTTCCGCGTAAAACTGATCGGCTATCACTCCCTTGCTACAGTTCGTAACCACTTCTCGTGATATCAGGCGCTCTCCATCCGCAGAAAGGGAACGCTCCCGGCACACGAAATGCTTCTTATCAATCCATTCCCAAGATCGGGACTGGAACCTATCCCTCAAGTAATCTCCGTCGGTTACGTCGAGGAGGCATAGGCCGTCGGGACGCAAAATCCTGAATACCTCTTTGAGTACCTGCAGGTCATCCCTCACAGTCTCGAAATAACCGAAACTATTGCCGAGTATCATGACGCAGTCGAAGGCGTCCGGCGAGTAGTGTGTCTTTCTTGCATCGCCCTCCCTGAATTTGACGCCAAGGCCCTCTCTGGTGGCCAGCCCTCTGGCCTTTGTGATGAGATAGCGGGAACGATCCAGCCCTTCAACATTTCTGAACGCTTTCCGAGCCAATTCCAAAGAATGGCGTCCCTGTCCGCAGCATAAGTCCAAAATTCTCGAGTCTTGTGAAAGTTCGGCCACGCTGACAAAGAACTCTACTTCGGTGCCGGTTATATTCTCGTCCGCCACGACGTCCGCATCCGTCTTCAGGTAGAGAGCATTAAAAATCGAACGCCACCAGTCAGGGCTGACGTGCTCTTCGAGGTTGGACACGGGTCCCAATATTGCGCTTTTCGTTTGGCCGTTCTTAGGCCGCTGAGGAAGCCTTCGCAGAGGCTTTCGTCCATTCATAGCTTGGTTCCTCCGGGGGAGTGTAAGTCTTGGGTCCGCGGCATCGGTCCTCGCCTATTTTGCTGCCGTTTATAGGATTTACTCGCATCCAATTAGTCAGAAGGAAGTGTTCCGCGTCGGCCATTTTTTGTTCATGGCATTTACACAAAGCCAACGATTTTCTCAACCGCTTTTTTCATGTGTTCAGATTTTTTTGTCACTCTCAGGTGGGGCCGGATTATATCGACCCAAGGCTCTATGGTAGGGGAATATCCATCAGCCTCTGGCGTGCCTTGCGGGTTTCGGGTGCCTCCCTGGGCACCCTCACCCGGTTAAAGTGTTGGTTGAGACGACTGGCGGCTCCGTTAGCAGAACGGAGCGTCTGTGTAATTCGGCTCGCTGCAAACCAAGCCTCGTACCTGCATTTCTGTGAGAAGCAACCCATTCGGAAAAAGCATTGTCAGGCCAACCCTTCACGCTCGGACATGTTGCAGTTTCGTGCCTACGCTCACCATGCCCTCCGGCATGATGCGCTCAATATCCCTTGTCTTCATGAGATGACCTCCTCATGACGTTCGTTCTATCACTAACGATGCAGCTAGCAGACGCTGGATTCAGAAATTTTGCGCCTTTTTGCGAACTTGAAATCGCATTAGCATGAGGTGCCCCCAATGCTCAAAGTCTTCCATGTGATCTCCTCTGAGAGGTATGCTGCTCTTCTTCTGCTACGGGATATGCTTGGGCCGTTTCCCGGAAGGAGAATACCCGAACGGAATCATTGACGGAATCAGGGATAGTGCTATAAAAGAAGACAAATGCAAGGGGGTAACGGCAAGATGAGAACGAGCAATCCTGCACTTAATGACCAGACGTTTGCCCAATTCGGTTACGTGCAAACCGGCGAAGCAATGACCGTTCAGGGGGCTGTAAACAAGGCCGCCCTTTTGTTGGTCTGTGTGCTGCTGACCACCGCGTGGACCTGGCATCTCTTTTTCCTTACTTCTAATCCGGCTTCCGTAATGCCCTGGATGATAGGAGGAGCCATAGGCGGTTTTGCTGTGGCTCTTGTAACTGTGTTCAAACAACAATGGGCTCCGGTGACGTCACCTATCTATGCGCTTCTTGAAGGCCTTTTCGTAGGCGGTATGTCGGCCCTGGCCGAATCTCAGTATCCTGGTATCGTGATTCAGGCCGTGGGACTCACTTTCGGGACGTGCCTTGCGGTATTGATGGCCTACACCTCCGGACTCGTAAAGGCGACCGAGAATTTCAAGATGGGAGTGGTGGCTGCCACTGGGGGAATTGCCCTGGTTTATTTGGCGTCGATCATTTTGGGCCTGTTTGGAGTGCGCATGCCCTACATCCATGACAACGGCCTATTTGGAATAGGATTCAGCGTGTTTGTGGTCATCATTGCAGCGCTGAACCTTGTCCTGGATTTTGATTTTATTGATAACGGTGCACGTCACGGTGCGCCGAAGTACATGGAATGGTACGCCGCCTTTGGCCTGATGGTAACCCTGATCTGGCTCTACATAGAGGTACTGCGGCTACTCATGAAACTAAGAAGTCGTAATTGAGCGCTGTAACAAAGGAGCAGCGACAGAACGTTTTGCTTCCCGGATTTTCTTTCTCCGCAAAATCCCGTTTGCCGGCCCCAAGGAGATCGCATTGCCCAGGGGCCTATCCGTGCAGAGCGGCGGGTTCTCATCGTATATCATTGTGCCACGACGAATGACTTCAAAAGAAAGACGGTGAAATGCCGATGCTTTTTGCAAGAGACAAAAGCCGAGCGCTGTTTGAGGCCATTCAAAAAAATCGGCCTGAACACGTGAAACAGCTCTTGGGAAAGGGGGTGGATGTCAATTCACGGGACGAATCAGGCGCTACTCCGCTGATGAAGGCCCTTTACGCAGGCTCCTATAGGGTGGTCAAGGAACTTCTTGAGCGGAAACCCAATTTGAATGCCCAAGATGAAAAAGGCATCACGGCTATGATGGTGGCTTGCATTACGGGCCAAACAGTGGTGGCCAGAATTCTCTTGGAACGGGGGGCTCACCTCGAAGCGCAGGACAACCAAGGTTACACTCCATTGATGGCCGCGGCTTATTACGGGCATACGGAACTGGTGACCATGCTCCTGAACTCGGGGGCTCGCATCGAAGCTCGGACTTCGGACGGCAAGACCGCGCTTATGGTGGCATTGACAGCCGGTCGGCCTATGATTGTCTCGAGGCTTTTGGACAGGGGTGCTGATGCCAACGCAAAAGACGATGCTGGACGGACACCCCTGATGATTGCAGCATTTGATGCCCACTTGGGCATGATGAACCTGCTTTTCAAGCATGGAGCGGACGCGAATGCCGTGGACAAGGCGGGGAGAACAGCGCTAGCGAAGGCTGCGCACAAAGGTTTTCGCGAAGTAGTCGAGATCCTGCTGGAAAAGGGGGCCGACCCCAACATTGCAGACAATGCCGGATGGACCGCTCTCATGGTAGCCTCTGACAGGGGACATCTGGTAGTCGTAAAATCTCTTCTGGACAGAGACGTCGAGATTGATCGGCAGGACAAGGCTGGACGCACGGCTCTCATGTGGGCTGCACGGGTTGGTCGGACATCAGTGGTCAACCTTCTGCTTGACCGGGGAGCCGACTTTGACATTGAGGACAATGCCGGCATGACCGCTCTGATTTGGGCTTCCCAGGAATCCCACGGGGAGGTCGTGGAACTGCTCTTGCAAAGAGGAGCAACAATCACACCTGAAGCTGAAAAGACCATTACAACCATGCTTGAGGCTCCTGAAGAAGGTATCACTGACACTTTGGAACTGACTTTGGACCGTGGATTCCTTGTCGAAGCAGACGTCAAATACGGCAATAAGGACTTAATTGATGCAGCGAGTGCGGGCCTGATAGAGGATGTGCGGAAGATATTGGACCGAGGAGCAGATGCAAACGCCCGGAACCAATATGGCCTTACGCCTCTGATGAGAGCCGCATACAAGGGCCACGTGGAAATTGTCCGGCTCCTCCTGGAACGTGGCGCTGAGGTCGACATTCAGGACCACGGCGGCAAGACCTCTCTCATGAAAGCGTGCTCCACAGGGCAAATGGAGGTCGCTAGAATTCTGCTGGAACATGGCGCAGAAATAAACGCAGCAACCAAGCACGGACTCACCGCTTTGATGAGAGCATCCTACAGGGGTCTGAGTGAGGTCGCACAGTTTCTTGTGGAACAGGGGGCTGAAGTCGAAGCCAAAGATAAAGCAGGGCTTACCGCTGTGGCATGGGCATCTATCAAAGGCCACTCCCATGTGGTACGGCTGCTCGTTGATGCAGGCGCCACGGCGGATCTTCCCCCTCATATCCCAGATGTTTCTGTGAGTAACGATTTCGAAAAGGTCCCGCCTGAAGCTCCTGCGACTTTCTCGACCGACGAGGATACCGGAGAGGTCGAAATAGATGCTGAAGTCCTCATCGAGGCATGCATAGGGGGTAGTCCGGAGGACGTCGAGCGCTTACTGCAGGCCGTTACAGACATCAATGCCAAAGATAAGGCGGGTAGGACGGCTTTGATGTGGGCATCTTACCGGAATCGCCAAGAGATTGTGAAACTGTTATTGGCCCAAGGGGCGAACGTGAACATTCACGATAATGCGGGAAGGACCGCCTTGACGTGGGCCGCACTCTACGGGACACCTGAAATCATGGAGATCTTGCTGGACGAAGAAGTAGTTCTAGACGCCAAGGACAAAAACGGCAGAACCACGTTGATATGGGCCTGCATCAGTGGCAGGACAGAAGTGGCGAAACTTGTCCTTGCTACAGGGCCAGACCTCGAAGCCGTTGACAATGACGGCAGAACAGCCCTCATCTGGGCATGCGATAAAGCGCAATCGGAATTGGTGAAAATGCTCTTGGAGTGGGGGGCTGCCGTTAATGTGGCCGATAATAGCGGAAGGACGCCGTTTGCTATAGCCTCCGAGCGCAAGTATCCTCAAATGATTAAGATCTTAGAAGAGTACACGAGATCGGGAATCGCATGAGTTCGCGGACAAATTGAAACGCACGGAAACAAATGCTGCAGATTAGGCTTCAGTGCGATGCATTGGCGACATGTCATTCAGATGACGGGCTCTCAGTGCGATCCTCTGGTGCTCTCAAAGCGGTCAGCCATGCTGTCTAGAGGTCTTCCGATGATGGCGCTAGTTCTAGCCCTGATATTGGCATTTATATCGTCTCACGTGTATGCGTATTCTTCTGCAGTTCCCGGTTCAAACGGCAACCCTGAAACCGTTTCAGACGTACCTCCAAAAGTGGATAGGCCTTCTCAGTCGGAAGTCTGCCCCCGATGCGGCGAAGAAAAGGCCGGCAGCATTAAATGCAAGAACTGTGGCCTCAGACTTCGACTCACACCTCGTCAATTCATCCCCTATGGGCTAGACAGCAGAGCAAGATCCGATCTGAATAGCGTAGGGCGGAGTAACCAGAAGATAGACAGAAGCATGAGAAGCTTGCAGAAAAGCCTTAGAGACATGAACACGAGCATAAACAGGGCGAGAGTTCCTAACCGGCGTTACTGACCGCTGACCGGAATATTTCTGATAGAAATTTACGGTTCTATTCAAAAGGGGCTCGTTTAAGTGATTCTCAGACTAATTCCCTTAGCAATTGCTTCACTTCTCGTGGCGGCTCATTTTCTCCGGGGAGGAAATATTGGATTAATGCTGGTGTCTGTTCTGGTTCTCCTGCTATTGCTGATCAGAAAACGGTGGAGTCTGATTCTTGTGCAGTTGTCAGCCTATGCAGCGGCTGTGGTCTGGGTGTACACAACCATTCACCTCGTGCAAGAGCGGATGATCTCGGCTAGGCCCTGGAGTGGCGCGGCAATAATTCTTGGCTCAGTCGCGCTGTTTAGCATATTTGCAGGGTTCTTGCTGAACTCACCCACGGTGAAGGCAAAGTATCCGTCTTCATAGGAGGCTGTTGCGTAGTCCCGCGTGCCGCGGGACATTCGCGAATTCGTGGCACGGTTGAGAATTGAATCTGACCGGGATTTCGCTCGGCTACCTCTGCACCCTGTTTATTGCGGTCACAAGATCCGCTGCGTCGACAAGCAATTGAGGGGGATCCGCACCCGTTATGATGACGTGCACATCGGCTGGACGCTTCGACAAGAAATCAACGGCTTCGTGGCCGTCAACAGCCTTATGTGCCAGCAAATATATAAACTCGTTGAGTACGACCATCTGGAATTTTCCAGAGTTGATGGCCCCCTTGGCCAACTTCCACGCTTTTTGCGCTGTCTCCGGATCCGGAGAGGGGTCTTCTGATTCGCCTCCCAGGTCATTTCCCAAGGCATGCACTGTCAACAGGTCTTGAAACCGCTCCGAAAAATCCGATCTGCCAATCCAAGACTCGCCGCTGAATTCGATTACGCAGACCTTAATTCCCTGTCCCAGGGCCCTGAAAACCTGTCCAAAGGCTGAAACGGCCTTATCTTCGGCATTACCGCTCAGGACCATGAGCAACCCTTTTTTCATCTGATTCTCCTCCGACAACCTTTTAACAATAATGCCTGCATGTTGGACGCCCCTTCCTCCCAACTGGAGAGTGTAACAAAAACCAAATGCCCCATTGTTTTGTAGCCAAAATGTTTTGGCCAGGAATTTATTTCACCATAAACCATACAATTTGCAAAGACGTGTGTCGGGCGTGCCACGATACGGCTCAAGTATAGCATGCACTTGACGACGAACCAGTCGGGAACTAATTTTTGAAGAACAGCCTCAGCAACGGAAGAGGCGGCAATGTGGCTCGGACAGGAGGATACAGAAATGGAAGGGTCCCACGAACACGACCATGAACACGGCCATGAGCATATACACCGTCATACCCACGAGCACTCCCATGGGGGCGAGGTCCATACGCATGAACATGAGCACGCCCATAGCCATGAACATACGCACAGCCACTCGCATGAGCATGAGCACGCAGGAGACACCTCCGGTCACTCTCACGAACATACCGGCACCCACGGTCCCCACGAGCATGGACATTTTGGTCACGAGGCCGAAGTCCACGAGCATGTTCACGCATAAAGGGCGGAAAGAGTCTTGATTCTCAAATGGATAGCTCACTGTTGAGGTCAGGAGGCCGTTGCGTAATCCCGCGTCCCGTGGGACTTTCCCCAATTCGTGGCCGATGGTGCCAGTGGGGCTGGCATGTCTCAAGGGCCGGCAAGGAAAAAACTTACTATGTCAGACGGCTAGGAGCCTAGGCGACGTACCCGGGCGTTGGCCGGAGCCTCCGCGCAACACGATGGCGCCAATAAGCCAGGTTGCACGGCAGGTTGCTAGTCTGAAGATGATTTGACCGTCAGGTACCGGACATTTGGCCGTGCGTACGACGTTTTCTGCTGTACTGCCGAGGATCAGATGTTTGAAGCCGGTCCAACCATGAGTCCCCATCACTATAAGGTCCACGGACTCTTCATTCGCGAAACGGACAATTTCATTGGCCGGCACACCGATCCGAGAATTGGTGGTCACATTGGGGAGCGTTTTTTTGCACTCTTCCACGAGAGCCACAAAGCCTTTTTCAACCGATTCTTCAATAGCCTTGAGCACTTCTTGAACATTGACAGGGACCGCCATCTCGAATGCTGGAAACCCCAACCTCGAAGAGTTGACTACATGGAGAATTACGAGTCCGGCCCCAAATGCTTGAGCATAATCAATAGCAACCTCACGGGCAGGCCGTGAGTTTTCTGAAAAATCCGTGCAAAGCAAGATCTTTCTCGGAACCATTGCGCTTACCCCCTTCCCTCATCAGGGCGTGTTATGCGGACTTTGACTCCCCATGGGGAGGTTCATGGTGCATTCACCATATCAGAATTGTCTCAAAATCAAAATTGGTTATCCTAGAGAGACGGCTTAAAGTTCCGGCTAGGGATTAACCCTTCCAGGCAAGAATGAGAATGGCTTCACCGATACCAATTCGCTTTCATGCGGGTAGGCAAAGCGGGGACGCCGCGTCCCTCGGCTCCGCTACCACATTATGGTAGGGCTAATTTCTACATTTACCGTGACCATTGTAATGGCGCAGCAACTCCACCCAAGGAACGTAGGGATCGCGTCCAGGCTCATGGTGGCTTTTGCTATCGGCACAGGTAGGTTCGGCGTATCAATACTCGGGGCGATTGCTGACCACTTCGGCGCGGAGAACGCTCTGAAATCCACAATGATATTGCTGTTGGCGGGACTCCTGTTGAGCCTGCCCATCAAGTATCCGGGGAAGGAAGGGCAGTAGGAGGCTGTTGCGTAATCCCGCGTCCCGCAGGACTTTCCCGAATTCGTGGCACGATGGTACCTATCGGGTCTACGTATCTCAGGGGTTACCAAGGAAACAACTTAGTATGTCAGACTCCTAGGAGCCTGGATGACGTACCGAAGCGGTGAGCGGAGCCTCCGGGTAGCACGATGGCGCGAATGACTCTGGTTCGCGACAGGCTCCTAGTTCAGGCGTACCGCTCCGCGTCCCATGCCTCCTCACGTGTCGGACAGTCGATACAACATTCTTCGCAATTATTCTGGAGCCAGCGGGCCACGGTATTCTTAAGTCCAATGAAGCTCTTAGGCTTACCTTCACTGCAGATTTCCCATTCTGCATCCTGCCGGCAGTAATTGGCGGTAAAGGTATCGTGATGCGTGTCGCAGTCGATTTGCACCGCGTGGCCGCGTTGTGGATCCTTGAAATAAACTTGGATCATGTCGAGGTCTTTGTCATAATTCCATCCGGACTGAGTGAACCCGAAAGCCGCGACAATCGGCCCGAATTCCCCGATCACGTCATCGGCAAACTCTTCTCTGAGCTGCCTCTGAGCCGCATTAACTCTTGCCTGATAAGATCTAAACATAGATTGGCTTTCCACTAACTCTCACCTGCCTTTTCCTGTTGAACGCATCATGATGCAGCCTGAGCTTGTAGTGGCTACTACGCCTAAAATGTACATTTTTGACCGAAAAGAAATTGAGCACAGTAACGCGGCTGGGCGATATCACGAACTCTTAGATATTGGAATGATTCTCCACAAGCGGAACCTCGGCGAGGCATCGGCCTCCGGAATCGCTTCAAGGTTCAACCCGAGGTTGTGCAATGCCTTTACCGTCTCATTGAACAAATCCTGGTCGAGGGCGTCCGAGAAGAAGTATGCAGGGCTTCGAGATATGATCAAATCTTGTAGCTCTTTCTGGTCTCTGACCCAGGTCTGCTCATAAGACACCCCGGAGCGTGTCAGCTCGATTGTTGGTCTACCGGATAGATAATGAAGAATCCTGGGATGCATCGTCATCACGACTCCGTTTGAGGTCTGTGTCCGGAGCCAACGGGCAGCTTTAAAAAACGGCAGATCTCGCTCCGATTCCGCGCCCCTGGGCTCAATTGCAGTCCGTGCTTGGTACACCGTGATCAGGTTGTGCCCCAGGTTGAGGACGGCCAGGAGCAAAAAGAGGCTAACCAGTATGTATTCAGGTCTGGGAAATCTGCTAGTTGGACGCAGGAATCTTTCATTTATCCATCTAGAAACTCTCAGCACCCCTAGTGCGAGAAACACATACAGCCCGGGGATGAGTAGAATTAGATATCGGCTTCCAGCCGGCATGAGGAACAGTCCGCAGAATTGAATCACAATCATGGGGAGCAGCAGCCGCTCTCCACGCCTAAATGCCACCCACATCCCGGCAAGAACCAGGAGAGGAACAATCCATTCGATGAAACCGGTCTTGATGACCGCGGCGGTAAGCGCGTAGCTAGTTTCCTGAACATATTCCCAAATGGATGTTAGTGTGACCTCGATCTGATATGCGAACGTTCTCCCCGCTATTGCGTTGAAATAAGTGCCCTCGTTGACCGAGCTGGGAAAGAAAGCTTTGTAAGATTCCCACACCGCGATAGGAGCGACGGCTAACAGAAGAAATAGGACCGTGTAAGCGACTCGGCGCAACCGCGTCATGCTTTTCCATGTGCAAAAAAGAAAAAAACCTGTGGTCGCCACAAGTCCCAATCCGTTGATCCTAATCAAAGGGGGTATTCCTGCAATCAAAGCGGCAAATATCGTCCAGCGCAACCTTTCCGGGTTGCCCGCAGCGGAAAGAGCCGCGTTTAAACTGCAAAGACCGAAAAAGGCAAATGGAACATCGGAAGAAGTAAACGTCGAATTATGCAGGAGTATGTGATTTGCCGCAAAAAGCCCACCCAGCAAAAAAGCTGTATCCGGGCCACACAGTCTGAAGACCAACAGGTAACCTGCTCCCGCAGTCAATAGCCCGATCAAGGCCATGAGCACTCGATAGGTCAGAAAGCTCTCTCCAAAAAAGCGAGCTCCAAAAGCCACAATCGCGGGAAATCCGGGGGGGACGTACGTGTGTGGCTCTCCGTTGAAAACGTATCCGCGGCCTTCAGCCAGAGACTCGCCCAATTCCAGGTAGAGCGCGCTGTCAGGCGTCGCCTTCCAGGAACTGTTCACGACGAGGAAGAACTGCAAAACAATGATAATTGCTAGGATGAGGCCGCGGCGTCTCGTATACACACCTTTCAAGCCAACGCCTATCTCACTGAATGAAGTAGACTCCAAAATTGTGCTGCCTTTGCGCCTTTGTGCTGTCTGGGCGCTATGTTTTCTTCTATCCAACTTTACTTCGATCACGCAGGTACACGGCCCAAGCTATGGGCAAGCCAATCGCCCATAATATTCTGGCTTGAATGTTGGTCAAAGCGGAAAATTGCGACCATAAGCCCAAGTTGGAATGAAACGAAGATCGCGCATAGTGAATCGCGCAGCGAATAAAATACGTGGGGTTGTAAATTAACCAGTCTATTTGTTCCGTCAATACTGCCAAGAGCGCTAACCGGCCTCCCGCAGCATTATCTGCCGGTGACCGTCCCCGCATGAGCGACGGCTGATCCTGCCAGTAAACTCGCAATGTTTCATTGACGTACAGAGTCTTGTAAACCTTCGCTATTCTGGTCCACACAGTCGCTTCCGGAAAGTACCTGACCTTAATTTCTGGAAAGGGGAATTCTCTCATTACATCTGTTCGAACGCAAAGCCACATCTCGTTCTTTATTTTGAAGTTGTAGATCATTTCCAGGTGGTTGGACACTACGACATCACCTGGGAATGGAACCCCAACAAGGTGGCCGTACTGGTCCTGGCACAGAGATGTCACGCCGCAAAAAAGATCCCGTTCGCTTTCAGGAATGGTTTGCCAGTGATAGGCAAAACGCTCTAGGGCCTCTGGCACGCATGCGTCATCGGAGTCGAATATGATGAAAAAAAAGCCGCTGGCCTCTTGAACCCCACGGTTTATGGCGCCATGTTTCCCTCGATTGGACTGATAAAAATATCTTACCGGAAAAGAAGGGAGTTCATCTAACCATCTTTCGATAAGCGTTCGCGTTTCGTCCGATGAACCGTCGTCTACTATGACCCATTCAAAATCTTGCAGCGTCTGTTTTTTCAAAGAGTTATACACTCTTTCCAAAGTGTGCGCCCGGTTGTACGTTGGGGTGAATACTGTGAATAAAGGTGAGGCCATTTCCGCTGTGTTTGACTCGGCTTTTGTCATAGAAGCATCCTATAGAGGTTGCCAAAAGTTTTGAACATATCCAATGACCGCATTCCAAAAAGATCGGTAGGGCCCGGCAGGTGCCTCGGGCCGAATCGGTTGACTTTTTCAGCATGGGCAACCGGGCCGGAGCCCGGTGGCTACCAACCAATTTCGCAAGATCGCTTTTTAGTATCGAACAAAACTTTTGTCCACCGTCGCCATAAATTCCCAGGTTTGGCCTCTCAGTGAGAGATCTGCAAGTCCAGACTGAGAATTCGGTCAGTTTATCAGCAAGAACGTTTCAGTTTCAAGTTCCCAATTCGCTTCTCGTTGCATTATATGGCCTTTAAGTATCTTGACTGGGACATCTGAATTAGCAATTCCGTCAACACCAGTGTAGACGTCTTTCTTGGCAAGATGCCGGATGTGAGCGAAATCATATAAGTATTTCTGGCCCAAATCTCTCATTACCAGGTTTAGATCTGATGGAGAAAGAAAGTCCTCTTCCTTAAAATGAGCGCTGAAACAACTTTAAAGTATATTTGTTTTTGACTGACCCTTCCATAAAGAATCGCAGTCAGTTTTTCTATTGAAGGAACGACGATTAGTGTCAGGTCCCTCAAATAGCTTGCATAACTCAGTGGCCACTTCGATGCGCCAGATCTGCTTTTCATTCTTAATGTTATTTGAGGGATATGACACTGGTAGATCTGCTCGAGAAGGCACGAACTCGTGTGAAAAAAGATCACTCGCCTGAAAGCGCATTGGCACTATTGCGTTTTTGGGTGGGCTCGTTTCCGCGCGTAGATACCTCCTTCCATCATAACTTGCCTCCGTCAGTGTCCGGGATTCCGCGAAGATTTCTACAAGGCAACCGGAATTCAGGGTTTGACGAAAAACAGAGCGCGGTATCCGAAGGGGCTGAGAAGAGAGGCAGCAAACGGCACCAATTTCGCCAGCCCTAACCTTGAGAGTATCTTGTAAACGAATTGACCTTTTCCGCCACTGTGCTTCCAAAAGTGCTTTTCGACAAACTCTATGTCCCTGAAAGAACCGTCAGCAAGCTTCACCAGGCGTCTCTTGCTCAAATACTTAGTCTCCGTCCTAAGAAACTCGTAGTTCTTTCTGGCAACCTCTCGGGCCGTACGCGCCGGCTGGGACTTGTCCCCCAAGCCTAGCAGAGCCCAAAGGTACAGGTAACTATAACCTTGCAACACAGTTCCAAGGGGAACACCAATGTGCGGCTCCAGGATACAGTACCGGGATGGGAAAAAGTGGAGGCTTCTCCCACCTCGTTTCAGAACTCTATTTATCTCTGACAGAGCCTCGGCATGATGCTGAACATGTTCCATGACATCCCAAGATACGACAAAGTCAAAGCTCTCGTTGTCAAACGGTATCTTGTAGTCTTCAGCATGAATTAGAGTTAGCGGCTGCTCTCTCGGTCTGCACAATCCCTCTGTCCGGATGAGACGTTCAGCGTCCCCTGAAGGAGGTGCTATATCCGTCCCGAATGCTCGGTAGCCCAGCTTTCGAAACGCATAAACCATTCTGCCTTCGCCGCAACCGAAGTCAAGGACAGCGTCATCCATCTTGACCGGTTTTCCCATTTCTGTGAAAACACTTAGTAGCGACCGCACGTTGCGGAAGGCTTGGCTGTACTCGATGTCAACAATCCCTACCGATGGCTGCGACACGGCTTCAAGTACCCGTCTTTGAGGGCGTTCTGTCGTTCCGCGGACATGCCGAGGATGAAACCTGCTCTTGGGCCCTGCTGAATCGTGTGGGAAGCTCAATGACTCCGCCATGTGACACCTCCTTGGGAAGAACTGACCTCAAAGGGAAGCCGATAAATGGAGAAGCAAGATTGATGCCGCCGCCGAATAAAAACGAACAACGCTAATGTGATGATTTAACGATAACTTTCACCCTATCTGTGCGGTGGCAGGTCGCGGGGTGCTCCCCGCCGTTCAAAGTGTGGAAGCAAGTCCGCTGTTGTGTGGAAGAGAATCTTCACTTTCATAGCCTGAAGCTTGAATTAACAATTTCGTAACATAGGTTAGGGAGCTGAAGGCGTATTACTTGTGAAATCGCCGCATTATGTTATGTCTATTTTATTCTTGTGGACCACCATAAGCCGATTTGGTATAGTTGTGGCATTAAGCGACCGATTCCGAATGAGTCTCTAAAGGCCCCAATGAAGCTTTGAACAAGGGGTTGATTATTCCTGTAAAGGGGGAATTGTGATGAAGAAGTTGCTGGTCATTTTAACCCTGCTGGCTTTTGTTATTTCCATTAGCCCGGCTTTTGCCAGAGAGCCGGAACAGGAGAAACAGGCTGCGCCGAACATCAACTGCTGCTTCCAGGACGGTCAGTGTTTAAAAACAAAGCAGGACAACTGTGCGCTAAAAACCGGGATAGTCGTAACCGATTGCAAAGATTGTCCTGGGGTTTGGGGCAAAGGCAAGAAAGACAAGTAAGTCTGTGGCGTGGACGGGGCATGCTTCAGTACGTGCCCCGTCGCCACGTCAGTAACGCGGCCATAATCAAGACCTATGCCTGGGGGCGGAGAGTTACGGCCAGTCGCCGTCCTGGTCATCTATCCTCACCTTTTTTTGAGAACGCCCCCCAAGCTCGATTGGAATTCTGCCCACCGATATTTTGTAGTTCGCTTCAACACGGACAAACCACCCTCCGTCGGGACCGATTTTCCCTCTTTCCCTGAACCAATAGAGCGGTGACCTCCCCGCACTCCCGTGTGAAACCTGTCTGCATTGCCGTTTCCGGGTCTCGCTGGCATTACACATACAAAATTTGTTTTCTTGAATTCTTGTGCGAGAATCTGCATCTCTGTTTAATAGGTAGGTGTGAACAAGGAGGTCGCTATGGGAACCTGTGCGGTGGCACAATCAGAGGCAGCAAGAAAATGGCCGGAGGGGGTCATCTCCGCCAAACTGACGATGAATCCTTATCTCCTGGCAATGGCTTTCGAGGAGTCAATGAAAGCCGGCGTGCAGCTTTGGGAGTTTATCAACACTGCGCTCTGGGAGAAGCTAGGCGAACCTGACCGGGATAAGCTCTTGGAATTTGCTGCAAACATGGAAGTATTCGACGAAGATCCCAAGTGGAAGAAACGCCTCAAGATTGCTGCCCGGTACGAAATGGGATTGGAAGAATTCAGAAAAGAATTGGGCGACGAGCCGTTTCCGGCCACAAATATTTCAGAAGGGAACGGTGGCGCCCAAGGTGATTGAGTCACCGCAAAAGGAGGCATTTCATGCCGATTATTAACTACAAATGTCGCGATTGCGGCAACGAGTTCGCTAAAATCTTTTTCACGGAAGGACATGCTCCCCGTGAATGTCCCGTGTGTCGCGCCACGGAACTTGAGGAACTGGGCCCGGCCTTCAATCCGGATCGCGGGTTGCTGGCAAGGCTGATGGGTGTGTCTTGCGAAACCTGTGCAGGCGAGGGCTCTTGTTCCACAGCTCCATCATCCTGATGAGCGGATTTCCGGAGAGTTGCTCCGGCATGACCGCTTCTTTTGATAGGGAACTGCGGAAATCTCGTGGGAGTCGTACAAGATCGGGGAGGATCATGCGTGTCTGCGCCATGATCGCCGTTGGGCTTTCTTAGAGCGATGTGTTGAGCAATCGAGAGCCTCCGAAGCAAGCCCGTCGGATACTTGGAAAAGAATAACAAATAACGACGATTTTACATAACGCAGGAGCATCACCATGGAGACCCTGACGATTAAATCAACGCGTCTTGAGTACATTGAAGTGGCTCCCGGCATCCATCTGCATGTCCGCGATTGGGGAGAAGGCAGACCCGTAGTCCTCATTCATGGCTGGCCATTCTCGAATGACATGTACGACTATCAGATGATGGAATTGGTCGAGAACGGATTTCGGGCGATTAGCATTTCTCTGCGCGGATTCGGTAAGTCCGATAAGCCTTGGGGAGCTTATAACTACGATGTTTTTGCCGACGACATTAAGGCCGTTATGGACCAACTCGGTTTGAACGACGCGACCTTGGGCGGATTCTCTATAGGCGGCTCAATCGCAATCCACTACATGGCTCGCCACGGAGCGAGCCGCGTGTCTAAGCTTGCGCTCTTTGGGGCCGCAGCACCGAGTTGGACAAAGCGGGAGAATTACCCTTACGGCATGGAAAGAGCGGAGGTAAACGCGCTCATTAAAGGTGTATCTATCGACCGCCCTCAACTGTTCACCGATTTTGGAAAGATATTTGGTCTCACGGAAACTTCACTGAATCCAGGACATGCGGCTTGGCTCCACTCCATCGGAATGCAAGCGTCCCCGTACGCTGTGGCTCAAAGCCTCATCGCCCTTCGTGATGCCGATCTTCGCCCTGAGCTTGCAGCAATCGATGTGCCGACTGCGATCTTTCATGCGGTCGGTGACAAAATCTGCCCCTTCGTTTTTGCCGAGGAGATGGCCAAGGGCAATAAGGACAGCGAAGATTATCCGTTTCGAGAATAGTGGGCATGGTTTGTTCTTGGAGGAAAAGGAGAAATTTAACCGCGAGCTGATAGGATTTGCGGGTGAGGGATTATACGTTCCGCGTCAGCAAGAACAGGAATCGACACGGGGGGTCGTCACTGGAGAGTATCGGACGCTCCATTAATGCAAATGTGCGGTCAAACAAGTAATGCTAGTTTGAACGCACATTTGCATTAGAGTTTTGAGACGAGGTCCTATTCCCCATGAAGTGAATGTAGAAGTCTCGTGTCCCCGGCACCGCTTCCCAACCTTCTGCCGTCAGTTTTCTAAAAGCCTCACCTTTTCCCACCAACGCTTTCACTCCTGCCGATTTAAGAGAATCAATGGCCCGAGTTCTTGCTTCGGTGGTTGCCGAGATGAATTGGCTTTCGTCTGTAACTTCAGCCACAATCTTCACCTCTGCCAGTCGTCCCCAGTACCACAGCGGCAAACCCACCATGGCGACATCGTCCCCTTTGGCCACCCCCCGACGGCCCAGGCAATCCTTAATGGCCAACATCTCAAAGAATGTGTCCCTGTATGATGGCTGTCTTCCCGGTCGAGTGTAGTCCGCGGATGCTCTGATCCACCACAGTATTGAGCGTCATTCCCAGAATCAGTGCCCCGAGTAGACCGGCGCTCATGAGAACCTTGGAGCGCGTTGCGGAATTCTTGAAATCATATGCAGGCAGCAACAGGACAGCGACAAACGCGAAGAAAAGAAAGGCAGCCAGATAGCGCATTTCCACGTGTACAAGGCAGTACATCCCTGTGCCCGCAGCCGCGATGGTCAGTAGGATCAGTGGGACGGAAGGCGGCCACAGGCCGCGCAAGCTCAGGGTCCCTATCCGCCACTGGATCATGAGCCATAAGATGGCCCCAATAAACAACCATGGACTGTCGAGCACAATCGCGCGGACATGGCCCGGAACCACCTTCAATTGACCGACAATATGGACAACCGGCTTGACGCCCTCGTTCCAATAGCAGGGATCGAAGCCTGCCGGTCGAGTGCATTCCACGAATGGATTGTTCTTGTAAAATAGGACCGACGGTTGTTTAGCCAACTCTGCGGGAGGATTGGTCAATTCTCCCTCCCCGGCCACTAAAGTTGTGTAACAAAAATTTCCGACTTCGCCGAATGAAAAACGGCCTACTGTGTGCGACAACGAAAATATCAAGGGGCCACTTACTATAAGCATTACCATTGCGGCCAACAGCAGTCTCGGCGCAGCCTTCCTCAGTGAGCCTGAAACAAGGCCCGCAAGGACAAAGAATATCATTGAAAAAGGAAAGAAGAAGGATTTGAATAAGTAGCCCAAAGCTGTAGATACGCCCAGCAGCACGAATTTGACATGCGGAACAGGGTTTTCTTTGATCCAAAGGACAATGGATGTTGACGTAACCATGAACACGAAAACCATCATCTCAGGCGCCACAAGCCGAAGTCTGATCCAGCTCAGAGCGGCGAACAGAAACATGCTGTAACTGAGAGCGCTGACGACGGGAAACGGTAGAGGTTGCTTGGTGCCCACATATAAGCTGCCGAATTGCCTCTTCAATATATGCACAAACAGTTCGCAGGCTGCCATGGCAACAACGAAGCAAACAAAGTTAACACTTTTTAGCAACTGCAACTCATTGAGACGATTAGTATTCAATACAATTTGCCCCAGACCCAACAGAAAGGCGTAGCCGGGGCTTTCGGTCAAATTTACTAGACCCGACCACCAGCCGTGTCTGAGGGCCTCGCCCATTTCTATATAGTTTATACCATCGCCATTTAGATAATAACGGGTTGTGTAAGTCAAAATTGCACCGGCTGTTAGTCCTACAGCCCAATACGCAAGGCGTATCCGAGAATTCCATACATCCATAACACCTTTTGGCTGACTAACCGACAGGTTGTCCCATATGGGTTGTTTCTGTTTGGTACACATGGGGCCTTTCCTGAAAGACGAAAACAGCTTAAGAGCTTTCGATATTGCTTGTTCCGTAGAAACCGGTCGGCACTAATGAAACAAGTGTCAGCATGCCTTTATCACATTACCATGTTCATGAAAAGAGGCTTGGGGGTAAGAAAAGGTTGCCTCCGGTGGGCAGGGAGGTGCGTCGTACCTGCTGCACTATGTGGGCCAAACACAAATTACATTGAATATGTATTCCTCGTCTGATATGTCAACCGTGAGACAGACTGCTGAAAGATTCACGGCCACACCGACTGGAAGGATCTCCAACATGATGAAGGATTATCCCAAGGCCATAGTAACTAGAGACGGCACTTCAGTTCTCCTTCGCCCTGTGGTTCCGTCGGATGAAGAGGCGCTGAGGACGTTCTTTGCATCAATCCCGGAAGAAGAGCGGTGGTTTCTAAGAGAAAACTTGAGTGATCCCCAGCTCCTGCATCAATGGATCGAGGCCCTGGACTACGATTATACCTTACCGATTGTTGCCGTGAGAGAGGACGATGGAACCATTGTTGCCAATCTGAGGCTTTATCGATCAAAATCTGACTCCATCCGGCACCTGGCCCACCTGCGTGTCATGGTTCTTCCCGCATACCGAGATTTAAAGGTGGGGAGTTGGATGATTTTGGATAGTGTGAAGCTGGCCATGGATTTGGGGATCGAAAAGCTGATTGCAGAGTTTGTCGCCGGTGTCGAGGAGGGCGCCATTGCGGCTGCCAAGAAGCTCGATTTTCATCAGGAGGCGGTCTTGAAAGACTACGTGAAAGATCGTCAAGGACGGGATCGGCACCTGATCATAATGGTAAGGAATCTTTGCAGGGATTGGAGTGATTTTTGACCGATTCGTCAAAAGAAAGGGACCGCTCAGGCAGTTTAGGGGCAACAGTCGTTCATGAGACCCCCATGGGAAAGCTCGTAATCCGATCGAATTGTCCGCCGGGGTTCTATGCCGGCCTGCAACTCGAAGAAGGTCTCGGCCATTTCTCGCACTACTCATCCATCATTCACAATCTGGAGGCCTTCGAGACAATTGCATCACGCAAGGAAGGCAGAGTAACACTGGCCCTGCTGGAACCCAATCTTATAGTGGGATACGGCACATGCTGGTATCCTGATCCGGACGATCGCTGGAGCGCCCTCGGAGAACTTATGTATGAAATGGGCGCGGTGGAGGTGAGCCGCAACTTCCGGTCCGTGCAACTCGCCGGTCGCATACTGGAGGCCACCCTGAACGAAGATTTTTTTGAGGACAAGATCACATATATGTGTGGCTTCTCGTGGCATTGGGACCTCGAAGGGAGCGGCATGAACGCGGTCCAGTATCGTCAGATGATGATGAAATTGTACAGCCGTGTGGGATTTCGGGAAGTTTACACCAATGAGCCCAACATAGCCTTGAGAGAGGAGAACCTAATGATGATCAGGGTGGGCTCTCGGGTTACACCAGAGGATCAGCGAAGATTTCGGCACCTGCGCTTTGGCATTAAGCAGCCGAAGTAAATCGTTATGAAGACGAATGTCGCAACAGTCTGAGCGAACTTGATTCTCCAGGTGTTCACAATTGTGCAATTTTTCCTCCGGCCTTGAACGGTGGCCGAGAGATTACAACGCGTGTCACCCGCCGGAAGCATCCGGCAACAACGCGGGGAATTCTATGAAAAAAGAAATGAATGGCGAAGCAGATTCTTCCCTTGATCAGACATCGGGCTGGTGGAGAAAATACTTGTCCAGCCGGGCCAGACAGTGGAGACAGATGAGACGCTGCTGACTTTCAAACTCTCGTAAAGGGGAGGCGGTACGGCGTCAAACCCACGAACAAATGACGACCCAACACAGTCCTCGACCTCATCTCTGCGACAGCCAAACCACTCTGCCGCGACAGGCCCTGCGCCTTGCCTCCTTTTTCCTGTCCAGAAAAGCCCCAGGCTTACTATGCAGGCGCATGAGCGGGACAAGGGGGTTCCGGGGTCTCCTGATGTGGCGGGTTCGTCTCAATTGGCCGTCTCCTATATGTGCGCATACTCAAGATGACAGCCTGAATTAACAAGGGTTCCTTGGAGGTGAGAATACCGACTATACCGGTCTCTTATTCACGAGCGTTTTCAGAAATAGCGCCAGGGCTTTTTTCCACCCTGTCACGTCCGTTTCCTTTGGCGACATATAAGGCGGCATCTGCCATTCGCAGCAAATGCTCAAAGTCTTTCGTCTCATCGGTTACCGCGGCCACCCCTAAACTCAGGGTCAACCTCAAGTCACCTTCTTTAGTCCGCAAAACCGTCGCGCGAAACTCGTCCGGCGTAACCGTTCCGCTGCCATCCAAGCCTGTTCCATGCCGGTTTCCGGAAGCAACGCGGCGAACTCTTCCCCTCCGATACGAGCGAAGATATCAACGTTCCGAAAGCTTTTCAGGCAGATTTGTGCCACGGCCTGAAGAACTTGGTCGCCAATATTGTGACCAAAAGTGTCATTGGTTTTCTTGAAATGGTCAAGGTCCATCATAATCAATGACAATTGGCGGTTGTAACGTTTGACTCGAACGAACTCTCTCCTGCCCATTTCCATGAAATAGCGATGGTTGAAGACCTTGGTCAACCCGTCAGTGATAGCAAGTTGACGAAGCTTCTCCTGGGCTATCCTGCGCTTCGCGATTTCTTCTTGAAGCGCCTCTGTGCGCTCGGCCACCATCTTTTCGAGACTTTCGTTGAGGAGTACAAGTTGTCCGCGGGCGTCCTCCAGGCGCTGATTCTGAAGAAACGCGTCTCGGTAAGCTGAAAGGAGAAAGTTAATCATTTGACGGCGGCCCGCGCCTATCAAGTAGACCTGGTTTTCCAGTGCGACCTGACAGTGTTCATCCAGTTCTTCAGGAACCTGCACAGTCAACACGGACAGCGTACGCTCGATAGTGGAGAGGAGAGTGCTTTCGTCATAGGGCTTGGTAACGTAGCTGTCCGCACCGGATTCCAAACCGCGAAGAACGTCCTGTGGTCTTGATTGGGTGGTGAGCAGTACGACGGGAATCTGCTTCAATTCGTCTTGACTCTTGATTATTCGACACATCTCAAACCCGTCCATCACGGGCATGACAATGTCGCTTAAGATAAGAGACGGCCTTTCATTCTTTAGAGCGTCAAGACCTTCTTGACCGTTTCGAGCCACGCGAACATCGTAACGGTGCTTTTCCAGAAGCGCACGAAGAAACCTTGCCTGAAAGCGACTATCTTCGACTACGAGTACTGGGTGAAGGATGCTCATGTTTCACGCGGAAATCAGCCTGGTTTGTGTGCAGACTTGTTTAGGTCGGACTGAATGCTGAGGTTGAGTGATGTCGGCTTACGGTTCAGCCGATCATCTGATCAGCGGCTTTTTCCCCTTGCATTTCATTACATTGCCACGCCGCGCAAGAACATGCAACAAGAATCTCCCCCGCATTTGCGACCACCGCGCATCAAGTTCACACGGGCCGCGGATTCCTTCCCTTCACTGGCCGGCATCGTCAATACGCCTTCGGTACTCTTCAATCATGGCCGGGTTGTCCTTGAACCATTGTACCATTTTGCGAAAGCCCTGCTCGAACGTGTATTCAGGATGCCAACCCAGTTCTTGTTTGACTAACTGGTTGTCCGAGACCCACGTGGCGGTGTCCCAGATTCGGTTGTCCATCGTGCCCCATTTCGGCTCCTCGGCTATTCCCAGCGTACGGCAGGCAACATCAACCACCTCCCGAAGCGAGGTCTGCACGCCCGTGCCAACGTTGTACACCGCGCCTAATTCCTGTTTTTCTTCTGTAGCTGCCAGAAGGTACGCGCGGACTACATCATCAACGTACACATAATCCCGTGCTATGTGAGGAGCCACCAATGGGGGTAGTCGATTTTGCAAGCCCTTCACTATGAGCGTCGGCATCAAACGGCTGGGCTCTTCGTACGGTCCGTAAACAGAATAAAGTCGGAGCGTAGGGATGCGCAAGCCAAGACTCTGAGCAGTATAACGGCAAAATAGGGTGGCCGATGCTTTGGCTACCGCGTAATAGCTGTTGGGTTCCAACCATTCCTTTTCCCCTGGGGGATGATCCTTAAAGCCGTATTCAGAAGATGATCCCGTGTTGACAAAGGCCTCGAATCCCGTCTCCAAGCATGCTTGGAGCAGAGTTGCGGTCCCGATGATGTTGGATTGAAGTATTCTCATCACGTCTGATTGTGATGAATATGCCCCATGAGCGGCCAGATGGAAGACCCAGTCAGGGCCAATTTTCTTCACAATGCGGCTTACGGTATCGCTGTCACGTAGGTCGGCTGTGTGAATCTCCGCGTGCTCCCGAATATCCTGAACGCGCCAGTCCGCGTAGGAATCGCGCAAGAGCAGATTCACCCGGTGCCCGAGTGTCAGTACGTGGCGGGTCAGATTATTGCCCACAAAGCCAGAGGCTCCGGTGATGAGGACTTTGGCCATGTTCCACTAATTTCGGCTACATAAACGTTGTATAATTAAATACTTCTAAATAGTGATCCGCCCAAACACGGATTTTGGCAATCTCTTCACCGGACAACTCCTCAGCCGTGATCTTGTTGGCTGCGGGAGAAGCTCTGCGAATAGTGCCCCACGGATACACCTCTTCCAGCGGGTTTCGATTCCACGTGGGCATCTCAAGACTGTCGGACGCTTCAAGCCCCAGCTTTGCACAGATCCTTCCAAGAGTCTCCCGAGGGGCTTCAATTACGTCCTCATACCGCACGATATGTATACGATCCGGGTGGATTTTTTGAAAAACCAGCGCGTGATACTGGGTCTCAACCCAGGCCGTCAGGTAACCCTCCAGCGAGAGCGGCACCGGCCTTTTCTTTGTATCAGCGTAAGCAGACCAGGGGTTCCGAACGACGTGAAGGACATGCGCCGCAGGCAAATCCTGCAAGATCTTGTCAGCGTCAACTGCTATAATAGGACTGTACCCGACGTAAACCTCCTCGCGGCCTGTTCGATTATAGTCCTTCCAGGCATCGAAAGTCGCGCGATAAAATGCCGCAATATTGTTCCCGCGTGAGCGGCCTTCCCGGCTGACATATTCGACGAAGATGCGGCATCGTTCATCGTCGCTGAAATCAAAAGGCGTGTGCCGAAACTTACTCACGTTCGGCGTTCGTGCGCGGACCTTACATTCCTCGTCTATAATGGCCTTGTAGTCTTGCCACGGAGTTGCATCGAGCGCGAAGGCAGGCCAACGGTACTTCACCGGAAACATGGAGGTGAGATGATCCTGCACCAGCTTGGTACCCAATTGAGACTCAAAGGGGTAAACGAACATTTGAGGATGCCCGTCAAGAAAACGGTGCGTGGTATTGCCGCCGTTCTCATACATGGCCGAAAGCATTAGTAGTCTAAATTCCATCAGTCCTCCTGTGGCAATTTGAATGAATAGAAAAGCAGTTTTTCGTGGGCTTTCGGCGAGGCCCTGTCAGGGCAAAAGGGGAGGCCCGAGGCGAAATCCGCAGGCACCCACTCGACCGCAAACACCTGGCTACCGTAAGGCCAGATTATGCTCCCCAACACTTCGCCCGATTTCACGTCAATCGCATGAATCCCGCAGCGACCCTCATCAACATCGAGACCAGGCGCGTATTGCCGAAATCGTGGCAAGACTCGGGAAGTCCCCACGAACATTACGTCACGAACGAAACACAGACCGCGGGTCCAGCCGGGCAGGCGTGAAACTGCGCGAAACTTTTCCCCTTCTATAAAACCGACTTCACCATAACCGCTGTTGTCAACCCAGATCCGGTTCTCCCACAGACGGGCTGAGTGCGGCCGGGTAAGCCCGCGTGCTATGGCCTCTCTGGAAGCGCCGGAAAAGATCACTCCTCTTCCATCCACCGGAAAAGTCGGATCTCCGGGCCTCTCATGGGTAATTTCATCTGTGGAAGCCGAAAAGAAAGAGGTTTCCAAGGTTTCGCCGGCAGCAATAGAATTCAGTTGGAGGTGGTTTTGGCCGAATACAGGGCCGTCCTGCGATTCAATACATTTCGGCCACCAGACGCGCTCGTGACCTCCTGAAGAGGACAGTCTCACGACTGCATTCTGACCCACTGAATTCGCGTGAAGTTCATCTCCGACCATGGCGAGATCATGAATGTACAAGCAACCCGGCAGGAACCGCGTGCGCACCGGCACCAGCGGTATTTCATCCAGCGGTATTTCTTCCACGTCCAAGCGGGTCATCAACCCTTGCAAAGGCATCAGATCAAATACTTGGTTAGGGTTTCTCGTGCAGGCCACATGCACCACTCCCCGAACTCTATCTACGGCCAGACCTGAAGGGTGGGGCATTCTCATCATGCGTACGAGCGGGCTGGAGCGTCGGTCTACCGCCATGGAAAGGAGCAGGTGTTCGTACTCCCGGCTGACCAGGAGAGTGATTGCCAACTCTTCCAGAGTTTCCCACCACTTACCGCGTGTCTCGAACTCGAAGAGACGCGGATCGGGACTGTTCGTATCCTGCCAGTACCCCACAATCTCCGCGGGGTCGCGAAATTCCTCGTTTTGATTGGCCCATATTGCTTCGCGATCCGGCAGACTAGTCACGATGGAGAATCCTCAGGTCCCGCATCCTGCTCCGTATTGCTGTTCAGAGAACGGAGCATTCTAAACGCCCCCCAATACATCTTAAACGCGGACGCAAAGTTCGTTGTCGATTCTCCGCTGTGGCGCAGTGAAGACACAATCGGCACTTCGAGAATCTGTATCTTGAGCTGTTTGCACCTCACGATGAATTCCAGGTCGATCAGGTCGCCATTTTCCTTGAGATTGAGACGGTTAAGAAGATTGCGCCCGAACAATTTCGGGGTGCCGTTGACATCCCAGACCGGTAAATCGAAGAGGCTGCGGCACTCAAAATTGTAAAGCACCGACCCTACCCGTCTCACAAACGGATAGCGAAGCCTTCGGTTGGCTTTGATGACCAGCGTGGGATTTGCTGCGGCCAGCATGATGTGTAACGCCAAAGTGTAAGGGCTGGTGCGTGCCGAGTTAGTGTAGCAGAGAATTTGGCCTGATGAAGCGTTTAGACCTGCCCGAACTGCACGGCCCCACCCGGCCTTCTCTTCGTGCACCACTTTTACCCTGCTATCGGACCGTTCCAAGAGTCGACACCGCTCCAGAGAGTCGTCGCGGCTTGCATTCACCACCAGAATGATCTCTAGGGGATCCTTCAAACCGTCGAGAACGGCGATATAGTCTTTGACAATCTTCTCGATGTGGTCCGCTTGATTGTATACCGGAAGCACGACTGACACGCGTGGCTCTTCAGTCATCACCTGTACTCCCCGAGGGCTTTCAGTGCGGTCTGGCATATCCCTTCCGCGGACAAGCCGTTGGCCTCCCGAAGCGACCCTTCGCTACCACACACAGAGGCCGGCAAATCTCGCACACCACAGCGAATGATCCGGCAGTTTGCTGAAGTCTCCGCTGCTATTTCGCAAACGAGAGACCCCAGACCTCCTTCCGTATAGTGCTCTTCAACGGTGAGCGATACCGGAAAGCGCTCAAGTAAATCACTAAGGTCACCATAGGGAGCCGGCCGAAGCGATGACACCACGCAAATTGTCGTTCCGACACCGTTTTCCGCGAGCTTGTTTGCAGCTTTGACGACTTCTGCCGAGATGCTCCCAATAGTGACTATCAAAATGTCCGGCCCCTCGCGAACCACTTCCGCGCGGCCCAGCCTGAAGCGACCTTCCAGCCCAGGAAGGACATAGTCCTCTCTTTTGCCGATGCGATAATAGATCGGGCCTGGAAGATCGTACGTCAGTCTAATTGCCGCGGAAGCCTGAAGGTGATCTGCCGGGGCCACCACTGCGAGACCTGGTTGGACCCGCGCTATTGCCAAATCTTCAAGTGCGTGATGGGTGAAACCTGCATGACCGTATTCAAATCCGCCTCCGACCCCGATGACGCGGACAGGCAGATGGTGCAGAATCGGTCCATTACGGATTTGCTCGTAACCTCTCATGGAGGCGAAGGTTGCGATTGAGTAGACATAAGGAATAAAGCCGGAGGCTGCCAGGCCAGTTGCCAGACCGATCATGTTAGCCTCGGCCACACCGACGTTATAAAAGCGTGACGGATATGCCTGTGCGAAATCCTCCAGAACCATGAATCCGAGGTCTGCCGTCATCAGGACGATCCGCTCGTCGGATTCGGCTATGTCATAAAGTGCTTTGGCAAAAGCGTGTCTCATGACGCAACGGCCTCCTGGATCTCACGCACTGCCTGGATATACTGCTCGTCAGACAACGGCAGGTAATGCCATTCTACTTTGCCCTCCATGAATGACACCCCTTTGCCGCAAATCGTGTGGGCGATTATCACTTTGGGCGGACCGCTTGACTGGTTTAAGCCGCGAAGCGTTTTTCCAATTGCGGCCGTATCATGGCCGTCAACTTCGTGCACTTCCCATCCGAAGGCTTGCCATTTTTCTCCAAGGGGATTCAGATCTATGATGTCTTTTGTCTTTCCAAAGGCCTGCTGTCCATTGTTGTCCACTATGGCTATCAGGTTTGAAAGATTGTGATGTGCCGCAAACATTACCGTCTCCCACAGCGAGCCTTCGTTGCATTCCGCATCACTGACCAACACGAACAAACGATAAGGAGTTCCGCTCAGCCGCGATGCAAGAGCCGCACCTGCGCCAATGCTCAAGCCGTGGCCGAGAGAGCCGGTAGAAAAATCAATGCCGGCAAGGCGATGTTCGGGATGAACCCCGAGCAGGCTACCGTCGCAGCAATAGGTCTGCAACTGGTGCATACTCAAAATCCCTTTGAGGTGCAGAGCAGCGTACAGTGCCAATGCCGCGTGACCCTTGGAAAGAATGAAGCGATCGCGCGAGAGATCATCGGTCCCCGGCAGGCGCAATTCACTTTCAAAGAGGACTGAAATAATGTCGGCTATAGACAAGGCTGAGCCGATGTGTCCCACGTTTGCTCGCTTGGACTCTTCGATGATGATCCGGCGAATTTTGCTGGAGAGAACCGATGGATGTGCGGTCATGGAAGTGCGGACCCTGACTGCGCTCCGGAGACCCGCCCGAAACGGCGATCTGCCACGCCCGAGGCTTGGTTACTTGTTCGACAGCGCATTGCAATCAGTCGTGGTGCAAGGCAACCCCTGCTTAAAGTCCAGTCATTGATAGCACACGAGCCGCGGTAGTTCAATGCTACAGAAGCTCGAACGTAACCCTTGAGTTTCGAGTGGGGAAATAGCCTGTGAGGCCGAACCTGTAACGCATTGCTAAGCGCTGCGGTTTCGATACCAATTTCTGAAGTTCAAGGAAGTAGACATTGCTTTCCTACGGCGCGGACCTGCGTGTGCGCCCAATGAGCGGGCAGCACACGCAGGTACTGCCCCTACAGAGATTCACTGGTCTTGCCCATTGGACAGGGAATTCGCATCACCTCTTACGAAAGCGAATTGGTATTCACAGACTCGTTCAGAAGCCGGGGTCTACCATGGCTCATCAGAATCGGCGTTTCTTGCCGTCAGCAATAGATATGAACAAGCAATGAGGATGTCACGGGGAATCCCATAATGTTGGGAAAAGCGGGGGAATGAGATCTGTATGAGAGGCTGTAGACAGGCCCGAAACAAGTTACAGGAGAACTACCCCTTTTCTTGGGTTGATGCCCCTTCTTCTTTCTTGGCCTCGGTATCCATTCTGTCCCAGGTGCTCGCACTCCCCACGGCCTTTGAAAGACGATGATACTGCCAGGCCAAGTGGCAATGAAGGATGACGTCTTCTATCGAGTCTCGCAGATCGCTCATCACGCCATATTTACCTTCGGCCTCCTCTTGTTCCGCGCGTTCCTTGACCACGGCGTCCACCTTCATAAGCTGTTCGAATATCTTGCCGAAGCACTTGTGGACGTGCAGTTCGAATTCCTCGCTACTTGAGAATTTCACCTTACAGATTCCTTTCAAACGGCTGTTACATAGCTTGCGGAAAGAATTCCGACGGCCCTACTCGCTGCCGAGAAAGCCCCGCGGTTGCGCCTCGGGACTTTCTCACGGTGTCGCCAAACCTTTGGTACAATCTTCTGAGACTATTTTGAATCGATCAGCTTCCAATTCCCGTTTGGAATCAACAGGTCATCCAATCTCTTCCGGGCATGCTCGTTAATGTAGAAGGAGTCGGCACTGTCAGGGCCGATCAGAATGATGGGGCCTTTGAACTTGGCCGTAAATTCCTCGATCGTGGTTGTTCCACCAAAAGCCGCGCCCTTTTCCTTGTAGCCGATCACCAGGACTTCATAATCCCCCTTCTTGAAGCACTTCCTCAACTCATATTCGTCATTTCCCTCGCAGAGCCGAAAACCCACTTCCACATAATCGCCCAGGCGCTCTTCATACGTCTCGCGCATCTCTTTGTCTTTTTTCGCGATGAGGTCGGGGGTAACCTGAGCAGTCTTGGTCTTTTCGGCATCCACAAAAACGACATCCCTGCGGAGCGTGTACGGTGAATCCAGGAAGTGAAAGATGTTCAATTTGGTTTTGTGGTGTCTTGCCAGAGAGAGCGCGTAATCAAAGGCCCAGTCGCCTTGACGAGCAAAGATTGCGCATAAGCCGATTCCGTTCATGATACCTCCTAACTTTCGTCTATGATATTTTGCAAAACTTACTACTGTTCCAGGATGTTGAGACATGGATCAAACCGCCGCCAATGCTTTGTTCCGTTCCGCCGGCCTCAGCGGAACTTCTATGAAGAAAGTCGTTCCCTTACCGGGAGTGGATTCGACCTTGATGGTTCCGCCGTGCTCTTCAATAATCTTTCTCGTTACCACCAGACCAAGTCCCGTCCCTTTAGATCCTTTCGTGGAGTAAAACTTCGTGAACAGATTCTGCCTCACGTGCTCTGGAATTCCGATACCGTCATCGCTAACCTGGATAAAGAGTCTGGCGTTTTCGAGCCTGCCGCCGATTATTACGTGATGGCGATCCCGGCCGCTGGCCGGATTGCAAGCTTGTATCGCGTTAGACACGAGGTTTGACACTGCGCTGTGAACACCCTTGGGATCAAGAAGACCGACGCCCATGGAAGGCTCAAAGTTTTTTATCAGTTCGATCCCCTTGGCGCGGGCCTTCCCCTCGTAAAGATCGTAAACGTCCTGAAGGATTGTCGCCGGGTCACATTCCCGATACTCGGGTTGTCTTTCTTTGGATGCATAGAGAATATCTTTGACCAGGTCGGAGACCTTCTCGACATTCTTCTTCACCATTTGCCAGCCCAGACGAACCCTGTCATCTCTGCCGCTTCTCAGCCCGGAGTCCACTACGTACACACCGCCTTCGAGACCGGAGAGCACGTTCTTCACTGAGTGCGACATGCCGGCAATGGTCTCGCCAAGCACCGCGAGTTCATTCTGAAGGAGCTTCAATTCGGTAACATTGGTGCACATCTCCATCACTGCCACTATTTCACCGGATTCATCCGTGATGGGTGAGGTATACGTGACAATATAGACCTCATGACCGTCCTGGTGCCAGACTTCCTCAGAGGTGTGAGTACCGCCGTCGGCAAAGGTTTTTTCAACGGGGCAATTCTCGCACTTCGAGTGGCGTCTCTTGTACGCCTCAAAGCAACTCTTGCCCCAACAGTCACCGAAATCTTTTGCGAAGATCTTGTTGTAAAAGGCTATTTTGAATGAACGATCAACCACTGTGAGGTAGCACGGCACGTTGGCAATAAGGTTCTGGAACTCCTGCTCCCTCTTGGCAAGTTCCAGTTGCAGTTTGACAATACGCGTGACGTCGAGGGACATCTCCATCACTTCGGCGACCTTTCCGTCTTCGTCAAGAATTGGGGAGGTGTGCACGATCACGTAGGCTTTCTTGTCACTGCTGTCTGGATTCCAGACTTCCTCGGACCGATGGGACAAGCCGTCCGCGAACGTCTTTTCCACCTGGCAGTTTTCGCATTTGGAAACAAGGCCCTTCCGGCCTTGAAAGCAGTGCTTTCCTACCTGATCTCCGAATTCGACCTTGAATGCTTCATTCTCGCGCACTATGCGGTAATCCTTGTCAACTACGCTGATGTAACACGGGACCTTTTCGAAAAGCTCCTTGTACATCTTCCTGCTCTGTTCGACCTCTCTGGTACGCTCGTTGATCTGGCGGCTCATCTCGTCAAAGGCTCGGTACAAGGTTGCGATGGAATCATGACCCTTCCGCGGTACATCGGGGTTATATTCGCCGCGAGCCATTCGCTTGGCTTTGTCTTCAAGTCTCCTCAGGGGCCTCGTCACGAAAAGAATTACTCCCAGACCGATAATCGTCGAGATCAGGACAAAGAGCAGAAAAGCAAATATGTATGTCTCGCTAGCCGTGTCACGAATCTGGGTTCGCAGTCCCTCAAGAGGGAGTTTTACTTCCAGCGCTCCCAGGACCGCGATGGATTCGGGGTGAGCGTGGCACTCGGCCGTAGAACAACTCTTGGTATTCACTAGTGGATTTACAACGTTAAGAAGCCTTCCCTGGTCTACGAATTGATACCTCACCGAAGTGTTCGTATCAATGTTCTTGAGCAGAGGATTTTCTTCTGCATAGAGCTTCTCTCCCAGTACGGCGGTCGGAGTCCCATTGCTCGTGTAGTGAAGTATTCCCCGCCAGTCGTAGATGTTGATCTCCTTGAACCCTTCTTGCTCACCGATAGCTTTGACTATCTGTCTGATGACCTCTCTGTCTTTGGTCATCATGCCGTTCCAAATAGCGGCCTTGATGACTGCCGAGTCCTTCAGGGCCCCCTGAACTCGGGCACTGACCAGGTGTTCCTCTTGAATCGAAATGCTATGATAGGTAAATGCCACCACCGTCAGGAACAATACAAGCCCGACGTAAAAACTCAGTTTAAACCTCAGGGTGCCGACAAATCTCCTGAACAAATGTATGGCATCTTTGACCATTGCGGTGTCACAGAAATGGCGCCGGGGGATGGAGCCCATCCCCCAAAACCTTAGCCCTCCAGGTGCTCGGGACGTTCGCTTCCTCAGCCGATAGCTTTCTTGATGGCCGCCAGAAGGACTTCCTTGTTCACCGGTTTTTCTATATACGCTTCAGGAGGCTTGATGGCCCGCTTCTGAATCCATTCCTTAAAGTCCATGCTGGGCACGTCATCCTTGCCGAAACCGGTGACCATTACCACGGGAATATCCTTTATCTCGTCATCCTTTCTCAGCTCCCTGAACATCTTGATCCCGGTCTTGTTTGGCATAAGGAGGTCAAGAGAGATCAAATCCGGCTTTTCGGATTTGATCTTCGTCATCCCTTCTTCGCCATCGGCCGCGGTAATGGTCACATATCCGTGATCCTCCAGCAGGGCACACAGGAAAGTGACCATGTCCGGCTCATCATCGATGATCAGAATCTTCTTGGCCATGTTAAACCTCCGTTTTATGAAGCCACAGAATCCCAAATATTATTAACATGCTAACCGGTCTCCCCGCCAGTCTTTTTTCAGAGGACCAGAGTTGGAGCAACAAGCTCGGCTAAGTTCATGACTTTAGCATCTATATGATAATGATCGACTATTTCCTTTAACTGGTCCGTGCAGTTGTGGCACGACTGCAAGACTACGTTGGCGCCTGTGGCGCGTATCTCGTCACCCTTGATTTTGCCGGCAGCGATGCGGCGAGGGGAAAACTCAGGCATGGCAAGCGCGCCCCCTCCTCCACCGCAACAAAAGCTGCGCTCTTTGTTGTGTTCCATCTCCACAAAATCATCCGCCGCAGCGCGGATCACGGTTCGGGGTTCTTCAAGGATGCCACCAGACCGGGCGATATTGCAGGAATCATGATAGGTGAAACGTTTTCCCGCCCACACGCTCTTGTCGAGTTTGATTTTCCCTTGCTCAATGAGCAATGCCATAAGCTCCATCACACTGGTGATCTTGAAGGGCACACCACCGACCCAATTAGGCAGTTCCCAACGCAGAGCGCGGTATCCGTGGCCGCACTCACCGGAAAGGAGATATTCGCACTCGAGCCGCTTAACGTCTTCCGCCTGCCACATAGCAAACATTTTAGCATCTGCATCATTTCCGTTAAAGAGGGCGTAGTTGGTAAGGTCCCAATACCGGGAAGAAATCGTGAAACTGATGCCGGCCGCATTAAGCACTTTTGCCGTGGCCTGGATAGTTAGGGGATAGTACTTCGGTTCCCTGGGATTCAACGTTAGGAAGTATTGGGCCCCCTTCTTGTCCACAGGAATTTTGAAGTCTGCGCAGCCATCCTCATCCTGAAGCTCTTCTTCGATCCACTCGATGGTCTCGATGAACTCATCCTGAGGAACCGCCATGTTGTTGCCGTGGTTGTAATGAGTGTCCACGGTTTCCTGGAGATTCGCAGGACACCGTCCTACCTGCTGCATAATGCCTCTAGCAGCTCGCACCATCATGCCATAGTCAACTCCCATCGGGCAGTTGTAGGTGCACCTGCGACACATTGTGCAGCCGCCGAAGAGTTTGTCGTACATCTCTTCGGCCAGCTCTTTGGTCAGCGGCTGCGCGCCCACGAAGGATGGGAAAATTCGGCCCATCCAGTCGTAACGGCTCTTGTACCATTTGCGAAATCTGTCTGCCTTGTACGCGGGGACGAGGGTCTTATCTTCAGGTATGGACACGCTGTAATGGCACGCGTCACTGCACATTCCGCAGTGAATGCAACCGGCAAGAGATGTGGCAACGACCCGGTTGAGCTTGCCGGGCAGGAGCTTTTCCATCTCGGCCAACATTTCAGGGCTATATTCAGATTTGAAGGGCCACTTTCTCTCTTCCGCAGCGCCTAGTTTTTCCGGGGCCGCGGTCTCTTCCTCAGAGGCCCCCAGTTTTTCTTGGATGTCGGACATTGATTTTCCTCCATTATCGATTTCTAAAGGTTATCAAGATGTTTTGGGATCCCACGTAATATTCTTGTTGCCCTTGTTCAGAACGCCGCGGCCCCCGAAGATCATGCCGTAGTTGACGCGGCCAAAGGGATAAAGCACGTAGTGGGAAATCTTGCTGAACGGGACGTAAAGAAGAAAGAATGTGGTCATCAGGAAGAAGATCCACATGAAACCGGTTTCCGGCTTTCCCTCGATCCACAGGTACATCGTTACGAATCCCACCGCGAAGAAAGCGGTCATGAGAATAATTGCAAAATAGTCATCCGGGCTGCTGATAATTTTGATTTCGGGGACTGTCAATCGCCTGTAGATACGACGCAATCCTATAAGAAAGGCGAGGCCCATGAACACCATAATTACCGCAGAGACCGTGGGGGTCATGAGCCATGGAGTGAGCGGAATGAAGAATGTAGACCCGATCGTCAACGCGACCGCGACATGAAAGATGATGAACTCGGTATAAAAAAAGAGGTGCTTGCTGGTGCTCTCCATGTCCCACGGTCTGAGGACGTTCGTCAAGGAGAGTAACGCTCCTGAGACTCGGTCACCCTTTAATTCAGCTTTTTCCGGTGGAAAAGGTTTTTTCAAGAGTCCGCGGATCTTGATCGCGTACATCAACGCCATGAAGGACAGGGCCACATATTGGACAGGTTCCTCCAATATGGACAGAGCGTGACTTACCGTGTTTTCCATAATCCTTGTTTCTCCCTTCGATCATGTCTATTCATGCCCCTCTCGGGACCCTGAATCGGTTGAATTCCTATGCCGAAGAACAGGTGTCAGCTTCGGCGAGTTACTTCCTTAGGCGGCCCGCAAGGTCTCTTCTTGCCCCCCCAGGGCTGAGCCTTTCAGCATAAACGATGCCGGCACAAGTCCCCCGGAGCCAACGCGAGCCTGGAGCTAAACAAAGACGTGCCTCTGAGGCAGGGGTGCTTATGTCAAGCCTTTGCTGCTCTGGATTTTTTTGAAACAGTGCGATGTGCTCTAGCTATTCCGGCTTAGCGAAAAATTATACTTGAGTTACCAAGCCCTGGCAACTGAAACCTTCCTTGGCATAGTCGTGACCAAAGACCAGTTCAGCAAACATCGTGCCAAAGGATCAGGTAATCTGATCCGCTAACACCCGGAAATCAGCCGGAGTTTGCAGCGTGATTGAAAACCCCATCATTACCGACGCAGACTCCGTGTCAGAGTTCTTTACAAATTGTAAAGAGAACATCCGGCCACGGCAGCTTCAATTCCTCGGCAGAGGTCTGCAATTAGCTGAGGAGTCGATCAATCTGAATGCCACAGGCAATTTTCTCACTTGTCGAGAGGCTTTTGATTCCTCTTGCCATTTTCCGGCATTATGATACGGCCTCCAAGGGAATCTGGCCCACCAGGAGAAGTTCAAGATGGACCTGTTCTACATCCTTCTCGCTTTCGTTGCTGGAGCTTGTGCCACCACTCAAGCCGGTATCAATTCTCAATTGCGGTTATGGACAAACGATCCTGTTTTTGCAGCCATGATTTCATTCGCTGTCGGTACCGCAGCGCTTCTATTTTATGTGCTCATACTCCGAATTCCGTGGCCTGCTGCAAAAATCATTTATTACTCACCGTGGTGGATATGGACAGGCGGCTTGCTGGGGGCTTTCCTGGTCGCCGTGACCATCATTCTCGTGCCCGAGCTTGGAGCCGCCACGATGATGGCTATCATGATTTCCGGCCAGATTATGGCCGGTCTCACATTGGATCATTTCGGGCTTGTGGGCTATGAGGAGCACCCGGCAAACATCTGGCGATGTCTCGGAGCCGTTTTGTTGGTGACCGGCGTGGTAATAATCAAGAAATTTTAGTGTGCGTGTCCCGCAATCAGCTTTGAAATCCCTGCCCTGGCCAGCACGCGAGCCAGTGTCATTGCGCGGAGCGAAGCGACGAAGCAATCTCCAGCGCTTGCACTACAACCCCGTGAGATTGCTTCGCTGCGCTCGCCATGACAAAGCTGGCCTCCTTCTGGCTAGTTGGAACTCCCGGGAGGGGCTCAGATGCCCGGTTATGGAGGTTACTTGCGGGACATGACACTAGTGTGCGTGAGCAGTTCGGCAGATCGACTTTAGAGACTTGAACGACCCGCTCGACCGGCTCCGCGGATCATCGCTGAGCATTCAAGATGATGTTACGCTTTGCCCATTCTTAATCGGGGTTGACCGGCCAGATCTGCTGCCTATATTTAAAATAGGCGGGTAGAATGTTCGCCGGGAGGTTTACCATGAAAACGTCATTTGAGAGACCGTGTTGTTGCATAGACAATTTTTGTCGAAAACTGATTGATGAATCTGAATGCATAAGAGCCGGAGGCAAAGTCGTCAAGGTGTGTTCTGACTGCAAGTAATTGATATCGAAATGCTTTATCGACGCCAAGGGAACCTGCCGCTGGCCCTTGACGTCGGTTTATTTAAGGGTAGCCAAACGATAGGTTATGCAAATCGGAAACCCTTGTCACTGGACTCCGATGGCGTGGCTGAAAGAATCTTCTGTTTGAAGGGGGTATGAGATGAAAAAGTCCATTGGTGCTAAGACTATTGTCTATCCTACGCCCGTTTTTGTCGTGGGCACCTACGACGCAGACGGAAAACCCAATCTAATGACAGTGGCGTGGGGCGGAATATGTTGCTCAAGCCCTCCATGCGTAGCTATTTCGTTGCGGAAGGAGAGGCATACCTTTGGCAACATTAACGCCACAAAAGCGTTCACGGTCAATATTCCTTCTGAATCACAGGTTGCTGTCGCCGACTATATCGGTTGTGTGTCCGGCAAGCGAGAGGACAAATTTGCAGTGGCCGGGCTGACACCGGTAAAGAGCGAAATCGTCAACGCTCCTTTCGTGAAAGAATTCCCCATGGCGCTGGAATGTAAGGTGATTCACGTAATTGAGATAGGAATACATACTCAGTTTATCGGTGAAATACTTGATATCAAGGTTGATGAAGATCACCTGGGGGATAATAACCTGCCTGATATAGAAAAGGTAAAACCGTTCATCTATGTTCCGGACCGCAATGCTTATTATGGTATCGGGAAATATCTGGCAAAGGCATTTTCAATAGGGAAGGAGATCAAGAAGGGATAAGCTCCTCCGGAGCCTTTTCCAGAAAGCCGCTGGATGAGAACTGGATACGGGGATAGGGGGCCGGATCTCTTTCGGAGGGGAAAAGGGAACAGCGGAAATCTCTTTCAAATTCAAGGCGGCGTAGGTTTTACTCAACTTTTATGGCGACCAGTTGAGTATCTCAAAGCAGGAACATACGCACCGCTTCCATGGTGTGTGCATCGAAGCGTCCACCCAGGTCTCGGATTTCGTCACACAGGTCTTTCTGAACAGCACACTGGAAAATGGTACAAGTAGAGTACATCCTTTCAATACCGTTTGACGTCGGCCGCCAACCTGTTTCATTGAGCATCTTCAGATAATGCCGCAATGCCATGTGGATCTGATCCGCGCGAGGGCCGCCTGATTTCTTGAGTTCATCATAATCTTCCTGCGTGATAGCGATCGTCACCATTTCGCAGCGCAGCACCTTGTCGCTACGACATTCTTCGGCCGGAGCGCCAACATAATGTGAATCTGTATTGTCTAGGTTCATTACCGCACTATGAAAGGCGAAGGTCGTGGACTTACGGATTGCTGGAGGTATGAAACCGATTAAGTCAAGGGGAAAACATCATTCCGTACGGCAGTGAAGCGCGGAACGTGCCTTCACTGAAAATCGCACGAGTCAAGCATTGCAGGCATTAAATAATCTGGCGCTCTGCCCCGAAGAACAAACCCACACTTTCCCTTACGCGTTCCATAAGGGCACGCCATCCAACCGGGCAGAGCGCCGAATCTAATTTTCCAACGCCGCGCTTATTTTGCCTTCTTCACGGCTTCCTTCAACGCCTTGGCTGCCCTGAAGCGGGCCACTTTCGACGCGGGGATCTTAATCTTTTTTCGAGTCTGCGGGTTGACGCCGTTGCGAGCTTTCGTTTGGACAGACACGAAAGTCCCCAGATCCGCAATCCGGATTTGTCCGCCCTTCGCCTTTAGCGATCCGTGAACCGCGCCGACGAATGACTTCAGCACCGCGGCCGCGGCCTTCTTGGACACGTTCGCCTCCGCAGCAATGCGAGCAACCAGTTCAGCTTTTGTCATAACTGTACCCTCCTAATGAAATAGTAGTTTCAAGCCCTTGATACGACTCCAAGGAATTGCAGAAGGTTACCTCTACTCAACTGATTTGTCAAGAGAAATTTCAAGGGTCAGAAATGACAAATTGACGGACCATCGGCCTGATGCCGTCCATCGTGGAAAGTAGCCACTGGAGCGCCTTTTACCGGTCATGGCAGGCTCGCGCGTACCTGCGAATTTCCCTCGCTCTATCCCGCCCGATGGAGACGAAGGGAGGTCTGTCCACCGTCCGCGGGGGGACCTCAGATGCTAATCTTAGGGGTGCCGGGGGGGGGCCTGGCACCTCACGCCGAGAAGCAAGTTCAGTAAACGGCTTTTTGATCTTCAGCTTTGTCGGATCCCGCCAAAGTGTTTAAGGCTTGTGGCGTTGACATCATAGCTACTTCGACCGGCTGCCCCGAGCTAACGATTTCCTTGCCTTCACCACAACCCGGTCTCCCGGATTCAGACCGTCCAATACTTGAGCGTAGTTTTTGTCGATATCGCCTATTCTTATTCGCGCTATTTCAGCTTGTGCCTTTTGGTCCACACGCACGACAGCGTTCGTCTCATTGCTCCTGACTTGCTCCAATAAGGCATCTATCGGTATCCTGACAACATCGGGAATGCGTTTCACCACCACTCGGGCACGGGCGTACATACCCTCGAGAAGCTGCATGTCTTGATTATCGATATAGATACGTGCTTCAAAGAGCCGATTCTGGTTCGTGACAGGTTGGATGTATCCGATATTGCCTTTGAATGTTTTTCCGGATAAGGAGTCCACCTTGACTTCCGCTTCTACGCCACGTCCTTCCTGGATTACTTTGTCGATGTTCAACTTCGCAACGTCTTTGTCGCTGAGAAAGGTCTGCACGTAGATTGTCTTGTAATCGCTGATTTGGAACAGTTTCCCGCCCGTCGATACCCAGTCGCCTTTTTCCACGAAGCGGTTCGAAAGCACTCCCGTTATGGGAGCATCAACAATCGTGTGCTTGAGGTCTTCTTGTGCTTTGGCAAGCGCCGCCTTGTCCGCTTCCACTTGACCCACAGAATTCTGATACGCCGAGAACTTCTGGTCGTACGTGGACTGGCTTATTGCTCCACTTTGCAGAAGAGGCGCATTCTTTTCCCACTCGGCCTTGTTGTAAGCGAGTGTGGCTTCATCCTTCTGCAGATTTCCACTGGCTTGATCGGCCGCCGCCCGGATTGTGGAATCGTCGAACGTCAGAAGAGTCTGCCCCTGCTTCACCGGTTGACCGTCACGTACATCGATGGTTTGGACCTGGGCCGATACCTCCGATGAGACCGTCGTATTTGCGATGAAACGCAGGTTCCCCGACACCTCGAGGGTTTGCTTTCAGTCTCCGTTCTCAGCCGTGACCACTCCGACCTTTATTGGCGGCGGCGGAAGGTTTTCTCCTGTCGCGGCCCGCAACCGGACAACAGCAGCATAGTGAGCATGAGAATCGTGAAAAGTCGAACGATCATGTTAATCCCCGGCATAAGTGGTGCGGTAACTTGGTCACCTTTCTTGAGCTTCGAAGAAAGTTGTTCGGCTTAACTTTGTTGCACGCGCCATAGTAGCGAAGCGCCGCAGCCGCGAACAGATTTCTTCCCTGAATTTCTTTAACTCGTCTTATGCTCCATGTCCTCTTCTATTTCATCCAAACTGATTGGCTGAACTTTCCAAAAACGGCTTTTCACGTCCTCCAGCATCGTGTAGACGACGGGGATGAACACCAGTGTGAAGAGCGTTGCTACTGAAAGCCCTCCGACCACCGCCATCGCCAGACCGTTGTAAATCTCAGCCCCTGCACCGTGCTTGAGAGCCAGCGGAAGCATTCCCAGCACCATCGCGATCGCTGTCATGAAGATCGGGCGCATCCTGCTTTGACTTGCAAGCACAAGCGCCTCGTCTCGCTCAATGCCTTGGTCTGTAAGCTGAACCGTGTACGTAATCAATATGATGGCGTTTTTTACCACCAAGCCCACCATCATGATGTAGCCCAGCATCGTGAACGAGTCGAAATGGACACCCGTGACGTTCACCAGAACATTCGCGCCTATAATCGAAAGCGGCACACTCAGAATTATAGCCAGAGGTCTGATGAATGATTGGAACTGCATAACCAGCAGCAGGTAAACCACCACAACTGCCAGCGGAAAGACAAAACCGATTGCCTGCACAAGGGTCTGCAGATTGTTAACAGCTCCGAACGGCACTATGTCATATCCAATGGGCAAAGGAACGCTCGATTTAATGCGGGACATGACATCCCGAAACACGTCCGAGAGCGGCCGCCCCTGTATGGTAAACTGGATATCAGCCGCTCGTTTTGAATTGTAGTGATCGATCTGAAGCGGTCCGAACACGGTTTCCACCGAAGCGACGCTCGTCAATGGAACCTGTATGTTCGAATCAAGCGGTGAAGTCAGGACAATTCGCCCAACGTCGCCGATCGTCTTTAATTCGCTTTCCCGGCCCATTACCATGACGTAGAAATATCGGCCGCCGACGTTGTATTGGGTTCTTGTCTGTTGGCCTCCTCCGGCTGCTTCCACTGCATCGGCGATGTCTTTTCCCTGAAATCCGAAATTTGCCGCTCGTTCCGCATCCACGCGAACCTGGATCTCCGGTTTGCGCAGAGCAAGATCCGTATAACGAAAAGCAATCCCTTTGAGATCTTTTCCGATTTCCATGATCTGTTTGACTAGTGGTTGAATCACCTTGTAGCTGTCACCCATGACCCGGAGATCCACAATGTTGGATCGGGTATCGATATTTCCGAACAGTGGAAACTGAATGGGGTTTACCGACTTGAAAGGCAGATCACGAGAAGTCTCGTATGCTTCACCGGCAATTTGTCTCAATCGGAACACCGCTGTCTTCCTCCCTGTCGCAAACGATGAAAATGACGTTTCGAGACACTTGCCGGTTCGGAATCGCGATAATGGTCTGCACCCCTTTGATCTGTTTCCAGCGATCCTCGAGGATCTGCATCAACCTGCTGTTCTCGTCCAGACTGGTTCCGTCGGCCGCTTCGATCTGAACTTTTATGAGGTTCGTCCCTCCAGTGGGAAGGTATCCCATACCGGGCAATGCCCAATACGACAAACCGAACAGCGCAAGAACCGAGATGACCAAGCTGCTTTTCGCCGCCCTCCGCCGAGGAAATAACGCAGAGATCGATATCAACCCATCGGAGACTCTTCCACCGATCTTGTCCAGAAAGTCGAGAGGAGACATGAGCCGTTTCAACAACCCCTTTGGTTCGCTTTCCTGTTTCATCCAGCGGGACGCGAGCATTGGAACCACGGTGAACGCGTCAAACAGAGACAAGAAAATGGCCGCGGAAATGATGAAGGCCACCGGACCGAACAGAGTACCTACCTCACCCGTGAGCATCAGAACCGGCATGAAAACCGCGGCAGTAGTCAGAGTGCTCATCAACACCGCCATTCCTACTTCACGTGTGCCGTCAACACATGCCCTGACGATGCTTTTACCTTCTTCGTATCGATGCCGGTAGATGTTCTCCAGAACAACGATGGCGTCATCCACGATCATCCCGATGGAGAGTGCAAGTCCGCCAGAGAAAGCACGTTGATTGAATACCCCACGAGATACATGCCGATGAAAGTTCCGACCACAGAGACGGGGATTGAGGTCGCAACGATGAAAATGCTCCTCCAGTTCTTCAGAAAAACGAACAGCACCAGAAGCACCAACACAATGGCCTCAATCAATGAGTCCTTTACGACTTGACTGCATCCCGGATATAGTTGCTCGAATCGTACACTTTCTGAAACTTTGCTCCACGTGGCCCGTAGTCCTTCTGCAGAAGCTCTGAGTTCACGGTCAACGGAGCCGATGGTATCCAGAATGTTCGCGCCCGCCTGGCTGAGTACGCTGAACACTATCCCTCGCTGGCCGTTGATGCGAGCGTACGAATCCGGTCGGTCATACATGTCTTGAGCGTCAGCCACATCCGAAAGATGGACGATGGGATCGCCCGGCTTGAAATGATCACTTTGCGAAAGGTTTCGGCATTGAGAAGTTCGCCCACCGTACGAATTGTCCATTCGCGGGTCCCTTGAACAAAATAGCCGCCACTCTGATTGAGATTCGTTCGGTCAATGAAGTTCTTGACGTCGTTGGCCGTCAAACGTCTTGACTTAGACCGTCTGCGGGTCATAGGTGATCCTCATCTCCCGGGTGAGATTCCCGTCGAATTGACAATCACCCACTCCCGGTATCCTCTTTATCCGAGGGGCTATATCTTTGTCCGCCCACGTGGAGGCAGTCACCAGATCCATATTCCCGGTCAGGGCAAATTGATACACCGGAAGGCTCACTTGATCGCTGGCTTTGGTAATTTGAGGCTTCTGGACCGTACTCGGCAAGTCCGTCACACGGTTGAGATTCCGCTGCAGTTCCGAGGCAGCAAGGTCAAGATTAGTGCCAGGTTTATAAAATACGGTCAGCTGTGACTGACCGTATAACGAAAGGCTCTGCAGTGTACTGCATGTTTGAAACGCCGCTGATAGCCTCTTCAAAACGAGTGGTCACCTCGCCTTCCACCTCTTCCGGCGCCGCTCCGGGAAATGTGGTGGTTACGACCAGTATGGGGTATTCGGTATCGGGCTTGAGTTCCACAGTGAGAAACGTCAACGAGACATAGCCGAAGACTAATACCAGCAGAACCCTGACTATAACGGTTATTGGAAATCGGACTGATGATTCCGCAACGTTCATATATGCCTCAAAGCTCGGAGCCACTCCTTATTCTTAAGACTGCTACTCATGCCATCTAATGTTAAATTCCTGATTTCCAGCCATCGCTCATATAGTGTTCCGCAACAATAACTGGATCAGCTCGTCTTTGGGCGCTATGTCGCCGTTTATATCGTCCAACGTGATAGGCCGAACTTTCCAAAACCTGGCTCTTCACATCCTCCAGGATCGTGTAGATCACCGGGATGAATACCAGCGTGAAAAGTGTCGCAACAGAAAGCCCGCCCACCACCGCCATTGCCAGGCCGTTGTAAATCTCAGCGCCTGCTCCGTGCTTGACCGCCAGAGGAAGCATGCCCAAGAACCATTGCGATGGCTGTCATGAAAATCGGGCGCATCCTCCGCTTGCTCGCCAGTATGAGAGCCTCATCTCGATCCATTCCCTTCGTTTTCCATAAGCTGAACAGCATAGGTAATCAGGATAATCGCGTTTTTTACCACGAGACCCACCATCATGATGTAGCCGAGCATGGTGAACGAATCGAAGTGCACTCCGGTGACGTTCACCAGAATATTCGCTCCTATAATCGAAAGCGGCACGCTGAAGATGATAGCCAAGGGTCGAATGAAAGATTGGAACTGCATGACAAGCAGGAGGTAAACGACCACCACCGACAGCGGGAACACGAAACTGATTGCCTGCACGAGAGTTTTGAGATAGTTGATCGCGCCGAACGGAACCACACTGTAACCGAGGGGCAAACGGAACGGTCAGATTTGATCCTGGAGATAACCTCACCAAAGACTTCGGATAGAGGTCTTCCCTGTATCGTGAGCTGCACACGGCCGCGCGTCTTGAATTGTAGTGATTGATCTGGAGCGGCCCGAAAGTGGTCTCCACGGAGGCCACACTTGTCAGCGGGACCTGAACGTTTGGATTCAGAGGAGAAGTCAGAACAATCCGTTCGACGTCGCTGACCGTCTTCACATCGCTTTCCTGACCCATAACCTGAATGTAGAAATATCGGCCACCTACGTCGTACTGGGATGTAGTCCGTTGGCCTCCCCAGCCGCTTCTACGGCATCGGCAATATCTTTTGCCTTGAAAGCCGAGATTAGCTGCTCGCTCCAGATCCACACGAACTTGGACCTCAGGTTTTCGCAAGGACAAGATCCGTGTAACGAAAGACAACTCCTTTGATTTCCTTTCCCGACATCCATAATCTGGTTGACCAGTCGTTCAATTACCGGATAGCCGTCACCCACAATACGGACATCCACAATGTTGGATCGGGTGAAAACATTTCCGAACAAGGGAAACTGCACGGGATTTATGAACTTGAATGGAAGATCCCTGGCCAAGGCATTCGCCTGACGCGCTATTTTCCCGACCGGAAACACCGCTATCCTCTTCTCTGTCACAGACAATGTAAATCGCATTCCGGTTGTCCTGCCGGTTCGGAACTGCGATGAGATTCCTTGACTCCTTTGATTTTTCTCCAGCGCTCTTCAAGAATTTTCATCAATCGGCTGTTCTCTTCCAGGCTGGTTCCCTCGGCAGTGGCCATCTGAACTTTTATGAGGTTGGTGCCGCCCGTCGGGAGGTAGCCCATGCCTGGTAAAGCCTTATACGATAAACCAAAAATTATGAGGACAGATCACTACCAGGCGGCCTTTCGCCATCCACTGCCGAGGAAAAATCTAAGAGACCATATCAGGCCGTCGGAAACTCTCGCTCCGAGCTTGTCCAGAAGACTTGAGAGGAAGCATGATCCGCTTCCATACCCTTTGGGGTTCGGTTTCCTCGTTTCATCCAGCGCGACGCGAGCATAGGCACCACGGTGAAGGCGTCAAATAGGACAAAAAGATGGCCACAGATATGATGAAAGCGACAGGACCGAATAGAGTTCCGACCTCGCCCTTCAGCAACAAGATCGGCATGAAAACCGCTGCCGTGGTCAAGGTGCTCATCAGCACCGCTGTTCCCACCTCATGAGTCCCGTCAACGCAGCTCTTACAATGCTTTTTCCTTCTTCGTAACGATGCCGATAGATGTTCTCCAGGACCACGATTGCGTCGTCCACGATCATGCCGATGGACAAAGCCAGCCCGGCGAGCGAAAGCACGTTGATAGAATACTTGAACAGATACATCCCGATGAAGGTCCCGATTATGGACACGGGAATTGAGGTCGCGACTATAAAGATGCTCCGCCAGTTCTTCAGAAACACGAAGAGCACCAAGAGCACCAGCACAACGGCCTCAATCAACGAGGTCTTTACCACCCGGACCGCGTCCCGTATGTAGTCGCTCGAGTCGTACATCTTTTCAAACTTGCTCCGCGTGGGCCGTAATCTTTCTGGAGAAGCTGGAGTTCATGGTCGACTGAGTTGATGGTTTCGAGAATATTTGCGCCCGCCTGGCCCAGAACGCTGAAGATTATTCCACGCTGTCCGTTGATCCGGGCGTAGGAATTCGGACGGTCATACGAGTCCTGAACATCGGCGACGTCCGAAAGATAAACGACAGGATCCCCGGGTTTGGAAATGATTAGCTTTGCGGAACGCCTCCGCGCTGAGAAGTTCTCCTACCGTTCGAATTGTCCATTCGCGAGTGCCTTGAACGAAATAGCCGCCGCTCTGATTGAAATTCGCTCGGTCGATGAAATTCTTTACGTCGTTAGCTGTTAAACCCCTTGCTTTGAGGCGTTGCGGGTCGTAGGTGATTGTCATCTGCCGAGTAAGATTACCGTCAAACTGACAATCGCCCACACCCGGTAGCCGTCAGTATTCGTGGTGCTATGTCTTTGTCCGCCCACGTGGATGCAGTGACCAGATCCACGTCGCCGGTCAGGGCGAATTGGTAGATGGGCAAGGTCACTCGATCGCTGGCTTTCAGAATCTGAGGCTGCTGGATCGTGCTTGGCAGGTCTGCGACCCGGTCAATGTTTCGCTGGACTTCGGATGCGGCAAGGTCGAGATTGGTACCAGGCTTGTAGAATACAAGCACAAATCCCTGACCATAGGTGGAAAAGCTCTGAGTCCACAGCATGTTTGACACACCGCTGATGGCCTCTTCAAAACGAGTGGTAACCTCCCCTTCAACTTCTTCAGGCGCCGCGCCCGGAAAGGTGGTGGCTATAACCAGTGTCGGTTGCTGGGTGTCGGGCTTCAATTCCACGCGGAGAAAAGTCGAACACACGTAACCGAAAACAATGACCAGCAAAACCCTTACGATGACTGTAATTGGAAATCGAACCGATGATTCCGCAATATTCATGCACCGCCTCGCGAATTATCCGCTCGCCTTATTATTAGACGCTTCTTGATGCCATTACGTTGTATCATCTCTGACTCCCGGAAACGTCGGAGAAACGAGAAATCATCAAAATGGACCTTGTTTGATAGACGGCTTGGAACCATAATGTGTACCAACGGAGGTTGCCATGACAGAGGTCAAGGATGAGTCAAAAACTTATGTGAAGGTCGTGGACCGCTCGGGCAAGGAGTATGTTTGTCCGTTGAACGCCCTAAAAGATCCCAATAATGTTTCGGAAGAAGAATTGAAAAACTGTTTTGATTCTGTGGAAGAAGCGTTCAGCGACGCGGAAGTCCTCGCGATCATCAAGAGCGAACTGCGAAAGGATTAGGGAACATGGCCATATACGCTAAGATTTTTTCAGACTTTGTCTGACCCTTTTGCTACATCGGCAAGGGCATTGTCGAAGCATTGAAAAAAGAATTTCCTCTGACGGACGAGTGGGTGGCGTACGAGCTTCGCCCCGAAATGCCTTTAGAAGGGATGCCAATGTCGACGCTTTTTCCTGGGGTTGATCTGAAGAAACGGTACGAAAGCCTGAGCCACGCCGGCTCTCCTTACGGGATTGCGTTCAACGAAATTTCGCGAGCTTCCAACTCCCGTCTCGCCTTGGAAGCAAGTGAATATGCTCGTGATAAGGGGCATTTCGATTCATTCCATGGCCGGGTGTTCCGGGCCTACTTCGTGGAAACGCTCGATATCGGCGATCTTGAGGTGATCTTGGGGTTGGCTTCGGAAGATGGGCTCGATGGCGATGACCTGCGCCGGGCCCTGAAAGAGAAACAGTACGCTCGCGCGTCTCGAAGAAGCCAAGGAGGAAGCGCGCGGATACGGCATTACCGCTGTCCCCACATTTATCATTAACGGAAAACACAAGCTCGTGGGCGCGCAGCCAATAGAGGCTTTCAGGGAAAAGTTCAGAATCATTCAGGCCGAATAACGCATCAACTCTGGTTGGCAGACCTGCCGAACAATGAGCGTACGCATATACTCCTTGCCAAGGCTATTGCCATAAAAACGTGTGTCCAGCACTCCACGACGTACAGGGATGCCCGTCACTGCCGAGCCGTGGGGTCCCTCGGACCTAGTGTCTGAAGCGCTCGCAGTGGTTTTTATGATTCGTTGTAGCTTGTGAGCTATGGGAGCCGGTATAGTGTCTGCTAGCAACAGCCTGAGCCTGCTGCCTGCTGGGAGCCTGCTTGAACATCCCCCTTCTCCGCCTCTATTACACAGCAACACGCGGAACTCTTTCGGCCTAGCGCCGCGTTGATAACCGCGGCAGCGCACCCTACGCCGGACCGTACCGACAAGGCTTCAGCCGGGCAATTCCGGGCGCACGCGCCACATTCCATACACGCGTCCGGCTCATCAATGCCGACGCGTCCGTTGTGCATGGACAACACCGCCTGAGGGCACACCTGAAGGCACATTCCACAACCGGTGCATTTAGCTTCATCAAGCTTCAAGCTGGTCACGTTCTTTAAGTAAATCAGTCGACCCATAGTTGGACTCCCTTCAAGCCGCCACTCGCGATCCGATCCATAGCATGATTCCGAGGCAAGCCGCGGCAATCTCAAGCGGCACAGCCCATCGCATCTCTTTTTTCACGCCGGATAGCGAAGTGAAGGTTGACGCGCCGGTAAAGTTCATTGCCAGATACGCGGTAATCGCGGGGATCAGAAAGAACCAGGCCAGGACCTCGAGCCTGCCCGACCAGTGTTCTAAGGCGGCGCTTCGTAGAACCGCTGGTATCAGGGCTACTACTAATCCCAGAATCAATCCCTTGAGGGCAAAAGCTCTGCCGGGCAACCACGGCAAAAGAATAGGGGTCAAAATGGTGCCGGCCAATAGAGCTGTGACAAGCGCCAAAGCCGCAAACAGACCGTGATTAAGCGCGCCTGCCCAATACCCTTCCGAACCTCCCAGGCCACCGCCTAAGAAAAACACGGAGAGAATGATGAGGGCCCACTTCAACGTCGCCACGAGTTCCACCGGGATCAGGACGATCCTTTCCCATGTGTCAAATGTCTTTCGCCTCATTTCCGGGGTAGCCTTGAATTCTGCGTCTATGAATGCCGGCAAATCGGAAGACCTCACGGGGCCATATATCACTCTGAAACCGGATAGTTTCTTTACCTCGTGCGCAGCTACCCCTGGCGCGGACAGTTGGGGCAAGATCACGCGCCGGTGCGACACGACCCTGGCGAGGCCGGAAGATTCGATCCGCTCCACAAGTTCGCTGGTACCGAATGTCCCCTTGCCCGCCGCACACCACACATTGATGCCATTGGTGTCAAGCACGAGAATCCAGGCATTCCGACCTGGTAAATCTTTTCTCAGGGCATCAAAGCTCATCTTATAATTGGCCGTTACAAGTACTGGGGCGGTGTCGTCCGGCTCCCCCAGAGCGTAGAGCCCCGGGTCTACCTTGTATTTCATCCGTCCAATACGCCACCGCGCCTTCACGGTGCCCCATCGATCCGCGGACGCCAGCTCCGCGGGCACCCGCGGCACACTTCCTGCCGGCGTCAGAATTGATCCCGTCACAAACGGCTGTTCAAGTCGGGAAAGGCTCACCTGAGCCTTTTCTTGCGACGGTCAGCACGAGAGGATTCGACGAACCGGGCATTGTGACGCTGCCTCGGGATCCGCGGGTGCTTCACGCCTCGGCTGATTGCAGTTACTTGCGCTTTGTGCCATGGAAGAAACTCCTATTCTCGGTTTTCAGGATCCTGGTTCGTGCGGAAAAGCCCTTTTGCGAATTCTGTGGATAGTTGTCCAAGCCGCATACCATCGTATGCCCCTACAACTTGGTGGCGTATTAGGGCTGCTAAACCAGCTATTTGCGCCATTCCCAATCAAAGCCGTATTCAGAAAGAATCGACCTCACCTTTTGATACGTGCCCCCCACAATTCTGGGACACCTGGTTGCCGGAATGTTTGGGTCGTCGTGAGTAATGTCACGACATCTGATTCCGCCGTAAGCCTCTCCATGTTTCTTTGAAAACCATTCGACAAGGTCCTGAATCATGCACTTCAGTTTGGGATCATCCTGCTCTTCTGCCGTGCCTCTTCCTGCGAACAGGCCAAGCAAGCAGGCCCCTCCGGTAAGCGCCCCGCAGGTCTCGCCTGAGAAGCCTACTCCGCCTGCCAGCGCGGACACAGCCCGTATCAGATCCGGGTCCGATTTGCCCTGTGCCTCCAAACCCATGAACAATAGGATCTCACTGCAATGGAACCCTTGCTGCGCGAGTTCGATCATTCGTACCTGGTCAGGAGCTAAGTGCTTCGACCGATAAAGCTAGATTGTTGATCATCTCTTGTCCCTCCTGTAATTTCTCAAAGCGAGAAATTTTGTCCTTGGGGTTGATAGTCTGCCCAGACCTTCCATTTCTCCTGAGATCGTCGCTCGATAAGAGATCCGGATGCGACAACTTGTGGTGAATTTACTCCTGAGGAAGCCGCATCTCACCGACACTTGACCTTCCAGACCTGCCTTCTTCCTGAAAATGGCCACCAGCTCCGCGGCCTGCCAATAGTTCGGCCAGCTCGCTCACCGCCTGCTCGTCAACCCAGCATTCAATGTTTTTCCCACGTCTCTCGACTCTAATTAGCCCCGCTTGCCGAAGTTCCTTAATATGGTGGGAGACAGTGGAGAGCGTTATATCGAGTTCCTTGCCTAACTCGCCGACAAAGCGTCGCGCTTCAGCGTCGGAACTACACCTTGTGCCGGGCGGACAACAGGAAACCAGACGTAGGAAGATGTCGAGGCGGTTGGGATTTGACAACGCCTTAAACATCTCAGCGAATCGACGGATTTCTTCAATACGATAGTTTGACATAGTATCAATATTTACAACTATGATATCATCCTGTCAAGAAAAATTTGACTGACGGGCAAGTATTTTGCAACTCATAATGTTTCCGATTAGATAACTGAGCCCCTTGCCTTGGAATCGTGTACAAGAAACTTCAGGCTTCCCGATCGTGAGGCGACTTAATTTGGTGTGCCAGGTTATGGTGATTGCCAAAAAAATAAGGTTCGCTACTCAAAATGATTTGGTGGGGAAGGGCATCCTGCCCGTCCTTCAGTGACAGGTAATCCCGCCGGCGGCGGGACTGTCCGACCGAACTTGGGAGGGGAAGTAGGTATTCCGCAGATTAGAATCAGTGAAGAATTCTGGCACAGGCTATAGTGTCAACAACCTTCTCTCTTCATCCCCACAGCGCATACGGCGCGGTAACCACAGATAAGGCTGATGATCCGCAATCCCTGGCTCATGAGCAATAATTCAGTCCCCAGGCGCAGATCGAAGAGGCCCGCGTACGCAGGCAACTGGTGCCGGACAGCCCTCAGCGGCGTGGAGATGATGGTTCCCAGGACCAAGGCCAGAACCGTCTGCTTTACTGTGAGGGCCCCGGCGTGAACGAGCGCGCCGGCAGCAGCCATGCCTGAATTGAATTCCGCGACGAGAGTAAATATCACCACCCCGGCAGCTTCTACAGGAAATACCTGGTCCGAAACCCAGCCGGCGGCTCCGGATCGTAGCCACACGAATAGCCCCCATTCATTGGTCAGGAATACGAGCACATAGATTGGAAAAGTGTAGAGAACCAGACGGAGAAAGCGAGCCCGAAACTTCTGCCAAATCTTCTCAGCTCTCTTCTCCTCACCAGGCGCCAGATGATTTATCAAGGCGCTCCACTTCGGCGAGGGCCTCGGAAAGGTAATTCGGGCGTATATCAGCGCGCCCAGGCTCCTCAGACAGGCTGCGATAAAAGTTATGAGCAGATACACTAGGCCTGCGCTCCCCGCCAGAGAGGATACAACGAACAGAGTTGTCGGCAAGTGCACCAGGTATACAGGCAGACCATTGTTAAGAATGTAAGTGAGGACAAGTTCCTTGCGAGTGAGTTTCTCTTCCCGGTAAAACCCCATCAGCATGGTGTTTGCCACGATGCCGGAAACAAAACTGGAAATAAAGGCCGCTCCGCTCTCATCCTTGAGGTGTCCCCATCGGGTGAGTGGACGTACCCACTGGGCCAGTCTCGCTGTCCAGCCCAAGGTTTCCACGATCTGCCCCACAAGGAGACCGACGCCAAGGTAAGCCAACAAACGGAAAAGAGGGAGAAGGAGATTACTGTAGATCTTTTGTGGAGGGAGCCCCGGACCCAAGATGTGCATTGCGTCCAAAGCCATTCCCAGGGCTGCGGCCGCCATTAGTAATATGGGGGCTATAATCCATCTATTTCGGCTCGTCTGTGCAGGGGCTTCCTTCAATCCTGGGTCAACCCTGATCGATGACATTCCAGCCGCATATCGCACCAGGCGAGAATCCTTTATCCTGAGCGAGGACGTCGAGATAAACCAGCCCCAGCGGAGCCGCCTCCCGGACAACATCGTCGGCACGATCCCTGAGATCTACGCTTACAAGGTATTTCATGCACTCGTAGCACAGCTCGGCTCGCTCGGAATTGCGATCCTCCGAGAACAGGAGTTCCAGTTTGTCCTGGTCTTCCGACTCGCAGAAAGGACATTTGGTGCGCATGTAGGCCCATTCATGACTACAGAATGAGCACCTCAGCCACCTGTGCCCCTCTTTGCCTTCAAGGAAGCCCATTTCGGGCCAGGAACCGCAGACCGGACAGTATCCCTTATGCCACTGTAGGTCCTGAGGCAGTGGTGTGAGAGAATCGGCCTGCTTCTGCACAAAGGGTTTTGCCAGTTGTCCCAGGACAAACTGGAGAATACCCATGTCCACACCAAGGTTTGACGCAGTCCTGTTAATCTCTTCGTCGGCGCAGGCCCCCATAGCAGTCAGGCAGAGTCCCGAATCTTGATTCTTGCTCTCAATTGCCTTTTTGATGACGGTCAATTGTTTCTTAATCTTAGGGAATCCTTTTTCCATGGTGGGCATAAGACGTTTTGAGGCTTTTCTCAGGTCGTCCGTGGAAAGGGTAAAGGCCTCTCCGGCCAGGATCGGAACACCTTGCGAATATTGAATTGGGTCTATGGACAGGTCATTGCTGTTGATTGCAGGAAGTTCGGCCTTCAGAGCCGCCTGTGCCGCCAACAGCCCCTTAAATGCGTCAAAAACGGTGGCCAATTGGGGCAAATCCTCCCGCATGCGCTCAATGGCCTTTTGTACCCGTGCGGATGCCTGTTGGGCCGACCGTTCCTCTGTCATGTTTTTTCTCCTGTGAATGTGTGGAACCTTGTGTAATAGGAAAGCACGAAACAGCGCGAACGCGCAAGGCGGTCGAACGGCCGCGCACATAAAAAAACCGCCCAACCCCTCTCTTGAAGGGCAGGGCGGGCTTTAGTTCATAGCACTGACAAACTTGAAAACCAAAATGGAATCTCAAGCCTTACCCATGAAAGTTTACTTACTTGCCGGATGCGAACTTGGAGTACTTTGCCGGATCATCCGTCACGATGTAAATCACCCTCAGTTCGTCCGGCTTGATCGCAGCAGCCTTGGGAAAGGCCTGCTTCAACTCTTCGACTCTTTTCTTGGTCATGTCCAGGATCTTGTCCCTCTCTCCGAAGATCATTGCGCCTGTGGGACAGGATTTGACACAAGCAGGGATCATGTTGTTGCTAAGCCTGTCGAAGCACATAGTGCATTTTACGAGCACCTTGGACTTGGGATCTTGGCGGGGGATATTATACGGGCACCCCTCCAGAGTCGCCTTGAAGTCAAGATCCTTGGTCTTTTCGGTGTAGATCACTGCGCCGGTTTCTTCATCCTGGACAATCTCGTCATTTTCCGCTGCGGCCATGCATCCGGGGGATAGGCAGTGCCGGCACTGTTCCGTGAAAAAGTACCAGTACGGTTTGCCGTTACCGTTACTCCCTTCAGCGAATCGCACCACTTTGTAGGTGTCGAACGAGAGGTCCTTCGGGTTTTCGTAGCTTCCCACATTTTTGGTTTGAGTGCCGGGGAGCTGGTTCCATTGCTTGCAAGCTATCTGGCAACCACGGCACGCGGTACACTTGGAGGTGTCAACTAGTATTGAATATCCTTCAGCCATTTTGCACCTCCTATGCCTTTTCCACGTTAACCATGAACGCCTTGGATTCAGGTATCATGGTGTTGGGATCTCCTACGTTGGGAGTAAGGAGATTTGCGCTTTCGCCGCCGTTCTTCGGGGTGACCCATCCGAAGCACCAGGGCATCCCGACCTGATGCACAGTCACATTACCGATTTGGAACGGACGGAACCGAGTAGTTACAATGGCCACGCAGTCTACAGTCCCGCGGGCCGAAGAAACCTTTGTCTTTTCGCCGTCCTTTATCCCACGGAGTTTGGCAAGTTCTTCGCTCATTTCCACGAACATCTGCGGTTGAGCCTCGACAAGCCAGGGCTGGAATCGTGTCATGATGCCCGTCTGCCAGTGTTCGGTCACCCTGTAGGTAGTGGCCACAAACGGGAATCGAGGATCGCAGGTGAGGTGCTTATCCAGTTCACCTGCAAAAATCTTGATGGTTGGATTTGTAAACTGTTTGGAAAGCAGATTGTTGGGAACAGGGCACTCCAGAGGTTCATAGTGCTCAGGGAACGGCCCGTCGTTGAGTCCCGGCCCGAATATAGCCGCGAGGCCGTCGGGCTTCATAATGAATGGATACTTCCCCTTTTCCTTGTCACTCATGGGCGGCCACGGACCGTCGGGCACGTCACCTACCCATTTGCCCTCAGCCCATTTGAGCAGAGGCCGTTTGGGATTGAAGGGTTGACCATTCAGGTCTACCGAAGCGCGGTTGTAGATGATCCGCCTGTTGACCGGCCAGCACCACGACCACTGGGGATAGAGCCCGAGACCTGTGGGATCATCTTTCTTCCTCCGGGCCATGTTATTGCCGTCAGCATTGTAGCTCTGGCAGTAAATCCAGTTCCCGCAGGACGTGCTGCCGTCAGCCTGCAAGAGACCAAAGGCCGGGACAGGATCGCCTTTCTTGAACTGCTTATCCTGACCCGTAGGATCTTTGAGGGTAATATCCTTTTGGAAATGACCGTTAATCTCCTTGGCCATCTTGTGGGAGTCAAAATGGCCCTTTGCGTCCGTGTAATCCCACTTGAGATTCCGGATGGGGTCAGGGAATTTCCCGCCTTTCTTGTAGAGGTCTTTGATCTTTGCCATCAGTTCGATCATGATGTCTCCGTCGGGCTTAGCCTGTCCCGGCGGATCAACAGCCTTGTAACGCCATTGGGCCCAACGGCCGCTGTTGCTGATGCTCCCCTCTTTTTCCACTGAAGCCGCGCACGGGAGCATGAAGACCTCAGTCTTGATGCTCTTGGGGTCCATTCCCGGCCCTTTCCAGAAAGAGCCTGTCTCGTTGTCGAAGATGTTCACATTTACGAGCCAGTCCAGCTTGGCCATCGCCTGTCTCACCTTGTTGGCGTTTGCCCCGCTGCACGCTGGATTCTGACCCCAAGCGAAGAAACCTTTGATTCCTCCGGAGTACATGACATCAAACAGGTTGAGCCAGGAACAGTTTTGCCCCGGATCCAGCTTCGGGAGCCATGCATAACCGAAATCGTTCTCCTTGGTTGCCGTATCTCCCCAATAGGACTTGAGAAGACTGACTGCATACTTGGGGGTGTTCTGCGACCAGTTGGCAGACATCGGATCCACGCTCTTAGGAGTACGAGCGGCGGTGAAGGCTTCCAGAGTGGTCTCGGTGGCCAGAGGTGCCCTGAGGTAGCCGGGAAGGATGTGGAACAGGAGAGCCTGGTCTGTGCTTCCCTGGACGTTGGACTCACCGCGCATGGCATTAACCCCGCCGCCGGCAATCCCCATATTTCCGAGAAGAGTCTGGATGATGGACATGGTCCGGATGTTCTGAACGCCCACGGTGTGCTGACACCATCCCATGGCATACATTATGGTCCCGGCCCTGTCCTTGGTGCCGGTGGACGCATAAAGCTCGTAGACCTTCGACAGATCACTCACCGGTGTTCCGGTAATTTCCGAAACCTTTTCCGGCGTATAGCGGGAATAGTGCTTTTTCAGAAGCTGGAAAACGCATCGGGGGTTCTGAAGCGTGTCGTCTCTCTCTGGGAGCCCCTTGTCCGTTTGCTTGAACGCCCAGGTAGATTTGTCGTACGACCTCCCCTTTTCGTTGTATCCCGAAAAGAGACCTTCGCTAAAATCATACTTGTCCCCCACGATATAGGAGGCATTCGTGTAGTTGGTCACATACTCGGGGAAGTACTTATTGTTGTCCAGGATGTACTTGATCATCCCGCCGAGGAACGCTATGTCGGTTCCAGACCTCAAAGGAGCGTACACGTCGGCCTTGGCCGATGTCTGGGTGAACCGCGGATCAACGGAAATCAGTTTTCCGCCACTGTCCTTGGCCTTCTGCACCCATTTCATGGAGATGGGATGGTTTGCGGCAGCATTGCTGCCCATGACAAGGATAACATCACTGTTCTTGAGGTCGATCCAGTGATTGGTCATTGCGCCGCGCCCGAACGACTCTGCCAGAGCCGCAACAGTTGGGCTGTGTCATATTCGGGCCTGGTGTTCGATGTATACCAGCCCCAGCGCCCTCATCATCGCCTGCAACGGCCAGCATTCCTCGTTGTCCAGGGCCGCGCTTCCTACGTGAGCTATGGCCTCAACTCGGTTGACCACCTGCCCCTTATCGTTCTTTTCGATGAAATAAGCGTCTCTCGTGGCCTTGACTCTCTTGGCTATCTCCTTGAGTGCCCAGTCCCAGGGCTTTTCCACCCATTTGTCACTCTTGGGGGCCCGGTACAGGATCTTCGTAAGGCGATTGGGATTGTTGGCCGTGGTCTGGAACAGAGCCGCTCCCTTGGCGCACAAGGACCCTTCATTGATGGGATGGTCGGGATCTCCCTCAATATTGATGATCTTCTTGTCTTTGGTGTCTGTACTGCAGATAAGGCCGCACCCGACCGCACAGTAAGCACAGATCGTTGTGGACTGCTTGGCTGATTTCATTTTGTCGATCTTCTTCAGGTCAGCGGCATAGGCCTTCACAGGTCCCATGTCCAGACCCAAAGACGACAACGCCAAGCCCGCGCCCACCACACCAGAGATCGCAAGGAACTCTCGGCGTGTCACTGTCATGACGTGGTCTCCTTTCTGAGGAAATTGAAAGAGTGCATCTCTTCAAAGATGAAAATGGATTGCCGAACCTTGTTTTTCACCGAGTGACACCTCATGAGGCATCAGTAGTGGCAAAGTTGAAGTGAACGGAGACATCTGCGCATCGATTCCCCGGGAGAACTCGTGAAAGCTCAGCGCAGCAGATGAAAGGTTGGAAAGACGCCGTAAGTCCCCTTCATATGGCAGTAAATCAAGAAGAGGGTATTGCGTCAATAGCGATGTTTTCAGTAGGAATTATAACTGCGGATATATATTTAGTAATTTGAAAAATATGCGCCCGTCAGTTGATGTCATAAAAGACATAACCATGTAAATTTAAAAGGGCTTTTGTCAAGAATAGAGCGCATCACCGTTGCAAACAATGCAGTACATTGTCTCATGGGGAAGCCCCTTTTATTCCGGTTCCAATCTTCCTCGACGTCCCCACGCAAGTAAGGCGCCGTAAGTAATTATGACATTCCCTTGATCACAACAAGCAACATCTTGAAGCGCTGCACAGCATGGAGTGCGTGTGGAACATTTGCCGGCATCGCCACGACCTCCCCCGCTTTGACGACTATCTGCTTCTCTCCAATAGTGATTGACGCTTCTCCGTCAAGGACCTGCACAAACGCATCCCCCGCCGCGGTATGAGTGCTCAAGCCCTCGCCCTTATCAAAGGCGAACAGAGTCAGGCTCATGACAGTATTTTGTGCAAAGGTGCGACTCACCACGCGCCCCTCTTCGTAATCAACCAGATCGACGAGGACCTGGGGTTCGGAAAAAGGGATGTTCTTCATAAACCGACCTTGTGCCACCATCGCTTCTCCTTCCTTTCCGGATGCCTTTAGTGGTCTTCGTAACAATTGCCGCCGAACCATGTAAAAGATCCATCGCAGCCGTTAAAAGACGATGATCATTTCCTCCCATCATTGCAACCCTTTCACTTTTGCCGGAGCAAGAATTAGACTCAGCAACAAATCGCGATGCTCTTTCGCCCTCGGTGGCAAGAATAGGTCTGTCCCGCGCTGATGGAATTGTTGGAAATATGGTATCCTTTCTTTGATCCGCAGATCGAGATTTTACCTTATGTTTGATACTAATGCGCTTTCAAGCGAGGGAACTCAAGGAAGACGAATCGGCTAAATGGTCATGAAACTTGAACAGACGGACCTGAAATCGAATTCAAAGGTAGGAAGCGGCCGGGTGAGGCGCTTCGTCTATTCTGGCGCCAAACTCCGTATCACCCAAATCACCACGTTCTGTCCCGACGTTATTGGGCCGGGCCCGACCCATCTGTATCTGATCGAGAGCGATGCGCTTATCTTAGTGGATACGGGAATCCCCACAGATGTTGCGAAGGCATTCTTTTACCATCTTCGTAAACAGCCCATGCCACCGGAAGTCGAGGCCCTCCCCCCGGATTATAGCGAACAAGAGCTGTTGGATGGATTGAAACTAGCGGGTTACTCGGTTCAGGATATCGACCTTGTGGTGATTTCCCACGGGCACCCCGATCACTTTCTGATGGGGCGCTCCCTTTTGAGGCATGGGAAGCCGGCTATTTCAGCTCACATTTTGGACACACCCCAAATTTGCAATCCATGGGGATTACTAAGTTTCTGGTTTTCTCGGCAACACCAGATGGCAGGTACGGGCATGCCCGCGCCCTGGACCGCAAGGGGCGCGGCCAGGGAGGAGTTGATTCACGGCCTTGACCTCAACTCGATGGGCATGGCTCTCAAGGTGAATCAACCAATTTTCCATGACGGCCCCGTAAACATCAATGGCTCGTCGGTCCGAGATGTGGAAGCAAAACACCTCCCCGGCCATTCACCGGGAAGCATCGGCCTCCTAGTGGGGCAAAATGGGGACGACAAGGCGCTTCTCTGCGGAGACGTGCTGTTGAATCCGATAACTCCTCACCCCGATGATCTCCTGGTTTATTTACAAACCTTGGAAGATCTCTCGAGAATGGAGGATGTAGCGCTAGTGTTGCCTGCACATGGGGAGCCCATTCAGGACCTTAAAGGCCGCGTGGACTTCTTGCGCCATCACCATTACCAGCGTTTGAAGGCCACATACGAGGCTTGCAGCGAGCCCCGGTCTGTCTGGGGTATTGCCACCATGAGCCGATACTTTGATACCTTCGTTGACCCTGACAAATTTAATTTGATGGCCGGCACGGAGGCCCTGGTTCACGTAGAGATCCTTAACATGGTCGGAGGCCTTAATCGTTGTTACATTCGAGACCAGGTCCACTATTTTCAAAACTCCGGAGAACCTTTTGACAATGTGTACAATCGAATAATGGAGCTTGTTGCTGACAAAAAGGTAAAGACGATTATGCGATATTAACAAAACTCCTCATTTCGGGAGAATGACAACGACACAATTGTGGAGGGGCGGTACTGTGGGTTGATCAGCTCCAGGGAGACTCAAAACATGAATGAGCTAAATGAAGTGTTGTGCGAGGTCTGCTCTCACAAGCGGGGCGTCAATGTCAAAACACTTGAACAGACTATAATCCTGGCAGTTGAAATCGCGAGAGAAGGTCGAGAAGGGCGGAGAATCGGGACCATGTTCGTGATCTCCGATTCTGATGAAGTCTTGAAACGCTCCAAGAACTTGATCTTGGATCCACTTCTTGGCCATCCTGACGAACAAAAGCGAGTGGATGATCCGGACATGAGGGAGACCATCAAAGAGTTGGCTCAACTGGATGGAGCCTTTGTCATCTCGGATGACGGAATAGTAATCTCGGCTTGCCGATATCTGGACGCTTCATCAGAAGGGATCAAAATTCCGCTCGGATTTGGGGGGCGCCACATGGCTGCGGCCTCCATAACCAAAGCAACAAAAGCGGTGGGGGTTGTAGTTTCGGAAAGCTCCGTGGTCAGGGTGTTCGACGACGGAGAGCTTGTTTCGGAAATAATTCCTGAGCTGTGGCTATTCAGCAGATACAGCCATCATCTAGAAGGCGCCTATTCTGAACGAACCAGCGAGCGTTTGGCGGTCATCAGCAAATCAGACTAATTTATAGCGGAAACCAAGAGACTGTAAATATTGAAGCGGCTTCAGATAATGGCTCCGGTATGGTTTCCTTGAGTTGATGTGGAGTCAATCGTAGGACGGCCCTTGGTCGCCGCCTTGCGTCGGGCCGACCTGTCTGATGACCGTCTGTAGCCATTGCCAGCCGGTGTAGGGTGTGGTGAGTGAAGCGAACCGCTTCGCCTGCTAAACGAACGCCTGGGTGCCATCCCGCGCCTCGCGGGAGGCTTTGTCAGATCCGTGCTGGGTTCAGCAGATTTTTCATTGTTTGATCGCCGCCTGATATTTTTTATGATTCTGCAGAAGCTTCTGGAGATTGAAATATTGTGGTTGCCATTTCAGAGGGAATTACACGGTACAATGTGACCGGGTGATCTATCCCCTTAAGTTCAGTCCCAGGCATAGGCTGCACGGTAATCACGTCCGCGACGCTTTTGTATACCTCCTCGCTTATGAGTATCGCCCCCTCCCCAGCCAATTTTTCAATTCTGAATGCCACATTAATCGGGGTTCCCACCGCACCGTATTTTCTGCGTTGTTCGCAACCGATATTGCCAACAATCAGTTGCCCCTTATTGATTGCGATGCCCATTCGTAGTGTGAGTTGTCCTGCAAATGGGTTTCCGGCGTTCACGGGATCTCGACCTTCGGGCTTCTCCTTGCCGGCGATCAGATCACTCTGCAATTCTTCATTAAGCGTGTGCATGACATTCTGCATTTCAATGGAGCACTGTACCGCCCGTGTTGGCGCGTCCGTCATTAGTCGCGGCGCGCCGAAGAAAGCTAAAATTCCATCACCCGTGAACTCGTCTATTGTTCCGCCGTACCTGGTTATTATATCGACCATTTTTTCCAGGAAACGGTTGAGGATATTTCACTACAGCCTCAGGCCCCACATTGGCGGCGAGCGAAGTAAACCCTCTCAGATCGGCAACCAGAATGGTGACGTCTCGCAGTTCGCCGCCAAGGTTAACACCCGCGGGCGACGAGAGGATCTCCGAAACAATCTCGGGGCTGAGGTAAGACCCAAAAGTGTCTCTTATGAAATCCCGCTCTCTCAACCCGGCCACCATGCGATTGAATCCCTCCGCCATGTTGCCTATCTCATCACTGGAGACCACAGGTATGTTCACGTCCAGATCTCCATTTCGGATCCGATCCATAGACGAGCGCAATTCGCGCAGGGGTTCGGAAACACTCTTCGCCACGAAGACCGACAGCGCCACCGCGGCCAGCACGGCCAGGGAAAGCAGGAAGGCTATGACCAAAGGCATCTTCTCAATGAAGCTTTGCGGGTCCAGCATTCCCGCGTTGACCTCGTGGATTTGGTCCAGTGTGACATAACTGATTATCGTCACTGGTACAGTTCCTATTAGGAGAGAGGCAAGGAGGACTTTCGGCAAAACATTCAGGTGAAAAGAATGCGGGACAGTGGCTAGAACCGCAGGAGGAAAGACCGAGCGAACAGTCGCTCTTACCATCCATTCCGTGATGAAATACAGGCAAATCACTGTGAAAGGCGCACCCACAAACACTATACCGAAAAAAACCTGGTAGGAACGATACCACTGGGCAGCTTCCGGTGTATGAAAGAGCAATAACGGTGGGAGAATACCGTACAGAACTCCCGCAGCGAGCCAGGCAAAAAGACTCAGCGCTGAAGAAGCAAAAGGCAAATTCAGGAATCTGCCTACCAAGGCTTCAATGTGTTTGGGATCACGTTCGTCCTTGACAGTGGCCAAATCTCGCCACAACCGCCCGGGATACCTTGTTGACACCAATATAGCTGCCGAGAAGATCACGATCATGACGAAGACGAAATACCAGGTCTGCGTGCGCACATCCAGTTGTGCGGGACCAGGCATCAGGCCGGTCCTTATGAACGTGAAGTAAACAAAGGCCAATCCTGCCCCAAACATGTTCAAAAGAATGGAGGCCACCATAATTTTGAGGCGAAAGGTTCTTACCCAGGTTTGTTTCAAAGAGGCCTCAGCTCTCCAACTTCAGTTCGAGGTTCGACGAAAACCATAACACGAAAGAGCGGGCAAAGTCAGATGCTTTTGTCCGGAATTCCGAAGCTACGATTCTCTTGACCTGGGTCACAGCACAGTGTAGACAGTATAAGTTTGAGAATGGCGGGTTGTTGAGATCAGCAATCCTCCTTTGCCGTACAGATGACTAAGGACCTCGCGTCGGAGGTAAGGATATGATTCCTGTTTGCGAACCGGTGCTAGACGGCCGAGAGATGAAGTACGTTATGGACTGCATGGAGACAAACTGGATCTCCTCGGCCGGCAAGTACATCTCCCTTTTTGAGGATAAGTTCAGCCAATATTGCGGGGTTCCCTTTGGGGTGGCTTGCAGCAACTGCACCACAGCCCTCCACATGTCTCTTGTGGCCTTAGGAATCGGTCCCGGAGATGAGGTCATAATTCCGGACTTTACGCTGATTGTATCTGCCAACACTGTCATATTGGCCGGAGCCAAGCCGGTGCTGGTAGACGTGGATTCGAAAACCTGGTGCATCGACGCCGGGTTAATCGAGGCCAAGATAACTCCGCGCACTAAGGCCATAATGGTGGTCCACATGTACGGCCATCCCTGTGACATGGAAGCCATCATGGAAATCGCGCGGAGGCATAATCTTTTTGTTATTGAAGACTGTGCCCAGGCGCACGGCGCGGAAGTTAACGGGAAGAAGGCCGGCAGCTTCGGGGACGTCTCCTGCTTCAGCTTCTACGGAAATAAAATACTTACCACCGGCGAAGGCGGCATGGTGCTGTGCCGCGATGAAAAGCTCGCCGAGCGGCTACGTCTTTTGCGCAACCAAGGTTTTCAGGAGCCTCGGTTCGTGCATGAGGTCGTGGCTTTCAATTACCGCCTGACCAACATTCAGGCCGCGATCGGGGTTGCTCAGACGGAATTAATTGAGGAGAAAATTACACGCAAGAGATGGATCGGGCAAACGTACAATGAACTTCTTACCGGGACGCCGGACCTTGTTTTGCCCTATGAAGAGCCCTGGGCTAAGAATGTGTATTGGATGTACGGCATCGTATTGGAAGAAAGTTTTGGGGTCGGCCAAAGACGATCTGATGAAGAAGTTGAAGGTAAAAGGAGTGGACACACGGTCTTTCTTTTGTCCAATGAGCTTGCAGCCCATATTTCGTGGCTCAGATCCTCGCTTTCCCGACGTAGTCGGAGATTATCCAATCTCGGTGGATCTTTGGAACCGAGGTCTTTACCTTCCTTCCGGTCTAGGCCTGACACGACCGCAAATGGAAGAGGTGGTCGAGAAGCTGCTGGAATGTAAGGCATAAGGGACAGCTAAGGATTCTAATGCGAATGTGCTTTCAAATAGGTAAGATAGGGTCGAAGAAACACGAGAATTCACTAATCCGTCATTCCCGCGAAGGCGGGAATCCAGAAGGGTTACAACGATCAAGACTGGATTCCCGCCTTCGCGGGAATGACGGATTTTCAGCATCTCAGAGTTCCCTGACAGAATGCGAATTACCATAAGGCACGATTCGGCGAGTTTCAGAGGTAGGTCGGACCGTGCCCGACGAAATCCGCGGCCACGGGCCGCCCTACAGTCGGTTGCAACGCAAGGCTGAAAAGAGGTCATTCGGAGGTGATTGAGTGGACGGCGATCCCAGGGTCTCTATAGTGCTCGCCACTTATAACGAACGCGAGAATATAGTTGATACGATTCAAAGCATCTTCGAGCACGTCAAAGACCCCGTGGAAGTCATTGTCGTCGATGACGATTCCGCGGACCAGACTTGGCAACTGGTGGAAAGTCTTGGTGATCCGCGCGTCGTGGTCATACGACGGGTAGACACGCGGGGCCTTGCTTCGGCATTCAACCGGGGGATAATAGAATCCCGCGGTGAAATTGTGGGTTGGATGGACGCGGACATGTGCATGCCCCCTTCCATGTTGCCGGCGATGGTCGATAAATTGAACGAACATGACATTGTGGTCGGTTCACGTTACGCGCCCGGAGGGAAAGACGACAGGGCGCCTCTTCGTGTCATCTCGAGCCGTTTGATTAACGGCCTTGCGGGTTTGGTGTTAGGATATGGGATCAAAGACTATGACAGCGGCTTCGTGGTTTTGCGTCGGACCGTGTTCAACAAGGTTTCGATAATCCCTACTGGGTACGGCGCATATTTCATGGAATTCCTGTACACCTGTCGAAAAAAGGGCCTGACAGTGCATGAGATGCCCTATGTTTTTCGAGACCGAGCAAAAGGGATTTCGAAATCAGCTCCCAGCATATTCAAATTTTTTAAGACCGGCATGCAATATGTTATCCGCATATTTACTGCTCGCCTACGTAGGATTGACTGATGCGACACCAGATACTCACTCCCTCTTTCGAGCGAATCGATGATCGAGGACTCTTTCAGGAAGTATTGAACGACGGGAGCTGGGAGGCCCTGATCGGCGGTCGGATGAACCCCGACGCCGTGATCGGCAATCACTATCACAAGAAGACAATAATTTTCTTTTATCTTACCAGCGGCTTGGCCAAAATCACCACAATGCATGTGGAAACAGAAGAGAAGGATGATTTCCTTTTACAATCAGGCCAGGGCGTTATCTTGAACACGAACGAATCCCACGCGATCCGATTCATTGAGGAGTCGGATTTTGTCATGCTCAAGTCGCTTCGGTACAATCCTGAGGATCCGGATACCTACCACTTCCCTGTAAAGGATTAAGTCGTCTTTGGAATCCCACGAATATCAGACTCTATTTGAGCTTGAGCCCTCATACTGGTGGTTCAGAGGTCTTCATCTAATCCTCCTCGACACCCTGCACGCGCTCGGACTTGAAAGCCATGAACCGGTGTTGGATGCAGGATGCGGCACGGGACAGAACCTCGTCAACATTGGCCGACACCTCACTTCTGGTGCTTATGGATTCGATGTATCTTCCGAAGCGGCATTTTTTTGCAAAAAAAGAGGGCTGACAAACATATGCCGAGCCTCTATCAACGATATTCCCTTTGCTCCGGATACATTCGCCGCAGTTGTCTCCGTGGACGTATTAGAATGTGATTCAGTGCTGGAGGACCAGGCGTACGGCGAAATCTGGAGGGTACTGAAACCGGGAGGGTATATGGTTCTGGTGGTTCCGGCTTATCAATGGCTTATGACACCGGAACATCACAAAGCGGTTCACGCGTCTCGCCGTTATTCTAAGGGCAGGCTAGCTGCATTGCTCAAAAAACGCTCCGTGGAAGTGATCCGCATGACCCACCTTTTCGCGTCGCTCTTTCCGGCCGTGGCCGTGTATCGCCTAGGGCTCCGTCTAGCGGCTGGAGATTCCGAGGGTCCACCTCGATCGGAACTGAAACCGATGCACCCTGCGCTCAATAGCCTTCTTTTCTCCATTGTTAAGGCGGAAAGTCAATTCCTCAAGTTGGGCGACCTTCCGTTCGGTAGTTCCATAATGGCTGTTGCCAGGAAGGTCGGTAGTTGATGGGAGCGAAGTCCTGGCAACTCGGGTCCCCCGGCACACTAACTTATCGTCTGTACGACGCCTTACGGAATCAACTCAATGGCAAACTGGTCAATTACCTCCTCGCCAGGGCCATAAACCATGACAAATGTAAGGTGCTGGAAGCAGGGTCAGGGCCGGCATTTGCATCGTCGATCCTGGCACAGGACAGGCGAGTGGGACTCAGCGTCGCGGTCGACTTGGATATCGAGGCTCTACACGAAGCTCGCCGCCGTGACCCCAATTTATGTCTAGTTGTGGCGGACTTGCGCAACCTTCCCTTTAAGGCCGAAAGCATCGACCTATCGTGGAACAGCAGCACCATAGAGCACTTACCAAACCCCTCGACTGCGGTGGTAGAGATGGCACGCGTCACCCGAAAGGGCGGCAGCGTCTTCGTCGGGGTCCCTAATCTCCACGGGCCGCTGGGATTCGAGTATTTGATCCGGGAGACCTCTGTCGGCATCTGGATCGGACAGACCTTTACCGGTGCCGGATTAAGAGAAATGTTGATCAACTCAGGGCTCAAGCCGCAACACTCGCTTTTCTACTTTTTCCGCTTCTTTGTCGGCGTTCTCGCGCAAAAATAAGACAACAATTCAGTCAGTCAAAATCTACACGTTGACACCCGCAATCTTGACCGGTACAGTTCCAAGCTACGGTGTGAGCTGACAACGAATCTTAGGGAAAAGCAGCAGTTGTTTACTGAGAGAAAACTATACAAACGGGGAGAATTGATAGGGGACCTGCTAATTCGCCCTTTCAAATCCTTTGCGTCCCTGCAGGCCGCCGGCGGCATCCTCATTTTGCTGGTGACGATAGTTGCGCTCTGGTGGGTCAATTCCGGCTATGCAGACTTGTACGAGCGCTTACTGGACCTACGTCTCCTGTTCGGATCAAACGGATATCAGTTTGATAAGCCTTTACATTTTTGGATCAATGAAGGGCTTATGACGGTCTTCTTTTTTGTGGTGGGCCTCGAGATCAAAAGGGAGATACTCGTCGGCGAGCTGGATTCCTATCGAAAAGCAGCATTGCCGCTCATAGCCGCCCTTGGTGGCATGATAGTGCCTGCCTTCATTTTTTTCTTGTTCAACCCCTCCGGGCCTGCGGCCAAGGGCTGGGGAATCCCCATGGCCACGGACATTGCTTTCACTCTTGGGGCTCTCGCAGTACTTGGATCACGAATTCCCCGCTCTCTCGCGGTCTTCCTGGCAGCATTGGCTATTGTGGACGACCTGGGCGCGGTCCTCGTGATAGCCCTGTTTTATACTGCACAGATTTCGACTTTTTATCTCGAAGTTGCGCTGCTGTTTGTCGTGATACTTGTTGTGATCAACATCTTGGGTTATCGCGGTCCGCTTCCCTACATCTTTTTCGGATGCCTGGTTTGGCTGACTATGTCAATGTCGGGGGTCCATTCAACAGTGGCCGGCATACTTGTGGCCATGACCATACCTGCTCGCTCCCGAATCGACACCGATAAATTCTTGGGAGAGGCTAAAGAAGTCCTGGAAAGTTTCGCCTGTGCTGGGAATTGTGGCCCGAGCCTTTATGCCAATTCCGAGCATCAGGCCGCGGTTCGCACTCTGGGCGCTCTCTGCAACAGCGTTGAACCGCCTTTGCTGAGGATCGAACACGCGCTCAATCCCTGGGTAGTGTTCTATGGTAGTGCCCATCTTTGCACTGGCAAATGCGGGGGTGAGCCTTGAATGGTCCAGGCTCAGCCATATTCTAACAAGTCCTGTATCTCTGGGAATAATCCTGGGCCTTGTGTTGGGAAAGCAGATCGGCATTTTCACTTTAGCGTGGATTGCGGTGAAGAGCGGGCTCGCGGGCATGCCCGCGGGGGCCAACTTCTACCACCTTTTTGGAGGCTCAATACTCTGCGGGATGGGATTCACGATGTCTTTGTTCATTGCTGACCTTGCTTTTGGGAAGACTGCGATACTTGATACTGCCAAGGTCAGCATCCTTGCAGGATCTTTGATCTCGTTCATAATCGGCATGACGGTGCTTTTAGCCGTATCGAAGCGCCTCACGAAAAAGCGGGCGTAGGATGTGGTGAATCCCGCGTCTCGCGTGGATGAACCGCATCGGACGCGGAAAACATGACTTGCAGCTGGGTGCCACTGACCTGGGCACCATCCTGGGTGTCAGGTCAGTGCCGTATTGCAGCGACCGATTCTCACTATTTGAGAACGAACTGGTATGAAATGGAATCTGCTTTTCCCAAAGAAGCTTACGCCGCGCTTACCGTCTGGTAAGAAACTTCGCTGACTTCCTCTTGGACCAGAGCTTCGGCCACGAGGTTCGACAGGAACTCGACCTTAACATCCAATTTATAGTGTTCGTTCAGGTCTGAAAGCTGGCTGTGACAATTCTCGCACGCAGTGCACAGGATCTCCGCGGAGGTGGCTTTCACCTGGTCTGCCTTCACCTTTGCCGACTTCATCCGGAAATCTTTCTCTCCGATTACGACAAGTCCGCCGCCACCGCCGCAACACCAGTTGGCTTGACGATTTGGCTCCATGTCGACAAAATCGTCGGTCAGGTGCTTCAGGATATTGCGGGGCTGCTCATAAATCCCGCCGTTGCGGGCAATCTGGCACGGATCGTGGTATGTGATCCGCCCCTTGGTCTTCGACTTATCCAGCCTGATCCGGCCTTCGTTCAAATACCGCTCGATCAGCTCTACGAAAGTGATGACCTTGAACGGGTGCTCGCCAGTCATGTGCTTCATCACACGGTAAGCTGTGCCACACTCGCAAATGGCCACCTCTGCAACACCAAGTCGTTTGGCTTCGTCCACGATTCGCTGCGCGATCTCCTTGGTCTTCTTGGGATGGCCGACGAACGCGCCGAAATTGACCGCCTCAAAATAGCTGAGCGACCATTTTTCACCCGCCGCGTTCATGATCGCGGCTGCAGGTATGATTGAGTGCTTGCCTGCAAGAGCAACGTAAAGCACGTTTGCACCCTGAACATCGAGCGGTATGGCATCAGCGCCTGCTTCGCTTCGCCACTTCTGGATCACCTCGGATTCGAGTCCGCGCACCGCCTCACCAAAATTCCCTTTTGTCGCGTCAATATTTTCGCCCTTCGCGATCGACACATCTGCCAGCATGCTCAGCACTTTCGGCTCCATGTCCGCGCCGATGAGCATCAGCTTTGCGATCGACTGGATGAGTTGAGTATCAATGCCGAACGGGCAAAAGGTCATGCAACGGCGGCACCCGGTACACGTGTACGCGGTCTCGTAAACCTTCTCCATCCAATAGTCGTCCAGTTCCACCGCTTCATTGAGCCACGGCGCGATCTTGCCGGAGAACTTGAAGTACTTCTCGTAGAGCCGGCGTATGTTCTGCGCTCGGCCCACGGCTGTGTAACGAGTCTCCGGAGACGACGCATAAGCGTGGCAAGCTTCGACGCAGAGGCCACAGCGAGAGCAGTTATCCAGGTACATGCGCGCCGCGCTGGTCAGTTTTTCAGAGAAGAGTCCGAGCAGTTTTTCTCGTTGTTCCTTTTCCATTGTCAGACCCTCCTCAGTAGATTCACCGGGACCGCGAAGAAGCTGTGCATGATCTTGCTGAACGGCAGAATCATCAGGAACAAGTTGGCCAACAGCACGTGCGTGGCCACGACCGCGTAATGCGAACCTGAAAGCATCGTGTGTGGGTCTTCAAACGTGAACCTCGTCAGGCCGCTCAGGTAGGAACCCAAGTCCTGTTTGGTGATGACAAACCCGTCGGGACTCCACGAATTTCCCCAACTGATGACATCCCCCGTGAGCAAGATGCAAAACAGCAGGAACAGCATCAAGTAATCGGCAGGAACTGAGAGTTCACGCACCGGGGTGCGGAAGCGCCGAAACAGGAAGTACACTACTGAAATGGTCAGCGCGACTCCCGCTGCGCCGTTGCCGATCATGTGCGGGGAATCCGCACACATGATCCTCAACTGCGGGAGCAGATCCAGGTGCGCGAGAATCAGCACCGCGACGCCTACGTGAAACACCATGAGGAAAAACCAGAAAAGCGGTTTGTGCGTCCTGACCGTAGGCATGGTGAACGCGTCCCATACCGCTGCCAGAAGGGCACGTTGCTTTCCGGGAAGATCTTGAACGTGTTCGGCATCTTTGGTGCTCTGATAATCCCGCTGACCTTGACGCGATGCCTGATGATGAACCAGGCCAACGCCAGGTAAACCATCGGCACCATGATGAAGTAGAAGATTTTGTCTATCATGGCTTATCTCTCGCGCTCTCTACTTGAGCCGCTTGACGAAAATCTGGATGACGCCGTCGCCTTGTTCGGTTTCCAGCACTTCGTTGCCGGTGGTCTTTGCCCAAGCCGGAAAATCCGACAGAGAACCCGGGTCGGTCGTGTGCACCTCGATGACCTCGCCGACCTTCACCGAGCCTATTTCCTGGCTAATCTTGACAACGGGCATGGGACAAGGAAGACCTTTAAGGTCCAGCACTTTAGAAACATTGTGTTCAGCCATTTTGCTTCTCCTTAGATGAACAATTGATTGCTCGATTCCTTGGCATGAGCCAGAAATGTGGCTACGCCCACGTACTCGATGTTCGGGTAGTCGATGATCTCTTCGTGCTTGAAGCCCATGAGATCCATAGACATTTCGCAGACTTTGATTTCCACGCCGAGCTGGGCCGCGATGTCGAATAGCTGATCCAGGCTTGGAGCGTTTCTTCTTCTTCATGAGACCCTTCATCATGGCTGTTCCCATTCCGCCCATGTTCATCTTGGAAAGCTTCACCTTGTTGCGGCCTTTGGGCAACATCCAGCCGAACATCTTGGACATGAAGTCCTTGCCGTTCACTTGGGCCTCGGGCTTGCGCAGAGCCGCGGTGCCCCAGAAGGTGAAGAACTGCACCACCTTCATTCCCATTGCGGCGGCTCCTGTGGCGATAATCATTGCCGCAAGCAACTTGTCGAGATCCCCGGAAAAGACAACCATCGCCAGCTTGTTCTGCTTGCCGGCTCCGAGTTCCTGAACCTTCTTCTCCAGCTCTGCGAGTTGAACCAGTGCTTCTGCGCTCATTTTCATTCCTCCATTTTCTTCGTGGCATCAGGTGC
>CAWEJR010000008.1:0-23853 GCA_963809365.1 uncultured delta proteobacterium | reverse complement strand
TAGTGGAAATTGTTTCTTGGCAGGCGAGTACTAAAGTAACGGCTGGATGAGGAGAGACTCTGATTCAGCAGAGTTTCTCCCCGTTCCGTTTTTGAATGGTCTATTCTGCCCACGGAAAGGGCGACCGTGCTCCAGCCAGGCCACAGTGGTCAGATAAAACTCTTCACCAATGTGTTCCAGCCCATCTCCTTAAATGCCCCATATACGTCGGCGATGGGCTCACCACCTGTCGCGGCCGCGGCTGTCGGGTCGTCAGCGATCATGGAAAGCAGGCGTTCGGCTTCCGCTTCTATAAATTTTACGCTGTCAACTCCGAAGCAGAGTTGCTTGAGATCGGATTTCAGCTCGAATGGATCGATGAGCAACACCCAGCCCGCGCTGTACGGATCGGCATTTGCACATTGGGGCTGGTCCATGAGCTTCTGATTGACTGCGGTAACTACTCCTTGGAGAGGAGCCTTTACGCCGGCCTCATTTCCTTCCCTTTGAAGAATGAAGGACTCTTCTCCGGGTTTGAAGCGAGTCCCCAAAGCGGGCAGCCGGACTTTATCCACCTTGCCGACAAGCCGGTTCCCGAAGTCATCCAGCCCCACACGAACACGGCCGCCGTATTCCAGCCTAGCCCACCCATGACCGTTGTGAATGTAGTAGTCCCTCGGCACCAGGAATCCGTGCGCGTTTAGATACTGAGGCGGACCGAACAGGGTGTGATCCACCTGTATCATGTCGTCCAGCATTTGGTCGTAGGGACAATCTCCACATTCATAGTTGCGGGCGCACATCTTGTTCTGGGGGGCCCGTCCGGTGAGGGCGTGGCGACAATACTGATCTTGAACCGCCAGTTCGAACATCTTGGTGTCCCATCCGGCATCCCGGGATTCCAGAGACATCTTTCGGGCCATGCCTTTGTCGAACGCGCAGGTCGTGCAATCGAATGCGTTGTCGCAATACTTTGTGGGCACCACCTTAGCCCGCATCCAGATGCACTCCTTTTCGGAGAAGTTGAACCCCGTGAGTATGCTTCTCTTTTTCTCTGCGGTTGCCATCGGGAGCCTCCTTTGAACGTATTCGTCGTTAGGTTGATCGGCCGGCGGCTTGTTGCCGGCCGTAGTCACCGTACTTGTTCCCACTTCCGCAAGATCGTCTCATCTCGCGAAAGGGAGTCTCAAACAGTTTTCAGACAAGTCGCGCCGGGCGGCTGCCGGGGGAATTCTCCCGCAACCCTGCCTCATACCAGTTCGCGATCAAACAATGAACGATCAGCTGAATTCACCACGGATCTGACAAAGCCCAGATCCGTGGCACCCAGGGCCTGACGTTGATCCGAAGCTGGGTGCCACTGACCTGGGCACCCTCCTCGTCACCAGGTCAGTGCCGGGTGGGCTGCCAACCGATTCTCACTGTTTGAGACCGAACTGGTATCAAGCAGCCTTGGCTGCTACTTTTGGGAGTTCAGTATGACTTTGGCCGCTGGTAACCATGTCGTCGAGCATCTGGTCGATAGGGACAGGTCCCGCATTCGTAGTTTTGGGCACACATTTTGGTGCAAGGGGCCCGGCCTGTGAGAGCGTGAATGCAACGCTGTTGGTCCACCGCCGGCTCGAACATCCTCTTGATTTGAGCAGTTGCCATGACGGACCTCCTTCTGTTCCAGAAAGTGCTGTTGATAGCCTGACGGGGATGATTTCCCGTGGTTTCCGTCTTTTGGCTACTAGTGAAGCATCTTTCGTGCCAAGGAAGACTCATCAAGCTATATATCCGTAATTGCCTAACAATGCTGGCGTGAAGCGGTCTCGCTGTCGGGCGTGTCCATAGCGCAAAAAACCACACGCCTGTGTTGCGAATACCTCTACTGGGACTATGTAGGCAATATAATGGTAAATAATAGATTGTTGTGAAAAGCCACAGCCGATGTGGTGAAATACCATAGCAAAGTGGAGATCAAATGAAGGTCTTAAGAATCAGTACGAGCGCGCGGGGTTTCAGTCACGGCGGCGTGGCTGGAGCACTCTGGTCTATCCGCTTTTGTCATGAACATCAAAAATGCGCCTGAGGGGCATAGGCGTTAACTTAACGCCAATTTCATCGGTTGTAGGCACTTTGGACTGCTGAGGTGCGGTCAAAGTCCCCCTTTTCTAAAGGGGGATTTAGGGGGATTTTCAAGAGGTTAGCAAAAATCCCCCCTGACCCCCCTTTACGAAGGGGGGGAATGAACGACCAAGCTAACGCTTATGCCCTGAAGGGGTCCACTCGTGCCAGCAGGAGGCGACCCCTTCAGGGTCGCCCGCATTTTCTCACTGCTCAGCCACGGGTTCACAAGACAGTCTCAAAACCCTCGGCAGGAGAAAAGTCGTGTTACGTAGGGTGGCCTGGAGGCCACTGCCTCCGGGTTCCGAAGGAACAAGAAGTCCCAGCTCCCGGCCCCAGTCCTATGCCAAACCCGCTGCCTAATGGGGTGACAGGCTCCAGACCTCTTGTCGCTCCGCGACCCGGACGTATTACGTCCGGGCCACCCAAACAAAATCGTAGTTCCCCGGGTAGCACGATTCTGGCCGAGACATGGGTTTTGAAACACCCTCTCACACCCTAGGCAATCCGTGGTACGCCCCGTGCGGTGCGCTTGCAGGGAATCGAACGTGGGGAATTTTGGAAACAGTGTTCCTTATTTGAGAGGCGCAGAAAAAATCGCTTAGTACCCGGAATCTTACCAAATATTCTTAGCTGCCCATGTCTTGCTCCTTATCCTGCATCGCGTGCCTCAACGCGTCCAGGAGGAAAATCTCACAGTAATCGCAGAGGTAATTCAGCTTGTCATCAAGCTCGGCCAAGTTGTTGGAGGCTCGCATGACGCATCGGCCGGTGTGGCAGTGAGGAATATTAAAGGTGTGGCCGATTTCATGCAGGGCCACCTTCACAACCCTGTCCAGGAACCGTTCTCTGGAGACCGGTTCGCCGGAGGGGGTTGTGCTGAGACGCGCGCTGGACATCACCGCGGCGCGGCCTCCCATATAAGCCTCGCCAAAAACGTAAGTAATGATAGGGTTGCAAATATCTTTGTCCATTATGCCGAGGACTTTGAGGCTAGTGTCAGAATGGTTTTCAGCCAGATACCTGATAATGCCCATAGCATTATACTGGTTGCGGGCTCTCATAAACGCGTCTTCAGGAATGGGCATCGCATCCCAGACGTCTACGGGCAGCCGTAAAATGCCCTGAAGGCTGTCAGCCACCACCCGCAGCACGTCTTCTTCCACCTTGCCGAGGGGCACGATTGCGATGAGTCCCTTTCCGGACGACGGGGGCCGAGGATTTTCGCGTTGTTCAACCATTGAACCCTAAGAGAGACAATCTCTGGTTCGGGGAGAAGTCATACCAAAGCTTTCATTCTATGCAAGCTACACCGAAGCATGAAAATGCTTGAAGCATTGGTATAGAGGCCAACGCACTCTCATCATGCTCATGGAAGGATGCCTCTTCACCCCTTGCCCACTCCGTCGGCATCCGGCCTATCGCTGCGGTTACAGAACTTGCCATGACTTGCCGCGGCTCAATCTAAAGGCTTGATCGTTCGAGGCCGTATCTGCGGATCTTCTTATGCAGTGTGGTCCGATCTACCTGGAGGACCTTGGCCGCGTGGCTGATGTTCCAGTCCTTTTCGTCGAGAATCTGTCGGATGTGCGCGATCTCGGCCTCTTCAAGCGACCGAGGCGTAGATGAGATTCCCACACTTGCTCCTCCAGGATTGAGGTAGGCAAAACTGTCTGTTGCAAGAACTCTTTTCTTGGAAGTCACGACCGCGCGTTCCACAACGTTTTCCAGCTCGCGGATGTTTCCGGGCCAGTCATAATCTAGAAGCATTTTCATAGCATCATCGCTTATGGAGTCCACCTCCCGGTTGGTTTCTCGGGCAAAGCGCTTGAGAAAGTATGTCACGAGTAGCTGAATATCTTCTCTTCGCTCCCTGAGAGGCGGGACCCGCAGTGTTATCACGTTGATACGGTAAAAGAAATCTTGCCTGAAAGCCCCCTGCGCGGCCTGTTGAGCCAGATCCCGGTGAGTAGCGCTTATGAGCCGAAAATCGGCCTTGATTGCTTCGACACCTCCGACACGGTAGAAGGACCGGTCTTGTAAGACTCGGAGCAGGTCCACTTGCATCTTAGGTATTATCTCGCCCACCTCGTCCAGAAAGAGGGTCCCACCTTCGGCTACTTCGATCAAACCTTTCTTAGGGCGGATCGCTCCTGTAAAAGACCCTTTTTCATGGCCGAAAATCTCACTTTCCATAAGGGATTCGGGGATAGCCCCGCAGTTGATGGGAACGAACGGTCCTCCCATTCTCTTACTGTTGGCGTGGATCGCCCTCGCTATAAGTTCCTTTCCCGTGCCTGTTTCGCCGAGGATCAGAATCGAGGACTCGCTGTTTGCGATCTCCATGATAGTGTCGAAGAGGTCGATCATTGACGCTGACCGACCGATGATTTCGTCCGGTCCTGCCCAGCATCGGGAAACCTCATTGCGAAGGTACTGAGTTTCTTCCAGGAGTCTTTTGTGTTCAAGCAACTTGGCTACAAGAAGTCCCAACCCCTCCGGATCAAAGGGTTTGACCAGAAAGTCGTTGGCGCCCAGTTTCATGGCCTCGACCGCATGTTCAACGGTGCCGTATGCCGTGATTATAACTACTACCGTTGTTGGGAAGAATTTCTTCACCCTTTCCAGGAGGCCGAAGCCCCCCATGCCGGGCATTTTAATGTCCACGAACATGATGTCGTAGAGATTGCCTTCCATCAGGTCCAGGGCCTGCTCTCCAGATTCGGCCCTGTCGACGGCTGCCCCTTCCTTCTCCAGCCAAGCTGCCAGAGATTCCCTTACGATCAGTTCATCGTCCACCACCATGAATCTATTCTTGCGGCTCATGAGCGGATCAATGCCTCCTCACTAAAGAAAATCTCAAGAAACGTCTAGCTTGCGTATTTTGCTGACTACAGGGAAAGTCAGAACAAATTTGGCGCCCTTACCCTCGTCGCTTTCCACTTCGATGGAGCCCTCATGCTGAGCGATGATACCATAGACCACGCTCAGCCCAAGGCCCACGCCCTTCCCGTCTTCCTTGGTAGTAACAAACGGTTCAAAGATGCTGCTCTGGACCTTCTTGGGAACACCACCTCCGGTGTCGCTTACACTTACGCTAATGTGTTTCTTATCAGGGCTCAATTTCACGGACATAGCGATTATGCCTCCGTCGGGCATGGCTTCTACCGCGTTGAGAATAAGATTCAGAATGGCCTGTTTGATATGGTCCCGATCCCCGTACATCGGAGGAAGTTTTTCAGCTATTTCACGGTTGAGAGTTATGCCTTGAAGTTCCATGCGGTTGCCTGTCAGCAGAAAAATTTCTTCGAGGAGCGCATGGACGTCAAAAAAGTCTTTTTCCAGTTCACCCTGCCGCGCGAACGATAGAAGATTTCGGAGAATCTGCCCGCACCGAGAGGACTCGGATGCGATAAGCTCCAGATAACGCCGGAATTTGTCCAGCTCCTCCGGCGGGACATTTTCCCGGTTCAGGGAGCTTATCATGAGCTTGGAAAAGGTTAGAATTCCCTGGATGGGGTTGTTGATTTCGTGGACCGCGGCAGCGGCCAGTTTTCCCAACGCAACCATCTTGTCCTGATGGAGAAAGTGCAAGAAGTTTTTCCGTATGCTCTCTGCCTGACGGTCCAGCACCGGCGTCATTCCACGGGTGACGTCCTTCCAAATCACCAGAACGCATTTCTTGCCTCGTTCATCCTCTTTCAGAGGATATGCGCTGACAGTGAAATATCCCACTGTTCCGTCTTCTCTTATCTCTTCCCGGACGTGATGCGAAGAATGGCCGGTCCGGAGGACTTCCACTACCGGACACTTGCTCCCTTTCTGGTGGCATGGCTCCAGGTATCGGTTTATGACCCAGTGGCAGGGTCTGCCGATGCACTCGTCTTTCGACATCCTGGACCTGGCAAGGATGTCATTGTTAATTTCAAGCACATTGAGGTCCTCGTCGATCACCTTCATGCTGATCTCGGAACCCGCCATAAGGACTTCTTTGATCAATTCTACGCTCTGCAGCTTGTTTTGAGTCTTTCCGAGCTGCCCTGCGACCTGCTTGAGCGTCTGGAACGCGTTCAGGGCAAAAGAGTCCAGTATCCGGGTCTGAGGCGGAATGATCTCGGTCAGCTTCTTGCGAAGGCGGTGATCGTCCGAGGTGATGACTAAGAGATCAGGGGATTCTTCTTCAATGGGCTTGATATAATCATCGAACACGCGGATGTCAGGGTCGGGGGCAAAGTTTCGAGGGAGGCGCTTCCGTCCCCAATAAACTACACCGATGAGGTTGAGCGTGAACCCCATGATTGCCAGCGAATCCAGGATTTGGCGAGTTCCCTCAAGGGCCTCTTGGCCGCCTATGATGAGAACACTAAGGGGCCCTTCTGAAGACGCCCCGGCAGAAGCTTGCTTTATGCTGCCGCGCCGCTTTTTGTTCGTCATCACCCGCACCTGTTCCACAAGATTCTAGCACACCCGTGCCTCAAGCAAATAGTGGGCGGACAAAGTTAGGGCGGTGGCCAAGAGTCTTGTCCAATAGTGAAGACCGATTTTTCGAAATTGGTAGTCCCGCCTGTGACGAGACCTCCGTGCCGGTGGACTATGCTCAGAAAAATCAACCACGCCTACGGCGTGGCCCGGCTGGGACGCCGGGCCCTACTGATCTTTGTGGAATGCGGCTATAGCATATGTTCAAAACTTTTGGCGATCCCCATAGGAACGCGATTGCCTGCCGCGCAACTACCTCATGCGAGAACTTCCCCCTGTAATTTCAGTTAAAAGAATTATGAGATCCCCCGAGTAGCCAATATATAAGGTGGCTGTCCTTCTGGTTGAACGCAGCAGTCGTGTTATACTCACAAATGATAGACTACGGTAGTGGTGAAAATCTTATGGATTCTCATAGCGGAAAAACAATTTGGTTTACCGGGTTATCGGGTTCAGGAAAATCCACCCTTTCTTCTATGCTGAAGATAGCTCTCGAATCGAGGGGCGGCTCAGTGGTACTCCTCGATGGCGACGCTCTGCGTTCGGGCCTCAATAGGGATCTCGGCTTTTCCGCTTTGGACCGAGCAGAAAATATCCGCAGGGCCGCAGAAGTGGCCAAGATCTTGTGTGATGCGGGCCACACGGTGCTGGCGGCCTTTATCACTCCTCTGGAAAGCTTACGACAAGCTGTTCGTGGCTTGTTCAGACCCGATTCATTTGTGGAGGTCTTTCTCGACTGCCCGCTGGCAGTCTGCGAGACCCGAGACCCAAAAGGTCTTTATTGCCGTGCCCGCAAAGGTGAGATTCCTGAATTCACCGGAATTTCATCTCCTTTCGAGCGCCCATGCGCGTCAGAACTGGTCGTTTCGACCGGGGGACAGACCGTCGAAGAATCTTTGGATGCGATTCTGCATTTCCTGGAAGACCGATTTGCGCACCCCGCTTTTGAATGTTCGCCGGGTCGGGGACAATTGTCGCGCAGATCTCGACGAAAAGTGGCCGTCATCGGGTTGGACTGCGTCCCGCCGTCTCTGATCTTTGAGGAATGGGGCAGTGACCTCCCTACGTTACGCGCCTTAATGGAACACGGCACATGGGGATCGCTACAATCCACCGACCCCCCTATCACGATTCCCGCCTGGACGACCATGACAACCGGTAAAGACCCAGGAGAACTAGGTCTTTACGGATTCAGGAACCGTCAGGGGAATGACTACCGGGAAATGGTGACCGTAAACTCCAGCCACGTCAGTGTTCCCAGAGTTTGGAGCTACCTCGAGGATGCGGGTAAATCCTCGATCCTCTTGGGAGTACCTCAAACATATCCTCCTCGACCTCACAGAGGTATCACCGTCTCAGGATTCCCTGTTCCCGATTGTTGTACTGAGTTCACCTATCCGCCAAAACTGACGGCTGAACTCCAAAGCATAGCAGGCGGAGAATATTTGTCGGACGTTAAGGAATTTAGGAGACAAACCAAGGAATGTCTGCTGTCCGACCTCTATAGCATGGTGGAGCGCCGGTTTCGTGTAGCGGCGGACTTCTTACTGCACAGGCCCTGGGAGTTCTTCATGATGGTCGAAATCGCGCCGGATCGACTTCATCACGGTTTCTGGAGATACTTGGATACGAATCATCGAGGTCACGAACCTGGGAGCCAGCATGGGAATTTGATCAAGGATTTCTACAAGTTCCTTGACGCTCGTGTCGGCTCACTCCTGGCGTTGCTGGGCGACGAGACCACTGTTATGGTGGTCTCGGACCACGGCGCTCGAAGCTCGGTGGGGGGGGTCTGCATCAACGAATGGTTGATTCGGAGCGGGTTCCTTGTCCTTCGGAAATCTCCTTGCGCAGAAACGCCACTGACATCGGACCTGGTCGACTGGTCTCGGACAACCGCGTGGAGCGAAGGAGGCTACTATGCGAGGATCTTCCTTAACGTCAAAGGGCGAGAGCCCGAAGGAATTGTTGAACCTTCGCAGTACGAGGCCCTACGCGGGGAGCTGGCGACCCGTTTGCAAAAAATGACCGATGAAAATGGAGAGACCTTTGCGAACCGCGTTCTTGAGCCCCAGGAGATCTACCAGGTTTGCCGGAATGTGCCCCCCGACCTCATGGTCTACTTTGACGGCCTGAGTCGACGCTCGATCGGGACGGTGGGGCACGGCGAGATACTGCGGCCCGCAAACAGCACGGGGCTGGACGATGCAAATCACGATCCTGAAGGGATCTTCATCAGCGCACGTATGTCCGACCTTCGCAGCGGAACAAGAAAGGGGACGCGCATCGAAAAAGCCTCGTGCCTGGACATCACGCCCACCATTTTGCATGAGTTTGGATTGCCCGTTCCCACGGACTTACTCGGTAAACCTATCAGTATTGGCACGTCTGCGGATACGAGCCAGGTAGGCGTGGGCGGGTCAATCCGCCCCTGTCCTCGCGAAACGGCTCAACCGAGCGAAAGGTGTGGAGCTGTAGGATTCACTCCGGAAGAAGAAGAGATGGTGAAGAAGCGGCTAATGGAACTAGGTTATGTCTAACGGTTCCTTACGGAAGATTCGGCTTTACTAACAGGGGGGGGTCGGGAACGAGACACTCTCCAAGGTCCCGTCCCCGCAATTCTGTTGTAAACTCAAAGAAGACCGACGCTACTTCTTTGCAGGAGGCGGCATTTCTTTCTTCTTTACAGGTTTTTCGGTCTTGGGACACTCTTTGGCCTTTGCGGCCACAGCTAGTTCCTTCGTCGCGAACGGTCCTGCAATGGTTTTTTCCGTCTTACCATGGGTGACCTCGCGCACGCTGCACTTGTCATTCTTGTCTTTGATGACCACCCACTGCTTTTCTTGTTTTTTTGGTTTGTCTTGTTTCTCAGCAGCCAACACGAGCATCGACGTCAACGAAAAGACTGCCACCACAAGAAATATAACCGTCTTCCGAAATACTTTGCCTCTCATGAGCCCACCCTCCAAACATTTGGACTTAAGCTGAAAACGGCTCTAGCATGAATCTTACTTGGTCGCAAGCTGTAAATAATCAAGCGTGAGTGGACACTAAGCCCGCCCGGTCTATCTTGAAGGGGAGGATCTCTCCGCCTGCGTCAACGACAGCCCTCTCGACTGCATGCCGCCGCGGCGAAGCAACTAGAGTTATCATGCATCCGCCTCCGCCGGCTCCACAAATCTTACTTGCAAGCGCGCCTGCGGCCGACGCCGCGGCCATGATGGAATCAATCCTGGGGGTGCTTACTCCCGGAGCAAGCATCCGCCTTAATCGCCATTCCTGATCCACAAGAGGCCCGAGGTCGTCCCACTGGCCGGAAATCACTGTTCTGCCCACCTGCCGGGCCACGTCTCTGATCTTAAGCAGGTTCTCCCTGATGCCGCCTACGTTATCTATGAAACCTTTAGTTATCTCCCAGTTATTCATCCCGGAGAAGCGCCCCTCACCCGTATAGGACAGGACGATCATTTCTTCGAGACGTTCATGGGTAGAGTCTTCATCGGAAACCGTCTGCCGCACAAAGTCTCCATGGCCAAAATCAATAAGGGAGACCCCCCCGTATACCGCGGCAATATGATCCTGCTTTCCCGCGGGGACTCCGATGGCGGTGGTTTCTATGTTGACGGCAAGATCAATGATGCTCCGCGGGTCTTCCTTGTCTGATCGCATCTGCAACAGTCCTTTGAGCAAGGCTACCAGAAGCGCGCTCGACGCGCCAAGGCCCGAACCGGCCGGGGCCCCATTGCGCGTCACAATCTCAAGACCTGCCCGCGGCGGCATGGTTCTCACTGCCCTGCCTATCAAGCCCAAAGGACCGTCTATGGGAAGGCCCTCGGCATTGGGGGCTTCCACAGATTCTTCTAAATCTTTTGAAATAATACGAATACCTGACCGGTCCAGATCCCTGAGAATCACGCGGCTGTTCAGGGATATTGCCAGGTTCACAGTATATCCACCGTCCATCAGTAGATAGAGCGGGTACAGATCCGTAGTGCCGCCTGCCAGGTCGATCCTGTTGGGGGCAGTAACCGTGATCTCCATCTCTAGTACCCCAGCTCCTCATCCAAGATGCCCACAGTAATCTTCGTGAAGATCGGCTGACGATGGATGATACTGGTTATTCGGCATATTCTTTCAGGAGAATCACAATCCATGCAGTGGCCGGTTTGTACACATGGTGTTTTTCTATTGAGACTCCTGGCTCGGATAGGAGCCGCAGTCTCTTCAATCCTTGCTATTGCCGCGTCCAGATCCGGGACGATTTTGTTTCGTCCTACCACAAGCATGACCTTTGCCGGGCCGAATGTCATGGAATTAGTCCTGTTTCCGCAACCTTCCCGGTTGACGATCTCGCCTGTCATGGTCAGGGCGTTCACCGAAGACAAAAAAAGGTCTGCCGTCATTTGATTCTTACGGCATTTCAACTCTTCAGGAGTCCCGATTTTGAATTGCCAGTGGTCGTAAAGGGTCTTCCCTTCTTTTTCCAGCAAGGGGACTATTCCTAGGGCCCTGGCTGTGTGCGTGCCCGCTATGCCTACTGTCTTGCAGTCCTTGGCCATATCCACGATGAATTGGCAAGCCGCTTCCCTGGAAGTAAAGAATTCGGCCCCAAAGCCATGCTTCTTTAGTGACTCCAGGGTAGTATCCACGATGATCCTACGATGGGCCTGAACGAACTCGTCCATGAAATGCCTCCTTCTTGTTGTCAGCTATGCGAAAACGCGGTCTCTGAAATAACCCAAGTCCAAAAAAAGTCTTTAGGGATTCCAGAGTAATTTCGCCCAAGAATGCCCCGGCGGTGAACCCTCGTCCAGCTATTTCTTTGTTTCGGAACTAACAGCGTCCGGGACATGTCGTTGGGGGCACCAATCTTCCGGCTGAGTCCCTCTGAGAAAGGGCTCACGGATGACGCGGGGGCAGATGGAGGTGGCACGCAAGCCGGACTGAACACAGATCTTTCTGAATACAATCCCGTCCGGGACAACCGGAAGCCCTTCTGTACTAGCGCCGGTTTTCGGGAGTAGCGTGTCCAGCAACTCTTCTATTTTCGAGCCGTCAAGCCGACTCCCAGGAATCCTCACCACGAGAAGCGCGTCGCTACGATACGCTATCTTCCAGAGCCCTTCCTTATCCCGTGCCGTGAAAAGAGCGGGTTCTTCCCAACTCTTACCAGGTCCTCCATCTTTAACTTCTGCTGTGTCCAGACCCTGCAGCAGGTAATTTATTAGGAACAGAACGGCCGGTTTTACCGAGACGCGCTTCCTATCGACCGGCGAATCCGCCGGGGATTCGCCCAAAATCTTGATACCCGGTCCTAGAGGCGACGCGTTTCCCAGGGTCGCCATCAACGAATATGTTTGCGCCATCGCCATGGGAGAAACGGGATCCACGGCTAAATTTTGTTCTCCTGTTGGTCGCGCGCTGATGCCGAATTCCTTCAGCACAGAGAGAACCTTGTCCCTCTCCACAGCAATTAACCGCTGAGTTAAAAGCGTCCTTTCGTTGTGAAATGCTGCCCGGAAGGTGACAGCTCCACCCGTCTGTGTAGGAGCGAAAACCTGTGAAGTCAATGTGTATCTTGCCCGGTCTTGCTTGTCCGGAATCAGCGCGGGGATCATCAGCAGAGGTAAGAAACTCTCCGGGCCCCCGCCTTTCCCGGACCATCGACCCGGTCGCCGGGGCTATGAATGCCCTCAAGTCACCCGTAACCGGGTTTGCCAATATGAGATGGGTCTGTGTCCCGGCCTCGCCAATACGCTTCAGTGTCAACTCCGCCTGGGCCTGCATAAGCGGGTCCAGAGACGTGATCACATCCTGCCGTGTGCCCGCCGGAGCAGACGGAAGCTTGGGAAGGCCATCCCTGACCAGGTCCAAAAACGACGCAGCCTTGACTGGCGACGCGCCCGATTTTTTCATCGTGACTGGACTGTTTATGGCCTCTTCGTAATGTTCACGTGAGATTTTGCCCGCTTTGAACAAGAGCCCGAGCACCATATTTCGTCTGGTTTGGGTTCTTTCCAGGTGACGATGCGGGTTGATCACACCCGGGGCGCGAATGGTGGCGGCCATCAGAGAGCATTCTGCCGCATCCAGTTCACTGACATCCTTTCCAAAGAGATGCATGGCGGCTTCAGCAACACCTTGAATTGGAAAAGGCCCCCATTGCCCGAAATAGACGCGGTTAAGGTACGCTTGGAGTATGGTCTTTTTGCTGTAAATAGCGTTTGCCACCAAGGCCAGCATGATCTCGTTGACTTTTCGCCCCATCGTCTTCTCTGGGGTAAGGATCGTCATACGGATAAGCTGTTGAGGTATTGTGCTCCCTCCCTGAACATAGCGGCCAGCCTTCAGATTGGTCTTGAGGGCCTGTCTGATGGAAAACAGATCTATACCCTGGTGGGCAAAGAAGCGCGTGTCCTCGGTGAGAACAATCGCATCGACCAACATCGGAGGGATTTTCTCCAGCGGCATCGGCCGGCACAGCTCCGGACTGTAACCTGAGGCCGGTATGATGCTGAGAAGCTCCGGTTCAAGCATAATCCTGTTCACGTTTTCACGGGAACGCATCAGACTAACGGAACGGACGCGGTTCCAATCCAGGGTGATGTTGACCGGGCCAGTCGCAATTCCCTGACTTACGAGAGGGGAATGCTTAAGGAAAAGGTGCAGGCTCGATCCTGATTCACTCCATTGGCCCGGATCGAGAGCGAGAGAGGGCCCCCTGGTATACCCCAGCCTCACCAGACGCTCCGTGAACCGCACGTCGCTAAGGTTGTCTCCAACCTGAAGGGAGAAGGGAGCCGCGTAGATAAATGTGGGCCATCGCTGAAGCTTGACTTCAAAGGTCCACACTACTATTCCGATGAGCACGAGCAAATATGCTAGGCAGAGAATGAACAGTCCCTGTAGTACCCTGGCAACAACGAAAACAATTTTTTTCGCTTTAAGACGCAATTTCCCTCTGCCTGGGCCCGGCAATCTTACGCGCGTGGATATTTTTGCCGGAACGCCCACTTGGCATCTGCCAGGTAACTATATCAAACCCTCTCGCAGATCAACACCGGCCTTGCACCGGACGTTGTCGCGTCTTCTCATTTTGAGAGAAATAATGTTCCAGAGAGAGGCATCAAGACAGCCTGTTTTCATCGAAAACTCGATACGCGTCCTGTAATAGTGAAGCAGCCGGCCCCCTTCTAAAAAGAATCGTCAGCATGAAGGCCAGGCCCGAACGGTTGGAAGGCGACCGCAGACAGAGAGTTGGAAAATGAGTTAATTCCGGCTCATCAAATGAGTTACGGCCTGGTCTAGGCCTTCCAGGGTGAGTTCAAACATTGAGAAAATGTTGGAAATTATTCCGATAGTCCTTGTCATGGACCAGAGGCGTAATGGCGTAGGATTAAGCCATGCGGAATGGGGAAACGATTCAACCAATAAGTTGAGTCTGTCGATACTTGGCAGTCCGCTGCGCTCTTCAATATGTATGGAACCATCGGTGGCCATGAGTTCGTAAGGGGCCATACTGGCGTCCCCTACGATAACCAATCTTGTATCCGGGTCCCACGACGCAAAATCCTGGACACGTTGAGGCTTATACCTCCTCGGAGAGTCCTCCCACACAAAATCGTAAATGGTATTGTGAAAGAAAAATGTTTTCAGATCCTTGAACTGCGACCGGGAATAATTGAACAGCGTCTGAACCACGTCCACATAAGGATCCATAGACCATCCGCCGTTGTCAATCATCAGGATCACTTTAAGGCGGTCGCGAAGACTCCTGTCAAAGACGATTTCAATTTCACCAGCGTTATGCGTAGTAGCCCGGATAGTTTCGTCGACGTTCACCTGGTCTTTGGGGCCGACAGGGATCATCCTCCGGAGCCGTTTGAGAGCCTCTCCCATCTGGGCCTGTGTTAAAGGCCCCTCAACGGAATAGTCGCGATAGCGCCGATCCATCGCGACTTTTATCGCAGACTTACCCATGGAGCGGCCCCCTACCCGCATTCCTCCCGGATGGAATCCCGAATGGCCGACCGGGGATGTGCCGCCGGTTCCTATCCAGCGGCTGCCGCCGTGATGGGCTTCGTTCTGTTCCTTGAGTCGTTCGAGGAAATACTTGATCAACTCTTCCGGCGACATCCCTTCCAACTGTTCCCGACTTATTCCGAGAGCCTGCGCCAAGGCCTCAGGTTCCTTGAGCCACTCCTCCAACAATTCCCTGGCCGCGGAGTCCAGATCGATTCCTCGGAAGTCGGGGAGTTCCGCACCGTGAAAGAAATGCGCAAACACCCTGTCGTAGATATCAAAATAGCGTTCGCTTTTTACCAGTATGGCCCTAGCGGCCGTATAGAAGTCATCCAGACCCGTGACGAGCCCACATTTAAGAGCCTTCTGCAAGCGAAGGAACGATGTGGGAGATACGGGAACGCCCGATTGCCTCAATGTGTAAAAAAAATCAACAAACATGATCTGCTTCTACCGCTTAAATTCAACCGCGAGAACGCCGTCCCTGTAAGAGCGCCTGCTGATAATCCGGACTCTTTTTGAAGAGAATGCCCAGAAACGGGATCTTTCCCGACAACACGTCCTTCGGTCTGAAGTCCGGGTCTTGCAATAGGGCCCTCACCCAGTTGATGAGTTCCCTGGTGGCGGGCTTTTTTTCTATCCCCTGAAATTCGCGGAGGCGATAGAACGCCTTCACGCATATATCGAGAAGCTCCTTGTCCAACTCCGGAAAGTGGACACGGACAACCTCCCTCATCATGTCCGCCTCTGGAAATGCAATATGGTGGAAATTGCACCTTCCCAGAAAGGGGTCGGAAAGATCCTTCTTGGCATTAGAAGTGATTATGATCACCGGCCTTGTTTTGGCCTTAATGGTTTTGTCGATTTCCATTATGTCGAATTCCATCTGATCGAGCACATCCAGCATGTCGTCCTGGAAATCAGTGTCGGCCTTGTCTATCTCGTCGATGAGCAAAACCACCTTGATCTCTGAGGCAAAAGCTTGTCCTATCTTACCCATCCTGATGTAGTCTTCAATGTTGCTCACGTTTCGGCTCGAGTCTCCAAACCGGCTGTCGTTAAGACGCGTAAGGGTGTCGTACTGATATAGGGCGTCAACCAGTTTCATGCTGGATTTGACGTTCAGCACAATTAGCGGCATACCCAAGCTTTCGGCAATGGCATGGGCCAGCATCGTCTTCCCTGTCCCCGGCTCTCCCTTGAGCAGTAACGGCATCTCCAATGCCATAGAAATATTGACGATCCTGGCGAGTTCCTCATCCAGGACATATTTTGACGCGCCGGTGAAAACAGGCCTAGTCGAATGATCAAACATGAACTGTGGCTCCTCCTGTTTCTTGAATAGCTTGATATCAAAAAGCTTTCCAAACATGCTATACAACCCCTAGGCAGTTGTGACCCTACATCCGCGGGTCCAAGCTGCGAGAGTCTGACCTACAGTTGTAGCTGTCCAACGAGGTGGAGTCAATGTCCTTTCCGTGGGACGACATAAGACAGTCGGCACAGGAAGTACTCGGAGCCCTTTGTTCCGGTGGTCAAGCTCGCCTCGGACATTGCCCCAATAACTTCTTGGCACAGACCGCTGCCCTGAGCTACCTTTTTTGAATAGCCGAATGGGGCTGCCGCGGCCTAGACCCGACCCCGCGCGTCATCAGCGATTTTTTCACTTGACATTCGATTTTGATGACGGCTAATCTACGTCCAAACTTGGATGCGTTTCGGCCCCGCGGTCGACCGGACGGGTATCGGGAAAAAAAGGTTGACAAGAGGGGTTATTTCTGCAATAAACTTGAATCACATCCGGAGTTATATTTTTGGAGGCAATCCAAATCTGGTTTGTAAGCTTCCTTTGAAAAGGATTGATGAAAGGAGGATGAGGGTATGGTTAAGAGAACTCTAGTTGTTCTCGGTGTTCTGTCGCTGATGCTTGTGGCTGCGGGAACTTCCTCTGCGTTTTCCGTTGGGTGGCCTGGTGGTGACTGCGGTCCCGCCTGCAAGCCTATGTATCTTCCCGTAGACTGCCCCACGCCGGAATTCAAAACAATAGTGAAGACATGGCAGTGCAAGATTGAGGGCCCCGCCCCCGCGTGCGGCCCGGCTGCGTGCGGTCCGGCTGATTGCGGCCCCAAGATGACGGCGGGACTTTGCGCTGCCGTTGCCAATCTGCTCGGCCTTCCGTTTGATGCTCTGTTCGGCGGCTGTGACGGCGTATATGACTGCGGCCTCGGCGGCGGCGGTGGCCTATTTGGTGGCGGCGACGGCCCCTGCGGTCCTTGCTATGGCCCGCTCTCTTGCGTAATGGCCGGTGTTCCGATGGCTCTCGGTGCGCCCTCGGTTATGTTTGGCGCCCTTTGGTAGAACCGGGACCTTTGGTTATAAGGCTATGAATGAGTGAACTAGAGGGACCGGGCTTTCTCAGTCCGGTCCTTTTTAGTTGAGACCAAACGGACCAGACAGGTGAAACAGCTCGGGACAGTTGGCGCTCTCTGAGAGACAAAAAATGCTTGACAATGGGCTGTTTTTAAGATAAATACAACGCAATATCTTTTTTGTGCAAGTTAAAGAATATCCATTGATTTCCGGTTTTGAAACTGGAAGGTCTTGAATGAAAGGAGGATGAGGGTATGGTTAAGAAATCCGCTGTAATTCTTGGAATCCTTGCGATGATGCTGGCACTTGGTGCGGGGATGTCCTGGGGTTACACCGTAGCAAAGTGGCCCGTGCCGGGAATTCCCAATGAGGTCTTTTGTGGTGGCAGCTCTTGTCTGGCTAGGCCCGGAAGATACCACCCTTAGAGGCCCCGTGGCTCCCGGATGTGAGGCCCCATTGGTTCCTGGTGTAATTCACGCTGCGCTGAGCATTCCCTTCAGGGCGTTGGCCATCGTGACCACCCCGGTCTTTACTAAGTGCCCGGGCGATCAGTGCTGCAAGGTTGATCTTGGCGAGCCTGCCTATGTCACCGCAGCAGTGCCCTGCACCCCGGTGAACACTTACGTGCCCCCCAAGGGCTGGTAAAGCGCTAGCGCGCATTTAACTCGGTATAGATGATAGATGATCCGAAAGGCCGGGAGGCTTGTGTAATCCCGGCCTTTTTATTTGGCAAACGGCAGACGCCGCCTCTTCCCGCCTTTGAAACACCGAGGCCAAAGCCCCCGGTATGCTCTTGTCTGCGCGCCGCGTATTGATTTTGGCGGAACCGTAGCTTTTCCAGACGCGGCTACCCGAGTTGGTTTCTCTGTTCTCCGCAAGAGCTTCCTATTTGATTCCCGTCTACAAACGACGCGGCATTGGGCCGGTAGGCGCCGGGGGCATTACAGCGCTCGATGGGGCCCCGTGCTGATCCCTTGAAAGATGCTAGATGGCTCGGGAAGTTCCGAGGCGTTTGAATTTGCGGGAGGGCCGTGGTAATTGAGTTCGATGCCTTATCACGATGACCTCACGGACGAAGAGCTTGCCCTGAGGGCCCAGGCCGGATCGGAACAAGACTTTGATGCGCTGGTAAATCGCTACGCGCCGGCGGTCTATCGGCTTGCCCGTGGCATCACGCGCGGTTCCCAGGATGCCGAAGACGTGGTCCAGGAGACGTTTCTGCGCGCGTTCAAGCATCTCGACAGTTTTGCCCCTTCCAAGGCCACCTTTAAGGCATGGCTCCTCACTATCGCGCGTAATCAGAGCATCAATGTCTTCGGCTCATTGAAGCGGCGAACTCTGAGGTTCCTCAGCGAATACGACATTGACGAACGAGGCACGGAAAGCTCCAATAGTCCGTTCTCCGGCGTAGAGAAGGATGCTGAAAGCTTGCTCGCGATGAAGCAGGAGTATTCTCGAGTGGAGCAGGCGCTAGAGAGGCTGCCGGAGCGCCAGCGGACCGCCATGCTCCTGAAGGCGCAACATGACATGAGCTATGATCAAATCGCCCAGGTTATGGATACGTCCGTATCGTCCGTGGAGTCGCTCATATTTCGGGGCCGAAAAAGGTTGTTGGAGATACTGGAGGATTAATTGGCGCGAGCGCGGGATTTCACCCGGAGCAAGGTATAAGAGTACGGAGGGTCCGTCCATGGACTGCAACGACTACCAGAAGCATATGTCACTGTTGATAGACGGCGAACTGGGGCAACATTGCCTTGCAAGCCTTAGAAACACACTTGGCCGCCTGTGCAGGGTGCCGGAATGCCTACGCGCGTATGGCGGCACTGAACAGCGCCTTGAAGGATGTTGACTTATATAGGCCGCCGTCCATGCTCGCCTCCAGGGTGAAGGCGAGATTCGCCGAGGAGAGTGGGCCGACGAGAGCGCGCCTCATTCCCTCCGCATGGAGGCCAGTGCCACTGTTAGCGTTGATAGTTCTTCTCGCGATTGGCGTAGGGAACCTTGCCGGTCGTTCAATGACCGAAATCTTGGTTGGCGATCAATCAGAGGCGAAGCTGGAGTATCTTCTTACGGATGCAGGCCAATCATTTTCAGACATTGTTTTGGACATTGCTGTTGAGGAGAATTCCCGATGAAGAAGGTAGTTTGGATAAGTATTTTTGTCTTCTCCTTGGCCTTGAATTTGGCAGTTGCCGCAACTCTGAGCCGGCATCTATGGTTTCAGAATCGTTCATCGGCCGCCCCGGAAACCGGTGCCCCCGCTTTGACACGCGACGATGTTGAGCAGATCAGGAAACTTTGTTTGAAGCACAATGGGGCCGCAATGATGGAAGCCAAGAACCAAATCCTCGAAAAGAATTTCCAGCTCTTGGACCTAATCGCAAAGGATCCGATAGATGCTGCCGCGGTGGAGCCGAAAGTTAATGAACTTATTGATCTCAAACGCAAAACGGAAAAGGAAGCGATTGCACGAATAAGCAGCACCATGGCTGCGTTGCCACCCGAAAAGCGGCAAGCATTTGTCGTTTTCCTCAAGAATCGCTCTTGCATGATGTCCGGCATGGACTTTGGTCGTGGCGGTGGTCCAGGACGGCGCCGAGGCACGGGCCCCTGCCCTATGAGCCTTCCCATCGAACAGGAGACTTCCCGCTAACCTATCTCTCAGAATTTCTTCAGGTAACCCCTTGAACGTCTATAAGTCCCCGATGCTTCCTCATCGGGGACCGCAGAATTGTCCTCCCTCTGAAAGGCCGATGAAACACGGGCAACGATCCGCATCCGGTGATGAAGCCATATCCTAAGGGACGCTTACAAGGTGAACAACTTCACTGAAAGTTTTTTCGCGAGTTTTTTGTCCGGTCCTTGTAAGTCTAGCTTAGATACGAAAAATCTCTCGGAAAAGGAGACGTACAAATGAGATTCGCCAGGGCCACTGTATTGACGGCGGCGTTGATGGTTTTGTTGGTAGTTTCAGCAGCTTCCGCGCAACAAATGGGCTGCTGTTCAGGCGGCACAGGTACAGGCGCGGCCATATGGGGCGACCTGACATCAGAGCAGCAGAAGCAGATGAGCGCGCTGAGGAGCGAGTTTTTCAAGAAGCAAGAGACGCTGCGATCAGACATGGCCAAAAAGAGAATCGAGATGATGGAAATGGCTTCCAAAGAGAATCCGGATGAACAGGCCATTGACAAGAAGAAGCAAGACATTTGGGCCTTACAGGACTCCATGCGTAACGAGGGGCGAGCAATGAGCACCAAATTCAGGGCGCTCTTGACCCCCGAACAGAAGCAGAAGTTGGGTCCTAGCGGCCCCGGTTTTGGCGGCATGAACCCGGGTGCAGGTAGCGGCCTTGGCGGTGGTGGCTGCGGTTTTGGAGGCGGCAGAGGTTGCGGAGGATGCGCCGGTAGAGTCTCAAGCCTCTAAGTCTGTCGGTGAAAAGAGAACACACAAGGCTCTCGGAGTTTTCGAGGGCCTTGTTTTTTTCCGACGTCCTGAACCTATTCCGCGAAATCGACACACTGTCCTATCTAAATCCCGAAACTCATACGCCCTGCCATTCCTTTCGTAGTCTGTCCCGCCACCTCATGGCATGCTAATGTCTATGCCTTGCAAATAACTTACATAACTAGCCATCTGAGCCCCTCCCTGGCGTTGCGACTAGGCAGAAGCGGGCCAGCTTTGTCATTGCGAGCGCAGCGAAGCAATCCCCCGGGGTTTAGTGCAAACGCTGGAGATTGCTTCGTCGCTTCGCTCCTCGCAATGACACTGGCTCGCGTGCTGGCCAGGACAGGGATTTGAAAGCTGATTGCGGGACACCACACTAGGACTCCCGGTGGTGCTCTTCGACTATCTGAACCAGTTTTATTGGGAAAAATATGACTACTCGGAATTCGGGTGGACCCTGGAAGACAATACGGACATCAACAAATTTGTAAGTGAATTGGGCACAAAAATGCACAACAAATGGCGCATATACAGAAAATCGCTAACGCCAGCCACAACTTAGATCTCCAGGTTTAAACCCCGGTCTTTCCACGCGGGGAGAACGCCCAGACCATCAGCGCTCTTCACGGCCTTAATTACAGACCTTTGCAGCACTTCTGCGGCCAATAGCGCTATGCGGTTAGGATCCGCGTCCTTGTCTCCGACACTCAACACAATCGTCAAATCTCCGTCAATGTGGCTGTGGAAAGGCCGAATCACGGCGGCCATCCCGAGGGTGGCCTGAGCGGCGACTCTCGATGCGGCTATTTTCCCCAGCCGCGCGTTGACCGCTACCACCGCCAGAGTGGTATTCTCCACTGAAATGCGTCTCGATCGCGCCTTACCCTCTTTCAGAAGACGCGCCGAGTCTGCCGGTTCGAGGGAGGTGGAGGAGGCTCTGCAGCCGGCAAGCACATTTCCATGCATGTCAATAACATCCCCGTATGCGTTGACCACAACCAATCCCCCGACCACAAGATCATCCGAGCGGCATGAAGCTGAACCAAGCCCCCCTTTCATGGCTTGCTCTATCCCAAATAGCTTCCCGACACTGGCTCCGATGCCCGCGCCGACACTTCCCTGCGTTACAGGCCCCTCGAATGCATTTTCGCACGCACGTCGGCCCATTGTCGCGTTAGGACGAATCGACCCGTTGCCCACGTTCAAATCGAAGATTGCCGCAGTCGGAACAATTGGAATGGTTCTCCCGACAACCTGGAACCCGACCCCTTTCTCTTCGAGGTAAGCCAGCACTCCTCCACCAGCGTCCAGACCGAAAGCACTGCCTCCGCACAGACAGATCCCGTGAACGCGGTCCACCACATGGAGCGGCTTCAAGGAATCCATCTGGCGAGTGGAAGGCGCACTCCCTCCCACATGGAGGCCCGCTGGAGCACCATTTGAAGGGGGTAGAATCACGGTTACACCGGTTTTAGAATCTTCGTCGTGGGCATTGCCCACTCGAATTCCAGGCACATCCGTGATGTCGTCATGAAGATCGGAAGTTGGAAAGGACATGACTTTGTGGTTGTTCAATCCAATTCTTGAAATAATAGATGCATGCAACCGACCCTGGCCCTATAGCTGTGCGGTTCGAGCTTGAGTTTGGACCGCTTGGCCTGCATACGACTGTCCTCCACTATGAGGATTTCGATGAGCTTTTTGATGGCCCTCTGCGCACTTCGGACATGCGAGAGAGAAATGCAGATTAAGCCTACAAAAGAAGAGGTACCGTGGCAAGCGGAAACATCGGTAATGTGTCGGTTCCAAAGTGATCAGCTACCAGAAAGTGCTTTGACCGTGAGGCAAAGGCTGTGGCATAGTGATGAAAACCCATATGTTGCAGTTGGTGGCGCTGGCCGGAAGATACCCGGATAGCAGGCTGCGACCCTCTGCACCTCAATTCGAGAGCGAACAAGGATGCAATCCGATTCCGACAAGAAGCCAGCCCCAATTCCGGATAAATTGCCCGCGTTCTGGGATGCCGTCCTGGACTCCTCACATAACGGCATAGCCATCATCGACCGGCAGGGAATAATCCTGGTCTACAACCAAGGAGCCAAGCGTATTTTCGGAGATGGAGACCAGACACCGGTGGGACGACATTTCTCGGAAGTGCGGCCTGAAACGTGGCCGGACTTGAAAGAAATTCTCGAAACCGGCCGATCCCAGATCGGTAAGCGGCTGGTTCTGCCCCAAGCGACCATTATTGCCAACCGCAACCCCATTGTTGCCAACGGAGAAGTGGTGGGGGTCATCAGCGTATTTCAGGACATCTCGGAATACGAGGCCATAATTTCCGAACTCCAGGGGTACAAAGAGCTACACCGGGAATTGGAAGCCATCTTTGAGTCCTCCCAAGACGGTCTGTATATTACCGACGGCATGGCTAATACGATTCGCGTCAACAGCGCTTACGAACGAATCACCGGCCTTTCGCGCAAAGATCTTGTCGGCCGGAACATGCAAGATCTGGTCAACGAGAAAGTGTTCGACCACTCGGTGACCTTGGAAGTCCGCGAAAAGGGCGCTCCGGTTACCCTCATGCAAAGTATCAAAGGGGACAAGCAGGTGATGGTCACCGGCACGCCGATCTTTGACGAAGACAACCAGATTGCGTTGGTCGTAACCAACGTTAGAGACATGACCTTGCTGAATGACCTCCAGGCCCAACTCAACGAGAGCAGGCGCCTGAGTTCCCGTTTTTATCAGTCACTTCTCGAGCAGGAGAAGTTCGAGCATGCCTTACAGGACATGGTCGTCAAAAGCAACGCCATGACGCAAGTCGTACAGAAGGCAGTGAAGGTGGCGGGAGTGCACACTTCAGTGTTGCTCCAAGGAGAGTCAGGGGTCGGCAAAAGTATGCTGGCTCGGATTATCCATTTTATGAGCCGTCGAAAGGAGCGCCCTTTTGTAAAGATCAGTTGCGGAACCATCCCTGATTCATTGATGGAGAGCGAACTCTTCGGGTACTCCAAGGGCGCTTTCACCGGAGCAGCGCGGGAAGGCAAGGCAGGGCTGATTGAAACCGCGGACACGGGGACCATCTTCCTTGACGAAGTGGGAGAGCTTACGCCGGCCATGCAGGTGAAACTATTGCAGGTGATCGAGGAAAAAACATTTACCCGCGTGGGGAGCACGCGGCCAACCTCAGTAGATGTTCGCATTATTGCCGCGACCAATCGCGACCTGTTGGACTTGGCTCAGAAGGGGCTGTTCCGAGAGGATCTCTATTATCGCCTCAACGTCATCCCTATTTTCATCCCTCCTCTGAGGCAACGGCGGGAAGATGTACGGGTTCTGGCATTGAACACCTTGGAAAAACTGAACAGCACGCTGGGTCTCAGCAAACGCATTGAACCGGAAACTCTCGACAGGCTCATGCGCTACGACTATCCGGGCAATGTC
>CAWEJR010000007.1:0-53141 GCA_963809365.1 uncultured delta proteobacterium | reverse complement strand
GGACGGGGATGAAGGTCAGCAGGAACAGCACAATGGCCGCCCAGCCCAGGAGTCGGCCGCTTCGGTCCAGAGGCGTATAAGGGTCGAGGGGAGGGGGGTGTCGTAAGCCCAGGAACAACGTCAGAACCCCAAACATAAACCAACCCGGCCACAAGATAATCCCTAGAGGAATAAGGCACGCGAATACGATAACGGAGATGATATGAGCCCGACGCGGCCCGAAAAGCGCGTAAATCACATGACCGCCATCGAGTTGCCCGATGGGGAGCAGATTCATCGCGGTTACGAACAGGCCGAACCATGCTGCTATTGCAGTAGCATGCAAGTGGATCGTGGCATTAAACGAGAACTCGCCGAACCTTAGCAGACACAACAGCTCCAGAATAATCGACGTGCCAAACTGAAAACCCTTGGCCTCGCCCACTTGAGGCCGCATTTCAGACAGGTACAGCCCCACGATAAGCAAAGGAATCGCTACGAGCGCCCCCGCCACGGGTCCGGACGCGCCGACCTCTACAAGGACCTTCCGATTGCTTATGGGGGAACGAATCTTTATGAACGCGCCGAATGTCCCCAGAGGCGGTATGGCCGGGATGAAGTAAGGCGGGGTAACATCCAGCAAATGCCGTCTCCCGGTCAGGTAATGCCCCATTTCATGCACAAGGAGTATGGCCATAAGGGGCACCGAAAAGACCCAGCCCCGTAAGAAAAACATAATCCACGAGTCAAATTTGTCGTTGGCATAAAGAGCGCCCACAGCCGTGGTGGTCAGCGCAGTAAGAACGAACAGCACTACATTGATTGTGGGAAATCTCTTGCGAATAGTGAGCCTCCTTGTTGATAGCAGAAAATCGGGGAGGCCCTTCTTGTAAGAAGGGCCTCCCCGAACCCCTCGCATGAGCTTCTTGAGCCTTTGCCGGGAACATCATCTCCCTACGGGAGAAATGAGGTTCCCGGCAAATGTCAGAGACTCTCGGGGCAGGTTTGGAGCAGTCTTCCTTACCGAAGCAGGCGCCCCCTGATTTTACTCCTCTGAGTGCACATCCGCATTATTCATAACTCGTCATGCCGGAGATGTGCCGCAGGAGAAAGCGGTTGCAATAGATTAGGAGTTTTTGGGGAGGGGTCCGGGGAGGGCCTTTTTGCAAAAAGGCCCTCCCCGGTTACTCTTCAAAAAACTCATAGGTTTTGCAACTGCCTCAGCCTTGTTGGACCCGTCCCATTGTGCTGCGCAAATGAATGGGTTCGTTAAAGTGTGGGTCAGGCTGTGACACGCGTAGGACTTCTTCAGGCGTGGTGACTCCGTTGAGCATTTTTCGAATGGCATTCTCCCAGAGTGTACTAAACTTCTTTTTCTTGGCCATTTCCCTCATGGCAATCATGTCAGGTGCATCTGTTATCAATTGGCTCAAGTCATCGTCAACCGCCACCACCTCATAAACGCTCTCCCGCTTGAAATAACCGGTGTCGCGGCACTGGTAGCATCCCTGTCCCCGCTTGAGCAAGACTCGTTCAGGCCCCTCGAAGTTGAAGCCCCTCTTGTTCAAGTCCTTCAGCTCAATCGAATACTCCTGAGTACAATATGGACATATTTTTCGTATGAGCCGCTGGGCCATCAACCCCACAACAGTGCCTGCCAGCAGGAAACTCGGGACTTTCAGGTCCAGCATCCGGTTGATAGAGCTCAACGCGTCATTGGTGTGAATCGTGGAGAACACCAGATGCCCGGTCAGCGCAGCTTGCACGGCCAGTTGAGAAGTCTCATTGTCTCTGATCTCTCCTATCATTATAACGTCGGGGTCTTGCCGCATCACATGCCGCATGAGCGGCCCAAAGGTCATTTTCTCCTCGGGATTGTGGAGCATGCTGACAGCAGGCATCACGCTGATCTGATTGAATCGCTCGAACACCATCTCAACCGGGTCCTCAATGGTGGTTATGTTCCTATCCGCCGTAGCAAGGACTTTCATGGCAGAGTAGAGCGTCGTGGTCTTGCCGGACCCGGTCGGTCCGGTGACCAGGACGATACCGTGCGGACGATTAATGAAGCCCTGGAATGTTGTCAGGTCATAGGGAGTGAGGCCAAGCTCTTCCAGATCCATGAAAAGCAGGTCCGGGTCCTGGATCCTGCACACGGTCTTTTCTCCGAACGCTGTCGGGACAGTAGAGACTCGCACTTCTATTTCGCGGTTACGCGTGCTCAACTTTATTCTGCCGTCCTGGGGTCGGCGTTTTTCAGCGATGTCCAGTGCTGCCATCCCTTTGACGCGCGAAGTGAATGCCTGATGGAGAGCGGCGGGGAGCCAGTCAATATCGTGCAATACCCCATCTATGCGCATCCTGATCACGCTCTTGTTCCGTTTGGGTTCAATATGGACGTCGCTGGCTCTCTGGGAAAGGGCCCGGCGGAACATGGCGTCCGCGGCGGTGCGAATATTCTTGTCAGTGTGTGAAATCTCTTCGAGGCTCTTGATTTCAGAGAGCCGTTCAAGGTCTGACAATTCCTTGAAATACTTGACGTGTTTCGCTTCTGCGGCCTTGATGGAGCCCCTGAACCCGTGGAACTCGAGGAGGATCTTCATGATATCCGACTTGGGGGATATCACGACCTCAAGGTCTTTCCCCGATACGCGGGAGACATCTTCGAGGACCTCTTCCAGGGAGGGGTCGTAGATGGCCACACGCAATTTTCCGTTGAGTTCTTCTACAGGAACCAGGAGGAAACGGTCGGCAAATTTTTGCGGTAGTGTTCGGGTGACGAAATCCGGGTCCAAGTCCAGGGCTTCCAGCCTCATAAAAGGATGGCCAAGGTAGTCGGCCAACACCTCAACGATGGTAGCCTCCTCGATCAAGCCGCGGGGGCCGGCAAGCTTCATCTCCGCGATAATTTCCACCGCAGTGGTTTGATGGGCATGGGGGACCGATGCCCGCACTTGTTTAGCAACATCCTGGGACAAGCGATCCTTGATGTAGATCTCCGCTTCCTGAAGTCGCAGCAAGGCGTTATCGTCCAGGAATCCCTTGGAGTAGAGTATTTCGCCGATTTGATTGATATCGTTGTAGAGTTGCACGATTGTCCGCCAGAGAGCGGTTTTGTGACGTTAAAACCAGAATATGTGCGCTCATGACTATTCGTGTCAGCGCGGCAGAGTCTCTTTCCGCAAGCCTCCGCTCGACGCGGACCACGGCGCAACCGGGCTGATACCGATTTCACCCCCCTATCATAATTGTTGCGAGATGCAGAATCAATAGCGGAGACAGCGGGTAAGCGTTCGCCCCTTGCGAGGAATTTCCTTCGGAGAAAAGGTGAACGCTTACCGGTGAGATAACCTTATCTTATGTGCTACTCCCGTCCACCTTTTCTCTTAGTTCCTTCCCGGTCTTGAAAAACGGGAGTCTTTTCTCGTATACAGCTATTTTGTCCCCTGTTTTAGGATTCCTTCCCGTATAGCCCTTATATTCCTTCACCATGAACGATCCAAAACCGCGGATCTCTATGCGATCACCGTCAATGAGCGCTGTGGACATGGTGTCGAAGACCAAATTGACAATCTCTTCGGACTTCCTTAGAGGAAGGTCCGCCTCTTTGGCTAGGGCCACAATAAGATCTGATTTGTTCATGGCAGATTCCTAACTTAGAGGATCACTTGGTCTTTTTGACAGCATCTTTCAAGGCTTTGGACGCGCTGAAACGAGGCACTTTAGCGGCTGCGATCTTAATCTTCTGACGGGTCTGAGGATTTACCCCGGTGCGCGCTTTCTTCTTGATAACTTTGAAAGTGCCCAGGTCAGCGATCCGTATTTTTCCCTCTTTTTTCTTCAGAGAATCGTGGATCGCCCCCACCAGTGAGGTCAGCGCAGAGGCGGCAGCCTTTTTGGTGATACCTGCTTCTTCAGCCATCTTCTTTACGAGGTCGGCTCTTGTCATTGGAATTCCTCCTGAAAAGTTAAAAGGTTCAAGATTCACTAAAGGATTGCACATTGTTATCTATACCAAAGTGAATTGTCAAGACAAATTCGTATAAGACGTGAAAAATCGTCACCCAAACAACCAAAATTGTCAGCCAATGCCGGACTGATTCCGCTTGACAATGTCTGCAAGGCAGTTTAACGGGTCTTGACCGGCAGGAAATGGGAGGTCCGGTTTCATGAACGAAACGTTACTGCTGGAGCATCTCGAACAAATCGCCAATCGCCTTGGAGTCGATCTGAGGTATGAAAACCTTGGAATCGGCGGCATAAGGAGCGATGGAGGTTATTGTCGGGTCTCCGGGAAGCCCATGATTCTTATTAACAGAAAAGATTCAAGACGCAGAAAGATCCTGGTTCTGGCAAAGTCACTCAAAAGGCTCAACCTGGAAGGTATCTTTATCCCACCCGCGGTGCGAAAAATATTGGACACGCAGAACAACTGATTGCTGTGGACCGCCCTGCCGGCTTATTGGCACGTCCCTCGCTTTTCTTGCTTCATCAGCCTTTGTGCAGTTCGTAGGGCGGGCCGTGCCCGCCGTGTTGCGAATTTCCGTGGCGGGCACGGCCCGCCCTACTGGCGTAAGGGGATTGTGGAAACACCACGCTAGCTGCTTTGGAGTGTCGGGTTTCCCAGGAGGACAATCGATTCTCAAATCCCACGCGCAACCAACTCAGTAGCTACTTTTACTGCAACAATGATACTATCCGCGTGTCAGCCGGAGGCCCGGCAAAGCACGTAACCGGCCGCGCCATTGAGCTGCCTTCGTCCTGACGTGGCGCAAGCACAAGAGAATTTTGATTCGAAGACGGTCACGCGTTCGATAGGCGGGGGTTCCTGACTTTCTGCTGCCAACCTGTAAATGAGGACTTAGAGGGTGAAGGATTCTAAGGAGAAACTCTCGCTGACATTCGACAAAAGGTTGGCCGTACAGCCAATTCTCGAAGAAAAGCGTTCTGAGACGAAGCGACTTCTCGCTGCACTATTCTGGAAATCCGCACTCGATAGCGATTTTCCTCCGGTAGTCTGTCTTGTGGGAGGGACCGGGACCGGTAAAAGCACACTGTTCAATTCGCTGGCAGACTGCAAGATAAGCGAGGTTGGCTTTCGGAGACCTTCGACCCTGCAGGCAGTAATCCTGGTCAGCCAATCCTTCGTCGGTCAACTGCGAGCCGCGCCGTTTCTAGGGCCCGACGGGGAGTCCCACGCGATGGTTTTCCCGCACGAGAATCCGGGACTTGGGGACCTTGTTCTGGTGGACACTCCCGACTTCGATAGCGTCGAGCTTTCCAACCGAGCCATTGCAGACGATTTCTTCATTATCAGCGACATCTTGGTTTTCATTACTTCCCAGGAAAAATACGCGGATCTCGCCGGCCACGAAATGCAGACACGGGCTCGGCAATGGGGCAAGAAGGCGATCTTTGTGATGAACAAGGCTGTTTCCGACACCGCGTATAATGATTTCAAGAGCCTGATCCGCGCCCTGGGATACGAAGCTGAGCCGATCAGGATAGAGAGACTGGAGCCGTCGCCGGACCTCATTCCAGGTCTGCGGAACCGCCCCGCGTTTGCAGGTCTGTTGGCCGAGGCAAGTGGGAAATCCGGGAAGACCATCCGGAAGGAAGAGCTTGGTCGGCTGCGGGAACGAACCCTGACTAGCTTGAATGACTTGACGAGTTCGCTTGAATTTCAGGTCCAGCGGGTGGCGGCTGTCAATTCCGAAATTCGACGTATCCTGGAGGAAGTCTCAAGAGGAATGGAAGCCCAATTGGATGCAATTGTTTCCGACGACATGGAAGTTCAGATTCGGAATCGGCTTCAGCGCCTCTTGCGCAAGTACGACATCCTCTTCGTTCCGCGAATGATGGTCCGTAATGCAGTGAAGAGTCTGTTCAGTGCAGTTGCCGAAATCTTTGTCTCCCGCAATGTCGGGGCCATGAGCCAAGATGATGAAAGGGATATTCGCACAGAAGACTTCGAAGCCGCCAAAGCCGTAGCAAGGCTTCAACCTCTGGAGTGGGCGACAGCAAGGCTTAACCTGGCCATCGCGGAAATGCTTTCTTCAAATCCAACCCTTGAAGACCTGTGTCAGGTGGCTCTTACCGACGTGCCAAGGTGGTCCCGTGAGGAGATTCGAGCCCATTATGACGCGGCCTTCCCGGGCATGGAGCATCTGCTCGAAGCCGAGTTCAACCGATTCAGGGATGGGTTGTCACGGACCGACGAACTCAAACTTTACGGATCTTACACTGTATGGGCCTTATTCCTGATCACGGCGGAAATTGTGGTGGGAGGAGGTTTCACTTTGCTTGACGCCCTCCTCAATACGGTGATAGTCCCTTTTATTCCAAAATGGCTGCTCAATCTCAAGGTGCTTGATGTGCTTCGAGAGATAGGCGAGCGTGTGGACCGTGAACATCGTAATACTCTCAGGGGCATACTCCAGGAACAGGCTGAACTGTATGCGGAGCAATTCTCTCGGCTCGTTCCAGGAGATACAGTCTTGCAAGAACTCCGCTCACTACAGCGAAACCTCCCCGGTTGAGACGCGAGGCATACTTGACTCGGAACGGAAAACACGAAGTGTTCCCGCGTAGCGCCGACCGCGCGCGGCCGTCGCCGACAAGCGCGACGTGAGACAATAAAAAAAGGAACGCTGGGAGGGAAGGAGTGTCTTATCGTGCGTTGCCGGGATCAATCTCAAGCCTAGCTTGCCCCGTTCCTAGACGTGATCAGATCGCCGGTACAGGCTTTGGAACGCAAGCGAACTAAAGGAAGTCTGGTCTTTTTTATCGAGGTCAGGCTCTCCTTGTCGGTTTTGTCGGCAATGCACACATATAGAGAATAAGGTTACAAGGGAGATGGTAATGGCGCAATTTGACAGACTCACTTCCATCGTTGGATGGATGTTGGCCGCGGTACTGCTCTGGATAGTTCCTATCAATGCCAATGCGATGGAGGAAAAGTTGAAACATTTTACACTAACGAATGGTCTGGATGTCTTTATTAAAGAGGACCACGCCCGTAAAGTGGCTTCCATCCAGCTTTGGGTGATGGTCGGCAGCGCCGATGAAGAGAGATCGGAGCTAGGCATCAGCCACGTCATTGAACACATGGCCTTTAAAGGGACGGAGCGGCGGGGAGTCGGACAGATTGCCGCCGAAGTTGAAGCCCTTGGAGGAGAGACCAATGCCTACACGAGCTGGGACGAGACGGTTTTCCACATCACCGTCCCCTCCAGCGCAACGTCCCAGGGCCTGGATATTCTTACCGATGCCGTATTGAGGCCCGTCATCGACCCGAAGGAACTCGACAAAGAAAAACAGGTAGTCCTTGAGGAGATTCTTGAAGGGGAGGAACGCCCCGAGAGAGTAGCGTCAAAGCAGCTCTTCAAGACTGCTTACGTGAGCAATCCGTATAAGTGGCCTGTTATCGGGTACAAGGAGGACGTCGAAAAGTTTACTCAGCAAAACATACTTGATTTTCGGAAAAAATGGTACGTCCCTGACAACATGTTTTTGCTCGTAATAGGAGACGTGGATACCGCCAAGCTACGTGGCGAAATCGAGCGTTACTTGGGCGACTTCAAAGCCGAAGGTTTTTTCAGGCCGCCCAGACCGGTGGAGCCCCCTCAGAAGGAGGTCAGGAGTGCCCTTACCAGAGATCGCAATTCCAGGGAAACGCGGCTTCATGTTGCTTTTCATATTCCGTCTATGAAGGGTCAGGATGTTAATGCCCTGGATTTGGCCGGTGATATCCTGGGATCCAGGGAGAGTTCTCGTCTAGTAAGAGTTCTCAAGAAGGAGAAAGCGCTGGTAAATTCTATTTCCGCTTACGCTCTTACCCCCAAGGAACCTGGCCTCTTGGTAGTTTCTGCAACCCTTGACGCCAAGAACCTGGAAGTCGTGACTCAAGGAATAATGGAGGGAATCGCCGGCCTGGCAAAGGAACCCCCTGCCGCGGAAGAGTTGGAGCGGGCGAAAGTTCATATTGAATCCCAGCACCTGTACGCAAGAGAAACGGTTCAGGGCATGGCACGGAGCATCGGAAGCTTTCAGGCCGACATCGGGGATGCCAATTACGAGGAAAAATACCTCACGCTAAATAACGCAGTGACCCCGAAGCAAGTATCAACTGTAGTTTCCCAGTATCTTGTGCCACCCAACGTGAGCGTTTCCGTTCTGATGCCCGAAGGCGCCCTCGAAGGTTTTCAAGTCGAGAAGCTGGTTGCAATCGTAAACTCTTTCACACCTCAGACAAAGGCCGCGGCCACTGAAGCCGCGTCTGCGTCACGCGTGGTTACGCGCACGCTCCCCAATGGCATACGAGTGGTGCTGTCGCCCGATGATTCCAATCCCGTTGTTTCATTTCGAATAGCCTGTCTCGGCGGAAAACGTTTCGAGAACAAAGAGAACGAAGGGATTATGAACTTCATCTCCCAGATGTTGAACAAGGGTAGCGGCAGCCTGAGCGAAGTAGAGATATCTAGGAAAGTCGAGGACATGGGGGGCCGTCTCAATGGGTTCTCCGGATACGATTCATTCGGCCTCTACGCGAACTTCTTCAGTCGGTATGCGGATTCGGGCCTTCAACTGCTTGCGGAGCTTTACACAAATCCGACGTTTCCTCAGGACAAACTTGAGAGAGAACGAAACCTGATCCTGAACCGCATCAAAACTGAGCCGGATAGGCCGGTGCCCTACGCAATCAAGGTCCTCAACAGCACACTGTTTCATAATCATCCTTATGGATTCGATCAGGAAGGCACATTGGCCACGGTTTCCGGATTCACTGCGGAAGATCTCAGACAAACGTACGAGCGGTTCGCTGTGCCTTCCAACACGGTTATAACCGGCGTCGGGGACATGGACCCGCAAAAAACCATGGATCGCATAAGCGAACTGTTCGGAAAGATTCCCGCAACGGCATTGGAACGTCCGGAGATCCCTCCTGAACAACCTTTGAAGCAGGTTAGGGAGAATATCGTCCGCATTCCCAGGGCCAAGGCACATATTGCAATAGGCTTTCGCGGCACAACCGTCGCCGAACAGGATCGTTACCCCCTCGACGTGCTCAACAATATACTAGCGGGGCAGGGAGGGCGCTTGTTCCTGCAACTCAGGGATAAAGAATCTCTGGCTTACTCGGTGACCTCGTTCGTTCGGCCCGGTGTCGATCCCGGAGTCTTTGCCTTTTATATGGCTTGTGATGTCCCCAAGGCCGGTCGTGCCCTTGATGGTTTGTTCAGCCAGATAGAGCTTGTCCAAAAGTCGCCTGTCAGCAACGAGGAACTCAACCGAGGGATCACCAACCTTCTTGGCAATCACCTGATCTCATTGCAGAGTTCATGGTCCAGAGCTGAAAATATCGGCTTGAACACTCTCTATGGTTTGGGATATGATTATGAAACCGAGTACATCAAAAAGATCGGGGAAGTTAAAGCGGCAGACGTGCTCAGGGTAGCACGCAAATACCTTGATCGAAAGCATTGTGCCATTGTAAAGATCCTTCCCGAGGAAAACGAAAAGAAGGGAGAATAGGCTGACAGAAGGATTCGCCCACACTACCATGTCCCAGCTTCAGGTGCTGATCGGGGGTCCGGATTGAGCGGAGTTTCCGGTTCAGTCCGGGGTCTGAAGGCCTCGCAGAGGACCCGGTTAGAGAAATTGGCCCTCAGGAGAATCCCCGCCGCCCGGGTCGTGAGCCCAGAGATGGCTCGCTATCTGACGGAACTCTCCTCTGAGATCGGCCGCCAAATCGGTGTTCTCGTCGATCGCAAAGGGAACATTCGGCGTGTCGTGGTCGGTGATGCACGCTCCATTATGATCCCTAAACTGGATGGGTGGCGGGTTGGTGCGGGGAGGCTAAGAGGACTGAGGCTGATCCATACCCATCTCAAGGATGAGCCGCTTAGCCAGGAGGATTTGACCGACCTGGCTCTTCTCCGCCTGGATTTAGTCGCGTCTATCGGAATTGACGGTAACAGCTTGCCGACGGTGATCCGTATTGCGCACCTGTTGCCGGACAATCCGCGTGGAGACGTCTGGCAGTTACTTGATCCGGTTCAGCCTTCTTCCCTTGACCTGGATTTCCCGGGCTTCATCAAATCCCTGGAAGATGAGATATCAAGGTCTGTGGGAGCCCGTTCTGTAGCAGACGCTGAGAGGGCCTATCTGGTAGGGAGAACCACCGGTAAAGAGTGGGAGATTGAAGAATCGTTGGACGAGCTGAAGGAGCTTGCTCGATCTTGTGGGGTCGATGTAGTCGGAACGTCTATCCAGCGCCGCGCCGCTACGGATCCTCGCTTCCTGGTAGGCAAGGGCAAACTGAAGGCGATAGTAATAGATGCGCTGCAGAAGGGTGCGGGCCTCCTGGTCTTTGATACTGAACTGAGTCCCGCGCAAGTAAAGGCCATCGGAGAATTCACTGAACTAAAGGTCATTGACCGCTCGCAACTGATCTTGGACATCTTTGCGCAAAGGGCCAAGTCCCGCGAAGGAAAAATCCAAGTCGAACTTGCCCAGTTGAAGTACGCGCTCCCCAGGCTTGCGGAAAAGGATGACGCTCTTTCGCGGCTAACAGGTGGAATTGGCGGTCGTGGTCCGGGGGAAACCAGACTGGAAATTGACCGTCGTCGAATTCACAGCCGAATCGGTTTCTTGGAAAAACAAATTCAGCAGCTAGGAAGGCGCCGTTCGCTTCGAAGAGAGCTTCGGAACAGAAGGGGCGTACCGGTGATCTCGATCGTGGGTTATACCAATGCAGGAAAATCGACTCTTTTGAATAATCTTACGAAATCTGATATTCTTGTAGAAGACAAGCTCTTCGCCACATTGGACCCCACCAGTCGGCGGCTGAGATTTCCCCGAGAGACTGAGGTAATTGTGACAGACACTGTCGGCTTCTTGCAGGATCTTCCCGAGACGCTAGTGGCTGCTTTCTCCGCCACACTCGATGAACTTGCCGACGCGGACCTGCTCCTCCACGTGATAGACTGCTCCAATCATGCATTTGAAACGCAAATGGCTGCGGTAGAGAGATTGTTGGAAAAGCTCAACCTTAGCGGGATTCCCGTGATCAGGGTCTTCAACAAGCAGGACCTGGTTGATCCAGTAACTGTCGACAACATTTGTGCCAGTTATGACGGAATAAGGATTTCTGCGATCAACTCAAAGACGTTTCCACCTCTTGTCAGACGGATGGAGGACGAAATTCTGCGCACGCTCTCTATGCCGACCGATGCGACTCTGGACCAGCGAGAGGTTCCTCGTCCGGGAGTTTTGTGATGCAAATTTTGAACGAGCAAGACCGACGACGAGTCATCCTGGCAGTGAGCCTGCTGGCCGGGATAGTCGTGATGGTTGCAATACTCGGCTTCATGGGCTTGCTCGCGCCGCTTGTACCAGGGGATGTGGGAAATTTTCCGAGGCAAGGAACAACTTCGGAGTTATATCGAAAGCTGGGGCGCTTGGGCTCCAGTTGTGTTCGTAGTCGTCCAGGCCCTTCAGGTGGTGATGGCGCCTATCCCGGGTGAATTTACCGGCGCTGTGGGCGGATTCATTTTCGGGACAGTCCCCAGCCTGCTCTACTCTACAGCCGGCCTTACGGTCGGATCCAGTACTAGCTTTTCTCGCGGCCAGGATCATAGGTCTTCCGCTGGTCAAATTGGCGGTGACTCAGGCAACGCTGGAGAAATTCCATTTCCTCACGGAGAGGAGGGGAACGTTCATCGCAGTGCTTCTCTTCGTCATCCCAGGCTTTCCAAAGGATATTCTGTGCTATATTCTGGGCCTCAGCCCCATGGGGCTTGTAACTTTTGCGCTGGTATGCGGGCTGGGAAGAATACCCGGGACCGTGATGCTAAGCTACTGTGGCTGTGCAGTGTACGACGAAAACTGGACTACACTTGTTGTGGTTTCCATAGTCTGCCTGGCATCCATCGCATTCCTTTTCCTCATGAACGGTAGGATTGAACTCTGGCTCCACAGAAAGAGTAAACAGGCCATTTGAAGTGGAATTACGCGGCGTCGGCCGAAAAGCGAAGGGAGCCGGGTCTTTACTCGATCGAAGTGCAGCGGGGCTGAAAGGTCTTGCTACTAGAGCCATTTTCAAGGCGTGGCGACATAAGCTACCCGATGGGTTCAGTAAATCCGATCGACACTGCGTTGCAAAGGGAGTGGCCATGCAGGATCCGACTTGCATCGAGGAGGCGCATGGTGAATACGACGAGCGTTTCTTGGAATTCATAAAGCTCCTGGCAGCGATCGGTAAAGATGAAAAGCTTTTCCCGAAAGACTGTCGGACGTGTGGAACAAAGTACGACAGTTTTCCTCAATATCTTTGCGCCACCACCCCTAAAGGTCACACCCTGGAAGATGGCAGCGATGTGATGCATCGGCCCTTCACCATGGTTTACCGCCACTGCCCTTGTGGAAACACCCTTGTCCTGACTTTGACCCAGGAAACGTTCCCCGTGCTGGACCAGATGTGGGTTATGTTGAAACACGTAGCCGAAGAACGAGATCAGACGCTTCAAGAAGTGGTCTCGCAGTTCGTCGAAGAATGCGCGGACTACATACTGTTTCGGGACAATCCCTGTCTGCGGCGCACAGTTTCTGAAGAGCAACATGACCTGGGGTGACAAGCAAATCCGGCCACGTGGGGCATCTCCGCCAGCCAGAGAAGAAGACCACCAATGGACTCGGCCCCGCTTCTTCTGATAATCTACCATTCACAGTCGGGCAACACTGAGCGGCTGGCACATGCAGTCGAGGAAGGGGCGCGGTCTGTCGCGGGCGTGAGGATCAGGCTCGTCCGGGCTTCTGTGGCCTCTGAACAGGAGCTTAGAGAATCTCGGGCCGTGGCGTTTTGCAGTCCTGAATATTTCGGGTATATGTCAGGGGCCGTTAAGGATTTCTTTGACCGCACCTATGAAAATGTGCGGGAACATGTGACTGGAAAATCCTATGCACTGGTAATCTGTGCCGGCAATGATGGGAGCGGTGCACTGACCAGCATCGAGCGCATTATAGCGGGCTTGCGCATGAGGAGGGTTCAGGAACCGATTGTGTGCCGAGGGGATGTATCGGCACCTATGTTGGAAAAGTGTAGGGAGTTGGGCCAGATACTGGCCGGTGGAATAGAGCTGGGCATCTATTGAGGTGGCCTGGGTAGGAAATTATAGGGCAAGAGGATGTTGTTCCAGCCGGCTGATGAGCCAGTATAATGAAACGAACGATCAATCACATACTCTTTGATCTCGGGAACGTACTGGTACCGGTCCACTTGGAAATAGCGTTCAGCAAGTTACTTCCGCACCTTCCCCCTGAGCCGGCAAGGCTCCTGAAAGAAGATAGGCAAGCCTTTATCGATCTTCTGAATGAGCCGACCAAAGCGCTGGAAACAGGCGTTACCGGCCGGGACCAGTTCTACGGAGCCGTGTCCGACATTCTCGGGACCGATTTGAATCGTAACGACTTCCTCGAGATTTGGTGCAACATCTTTAGCCTGGATGAAGGCATGATCTCGCTGGGGGAGTCGCTGTCCCAAAGTTACGGCACATGGCTGGTCTCCAACACCAGCCGGATTCATTACGAATACATTATCGGAAAGTTTCCACGGGTCACTTTTTACAAGGGAGCCGCGCTGTCCTTTGATCTCGGCGTCATGAAGCCTTCAGCCGCCTATTATGAAAAGGCAATCGAGAAGTTCGGCATTGATCCTTTCCAGGCTGTATTTATCGATGATCTTACGGAAAATGTTGAAGGCGCAGTGCGCGCGGGAATAACGGGCATTGTCTTTCGCAACCACAACCAACTAGTTCAGGAACTTCAAAGGCTGGGCGTGAATGTGCCCGAAATAGGGGAGTAGACAAGATTGAATAAGAAAGAGCCACCAATTCCAGGATACAGATTCAGCGCCGCGGCGGCTGGGATTAAACGCGCAGGCACTGACCGATTGGACATTGGCCTTATCGTATCGGATTCGCCGGCTTCAGCAGCGGCGATCACCACGACCAATCTGGTGTTTGCTGCGCCCGTGGAGATCACTCGAAAACGCCTCGCAAGCGGCGCGTGCCGCGCTATACTCATAAACTCGGGTAATGCCAACGCCTACACTGGCGAACAAGGCCTGCGCGATGCGCTGGACCTCACTGGGGAAGTGGCGGAAGGTCTCGGAATCGCAGCCGACCTTGTCGTCCCCATGTCCACTGGGGTTATCGGCCTGCGCTTGCCTGTGGACAGAATACGGGAGAAACTCCCCCAACTCCTGAACGGGCTTGACCAGGGCACGTTCATGGATGTAGCCGCCGCGATGATGACCACAGACACACGACCGAAGACCGTTCTTCTCAGCGGAGTCTCGTCGGACGGCCCTTTCAAAATGCTGGGGATGGCCAAAGGGTCCGGCATGATTGCTCCCAACATGGCTACGATGCTGGCCGTAATCCTCACGGACATCAAGATCGAACCGAACCGGCTCAGGGATTGCCTTGTCGAGGCCAACAGCCGTACGTTCAACTGCCTTACCATTGATGGTGACACCAGTACCAATGACACAGTTATAGTGATGGCCGGCGGAGGCAGCGAAGCTCGGGAACTCGGCGGGGGCCGTGCCGACCGGGACGCTTTTTCTTCGCTACTGACTGAGGCTTGCATGAGCCTGGCTCGGCAGATCGTCCTTGACGGAGAAGGGGCAACGAAGATGGTGGAAGTCCGAGTGACGGGCGCACCGGGGCCGGCCGCGGCCGCTAAAGTGGCTCGAACTATCGCTGAGTCCCCTCTGGTCAAGACCGCGTTTCACGGAGAGGATCCCAATTGGGGCCGGATACTTTGCAGTGCGGGTCGGGCCGGTGTGGTTTTTGACCCATACAATGTGGACTTGTTCATCGGTGAAGTCCCAATTGTGAAACACGGGCAGGTGGTGTCTGATGATTGGGAGTCAGCGGCACATCGGGTGATGCAAGGCCGGGAGTTCTCTATTCAACTCGATCTCAAGGCCGGTGATGGCGAGGCGAGCTTTCTTACCACGGACATGTCGGAGGAATACGTGACTATAAACGCGGACTATCGATCCTGATGGTAAACATACCTCAACAAAGGCGCTGCAACCTTATTGCTGAAGAGTCTTCCCCCAAATTTCCGTCTTTTGGCTTGCTGTTTACTCTAATCCGTCGTTCAGCAACGAGAGACGTTCGCCTTTTCGAACCTGCCTCTTAGTGGTCTCCGAGGCTTCCGCCGGAACTACAATTTTCTGCCCTTGGCGGAGTTGGTGGCGGAAGTTTACGTCAGGATTCAGACCGGCCAGTTGCGACTTCCGTATACCATAGCGCTGAAGGATCTTCGGGACGCTGTCCCCTTTGTTTACGACGTGCACTATGTGCGTCCGCGAGGGTTCAGGCCGTGTATCCTTCAGTTTGGCAGCCAGAAGCTCTTTCTTCCCACTCGGTACTCTGAGAGAGTACGACGGACCCGCTGGAGTCGAGCCCCTTATCAGAGCCGGATTCAGCGCGGCCAAACGGCTGCGGGGCACTCCCATTGTTCTGGCCAGCGTTTCCAGCGAATAGGACCCATCGACGGTGATTAGATCGTGTTTTGGCTCTTCTGCCTTGTCGGGCAGGCGAGCAAAGCCATATTTCTCCGGGTTCTTGGCTATGTGGGCCATGGCCAGAAATCTTGGGAAGAATTCTCTCGTCTCCCGTTTAAGGCGGGGGCTGGAGCAGATTTCGTCGTAATCACTGGCATCTTCCTGGCACAGGACCTTGTTCAGCTTATTCTCTCCCGAGTTGTAGGCGCTCAGCGCCAGCCGCCAGCAACCGAACATGCCGTACAGGTCCTTCAGATACAACATGGCCGCCTTGGTCGACTTCTGCGGATCCAACCGTTCGTCCACCCAGCTATCCACACGCAGCCCATAGCTGCGCGCGGTGGCCGACATGAACTGCCACATGCCGAGAGCGTTGGCCGGGGAGCGAGCTTCCGGATTGGCGCCGGATTCGAGCATGACGAGGTAGGCTATATCATCCGGCAGACCGTTTTCTTTTGTTGTGGCCTTGACAGTCGGAAGATGCTCTGCGGCATTAACCAAGTAGCGCCTCATGGCAACGCGCTGGCCATAAGCGTATTCACGGACAAATTTTCGGACTCGAGTTGAATTCTCGTCAGTGGGGAGAGCTGGATAAGCGGTGAGTTTGGCGACTGGACGTTTCTTGAGTTCGGTTCCGACAGAGATAGCCCTGGAGAAAGCATTGGCCGTGGCAGGTTTGTATTCGACCTCCTGCTTGACCAAGCTCGTGCTGGAGCCACATCCTCCCAGCAGAATGATACAGGCAGCCAGAACAGACAACCCTCCCGGCGATCCCAGCTGCCAGGGGCGCAACCTATTCGGCGTCCCGAGAGTCGACTCGGGATTCACACTCCATCCTCCAGATTAGACATTAAAATCACAAGACAATTCCGTCCCATAGCACGGGTCATGATACCACAGCCGCCAATCCTGTCAACGTGAAAAGAAGCGCATTCAGCTAACCTGTCAGTTACGGGGGGTAAAGAGGCTAACCTCACATTGTAATTGCGAGGTCGTTGGCCCTTGAAAGATGCGGTGACCAACGGAAACCGTCCGGCGAAACGCGGGATTCGCGGCCTTTTGCCGAGTGATGCGGTTCGTTCAGGGAAAAGTAATCTTCAAAGCTGAACCGGTGGCTTCGAGTCTTCCCCCCATGGAAGCCAGGACAGTGCCGGCCGTGGCCAGGCCGGTATGGTTTTGCGCATCCATGACAGTCATATCCGCGGGGAGACCGCCGGAATCCCAGAGGATGTCTGCAGCGCAGGCGCCGTCCTGTTCGGTGAACCTCACGTTTAAGAACTTCTTGTACGGAATATTCCGCTGGTCGTGCCATACGCCGAGTGCTGCAACCGCGTCTCTAGCAAAAGCCAGACCCTGCACCATGACCCCTTCAAGGAGGTTCGGGTTGTTTCTAATCGATGGGAGCGCCTCATCGCATTCACATTTTAGGTCGATGCCTCTGCTGATAAACTGCTGCCCCATTAAACCATAGACCTTTTCGAAGATGCCCTTGAGCCCTGTTTCTCCAGAGCCGGAAAAGCTGGCGCCACTGAATAGCCTAAGGCTTTCCACTATCTCACTGGCTTTTTGCACCTGTGAGGTGACGATGTTCAGTCGATGTACAACGAATTTCTTTTCTTCTTCCGGCAGGTCACTCCGCTCCACTTTGAGCTGAACGACCTGGGAGGCGATCATGATCGCATTTAGGGGTTGCGCAATCTCGTGAGCGAATCCCCCAAAGACCTCCCCCAGTGAAGCCAAACGCAGCAGGTCCTCTTGAGACAGACCGTTTTTGGTTTCCATCAATCCTCCACAGACCCCGAGCCCTGGTCATCTGTGATGACAATGACCGAAGTTAGCATCAGAGTTCAGCATATATATATATGGAAGACGATTGCAAGTTTTTCTCGGTAAAATAGAAACCGGCTAATGCTAAAGCGCTTTCAGACGAGTAGCATACTCTTCCCGGTGGGACAGGCCCTCCGATGGCGGAATTGCCTGTCTCTTTCGGGCAGGCGGGACGACCTCATTCGGGAAGAGCCTTTGGGAACAACCATGGTAGCCTCTTCTGTCAAGCGATGCCTTCTGTATTGGGTGCCACGGACCTGGGCTTCGCCAGGTCCGTGCTTCCTGCCAGTTCTATCGCCATGATAACTCGGCAGATTCCCAGCTTCACCTTACCATCGGCTCGCTTTTCAATTTGGTGTCCAATGCGGGGCACAACCTTACTGTTTTCACAAAACGCAGGCACGGACCTGGCGAAGCCCAGGTCCGTGGGACCCAGGAGTCAATCCGCGATTATTTTCGAGAACTGCTATAGCTATGGGAGCTGGTACTGACTATTCGACAGGCCATTGGTATGACATGGCACAGGGCAGAGAGACCCGCGATTGGTGGACGAGGAAGGCGTGGGAACATAATATAGGTACCTGAAAAGGGGAAGGAGGGAGCTGATGTCCGACATAAGAACCCAAGCCGTCATCGTGGTAGACGTTCAAGCCGACTTTACGCAATATCGGAACGGCGCCCTTGCCGTCCCCGGAACCGGCCCGGATTACTTGGAACAGGTGGTAGCCCGCACTCGAGAATTCAAGGAAGAGGGCCTACCAATCCTGGCAACCCGCGATTATCACCCGGCGGATCATGTTTCTTTTTTTACGAGTCATCCAGGCTGGAAACCTCTCGACGTGATCAGAATCGAGGATCGTGAGCAAATACTCTGGCCGCCGCACTGCGTTAAGGGGACTCCGGGCGCGGAAATCCTTGTGCCGCCGGACCTGATCACCGCCGTCATCTCAACAGGGAATCGCACGGACTTTGAGAGCTATTCAGGGTTCCGAGACGATGGAGGCCATGATACGGGGCTCAAAGGTCTCCTTGAAGAATTCGGAGCCAGGAGCCTTATCATCTATGGTTTGGCCACTGACTATTGTGTCTGCGCGACTGTCCTCCATGCACTCGAAGAAAACTTCGACGTCACCCTCCTCCTGAGCCTGAGCCGAGGCATTACCCCTGAAGGCACTCGCACTGCGATTGAAGAGATGAAGGCCGCTGGGGCTACGATAGAGGAGTGATGAGAGGCTGGTGGGAAAACCTCAAGAGCATCTGAAGGTACGCAGAGGGTAACCTTATCCGAACAGATAGTTTAGCTTGCTCCGCTGCCGTGATTGCAGAGAAAGTTGGTAGGGGCAGACCTGCGTGTCTGCCCGTTTTTTGGGCGCACAGTGCTTTACCTTACTCATCCCCTCTATCGAGCGTAATCGACAGCCCGTGCTTCCCGTATAACCACTATCTTTATCTGACCTGGATAAGAGAGTTCTTTTTCGATCTTCTTTCGTATGTCCCGGGCCAAAAGGGTGAGCCCTTCGTCTCCAATATTCGAGTTCTCCACTATGATGCGAATTTCTCTCCCGGCTTGTATGGCGAAGGACTTGCTCACACCTTTAAAGGAATCGGCTATTCGTTCGAGGTCTTCCAGACGTTTGACGTAATTTTCCAACATCTCACGTCGCGCGCCTGGTCTGGCCGCGGACAACGTATCAGCCGCCTGAACCAGCACCGCCAGCGTGCTTGTGGGGTCTTCATCGCCGTGATGAGCGGCAATTGCATTGACAATCAGGGGTGACTCGCCGTGACGCCGGGCTATGTCCGCGCCTATGATGGCATGCGCCCCCTCCACCTCGTGATCTATGGCTTTGCCTATGTCATGAAGAAGACCTGCGCGTTTTGCCTTCTTGGGGTTCAGTCCGAGTTCCGCAGCCATAATGCCGCATAGGAACGCTACCTCAATGGAATGCTGGTAAACGTTCTGAGCGAAGGACGTCCTGTACTTGAGTTTGCCCACCAGCCTTATCAGTTCGACATTGATCCCGTGAACTCCTACATCGAAACTGGCTTGCTGGCCAGCCTCAACGATGGTCTCCTCCATTTCTTGAGTGACCTTTTTTACTACTTCCTCGATTCGGGCGGGGTGAATTCTGCCGTCGCTGATGAGCCTTTCAAGGGCTATTCTGGCTACTTCACGCCGGATGGAGTTGTAACCCGAAAGGATGACCGCTTCTGGAGTGTCGTCAATTATGAGGTCTATGCCCGTAGCAGCTTCTATGGCTCGAATATTACGGCCTTCTCGTCCGATAATTCGCCCTTTCATCTCCTCGCTGGGCAGGTTCACGACTGAAACCGTGCGCTCGGCCACGTAGTCCGCTGCATACCTTCCGACGGCCGTAGAAATGATTTCCTTAGCTTTTTTGTCGGCTTGGGTGTGAGTCTCTTCCTCTATTTGCCTTATAATCCTCGCACTTTCCATTCGTGTCTCGTCGCTGACCTTCTGCAGAAGCATCTCTTTGGCTTCACCGGTCGAGAGACCAGCTAGCTGTTCTAACTTCTCGAGCTGCTTCCTGACGAGCTTATCCACCTCAAGTTCTTTTTCTTTGGCTTTCCTGAAACCTGAATCTATTTCCTTCTCGTGTTTAGTTAAGGCACTTTCTTTAGATTCCAGTTGTGAGGTCTTTCTCTCAAGATTCTCTTCCTTTTTCAGGAGACGGGATTCTCGAGCCGACAGCTCAGCGCGTCGCTCTTTTATTTCGTGCTCAAGATCAGCTCGGGATTGAAACAGTTTGTCTTTGGCCTGAAGAAGGGCCTCTTTTTTTATTGTTTCAGCCTCTTTCTTTGCGGTCTTGATGAATTCATCCGCTTCTGATTTGGCTGACCGGCCCCGGCTCTTGTCGAGGATTCTGGCTGCGGCATATCCAGCCGCCACCCCCACCATTACAGCGACAAGGGCAGGAATCAAAAAGGAAATCAATTCCACAGCCCACTCCCATTTTATGAATATGACGGGATGCTTATGCAGACAGAGCAGGAAAGGATGTCGAATCTCGGAAGATATGGATTAAGGGTAAGAAGTATACATCGCGTGCCGATTACCCACATAATATCGTATATATATACTCCTCCGAATGGCCATCCAGAGGCTGCCGCCCACATCCCGGTTGTTAGGCGAAAAGAAACGAGCGATCAGGCTATTGGCAGGAATCCCCCGCGATCAGCCGTGCGGACAGAACTTTTGAACCTGGTTACCCAGGTGGGACCCTAACGACTGCTTCAGGCTTCCTGCTTCAAGGCAGGCATGCTCACCACAGCCGGGGGCGGTTCCCATTTTTTGAGTGTTGGCTCAAAAAATTGCCGTCCATCACGCACTGCGCAGGGGACTACCCACACATTAAACGACCCGATCTATGGCTTTCAGAAGCCGTTCGGTCTTTTCCTCCAGTTCTCTTATGGTCTGCTCCTTGACCTGCTTACTCTGGAACATCTCGTCTGTGATGTTCAACAGTGTTAAGATTGCCAAATCCAGTGTTGATACCACAGTAGCGCGGCTTTCGATTTCATCTGCTCTCTCTTTGATGAAATCCGCCAGCGTTTCAATATATTTCTTGTTTCCGTGGCCTCGTATGCTGTACTCTCGACCGAATAATCGTACCTTAACGGCTTCGGTCAGCTCCTCAGAGTTGTTCCGGTAATCCAAAGCATCCCCGGCCACAGGGTCTTTCAGGTGAATGCCTCCAGTTTCTCGATAATTCTGTCCAGTTTGCCTTTGGCAGATTTGTGATCCTTTTGGATCTTCTTCAGAGTGCGATCCAATTCGCCGATTCGCTTATCTCTCTTCTCCAGTTCCCTGCTAAACCGTTCCTGTTCTCTCTTGGACTGATCGTTTTGCTCTATTAAATGCATGATCTTCTCTTCGAGAAGAGCAAGCTTATCGGCATTCATAGGGAACTCCATGGAGATTTTTTGAGAACCGCTTTAATTATATTTCTTTAGGACGAGGTGTCAAGAAGTATCTTGAACAGGCTCGGGGCCTGTTATTAGATACAAGCCTTTAATTTCAGGTTTGATTCACCGGGTTTTCCCATACAAAAAACCAGTGCGAAAAGTTTTACAGGCATCGTCAAAATGTATATCAGCCGCATCACAACCGACTGACCGGCAAATTCAATGTCCGGACAGTAAGCGGGCTCTCAGGATTCCGACTCCCCCTTCTCGTGGCTACGCGAATCAACCAGCTTCTGGATCTTCCGGTGAAAGGTGTTTCGACTCATTCCAAGCCATTTGGCGGCCCTCAGTTTGTTTCCACGGCTCCGCTCGAGAACCTTAATGATCAGACGCTTCTCGACTTCCCCCATTATGAGAGGATGAATTCCTTTCACGTTGTTGTCCACAAGGTATTCAACCAACATATCAATAGAGTCAGCGATATTGGTCTTGAGCACCGTCTTGGCCTTGCCGGCTCTCCGGGGCTTCTCCTGCATTTCCGGATCCAGGGCCTTGTCAGTTTTTTCCGTTGTCATGAGATGGCAGCTTTCCCGAAAAACTTCTCCACGAGATGCATGAGCACGTCGGGATCTTCTTGGGTGAGGGCTATGCGCCGAAATTCGGCCCCATCCGCAAACCCTTTTGAGTAGCACGCCAAATGCTTGCGCATACGGTGGACTGCAGTGCGGCGATCCCACCATTCCAGCATGTACCCCAAGTGCTCCCGGATCACATCGAAAAACGTCGACGGACGATCAGGAATCCCGGCACCGTGGTTGGATCGTTCGAGAATCCAGCCCGGCAGCCACGGCCTTCCGATTGCCCCCCTTCCTATCATAACACCGTCACATCCGGTGCTGGCCACCATGGTCACAGCGTCTTCCACCTCCCGGATTCCGCCATTACCTATTACCGGTATGTGAACTGACCGCTTGACCTCTTCCAGCACATCCAAAGACGGAGGCCCGGAATGAACTCTGGATCGACTGCGAGAGTGCACAATCAGCGCGTTCGCACCTTCGGTCTCTATCACGCGTGCCATAGCCGCGGCATTCCGGTTCTCTTCGTCCCACCCCGATCTGATCTTGACCGTGAGAGGCACGGTCAATGCCTGTCGCATCGCAGCCACAATCCGGCCTGCAAGCGCGAGATTCCTCATTAAGGCCGCTCCGGCGCCTCGGTTCACGACCTTTCTTGCAGGACAACCCATGTTCACGTCTACCGCCGCAGCCCCCAGGTCTTGAATCCGCTTGGCCGCTTCGGCCATTATCCCCGGATCAGTCCCGACAATTTGAAAGACTGTAGGGACCTCCCGGTCACTAACTTCCATGGTACGAAAGGTACCACGGGCCTTTGCGACGCCGTCCGCGCTGAGCATCTCAGTCCAGACTGCAGACACCCCGAACTGCTGGACTATCTTGCGAAAGGGGGCATCAGTAATCCCGGCCATTGGCGCCAGAAAAACGTTTCCCGCAAGTTCAAGGTTTCCGATCTTCATCAGATGGCCCCTGCCCCTTCCTCAAGGGGAAGTTCTTTTGCTTGGCTCTGGAAACGGCAAGGCTTCTCGGAGGCACGTTTCGAGTGATCGTGCTCCCCGCGCCTACAACGCTTCCTTCTCCTATTTCGACAGGGGCAACAAACTGGACATCCGAACCGATGAAGCATCTATCGCGAATAGTGGTGGGATGCTTCTTCTTGCCGTCATAATTGCAGGTAATGGTACCGCATCCGATGTTCACATCAACACCTATGTGGCTATCGCCAAGATAGCTGAGGTGCGCGGCTTTTGAGCCATCTCCTACAATGGTTTTCTTGACCTCCACGAAGTTGCCGATCCGTGCATTTTTGCCGATTTGGGCTTCCGGCCTGAGATTGGCCATTGGTCCCACCGTAGTCCCCGCGTCTACTCTTGCCCTGTCGAGTCGGGATCCCTGCAAAATTTTCACGCCGTCTCCCAGCTTGCTGTCCATAATGTAGACGCCGGATTCGATGACGCAACCGTTCCCGATCTCGGTACGGCCGGACATGGTCACACCTGGGTGAATCACAGTGTCGGCCCCGATTCTAACCTGCGAGTCAACATAAACCGACGAAGGATCAAGAAGAGTGACCCCTGAGCCCATCAATTCTTCCCGGAGACGATTCCATACTATTGTGGAAACGTGGGCCAAATCAGAACGAGTGTTGATTCCGGTTGCTTCCTGAGCATCCGGCAGCACAAAGGCATGGACCGGGATTGATTCTTTCGCAGCCTCGCTTACGATGTCGGTCAGGTAGTACTCTCCCTGAGAGTTATCTGCCCCAAGCTTACTCACTAGTGAATAGAGCAAGTCGGCATTTACAAGGTACACGCCGGTGTTGATTTCCATGATGGCCTTTGCCGCCTCACTGGCATCCCTTTCTTCGACAATGCCGGCGACTCTCCCGCCTTCTCTCCTGACGATTCTCCCGTATCCTGCCGGGTTCTCGGGATAAGTGGTCATCACGGTGAGCCTGCTATTGTTGTTCTGATGAAACCGAATGAATTCCTTTATGGTTTTGGATTGAAGAAGCGGAATGTCTCCACACAGGATCAGGATGTCACCTGAAAAGCCCCTGAACGATTCCCGGGCGGCCGCCACCGCATGCCCCGTGCCCAGTTGCGGTTCCTGCAAGGCAAATTTGATTCCAGGCACTTGGGCGACCTTTCTCACTTCTGCGGATTCATGGCCCACAACAATTACGATTTCTTGGAAGCCCCCCGAACGGACTGCATCCACAACATAGGAAATCATCGGGCTGCCCGCCACATGGTGCAGGACCTTGGGCACCCCGGATTTCATACGCGTCCCTTTACCAGCGGCTAATATTAGAGCAGCAAATTCTTCCATGAAGAGACAAACGTCGCCTAGTCTAAATTGAACTCGGAAAACTTATCCCTTTGTCAGAAAGCTGTCAAGCCGGTGTTACCTCTTCGGAGAAATCTTTCCGGCAGCGATGCTCTGATACCAGTTCGCGGCCAAATAATGAATAATCCGCTTAATCAAACACGGATCTGACACAGCCCAGAACCGTGGCACCCCGAGCCCGATATTGATCTGATGTTGGGTGCCACTGACCTGGGCACTAGGTCAGTGCTGGTTTTGGTACTACCCGATTCTCACTGTTTGAGAGCGAACTGGTGTGAGGCCAAGGTTCCAATGCCCCCCGCCTTGTTCCCGGCGGATTGAAAGGTTACACTCGCTACGTTTTTCAGAGAAACTGCCGGAGGACACTGATCATGGAATCGGACCGAGTATTCAAAGTAGCAGTCCTGGGTTCGGCCTCAACTTCTGATACATCATCCGGTTGGGGGAAAGCTGTGAGGATCGGTGAAGCAGTAGCGGCCAGAGGAGCAGTGCTGTTGACGGGGGCATGTCCGGGATTCCCTTATGCCGCTGTGCTGGGGGCCAACTCATCGGGTGGACTGACCGTAGGAATTTCTCCCGCGACCAATCGAGAGGACCACGAGGTGGTTTATGCATACCCTGTGGAGAGCCGCATCATCCTTTTTACCGGCATGGGGACCAAAGGGCGGAATGTGATCCTGATAAGGAGCGCGGATGCGTGTGTCTTTGTGGGTGGCGGCATGGGGACCCTGAATGAGTTCACCATCGCGTGCGACGATCTGGGTCCAAATTGTGCGATTGGGATCCTGACAAAGACCGGCGGTTTTTCTGATGAATTTCTGCATTTGGTAAGCCTTTCCGGAAAGGCTCCACGCGCTCTGCTCGTTGCGGAGTCTGATCCGGAGATGCTAGTGGAGAAACTTTTCACACATATGAGCCGGTAATGATTCTCCCAACCAGTTTCTAAGCGCATGGGATAAAAAACCTTATTTTTCAATGACATGGCCCCTAATAAACCTTGACCCGCATCCAGAAATGTGTTAATAGTCAAATGCCGCATCTGACAAGGAATCTACTACTTTTTACTGACAGAACTGGGGACCGGCATGAAAACCTCGAGGCCAATGGCAAGTCCGCGTGTGCTCACTAGAGAAACCGTCAATACTGAAGTCCAAACAGCCAAGCAAAGACCCGATAGGGCAAATTCGGCTCACTCCGCCAAGCATATCTGCTCTGAGTCCCGTCGGATGATAGCAGTTATAGCTATTCTGGTTGCGGTTGTTTCTGTAACCTGCGCGGCGATGCCCGTGTTTGCTCAGTTGCCCCAAGGCCTTACAGAAGCATTGGAAAATCAAAAGGCAGGTAGGCTCAAAGAAGCTGTAGAAATCTACACTGAAGTGATCGCCAAGGACCCACGTTCCGCAGAGGCTTACAACTGGCGGGGAATGGCATACGAGGACTTGGGCCAACTTGATGATGCATTGGCGGATTTCAACAAGGCCATAGAGATCTCTCCTGATTATGCGGACGCCTACAACAATCGCGGGGAGATATATAGGAAGAAAAACACGATTCCGCAGGCCTTTGCCGACTATCGCAAGGCCGCGGAACTGGATAAAAACTTTGCCGAAGCCCATTACAATATGGGGCTCATGAATGAGACTCAAAAAAAAGACGGGCTCGCGGCTAGGGAATATGAGACTTACTTGAAATTAAGGCCGGATGCGGCTGACAAACAGCAGATTTTGGACAAAATAGAGGCTTTGAAGAAGACTGCCGCAACTCAACCGACGCCCCCCCCGCCCGCCGCGGAAAAGAAACCTGGAGAAAGACCCGGAGTCCCCAAAGCCCTACCTGAAAAGAAGGCCGGTGAAGTTCCTGGGGTCCAAAAGGCCCTACCCGAAAAGAAGGCTGGCGAAGTCCCTGGGGTCCAAAAGTCCCTACCTGAAAAGAAGGCCGGGGAAAGACCCGGACTTCCGAAACCTGGCATGCCGATGAAGCCCCCTACACCACCGGGTGGTGTTGACCTGGACATACCAGGCTTTCCACAGATCCCCGTTTCGCCGGACATGTTGGCTGCTATGGCCGCGGGCGGCGGCGTGATAGGGCTCATAATTTCCATCCTTTCCTATCTGTTTCCCGCGATCATGCTCTTTCTCATTGCCAGGAAGACGAACACTAACTTGCCTTGGTTGGCATTCATCCCTATTGCCCAAATCATCCTGGCGCTGAACATAGCTCGCAAACCAATTTGGTGGATTTTGTTGTTCCTCCTTCCGGTGGTCATCCTTCCGGCCTCCTTGCTCGAGGCGGCGATACCTACTGGGGGAATACTCCCTCTTGCTGTGCTTCTTCTCACTGTGATTGTCGCCATTGTCGCCACGCTTTTGGTGTGCCTGGGGATTGCCAGGGAGAGAGGAAAGTCCGGAATTTGGGGAGTGCTACTGTTCATTCCATGCACCAGTCCCATTGCCCTTGGCTACCTGGGGCTTTCAAAATAGCCCTGGGGCCTTATGTGGGAACCCTCGCTTCAACCTGAGTATTTTCTGCGCGACATAGTTGTCCGGACAGAGCCTCTGATTGCCGCAAGTGGGGGCGGGTTTCAAACCCGCCCCTACAGCGAACGCGCCACGAGCGGCCAGGATACAGGCCGGTTTTGTTCGTCTTCCCGCCTCTTGACCCTCAATCTGCACCCTTCGGAAACTGATTTTTCGGGATTCAACCAGTTATCTGCAAGGCTCCTCAACCGTACAACCGGACCGTTGCTTGTGGGGATGAAGCTCATTCATGGCTCCAAGAGTTTCAATTCAGAGACCTCCGACGTGTCCTTGTCAGGCGGCCGCGAAGAACTTCGTGCCGGGGAATGGTTTGACTTAAAGTTCCCTGCTGAATCCTTCGGAACATACGGCACCCCCGACGGTTGGCGGGATATCAGAGAAATAGAGGTCAGTTTCTCACGCGAGCGAACTTATGAGGGAACCGAGCCGATCGACGTTGAAATACAGTCGCTGCATGGGGAGTTTCGAGAAATCCCGCCAGGACCGCGGTTGACTCTTGAGGGCTTGGCCCAAGTCCTGAATCCGGATCTTCCGGGTGTCACGGAATTGCCGCGGAACAAGCATGGATTTGCCAAGTTGGCCCGGGAGGTCTGGTCTCCAGGCCCCCCGTTCGTGGCCGACGATTCCGGGCTTCTTATCCCGGCCCCGCACCAGTATCCGCGCGAATGTGCAGACGACATCCTGCGCGGAAGAATTATGGGGCAGTCGCTCGGCTATCCGTTTCCCTGGGACACATGTCCGTCGGGCGTCCTGGAATGGTCTCACTTCCTGCATCGTCACCATTTCATGAAAGAAATAATCACCGCCTGGATCGAGAAAAGGGATGAACGGTACGCTCGAGAGCTGGACAGCCTAATATCGAGTTGGATCAATTTCAATCCAGTGCCTATTGGTTCTAACGGAGGAGCCGGGCCTTCGTGGGAAACTCTTTCAGTGGCCTGGCGACTCAGGGAATGGCTTTGGGTAGCAGGGATAGTCTGGTCGGCCGAATCATTTCAAGAATCCACTAAAATGGAAATGCTGCGCTCCATCTGGGAACACGCTCGCAGCCTGATGGATCACAGAGGCCACCCCAACAATTGGATCATGGTGGAATCATCGGCTTTGGCCCTTGCCGGGATCTGCTTTCCAGGATTCAAGGAAGCTCGGCTATGGATGCAAACAGGACTGGAAAGACTCGAAACGGAATTTCATAGACAATTCTATGCTGACGGCGTGCATTTCGAGATTTCCCCGCTTTATCATTCGATTTGTTTGCACGCGATGCTGGAAGTCAAGGAGGCGGCCGCGGCGCGCAGGGTTCCGCTTCCTGAGATATTTGATTCACCACTGGAACTGTCTACCGATTACCTCGCGGCCCTGTGCCGGCCTGACTTCACCTGGCCGTCACTGAATGATTCAGGCTCCACGTCATCGGACTACACCGCGTTAATGCGCAAAGCCGGCGAAGTATTTCAGCGGGCGGATCTGATGTGGATAGGCTCACGCGGGAGCCGAGAAACACCGCCGAACAGTCTATTCCGCACTTTTCCGGACGCAGGTATTGCCACATTCAGGTCCCACTACGGTCCGGACGCCAACTTCTTGGTGTTCAGGGCAGGACCGCCGGGTGCGGCACACATGCACGAAGATGTGCTCGCCGTTGACGTAACCGCTCTTGGTGTTCCACGGCTGGTTGATCCCGGAATTACCACGTATGCGCCGGACAAATTGACGGAATATTATCGCTCACCAGCGGCGCACAGTCAGATCCTGATTGACGGCAAGGGACCGGACCGCTCCGCTGTTGACGTTCCAGGAGAGGATTCGGAAGGCTGGGCCTGAATTTTCGTGCTGGAGCGATGCGTCTCTGGACGTGGCCACGGGAATCTGCCGCGGCCCGTGGGAGGGAGTCAGAGATAAGTACGTTCTGATCCGCACGGTGGTTTTCGTCAAGCCCCATTACTGGATTATCCGCGACCTGGCAGAAGGGGAGGGGGAGCACGAGATATCCGCGTGCTGGCAATTCTTTCCAGGCAGGGTGGAAGTGGACATTAAGACGCTCACGGCAAAGTGTGTTGATGCACGCGGCCCAGGGTTCGAGGTTCTTCCCTTGTTGGGGTCAAACAGAGCTGATGTGGAAATCTCGACGGGCTTGTTGAGCCCGGCCCGTGGATGGGTGTCGCTGAACGGCTCGGACGTGCCTGGGACAAGCTGCATTTATCTGGTGAAAGCCACCTTGCCCGTGACATTGGTGTGGCTTCTGCTGCCCGTTGACAAAGGACCGATTTCAGGGGTTCAGGCAACGCGCCGGGACTCGGCTGAAGGTGAAGTGCATCTGGAAATTCAGTTCCCTGAAGGGCGGGCTGACATGATAACGCTGGGCAAGGAACGCGTTGAGGCGAAAAGCCTCTGGTCCAGGCGAACCTAATCCCAGTTTGGTTTTGAACGAGGGAGAATAGGGCAGGGCTTTATTTGCCTTGAGCTTCGCACATCCGTGGCACCAGCGCTATTTCTGGCCGAGCGCGCTTACGGGCTCACGTCTTGGTAAAAGACGATCCGGCCAGCATAAACACAAGCACCATGCCTCCCACCACAAGCCCGCAACAGACCAGCGTGGGGAGTACGAAGGCCAGGACCGATCTAGCGGTGCTTATGCCGTGCACCTCTCGGACTCCCACTACAGTGATGTAAATTTTCCATATCAGCCCGATAAAGCCACCAATGATCGGCAACACGCCGAACAGGTCAGGAGCGGCGGAATAGCAGACGACCCTGAACGTGGCCTCGAAGTCTTCGTTAGCCCCGCCGACCAGGAAGAGCGAAACGTGCAGCAGCACAGCCGCCACGACAAGGCCCATGAAAATGAGTATAGGAATGAGAAAGGCCAGAGCAACCGCCCCCCCTTTTGACAGGGACATCGTTGACATAAGCGAGTTGCCGAACGCAAAGGACCACAGGTAACCCACCATGCTCCCCACAGTGGCGACAATTAGAGCGTAAAAAAGAGGGTTCAAAAGCCCCCCGTGTCGAGGAAGCCCGGCAAAAAAGTCCTTTGGTGAAAAAAGGCTCTGCCGGATAGTCTGATAAATTCCTTGTACGAAGCCGAGATTTTCCTGATCCTCCCAGGGGCAATATTCGGCTTTTCGCGAGGAGATGGCTTCAGAAGGCAAAGACGGAGGATGCTCGCGCGTGGGACCTTGTTCCGAGCGGTCCCCGTAGTTAACGCCGCTGGGCGTCTCCAGGGGCGCTCCACACCACGAGCAAAATCTTTGTCCCTCCACAGGGACAAAATCGCGACGGCAATGAGGGCAATTCACAACGCTCTCCTTAGATCATGTGATCCGATATCCAATCTTGGCCGGCCTGGTCTACAACATGGATGCGGCGCTCTTCGCCCTTGTCGGCCTGCACGGATATCCACTCCCCTCTGGACGATTCTTTGGCATATCTGCGGAGCACACTCCCGATAAGGGCTTCGTCGTCAGGTTCAACACGCCCCACTGCCAGGACCAGCGGGCCGGGAAAATCCACGGGAGAGAACAGCGAACCTACGGCAGCCAGGGGTTCAATGCGGTCGTTTTCGGCTTCATTCCGGCCGATCACTATCTTCATGCCGGGCCTTATCCTTAGATGCCGCCCTATGTGCAACAAGGCAAGGTCTGCCGCTGACACCTCGTCCGTGTGGGCGAGCAGATCACGAACTCGGCTGGAAAACCGTTTGTCCGTCAGCAGGCAACCACCCGCCGGGGCGGAGTACCCGGAGAGACCAAGCTCAGCGGCCAGTCGGAGTTGCACCTTTCGCCCTCGGCCGGCAACATCCAGGAGCTGTTCCCGGTCTACAAATCCGGCTTCTTCCATTCGAGTCTCAGGCAATAGTTTAGCGGAAAGGGGCCTGAGCACAAGTCCGTCGCATCCCGACTGTTTCTCTATGAGCCTGATAGTGTGCCTACGTTGGGACATGGGCCGTTGCCCCACCACTTCTCCAGTGACGATAAAAGATGCCCCAATCTCTTCCATCAACTTTTTGGCTTTGACAAAAGTATAGATGCGGCAGTCTATGCACGGGTTAAGGTTCTTCCCGTAGCCGTACCGAGGATTACGAATGATTTGGAGAAAGTCTTTCCCTTTGGGAAGCAGCCGCAGAGGGACTTTCAACTGCCGGGCCAGCCTGCGTACCGGGGACTCCTCGTCGCCGGCGTCCAACGGAGAAAAGAAAGATGTGAAATGGACCGCAACGACATCTATGCCCTGTCGTTTTACCAGGTAAATGGCCAGTGCGGAATCCAGGCCGCCGGACAGTAGCGCAACGGCCTTTCTGCCAGGGGGAGATTCTTCGGGGGCCGACTCAGAAAACATCGGCTGAGAAGACATAAATCTTCGTCTCCTTCTCTTTCCACGCGTCCCTCGGCAAACCCGCCTTGCGGCACGTCTCCTGCAAGAACGTGATTCGGTCCCAATTCCTCTCCGATGCCACTTGCGGGAGAAGCAGGCCCGAAAGCATGCCCCTCCTTATCATTATCCCGTGTTTCCCAACTTCGATCTCTTCGTGATCGTGAATCTCCGTTAGAGGGGTGAGCACCGAGATCTCCATATCAAGGTACGGGAGTTCATCTTCACTCACAGGGGTGAACCGCGGATCGCGAAAAGCCGCAGCTTGTGCCATTTCTTCGACAGTTTTGTGCAGAGGGTCGGCGGCATCGAGCGACCCTATGCAGCCTCTAAGCATTCCCTGTTTGTAAATGCACACGAAAGCCCCTCGCCCTTCTTTGAGCTTTTCGGTGGTGGGCGGAATGGAAGGGAGGGGCTTTCCGCGGCTTTTGGACTCAATTACAGTTCTGGCGATCCGACGAAGCTCCTGCTTTTCGTCGTCCGTCAATCCAAGGTCTACCCCAACCCTTTTTCTTTCCGACGACATGCTCCTCTCCTTCTTGATCCCCGTAGGCGCGTACGTTGAAGCCCTGACCCCGGCGGCTCAGGGAAACATGGGAAGAGCCGTGAGTCCGGCGGTTTCGTCAAGCCCCATCATAAGGTTCATGTTTTGGACTGCCACACCGGATGCTCCCTTGACGAGATTGTCCAGGGCCGCAATCGCGACAATCCAGCCGGTGCGTTTGTCGAGGTCCACGGATATGTGACATTGGTTAGAGCCCCGAACCAGCGCGGTGTCCGGAAAAGTCCCCTTGGGGAGAACCCTTATGAATGGCTCTGACTTGTAATAATCCAGGTATGCTTCTCGGAGACTACCCTCGGAAATATCCGCCCTCAGAGGCAAGTAAATGGTGCTCACCATACCCCGGCTCACAGGGATCAGGTGCGGAGTGAATCTGACCTTTACCTTCCTACCTGCCAATTTCGATAGCTCCTGCTCCATTTCGGGTATATGCCTGTGCCCGAGGACACCGTATGGCTTAAAGCTTTCCCCGGCTTCGCAGAAGCTGGTGCTGAGCTTTGCCCCGCGGCCGGCCCCCGAGATCCCCGATTTAGAGTCCACTACCGGGCAGGTAGTATCGACTTCACTGAGACCGAACAGGGGGGCGGTCCCCAAGATAGCCGTTGTGGGGTAACATCCCGGATTCGCCACGAGCGCGGCTTTTCTTATCGCTTCTCTGTGTATCTCAGGGAGGCCGTAAATCGCCTGGCCCAGAAGCTCGGCCGCTTTGTGAGGGCCATACCACTTTTCGTAGGTTTCCAGGTTACTGAGGCGCACATCAGCGGAAAGGTCTACAACTTTGAGGCCCGCGTCCAGGAGTGGCCTGATCAGGCCGGCCGATTCCCCGTGGGGAAGAGCAAGAAAGGCCAGGTCCGCTTGCGGATCAAGCTTCAGCTCTTCAATCGTGCGGAGACTGAAATCCTGTTCTGCGCTGATGAAAGGAAGGGCTTCGCTCGCCTTCTTCCCCGCCCAATTCCGTGAACTGCCTCCGACGATGGCCGCGTCGGGGTGGGATGCAAGTATGCGAATTAGCTCCAAACCGGTGTACCCGGTGGCGCCGAAAACCAGTGCTCGAATCATCGTCCTTATTCCTGTTGAGCAACGGCATCCAAATTAGAAGCCGCTGAAGATAGTTCTCGAAGAGTTGTTGCGTGTAATGCTTGTTTGCGTTCAAAGGAGCAGCGAAGACCCCCGCAGAGGCGGGAGCCACTTTCCAATTCCGCATATCCCCATGAAGACCTCAGTCAGAGCCCCCAATTTCACCTAAGGTTCCCTACCCAGCCGGAATCGAGACGATAATTGGGGGCTTCCTTGGTTATCACCACGTCATGGACGTGAGATTCTTTGAGGCCCGCGGGCGTAATTTTCATAAAATGGGCTTTCGCACGAAGTTCGTCAAGATTGCGGGCTCCAAGGTACCCCATGCCCGCTTTGAGGCCACCTATCAGTTGATTTACGGAGTTGGCCACAGGTCCCTTTGCCGGAACCATCCCCACTATTCCTTCCGGAACCAGCTTGTTTTCCGCTACCCCTTCATGTTGCCCATACCGGTCACGGGATCCTTCTCTCATGGCCTCGAGAGACCCCATGCCTCGGTAAGACTTGTACGAACGCCCCTGATAAAGGACCATCTCACCGGGACTTTCATCGGTCCCTGCGAACAGCCCGCCAATCATGACGGTATGCGCGCCCGCGGCCAATGCCTTGGTGATGTCGCCGGAAAATTTGATGCCGCCATCGGCTATGAGAGGCACTCCAAGTTCCTCGGCTTTCTTCGCACACTCCATGATAGCGCTTATCTGGGGTACGCCGACCCCCGCAACTATGCGCGTCGTACAGATGGAACCGGGGCCGACCCCCAGCTTTACTCCGTCCACACCGGCTTTTACGAGATCTTCGACAGCCTCGGCCGTGGCCACATTGCCGCCGACAACCTGGGCGTTGCTGAAGTTCCGCTTTATGTCACGAATGGTATCCATGACGTTTTTTGAGTGGCCGTGCGAAGTGTCGACGATAATCACATCAACTCCCCGCCTAACAAGAGCCGCCACTCTTTCCTCGCGATCAGGGCCTACTCCCACCGCAGCGCCCACACGTAGGCGGCCTAGCGGGTCCTTTGCCGAATCGGGAAAGGTTATAGCCTTCTGTATGTCCTTGATGGTGATAAGACCTTTGAGACGGTTGTCTTTGTCGACAACGAGAAGTTTTTCGATACGGTGCTTGTGCAGCAAAGCCTTGGATTCCTCGATGCCAATCTTTTCATCCACCGTGACCAGATTGTCACGGGTCATGACTTCTTCGACTCTGAGGTCCAAGTTTTCCACAAACCGGAGGTCCCGATTTGTCAGAATGCCGCTCAGATAGCCGTTGACGGTAACCGGCACACCCGAAATGTGGTATTTCTTCATAATCTTGAGAGCATCCGAGATTCTCTGATCGGGATTGATAGTGATTGGATCAACGATCATCCCTGATTCTGAGCGTTTCACCCGGTCCACTTCTCTGGCCTGATCCTTGATGGAGAGGTTCCTATGTATAATCCCGATCCCGCCTTGTCGAGCCAGACTGATAGCCATCTCGGATTCGGTCACGGTGTCCATGGCCGCGCTGACCAGCGGGATGGTGAGCATGATTTCTCTGGTCAGTCGCGTGGGAACATCCACCTCGGAGGGGAGTATTTCCGAATAGCAGGGTTTTAGGATTACATCATCAAAGGTGAGAGACTCGTTAATCACCATCCGATCTTCTCCCTCCCATCGCGTGGGATAAATTTCGTTTTTTCAGAGTAGGCGTTCAACATAATCGCGACTGTTCTCAGGATCAAGCGGAACTTGCAAGGAGGTGTAACCATTCAGTTACGTGGGGCAGGCTTTCCAGACTGCCGGTTCCTCGACTTGGCTGATGGCAGGCTGGAAAGCCTGCCCTACAGGCCTAATGACAATTGCCCTGGCATACTGGACGCCTACCAAGAGGTCCATCCCCTGTTCATTATCGTACCGTCGGCGGGCTCACCTGGATAGAGCGGGTCTGCTCGGCGGCTCTGCCTATTGCTCCCGCGGCTGATTCCGTGAACACATCCATGTAACTTTCCCACTTTTTCTTTGGGTAAACCAGTTCAGGCTCTGCCTTGATGCCTCCCAGGTCTGCCGCGATCTTCACTGCATCATAGAAGTTGCCTATGGTATCCACCAACCCCATCTCCCTTGCCTTTTCGCCCGTGAAAAACCTTCCGTCAGCGATCTCGTGGAGTTTGTCTTTCTCTATCTTCCCCTTGCGGCCCGCGGCCACATCGGAAATGAATTGCTCGTGAACTTCTGCCGCAAAACTCTCCAAGATGTTTCTCTCGTCGTCGCTCAAAGGGCGCACGCCAGTTCCTAGATCCTTATATTTGCCTGCTTTAATGATGTTTACGCTTACGCCGATCTTTTCTATTACCTTGTGTATTTCGGGCAGCATCATGATGACCCCGATGCTTCCCGTGATGGTTCCCTGAGAACAGACTATGCTGTTCGCGCTGCTGGAAATATAGTACGCGGCCGAGGCGGCCACAGTTTGCATGGAAACGACAACCGGCTTCTTCTTCTTGATTTTGCCAATTTCTCTATAGATCTCCTGGGCCGGCGCCACCGTTCCGCCTGGGGAGTTAATACGAATCAAGATAGCCTTGACGGATGATTTTTTTGAGTATTTCCGCAATTGCTTGAGTGTCTCGTCGGAAGAAGTAATGGTTCCCTCTATGTTGATGATTCCAATTTTGTTACCGGACTCAAATACTTGGCTCCAGGTTGAGGTCTCTTTATCCGAGTCAGAAACTATCGAGACCGCCACAAGCACTACCACAAACCCTGCCACCAGAAAAAGAATGAGAAGGATCGCCAAGCCGGTCCTCGATTTCTTCATGGTATGTCTCCCCTCTAACGAGGCCTCAAGAATTAAGCTCAAATATCAAGAGGTTGGCCCATAAATTCCTCAAAGAATATTAAAGCCTAACAGAATTTTTGTTCCCCCGCAAGCAATAGACCGCTTCACTTGTAATGGTTCACTTCCAAGTGGGCGAAGCACTCGCACCGGTTTTGATGATTCGTTGTAGCTTGCTGGCCATGCGCGTTGGTATCAAACTGTTTTTTCTAAAGTACTGTGGACTACGATCAAAATGAATCCAGTCATATCGCGGTGACCGAACCGCTTCAGTTCAGAATTGCCGCCGCGAAAGGCAGCCTGTTTGCCTATTCGGGGGGCATTTCGACCATGCCCAAGCTTCCTCTTAGCCCTTCCGTCTCCTCGTGCCCGGTGAGTTTCAAGAATGCCTTTTCCAGGTTGCCCTTTGTCCTTGCGATGGTATTCTTTATGTTGGCTGGGGTGTCGGATGCAATGATCTTTCCCTTGTGAATAATTGTGATCATCGTGCAGATCTCTTCAGCCACCGCTAGCGTATGTGTTGACAGGAATACGGCCATCCCGCGGCTGCGAGCCATCTGCATAAAGAGGTCCTTCACCAGCCGAACTCCTCTAGGATCCAATCCCACCATTGGTTCGTCGATAATAAAAATCTTCGGACGGTGAAGCAGCGCGGCACTGATGATAAGCCGTTGCTTCATACCGTGTGAGTACCCCTCGATAAGCTCGTGCTTCCAGTCGAGCAGTTCGAACATCTCGAGATACTGTGTCCCGAGCTTCTCAAGGTCCCCGGGATCCACACCATAGATTCCTGCGCTGAATTGAAGAAACTCCCAACCGGTGAGCTTCTCGTAAAGGTATGGCCTGTCAGGGACAAAACCGGTGATTGCCTTCGCTTGCTCAGGTTCCGTCGCCAGGTTGTGACCACCCAGGATGATGGTCCCCGTGTCAGGCTTCATAAGTCCGGCAAGCATGCGAATCGTGGTGGTCTTTCCCGCCCCGTTCGGCCCTAGAAACCCCATGACTTCTCCGGGTGGTACGTGCAGATCTATTCGGTCCACGGCCAAGGTCTTGCCGAACCTTTTTGTCAGGTTTTCAATACGAATCATCTTCTTTCAAATCACCTCGCCGCATATTTGCCACATTAATTCGCCTCTAAAACCTTCAGTTTCAGTTGCCCCAGGAACGACACTACGTTCGCGTGTTTGTCAACATCTCCGTAAAGTAGAGTAACGTACGAGGGCCCTACCGGGAGCCGGTTCATCAGAGGATCTCCCGTGAACCATTTCTTGCCCGCCCAATAGACAGCCCAGGCGTGATAATAGAATCCATCGTCGCCATGGATCAGGCCCACTGCAATTTTCGCGGGAAGCCCCACTGACCGTGCTAGAGCAACCGCCAGCACCGCGTGCTCGTTGCAGTCCCCTTGCTTTGTCTGAAGTATGGTGTATGCATCGGGAACCGAAGGGGTCGGTACTTTCTTGAGATAGTTAAACACCCACGTGTTGATGAGAACCGCCGCCTTGACGGGATCTTTTTCGCCTCCCACAATCTCTTTGGCCTTTTGAATTATCGCGTCGTTATCACTCCGGATAAACCTGGTTGCAGTCAGGTACTCCTCCATCTTCGGGTCCTTGCAGGGGAGGGTGTACGTGCTCTCCGGAAGTGCTTCCTTGGTGATCACGATCTCGGAGTTCTCCAACTTCTGACGGAAGTCGTCGCTGGGGATCGGCCAATTCTTACCGCCCTGTATTTGAAGACGCACGAGCTTGAGGTTATCACTTTTCGGAATGGAACCTTCCAAGGGGACCGCCGTGAGGGAAATCATGTCGGGCAGCTCCCGCGTCGCGTGCATCTCTCTCATGATTTCAGCCTTGTCTGAACGCGTGACCGTGATACCCAACGGCATACGTCCTTTCAATAGGCGGCCCTCATCGTCTATCCACATGGTCAGATCCAGAGTGCGGAAAGAGGCGCGCACCCGCCAAGCCTCCACCTTCTTGCCTCCCAATTCCAGGTCTGCCTTTTCCAGGACTTTAATCACCGCGTCCCACTTGCTGCCGTCCATAGGATCGAAGATCGGCATGCGAATCTCTTCACCCACCTGTAAGCCTGTCAAGGGAACAGGCAACCCCAGTGACCTCGAAATCCTGGGGCTTTCATAAAGCTTGAGCCGCTTGGTGCCACCGCCTTGGGAGGCCGGCATCTCAAGGAGGAGATCTCTCCCCTCCATACGGCCCTTTTGCTCGAATGAGATAATTCCTGATGATACTTTCAAACGAAAAGAAATCAATCGGAAGTTCTCGTCCAGATTGGACTCCGTGAAGATGCGGATCAGTTTTATCTGCCCTTGCAGATTCAGGGAAATGCTCAGGTCGTCCCGCAAAGTCCATTGATCGTCTCGCCGGAATTGCCTCGAACGACCATAGCCGGAGTAGGCGCCCCCGATCCGGATCAGGAACCAGTCATCTGTTTCAGCAGGAGCAATCCGGAGACCTTCCGTGATATCCGTGGCGCCGCCAGGGAGATAGCGGTCCGCAAGGAGGACACCGATCAGCACGATCCAGACGCCGACGATCGCGGCTGTCAGGAGAGGACTAAAGCGTAATTTTGAACGTCGCAGCAAAGAGAACATAAAGGATTGCTTTGGCATGCGGCGAAAAATTTCACGAACGCGAGCAGCTCGAGAAATGGCGCCTTCCTGAGACAGACCTTCCCGCGCACCGGCCATTCTCAAGCAAATCGCCGCCGGAGGGTTGCGAGAAGTTCCTCGTTATTTTCTAGTACTTGCCCCGCCTGGACCTCAGTTAATCCTGCACCGACTAAAACTCTGAGGGCGGTTTCACCGGTAATGAGATCGCCGGGGCTGTGGGTATCTGTGTCAACTATCAGTCTGGCTCCCTGGCCAAGGGCGGTTTGCGCCACGTGGCCGTTGGTCAAGCTGTGGCCGGTCCTAGCCGTAATTTCCAGAAAGACCCCTTTGTCCGCAGCGAGCCGAGCCTCGGAGGGGGTAATGAAGCCTGGATGGGCCAGTATGTCCGCGCCGGCCTCAATGCCCGCCAGATTTGTCCCCGGCGCGACTGGTTCCACAGGAGATTCCCCGTGGACTACGACAAATACTGCCCCAAGTCCTCTGGCTTGGTCAACCAGTTCTGAAATCTGGGCCGGTGGTGCATGAGTGATTTCAACGCCGGGGATCACGAAAGTCTCCTGGTGGCGGTTCAGTTCCCTAGCGACCTTGACCAGGTTGGGGACAAGCCATTCCAGGTTGGATCCGTCCGCGTGGTCTGCCAGACCAATGGCCCGATATCCGATATTGCAGGCCCGACGCACCAGTTCGCTTGCAATAAGCTCTCCGTCACTCAGAATGGTATGAGTGTGAAAGTCAATCACGTTCACCTCCGATGGGGCGTTCTCTGGGCTCATGGGCTGCCTGGGATTGCCCCAGACTCATTTGTGCCTTGCAGCCGCAGATTTTCCTGGGCCGCAGGCTTTAGTCGCCTGCCTCTACAACATACATGGGCCGGACCAAAACTCCAAGGGTACACCACTGTTCCACGACTCCATTTTTTCCACGGGCGCAGCGTGCGGGAAGTCGAGAGAGGGCTCCTCGCTAAAAATCTCTTCCAATGGTCGTGGTTTTATTCTAAGATCGGCTCCGCTGGCGAAATCTCTGCTCTGCCAATTTCAGAGTGGAGTCGAGTTAAATCTGATCTTGCTCTTTGAGTGTGGATCTTGAGTCGGGCCTCAACGATGACCCGCCTAAGTTTGAGGGAACAACGTAGATCCGGCGATCCGGAATTGATCTGAAGAAAGTCACGCCCATTATTTCTAGTGGATGCAAGAGTTTGAAACGGTTCGAAAGGCGATGGAAAAAAAAGAGGCACGAATAAAATGTAGCGGCTGCGGGTCATCCTACAAGGTTAAAATTCCCGTAACCGACAAGCCCGTTAGCTTCAAGTGCAAGAAATGCGGCAAGGTTCTCAAGCTCAGGATCAAGTCCGTTTCTCCAGAAGCTGACGCTCCAACTGCGCCCTCGTTTCAGACAGCGATGGATTCGGAGCCGGAGTTTGAGCGCACTCAGCTACCGGATTCGGACGCGTACGATGACCGAGCCCAAGAGTCATCAGTGAATGCCCCCACTCTGGAGCCGCACTTCTTCGGCCAAGCCATCGAACAGCCGCCGTCTGCACAGCCGCCGTCTGCACAGGACAAGAGCCGGCGATGGATCGTTCTATCGGGTGACATAGTTAAGGGGCCGTTTATCGACGACGAAATAGTTACCATGATACGGGATGGAGATATAACTGCTGAGACCTCCCTCAGAATGGGAGAACGGCCCTGGATCAAAGCCGCCGAAATCGCCAATTTCCGGGAGCTGTTTCCGGAATTTCGAAGGGATCCTAAGAAGGGACCCCTCGAGTCGATGACGTTAATCGATGCTACTGATACCGCTGAGGAGGGCAAGCCTTCCGGACCACCTTTCTACGAAGAGTTGCCGGCTATCATTCAATATCCGGTCTCGGGAGGCGGCTGGCAGGCGCTAGCCATATTTGCAGGGATTGCATTTGTGCTCTGTGCGGCGTTGTCGTTTGAGTTCCTGGTGGGGTTGCCGGTAAGCTTGATTGGCTGGACAATTCTTTACGGGTACTTGGGTACTCTCATGCAGTTGAGCAGCCAGTCTCCTGCCAGTCCGCCTCCTAACTGGAACTTTGGTGCGGCCAAAGAGATGGTAGCCCAGGGCGGCAAGATTTTGCTCGTCATCGTGGTGTGCTCTCTCCTTCCCGTCGGAATTCTCGTCCTTGGCATGATAGCCTGCTTCTTGAATTCGGCGCCCTTGGTCGGGTACATTCTTATGGCTCTGATCGTACTAGTCTACGCGGCCTCCCTTTTCATGGTGCCGGCTGCTCTGGTAGTCTTGGGCAGCTCTCAAAACGTGGCGACAGCATTCAGTCCCGGCAAGATTATTGCCTTGGTCAAGATGGGCGGGCAATCTTATCGTACGCTGGCTCTGGTTTCGCTTGCTGCGGGCCTGATTTGCATGCTGACCGTGGTGTTGGCGATGTTCCTGGTTGAGATTCCAGGAGTGGGTTTCCTGGTGTCAGGTCTGGTCATGGCGCTGGTCCTTTCTTACGGGCATTTTGTATGGTTCCATGTTCTGGGAAGGTTTGCCGGGGAAAATGGGAAGCTGACACGTCAGCTCTTGTCCCCTGAGGCACCTTGATATGGAAAGGTTGACTCAGAAAATGGATCTGAAGGATACCGGCGGAAACGTCCCGAGGTTCCTGGTGTTTCCGGTGGTTATTCTTTCGCTGGCACTCCTTTGTTCCCAGGCTCAAGCCTTTGACGTCTTTGATGTCGTACCGGGGGTCATCGAGTCCTCGGAATTCAAAGGAAAGGATCCCATTCAGAAACTACGATTGGTCGCGGACCTGCTGCGAGCAAACAGGATCAAACAATCGGATGTGGCCTACGTCGTCCTGGATTGGGGAGACCAATATTTGAGGGAACCCTCCGACCCGCTTGAACGGTTGAAGAGGTGGGCGGAGTTGGCAAACGATCATCAACTGAGCCACATCAAGATCCCGAGAGACTTCCTGAACCGCATATTGCTTGCGGAGTACTTGGTGAGTCAAACGTCCTACCTGAAAGGATCTCCACACAAGAAGCTGGAAATATTAGGTAAGCTTGCGGAAAAAAATCTCGTGGACTGGTCGGTAGCCCTGGCCTACGCGGGCCTTTATGCGGGCAGCACCATCACCGGTGCGAAGAATCACGACCCTGGGTCCCCTCTGGAAGAGTTGGACCTTCTAAAGCAACTGAGGGACACCGGATTGGTGGGGCGGCATTACTGGGTGCCAACCGAAGCCATCCTGGTCTCTGAAGCGTTGGCTATGGACCAGGATTACCGAAAGGCATCTCCCTTCGACCAGCTTGTCAAGCTCAGGGAGCTTGAACGAAAGGGACTTATCACCGTACAGACCAGGAAGGAGCTTGAGAAGCTGCCGGTCTGGCGGTTGCTGGCATCCGATTCATCCTTCCTGAAGGCTGACGCTGCTGCCAAGAGGGCACGGCTGCTAAAATTGAAGGCCGAGGGGTTGGTTTCCGCCTCCACCAGCTCCGATCTCAACGGAATGTTCCGCCCCATGCCCCTGACCTCGCCTATGGAAGCGAGACCTACCCCGCTTCCGCAGAAAATTTCTCCTCCCGTAAAGTGACGGTGCAACTTTTTCAGCACTGCGGGTCCATGCTATACTGGCCGGCATTGTGAGTAGGAAGCTCTTCAGGCCATGTCACCAGAAAGGAACTCACTTTGTGCGGAATAGCAGGCTTCATGAGCAACAGCCGATGGCAGGAAGTTCCTGATCTATCCTGGCTGGACAGTATCCTCAACCACTTGGAGGCCCTTTCAGGGGACTCAGGCAGGTGGGAAGACTTTGACAGGCCTCTCAAAGAGCTGGTCAGCCGATTCGACGACCTGATGTCCTTCGGCTGCCACATTGCACTGGTTGAGCAGCCTGTCATCTTATCGAAGATGGAACGCGTTGCAGAGCTTCTCGACGGCGTGCTGAAGCGAACCACCGATCTAACGACAACATACGGAAGAACCGATGCCCTTGAACAACTGGCGGACGATGCGCGGGACTGCCTGTGGCAAATCACGAAGGAAGTCCTTGGCAACGTAGCCCGGACGACAGATTTGTTGCCGGAGGGCTTGGCAAAGTCCGAATCCGGGCGTGCCAGGCATTTTGTGGCCTGGGCGGTCGAACAGGTGATGGAGAACATTGACCGTCTGGAAGTTCGCGGCAGAGATTCTGCGGGTATAGCAGTCCAATGTTTGCTGTTCAAAGATTCTGATCTGGATGCGGTTTTGGGGCTGGATGCGCAACCGGTCCCACTTGACCCTGAAAGAATGAAAAACGGCGTCCAGAGGATTACCAATACTACAAAACTGACCAGTGGCCGGATCTCTTACACGTTTGTATACAAGATTGCCAATCTCGTGGGCAGGCTTGGGGACAACACAAGCGGTCTGAGGCGCGCCGTTCACGACGACCAATTGCTGTGGAAAATAGCAAGTTTGACGGAGCAAATCAACATTGTAGCCCACACACGATGGGCCTCAAACGGAATTATCAGCCTTTCGAACTGCCATCCCGTTGACGGCTGTTTGAGGGGCCGGGATCACCCTGGCACGATTGACGACAGAGGGGCGCAATTCGTCCTAAATGGAGACGTAGACAACTATCAAACGCTCATGGATGCCGTGGTGAGAGGCGAAGGGTATGATATTGACCCTTTCATCACCACAGACACCAAGATCTTGCCGCTTTTGTATCGTCTCGGCACGGACCCGGCCAAATCGCCTGAAGAGAGGTTTGCCGGTGTCATGAACGCCTGCGAGGGGTCTCTGGCCGTCGTCATGCAGCACCCACAGTACCCTCGAGAATTATTTCTGGGCCAGAAGGGGAGCGGACAGAGCCTCTTTCTGGGCAAAGTCAAAGATGGTTTTATTCTTGCGTCCGAGGTCTATGGACTTGCGGCACGCACCCGCAGGTCATACGCGCTATGCGGTACCGAACGCGGCGGCACCCAGGTTGTCATCACCGCGGGCGCTTCGGACCCCGACCTGGTGACAGGCCGCTTCTTGGAAGACGGCCAACCATTCGACATCAAGAGTGAACCCATCTACATTCATTCTCGGGACATTTTCCGCGGCTCGTACGACTACTATTTCGAAAAAGAAATACACGAAGCCCCGTCCAGCATTAGGAAAACCATCAAGCACAAGTACCGAAAGGTGGCCGGCCGAATTGATTTCTCCAAGGAGGGACGTGGAAGCTTCGGCGGCCTCTTGGGCCGTTTGAGGGACACCGCGTTGCCTCCCGTAAGGAGGATCATGGTTATAGGTCAGGGGACCGCGTCAGTGGCCGCTATGGGTGCCGCACACCTGATCGAACGGGCGATTGCGGGATCTCGTGTTACAGTAGACTGGCGCAAATCTTCGGAGATGTCCGGCTTTCTTTCTGAAAAGCCGCTAGAAGACATGCTGCTGATAGCGATTTCTCAGAGCGGCACCACCACGGACACCAACCGCACTGTGGACGTGGCCGGCTCGCAAGGCGCGTGGGTCCATGCCATTGTGAACCGTCGCAACTCGCCCCTTGTGTCCAAGTCCAATTCTCACCTCTATACCAGCGACGGTCGCGACGTGGAAATGGCCGTAGCCTCCACCAAGGCTTTTTATGCCCAGATTTCCGCCGGCAAACTCACGGCCCTGTTGCTGGCTCAGGAATTCAGCACCCTGTCAGAAGAAGAGATCTACGAGGAAATTCAGGAACTGGAGAAACTTCCCGCGGAAATTGAATCGGTGCTGGAGCAGTGTCACTCCATCAAGGAATCCGCGGAAAAGTACGGACCAACCAGCCGAAACTGGGCGGTGGTGGGAAACGGAGCCAATAAGATTGCCGCTGATGAAATCAGAATTAAACTCAGCGAGCTGTGTTACAAATCGATTCCCTGCGATTTTACAGAGGATAAGAAGCACATTGATCTGTCAACAGAGCCGCTGACAATAGTAGTGGCCAACGATCTGCCGGAACAGTTGGTGCAGGACACCGCAAAAGAGGTGGCGATTTTCAAGGCCCACAACGGCAAGCCACTGGTGTTGTGTGCCCGTGGCGAGACACGCTTCAGAGAACACGCTGAGCGACTGATTGAACTGCCGATAATAGGGGCGGGTCTGGGCTTTGTCCTCGCGACGGTAGCGGGACACTTGTGGGGGTTTTACGCGGCCAAGGCTATAGACGCCAGTGCCGAGGAACTCCGAAATGTCCGATCTATGCTGGCCAAAGTCCTGGAAGAGCCGGAAAGTTGGGACCCGGATGCGTTGAGATCGAAGTTGGGCAAAGTCATGAAGCTTATAGGGTCGGGGGAGATGAACGCCTCGCTTCCCGCATCTACGGTTGCAGCGCTGGCGACGTACGCAGCGGGACTCGAGTACAGCACGCATGGGCGTGAAGCGGCAAGAGACGAAGTCGAGGAAGGGATTGTAGTACTCAACCGGGCGATAGAAGACATGACCCGGCCGATTGATACAATTCGGCATCAGGCCAAAACTGTCACTGTGGGCATTTCTCGACCGCAGGAAGTGCTGCCGCCTGTCCTGCTGAGCGCTCTCGAGGCGCTGTCGGTACTGTCCAGCCACATCAAAGAGCAGGATCGGCGACTGTTGCGCACCGTGTCTCCCATAATTCTAGGGGTACAGGGCGGGTTGCTTTACAAAATCGTGCAAGCGGTGCGCGGCGCGTCGGTGGGTCTACGCGGGGAAACTCCATGGATTCAAGTGTCCAAACGATTCGGGAGCTGTGTAGGCAAGCCTTCACGGTATGATCAGCCTCGGCCGGCCGGGGGTAGCAAACGCACCACGTTAAGGGTTGAACGGGCAGTCTGGAGTTCTGGGCCGGAGGGGACCGAGAATTTGTTGCTCCTCCCTCTCTTTGACGAAGAAGCCGGCGACAGCAAAGGAATATTGCTCTTTCATCTCATTTTCGAGGAACGTGCCTCCGTTCAACAGAAAATAGCCGCTCTCCGGGCCCTGGGGACGCGGTACCACGATGTAATGGAGTGGCTTGAGGAAATTTCTAACTCACGAAGCCTCGAAGATGTGCTGGCAGGGGTGTCCCCACGGGATTTGGTTCTCGCTCCCGTGGGGACTCTGGTTCCGCGGAAAAGCACGTAGACCCAGTCCCAATATTATTGAACCATTTTCCCGAGGTGCGCGGGAAACTCCGGCACAGAGGAAATGTCCCTCATCTTGTTAGGGGCACGGCATGCCGTTCCCCTACGAATCCAAAGGCCCGCGTGGCCCCGGTGATCGAGGTCTCGCAACCGCTTCCACGCACCCACCGGTAAATCAGTCATTACTTTCGAGAACTCCTATAAAACCGTCTTTACATGGAAAGCAACGGAGATGGTCGAGGCGACTAGCTGGTCGCCCCTGCTGACACTTGCGTGCGCGCAAGCCTCCACCGCAGAGACACCTCATGGCAGAGGGCATTCTGTAAAGTCAACGCAGAGGCACGGCGCTGGTGGTTCTTGTCGTGCGGTGAGTTCGCGCAGAAATACTTCTTGACAAATCTGCCAAGAAATTATATACAAAACTAGAGACTTATATGAAAATACTAAACCACTTTATTGGCAATAGATTCCGGAGGCAGTTGATGTCAAAGAAATCCCAGTTGCTCACACTGTCAGCCATTATCGCTGTTGTGATCTCGTGCCTCCCGCAATATGCGGCCGCCTTCGAACTCTTCCCGAGACCCGAGGGACAATATACGGTGCAGAGGGGGGATACACTGTACGGAATTGCTGGTGCTTACTACGCAAATCCAGCCTTGTGGCCTTTCTTGTGGAACCAAAATCCGGCTCTTTCCATCAAAGGGGGCAGCCCGGAGCAGCAGCCGTTGACGCCCGGCGCGAAGGTTGATCTCTATCAAACGAGATATCCCTACCCCACAATCAACCACAGCTATATCCCTCCCACCGGGTTACCGGAAGATGCGCGCTTCCTCGTTACTAAGGTCCCGTATCAAGGAATTCCCTACGACAAGAGGTATTTCAGAGACAAGCTAACTCTGCGTCCCACCCAGCCCTGGGGGTATATAGTAAGCTCCCCGGACCAGACTAAGGAGAGCTATCTCGAGAGAGATCTCGTGTACATCCGTTTCCGGCCCTCGAAGAAACAGGCCATACTGGTCGGGGATCGTTTCGGTATTTACCGAGACAAAGGCCCTCTCACCCATCCACTGAACCCCGACCGTCCTATCGGATTCGTGAGCGAAATAATCGGTGAGGTCGAGGTCACAAGTACCGGTCACAATCTGGCGACCGCCATCATTCTCGACAGCTTGATTGAAATCAAGAGGAGCGACAAGATCTGTCTTTTCACTCCCAGGTCCCGTGAAATTGTGCCGTCCAAGACGCACATGATGCTCACGGGTACAATTCTCTCTTCTACTGGAGCAAATCTCGTCAATCAGACCGGCAACCTAGAGAATGACGTTGTGTTCATTGACAGAGGCGAATGCCACGGAATGAGGGAAGGGATGCTGCTCAACATATACCGGCCTTCACATCCTGTGACAGATCCCTTCTTTCACCGCTGGGTCAACACGCCCGACAAGTATGTAGGGGAAGGAATGATTCTAAAGGCGTTTGAAAAAAATGCCACAGTCCTCATAACCAGATCGCGTGAAGAGATAGTGTCCGGCGACGTCATCAAGAGTGTGTCAGACTGAAGCTTGCCGATTTCGGATCACATCTTTTTGCCGGCTGTACGTTCTACATGGAGTGTCGCGACCGCGTTGAGCCTCGCAGAGTGCCCATCCCGCAAAGTCCTTGACACCTCCTATCCCGTGCTCTAACTTACCGGCGTTTAGCTACAGATAATCCGTTACTTTGGACTGCGTACGTTGACAACGCTGCTTGGGGAGAGGAATGGCCGATTCCGACCCCCCTCAGCGTGGCAACGCCCTTTTAAATTCATCCTGGAGCCAAGCGACGGGCTCCGATGACGGACGCATGCCTACAGAAAACGATTGTATATTTGACTGGTTGGCTCTAGAGCGAATCCCGAGGGTCGGCCCGCTGACCATAGCCCGATTGTACGATGCCTTCGGGAGTCCACGAGCGGCCATGGAAGCTAATCCCCGGGAAATCCGACAACGGGCCGGCCTAAGTGAGAAGCTCGCGCATGTAATTGCAGACTTTAGACCCCCGCGGGACGATATTGTCCGCGAGATGGAGATTCTTCGGAAGCTGGACGCTCGAATCATTTCGCGTTGGGACGAAGATTATCCCCCTAATCTGAAGGAGATTTACGATCCGCCGGCACTGCTTTTCGTAAGGGGAGAAATTATCTCGCAGGACAGTCGGGCCGTGGCCGTGGTAGGCGCGAGGAACCCAACGCGTTACGGTCTGGACATGACGGAGCAGATCAGCGGAGACCTCATCCGCGAGGGGATCACTCTTGTCAGCGGTCTTGCCCGAGGGATCGACACCGCATGTCACAAGGCCGCTCTGAAGGGCGGAGGTCGGACTATCGGAGTGCTTGGATGCGGACTAGATGTATCTTATCCCCGCGAAAATAAAGACCTCATCGAGGAAATGGCAAAGGCAGGCGCTGTGATCAGCGAATTTCGCCCCGGAGTGGCTCCTCTCGCGACGAATTTTTATCGCCGGAATAGGATCGTGTCCGGCCTGGCGAAAGGAATCCTGGTGGTGGAAGCAACTCTCAACAGCGGTTCGCTTATCACGGCCGCTCATGCGCTGGATCAGAATCGCGATGTGTTCGCCGTTCCGGGGAACGTAATGAATAAGCGGTCGTCGGGTCCGCATCACTTATTGAAGCAGGGGGCCGGCTTGGTAGAATCAGCGGATGACATCGTGCAGGCCCTGTTCACGCCGCTGGCAGCGAAGGCCCAGGCTTCTCTGTTCGAGGCGTCTGACGAGGGAGAAAAGCTTTCGCAAACCGCGCGTGTTGTGCTGGAAGCGCTGGATCCAGACCCCGTGCCGATAGACCTATTGGGCGAAACATTGAAAATCGACGCAGGGATACTATCCGGTGCCCTGGTGGAACTGGAACTACACGGCCTTATCCGCCAGTATCCGGGGAAAATGTTTGCTCGAGTATTGGGTTAGGCCGCTGACCGGCAAGATGCCGGTCTACTGAGTGATGTCGCAGCCGGTGAGGTCACGTACCTTTGCCGTTTCCCATGGCCACCGACGGAAATATGGCACCGAACTTGCGAAACAGAGTCCTAACCTGGATTGCCGCATGAACTTGAATGACGGATGGCAACCACCGCCCTTGACTTTTTTGGAATCTGCTTCAACTTAGGGGCGGTCGATTCACAAGACAGAGGGATTGTTACCGTAACACGGATGGAGAATGGCCCACTACCCGCCGTCAGTACGAGACCTTGGGTAGTGGCGCCTGCTGGCTTTCCCAAATTTTGTGGCGACGTACGATTGAACTTTCGAGCTGTAGGAAGGACTACGTTTCATGGACAAAACGCTGGTAGTGGTTGAATCGCCGGCTAAAGCAAAAACTATCAAGAAGTACCTCGGCACCGGATATGAGGTGAAGGCGTCGGTAGGACACATCAAGGACTTGCCGCAGAAGGAATTGGGCGTCAAAGTCAACGAGGGATTCATACCGGAATATCAAATTATCAGTGGAAAGGAGAAGGTGGTCAAGGAACTTAGCGCAGCGGCCCAAAAGGCTGCGAGGGTTTTCCTGGCCACAGACCCGGATCGGGAGGGGGAGGCTATTGCCTGGCATCTGCGTGAGGAACTGAAGAAGCCTGCAACAAGTGTTTTCCGCGTTCTGTTCAATGAGTTGACTGAGAAGACAATTAAAGAAGCTATCGCTCATCCTTTAAGGCTGGACGAGAACAAGTACAATGCCCAGCAGGCTCGGCGCATACTGGACAGAATCGTGGGGTACCAGATCAGCCCCCTGCTCTGGGACAAGGTTCAGTACGGATTGAGCGCAGGAAGGGTACAGTCCGTAGCACTAAGACTTATCGTTGATCGTCAGAGCCAGATCGATACGTTTGTTCCTCAAGAATATTGGAGCATCACGGCCACCCTCGTGGCCGGCACTCCCCCTTCATTCGAGGCCAAACTGATCGAAGACGACGGAAAGAAGATCGAGATATTGGACGCGCGCTCTGCCGCTCGCTTGGCAGCCAGCGCAAGAGAGTTCCCATTCGAGGTCGCTGACGTCAAACGCCGAGAACGAAGTCGTAAGCCTGCGCCTCCCTTTATCACTTCCACACTTCAACAGGAAGGATCCCGGAAGTTGAGAATGACGAGCAGCCGCACGATGCGGATCGCACAGCAGCTCTACGAGGGAATCGAGCTTGGCGATGCGGGGGCGGTGGGTCTCATAACCTACATGAGGACCGACTCTCCCAGGATTGCTCCTGAGGCATTGGCCGCGGTCAGGGACTACATCCAGAGCAAGTACGGCCCCGAGTACCTCCCCGAACGGCCCCACACCTACAAAGGAAGAAAAACCGCTCAGGAGGCACACGAGGCCATTCGTCCCACTTCGATGGAGCTTCCGCCCGAAAAAGTCTCGCGGTTTATGGACAAAGCCCAGAGCGCTCTTTACACGCTGATATGGAACCGCTTCGTAGCCAGCCAAGCCGCGCCGGCTGTATTTGACCTGACAACAGCCAATATACGGTCTGGTAAGTTGCTCTTCCGAGTTACTGGATCGGTCATGAAGTTCGATGGCTTCATTAAGATTTATTCGCAAGAGAAGGAAGACGAGCCAGGGCAAGGTAATGGTGAAAAAGAGGACGCCGGTCGATTGCTTCCCCCCCTGAAAGCCGGCGACAAGCTGGTGCTGAAGAAGCTCTTGCCACGTCAGCACTTCACTCAGGCGCCGCCTGCCTTTAACGAAGCCTCACTCATCAAGGAGCTTGAAGAGCAGGGCATCGGCCGTCCTTCTACCTATGCGGAGACTGTCAGCACCATCCAGAAGCGAAAGTACGTCGAACTGCAAGACAAGAAATTCCGGCCGACCCTTCTTGGCCGTATTATAGCCGGGCTCCTGGTGGATAGCTTCCCCAAGTTGTTGAATACACGGTTTACTGCGGAAATGGAGTCCTCACTGGACCGCATCGAAGACGGGAAAGCATCCTGGACGGACACACTGGAAGACTTCTATGGGCCTTTCCAATCAGATCTTCAGCAGGCCAAAAGGAATATGAAGAGTGTCAAACGGGAAGGCATCCCAACTCAGGCCAAGTGTCCCGATTGCGGCGAGCCTCTTCTCGTACGGTCAGGACGATATGGCTTGTTCATAGGCTGTTCTGCGTACCCCGAATGCGGTTACACCCAGAAGATAGCCGCTGAAAAACTCCCCAGTGCCGAGCCTGTCCCTACAGATCAAAAATGCTCCGAATGCGGCGCGCCCATGGTCATAAGGGCAGGCCGCACCGGTCCGTTCATGTCTTGTTCACGTTATCCGGAATGCAAGGCCGCGCGTCCGCTGACCACCGGCGTGACATGCCCCAAATGCGGGACTGGAGAACTTGCCCAGCGCCGAACCAAGAAAGGCAAAACCTTCTATTCTTGTAGCCGTTATCCTCAGTGCGACTACTCATTATGGTACAAGCCGGTTAGCGTCGCCTGCCCCAACCCCGATTGCGACTCCGTGATCATGGAAGAACGGGCCGGCAAGAAGGACCATGCCTTTCTCCAATGCCCAAAGTGCAAGGCCAAACTTGCGAACGAGGCTGCCTAGACCTAGAGCAGTCGCCAAAAATAATGCCCACTGGGCCATCGGAGATGGAGAATCTGAAGGGCTCCCCTTAACCGGTGTTTTGTCCGTCATTCCCGCGAACCACCATGACCTGTCAGTCACAACGGAACATGAAAGTGCAGCGATAGAGTCTGGTGCCACGGATGCGTCCCGCCCCGCGGGATTCATCCGTGCCTGCCAGTTATTACTCGATGGTCTATGGATGCCTCTCCAGCAAGGGAACATATTACCCCGGACGTCCGAACGGACCCGTCACAGCACGGATGAGCCTTCGGCACATCCGTGGCACCAAATTTCTAACAACTGCTGGACAAAGGGCAGGCACTTTCAGGTAAACGCAGGAATCCATCCTGCGAGACGGGGGACTGCACCCCGGATCAAGCCCCAATGCTGTTGACGTAAGAGATTTCCATCTCTCTACGCCGTCACCCCGGCGAAGGCCGGGGTCCAGAGAAGATTAAGAATCCCGCGAAACGCGGGACTGGATTCCGGCCTCCGCCGGAATGACGAGGCTAAGGCCTCGTCGAAAGCAAGGGTTCTGGATTAGAGGCATGCGGCTTAAATCAAGAGCATTGGGATCAAGCCCAGGGTGATGGTGTCATTCCCGCAATACGAACAAAAAAGCTGGTAATTACTATAGCTGCGAGAATGGCAGGCTAATTCCGAAAAAAAACCCCCAAAATCGTTAGGAGGATAATTGGGGGCCGCAGGGATATGAGACGGGTTGCCTCTACGTTGGCTTCACCCTTCCCTGAAATATGTTCTTATGAATTCCTTTTCCTTCGCAACCGAACGGAATCCAGGTATCTCCCACCGGAGGAGGGAGATACCTAAGCTATTCCTAAAGCGGACTAGCGAAATTGAGAGAAAAACTGCCGCCAAATGTCATGGTGTTGCGGTCAAACGAGGCATCGCTGCTCACGGCTAGACCAGAAGGCAGCGTGGCGCTGAGATCTTTCTGGCCGTGAAGGACGTTCCACCTGAAGAAGGCCCCGAAGCCCATGTTAGAAGCAACGCTTCGATTGTATTCGGCAAAAAATTCCCAGAAATAACTTCTGTTCCAGTTGCCCTTTGAATCAATTCTCGAGCCGATCCCCGATATGCCTGTTTCAGAGTGGGTCACATCACCAGGCGCCCAGGGGAAGCCTATGAACCTGACGCTCACATTACTCGCGGGGCCACCGCAGTGGTTTGAAGACCCACGAACGGCAGATAGCTGTTGATAGTGAGATCAGCTTCGTCGCCAGTGGTCGAAACTATGCCGAAATTGTCGCTGGGGTTGTCGAAACGCACTGAAAAATGCTCGTACCGAAAGCCTGCCATTACCTTGAACGGAGTGCAGCAAGCCCATGTGGCCGCAGCGTCCAGGTACCACCACTCAGGACGAGTGTTCCAGGTCCTGCCTCCCGGCACCGCTATATCAACGGTTGTGGGGCCGGTTCCGACAACTACCGTGGTGACGCCTGCTTCCAATTCTGATCCTCGGCGATTAGACGGGATGAGCACCCAACCGTCAAGATCAAGGCCACAGGTTTCGGTTAGGTTGATCTTCTGTTCGAGACCCAGCCACAGGCCGGACACGTCGAAATTATGCTTGCCACCGAAACGACCCGCGGGATCTGGATCCGCAAAGCTCCAGCCTGCTCTTCTGAGGGATTCCATCCACCCGACGTAGAAAACCGGGGGATCGAACAGACGAGGACCTGCTGGACCGCAGGCTCCGGGACCACCACCGAACGCCGGCATCCCGCCAGGCCAGATATTGAAGAGACTTTGAGCGTGACCGGAGACGGTGAAAGAAGCCACTATTAGCAAAGCGGCAAGTACGATAAGACCCTTTTTCATAGCCATACCTCCCACACACATACCCGACAAACCCGCTCTCAGGGGGCTAGGTCCGCGGGCAAATTAAGAAATTACACCTTCTGACTTTGCTTGATAGTATTAAAGAAGCTTGGCTATGTCAATGTTTTTTTTCAAAAAAGAAATCGGTTCCCACAGCCTCCGAGAAAATTTTGTGCCGGAATCTCGACACAGAGGCCGCACGGAGAAAGAATTGTAATTGTTAACCGCGGGAACCGTTAAGCATGCAGCATGTCTATCTTACCCCAGCGAGCACAGAGGAACTGTTCTATGGATTGCCAGAATGTCTTGCCCGCTTTGTCAACGTCATTGACCATGACAAAGCTTCATCGCCATTTCATTGCGAGGAGTG
>CAWEJR010000006.1:0-22491 GCA_963809365.1 uncultured delta proteobacterium | reverse complement strand
GAAAGTGCTCTGCGCACTCCGCGATAAATCTTCATAAAGAGCCGTCCCGGTGAACCTTCACTATTCCTCTGAGTTTATTCCAAACTTTGCGCAAAGTCAGAGAAATTCTTTCCGTGGTTCGGGGAAGATGAAAGATGAAAAGGCCCCACAAGTCGGCCGAAAATGAAGGTGGGGTCACGGTAATAGAATTCGTGTAGCGAAAAGCTTCCATAACCGACAAAGCCGCTCCCCTGGGGTTGACTATGGGATCGCAAGAGACCGCGGCCGTGTTGCCCGCGGCCGGCTCGGGAAAGACCCGAAGGTTGCTTGCGACTTCCGAAACCTCTGCTGACAGCACCGCCGGGCATCCTGCGCTGTTAAGAGCAGCCGTCAGATCCTCCGTCCTCCTGGAGTGATAGATCACCGGGCTCCACCACGACCTGGTTATCGGATGGTGCTCGTCTTCACCCGGCTCGCGTGGTTCATAGCCGTCCCAGCGGTATCCCACTCGAAGAGCCTCTCCGTCCACAGGATCAGGCGATGGCAAACTGTTCAACGGCACCGCCCTCAATTGCAGGTCTTCCGTCAGGTACTTCACAACTTGCTTTGTAAGGGGAAGTCGATCGAGACGCCCGTCTTTGAAAGGGTGCATCAATACGCTTATGTGGTTCACTCCTTCGCGGACCGCAGTTTTCCAGGCGCTGTCGATCATGCCCTTGATGATCCGATAATCACCCCCGTATGTCTCTGCTGCGACCGGAATCATCGTTATGTCGCCGGCCGACGTTCTGAATGCGCGTGGCGAGCAGGATGCCGGAATGAAACGCGACCTATAGTAGGAATGTTGCCTGAATAGCACGAAGTATTTGAGACCGGCCGCAACTAGGGCCCGAGGGGAAACTTCATCCATTCGATAGATGAAATTTGCGCCGCTCACAGGGCCAAAAGTAGCCAAAGCTTTGACGTTTTCTCTGATGCGTCCAAGCTGATCTTCGAATGGCCGCCCCTGGAGGAACTCGTGCATGGACCCGTGGGCCCCCACTTCGTGTCCCCCTGCTACTATTCTTTCGAGCACTTCAGGGTAAAGCCAGGCCATGAAGCCCGTAACGAAAAAAGTAGCCCGAATGCCGGCAGATTCGAGAAGGGGCAGAAGCCGCGGGAGTCCGAAGCGTGCCCCGCCCAGTTGCTCGAAGTCCAGGATTAGAGAAAAAGTGCCTTTCCCCGTGCCTCGGTCGTGAACACTCGGGTTTGATCCGACCGGCGGTATGTCAACTCTGCCGTGTCCTGAAAGGAAATCCTGGATGCACTCCTTGGTTTGCTCCTTTTGCCGCTGCGCGTCTATTCCGCAAATGCACGTATATCCCATTCGGAGTTTTGCGAGCAGGCGGCCAACGGGAAGCTGGCCGACCTTCCCATTGTGACGGGTGAAAAGGACCGCGTCAGCGCCTGTGGCTGCGATTCGCTTAATGAGATCAGCATCGAGTCCTATTCGGGAGTAGGGAACTTCCAGTGTTTCAATGCCCATTGCACGGAATGCGGACGGGTCCAAACCGAAATCTTTTGGATCCGCGGGGTCCCACAAAGAACCGTCCGCGACAAGTTGAGGGTCATGGTCTGGTCTCTCCGCGGAAACGGGCAACCACAGAGCGAACCAGCTCTGCGTAATCATCCCCGATCTTTTCCCACGAGAAGTTTTCTTCAGCCATGCGTCTGGCCCGATTTCCCATCTCGGAAAGAGTTTTGACGGGAAGCCTCGCGATATCCTCCATCGTCTTTGCCATAGCTTCCGGTGAGGGGTCTGAGACGAAGCCGCAATCGTACTTTCGCACAAAATCCACGGTCTCATCCACGTCGTTCACCATGGTTGGCCTTCCCAGGGAAGCATATTCAATGAATTTGGTAGGAAAAGCATGACTGAGAGCCGGATGCTTGATCCTCGGTATGACAAAACAGGCAACGGATCTCAATAGGTTTACCAGTGACGTCTGGTCGGTCTTGTCAACGAGTTTTACTCGATGCCCGAACTTCGCCGCGAACTCCTGTTTAATGGATGCATCTTCTTTCGCGAAGCCTACCAGAAGCAGCCGAATATTCGGATCTCGGATCCTCTCAAAGGCTTCGATGAGGTTGTCCATGTTTTGCCAGGTTTGGAAGGCCCCCGCGTAGGCAAAAGTGAACTCTGGAGGGTCGGGAAAGGGAAGTTGACGAAACAGGTCCAGATCGACACCATTGCGCACAATCCCCACTCCATCTGGCGGCAAACCTTCGCTTATAAGTTCCTCGGTGTGCGCATTACACTGTGTGATAACGTAATCCGCGCATGCTATGGCCATTCGGCAGACAATTCGCACTCTTAGGGACGGGCTCGTTATCTTTCCGGCGGATTGCACCTGTCGTTCAAGGGCCGACTCTGCCCGCGGGTCACCGTGTGGTTCGTATATGATCGGTCCTCTAAGAAAGGGCCTGCAGAACAGCATCGCCTGGCCTGCGCCCTCCCCGTGGGCACAAATGAAATCGTATTTCCGAAAAGTGTTGAGCCAAAAAGGCATAAAGAGCGAGGCGGTGGTCTGCTTGTGAATGGGGAAATGGTCTTTCATATAGAAGAGATCGCAGTCAATGGATCGCTTGACGAGAGATTCAACCCGGTGATCAACATTGCGCGTAAAAGCGGAAATGTCCTTCGAACCGGTTTGGGAGATCACCAGGCCCTTGAGATTCATCAGGAGTTCTCGCCCCTTATCCGGAATCAGGCTGTGGCCACCACATTTTGCAGATCCGCGGAATGTTCAAGCGGGAGTTGCACGGAGCCGTCGAGAGACCCTCATCCTCCGATACTGCTGCGAAGATGTGGAGCAGCACTACCTTACCCTCTGAAACGAATTTTCACTACAGAACAAAAAAATACTTTACAATCAGTCGCTGGGTCAACCAGCATTTGAGGAATTGATGCGCAGCATGGTGCCACGGATATGTCGAGCACATATAGGGATTCATCCGTGCACGGACAAGCCGGAAGACACATCCGTGGCATCAATATCTGAGGCATTTTCATACTTCATTGTGGGCTCCATAGCTATCGGAGTTGACATAACCGGCATATCAAGGGATTGACCTTGGCGTGCAACATGTATATTTCTTCCCTGAGAAAGCCTATTTTCGGTATTAACAGCTGAGCCGGTTTGAGGCCATCTCTAACATCCGATTTGCTATAGGCAGCGGCCAGGGTTTCTGGGGCTAAGGAAGGGGTCTTTTGGAGGAACTGCGCTTTTCACGAGAAGGGTTCTCGATCTGGAGACTCCCTATAGCGGCATTGGTGGCTGTACTGGTTTGCCTGTGCGCTCCTCAAGAGAGCCGCGGCACTTACCTGGTCTTCACTATAGACGTGTGTTGGACCTGCGGAGATGATTTTCAAGGAACATGGGAGGGCAAAGATTACGGCGTGCCTCTCATAGCGGAAAAGCTCGAAAAATATGGTCTGAAGGGGACTTTTTTTGTCAGTTCCTTCTGCCCGCAAAATCTCACCGACAAAATGTTTTCCAATCTGAGGTTTCTGGTCTCGCGAGGGCATGATCTGGAATTACATCCACACCCTGATGCGCTGGACCCCAACCGGCTCCTTTTTACAGCGTATTCAACGGAAGAGCGGAGAAGAATCCTGGAGACGGCAATTGAGAATATCAAGAGGGCCGGCGCTCAGCCTCCCATTGCCCATAGGGCCGGAGCGTACGCAATAGATCAGGAGACGCTCGCTCTGTTGCCCCAATTTGGTATTCTCATGGATTCGTCAATATTTCCCGTGGACTCCCGCAGCAAAGTACCTCTGCCGGAAAACCTGGCAAATAGATTCGTGAAAATAGGGGGTCTGTACCAGCTTCCAATAACGTTGATAAGGAGGGTCCCCTTCATCGGATACGCGGGCATGACCGCTCTGGATCTAGACAGAACCATTTGGGAGGAACAAAAGGAGGCCCTCAAGCAGATTGCCGACCACGGCCTGCCTGTAGCCACATTCTTTCTTCATTTTAATTCCCTTTACCATTATATTAGCTCGACTGTTCCCTACGAACCGCTCACGGCCACCGGACCCAGGGGAGAAAATATTGCGAAGTTGGACAACGTCCTTAAGATGGTCACAACCGACAGACGATTCAAAGTTGTTACTGCAAGGGAGCTTTGGCAAATATTTCAAGAGAGACCTCAGGAATTGCAAGGCCCTTCTTTTGTCCCGTACACTGGGCTATGGTTGACCTACTTGAAGGCTTGGAAGGATTTCTCGGGACACGGCATAACGAACAAAATAGTCGCCATCGCCCCGATAGCATTTGTTGTTGCGCTCCTGATAGTTGCTGTGCATCTGCTAAGAATGAAACTAGCCAGTCGGCGTCTTTAGGCCGGGAGAATGTATAAACAATTCAGGAAATACAAACTTTTGCTCATGGCCGGCGACGTTGTTTCTCACGGTCCTGCTGCTCGCGGCAACGGTGAAGATGAGGCCCTTTCTCCCTGGCAAGCCTCTGGATCCGTCCGAGGCATTGCTGCCCGGCATGCTGATTTATGTGATGGTGGGCCTTCTATGGCATGTTCTCTTCGCCGTAACAGGCGTCTATGAACTTCGAATAATTCCCAGGCTCTCTCAGCAGATTGGTCGTTTCACGTCTTCGTACCTCCTGGCCGTACTGATGTTGACAGGATTCCTCTATTTCACATTCAGAGATGTGTCCAGAATGCTGGTCATTTATTTTTGTGTCGCTGATTATGCTGTGCTCCTGCTGATGCGCCATCTTCTGACCCTTTACCTGAGATACAGTGTCAACGCTATACGCGAAATGCCGGTTCTTATCGCGGGGGCCTCCGAAAGCGGCATATACCTTGCCGACACGCTAAGTCGAGATGCTGCCTCGGGTTTGAGAGTTGTGGGATTCGCGGACAGCGACGTATCCCAACAGCTCAACCTGCCGGGGCCGGTCATCGGCTCGCTGCAGGACGTGCCTCGAATTGTGCTTGAACGCGAAATTGGGATATTGTTCGTCGCACTTCCCGAAGCTCGAGGGGACGAGGTGGAAGAGTTGATCCATCAGGTCGAGAGCCTGCCTGTACGTGTGTATGTTGTGCCGGAGGTGCCCAAGGCGGGGATGGTTAACCCGGAAGTGGAGACTTTGGGAGAGTTGGTCTTGATCGGGATCCGGGAACCGGTGATTCAGGGTCACAGGCGAGTCATCAAGCGGGTTCTTGACGTGACGGTGTGCACGGTAGGTCTCCTGCTCACTTGGCCCCTGTTCATAGTCATCTGGATAGCTATTAAGCTGGATTCTCCGGGTCCGGCGATCTTTGTCGCCCAAAGGGTAGGCGAGAACGGCAAGATCTTTAGTATGCTGAAGTTTCGTACCATGTACGTGAATCAAGAACATGTCCAAGCTCCAGCACCTTCTAAAGAGGAACTCTGTGAAATTGTCCACAAGGTGGAGGATGATCCACGGATAACGCGGGTAGGCAGGTTTTTGCGCAAAACGTCGCTGGACGAACTGCCCCAACTCCTCAACGTGCTGAAAGGTGAAATGTCCCTGGTGGGGCCGAGGCCTGAGCAGCCTTTTCTCACCCAATGTTATGATCACTGGCAGTGGCAAAGGCTTTCTGTACCGCCGGGAGTTACGGGGTGGTGGCAGATATCCGGGCGCAGCGATCTACCCATGCATCTGAACACACAGTATGATATGTACTACGTCAGGAATTATTCAGTATTACTGGACCTGAAAATTCTTTTCAAAACCGTCGGAGCGGTACTGAAGGGGAAAGGGGCCTACTGATAGAGCCCGGGTCGGCCTGGTAAGTCTTGAGAAGTAACCCTTCACTGAGAAAGCGGCGTGCCAGGTTCGAAATGTGGCCGGCAGGGACGCCGCCGCCGAACCCGGTAGACCGCCTCCCCGGGGACGGGGTCACAAAATGTCCGGTGGACCACTACCGTGGGAGAGACAATACATGCAGGGGGTCGCTTCCTCAGCTCGGAATTCCATAACCATCCTCATCGCGGCCATCATGGCATTTATTCTGGGCTATCTTTATGTGCAGACGTTCGCTGTGGGTTGGCGAGCGATCTTCATGATCCATGCCTTAGTTCTTTTCTTCCTGGGTTGCGCTTTATTCATAAGGGATTTGCGGTCATTCCTTCTCTTCACCATGATATTCGCTATCCCACTTCAATATGGCTATCACCTAATTTATCAACCTTTGATCGGCGTACAAACTTCACCGTTCTCCTCGGGGGTTCGGATCGACGTGGTGGATGCGATCCTGTTAGTCCTGTATATGCACTGGGGTTTTACGTTGGCCCAGCAGCAACTGCGGCACGCCCGAATAACATTGGGACACTCGGTTGGTAAGCTGTTTCTTATATGGGTAGCATACGTTCTGATAGCAGGGATTTTGAGATCCGAGCATCTCAATTACACGCTATTCGAGGTAGTGGAGCTTTTCAAAGGCTTCCTTCTCTTCTTCTATCTAGTAAACAACCTCTCATCCGAGCGTGATCTTCGGGTTGTTCTCTATGCCCTCTTTGCGAACACTATTGCCCACGCGCTTTACATAATTATGCAGTACGTCACGGGATTCAACTACACGGTGCATGGCGAACTCTCCACACACTTTGTCGAGCTGGAGGGCTTTAGACCTGCCGGTTTTTCCGGGAGTTGGGATACCGCAGCCGCCTTAATGGGACTGGTCCTTCCCGTGCTCCTCGTTTACTACATTGTCTTTAAAGACAGAGTCCGGCATGGAGCGGCTCTGATGGGTATCACCATAGTCTTGGTGGGGCTGTTGCTGACCAAAGTGCGGGGAGAATACATTGCCTTACTGATTTCTGCCGTAATGGTGGTGTCCGTCAGCTATTTCCGAGGTTGGCTCTCTTCCACCCAGACGTTCAAGGTGGCGGCCGGCGGATTTGCGGTACTAATTTTGGGCGCTCCTTTTATTGTTCAGAGGTTCCTTACCGGGGCCTGGGGAGAGGACCGACTACCGCTCATGCGCACGGCAATAAACATGTTCAAGGAAAATTGGTTACTGGGGGTGGGCGTCAACAATTACTTCTTTTACATAGATCAGTACTTGCCGATCAGCCTGAGACACACGTGGCAATCTGCTGTCCACAACGAATATCTCATGTGGGCGGCCGAGACGGGCATACTCGGTTTCCTGCTCTACTACGCTTTATTGCTTGTCATGATGAAGAAACTCTGGAAGCTGACCGTCTCTCCTGATCCCTGGATTTATCTGGCCTCCCTCGGATTTTTCGCTGTTATGTTGGGGTCGCTGTCGTATCGATTCACTTCTCCCTACTTCTTCCAGGAAGTGTACTCACAGTTTTGCGTCATTTTAGCCGTGACATGCCTTTTGGAAACTCTTGAAAAAAAGAGACTCGCAAAAGTGCGGGCAGGCTCTCAAGAAAACCGTGGGTTCGCCTGAAGCCGAATTCTCATACCTATCGCGAAAGAAGCGTAACGCAACTTGTTCTGGTACAAATGTACGGCCAAATTAGTAACATAGCGCAAAAGCCGCACGAGAGGCTCTAACCCCGTCATTCCCGCGGAGGCGGAAATCCAGTCTTGCTCGCTGTAACCTTTCTGGATTGCCGCCTCCGCGGGAATGACGAACTTTCCGCATCTCAGAGTTCCCTGACGGAATGCGAATTAGTATAAGCTCACCCAAAGCATCATCCAAGACATCTATGCGGAAAGTTTGCCTTTTTATCCAAGGGGTTACGTAATATTCTGAAACTATTACGGTTTTGTTTTCTTTGATCTTGAAATCTTGGCGTTTTTGTGCTACCAATTAATGCATAATATGTAACTATCGGAACAAAACCACGGGCATTCTACACGGAGATCCTTGGAGAATTCTTGGGGGTTAGGATGTCCGGCAATGATCTGAATTGGCAGGGGTTGCAAACGGCCTCTCAGATGAAACCAAGTTTCAAGGGTCACTGCCCGGCAAGGAAATCAAGAGCAAACCAGGTCACTAAACGCCGGCAGGGACGGATCTCAATGGGTCGCTCTACAAGAGGCGCCGGCATTTAAACGCAATTTGCGCGTGATATGGAGCACGGAAAAAATGGGAGAAGAACAGGGCCTATCCTTGCGAGACACTCTCAGCATCTTTTTCCGCCGCATCTATCTTCTTTACGTGATGGTGGTGCTCCTTCCGTTAGCGGCCCTCATCACCTGTCTGGTTGTCGATCCGGTTTACGAATCCACCGCAAAGATCATCGTGACGGCAAAGAGGGAAACGTCCGCTCTGCTTCAATATCCGAAGGAGATGGCGGCCCAGATGTCTTTCAACCTGAACGTGGACGAGACGGATTTGAACAGTGAGATGGAGTTGCTGCGCAGTCCGGATTTGTGGATGCGCACAGTGAAGAAACTGGGAGTTGAAACTTTCAAGAGTAAGGAAAGCGGAACAATCAAAGGTTGGCTGAAGGAAATTAACGAAGCGTTGGGCCGGCCGTTGGGAGGCAAGAAGCGCCAAACGGGGACCGCAGACGGCGAATCCGCCGAGGTCCAGAAAATAGCCGAAGACCTCATCAAGAGCTTGAAGGTTACCGCGGCAGTCAAATCCAAGGTGCTTGACCTATCATTCAAGTACTCGGACGCGGCTATGGCTCAAAAGATACTTGCTACACTTCTGGATGAGTACATACCTTATCATATGGAAGTTTATTCGCTTCCCGGTGCTGAGAAGTTCTTTTCCGGACAGAGCGATCTGTACAAGCAAAAGTATGAGCAGGCGGACCGTGATCTGGCTGAATTCAAGAAGAAATGGGGTTTGTCGCTCGCTGAGCGCCAGAAAACCGAGCTGATCACTTTTATAAAACAGCTTCAGGATTCTCTGGTGGAAGTGAACTCCAACCTGAGCCAATACCAAATTATGTTGGCGTCCGTGAAGAAAGGTTATTTCCCGTCCGGCCAGCTCACAGCCGGCACGCAGAGAGGCGGTGAGAATACCTATATAAACATAGTCTCTTCACAGCTTCTGAGGGCCGTGCAAAAGCAATGGCAGACGGCTGAAGTCTACCAGACCGAAAGTCGAGATTACCGAGCCACGGCAGATATGGTTAGAGACCTGACCAAGAAATTCCAGGAAGCGCTGCAGGGAGAACTGGAAGTCATTGAGGCTAAGAAGATGAGCTTCGAGCAGAGCCTCAAAGAGAAAGAAGAGCAATTGGAGCTGCTAGAAGAAAAGAGTGAAGAAGCGCGCAGGATGCAATTAGATGCAACTGTCGCCAAGGAGAGATACCTGCAGTACCTGTCAAAGGAAGAAGAGGCTCGGCTCGAAAACCTTAAGGGTGGAACTCAAGTGAGAGACGTGAGCGTTATGGGGAAGCCTTTAACTCCGGCGGAGCCTATTTTCCCCAAGACATCCCTCTTTGTGCTTGGGGCCTTGTTCTTGGCGATTCCTGTGGGTATGGGCGCAATACTGACTGCGCATTTTTTGGATCACACGTTTGACAATCCCAGAATGCTGGAAGCCCATACCGGTTACCCGGTCCTGGCCTCTTTAGGAAAGGCTCAAACAGGCAGAGCGGCTGCTCCCAGGGTGGATGAGGGCTCATGAGGCTCGTACTCGGCATCATGACGGCAGTCTGCGTTTTCATCCTGGTTTGTGATGAACCGGTTCGGGGCCAAAAATATGACGTTGGTGTCATCGAGGAGATGAGCGAAGGCAATATCTACGTTCGAGGGAACCATGGCCTCCACGTGCTCGAGACGGTGGGGAGCTGTTTGTGGTGCGAAGTGGGCTTTGAAGTTCTCGTAAGCTTTGAGGGATTCACGAGGGCAAAACTAAGTCCGTATTCTGAATCCATCCGAGGCAGACCAGTGAGGGTGTTTGTAGTGCGGGACGGCCGGGATGATGGCTGAGGACTCGTTCGCGACCCTTACCGAAGGTTACGGCTGGATCGCTGTGTCAGCTTTTCATAAGCAGTGACGTAACGTTCGACCAGAACCCGCCAGTCCCTGTTAGCCTCGACCCATTTGCGGGCCCGGATTCCCAAATCCGTTCTCAGACCCCTGTTTCGTGCCAGTATTGCACATTTTGATACCAAGTCCGACACATCTTCAGATCTAAAAAGCAATCCGTTCGCGCCGTCTTCCACCATTTCCAAATGCCCTCCCACATCGCTTGATATAAGCGGCTTTCCCATAGCCATGATTTCCAAGGGCTTCAATGGGGTTACCAAGCGGGTTTCCCGGGTGTCCCTCCGTGGAAGGACCATGAAATCGCAGATGCGATAGAAGTCTGTAACCTCTTTGTGCGGCACACGTCCCGTGAAGACCACCCTATCGGAAATCCCTGCGTCCGCCACCATTTTTCTTAGAATAGGCATCAGCTCTCCGTCACCGACTAGCAGCAAAGAGAGGTCGGGCAATTGCGGCGCGAGGCGGGTCATGGCCTCGACGAGAAGGTCAAGTCCCTCATAGTTGAAGAAATAGCCAATGTACCCAAACACCAGCTTGTCGTGCAAACCAAGGCTTTTTTTCAGATCTTCGTCGGGAGGACGTGGGGTAAAGGCTTTTACGTCAACGCCGTTCGGGACGATAAAGACTTTCTCACTGCTGATCCCGCGGGAGACTATTTCGGCCTTCAATGAGTCACCGATTGCGCAACACAGGTTGGCCCCTCTCAATGCCTTGTCATCCAAGACGCGCACTAATCGGTAGCGCAGAGATTTCTCACCAAACTTTCCGCGGCCTGAGTGGGAATCTTCCCAAATTCCCCTCATTTCATATACGGACGGTATCTTTTCCCATTTGGCTACGGTGTTCGCCACGAGGCCACAGGTGAAAGGCGAATGTCCGTGGATCACCTCGGGCCGATACGTCCTGGCCACACGGAGCGCGGTCTTCAATAGGAAGAAATTCTGCAAAACCCTCAGCGCCGCCTTCACAGGGCTCTTATCCTGCACTTCCTGGGTGGGGGCTAGAATGTTACTGCAGGTTCTAAAATAGCGAATCCCGTCTATGTACTCGCTCTGTTCCGCGTCGAGTTCTCCAAGGGGCGATTGGGATGGCGAAGTGACCACCAGCGGCTCCAACCCCTTTTCGAGCTGCTTTGTTACAATTTCACGGCTTCGGATTGCGTATCCGTGAGTGCCCGGAACCGATCTGTGCAGAAGGTGCAAGACGCGGATAAAGCATTCTCCAGGTCAATTCCGCGATCCAGCAAAGGCAGAGAAGCTGTTGCAACGCAAAAGATCCAGCATGTCTGGCGGTAAAAGGGCCCAGGGAATGTCTTGGGGAACACTCAGCGCTCCGGCTGAGGATTTAACAGCGGTAAGGACTCCACTGGGAAGCTGAACCTTCATCCGCCCTGTCACTGTCGGCGCGGCCACTTTCGAGCCGTAATACCGCGAATACCATCCCCCAATAGGATCTATTTGTCCATTGAGGATGGACACTTCGTCAGAATGGCGGCTCAGGAAGATGATGTTCAGCCGACTTTTCTCCAAGTCAGCGGTTAAACTGTCGGATGCCGCCTGGCTAAGAGTCCAACGGGGGTCGAAGTGAACTCGCCATTCCAACTCGTGCTCTCCGGCCCCGTTCACATGGTCCAAAACAATGATTCCTTCACCCATGACATGGATCAGGAACCGGCGATGCACAAATCGCCCCCAATTGACGGTACCTCGCAAGAGTCTCCAGCGTTCTCCGGTGATCGGCGGCTCCTGTTCGATCCTCAAGGGACTCGACCATCGAAAAGTGTCAAGCGGTTCTACAGGATACTCACCGTCAATTCGTATGGTGTTGTGAGCCGTGGACGAGCGAAAGTAACGCCTCCAGAAATGCGGCCCATTGTAGAGAAACGTTCCCGGGTCTACAACAAATGGCTTGCCGCGATAATGCAGGATAAATGACAAGCCATCAGCGTGTCCGTGGCCGTACGCGGGCGGGATTCCCAAAGGTCCGACATCAAAAATGACGCTGAAATGCTCGTCTCTGCTCACCTGGTAGCCACCATTAGGAAAAACCAGCAGAGGGGAAGGGGAGGCGGAGTCGCTTCCAGGAATCGTCTGATTCCTCAGAGACTCGAATAGATTCAATCCGTTTTCGCCCAGCATCAGATAGGCTTCAGCCGGAAAAGTTGGAAGCCCCCTGGCCAGCCGAGATTCGCCAAGCAGCACTGAACCAATGGCCGGCAATGACGTAAAATCCCAGAAATCGGAAAGCCGCCAGCCTATCGCCAAGCCCGTGTCCGAATCCCCTATCATGGGGACATCCTTGCAGTCGGGCGCCAGGTTCCTGATAAAATCCAGCCCGTTGGCGAGACGCTCTCGAACCACTCCGGATAGCTGCGGCCCTGATCCACGTGCCAGAAAGAAAACCTGAAGCAGGAACTCTGCCACAAATCGAAAATAGCCGGTGGCCTGCTCGGCATAAACCCCATCAGGCAGAATTACGCGGGGCGCCAGCCGATTAAGGATAGCCACGGACCTTTTTTGCCACCTGGAGGAATTCAAAAACAACGGATACAGCGTGGCAATGCAGAAGAGAGCCGAACATTCCCCCAACAAGTGGTTCCCCTCCGTGTGGTGAACCGTGAGCTCTTTTTCCAGATGAACCCCGTGCAGATAGAGACAGGGTATGAAGCGAGAAAGAAAATGTGGGTCCCATGCCGGACTGTTCAAGCACAAGATATGACACCGAGCCAATGACAGAGCGCGAAGAGCCACTTCCAAGTTGCTGGACCACTGTACTCCCAAGGGATACTGTACGCTGTCCAGCCAGCTTTCCAATTGCGTTCTCGCTTCAGCAGCGAAACGCTCTTCGCCGGTGAGCCTCCAGGAGGCACCCAGCCACAATAGGTGCTGAAATCGGTTCAACTCCCAACACCACTTCACATCGCGATCCGGCCGCTCGGGATCGTGCGAGAAATCTATGTCCGAGTAGTAATCTTGAGGCCAGACTTCCAAAGCTCCTTCCGATTCCATAGTGCCTGACCACAAGACCGGTTTGGGCATGTTCACTTCTTTCCACTGAAATAGCGGAACCCATCCGTCGAGCACACGCTCGGCCATGGAAACAATGCGTTGTTTTTCCTGGGGATAAAGGGCCGCGAAGGTATGCCAAAAGGATCGGTCCTGCCACCACTGGGATGGAAGGGCGTCCGAGAGTGCTTGGTTGACGTCCTGGGCCAGGTCTCCTGAAGGACCTGCTCGTAGCCATTGACTGCGCCGGCTCCACAGCCGATCCCAAGACATGGCCTGGGGGTCGTATCGATATCTTAGTTTCTCGAACCCATGCCGCAACCACGAGCCGATCCGGTAAAGGGGCTCGTCAATGCGAAGCGTTCTCAACCGACGAGCGTAATATGCACATCTTGCAACGTTCATTACATCGCTGGAGAAGGGGGATTTCCGAACTCACGCACCAAAAGACAGGTCGGCCGTGCCATTCCGGTAGGCCGGCATTTCGCGCAACTCATTAAAGAAAGCGGTATACCCCTTTCGGAATGTGGAATTCACGCTTATTCAAGATAATTCCGAGTATGTCCGCCCCGGCGGATTTCAGCCTATCGAGAGCGTGGTCCACAACTTCCGAGCGGGTACGCTCGGATTCAACAACCAGAACGACGCCGTCAGTAACTTCACAGATTCTGGTCGCATCATTAAATGGGATAACCGGCGGACTGTCCACCAAAATATAACGATATTTCTTTCTTAATACGGTGAGAACATCCCGAAAGCGTTCAAGATCAGATTCGTACGGGATCAAACTGTCTGTCACTTGAGCCCGGCCGGCGGGCATCACTGAAAAGCCATAATTGTCTACCTTCTCAATTGCATCTCGTAGCCTACCCGACTTCTGCAAAATACCGAGCAGAGAGCCTTCGGCTTTCAGGTTCATGATTTGGTCAAAAGACGGTTGTCTCAAATTAGCCTCTACCACCATCACGTTCTCAGAGGGGCGGAGGCGGGCCATAAACAAGGCCAGAGCCAGCGTGATCGAACTGACACCTTCGCCGAAGTGAGAAGAGGTGAACTGGACCACAACTGACTCGGCTGTGCCTTCCTTGCTGAAGACAGCACGTTCCAGTTGGTAAAATTCTTCTCTAAAGCGGACCGCTAGTTCTTTAATCATGGAATCCCCCTATTAGCCTTTAGCGCAACCCTACTCATTGGCGCCATCGTGCGGCACAGAGGCCCCGTCCGCTGTTTCGTGATGACACCCAGGCTCCTAGGAGTCTGACTTACTTAGCTGTTTTCCTTGGCAGCCCTGAGATATGCCAGCACGATAGGCACCATTGTGCCACGAATTTGGTAAAGTCCCGCGGGACACGGGATTACGCAACAGCCTCCTATCTTCAGACCCACGTTCAGTCATTAACCCTCGTAGAATAGAAAGTCAAGGAGCAGGGTAGGGGCCACTGATAGTAGATGGCTGTTATAAAGATATTATATTATGAATCGTTATGTATATACTATTCTAAATAACTTTAAGAAATATTTATATCACTTGACAATGACTGCTCTATTTGATAGAATTTACTTCGGGATTACGTCCGCTCCTGAGACTCCAATCAACGGGGTGGGCATCCATTACGAGGAGTCCCAGAGGCTGAAAGTGACGATTTGTCTGGGCCATAACCCGATCATGCCGATGCGGCCTGCGTCCCAGGACTTTACGGTCCTCGTTGGCGCAGATCATGCCAGTGTCTATCGGCCTACATGGACCATGCACTTCGAAGACAGGACAGGAGCCTACGATTTGCGGGAAAAAGCGAAAAAAGCCCTGTGCTTCCACCAGCTCTTCAGGGCTTACGGTCATCAACTTTTTAAACTTCAGAGCGCCGCCGCCCGCTCTGTTGCACATTTGCAGGCGGGGTGAAGCCAACATGGTGACCAAAAACGGAACCAGGCCCCCCGACCTTCGTGACGGTCCGGCGCACGGGAACGAGTGCCCGGGAGATCCTGTTGCAACGCAGTTTTCGTGTATGGGAAGTTCCAAGGGACAACTTGACAGCCTGGTCTTTGACACGGCCGAGTTTGACATGGCTCCGGGCGGTCCAAACGCTGCTCGCCTGGACGCGACCCCTTCCCACGAATCAAAGACGGTTCAGGAACCGACAGCAGCCGTGCAGCGTCCGCCAGTCCAGCCTTGGGTCCGTCTGATACATACATTGGCAAGGCTAAGAATCGCATTTTATGTCCGCCATCTTGGGATGTGGACGACGGCAACAATCATGCTCTCTGCTCGCGGTGGCGGGCATGGTCTCTTACATTGCTTGGTCGGATGGCTATCACGTGGAAACGAAGCTTCTCTTGTTTGACCGAGATCATAGTCTCAACAATTCTGCGGGCAGGACACTGGAAGAAGAAGTGGAGATCCTCAAGAGTCCGCACATCTTGCATCTTTTGTCGCGTGAGCTGTACGATCGCCGACCCCAAAGTTTGGCGCCAGGTGCGCACTTGCGCACAGCGGGGAGCGCGCCGATAAAAGGACTTTCGAAGTTCGGCAACCCGGACGATTTGGAAAAATGGCTTTTTAAAAAGACATATCTCAGCTCGGAAGTTTCCGGGGGCATGGCTAAAGTAGCACTGCATCTGCGGGGTGATGATCCGGCTTTTCTCAGTAGCGTGCTCGATGCCTACGTTTGTCGATACGTCGATTACAGGCGAACCCTCGAAGCCGTGTCCTGGAACCAGGAGGCGCGGCGTCATGAGCAGCATTCCGCGGAAACGAAATCGGCTGAAGCGATTTCTACCCAGTTACAGAAAATCGAATTTCAACAGCGGGGCTCTAAGCTGGCATTGCAACTAATAGATTCGGGTAAGGGGGTATTCAGCGGCTTCGTCCCTGACCAGAGCCTGACAGGAGTACCTTCCTTGACTCACTTTCAAGACAAGATCGTCCAACTAGAGATCAAGAAGAGGGCCCTCGCGACCCAGTACATGCCCGGCAGTAGAGAGATTGCCGTGGTTGATCTCGAGATTCAGGGCGTGAGAAGCGCTATGCGCGAATGTCTTGCTGAACATCTTCAGTTTCTGAATAAACAAAGAGAGCAACTTCTCGCCCAGAAGGCCGAACCCCATCACAACGGAGTCCCTATGGTGGGCCCCGATCAAGTCCCCATCAAAGAGCGTTGCGGAATCCAACCATCTCGGGGAGACTCGTGGCTGGTGCCTCGGGACGGGCTATATGTCCTTCGTGAGACTCCGGTCATTGCTCAACGGCCTCTGCTTGCGCGACCAGGCCATCTTGCGAACAAGCTGATTGCCCAACTTGCTCCCCTACCGGCGCCCACTGTTATTTCTGAATCCGACCGAAACCAGGGTCCATACGGGACCCCGGGTCTCTCGGTTGACGGCAGGGTTCACAATTCCGGCGGGTCCATTCATGGCAGTCCCATGGGTAAGTCGTCGCAACCCGTGCTTACAACCCCTCCGGTGTGGCAACGGGCAGCCACCTCGCACAATGATGCCCAGAGACAACACACCGGACAGACGGACTCCAGGCCCCGGCAATGATGATATCTCCGGCTCGGCACATACGGGAGACAGTTACTTTGGCCAAGCAGAGCAAACCGGACACCATGACGCGTGCTAGAGAGAGACGCTGCTGCAGGATAACGGCGCGCAGCGCAGTGCGCGCTGCATGTTTTGTCCTCTTGCTTATGACGATTCCCGCGACTTCCGGTGCGGAGCCTTTGGAATACAATGGATTTGCGACCCTGAAATTCGAGGCATTTTTCAGTCGCATTGAGGGCAGAATGGGGTTGGCCCAGAATATAGCTGAAAACGGGTCGGTCATCGATTTCATAACTGACATGGGATTGCCCGCTGACAACAGGACCTTCAGAATATTGATGTCTGTGCGGCCACTGGAACACCATCTCCTTCGGGTTTACGGCAGCATACCGGAGCTCTACCGGGGTGGAACGATTCTGGAGCGCGCGTTACAGACCAAGACATTCACCTATCCTGCGGGAACCGCCGTTCAATCGCAACTCAACATAGGAACCTTGGGCTTCGGCTACGACCTGGACTTCCTTGTGGGCCCTCGCTGGTTCGGCGGCCTGCACGGTGATCTGAAGTTCATCAACTTGCGAGCCACACTGAGTGCTGGAGCATTAAGACAGGACGATACCATAAGCCTTAACGAACTTGTCCCCTGTCTGGGAGCTCACGTGCAGACGCGCATACCGTGGACCAAGCGTGTAAACGTAGGCGGGTTTGCACGTATCACCTACGGCATGACACCCAACTTCCTGAACCACGTGGACCTATCAACGGGAATATGTCTTGGGATGGGTTCCATAGGGGCCGTACTTGTGGAAGCTAAAGTTGGGTACGAGCTGGAGAGCTTCTATCACAATCAGGAGAACTTATTGGGCAGACAGTTGGAACTGAAGAGAGAAGGAATCGTCTTCTCTCTGGAAGCCGCCTATTAGAGCGTAATTCTCGTGCCGCTTATATGCGGATGAGGCAAATGCTTCAGTCTTCACGACAAAGCCTTTTTGGGAAAATTGCCCAAATGGGAATACCCATGATGAGCATGCAAAATTCTTCTGAAGTCTTCCGAATTCTCCTCCTGAGAATTTTCGTGATGCCTATTGTTGTAGCAATGATAGGCGGTTGCATGATTCCTCATCATCGGGGGGCTGTGAGTGAGACTCCACCCCCGGTTGTAAACCGAGTAACACAGCATTTCCCCTCGTCTCTGTACAGATTGGCTGAGGGAGACATTCTGGAATTCCTCTATTTGACCATTCCTGGTGCGACGCAAACTGTCTATAAACTTCAAATTAAAGATCAGATCGACATCGAGTTCACCTTTCACCCGGAGATGAACCGTACTGTCAGGGTCAGGCCCGACGGCAGAATAAGCATTCCCCGCAAAGACGACGTTTCCGTGGTGGGCATGACCGCGGATGAGGTGAAGAGGATGCTCAAACGGGTCTATTCGGACTTGCTGAGGGACCCGGATATGACAGTGTCGGTAAGGGAATTCAACGCTAAATTGGATGAAATTCAAAAAGCCGTGGCCACTGCGCCCAACGGACAGGCGCGACTCATCAACGTTCGGCCGGACGGCTATATTTCACTTCCACTCGTACCAGAGTTGAAAGCCGAAGGTCTAACGCTGCCCCAACTCACCAAGATTGTGAATCAGAAGTACGCAAGTATTATCCCGGAGATGAAGGTCTCTGTCCTTCTTAAGGAAGTTGTCGGCAACTTGATTTTCGTGGACGGCGAAGTCAGCAGGCCCGGCGTATTCACTTCAAGAGGCCCTGTGACTGTTCAGCACGCCATCGCCCTGGCAGGCGGAACCAGAGAAACAGCAGAGCCTAGGACGGTCCTTGTTATTTCCAGAGGACCAGACGGCAAGTTCATGACGCGCACCACCGATCTTAGCAAAATGACTTCCCGTTCTGATTTCCTTCTGAAACGCAACGATCTTGTCTATGTCCCAAGGAGCACCATCGCCCGTGCGGACGTCTGGGTGGATCAGAACATCAGGCGTCTGCTGATGTTCACGGGCTGGAACCTAGGTATAAGCACGGATCTGGGTCGCAGCACTGTTCGGTAAAATGCCTTCTTTGCGGCGAGGAGACTCCTTGGACGGAGTTTTTCGCCGCACCCCATGCTTCGCTGCCATCACTATAGCTATATAGTTTATATATTAATAGATGTTAACGACATTATCTAAATCATAAGATTAGTAAAACATAATCTATTACATAATAGAATAAAAATACTGGCTTGACATCAGGATCTTTTTTTGATAGACTAATAACGATGAGTGACATAGCAGCAGTCGGTCGGCTGCTTCGACCTCTTTCAAATTCTCAAGGAGGCTCGGTTATGAAGAGACTTCTAATGCTACTGGGCACCCTGCTCATTGCATTGCTGCCGGCAATCGGGTGGCCCCAGGGGGCACCGCCGATGCTGTTTCCGGTCGGACCGCCGGGTGCAGGTGCAGGGCTTTCGCCTTCAATGCCTTGGTCGCCGATGTCACCTCGCTTGTATTATGCTGACGAGGTTTGGAACATCAGGCCCTATGCCAGGGCTGGCTACATGTGGATGGACTGGGAATTTAATTTCCCTTTCTCGCTGGTTCCGGGCGTCCCTGTCATTGCCAGACCGGCCAACGCACTTAACGTCGAATCCATGAACCTTAAACTGCAGGACGGCCAATATTGGGTCGGATTTGTCGGCCTGGAGGTCCAACCTTTCAGGGATTTGATTGTTTACGGTGAAATAGGCGGCAATCTTCAGCGGGATAATACCTGGATAATGAATGCCACAGGGAAGGTGTTTCTACCATCCAATCCCAACGATCCCCTTCTTGATAATCCGCCGAACACGACGTCACCGTGGATATGGACGAGCCACAATTTCCAGTGGTGGATGATAGACTCGGGTATCGACTATAGAATCACCAGCAATTGGGCGGTGGAAGTCGGTTTCAGAGTCGAGCACATTGACTTCAAGCTCGTGGATCCTCGAAACAGCACCGAGGCTGACACAACCACGGGTCGACCAGGAGGTTCTGCAATAACATGCGGCCGGATATGACCGGGCGGCGTCAACTTCGGCGAGTTCGCCGGAATAATTCAAGACCCCCTGGAGAAAGCCTACATACCTTATTTCGGACTTCGTCTCACCGGGAGATGTGGCTCCAAGAAGTCCTGCGACCAAAACCTTGCACAGCAGTGTGGCGGCCCTCCTGGCCCACCTCAGTTTGGACCGCCCCCATGTGCTCCACCCCCGTGTGCTCCGCCAAAGTGTGAGAAGTGCCTGACGTACAAATTTCGTCTGATCGGCAGTCCCTTTGCATGGAACCATTTCCAAGACCCGTTTCAAATCCTTTGTAGAAGCTCGACGACCGCCCTGCGTGAGATTAGCCAGACCCTTTACACAATGGACACCAATAACGGCCGGTTCCTAGAAGGTGATTTTGAGACTGTCACCCCCATAACTCAGAACCTGGGAATGGGTTTTTGGGTAAGAGGTGAATGGTTGGAGTTTCAAGGTAATGGGAATATTAACGCCACCATTATCCAAGGGACGGGCGACCAGACAATCCCGCACACGGATATTTTCGGTGGCATTCCCGGTAGCGGCTCGACCGACAACGCCAAGCTCACCCAATCTTATTGGGCCTTGGGACTGATGATGGACGCCACTTTCTGAGCCGTGTGAGCAGCCACACAGGAGTCAACGAGCCCTCCGGAGAGCTGACAATCATGAACCGAAGCCCATAAATTGAGGTTTCGACCGACGAAGTAAGAAGTCTAAGTAACCCCAAAGACTGCTGCAAACGGTGCGGCAGACTCAAATCTCTCCTTTCACGGCCCAGTCGCCTCAATAGCGATTGGGTCTTTTTTTCATCTTTATTTCAGAGTAATGGCCTTCTCAGGACAGACCTCCTGACAGCAAAAGCAAGTAATACAAGTGTCCGCGTCCACACGTGGCAGGTTGTCCACCATGGACAAAGCGGATACTGTACAATGATCTACGCAGGTACCGCAGGCCGTGCACAAGTCAGGGTCAGCCTGTGGTCGTACGATCGTGCGACTGTGGATTACCTCCTGTATGTGCTTATTATCAAAGATCGCCTCGCCGCCCAGCGGAGGCAGTTTGAAATCAGGCAGTTGTTTCAACTCTCCTATGACTTCAATCGTATTCAGATCATAATCCCCCAGTCCAACTTCCTTCGCCTTCTGAAGGAATCGCAAGCGAGCCGGTTCGCATCCCATCATCCTGGCAATGACGGCATCTAGTGCCACCGCGTTGTCAGAGGCTAGGATGAGGCCGATGTCTCTAAGGTCGGGCGATGCCGGACCATTTCCCTCCATACCGACTACCGCGTCTACTATGAACAGGTCTGGCACCCGCAGGCGGAACACGTCCACCAACATTTCGTGGAAGCGTTTCGGGCTTCCGGCTGCCTTGTGCAATCTGGCTTTCTGAGCTCCAGGCAAAAACCCGTAACTGTTCTTTATGGCTCCGGTGATGACGGTTAGGCCGTGAGTCTTGAATTTCGGCAAGCTTATTATAAGGTCCGCGTCCAGGACAATCCGGGAGATGTTTACCGCGGACATGAAATCGGCATTGAATTCAACCTTCTGTGAATCGTCTCCAATGTTCTGATAATAGCCCTGGGCTGCTTCCATCAGGCCCGTTATCTTGAAGCTTTCCTCATTATCCCCATAGTTGAAAAGCCCCGGATTATCGCCCACAACGATGGACGCGGGACCCATTGTTTCGACCTTTTCAACCACGGCGCGAAGCACTGCCGGATGGGTGACGATGCCTTCTTTGGCCTCCGAGCCTCGAAGCACGTTGGGTTTTATCAAGACTTTTTTCCCCTGAAATTGCAGGGGGAAGAGTTCAAAAGCATAGTCCACGGCCTGGCGGACGTTCTCATAACCAGCAGGATGGATCATCACTCTTGACATTATCTTCACCTCTCTCTCGTCGTATCCTATGTAGTCATTGCGCCCTGTCAGCCAAAGTCCTCTATTTCGCAAGTCCGGTAACGTGTTCCCGTTGCTCACAAGTGGGGACGGTACAAGTCCGTGACCTGGTCTGATCCGCCAACAGTGAGTAGGACCGGCATCTTGCCGGTCAGCGAAATGTACGAATGACCGGCAAGATGCCGGCCCTACTGGGCAAATGGTACCATACTTTTGAAATGCAGCCCTATGTCTTGCAGCCTTTTTCCCGTTCCTTTTGTGACAGACGAGCTTGTCTCCTTATCTGAGCCTCGCAGTTGCGGCGATTCTCGTCCTCAGTCTCCAGGATTAACGGAGGTACCTGCGTCGGAGCGCCTTTTTCGTCCATTGCCACAAAAGACAGGTAAGCCGACGCTGTGTGCCGCACCTTCCCAGTGAGAAGATCTTCCGCCTCCACTCGGACCCCAACCTCCACAGATGTTCTTCCCACCATTGTAATAGACGCCTTTAATATAAGTAAATCACCTACATAAACGGGATTATGGAAGTCCAGCCGGTCAATGGAAGCAGTGACACAAATTTTTCTGGCATGGCGTATGGCTACAGCCCCAGCGGCGGTATCTACGTACTTCATGATCACCCCGCCGTGGACGTTACCCACCGGATTGGCGTCTTCCGGGTTCATCTGTATGGCCATTGTGATTTGGCTTTCTCTAACGGTCTTTCCCTCCATGTGTGTCGGCTCCTTCTCAGTCCGCTCTTGGTAGCACCCTAGTCAACTACCATTATGATACCATTCCTTTGGTTCTTCGGTCAGGATCATGGCGAAGGTTCACCGAAACCTAATGCTAAGTACACGGTTTCATGAGTTCGGTGATGTATTTCGGAAAGCTTCGGTGGGACAGGCATCTTGCCTGTCATTTCTTGATAGACAGGCAAGATGCCTGTCCCACCAATAATATGGTCTCGAATTCTCTCTTATCGTCTCGAATCCAAGAATACGTCACCCAACTTACGAACTGAACCGCTAAGATTCTTGATCCGAATCTGCTCTAGCATCTTTGATGT
>CAWEJR010000005.1:0-167132 GCA_963809365.1 uncultured delta proteobacterium | reverse complement strand
TTGGCAATCAGGTTTTCGTAACACCCGACCCAATTGCGTAGGGTTGGCCTCGACCACGGAGATGATCACAAGTGACTTCGGCTCCCGTTCTCGGACAAGTGTCTCCAGGTCCGCCAGCGTCTTTTTCAGTTCATGTTCAACGCTTGTGGGTTCCAGCTGGAGTTCGACTCTGCCCGCTCGGGAATACGTCAGAAGGTCGTCGACGAGCCTCTCCATTCGGTGAGCCCCGTCAACGACATACCAGATGATTTGTCCGCCTTTTCATCTAGCTGGCCCTTGTAACGGTTAGCTAACAATTCCGTGAAGTTGGATATCTTCCGAAGGCTCGCGGAGTATCATGGGCACGAACATAGGCGAACTGCTCAAGTTCCTTGTTGGATCGCTCCAGCTCCTGCGTTTGACGTCTCAGACCTACCGTTCGGTTCGCGCGACTGTATGCTCCAATTGGGCAGTATATTCCGATAGTTTCGCCTCTTTTTCCGCCAACGAAGTGGCCATGATGTTCGTTGAAATTCATTCGCGAGAATTCCGATCTCATCACCGGTTCGTGCTTCACAGGGTTGAGAAAAGTCTCCAGCCCCGATCCTTTCCGCTGCCGCCGTAAGTCGCCTCAGCGGCTGGGTAATCGTCCCGCGACGACGCACATACCGAGAATGCTCATAACAAGTCGCTCCTGCGGAGATGACCAAAATTAGATGAGACAGGCGTTCCATCGGTTCAAAAGCTGCTTGCGTTGAGACCGCATAGACCACTGCCCACGCCGGACTAACCGAGCCGTCAAGGAAATCGAGAGGCCACACGAAGGGGTGTAGGCCGCCAGTTCCTCTTCTTCGATCGGGTTGACATATTGGGCGGTGCCTTGCTGTCCAAGGGCATTGCGGACCGCCAGGACCGGACTGAAGTCGGCTTGCTCCTTGAGGTAATCTGGAGTTTGCTCGGCGGGCCAGAACTAGGCCCTTGCCGTCAGTGACATAGCCTATAATCTCAAGACCCTTTCTTGGAGTCTGCCTGGCCATCCTCAAAGCCTCCTCCAGTTGAGCGACCCGCCCAAATTCTCAACTGATATTTGATTATTGTCCCGGACGGGGGTAGCAATAATGACTGTGGGTCTCTGCGTCGCTGGAGAAATATGGAGGTTACTCACAACCGTCCGCATGGTTCTCATCAATTCCTTACCAGGCTGTGAAGGAAAGATTATTGTGCGACATCCTTCCCTTGAGGTCTTGAGGCTCGATCAAATATACGGTCCCGTCCACTCGCATCAACATTATATTCTCAAAGACGTTGGAGTGCCCCAGGACGAGTACCGCAACGTTTCGCCGGGTTCTCCCGGCTTCAGTCGTCACCTCGCGAGATTCAGAATCAGGGGGCTGAGTCAGCGCCAGAGTCCTCCATCTCCAGCAGATCTGCGGGCGGGTCTCCAGCATGAGCGGGCGCTATCCAGAGAAGGCGACCGCTTGAGCATAGATCTGAACGCGTATCGATGTTGTTTCTTGCACCGTCGAGCGCAAAATGCTGCGGCCCGCAATTATGGTCAGTAGGCTGACCGCCATCGCCATCAGCAATACCGACATGATAACCAGGAGCGGCAACTTTATCGACAACCTGATCGCACGCAATGGTTCCTCCAAACTCAGCGGGTTTCAGCGAGGGATTTCCTCCAAAAGGGTCTGGTCGTAAAGACGACTCCGCGGAATTGGCGCCTTAAGAAAGCCGATCTCCACCAGGACTTTCTGCATAGCATCGAGTATTGCCGGGTCGTTATGTTCATCAAACGGCCAGTGGGCCAGGCTGAATCGTTGGCTGACTTCCCTTGAAAGCTGCATTTGCTTGGTCAGGATGGATCGGGCGGCCTCCCGGTTTCCGTGTATCCATTTGACGGCCTGCAAATGGCTGCGCAGAAACGCCTTGACGGCCCGAGGGTTCTTCCGATAGAAATCCGCTCTGAATGCGATCATAGTAAGTGCCATCCTCTCGAATGGAGCACCTCCTGCGACCTACCCGAACAGTTTCCCATCACCTCGAAGCAGTGATTGAGTCAAAAAGGGCTCGTTCATACCGGCTGCGGCCACATTGCCTCCCGCTAAGGCCAGGCCACTGTTAGCAAAATCGATTTCCACAAACTTGAAGTCACGAACACCTTCGAGCAAGAGGCGGCCTCGTATGGCAGCGGCAGTGATGCTGTCAACCGAGTTTACGGCGATGTACTGCCCTTCCAGGTCTTTCCAGCCGTTGATGGACGGAGCTACCAAGAGCCCGATGGCCGGGTGATCCGGGTCGGCGAAGTTGTTGGCGGCAACGGGCACCACAATGTCCGGAATCACTCCAACCTGGGCAACCGCAAGAATCGGCACGGTGCCAGGGTAACCTATGTCCACCTCGTTGGCCTGCATCGCCTTGATGACCGCAGCTCCGCCTGCAAGCGGCACCTCTTGGAATTTGAGTCCGTGCTGTTTGTTGAACCCTTGCGCCTCCATGACCAAATAGGGAAGATAATCCTGTGTGCTGAATGTGCCTATGCGAAGGTGAAATTCTTCCGTGGAGGGCTGTATTCCACAACCGGAGACGGTGATAATCACAAGCAGGATGATCACCCGCAGCTTGCTGAATTGTCTGTTTACTTCAACCATACCGCCCCCCAATCGGTAGCGCCGAATCCACCTCTATACGGGCAGCAAAGGCACTTTCATGAGCAAAGCCACCTCTAATGGGGTCTAACCTTCTCCCACCAGAAGCAAGGTCCGTAACCGTAAAGGCAGGTCATAATCCTTCCTCCAGCGGGCATTCCCCAATTCCTTGCTTAACTGACGGGACGCGGCCCCGCTCAACCGAGCACCTCTCTGAGCCGACATCGCTACCTGATAATGGACCCGGAAAACTGGACAAGTGGTTAATGGAGCTTGATCCAAAATCCCCCGTGAGTGGCTCTCTGGTCTTCTCATGGTCGTTCAAGTGCGACCTCCGAAGACAACCGTTGTTATCTTCAATGGTCTGTCCTCAAGATCAAGGACGAGCAGAAGGCTGTGGAGTCTGATGGATCGACGTGGGACATTGACTTACGGCCCCAGGAACCACTGTCACCAGCGATCCAATTCGTGGCCGTTTCTCTGGAGCATCACGTGCGATTTCTCTCTCAATGCCGAGAGGATCCCACACGGATAGCCCTGCGTATAGGTCTCTGGACTAATTACAGTTTACACAGCAGCTCTGACAAGTCAACTTTAAAATTAGGAAATCACGGGTGATTTCAGAATGACTGCACAGGATGTCCTATCGGTGGGGAAAAACGATGGGAAAAATTGGGGGAGGGTGGCGCGCTTTTCGAGTTCTGCTCATTGACGTGCGGGACTTTTGCGGGGTTGGGTTGTGGACGGTTATGTATTGTCGTGAATTTTGGCAACGGGTGACAACAGAGAAGTCCTGGTTATTGTTTTGAATTTTCCCATCAGTTTGTGAATGGGGTTCAGGTGGTCGCTGGTCTCCTTTGGTGTCTATCGGAAGCGAAAGTTGGGGAGAGGTAGGAAGGTGGGCTTGCGAAAGGAGTGTTGAGGATTGCTGAGTTGTTTGGGCTGGGGCAGTTCGCTGGACGATGGCCGAAAATCTTTGCATACTCTTTGCATACCTTTTCGAATCCCTATAAGGATTCATAAGGTTCTATCGAGTTCAATAGGTCTTGATTTTTCAGGGGAATTGCTTAACGACCGCTTTAGTGGAGGGGATTTCACAGGAGTGTGAAGGCAGTGCTCTCCCCCTGAGCTACCCGCCCAGATTTTATGAAATCTACACTCCAATAGCCCTTTTTGTCAAGGGATAGGTTCCTTAGGAATGGGACTTTTTCCATTTGAACCATAAAACGTGATCGTTCACCGCGGAGATCGCAGAGAACGCGGAGAAAGCGATTTTTTGTTTTTCGTCCTCAACACAGGGCGACGAGGATTCGAGTCTGTCACATTGCAAATTTGCATCGGCTGGACTTAGGATCCCGATGCGAATTTGGTCTTGTTTAGGCATTTCTTCTCTGAGATCTCCGCGCACTCTGCGGTAAATCCGCCTTTCCCGGTGAACGGTTGCCGGAATACCTACGATCTCTTCCGTCCTCGTTTTATCTTCCAGTTCTGATACGAACTGTACAGCGACGGCCCGAACAGAATAGCCGAGAAAACCAGGAGTCCCGCTAAAATCACAAAAATAATGAGCGCATCAGCCTTTTCCATGCTAAATTAAATCCTTTGTCCTATGAGCCCCTTGATACCAGTGAAAGGCGACCTTGTTGTTGACATGACTAACACAATCAGGATCCAAGTTCCAATTCCCTATCCCATGAAATGGGTAAACTGTTATTACTTCACGGGTTCAGTCCCGACCTTGATCGATGTCGGCGTAAATACCGACGAAGGCTGGAAGACAATCGAGTCCGCGATAGAAGCCCAGGGCGGAAAACTCCGCGACATCCGCAGGATAATAGCGACTCACGGCCATATGGATCATGTCGGACTCGCGGGAAGAATTGCGGAAATCAGCGGAGCAGAAGTCTTCGTCCATCAATGGGATACTGTTCAGTGGGCTGTCGGTCCAGGGGAGCAATTCATAGGCAAACGCTTAGATTTCCGAGCATTTTTCGTGGAAGCAGGGGTCCCGGCAGACGACATCGACGAATTGATCGACTTGATTCTCACACGTTACAAGAGAATGTGCAGTCCGATCTCCACCGAAACCCTGATGGAAGACGGCACAGTTTTCGAATTCGACGACTTCAATCTTCAGGTTATCCATACTCCCGGTCACAGCCCTGGTTCGGTGAGCCTTTTCAATCAGTCAGACGGGGCCCTGTATACGGGGGACAGCCTTGTGCCTGAGATAATCTCTAATCCCACGATAGAAAAAACCGGTTCCGGTGAACACAAAAGCCTGGTCAGCCATCACGCGACACTTGAACGTATTAAGGGCCTGGGTGCAAAAATGGTGATGCCCGGGCATGGAACACCTTTCGAGGACCTTGAGGCTAGAATCCAGCGAATCCAGGGCACCCACAGCAAGCGGAGCAAGCAAATGCTGCGAATTCTTCAGCAGAGCGAGACCTGTTCAAAGAAACACTCGGGAATAACCCAATTCGCCGCGGCAACGAAGCTGCTTGGTGAGCTTTCCGGACTGGACATATTCTTCGGGGTTTCCTCAGCCAGGGCACATCTCGATGCCCTGGAAGAGCAGGGGCTTGCAACACGGTTCAAGGAAGGCCGTCAGCACGTTTATCGACCAAATGGGTGCCGCACAAAGTAACGGCCCCATGACAAGAAACCATCAGCTTGCGGCAACAACGTGTGCGGGAGATTCTCAAAAGCAATAGCGGAAGAGAAAATGATTTGGTGGCGACGGGCATCTTGCCCGTCATTCCCAATAGACAGGCTGGAAGCCTGTCCCACCAGTCTGCTTTAGATGCCGACACCTATTGCGCATGACAATAAAACTATTAAGAACTGCCATATCTCTGAGCACCGAACAAAAACTTTGGCCCTCCTAATCCGAAACCGAAAGGCCACCTAAATCAACTCAAAGGTTAGAACGCATCCCTCTTGACCGGGCTCCGCGGGGTCACGGGGCAGTATTTTTGACCCGATGGAGACCTCTTTTTCTATCAGATCCATGGTCGCTTTCTGGGGATCAAACGCGGTCAGGTTGCCAACAACCCAGGGCCCGTCTTGTAATTCTACCAGGGCCACGATGTAGGGAGTGCTGTACCCGGCAGGCCCTACACGGATAACCGAGAATGTCTTGATCTTGCCTCTCTTGGCGAATGAATTTACTTCCATTTTGGAGCTGCCGCATGATGTGCACACAGCTCCCGGTGGCAACAAGAGTTCCCCGCAATCCATGCACTTGAGACCCAATAGCTTATCTTCCTGCAACCCCTGTTTGAACTCTTCATAAGTCAAAGGGTATTTGTTCATTTACTGCCTCCTCAACACGAGATTGCATACAGTGCTGAAGTCCCCGCCCAGAGTGTCCACGACCCCGACAGAAGCGCCTTCCACCTGTCTTTCTCCGCATTCGCCTCTGAGTTGCTTTACTATTTCGTATACTTGTGCCGCGCCTGTTGCCCCTATCGGATGACCCTTGGCTTTAAGACCTCCCGAAGGATTGATCGGGATCCGTCCCTTCAACGTGCTATCGCCACGGTCTGCGCCTTCAGCTCCTTTGCCGAATTCAAAGAATCCGAGGGCTTCCGACGCGACTATCTCCGCGATGGTGAAGCAGTCGTGAAGTTCACACACGTCAACGTCCTTTGGGCCTATACCTGCTTCTGCGTATGCATGCTTGATGGAAGCTTCTCGAGCGGCCATCCGAGTCAAGTCCTTCTGGCGATACAGAGCCCCTGCCGTGGCCTGGCCCGCACCGGCCACATAGATCGGTTCCGAGACTTTGTTCTTGAATTTGGAGGCGTCGGCAATCACCAGAGCAGCGGCCCCGTCGGAAAAGGGACAGCAATCTAACAACTGGAGCGGGTCCGCGATCATGGGGCCCTGAAGAACGGTGTCAACGGTTATCTCTTTCCTGAAATGAGCCAGAGGATTTAGAGTCCCGTTATGATGGTTCTTGACCGCTACAGCGGCCATACTCTTTTTCAACCGATCGAGGGGTATGTTGTACTTCGCGGAGTACTGGTGGGCCACCATCCCGAAAACACCCGGGAATGTTATTCCGCTAAATCGCTCATACTCGGAATGACTACCCATCGCAAAGGTCTTGGTAGCCAGAGGCGTGCCCATGATCGTGGTCCTCTCGGTTCCACCGGCCAAGACGAGATCGTAGATGCCGGCCTTCACCATGAGGGCTGCGTGTCGGATCGCCACGGTTGCCGATGCGCAGGCTCCCTCGAACCGTGTAGCGGGGGCTGTCGTGGGCATGCCGAGTTCCGCGGCGAGAAAAGGTGCAATGTTCATCTGGCTTTCCTCGAATTCGCCAAGCACGTTGCCTACGAAAAGCGCTTCAAGATCCCTGGGTTCGATTCGCGATTCTCCGAGGGCCTCCAGAGCGGCGAGGCTGAACATCTCCTTCATGGAGAGTGTTGATATGCCAAATTTGGTCATACCCACTCCCAAAATGACAACTTCTCTCATGACGGTCTCCTTCCAACGACTCTCGTCAATCATTCATATCATGAAATGGTTCAAGCGCTAAACATCTTCATGAACTGAACAAATCCGTTATCCAGAGAAATCTTTCTGTGCTCGGCTTCCTTGACATGCCACCGGGAATGCCCTTACATTAACCTGCGTATACCCTGTATCTTGAGCGGCATATCCTAAGACCACGGCACAATTCGATTTCTATCGAGGCTACACAGAGCACCCAAACATCGAACACGATTGATGGAGCAACGAATGGCAAAAAAAGAGCAAAAATCTCTCACTGAACGTGAATTGCGGACTCTGAAAGAGTTCGTGGAAAATACCCTTCGCAAAAGCGGAACTCTGCTGATGGAGATGTTCGGCAAAGGAAACCGGCATCTGAAATTCGATGACGAACTGGTGACGGAAGCGGACAACGCGGCTTGGGAGCTTATTACCACAAAGATCAAAGGGAGCTTCGAGGGGCACGGGTTCCTTCGCGATCTGTCCGCAGACCAGATCGGCGGAGACGATTCCCCTCGGTTTCTCTGGATCGTGGACCCGCTGGATGGAGCTGCGTCATTCCAAGCCGGCATGCCTGTTTGGGGAGTCAGCGCAGCGCTATTCGAGAAGTTTTGGCCTGTCCTCGGATTTCTCTATCTCCCGGTCACCGGGGAACTCTATTCCGCCTATGCCGGTCGAGAAGCACTGTTAAACGATAGGCCCATTCGGGTGAGGGAAGATCCGACCATTGACAATGAGAGCCTCGCACTAGTTTATTCCCGGTTTCATCAGGATTTTACTAGTACGTTTCCCGGGAAGATTCGGAATTTCGGATCTTCTGCCGGCCATTTGGCCTATGTGGCGAGAGGAGCCGCGGACGCCTGTTTCATCAAAAATGTTAACGTTCGCGACCTGGCGGCCGGCAGTATCATCCTGGAAGCCGCGGGCGGAGAGATACGGTACCTGGACGGCCGTCCTTTCCAGGTGGGCGAACACCTTGACGGGAGACGAGTCGAAGATCCTTTGATTGCAGCGCCAAAAGGGTCTTTCAAATCGTTCGTGAAACACCTCAAAAGATTGTGAGCTTTCTATCTCGGCCGGACGAATCGCCTGTCGGGTTGTGGTGAGCGGCGCGGCAGTGCCACTTGATAGTAAGGGTTCCTCTTGACGCGCACTCCTTCCGGGACTAATGTGTCTAACGTACTGGTAGGCGGATAAATCCGGTAGAGGAACGGTAATGCAAGGTCTCGAAAAACGTTCTGAACAAATTCTCAAGGCTATAACCTGGGAATATATACTTACCGGCGAGCCCGTGGGTTCGCGTACGCTCTCCAAGAAGGAGCACATAGGCCTTTCCGCGGCTTCCATAAGAAATATAATGAGTGATCTCACGGAGTCGGGTTACATCATGCAACCCCATGTGAGCGCCGGCCGTGTGCCCACTGATCGCGGGTACCGCTTTTACGTGGACACCATAGCCCAGCCCCAGGAACTGGGACGGGACGAACAGGCCTCAATCGAGTCTCTCATTCAGGCGGCCGGTCTCGATGTCAGGGACGTGCTTCGGCAATCCTCTTCGGTGCTGGCCGAGTTGTCCAAGCAGGCGGGAGTGGTGACCTCGACCGCGGCTGTGGAACAGACGTTCAAGACGATTGAATTCATAAAGATCGCTGATGACAGAATTCTCGTGGTGTTGGTCTCCACGAGCGGCTTAGTCCAGAACAAGATTATCTTTGACGAAGACGGCATCAATCAGGAGGCCCTCGAGAGCTACAGTCGCATGCTGAATGACATGCTCAAGGATCTTGACCTGCGCGAGGCTCGTGAGAGAATTGAACGCGAGTTGGCCTTGGAAAAGACCAAGGTTGACGCTATGCTGGCCAAAGTACTCCGCCTGGGCCATATAATTTTGTCACATCAGGCGACGAGGGAAATTTTTATCGAAGGGCAGACCAACATTCTGGACGAGCCCGAGTTCGCTCAGATCGAGACGCTAAAAGCCATCCTGGTAACTTTCGAGGAGAAGAGCAATCTTCTTAAAATTCTTGACAAAACTCTCGAAGCCCGGGGCATTCAGATCTTCATAGGGTCCGAACATGGCCTGGACGAGATTGAAACCTGCTCAATTGTGACCTATCCGATTCGGACCGCCGAAGCGGTACTGGGGAGTATCGGCGTTATCGGGCCGAAGCGCATGAATTATCAGAAGGTTGTACCTCTGGTGGATACTACTGCCAGAATTCTTACGCGGCTCCTGAAGAGAATCATAGAGAGCACTATCTAACTGGCGACGTCGGCAATTCCTGCCGCTTGAAACCGTTCCAGTTCCTCCGTTATTTCCGAAGCAGTCATTATGCGGAAAAGAGGGGCAAGTATGAATTTGTCGTACAGGCCGAGCGTCATTTCGTGTAAGGCTGGTTTGTGGCAGGCACACGCGTCTGAAACTATCACCGACCGAAAATCGTTCTGAATAGCGTCCAGAGCCGTGAGCAGAACACACACGTTGGTCACGATGCCGCAGACCGCCACAGTGTCCACGCCCCAGGTCCGGAGGGTCTGATCCAGGTCGGTCTTATAAAAAGCACTCATGCGCCGTTTTGGAAGCAAGAGGTCTGTGGGCTGCATTTCCAGATCCGCGATGGGTTCGTCCCCGCCAGTGCCCCGAATGGCGTGAGGCGGCATGCGTCCGCCGAACATGAAATCGCCTGGCATAAAGCTGTCGCACGCGAAAACAACCTTCTGGCCACAACGCCTGAAGGTTTTGGCCACGTCAAGTATGGGAGGGACAATCTTCTTGGCCTCCCGATCCATCTGTCCGTGTCCGGCCGTATTGACATTGTCTTTGATCATATCCACGATAATCAGAGCGTAACCAGCCAAGCTATCCTCCTTGTTTAGAGCCGGCACTTTCCCCGATTGAGTTCATTTGCTTTCCGCCGGCTTGGCGGGGGAAATTGGACGTTCACCGCCCGGGATGATGTTCAAGGGATCCCACCACTTCTTTTGGCCGCCCTTTTTCTGATCCGCGTCCGATTGCTTCTTTGGACCCTCGATTTTGCCGGTATCCGGTTTTTTCTGTTCTCTGGGCGCTCCGACTCCTGTTTCGCCCGGGGGGCTTCCTGTCTCAGCCTCTTGCACTCCCTCTGCTTGTTTTCCTTTATCGTCCAGCTTCTTGGGCGTGAACAGGACTCTGCCCCATTTTCGGGTCATCTTGTCGTACGAATAGATAGCAATATCATTACCCTCGCGACATTTCACCCACCATTCGTCAAATTCCGGACGATACTGGACGTCCATGATCTTGCCGGTAGTGGGCACTTCGAAGATCGGGACTTTGGAAGGCTTCTTTTCGGCAGAGAGGGCGTATTGGCCCGTAAGGAACAGGGCTATCGAAAATACCAAGATTGCAGGCAGGATCTTGACCCTTGTCGTCATTGGGACATGCCCTCCATAATTATGACTTCAGTTCCCAAGCGTGCGACAGAATAGCATAAATTGGCCGTCGAGAGAAAGAGCCGGCGAATCTCGATTGCGCGGAAAGCTTAGAGCGACTGCCGCGTGAATGCTTGGTATGGCCTGAGCTTGTCTTTCTATTCTGATCCTTTCGGCAAGCCTGTCCAGTGACGAAGGTTGTGTACGGCAGCTTCAGACCACTAAACAAAAAAGACCGGAAGCTCTCTTCAGAAAAAGAGCCTCCGGTCCCTATGAAAGTTAGTCTCTGTTAATAATATCTACTGATACTACCTGCGGCGTCCGCCACCACCGGCACCGGCGAAGTTACCGCCACCACCGATGCGCGCGCCACCACTACCTATACCTGCGCCGCTAAATCCGCCTCCACGCACAGCACCCAAGCTTCTTGTTCCAACACTTCCTGTATTAAAACTTCTTGTACCAAGGTTTCCTCTGTTAAAGCTTCCGGTGTTAAGGCTTCTTGTGTTGATGCTTCCCGTGTTAAAACGTCTTGTGTTGAGGTTTCCTGTGTTAAAGCTGCTTACTCCTGAATTACGCATGCGAATTGTATTCGGGCTTGAGGAGGACCTCAGCGAACGAATCGTGTTCGGATTCGAGAAGCTTTGCCCTGAACGAATTGTATTCGCAGTACCCGAACGGAGTCTATTTGTATTGAATCGGTTTACATTGGATGGAGAAATATTGGAGCGATTGGTTGTGAAACTCCTAGGGGTTCCAGCTCTATTGAACGAAGAAATATTGGCACGATTCGGGACAACACCTCCTCGGGCTCGAGCCCTCGCGAAGTTATTGAATGAAGTGGCGTTCCAGGCTCTCTTGCCATGATGACCACCCTGCCACCACCACGCATGATGGCCACGATGCCACCACCACGGGTGGAACTTGGACCATACTCCGATATTATAAAGGAATATCGGTACTCCTCCATACCAGTACGTATCATATCCGTAATCCGGCAAGTACGCCCAGTCGCTGTAGTCCGGCATTACTTCCTCCGTGACAACGTAACTCGGGCTCCGGGAATAAGCGGTCCGAGGAGGACGCAAATCAGTTTCGATCTGGGGTCCGTAAACCCATGCGTTGTCGGCAAGCTGCGCCCAATCATTTGATGTCCACACGCCGTTAATATTCAGTTGCTCGCCCATATTGGCGCATGCGATGACATCATAGGAATTGCCGGGTCCACTCCGGATTCGGAGGCAATTTTCAGGCTGGTCCACTCCAATAACAGTAGCAACTCCGCCCTTAGGTTGAGGAACCTGTCGACCCGTCTGGCCGGTCTGGACCTGAGCAGGCAGACTGTTCTGGGCCAAAGTCACATTTGGTATATTTGTGGCCATTGTCAATACTATCAAGATTACAGGGACATATATCCACTTCGTCATTAGTCGTCACTTCCTTGTTCAGGATTTCAAGCCCTTATAAAGAGCTCCTGTTGCAAAATTTGGACGTGCTATCGTTTCCTACTTCCCCTTCTTCTTAATTAGACGGATCTCATACCTAGTTGTTAAAAAAATGCCGGATTTTTCTTGAGGTGCCCCGTACTTAGTGAACGCTCCAGCCGGCTTGTGCTATGATCGACCTGAAATTGCGTTAGGTTTTGCGACCGACCCTGGAAAGAGAGTTTGCGTTGAGAGAATCCCCACGATGTGTCGGATGCGGATTCTGTTGCACGGAATTGATGTGCAGAACCGGTGCCATGATCTACGGTCATTACACTAACCCCTGTCCCGCCCTGACTTGGCAGGAGGATCGGTACATCTGTTCGTTGTACCTTGCTGATCCGCTCAGATACGAATATTTCCTGGAAATAGGCGCCGGATGTTGCTTTCCTCTTAACCCGTGGAGAAAGAAGGTCTTGAAAAAGACCTGAGTCGTAACGTCCATGCTCCCTACATAGTTTTGGAGCGGCTTGGAAAGGACCTAATTTCTTGAGAGATAATTACAGCATCTTAATCCACGTCTTCGACGAGAACCACCGATTCTCCCTTTAGGATTAACTCACCCTTCTGGTTTTCGCAAGTAGTTTCCAGCTTGACGATAGGCTTGTCTTGCCGCACTTCGAGGACTTTTACTTTAGCGGTCAAAGTGTCACCGGCAAATACAGGCGCCTTAAACTGCACAGTTTGGCTGAGATATATAGTCCCCGGACCAGGAAGCTTCGTCCCCAGAACTGCTGAAACGAGCGACAATCCCCACATCCCGTGTGCAATGGGACGTCCAAAGCGTGTCTTTTTGGCAAAATCCGGGTTCACGTGTACCGGATTTCGATCTCCCACCAGTTCTGCGAATTGTTCGATGTCGCTTTGGGTCACAGTCTTTATTAGTTTGGCCGTGTCACCTTCTTTAGGTATCATGTTTTCCTTCCCTTTATCTAACTATTAACAAGGTTGGCTTTACCCAATAAGTGTTACGGAATTTCAATCTCACCCGGCAACTCAGATAAGGATTTGGCAAGAATGGTAATTTTGCACTTCCGCCCACGGCTCTCCTAAAAGGGACAAGTCTCTTGCCGAAAAGTTTCTCTCACCCCATCATGACATGTTCGCAGGGCAGCGGCGACTGAGTCACCGTGCATGCCAGGATGTCCGATTCGTGTGTGTTCCTGACGGAGTGTGGAACGTCTTTTGGTATGAACAAGACGCTGCCGGTCTCCACGGGAACAACCTCTTCTCCCACGACACACTCACCCTTGCCGTAAGTGAAGGCGAGGATTTCGTCCGAGCCGGGATGGCTGTGTAGCGGATTCTCGTGACCCGGCAGAATCATGTATACACTAAAGCGCATGTGCTCCGTTTCAAAGAGGGTTTTTCTCGTAAAGCCTTGTTTTTCGGCCTCCTCAAAATTGAAAGGCTTCTTGTAATGCTCTTTGCTGTCCGTATCCAATGTTGCCATTTTGGCTTCTCCTTTTTCGAACATTCCTTTTCAATCTCAATCACTGCCGATGTTCTTTATAGGTCTGATTCTTGGGGTTGCGTTTTAACGCCTATCCGGAAAGCTAGGGCCGCGACAACCAGAAGTGCAGCCACTACTGCGAATGACAAGCGATAATCAGTGCCGGAACCAGTCAGGCCGATGAGCAGACCTGCGAGAAGCGGACCGGAAGCGTGCCCCACATCGAATATAGTGCCGAAGGTTCCCATGGCCGAACCAAGATGATCTTCCCTGCAAAAGTCTGCCACGAGAGCTGCTGCCGACGACGTTACTACCGCCTCTCCAAGGCCGAAAATCGCAGCCAGCAGCAGAAGCACATTGAAACTCTGGAACCATGGTATCAAAACGAAAGAAAGCGCACAGACAAACATTCCTCCGAATAAGAGATTCTGACGACCATGTCGATCCGAGATCTTCCCCATGAGGGGCTTCGAGAGAATGGTAACTGCAATTTGTATCCCCCAGAGCAACCCTGCCTGGAAGGCCGAGAATCCGCAGATGACCACCGCATAGATAGGAAGGAATGCTTCCAGAGCGCCAACCGCAAGGTTTTGGAACCCTTCCATATTGCTGGTGAGCAATACTCGACGGTCCATGAGGATTTCCCGAACGCCGGTCCGAAATTGCGTTAAGACTGCTTTCAGAGTGCGGCCGTTTTCATGTTTCGGAGAATCCCACTTCCCTTGCATGACCCAAAGCGCAATCAACAAGGAAGCCATTCCCAAAGCTGCCACGACCCCATAGATGATGTGGAAATGAGCCAAGCTGGGCGCCTGTCCCGCAGACAGCCACGTCAGCATAAAGCCTCCAAGCGGTGCGCCAATGAGGTTTCCGATGATCGTTACTGAAGAAAACCAGGCGAGCATTTCCGCACGCTTGCCCCCCGCTATCCCCAAGACCACTGCCATTGCAACAGGACCGTATATGGCAGTAGCGAAACCGTGAAAGAAACGCACCACAACCAGGGCCTCGTAGGATGAAACGAACAGGTATGCGAACGGGACGACTGCAAAGACCGCTAGGCCCATGAATAATGTGCGAGTCCTGCCGATCACATCAGACAAGACGCCCGCTGGCATCTTGAAGAAGATGCCGGTCACGGTGGAAATCGCAACTGCAAAGCCTATGGCCTCTGGACCCGCACCAAGCGAGGCCGCGAAAAGAGCCAACACCGGGGTTCTTGCCAAGGCGTAGGACGCTCTGGCGAGAAAACCAACCGCGCAGAGGCCGTTGAAGGTTGAGTCTAGGCTGCCGTTCATGTCGATACCGTTTGCGGCATCAGAGAAAGCTTTTGCGTTGGATCTATTCATTAATCGGGCCTCCTGCGATGCCCCAGCGGACTTTATCAACCCCTAGTCTGTGGGACTCTTCGCTTTCACCTGAGGCTTGACACCGAAATAGGCAAGGGTCTCGGAGATAGCCTTGTCAACATCTTCTTTCACGTGATTGAATCGTGCCACAAAATCATCATGAAGATGCTGGAGATACTCCTGACGCCCTTCAAGTCCGTACTTCTCTTCCATCATTTTCCCGTGCTCAAATACCTTGGTAATATCGTGGCGCTCCACCTTCTTGGCGGGATCCTTGTCGATCCACTCGTGCAATTCCAGATAGTCCTTGCCGGTTCTGCTGCGGCTAACTTCAACGTGTCTTTCAATGCTGGGCATGGTTTGCTCCTTCTTTTTGAATCATTTGCGCCGAAAATACTCGTACAGGTCATCAAAGATGGCACTGCCACGGTCCAACCTCGCTTCATCCGACTTGTGAGCCGCGGCCAATCCCCCCATGAGCCCTCCGATTCCGGCAGTTTCGGGTCTCTTGAACTTCGCATCCTTGAAATCCAGGTCGTGAATCACTTTACCGATATGTACAAGGGCTTGGTCTTCCGGGAAGAAGCGCTTGCTGAGGACTTCAAAAGAACAGAGATCCCCATCATGGGTGAACTCTCCTTCAAACATGTCAAAACGCAACTCGCCGGTTCTTGGTCTGTAACCCTTGCCTGACACAAACCTGAATTGTGCATCAGGGTCGATGAAACGGCGAATCAGCCATGCACAAGCCATGCGATCCACGTACACACCCTTCCTGGTCACCCATGTTCGCCCGCGCACATCACCGAGGTCGCGTTTCTCCGTTTCGGCCTCGTCAGTTTCAGTCTTGCTCCTAGCTTCTTTCAGCCGGGCCTCCAGTTGTTGCATCGCTGCCTCAGCAGACTCACGGCCGGGCGCGGCGAAGAAGTCCAGGGCTGTAACCGATGAGAACCTTTTCTTCAGGCGAGACAGATTCGCTTCTATCCCGGTTCTGTCTTCGTCGGTAATCGCAGACGCGCTCACAGGCACAGAATCCAAGACAGATCTGGCTTCCTCGGCAATCTGGGCATAATCGGCATCCCTGGCGGCTTGAAACATGGCTTCAATCTGCTCGTCGGTCAGCCCCTCAATAAAGTTTGCGGCACAGATCGACGCCTCCCCGCCGCCCTGGACGATCTCTCGCAAGACCCACTGAAAATCCTCCAGCGTTTCTTCATTTTTGGAAATGATATACACGGAATTCTTAATTGCCACAGCCCCCAGGCCCTGGAGCCTTCGCCAGATCTTCACCCGGAAATACGCGGGCTTGATGGGAATCTGGTGGATGAGTAGCAACCACTTTCCGTCCGTACACTCAGCCATCGGGAAATCCTCCACATAACACTTGACACTATTATGATACATGCGTATCATTTGTCAAGAGGTCGTCACGGACCTTGTCAGTTTTTTTGAATTCTGTCCGGCCCGATGAGAGCCTGGTCATTTTCCGACCGCAGCGGAGAACCTTCATGCTTTGGAACCAGAGGAGGTAACGATCATGTCCGATAGAGAAGACAGAAATCAGGAGAAGGAACTGGAGTCACCATCCGGGACGGCAGGTGAATCGACCGCTGATCCTTGCGCGGACATCAAAGACCCTGTGAGGAGAACCTTGTGCCGTGTCTGCCAAGCTCCGGTAATTGGGGAAGCTCCTTTCTGCAAGGATCATGAGCCACCTGTGCCGTAGCACTGCAGAAGACCGTAGAGCATCTTGTCCTCCGCGGTCCTTCAACAACTTATCCTTCACGGTGGCAGGCTCCTGAGAGGATCTGATGGGTAACTCAGTCCGTACGCACATTGGTCACCTTCCCACTTTTCTGGCATTGCAGCGCAGCACGGTAGGTCTGCTCTCTATCGTGATCCTCGTGGGGATGGGCGAACGGATGGCCGAACGCTTTCTACCCATCTACATGATGGCTCTGGGGGGAGGCGCTCTCTCCATCGGGTTCTTGAACGCCATGGACAATTTGTTGTCAGCGCTTTACTCGTTCCCCGGAGGCTACCTGTCGGACCGGATCGGGGGCAAGAGAGCGCTGGTAGTATTCAATCTCGTGGCCATGGCAGGTTTTGCCATTGTGATCTTCGTCCCCACCTGGCAGGCGGTTTTGATCGGCGCGGTTTTGTTCATTTCGTGGTCGGCCATCTCTCTGCCTGCAACCATGAGTCTTATGTACGAGGTGCTTCCTCACAACAAGCGCACCATGGGCGTGAGCATGCACTCGCTGGTGCGTCGTATTCCCATGGCACTGGGTCCCATTCTGGGGGGCCTGTGCATAAGTGTTTGGGGCGAGCTGGACGGGGTTCGCATCGCGTTCGCCATTGCGCTGGTGCTTGCAGGGGTGGCCCTGGTTCTTCAGCAGGTCCTCATTGAGGACAAAAGGGAAGCGGGGAAAACCAACGAGTGCGAACTCGTGCCTGAGAAAAATCCCTTGAAGATGGTGCGGCTGATGAGCCCCACCATGAGGGGCTTGCTGGTAACCGACATTCTGGTGCGTTTCTGCGAGCAGATCCCGTATGCCTTCGTGGTAGTCTGGTGCATGAAAGTTGTCGCAGACCCTGTGACCGCTGTGCAATTCGGGCTTCTGACCGGCATCGAAATGGCTACGGCGGTACTCATTTACATTCCGGTGGCCTATTTGGCCGATCAGGGAACCAAGAAACCCTATATCCTTATCACATTTGGCTTTTTCACCCTTTTCCCACTAGTGCTCATGTACTGCCGGACCTTCGAGTGGTTGGTGCTGGCATTCGTTGTGAGGGGACTCAAGGAGTTCGGTGAGCCGACCCGCAAGGCGCTGATCATGGATCTCGCTCCCGACAACTGTAAGGCCGGCATGTTCGGGTTGTACTACTTGATTCGTGACGTGTTCGTCTCCGTGGGAGCGTTCGGTGGGGCCTTGCTGTGGCAGATCAGTCCGGAGACGAATTTCTTGGCTGCGTTTGTTTTTGGTGTCGTGGGCACGGTTGGATTCGCGATCTATGGAAAGGACCTGCAGACGAGGCCTGATGAAATGAGGGTCTCATAACGGAGCAGCCGAGATCTTCCCAGCCACGCACTGTTTTGTTTAACATTCCAAGAAGAGGAGATGTTAAGATGGCAGATTCCGTAACCCCTCAGGAACTGAAATCCCTCATGGGCAGCGACCGGCAACCGGCTCTCTTCGATGTACGAAGAAAAGCAGACTTAGAAGCGGCGCCGAAGAAAATCGGCAGAGCTGCCTGGCGTGATCCGGAAAAGGCTGATGAATGGATTGATGAAATCCCGCAGAGACAGGCCGGTTGTCGTCTACTGTGTCAAGGGCGGTTCCGTGAGTCAGTCAATTGCGGATCGACTTCAGCAAACCCATCCTGATGTCAAGTTTCTCCAAGGCGGTATCAAGGCATGGGCAGAGCTCGGCGAGCCAGTGGAGGAATGAGCATGAGATGGATTACCCGCGAGAATGCCAACGTGGACCGTGTCGCGTGCCCGTGGCTCATCAGGCGATTTATAGACAAGGACGCGGAGTTCATTTTCGTACCTAAAGACGATGTCATATCTGCGTCAGAGAAGGAGGGAGCCATTCCGTACGACGTGCCAGGGGTGGAGCTTGGCCACGTAGGAGGGCGATGCTCTTTTGAGAGCATCATGCTTAAGTACGGCCTGATGCAAGACCCCGCGCTCGTTGAGATTGGCAAAGATCGTCCATGCCGCAGACGTGTCTTCCGACATTGACACCTCTCCTCAAGGGGCCGGATTGAAGGCCATAGCCCACGGCTTCGCCATCCTCCACGGATTGGACGACCACAAGAAAATTGAACTGGAAACGCCCGGTACACGCTCTCTACGCCTGGTGCAAAGCACAGGCTGGAAGTGTTTCATGAAAAATTATCTCTCGGAAGAAATTAACAAGGAAAGGTTCAGATTGGGAGAAACGAAGAATAAGGTTTCGCCTAGCCCGAAGAAAATGCCACCGAACGCGTGCCAAGCGGGTCGGTCACGTTCATGGAAGCCTTCTGGGTGTGGGTAAAGGTGGCCCTTAATAGCTTCGGAGGACCTGCCGGTCAAATAGCGGTCATGCACAGATACTTGGTGGAAGAAAAGCGGTGGATAAGCGAAAGCCGTTTTCTCCACGCACTGAATTACTGCATGATTCTTCCGGGGCCCGAGGCGCAGCAGCTAGCCATCTACATTGGTTGGCTGCTGCACAAAATTCCAGGGGGCGTGGTAGCAGGGACACTTTTTGTCATTCCCGGGTTCATTTCAATGCTGATCTTGAGCATCCTGTATGCCGGTCATCAGGATTTGAGTGTTGTGCAGTGGCTCTTTTTCGGTCTGAAACCGGCTGTACTGGCGATTGTTGCGGAAGCTGTGCTACGCATAGGAAAAAGAGTGCTGAAGAACCGGTTGATGCTCGCACTAGCCGGACTGGGCTTCGTAGCAATCTTCTTCTTTGAAGTGCCTTTCCCGTTCATCGTTATCTCTGCCGCGATCATCGGGTATGTGGGAGGACGCATTCGCCCGGAGAGTTTCGAGATAAACCAAGGCCATTCAGCCACATCCACCTCGGTGATTCGCCGCTTATAGATGCGATGTATTGGACCAGGCGCCGGAACATACACAGCCGTCAGCCTCAAGGGCTTTCGCCGTGGCTGTGACCTGGTCAATCCTCTGGTTTGCTCCGCTAGCACTCATTCTGATTTTTCTGGGGTCCGAAAACGTCTTTTACCAGGAAGCGACATTCTTCAGCAAGTCTGCTGTCGTGACTTTCGGAGGGGCCTATGCCGTTTTGGCGTATGTAGCCCAGCAGGCTGTGGAAGAATACTCCTGGGTCACGCCTGGGGAAATGTTGGACGGGCTCGGCCTGGCAGAGACAACCCCTGGGCCTCTCATCCTGGTCTTGCCCTTCGTCGGCTTTCTGGCTGCCTTTCGCAACCCTGGAGATCTGAACCCGATGATTGCAGGGACATTGGGAGCAATGCTCACTACCTGGGCCACGTTTGTACCCTGTTACCTTTGGGTGCTCGTTGGGGGACCGTATGTTGAGTCATTGAGGGGTAACAAGTCTCTGCACTCAGCGATGAGCGGCATAACCGCCGCAATTGTCGGAGTCGTACTCAATCTTGCAGTGTGGTTCGCCTTGCATACGGTATTCGGGTCCGTAAGAGACTTCCGAGCATCTTGGGATGCATTTACAAATTCCGATGTGGCAGACGCTGAATATCCCGTCACTTTTCATCGCGGCCTTTGCGATCCTGGCGATCTTTCGTTTCAAGATGGGTGTCATCAAGATCATAGGTTGCAGCGTGGGACTGGGGGTCATTTATAATCTGCTTAAATGGGGCGCTTTGTAGGCCGGAGCGCGAGGCTCAATTCTCGGCCAAACAGTGCCCTGTCTTCGAATCAGCGTTTTTTCAGAGGAGAACAGCCATGAAAAGCAGGATCGAACTCGTAAAAGGCGACCTTACGGCGATGGATGTAGATGCCATTGTGAATCCCGCCAATAATCCTACTCTTCTCGGTGGTAAAGGCGTTGACGGGGCGATTCACAGCGCAGCAGGTCCGGGCCTAGCCGAAGAATGCAGACCGCTCGGAGGGTGTGAAACTGGTGACGCGAAAATCACAGGTGGCCACCGTCTAAAAGCTCGCCATGTTATTCACACGGTCGCGCCGCTTTACCAGGATGGACAATCCGGGGAACCTCAGATCCTGGAGCGATGTTACAGACGATGTTTTGAATTGGCTCACGAGAAAGGGCTGAAAACGATAGCTTTTCCGTCCGTGGGCACGGGATTTTTCAAATATCCCATCGAGGAGGCTTCTAAAATAGCTCTTACAATGACCGTGGAACAACTCAAGAGGTTTCCCGACATTGAAAAGGTGTTTTTCGTTCTCTTTTCAGATTCGGACCTGGAGATCTATCGTATGAATCTGGAAGCCCTTTAATGTACGGTATTTACGGCACCGCCGGAACTGCTTAACAGGAGGTACCTTGGCAATGAGAATCAAGAGTTTCAAATGCACATTTATAGCCGTTTTCGTAACTGGAATCCTTTTTCAACTTTGCCTCCATGCCAATGCTGAGTTCAACAATTGGGAAGGCGCCGTAACGATGATGAAAAAGGGAGCCGATCAGATGGTCGAAAGCAGGAAGATAATGCAGCAGAAGAAGGATCTGGGCTCCGTAGAAAAGAGGATCAAAGATGGGCACAGAATGATGATGGAAGCGGAAAAGGACCGCGGCACAGATACAAAAGGACACAATGAAACAGGGTGCAAAGATGATGATGGACGGCCTACAAGTTCTGAAAGCCAAAAACGATGCAGGAGAGGCGGAGAAGTTGATGCAACAAGGTCAGAAGATGATCTTGGAAGCCGAAAAAATGATGACTGACCCTGGATCGGAGAAAATTGATGCAGGGTCCCGAACAATGATGAGAGGTCTGCGAATGATGCAAAAGAGGGACGCGAATACTGCTGAAAAGCTCATGACGGACGGTCAAAGCCTCATGACGGAGGCTGCAAACACGAAGAGGGACAAAGAATAGATTACTTTTTCAATATGTTGCGTCGCCGGCAAAGGGACTCCGAATTACCGATTAAGCCGCTGTGAGGGCCTGCTGCCCATCCGCGAGAGGGAAGTCCACCACAAATTCTGAACCACCATTGTTCGCACAGTCTTCAATAGACTTGCAGTGATCGCAATACTCCACGTCCTCAGGTGAATTCGTTTCAGCAGCGGCCAGGAGCGGACACCGCTGACTTTTGAACGACAGCTTAAACCCGTAAAGCTCGGAAAACATCCTTATCCGTAACAAGTCGATTCCTTTACCCCCCGCGTTGAAGGAATACGGCCGACGGCTTGAATAGCTCTCCGTCTCCTGAACCGGGTAGAACCCCTCGAAGATCAATTCCTTATCCTTGTCCGGAATTCCTATGCCTGTGTCCTTTACCGTGAAGACGTACCTGTTCCCTTTCATGCGGCCGGTTACGCTGACGGTTCCGTGATCCGGCGTGGCCTCTATGGCATTGCGGATCAGCCCCTCCATTATTGCCTGAAGCACATGCCCTGGGATTAACAATTCCGCGTGGTTTTCAAGGTCAAAATCCAAGCTGACCTTTCGCCCCTCGTGGTCGGCTTTGGACGCGTATGTAATCAAAAACGTTCGCGCCGAATTCTTTGATGTTGATCCGTTCCAACGCATCCTGTCTCGTGGGGAAGGTTTTTTCCAACCACTTGTGGATCACCGACGTGGCCTTTTTTATCTCAGGGGTCCATTCCGACTGAACTTCCATCAGGTCCAAAGCCGCTTGCAGGAAGCCCGTGATATAACGCCGCTCCCAGGAATACCCCGTCATGATGATGCTTTCCACCTGGGATTCCAGCCGGTTGAGACTCTGGACATGCCTGTTCATGCGTGCCAGCGCACGATCAAAATCCGTCAGGCCCATATCTTTGAGTCTCTTGTCCATGGTGACCAGCGTGCCGCGGAGAATGGCAAGCGGAGTTCTCAGTTCATGGGAAAGATGATTCAAAATTTTGGATTTGACCCGGTTGAGGTCTTCCAACTCGCGGTAGGAAACCATCAACTCATCGAAGAACGTGGCGTTCTCAAGAGCCAACGCTACAACTCCGGCAAGAGACGTAAGCACCTGAACGTCTTCTTCGGTGAACTGGCCGTCCTTCTTGTTCATCACCACCAGCACGCCGATGGTTTTTTCTCGTGTGTTCAGAGGGACGATGATTTCATTGCGGATCGCAAAACCTGTTCGAGTCTCAAACGGTTTGAAAAACTGTGGGTTGTCTATAGGATTGTTGATCAAGGCAGGTTCGCCCGTTTGAAACACCTGGCCGCTTATGCTCTTTTCCAGGGGCAGTCGCACGTCCGAGGATCGCGGTGGAATAAGGCCCTTGTCGTCCTGAACTTCACGCCAGTAAAGATCTCCCTGGTGTTCGTCGTGCAGAAGAAGTCCTGCGGCTTCGGTATCCAACGCAGTCCTTAGCTCCGTGACCACCACTGAGAGAAGATGGTCCAGATCCAGCGTGGTGGTAAGAGCCATGCTCGACCGGTAGAGCATCTCCAGATCATCCCGTGATTTTTGCAGCTTCTTGTAAACAGTAGCGTTTTCTATGGCCAGCGCAATGCTGCCTGCCATCGAGCTTGCCAGGGCCTCGTCCTGTTCAGTGAAGTCTCCGCCAATCTTATTCATAGCCATCAACACGCCAATGGTCTTCTCGCGGCCACCAACGGGGACTTGCAGCGTTTTGCGGCTCGAGGCATCGGTGTAACCGGGGAGGCGGTAGTACATCTCTCTGGTGTTAAGAGGGACCTGCAGAACGTTACGGATATCAAAGCCGCTCTTTCTTGTCATTTCCGGATAATAACGAGGGTCCTTGGAAGTATCATTCACCCTGGCCGGCTGGTTATGCCTGAATACCCAGCCCGCTATGCTGCCGTGGAGCGGCAGTCTCAAATCATCGGATTGTGGCGCGAGAATATGCCTTGCGTCACGGATCTGCCGCCAGTAAAGGTCCCCACGGTGTTCGTCGTAAAGGAGGACACCCGCGCCTTCAGTGAGCAGCGCTTTGTTCACCTCATCGATCACGATAGCGAGCAGCTTGTCCAGGTCCATGGTGGACGCGAGAGCCTGAGAAATGTTGCAGAGGATGGAGAGATCAAAAAGCTCATGCTCCTCCATGTCCATGGCGTTGTCGATCAGGTCACCGGCAATTTTCTCGAGTTCTTTGACTCGTCTTTCCAGGTCCTCGTAGGTCGGCTTTGGCATAAAGCGCTCTCCACCCTCTCAGTGGCCAAGAGTTCTATTGCATACAGTCGTTCGACGCCTGGATGGCGGCTCGACAGGTATCGCGGAAGTTGTTCACACCGGTAAAGAATTCTCGCATCATGATGACCCACAGATAGCGGCCTCTTCGTGTCAGCCGCATAATCCCATCGTCATTAACCAGGGCTCCGGCGACTCGGAAGAGAGAAATCTCTTTCCACAACGTCTTCACGAATTCTCCACCAAATTTATTTTCCTCTTTTTGGATGTCAAGGGAAGTCCCAAACAGCTTCATCATGAAATCATAAAGTGCCCGTTCTCTTCTTGAGAAATCTTTCTTCGCCAGAATGGGCCACTGGCCTTTTCCTACAGCCGCCAGGTAGTGCGGGACGGAAAAGGTATTGGCAAAGCAGGCCCCATTAACATAGCCAAAAGATCCGCTGCCGACACCCACATATTCGTCATAATCTACTATGTATTCATCTATCATGGTCTTTTTTCTGGAAAAACACCAGGAGGTTCCCCAGGTGTAGTGATCCTCCAGCCGGTCCACGATTCGGTTATAGAAAACCTTTTCCTGACGATAGCTTATCGCTCCGAATCTTCTTGCGAGTTCCACGCGGGTGATGTCCGAGACCATCAGAGGATAGAAAGTTACCTGATCGGCCTTGATATCCTTGATGACCTCCAAATCGTTCTCCAACATCGAAGCCGTCTGGGTGGGAAAATTAAAGATCATGTCCACATTTAGAGTGTCAAAGGTCCCCGAGTATTTTGCCAGTCTTTCTTGAATCTGCCGTCCGCTGCCGTATTTGTGATAACGCTCCATCTGTTTGAGTAGCTCGTCTTGGAAACTTTGCACCCCCACTGAAAGCCTGTTCACTCCCCCATCCTTAAGTATTGTTACAATTTCGTCAGTAAGATGATTTGGGTTTGTCTCCAGAGATACTTCTTTTATCCCAAATCTTTTTTGCAAATCCTCAAGGAGGATGCCGATCTCCCGTGGCAATACCGTAGGGGTTCCTCCTCCAACATATACGGATGAGAATTCGAAACCAATGTCGCCGTACATGCGGATTTCTCGTAGAAGACCCTTAAAATACTCGCGGGCTAAATCCTTGTCGAGGGGGAAACGATTAAATGAGCAATACGGGCACAATTCCTCGCAAAAGGGTATATGCACATAAAGGAGGTACTTCGTGTCCCCATGTGGGCTGGGCGGCGGTACATACTCGAAATCGGTCAGCCGCAGGACGTTTGAGTACTGACGTTTCAGAAACTTGGTAAGTAAACCTTCTACGATCATACGAGAAGTGCTCCATGGATTCTATCGGCTGTGGCACGGCTTGATTTCATGTGCTTAAAGTGTGACGATTATACCAATTGCCAAAATTTTTGTCCGATTTGCTGAATTTCACCGTCACCCCGGACTCCGATCCGGGGGTAGCGCCGGCGTCCCTGCCGGCTTCTGAACGACCGGCACGGAGGCCGGTCCTACCAGACTCCCGCCTGCGCGGGAATGACGGAAAACGACCATCACGGCGCGCCTTCAGGATTCTCTGCATCGTACGGCCAAACGGACATTGTTTTTGGCAAATGCTTTAGACACCCCAACCTGCTCTGCCATGCCCCAAAACCACCAGGGCACAGCATACCAACCTTAAGGACGGCTTGCAAATCGTCGACTTAAGGAGGGAGCCCGAGGGACCTACCAGGTGGGAGTTCGATAGACCGGCTTCTTCGGAAAGAGCCACAGCAACGCTATCCCCACGACAAATCCTCCCATGTGGGCCCAATAAGCCACTCCGCCGGTGTCGTGGCGGGCTGCCAATTCGGAAGTGCCGCTCACGAACTGAAAAACGAACCAGAAGATCAAAAACAGGAACGCGGGAAGCTCAACGATCCGGATAAAGAAGATGATTATCAAAAGGGTGGTTACACGCGCGTGCGGGTAACTTATGAGATAAGCCCCCAATACTCCGGAGATGGCGCCGCTCGCCCCAACTGTGGGCAATCGTGAGCCCGCGTTGAACATCACATGAATCAAGGACGCTCCGATGCCGCAAAGTAAGTAGAACAGCAAGAATTTGACGTGGCCAAGGCGGTCTTCAACATTATCTCCGAAAATCCAGAGGAACCACATGTTGCCAATGACATGGAGCCAGCCGCCGTGCATAAAGATTGAGGCGAATAGCGGTACTGCGGCATTGTCCATAAACCCGCCCTGGTATTGGTAGAACTTTACAAAGCGGAGGGGAATAAGTCCGTATTCCACGATGAAACCTTGAGCGTGTTCTCCGAGCGAGACCTCATAGAACCATACGAGGCAGTTTACGGCTATTAGGGCAATAGTAACCGCCGGAATCGTTCCCGAAGGATTGCTATCTCGTAATGGAATCATGAAATCGTTCCCCTAGAGCAAGTATAACTTATAGTTTCAACCTTTTCCTAGGGGTCTGTTGCGCGTCGCAATGCTTTCCCGAACTCGTGGCAGTCCTCTTGGAATGGATTTCTTCTTCCAGCGCAATCCTGGCTTTGGGCAGTAGAACCGCGTCGCAGGCTCTTGCGGTCCGATCCACCCGTTTCAGGGCTCACAGAATTTCAAATTTATTCATCTCCAGGCTCCATGTCTCAAGGGTGGGTCAGCTCTACCAACAGTCGGTCATTTTTCCGTCCGATCAAGTACCTGTAAATGGAATGCGGGGGAAATCTACACACGCGCGGGCATTTTATGCCCGCTCTTGAGAAATAGGGCTCGTTGATAACCATGCAACATCATTGTGAAGTGTTGGCATTATCTCTTAAGGTTAGGTATTCATTACCCAAATCACTCACCCCAAGCTCAAATCCCTTAAACTCCAACCCAAACTCTAACCCACTAATATTTCAACAGATTACGTTCCATGCTTCGCGTGCCCTGAGGTTGGCATGAAACCTGCTAGAATTCTTGAAGATGAAGTTCTGGCAACCTGAATGACCGCATGTTGCGCGGAAGGGACGGATGCCTTTCAGACTCGGTTGCAAAACCCGGGTAATTGCCATGCACTAGTGACCCGGGCGACTTCGCAACTATTGATGCGTTTGATGTTGAAAATTTTTCGGTCACAGTCACGGTGAATTGCTGGTGATGAGCCGATAGATAAAATTGATATTTAGTACGCCGTGACGCAGACTTGTTAGTTTCAGTTGGTTTTGCAACCGACTCTGGAAGGGCATCCCCCGCGGACACCGCCGGCAACGGCGATTGTTTCTCTGGCGTCCTCATTAACTAAATTGTTAGCCGGGACCATTGGGTTTCGCACAGGAAGCGCTTGAAAGGATGAATTTCGTGAGCGGATACGTGTATACACGGAAGCCCTAAGTTGGAAGTTGCTCCGCACCTCTTTGAATGCCGCCATGGGCGATTTTGATTCGGTTTCGGTTGAAGTGCAAAGTTCGCTTCGGTTCCGACGCAGTAAAAGGGTCTCTCAGCGCAGTCGATCCTGAGTATTCAGCAAAGAATTCACATGCGGGCCATCCCTACAGTTGCCCGCAGCTAGGCGGTCTCATTGAGAAAGGCGCTTCCCGACACACGCTCACATTTTGTTCGAACGGTTACGAATTTTATTGACAAGGTTTTAGGGAGGTGATAGCGCCGCTTAACTAATAAACCTGAACTACCTACACACGGTCGGGATACAATGGGTCGAAGCAAAAGAGTATTAGCGTCGCTGGCTGGATATTACAAAATCCTGGCGGTGATTTCTCTCAATTGTCTGATATTGTTTCTGATGGTCAATCTGATTGCCTCCGGGTTGCTCGACCTGAAGACATATTTCGCAAAAGAAGCTGCCATGAATGGTGCCCCTTTTGCGTACAAGAAATTTCACGAGTCGTTGACCTCGGTCCATCCAGGCCTCACCGAAGAACAAGTCACCCTGCTGATCGCCGAAACCCGGAAGTTATCCCAAGCCTATGAGCCGTATACTCAGTTCAAGGAAAGCGCATACTCGGGCAAATACGTCAATGTGGATCCTCGCGGATTTCGGCCGGTCGGAAATCAAGGGCCTTGGCCTCCTCGTCGTGGAGAATTCACTGTGTTTGTTTTCGGTGGCTCCACCACCTTCGGGTATGGAGTGGCAGACGATCTGACCATACCAGCCCAACTCCAGAAACAGCTTGTTTCTGACTATGGTGTTTCTGCGAGCGTATACAATTTTGGCCGAGGCAGTTACTTCTGCGTTCAGGAGAGGCTGTTGCTTGAAAAACTGCTAATCTCCGGATTTGTTCCGGATGTGGCAGTGTTCATCGATGGCTTAAACGATTTGGTTCTCCTTGAGCCTGCCCGCACAAAGGATTTAAGGAGATTCATGGAAGAAGCCGAAGTACCCTTGATTCGAAAAATCGTCAGGGAACTTCCAGTAATGAAGGCCCTAGCGGCAATGTCCCCATTGCCAGGTGTCGACGAAACCAACTTAGTGAAGGTCTTTAAAGCGACTCCTCCAGATCAGCACCCGAAGATGCTTCAGGATGTTGTAGATCGTTACCTATCGAACAAGAGGATCACTGAGGCCATCGCGAGAGAGTTTAATGTGACCCCGGTCTTCGTTTGGCAGCCGATTCCCGTTTACAAGTACGATCGACAAAATTGCGTCTTCGGTGGGTTCGATTGTGAAGGCTACTTCCCCGCACTAAGGCCTGGATACGAATTGATGGCGAGGACAGTTGAAACCGAGGCACTGGGCCCCAATTTCATCTGGGCCGCGGACATGCAGCAGAATCTGAAGAAACCCTCTGTACGTGGACGCGGTTCATTACAGCGGCGAAATGACAAACCTGATAGCCAAATACATTCTAGATGAGATCAGAGACCGTGGTCTCCGCGCTGAGATTCAGGCCGTCAGACCGACTTCGAAAGTTGGCAAGAGTCGCCATATATCACCACAATCCTAATTGGATTACCGATATTGGGAGTAATCCAGAACCTGGACCTGAGCTGTTTGCTTGTATCGAAGCACTTTAGGGAAAAAGATTGAGCGTGAAGCAAAGGGGCTGAAAACGGAGACCGGATGCACCCGCTGACAGGATTGGTTGGTCCAAAGTGCCGTGTTTTTTGGATTGCAACTTTCAGGGATTAATGGTATAATATTAACGCTTTGGTTTGTCCGAAGTGCTGTGTTTGAGGGATTAGGTTATGCATAATGCTTTAGGTCTGCTTACGTCAGACAAATGGGAAACTCGAACACGTATACTTTTCTACACTGTGGGGATACTCACCGGAGGGATACTCACCTATACCTCTCGCCACTTCATCAATGGTGACGCGATCAACTACATAGAAATGGGCGAGGCCTTGAGATATGGCAATTGGCAAGACTTCGTCAATTTCACAGCCAGCCCCGGTTATGCGGCTCTCTTGGGACTGGGCCAGATTCTGCTGAATACGGATCGCGCCAATGAAATACCTCTCTTGAAGACCGTGAATTTTGGCTGCATGATAATGGCCATGTGGGCCTGCGATCTCCTGCTCAGATCTCTGAAAAGGCATTATGCTTCCTGGGTTGGTGGAAATAGGACGCCACTCCCTTGGTTCATGATTATGGCTTTGGCGTACAGCATGTTTCTTTTCTGTGCTCTGGATTGGGTCCGTCCAAGGCTGGTCGCTCCGGAAATGGCCGTCTTAGCCTCCGTTTTGCTTTCAATGACTGTCATTCTGCAGATAAAAGAGGACCCTAACCATTACAGAAAGTTTTTCTTGTTGGGACTCTCATTAGCCGTGGCGTATTTGCTGAAAACGTTCTTTTTCCCATTCTCAGTATGCTTCTTTCTCATAGCCGGCTTGGCCTGCGGGTCGATCAAGAAGGCGATCCCGAGAGTTTCGGTTGCAGTTGTCACCATGCTGTTGGTGTGCTCGCCGTGGTTGCTGGCTCTGTCCTATAAGTTGGGGCATCTCTCCTATGGGGAGACAGGTAGCCTGAACTATGGGATATATGTGAAGGGTGAGGGAAATAGCGTCCATTCACCGGTCTTGTTAACCAAAACGCCTGAAGTCTTGCTCTACCAAAACACCCCCTTTGAGAACTCGACACGGCCGGCAACTTTTGATCCAAGCTACTGGAAGATTGGAATCAAGCCTATCTTCGATCTGAAAGTGCACGTCAGGCTTTTCCTGGAGCACACTTATCAGATCTGCTGTGAGCAGCCGTGGCTCCTTTTGCTGGTGCTATTGTGGGTCGTGTGGAACGCCAGGCTTGGTTCACTGAGAATCGGTCGGTTATGGCCCATTCCGGTTCAGTTATGTCTGGCTCTACCGGCAGTACTTGGTATTGTAATGTACAGCATTATTCACGTGGAGATGCGCTATCTTGCCCCGTTCATGTTTCTTATATTCGTCGCCTTGGTGCTTTGTCCCAGATACGACAAGACAGATCGCGCGGTAGCTCACAAGTCTATCGTCAGTGCCTCGATACTGGTTGCAGCGATTCTGGGATTCAGTCTGAGCACAGTGGTTGATCAGAGCGTTCGGAGCTTGGTTTCTACCAGTGAAAAACCTTCGTACAGGGATGCTTTTTTCCAAATGATGGCCGTGAAAGACTACCTGAAGCACCAGGGAGCGCAAGGAGGATCCCAGGTTGCGCTGGTGGGTGTTCCCCCATCTTACTGGGGCAGAATGGCCGGAATAAAGATTGCCGCGGAAATTCCGAAAGACGAGGAAGTCTTGTCAGCCACTCCTGAAAAAAGAAAGAAATCCGTGGAAACACTGAGATCGGTCGGAGTAAACATCGTCGTGGCAAAGGGCAAAGACTTTGCGAAACTCACCGAAGAAGGCTGGGAATTGGTTCCCGGTACTCGGGACTTCTATGTGTTCGCCAGTGAAGCCAAACCATCGGGACCGAGTCAGATGGCAGACTTGAAGGAGGGGAGTCCGGTTCAAGCTTCCGCCCCTGTAATCCCTGCCGCGGCCCTGCCAATGAACTAGCCTGCCCCAAGTGTCTATAGACGCAAGACTGCTGGGATCAAGGACACACTCGAAACGGTATCACGGAAACAAAAAGAAGTAGATACAAGTCACGGTATTCAGGCGCTTGAAAGCCAAGAAAGGTCCTACAATTGGCTTCTTGCCTGGGATCTTATCAAGTCCCCAAAATTGCTTTCCAGATAGCGACTGAGAATATCAGCCAGGACCTGGTTACCTTCTCGGGTCGCATGGCCATGATACCAGCGGTCAAGTTGTAACCTCGATGGCTTCATGTCTGCCTCAACTTGAACAGCGTCGATAAACGGATACTTCTGGTTTGATAGATGATCAACAAGCCTAGCAACCCTGTTCACTCCATGATCCATTAATTCTTGTACAAAATCTCTATGAGGCATTATGACGATGATGGGAACCGAACCACGGCTCCGAGCCGTTGCAACGAATCGGTCCACGATGTGGCACATGATCGCCAAAGGGTAATCTTCATCGAATAAATTCCAGGGGTAAGACCGGTCCGGGTGAGGGTACAGAGCATGCGGCAATGATAGACTAAGCTGTTTAAGAACCGGCCTCCGCCAATGGTAAGAACGAAAAAATCCAGGGGAAGGAGAGACCCGGTAGATTTTGGTCAAATTGATACCAGTAGTCGAATTTTGCCAGTTCATTCAAGAATGCCGAGTCATCGAGTTTGCTGAAATCCTCAGCGGATTTCAAAGGATTTGACACAAGCTTGAATCCGTCGCCATGTTCTGACGAAGAGAGGCTTCGTCAGTCTCACGGGATCGATATATGTGTAAAAAGGGCGATAGATATTGACGACCCGATTTATGTTTTCGGGAAAAATGCACAGCATCACTATTTTTGTACGAACTGGACTTTGAAGTTCGTATTTCAGCATGGCCTGATCAGTTCCGTATGCTCCTACACCGAAGTTGAGAACGTTTGAACTCAATTTTCCCGCCAGGAAAGTCTGCCAGGTATCTTCATCTCTTACATTTGCACAATAAGTGAAAGAGTCTCCGTACGTAGCGATCAACGTTGTTGCGTAAGAAGTGCAGGTGTGCCTCTCCCCATGAGCGTCGTGATGATAAATGATGTCGTCGACATCTTGATATATTATGTTCGGAGGATAGTCCCATCCCAAGGCGGGATGAAACATTCTAAATCCGGGAATCGAACCCTTCTCGGCCGCGGTTGTTCCGGAGGAATCTGATATGAACTTCGGCTGTTCTAGCTGGGAGCTGTTTCCGTTGCGCCAGATGAAATTCTATGCTTCCTTGCCCGACCCGTCCTGTTATTCTCGTAGGTACCATTTTCTTGATCAAGATATATGAAGCAGCCTCTAAAACCACCAGAGTCGGCACGAACCCCAAGACCCAGAAAGATCAGGACCTTAATCCAAGGTGGTCGATGAGACAACGAATCTCTCCCGCTAGCTCGAATAAGCCGGAACCCCAGTGCCCCTGCCGGCAAATCTTCGTCTTGGTAACAGATAAGTGACTGTCACACAATATCCCTTGCAGGCCAATAGGGCCTCCAAAGAAACTGAGAAGAATCAGTTTTCAACAATAAAAACAAAGCCGGCCATTCTTGGCCCTGCAAAGGGAAGTGATTCCAAGAGATGAGGGTACGTAACGCGGACTATCCTAAAATTTTAATGTCTCTTCATCCTGGGCGGCGAGAGAGCAAGTATAGGGGCTATAATTTCATCGAACGCAGACGATGTCGGAGACGTGGGATACTCAAGGACAAAGGGTTTCCCCTCATCCGATGCGACGACAAGCCGAGGATCGATGGGAATCCTGCCCAGGAAGCGGAAGCCCGTCTCCCTTGCCAACTTTTCTCCTCCGCCACTCTTGAAGAGATCGTGTCTCGCTCCGCAGTCAGGACAAACGAATCCGCTCATGTTCTCAATGATGCCGAATATAGGCATCTCAAGGCTCTTACAGAACCGAATGGACTTTCTTACATCCTTCAGTGCTACTTTCTGCGGAGTGGTCACTATTATGGCTTGCGAACGTGGTGGAGCCATCTGACATATTGAAAGCGGCTCATCTCCGGTTCCGGGCGGCGCGTCCACAATGAGAAAATCGAGCTGGCCCCAGTCAACTTCCGCGATGAACTGCTTTATCATCTGGTGTTTCATCGGGCCCCGCCAGATCACGGCCTCATGGGCCTGGTCCTTCACCACGAACTCAATGGACATTACCTTCAAGTGATCGTTGTAACGGACCGGGACGAGTCCTCTGTCCGACTTTTGGGACGCGGAAACTCCTTCAAGCTGGAGAAGAGTTGGAACGCTGGGACCATGAATATCAATGTCCAGCAGCCCCACGTCGCGATCCGCTGCAGCCAGGGCTGCCGCAAGATTTACCGCTACGGTGCTTTTTCCCACTCCTCCCTTTCCGGAGAGTATCATCAACGTATTCTCTATTCGGATGAGGCTGTCCGCGAGCATGAGGTCCTCTCGAAGTTCCTGAAACTCTTCTTTGGAAAGTGGCGGTTTCTTATGTTGGTCTGTCATTTGTGCTCTATTCGTTACAGTGGTTTTCTAGGCTACGTCTATGCTTTCCAGCAGTTTTCTCGCCTTCACCCTATGGACGTCGAGGCCGACATCCTTCGATGTGAGGCCCATGGCCAACCCTAACAGTTGGGTAAGAAAAAAGGTCGGTATCTTTTGCCGTTCCTTGGTCTTTCTAGCCAAGACAATCTGTCCCATGTCGAACTGTTCAAAACAAGATGGGCAGACAACCGAAAGTGCCTGGATGTTCCGCTCGCGAATGTACGAGAGTTTCTGGTTTGTAATTGCATAGCCCGCGTCTTGATCCATATTCGCACCGAGGGGAGACCCGCAGCAGAGGAACTTTCGGGAATACTCCATAGGTTCCACACCAATAATGGAAAGCAGATGATCCATCTTCACAGGAACGTACGATTCCGCCTCTGAAAGCTCCTCGGGGTACATTATCTTGGGGGGGCGGAAATAGTGGCAGCCATAATGGCATCCCACACGCAGCGGTATATCCCGCACCGTCTCCTTGACGATCTTTTCCACGACGGTGTCCTGATACAAGACGTCCAGGATGTGCGTTACCTGAATAGTCCCTCTGAAGTGATGCTTATGCTCGTCCAGGATCTTGTTTACCTTGCGCCTCTTCGAGTCACTCTGCTTCAGGACATGATTTGCTTCTTTCAAGGTGTTTACGCACCCTGAACATAGAGTAAGGAGGTCCAGCCCCGCTTCTTCCGCGAGACATAGATTGCGAGCCGCCAGCGCAAGCCAGGAATCATAGTGCACCAGCTTCATACTAGTAGGGGGAGGGCAGCAAGAGAAGGGAAGATCCACTAGTTCTATGGCAAGACGTTCGCACACGAGGCGCGTTGCCGCTTCAAATCCTGGATATTTTATCGGAATTGCACATCCGAGAAACAGAGCATACTTCATGGCAACCTTTTCGGGGTTTGTTAGCCGGTTCGACGGCAAGTTAAATGTCTACCACCTCGGTCAGTCCCGTCTTCCTGAGAATTTCACGAACCTCGTCCACAGGCGCTGGGGGAAGTGGAACCAACCCGTGGTGGGCCCTCATCTCGTCAAGCTGGTGGACAATCATGGAGCGGCCGGTCTTGGCCAACAGTTCGATCGCCATTCTAAGCCGGTCGGGAATGTTTCCGCGACGTGCCGCGGAATTGCGAAGTGCGACGAGAAGATCAGAAATAGGGATTTTCTGAGGGCAGCGATCTTCGCAGACGTTGCAGGTGCAGCAAAGCCAAAGTCTTTCGTCTTCCACCACCTTGTCGTGGCCCAGATTGAGACATTTGAGGATGGTTTCCCGTGGACCGAAAGCGGGGGCCACTTCCCTGGCCGGACAGGAGCCGGTGCAGCGGGCACATTGATAGCACTCGTACAGATCTTCCCTGGGGAAATGCTTCCAGATTTTGATGGTGGTCATGTTACGTCACTCTTCTTGCTTAGGAATTGGGCCAGCTTCTCGGCATCCTGCTGGACCTGCTTCGGTGTCAACTTCCTCAAGCCGCTTTCCATCTCCTGAACCACCCTTGCAAACTGCGCTCCTTCTGCCGCGGAAACCCAGGCCAGCCTGAGACGGTCCTTGTTGAGCCCGAGTTTTTCCATCCGTTTCCAGAACCGCTCAACCCTTCGAGCTGTGTGCTGGTTGGCGTTGTTATAGTGGCAATCCGACGGATGGCAGCCGGACACCAGAACAGCTCCCGCGCCTTTGATGAACGCCCTCTCGATCCATTGCGGCGAAACTCGAGCGGAACACATGGTGCGGATGATGCGCACGTTCGGAGGATACTGTATTCGCGAGACGCCGGCAAAGTCTGCGCCGGCGTACGAGCACCAATTGCAAGCGAAGGCCATATATCTTGTCGTAAGGGTTTTTCGCCAGCGCCTTGTCAATCTGGCCGACGATCTGTTCTTCGGTAAAGTGCGTTTGATCGATGGCCCCGAACCGGCATTCCGGCACGCAGGCGCCGCATCCCTGGCACGCGGCCTCGATTACGTTATAGAACCCCTGTTCCTTGCTCCCTTCGATCGCGTGATACGGACAGACCTTGGCACAAAGCCCGCATGCGGTACAGGTGTCGGGATTGATCCGAGCGGTAATGGCCGGGACCTTCACCTCTCCCTTGCTCATGAGAATATTGGCCCTGGAAGCAGCAGCAGATGCCTGGGTGACCGAGTCCTTGATGTCCTTAGGGCCTTCTGCCGCGCCCGCAAGAAAGACGCCACCAGTAGTGGTGTCAACAGGCCTCAATTTAGGATGGGCCTCCATGTAAAACCCATCCGTGTCCGTAGAGAGATTCAATAGTCGTTGGAGCACCTCTGAGCCGCTACGAGGTTTTATGCCGACGGACAGGACCACCATGTCCATCGTATAGCGATAATGAGATCCCAGGAGGGTGTTTTCTCCGAGCAGAGTAAGGTCTCCGGTGTCGATGTCTTCTATGATTTCACCCGGAATCCCGCGAATGAAGGTGACGCCTTCACGGCGAGCCCTCTGAAAGAGATCCTCGAAACCCTTTCCAAAGGCCCGGATGTCGATGTAGAAGACGTAAATCTCTGTGTCTGGCCAATGTTCTTTGATGAGAAGGGCGTCCTTGACTGTATTCATGCAGCAAACGTTGCTGCAATAGGGGTTGCTACGCTTGCTCCGCGAGCCTATGCACTGGAGAAAGGCCACCTTCTTGGGCCGCTGACGATCGGAGGGCCGGATCAATTCGCCCGATGATGGTCCGCCCGCGTTAATGAGACGCTCGAATTCCAGGGTGGTGATCACGTTGGGGAACTTGCCGTACCCCAGTTCCGTAAGGGACGTTGGATCGTACACATCCACGCCGGTTGCCACCACTATGGTACCGACTTCTATATCGAGCACCTGGTCCTTGTCGGCAAAGTCAATACACTTGTGAGAACAGGCCTGGAAACATCTGTCGCAAGCCACAATCCCCTGATTGTTGAGGCAGTGGTCCATGTCTATGAGGAAGCTTGACGGGACCGCCTGCGCGAAGGGAATGTGAATTGCGTGCCGAATCGACAGTCCCGCGTTGAACTCGTCCGGGGCCAGTTGTGGACAGACCTGAATGCAATCGCCACAGCCGGTGCATTCTTTCTTGACGTAGCGGGCCTTCTTGAGGATCTTAACCTTGAAATTCCCTATGTGGCCTTCTACACCGGTAACCTCGGACACGGTCAGCAGTTCTATGTTTGGATGGCGGCCTACTTCGCTCATCTTGGGAGCGAGTATGCAGATGGAACAGTCCATGGTGGGAAAGGTCTTGTCAATCTGAGCCATCCTGCCGCCGATGCTTCCGGTCTTTTCCACCAGGTAGACCTGATATCCGGCGTCGGCCAGGTCCAATGCCGCCTGGATCCCCGCGACCCCCCCGCCGATCACCATAGCCTTGCGGGCCACGGGCACTGTCAACTCGAACTGGGGGCTCAACATAGCCGCTCTGCTGACGGCCATGTCCACAAGATCCTTGGCCTTTTCGGTAGCAGCATCCTTGTCGTGAAGATGCACCCAGGAGCAATGTTCACGAATATTGGCCATTTCAAGGAGGTAGGGATTGAGGCCCGCGCTCTCGCACGCCGCTCGGAAAGTGGGTTCATGAAGCCTTGGCGTGCATGAAGCGACAACCACCCGATTTAACTTGTGCTCCCTGATGTCCGCTTTGATCTGTTCCTGCCCCGGTTCGGAGCACGTGTAAAGAGAATCCTTGGCCAGCACGACTCCGCGGAGGTCTCGCGCATATTCAGCCACTTCTTGGCAGTTTACGGTTCCGCCGATGTTTTTCCCGCAATGGCAAACGTAAACGCCGATCCTCAGATCGTCGGAACTCAGCAGTTTTTCAGCTCCTTCGGTTTTCTCTTTCAATTGGACCGTTTCCTCCCGGAATGCTGTGGGCTTTGCGATTTTGCATCAGTCGGCTTCAGGAGCCTTTGGCCGTACTCAAAGCCCTTATCGAAAGCCGAAATATTCAGATCCTCAGTTCCGGCCGGGATCGAGGCCAACACAGACTCTTTCATCGATTCGTAAGCCACAACTCCGCCCAGGGCTGCTACGGCCCCGAGCATCACGATGTTGGCTACAATGGCCCTTCCCAACTCTTCGGCAATGCGGGTGCATGGGACCCTATAGATGGTTACGCCTTCGGGTTCTTTGTCCAACGAGACCAAATCCTTGTCCAGGATCAGTATCCCTCCGGGACGAATTGAACCACCGTACGTGCTCCAGGCTCCCTGACTCATCAGGACCAGCACGCCCGGCTCTGCAACCTTGGGGTAGTGAATAGTATCCCTGGAAATCACGACGTCTGCGCTGCAAGAACCTCCACGAGCCTCCGGGCCGTAACTCTGAGTGAATACAGCGTTCTTTTTCTCGAACAGCGCTGCGGCTTTTCCCAGGATATGTCCTGAAAGTATGATCCCCTGCCCGCCAAAACCGGCCAATCTTATTTCCTGTTTCTCGGTCATGCGGCCCTGCCCTTTTCCTTAGCCTTTTGCTTTAGCCCGCACTCTGGCGACCACCTTGTTGTTGTAATTCTCCATGAAATCAGCCCGTTCCGTGTCGATGAATGTTCCTACCAAAATCTTTTCCCTGAGACGTATCTCTGCCCGGCTCAGATCTGCGCCGTCGCAAACCTCGGACATCTCCTGGTAATACCGCATCTCCTCGAGTCCTGAACCGAGCTTGTTCGGCCTCCCGTAACCGGTGGGACACGGCGAAATGGCCTCTATGAATGTGAAGCCTTTCTTTTCGAACGTCTGACTGATCGAATGAACAAGCTGTCTCGGGTGGAATGTAGTCCACCGCGCCACATAGATTGCCCCGGCCGCGTGTGCGAGGTAAGGCAAGTTAAAACCCGGCTCCGCGTTTCCCGTAGGCGTGGTGGAGGTCTTCGCCTCTAGAGGAGTGGTAGGCGCGGCCTGGCCGCCGGTCATTCCGAAATTGAAGTTATTTACACACAGGACTTTCAAATTGACGTTGCGTCGCGCTGCATGGATCAGATGGTTGCCGCCGATGGCGAAAAGATCTCCGTCCCCGGAAAAGACTGTAACATGAAGATCCGGCTTTGCCAGAGCCAACCCCGTGGCAAAGGGTATGGCACGGCCATGAGTCGTGTGGTAGGTATCCATGTCCAGGTACCCGGCCACTCTGCCCGTACACCCGATTCCGGATACCACCGCGCACTGGTCTACCGGAATGCCTTTCCGCCTTATGGCTTCGATGAAACTGGTGAGAACTACCCCAAGGCCGCATCCCGGGCACCAGATATGTGGAATCCTGCCGGGTTTCAGATACTTGTCGTCAGGATGAAGACCGTGGTCCTTCTGTATGGCCTCATCTTCAGCCACTTTGTCAAACGGTTGCAGCTCTCTAAGACGTACTTTCATGGGGTCTCCGGGAAAATTATAGTCAAATGCGTCAGGATTTACGCCAAAACTCGCCGTCCCTTGCCCGCGTGTGGTTGGCAATCTCTTGACTGCTCAGCCAGGGGCAACCAATGGTTACAGGTACTCGCCCATTGCTTCCTCAATCTCGCCGGGCGTATGAATAGATCCGCCCATAAGAGCCATCAAAACGACTTCCGCGTTCCCCTGGGAGGTGCGCTCCACCTCATATGCCATTTGGCCGTAATTGATTTCGGGCACTATGAAGGCCTTGACCCGTTTTGCCAGATCGCGGATGAGATTCGACGGAAAGGGCCACAGCGTAATCAGTCTCACCAAACCAGCCTTGTGGCCTCGTGTTCTCAAATCTTCGACAGCCTGGCGCGCTACCCTTGACGTGCAGCCATAAGCCACCACGACCACTTGCGCGTCATCAAGCCCGAATGTTTCAAACTGAATGATCTTGTGAGCGTTTTTGCGAATTTTGTCTACAAGGTGACGGACGTTTCGCTCTTGAACAGCGTCTGTTATTACAGGATATCCGCGTTCATCATGGGTCAAGCCGGTGACGTGAACATGATATCCTTGGCCGGCCACAGCCATTGGAGCAGGCAGAGGACCCGCGCTGTCGAAAGGCAGGTATTCGGCCCGCCCCTGCTGAGGCGTAGGCCGCGCGACCACCTGCAGCTCTTCCCGCTTCGGGATGACCACTTTTTCGGTCATGTGCCCGACTACTTCATCACCTATGACGAAAACCGGCTGCCTGTATATTTCCGACAGGTTGAATGCCTGCACGGTGAGATCGAAGCAGTCCTGTGGAGACGCCGGAGCCAGGGCAATACATCCGTAGTCCCCATGCGCTCCCCACCTTGCCTGCATTACGTCGGCCTGGCCCACAAGGGTCGGCAAGCCGGTTGAAGGGCCTCCGCGTTGAATGTTAACCACCACGCAGGGGGTTTCTGTCATCATTCCCAGGCCGACATTCTCCATCATGAGAGAAAACCCGGGCCCCGAGGTCGAAGTCATGGACTTCACCCCACCCCACGAGGCGCCGAGAATGGCCGCCATGGAAGCCATTTCATCTTCCATCTGTATGTAAACTCCGCCAACCTCGGGGAGTCGGCGGGCCATACGTTCAGCCACTTCAGTGGCCGGAGTAATAGGGTAACCTGCAAAAAAACGGCATCCTGCGGCCAGGCCGCCTTCTGCGCATGCCGCGTCGCCGTGGAAAAAATGCTCGCCTGTCAGGAGGTCTTTGTCCGCCATGTATTAATCCTAATGATACGTGGTCCGGCAGAGGCCCGGAAATCCGTTGAACCGGATGAGCCCGGCCGACTTCCTCTATCGCTCAATGTCCGATAAGACACGGATCACAATCGCGGGTTGTATGGGTCCTGATGTCCAGACCCTTAAATAGCCGTTCGTCAAAGATGATCACATTGCAACTGATTGACTGCGGCGTGCCTACAAGCCTGCCCAACAGAGAGCAGCCACAGAACGGCGCGGATGGTCAATCTTTTGGCCGGGCAAAACGGGATCAGCCTGTCTCTGAGAATGGAAGCTTGGTGAACGATTACCGCTTAACGTATCTCCTATCTTTCCGGGAGTATCGAGTAGTGACTTTTTGTATGTCGTCTTCCGTGATCTTCTTGGCTTCCTTCAATTCGGTGAAGATAGCAAATTCAGGACAGATGAGACTGCAAAGACCGCAGTCCACGCAGTCTTCGGCCTGGAAGATCAATTCCGGCGGGTGATAGCCCTTGGAATTAAAGCCCTTGCTCTGCTTCAGGCACTCGTTCGGACAGAATTCGATGCAAAACCCGCAGCCTTTGCACCGATTTTCTATAATGTGAACCCTGCCGTGAGGTATCGAATGGGCCTCAGCATCCAATGGTAGCCGCCAGAATTTCATACTTTATCTCCACCGAAGGCAATAGGCAATATTGCTAGTATAGTATATTTTGCTGAGGAGTCAATTGAGGTCCCAAGCAAGGCCTGAACAACTGCCCTTCCCTTTCGTAGCGTCGATGACGGCTTTTCCTACCACGTAAGCATTGACGTGTGCGGGGGCATCTAGCCGTCCCCACAATTGCGAGGAGCGAAATCCCGAGTCCCGCGCGTCGTCATTCCCGCGTACGCGGTCCCGCAAGGCGCGGGACAGACTGGACCCCGGATCGAAGTCCGGGGTGACGAATGATCGCTGTTGTGCCACGGACGTGCCTTAAGGGTCGTCCGTGAAGCACGGATGAGCTGCGCACATCCGTGGCACCAGCGGTCCCACCTGTGAAATTGCTTTCGCTGCGCTCGCTATGACAACCTCTCCCCAAACTCAATGCCTACCGGACTGGATCATATTCTATTTGAATAACCGTCCCATGTTGAGTTAGGATACTCTGCAAAAGCCTTCGGAATCACAGAGGACCTCAAAGGAGACAGAAGTTGGTTCGCTGGTCAGCCATTTGCGCGATTGTTGTGGTCTTGCTGTTGTGGGGAGCCGGCCCGGCCAGCTGCCTAACATGCGAAGAGTGTCAGGAGCTTGATAAGAACAAGGCTGTGACTCAGCAGGATCTAACTCAGAAAGAAAAGACCCTGGAGACTGCGTTCAAAAAAAAGGACTTCCAGAAGGTCACAGACATCCGGAACCAGATCACAGAGCTAAGAAAGAAGCTGATGGACTCGAAGGACAAGAGTAAAGACTGCAAGGATGCTTGCAAGCCCGACGTGATAAAAGTAGCTGAGTGCCGCAAACTCAGGGGTGAAATCAATTCCTTAGAATCAACTCCTTCAGGGGCAGAGGCAGATGCGGACAAAGTGGATGCCCTTTACAGGGATCTCCGCCAATGCAACAAAGACTTGGAAGAGCTAATAAAAAGGCGGAAATAGGGGTTAGACGAGGTCTCGTCACCCTTAGTATTCTGAGTCGTCGGGGGGAACTGCCAGGCCGTGCCCGGGAATGAACGGAATCGGCGCCACCGGATATCCTTGGACCCATCTGATTCCGCAACGGAGTACGGTTTTGACCGGGGCAGGATAGAGATACTTGTCCGGATCTCCTTTTGTTGCTTCCTCCTCGAACATCGAAGGAATTATTCTGATGCAGTGTCCCTGGTCCGGAAGATAGGTGTAGTACGGTCGCAATCCGTCGGGAATGGGTTCCGGATAATCCTCAATATCGGGGATCCTGCCGGGTTCGGTTCCGGGGGCTTCCGGCCTCAACTTGATCATCTCCCAGAGGTTCTCCTTTGGGTAGGATTGCGCGCAGAAGCCTCTCACCGCTCGATCAAACTCTATGTCCGTCCATTGCTGCGACGACTTGATGACTTCCGGCACCGAATTGAAGAATTTTCGAAAGCCGTTTTCTTTGTTAACTGAGAAACCTTGGGCTTCTTCATCATAGAAGTGGATCGTCACGTTCTCCTGTTCGGACATACGTCGAAAGTGTTCCATTCCTCCCCGGGCATGGTAATTCCACCAGATGTCAAAAAGCTCCTCTTCATCGCCTCCGACTCTGAGCATGGTCAGCACAAGCATTACGTCGTCAAACTTAATCAGTCCTGCACGTTGCTCTATATCCAAGTCACCGTTTCTTCGAATGAGGCCTGAGGCCGAACGGATGAAAAATCCTACCTCCCCCGGATTGTCGGGACCCGGCGTAAACATGGCTTCAATACTCTGGCCGGGGATAAGGCGAATTTTATCCGGATTGATGAGGTCCATAAGCTACTCCTTCAGATCAAGTTCTACCAGAAAGCTGAAAAGTCATCCAGTCCATTTTGGCATCTTGCCCACAAGCACTTAATTCGAGAGAACTTGTCTTAACATTTGCTAATAGCTTGCGTACTCTAAGAAGGGAAGCTCAGGCAAAAAGTTCCCCTGTTTTGACAACTTTTTGGGCAGTACGCCGCGGTTCGCAAACCTGGGTTACCCGGGACACACCGCAGCCTGCGCTCGGTGGAAAGATATGCTAATGTGCGTAATGCCTATCAGTTACGGGTGGCGAAAGAGCAAGCCGTTTTTCCAGCGCCTCTTCGGCTCCGTCCGAAATCTCCTTTGATCCCCCTTTAGAAAAGGGGGAGAGATCGGGCCCAACAGCCCCCTTTGTAAAGGGGGGCAGAGGGGATTTTCTCAGAGTAACTGAGGTATTGCTTAAAGTGATGTGAAAGACCTTGACCATAAGCCTTAGAATTGATAAATCAATTTTAGGCAAAGGAGGAACATAATGGAGAATGGACATACTATATGTGTGACGTGTGCATGGAGGCAGTCATGTAACAAGAAATTCTCCATGGACGGCTCCACAACAACACGATGCCCTGAGTATACAAGAGATGTCACGCTGAAACCGCCTCCTTCAGATAAAAAGAAAGACGAAAAGGAGGAATAAGTTGTGGCCGGCATCGACGAAAGCATAACGTGAGAGGGCGTAATTTAATCTAAAATTTGACAAAGCGAATATAACTCATAATAATATTTAAGCATATTTGAGGTAGGCTCTGAATGAAAGAAGTCATACGAACCCTGGTCCGAGAGGCCATCATTAAAGCAGACAAACAAGGAACTATATCTCTCCCGGATGCAGGCTCCGCAAGCGTGGAAGTTTCTCGCAGCAAGGACCCACGCTTTGGCGATTACGCTACGAACGCGGCGCTAGTGCTCGCAAGTGCCACAAATTCTAAGCCGCGCGAGCTGGCCGCTGTAATCAAGGACAATTTGACAAAAGACTCCAAAGTCCTTGCAGGCGCAGAGATAGCCGGTCCCGGCTTTATAAACTTCTTTCTCGCTCCCGAGGTATGGCATGAGGTGTTGCACACGATTCACAGGGAAAAGGAAGGATACGGTTGCGCGGTAAAGCTGGACGGCCCTCGGGCGCTGCTCGAGTTCGTCAGCGCCAACCCTACGGGACCGCTTCATGTCGGACACGGCAGAGGAGCCGCTGTTGGCGACACTTTGGCTCGACTTCTCAAGACCTGTGGATATAAGCTGGAAACCGAATACTACGTCAATGACTCCGGGAATCAGATGAAGATCCTGGGGAGGTCTCTGCTCGTTCGGTACAGGCAATTGCTGGGAGAAGATATCGAGTTTCCTGAAAATCATTATCAAGGAGAATACATAGGGGAACTGGCTGCGGAGCTTGACGGGACGCCTCTCGGCAAAAAGCTCTTGGAGGTCCCGGAAGACGAGGCAATAGAACTCGCGGCACAATTTGCCTGCGATAGAATACTCCAAGGTATCAAGGACGATCTGAATTTATTTGGGGTCAGGTACGACCGGTATTTCAGCGAAAAGGTTCTACATGACAGTGGGGCTATCGCAGCCACACTAAAAGATCTTCGCGACCGCGGAAGAGCCGAGGAGCACGAGGGTGCGCTTTGGTTCAGTATGGATGAGGAACAGGACGAAAAGGACAGGGTGCTCGTCAGGGCGACCGGTGAGCCCACCTATTTCGCCGCAGATGCTGCCTACCATCAGGACAAACTACGTCGAGGTTTTGATCTGTTGGTTGATATATGGGGCTCGGACCATCACGGGTACGTGCCGCGGGTCCGGGCATCTATTGAGGCGCTTGGTTATTCGCCGGATGTATTGCGGGTGCTATTGGTCCAGTTCGTGAATCTCGTGCGGGAGGGCCAAAAAATCTCGATGTCAACACGCTCGGCGGAATTCATAACCCTTCGGGAGGTTTTGGAAGAAGTTGGGCCTGATGCGGCCCGCTTCTTCTTCCTGACTAAGCGATGTGACAGTCATCTCGACTTCGACCTGGACCTTGCAAAGAAGCAATCCCGCGATAACCCTGTGTACTATGTGCAATACGCTCACGCCCGTGTGGCCAGTATCTTTAGAATAGCCGCGGAGAGGAACATAGACGCGGACATGACAGATCCCGACCTCACCGTCCTCTCACTACCCGAAGAGCAGAAAATAATGAAGCATGTAGCTGATTATCCGGATACGCTCTCCGAAGCAGCCGAGGCATTGGAACCTCATCGAATAACGTTCTATCTCATGGAGCTTGCGGAACTCTTTCATGCCTACTACCACGACAACAAGGTGCTGACAGAGGATACGCGACTGAAAAAGGCCCGGCTCTACCTCGTGGAGGCTGTGCGCCAGGTATTGGCGAACGGCCTGAACATCCTTGGCGTGACCGCGCCGGATCGGATGTGAAAACAACAATGGGACTCAGAAAACTCCTACAGAGGATACCACGTCTCGCAAGGAAGAAGCCTCACAGACCGATTCCGAGCGGAGATAACCGGGCCCCGAAGAACGGCCGACTGACGTTGGCTGTGGCCGCGTCGGTTATCATCATGATAGTCTTGGGCATTCTTAACGTGAAGTTGATTCGCGATCGCTCCATGACCGGGAAGGCTTTTGGCCCGTCAATTCCGTCACAACCGGAGCCGCTCCCCTCGGCGGTGACGGCGCGGGTACCGTATGCTTGCAATAAGAGTGAAGGAGACGCCCCCCCTGAAGTAACTTTCTACAGGCAATTAACCGCCCAGGACGAGCAAAGGCCTGTGACGGGAGATATTACGCAGGATCCGAGTTCCGAGACCGAGGCCAGCCCCGTCCAAGCCGATCCAAAGACCGCTCAAGCATCTAAAGGGCCTGTTAAGCCTGCGGGACACGATAGGAAACAGCCTAAAGCCGGTTTCGACAAACCTGCAGGCGCGCCCACTCAACAAGACGTCCTACCCAAGGCCGATTTCGGGGCAAAAACCTACACCGTTCAGGTAGGCGCTTTCTCACATCCTGCCATAGCACAGCAATGGGCCGCGAAATGGAAACTCCGCGGATATGACGTTTCGTTAAAGCCCGTGGCAAGGCCCAAGTCGGGAGTCATTTACCGCCTTTACCTGGGGAACTTTTCCTCCGAAAGGAAGGCGGACGAACTGGTCAAGCACCTGAAGGCAAAAGAGGGTATCAGCGCCTTACGGCTCGTTCTTCGCAATTAATCGCAGAGATGGGGGGACGGCTTTTTACACCAAGAGGTCTTCCACATATCGTTAATAAGGACATCCAATTCACGTAGTTAACTCCGCCGCCTCTGTTTCCTTGAAAATATCGGCCTGAGCGTGTAATATTCACAGCCATATTGCTGTCAAGAATAGTAACCAATTCAGGGAGATAAACCTTACACGGCGGGTGTGCCTCTCCGCGACCGACGCGCAGAGCGCCTGCCTTACCCAACTAGAGAAGGAAAAAGCATTTGGCAGTGCTTCACGAGAAGACCACCGTTGGAATAGAAGAGGAAATCCAGAAATCATATCTGGATTATGCCATGAGTGTGATCATCGGCCGGGCCCTTCCCGATTTGCGAGATGGCCTAAAACCGGTTCACCGTAGAATCCTCTATGCCATGCATCGAAGCGGCAACGTCTGGAACAGACCTTACCGCAAAGCAGCTAGAGTAGTCGGCGATGTGATCGGTCAATATCATCCTCATGGTGACACCGCGGTTTACGACTCGGTAGTCCGAATGGCTCAGCCGTTTTCCTTACGTTATACCTTCGTCGACGGGCAAGGAAACTTCGGCAGTGTGGATGGCGACGCACCCGCGGCCATGCGGTATACAGAGGTTCGAATGGACCGCATCTGCCAGGCGGTGCTCGATGATCTTGACAAACAAACCGTGGATTTCATCCCTAATTACGACAACACACAGGAAGAGCCTGTTGTCTTGCCGGCCAGGTTTCCGGTGCTTTTAGTGAACGGCTCGCAGGGTATAGCCGTCGGAATGGCCACCAATATACCGCCCCACAATCTGGGAGAAATTGTTGACGCCACCATATTTCTAATAAGAAACCCGTCAGCAGCGATCGCGGATCTTATGCAATTCGTCCCGGGGCCGGATTTTCCGACGAGCGGATTCATACACGGGAGGCAGGGAATCCTGGACGCTTACACCACCGGTCGCGGATCGGTCCGAATGAGGGCCAGAGCCGAGGTGGAAGATGCAGGGAAGGGCTTTCAGCGAATTGTCGTGACTGAAATCCCCTACATGGTCAACAAAGCCAGGATGGTGGAAAACGTTGCTGAACTTGTTAAGGATAAAAGGATACCCGGTATTCGAGACCTGAGAGATGAGTCGGACCGACATGGCATGCGGGTGGTCTTTGAGCTGAAGAAAGACGAGAACCCGGACGTAGTCCTTAACCAGCTTTTCAGGTACACCCAGCTTCAAACCAGCTTCGGAATTCAGCTTCTATCCGTGCACAACCAACGGCCGAAGCAATTCAACCTCAAAGAGATTCTGCAGCGGTTCATTGACTTCCGCAAAGAAGTGGTGATCCGCAGAACACGGTTCGAGGTTGCCCGTGCACGTGAGAGGGCTCACATCCTCGAAGGTTTGAAAACCGCGCTGGATAATCTCGATGCGGTTATCGCGCTTATCAAAGCTGCGGAAAACCCTGCGGCGGCACGCCAGGGCCTAATGGACACTTTCCAGCTCACTCAGGTACAGGCTCAAGCAATTCTGGACATGCGGCTTCAAAGGTTGACCGGCTTGGAAAGGGACAAGATCCTCCAGGAACTCAAAGAAGTCCTCGCCAAGATAGATGAACTAGAGGCCATCCTTGCTTCCGAACAGAGAATCCTCGACATCATCATCATGGAACTCCAGGAGGTGAAAGACCAATTCGGTGATCCGCGACGGACAGAGATCCTAGACGCGGAAGGGGACATGCTGGACGAAGATCTTATCCCGCGAGAAGACATGGTGGTAACATTTTCCAGCAGAGGCTATGTCAAAAGAGTACCCGCGAGTCTCTACAAGAGCCAGCGGCCCGGAGGAAAAGGAAGGATAGGCACCAGAATCGGAACAGAGGATGTAGTTAATCAAATGCTCTATGCCTGCTCCCATGACGTGCTGCTATGCTTCTCCAACCGCGGACGGGTTTACTGGGTCAGGGTGTTCCAACTCCCGGAAGAGGGACCTTACGCGCGAGGCAAAGCAATAATCAACCTCTTACGGCTCGATCCCGGCGAAAAAATCCGGAAGATCCTGCCTGTTCAGGAACTGAGCACAGCAGGGTACGTTGTGATGGTTTCTGCCAAGGGCAAGATCAAGAAAACAGCCATCGAGGAGTTTTCCAGACCAAGGCTCTCGGGACTCATAGCCCTGACCATCGACCCCGATGATGAACTCATAGGTGTCAATTTTACGACCGGGGACGATGACATTCTTCTGGCCACCTCTAAGGGCAAGGCAATCAGATTTCACGAGAGTCAGGTGCGGCCGATGGGACGGCAAGCCCGCGGCGTCACAGGGATCCGGATGAAGATCGACGATGCGGTTATCGGCATGGAGGTGATTTCGGATGGCACCGGTACGCTCTTAACAATAACCCGTAGCGGATTTGGAAAGCGCACGGCCCTGCCGGAATACCCTGTGAAGCATCGTGGAGGCCAAGGTGTCATAACAATTAAAAACACGGCCAAACTAGGGGACGTCGTAGCCATTCAGATGGTCGAGGACATAGACCATCTGCTGATACTGACCTCAGGAGGTCGGATCATAAGGCTCCGTATGGACCAGATTTCAGTTATCGGGCGCAACACTATGGGTAGGACGCTGGTTCGGATGGAGCCGGGTGAGCACGTCGTGGATGTGGCCAGAGCTGAGCCTTCCGATGAAGACGACGATGATTCAGAGGCGATTGGACCCGAAGCCGGCCTCGTAAGCGAGGAAACTCTCTCAGAAGATGATGAAGGAGCCGACGAAGATTGATGTGGGATGGACCCTCCTGGACCACACGGCGGATATCCGTATGGCAGTTCACGGGTCCTCGCGGGAAGAGCTTTTTCTCAACGCGGCACGAGGATTCACAAATCTTCTTGCGCCGGAATCTGGGGGCCTTCCGGATACGGACCTAAAGTTACGCCTGGAAGCGGACAGCATCGAAGAGCTACTCGTGGATTGGCTGCGAGAGCTTCTCTTTCATCATGAGACGCGAGGCTTCATCCTTGTCTCCGCGGATATTGAAGAACTTTCAGACACCACACTGAGGGCCAATTTGGCCGGCCGGACACGCGGCCCCAAAGAGGAACCGGAGATCGAAATCAAGGCCGTTACTTATCACCAGCTTTCTGTTCATAAGAACGATACCGGATATGATGTCACAATTGTTTTCGACATCTGAAAGTTCCCGGGCAACAAAATCGCCGCTCATCTTATTGGCAGCGCTCATCATTCTGATCGTTATCTTCATTCCAATCTTCATTTTCGATAACTCGCTCTTCTTGTGGATGAACGGGCTGCATTCTCCTTTCACTGACCCAGTCTGGCTGGCTCTCACGACTCTCGGAGACGGACTGCTGCTCGGGATCATTTTGGGGGCTTGTATCCTCGTGAACCCACGTATCACGGTTATGGGACTCCTGGTAATGATACTGTCATCGGTGGTAGTGCATCGTCGTGAAGGCCGCGTATCCGAGCTTGCGACCGGCAGAGCTTCTTCAATCGGTACACGTGGTGGGTCCTCTGCTCAGATCAGGGTCTTTCCCGTCCGGTCACGCCGCGGCAAGCATGTCAGCCGGCCTGGCCATCGCTCATTTTTGTTCCTCAAGAGTGATCGGCGCAACAGTGATGGCAATTGCATTGCTTATCGCTCTGTCGAGGATCTTCGTTGGCGCTCACTTTCCGGCTGACGTGTTGGGGGGGATGATTTGCGCGTTGGGCGTGTTTCTTATTTTCAGGCTAACGGCCTGGCCGACACTCGAAGCGCACGTGCCCGAGCACCCCTCTCTTTCTCGGCGACGATTCCGAGTAGCCTTGTGCTTCGAAGTTTTGGCAGTCCTGTTCGCGCTCTTTGTGCATGCCCCGCACGGTGCGGAACTTCCCTCATTCGCAGTGCTCGTTGCTCTTGCGGTTTTAGTTTTCCTCGCCATTGGATATCGAAAGTTGAGAGTCGAGCAGGCTTGAGGCCCGCTGCGGTCCCGTGCGCTCCTTCTCAACAGGGACTTCATGTCTTATCATACTGTAAGAGTTTGTCCGGCTCAGAGGACACGGATTCTGTGAGGACCATTTCTTACCAGTTCCCTTTTCTCGTTTAATCCTGCTCGAAAAGGAACGAACCATGTCCGAAGCAAAACCATTCAGATTAGTACAGATCGACGACGTTCGCTGGGAAATTCCTAAAACGGGCGGAATGAGGGTTCCTGGTCTAATCTTTACCGATTCCAGAATACTGCCTGACATCGAGAAGGACCAGAGCGCTGAACAAGTTTACAATGTCGCTCATCTGCCGGGAATAGTCGGCCGATCCCTTGCAATGCCGGACGTTCACTGGGGGTACGGCTTTCCGATAGGTGGTGTGGCGGCCTTTGATTTGGATGAAGGGGTGGTATCCCCCGGTGGAGTCGGTTATGACATAAATTGCGGTGTGCGTCTGATTACAACGGCCCTGGATCGAGAAGCGGTCATGCCTCGGATCAGACCATTGGTTGACCTTCTCTTCGCGCGGGTCCCCAGCGGGTTAGGGTCAAGAGGCGGAATACACCTGAACCGCAAAGAGTTGTCAACGGTTCTCAAGAAGGGAGCTGCTTGGGCCGTTGAGAACGGCATGGGAGAGGCCACAGATCTCGAACATATCGAGGATCACGGCGTTATTGAAGGCGCGGACCCCAACGTGATAAGCGATCGAGCCTTTGAAAGAGGCAAGGACCAGCTCGGGTACTCTGGGTTCGGGCAATCATTTCCTCGAGATCGGGTTCATCGAGGAGATCTTCGATGAGGATACTGCCCGACAATGGGGTTTGTTCACCGGACAAGCCACCGTGATGATTCACACCGGCTCCCGAGGGTTCGGATACCAGGTCTGCGATGACTTTCTGGCTCGAATGGTGAAGAGTGTAAGGCAGGAAGGGATAGAGCTTCCTGACAGGCAACTTGCATGTACCCGCTTGAACACCAACCTGGCCAAGGACTACTTTGCTGGAATGAGCGTCGGCCGCGAATTTTGCCTTTGCCAACCGACAAATCCTCATGCACTTGGCACGTGGCGCCTGGGAGGAAGCTCTCGGGCTATCGCCGCGTGAACTGAAGTTCCGATTGCTCTATGACGTTTGCCATAACATAGCCAAGATCGAGTCTCATACGGTAAATGGTGAAAAGAAAAAGCTGTGCGTTCACCGCAAGGGAGCGACTCGGGCCTTCCCCGCCGGTCATCCGGTACCTCCCGCTCGAGTTCCGTTCCACAGGACAGCCGGTCTTGATACCAGGGGATATGGGCCGAGCTTCTTACGTGCTTGCCGGAGAGCCGGGGGCAATGGTAGAGACTTTTGGGTCTGCCTGCCACGGTGCAGGACGCCTCCTGTCCAGGCACGAAGCGCTCAGGCGGACCAAAGGGCGATCAATTGAGCGTGAATTGCAGGATAACAACGTTTATCCCCGGTGGGTCGGGAGAAAGACATTGCGAGAGGAGTTCCCCGAAGCTTACAAGGACGTGAGCATGGTCGTGGACGTGGTTCACAGAGCCGGTTTAGCCAGGAAGGTGGCTAAAATCCACCCAATGGGTGTGGTGAAAGGTTAGCTTGGAGTCCAGCCGGAACTTAGTTCCAAAACAAGTGTCTTATTACTAAGGCCCATGTGCGACAGGTACCAGCGATGCCTGTTTCTTCATGCCGCTAAGAGGAATACGCCATGTTTTCTAGTAATGCGTCTTTCATTGGCGGTTCCTCGAAGCAAAAGAAGCACATGGGCTTTCGCCGTTCTGCCCCAATACGACCCCACATATCGTGAAGCTTCTTATGACAAGGATCTTGACCGATTATCGTTACTTATGATAGAATTATTATGTAAACGTCTCAGCTTAACGGGAGGAGAGAGGCGCTATCAGATTCCGAGCGAATTTGCAGAAGGAGTGTAGCATGAAACGCGTATTATTATTGGTAGTTATGGTTTTGATGGTCTGCTCTCCTCTAGCAGTCAGTTATGCAGAGGACGAAGTTTATTGGGAAGGCATAACCCCCGCGGACCCGACGATCACTGACAAGGATTTCCGTCTGGATTTCAAGCTTCCCGCGGCCAAATCGTTGGGGGACCTCGAAATTTACGATCAGCCCAAAGACATTTTCGAGGAAGAGGGATCGGCTGCACCAACCCCACCGGCCGCTTCAGCCCGCCCGACTGCACCGGCTGCCCCTGCCGAACCGCAGCTTCGCCCACCCGTACAACCCCGCGGCCTGACCCGGCCTCCAGCGGACGTTTCTCCACGTACCACCGGCACGACACCGAGATCGTCCGAGATCATTCCACAGCCAGCGGAAACCAGCCCAGGCACCACTGAATCCACTATCCGGCGGCAGCAGAAATCTCGCGGTACCCAAGTTCAGAAGAACGAGGAAGACAGGAGCGCACCCCTGCCTGCTTCGGACGAACTGGACAAGGCCGGCGAGAAAAAGATGAAATGGGGACAGGTGGACGTCAAACCTGCCGAACCCAAAGGCAAGTTTCAGTGGGGGCAACAGTAATCGGCTAACGCCGCGTTTTGATGCCATCTCCCACAACTAAGCACTCTGATTCCTAAATTCGGTCACGGATTTCGGAAAGCTTTGGTGGGACAGGCATCTGAAAGTGGCTCAACATGCCTGAGTGAGAGAAAAACGTAGCACGATATTCTGTCTCCCGGCAATAAATTACCGGTCTACTATCCTGCGTCCCTATGGGACGACAAGGATTTGAGCCCCGTAGAGGCGATTGAAAGTAGCCCGGTGCTTCAGCGCCGGGGTTTAAAATGGTGGCACGTCTCCGCACCTCACGTAGGTGTTGAGACAGTTTCAGATGCCTGTCCCACCAATACCATGATCTCGAATCTTCTTTTATAGTCTCAAGTCCAAGAATACATCCCGCGATAAGCGGCCCCGACCTGTAGGCACTGACGTCGTGGTTTGCCTATTCAGCGGTGGACTAGAATTGCCGTGGTCCGAGTAATCGGAATTACTCTTTTCTAGCCCCGAGCTTGATACCGCTGTCCTTCTGCAAACGCAGAAGGGCGACTTCTATGTTGTAATCTCGGATATTGAGCCCTTTGGATATAGCCACGATTTCCCCGTCGTCCACTCCGATCTCCATAGCCATGATCTCTTTCGCTTGCTGCAATCCCGCCAGGTTCACAGGAAAGCCCGACCAGAGATTCCAGGACCTGAAATAGACTACCCAGTGGAGCTTATTCTCCATGATTCGGGTGTCCACGAGCCTCATGCACGGGCTGGAGCCGTCAGGTTGATCGTAGAAAAAGATGTCCTCGGGCCGGCCCACTTCCATGCACATCCGATTCGTGCGAGGTCCATGCTTCTTGTAGTAATCAATCACGTACTGCCAGGCGATCTGTAACCGTTCTCCATAAGTATAATGCTCTCCTGCGGCTTTCTGGGTCGAGAGCAAGTAAGGCATGTACTCAGCCAGATATTTCTCATCGGCCACAGGGGGCAGATTAAGATGCTCCGGGATTTGGGGCAACAGGGGCCGCGCTCCCGGCTGTCTGATATGGATCATGGCCATGTCGAATTCGATGCGGTCCGCACCTGGGTTGGAGCCTGTGTCCACAGTATAGCGACGGGCCGCACCGTCAGGTTTACGCGACTCTTCTATTAGAGTATACAGGCATTGGAACCATGCATCCGGTATAGTGGTTGCCTCGATGAAAATCGGTTTCATGGCACTTCTCCTGGGTGGAAACTCAAGGTCCCGTCGAATCCGCAAGTTTGATCGTGCGAGCATCGGCAAGGACGTGGCTTTCGGTTCTCTGATTCGGCAATAGCCTATAGCTGATTCGTCTCTTTATTGCCAGCCATTTCCCAAAATTTGGACAGCGGCTAAACATCTGGTATAGGTTACGACAGAATTCGGATTTACGTGAAATGAGGCAAAGTTGGCGTTTCGTAGGGAACCATCCGGAAATGATTGCGATTCCACTGACTCTTGCAAAGACATGTGGCAGAGTCAGCCCGATGACAGGGGTCAGAGCAAATTCCGAAAATATTTTATTGAGCCGTTTACATCCTCAAGGAACCCGCCGTGGTTTGATGCCCGAGGGGTTGCTGTCGGCCTTTTCATAGGCCTCGGCATTCCTGTGGGAACCCAAATGATGGTTCTCGGACTGCTTAGATTGCCGTTCAGGTTCAACACAATTATCGCCTTTGCCTGCACCTGGGTCAACAATCCCGTCTCCATCATCCCCATGTATTATGGATATTATTGCCTCGGCTCCTTAATACTTGGAAGACAGGTCATCATGAGCGCGGAAGACTTCCAGACCCTTATGCGCCCCATGCTGTATCCGGAATATTTTTGGCACTCGGCGCAAGCATTTGTTTACCTGGGTTGGGACATTGTGGTGCGGTGGTCTGTCGCCGCCTTGATCGTTTCAGCAACATGCGGGCTGATCGGATATCTAGGCAGCTATCGGCTCTGGATGAGACGCTGCAGGAGAAAGGCTGAACGCCTTGGAATAACCTACGAGAAGCTTCTTTCGGAACTCCAAGGCTCAGTCGAAAAAGGCGAGAACGTTCAGCGCTGAAAGGTATCGCCTGATACGAATCTCTTATAGCTAGAAAATTACAACTAGGCACGGAAGGCAGACTTAACAAGTAGGTCGGGCTGTGCCAGACCTAATAGGCGGCGACGGGCCGGCCTACAGGCTGGATTTGTGGTGAACCGGTATCAACCCTAATCCGGCATTCCTGTATCAATCCAGTCAGCTATCTCACCGATTTCATCACTTGACAGATACGGTCCGCCTGACGGCATTCTGCGATAGCCTCCAATGGGGCCTCTGAGAATCCGCAACAGATTGGTTTCATATGCCCGTCCGTTTCCCACCTTATCCGCGTCGATGAGCCGTTTCCCATAGGGAGCGCTGGCCGCCAGCTCTTCTTTTGTCTCCCACCCGATGTCGCCTTCGTGGCTGGCCTTCATTTTCGGTTCGCGTCCATTTTCCAGCTTCCACCGCCCCAAAGCATTATCCAAGATCTCTTTAATTCTCGGCCAATTCGCGTTCGACATCAATTACCTCCCAACTGCCGTACAATAAAAGCACTTAACAATAATGTGTAGCATTTACCTGTTTCGGACCACCCCCACCTGTCTGCAATAAGGCAGCACAGCGCATCGAGAGCAGAACGGCGAGATGGGTCTGCAAATGTTCTGACCCCAGGTTACTAGAAGGTCGTTGTATTCTATCCAGTACTCTTTAGGCAGCTTTTCTCTCAGGGCCATCTCGGTCTGCTCAGGAGTTTTCGTCTTGACGTATCCGAGTCTGTTGCTGACCCTGTGCACGTGAGTGTCCACGCAGATGCCGGGCTTGTGAAATCCTAAAGTTAGGACCAGGTTGGCAGTCTTACGGCCTACGCCCTTGAGCTTCAGCAGCTCTTCCAGATCACTCCGGGACCTTTCCCTCGTACTGGTCGATCAAGTCCCTACAGATCTGTCTCAATGTTCGGGCTTTGGTTTTGTAGAAGCCCACCGGGAAAATCAACCGGGCTATGTCTTCTTCCGGCAAGAGCAGCAATTCTTGGGGGCTCCGGGCCTTCTCCAGCAGTCGGGTCGCGGCCTGGCGTGTGACCTCATCCTTGGTGCGCAAGGAAAGAATTGTAGAGACAAGAATGTGGAATGGGTCTCGACTCCGGTGTGAGATTTCCGTCACGATGGGAATATCCATGTCGTGGATTTCTCGCCGAAGGGTTGCAACTATTTGGTGTATATCTGGTACTCGTTCCTCGCGCGGAAGTATCAATACTTTACTCCCACTCTTTGCCTCACTAAATCCAGAGTTGGTCCGCCGATTGTCCGAACCTTTTCAGCGCCTGTGGCCAACACTTGTCGAACATGACCCGGATCCGCAATGAGTCGAGCTCTTTCAGCTCTGGCGTCACTAAAGAAATCCCACAAGATCCCGGCCAGTTCCTTCTTGATAGCACCGTAGGACGCTCCTCCCTCCCGGTAAAGCGCCAGCACTTCGGCAACTCGGTCGGGAGGGGCAAAATGGCGGTAGATCTGGAAAAGGTTGCAGGTCTCGGGATTTTTCGGCTGGTCAACAGGCGTGGAGTCCGTCGTGATGCTCATGACCTTTTTTTTCAGCGTCTTTTCCTCTAAAAAGATTTCGATGGTGTTTTCGTATGATTTGGACATCTTCTGTCCGTCGATTCCAGGGATGACTGCAACTGCGTCACTAATCTCCCCTTCCGGGACGACAAAGGTCTCGCCGAAAATATGATTGAATTTCATTGCGATATCGCGAGTCACCTCGATATGCTGCTTTTGATCTTTTCCGACCGGCACAAGGTTAGCCTGGTAGAGGAGGATGTCCGCGGCCATGAGCACAGGGTATGCAAATAGGCCGTGATTTGGAGAAATTCCCTTAGCTATCTTGTCCTTGTACGAATGGCACCGCTCCAACAGCCCCATCGGCGTAATGCAAGTTAAGATCCAGGCCAATTCCACCACTTCAGGAACATCCGATTGGACCCAAAAAAAACACCTGTCAGGGTCCAGGCCCAAAGCCATGAAGTCCGCCGCGGCTTCCAATGTGCCTGTCGCCAATTTGTCCCTGTCATTTACGCTGGTTAAGGCGTGATAGTTGACGATGAATACAAAAAGCTCCTCGCGATTCATGTAAGAAAGCATGGGCTTCATCATACCCAAGTAGTTGCCGATATGCAGGGATCCGCTCGGTTGGATGCCCGATAGAACTCTCAAAGCGGTCTCCTTTCATTCTCCTACAATCTAGGTTCAAGATGTTTGTGGTGGACCCACGCCCCAAACGACGAAGATGCACCAGTTTCACTTCAGGGTCAACCAGAGATCCTCGGTTGTGTTAGAATTTCCGCCTGGACCCCTGACTGGAATTATTTTATGATAGACAGCAGCGGCGGTAAGAGTTAAGGAAGAACGCTGCCGACCTGCTTTAATTATGACGATGAGCGGGCCGGTGAGCGGCAAGAGCCGCTATTTTTATCCATAAAAGGCGGGAAGAATGGTTGAACATCTGGCATGGATACTTCACCTACGCGATTGAACAGGGCGGATATTTGGGAGCGGCCTTTCTCATGGCAATGGAAAGCATGGTGGCCCCAGTGCCGAGCGAGCTTGTGATGCCCTTTGTCGGCTTCCTTGTCGTCGAGGAAAAGTTTTCGCTCTGGGCCGCGATCCTTGTAACATCGCTGGGTTCTATCATTGGCTCGCTGATTTCTTACTACATGGGATACTTTGGCGGTAGACCCGTCGTCCTTAGAGTAGGGCGCTACCTCTTGCTGAATCACGAGCACTTAGAATGGACCGAACGGTGGTTCCGCCGACACGGTTCGTGGACAATCTTTGTCAGCAGGTTCATTCCGGTGGTTCGTCACCTCATTTCAATTCCCGCAGGTCTGGGACGAATGAGGCTGTTGCCTTTCTGTGTGTACACTCTCATCGGCGCGACAATGTGGAATTCGTTTCTCCTGTGGCTCGGCTATAAGTTGCGGCAGAATTGGATGCTGGTGCAACAGTATTCGCATGAACTGGATATGTTGGTGGCCATAGGCCTCGTTGCGGTGACGATATGGTTTGTTGCCGTTCATTTGCGACGTGCTCGGGCCGTGGGGGTTGCAAGCGGGGATTGACTTCAGACGCGATTGACAACACACTTCCATGAAGGATCCTTCCGGCGGCGACAGCGTCGTTCTTGAATTTGTCGACCAATTTAATCGTTGATTAGAATTGTGCTGAAGGTTACAGCGATTCTCAAAAGTAATGACCGGTTGTCAAGAGTGGCCTTTTGAAATCCTTGCCAGGGGGTTTTGCGCGAACAAATCGACCATGCCGTAGGCGTGAGCCGGCAAAGACGTCAGCCCTACCATAATGTCTTAGCGGCCCCGGGCGGCGCGGGGTGTCCACCGACAAAGATATTCTGTGCGTTCACGATGAGCGTCTTGCCGTCCTGTTTGGCAACCAAGCCTCGGACGACCACTTCCGACAAAGGGTTCAGCCCATTGATTCCTTTAATAGAAACGTTGAGAGGTTTCCCCTTCCCGTCCACAACTTGAACCGTGGCCACATTCGCCAAGATTTTCTCTCGTGGAGTGCAGCAATAATCCCACGGTGTGGCGCACTTCTCTTCACACATGAGCAAGTTCAAATCCGAGAGTACGAATATAGCGTACTTGTCCGCAAACGGATTGGGCATACCGCCGATTCTGCCTCTTAGCACAATTTGTTGTCCTTGCTGGGCTGTCTTGCGGGCTTCCCCTACGTCCACCGGGTTATCTGGAAGGGCTTTCACGAACAAATCGGAAGGCAATCCTGCTGAAGCCTGAGATTGTTTAGTTTGCGCCCCAACGATCCCACTGATGAAAACAGCCATCACCAGCATTCCAATCACCAAGATAATACGTCTTGATCTCATTGATTTACTTCTCATATTCAGTTCCCTTTCTGTATCATTCATGCTGCTTTAAGAGCCTCGTTGATCGGAAGCTTGAGACACCGCCATGCAGGAGGTATCGCTCCGATTAGGCCTATTACGAGCCCCGCAATAAGGCCTACCAGCAAAACCTGTTCGTCAATCACCAACTGGAATACTCCCATTGAAAATCGTACTGCTTGCCCATCAATGAATACGCGGCTCAACAGAACCCCCAGGAGAGCTCCCGTGAATGCTGTCAGTACGGATTCCTGAATCAGGCTCCACGTAATTGCCAGCCGGGAATACCCAAGTGCCTGGAGCGTGCCGACTTCCCGGATCCGTGCGGCGAACGCGGCATACATGGTGTTCACCCCACCCAGCAAACCGGCAAGGGAAACCAGCAAGGCTGTGGTCCAGATCATAGCGTGTACCGGCTTATAAAACCGCATCACAGACCCGAAGTAATCTGCCTCTTGAATTGCCGTCAAACCGAGATCCAAGCGCTGCTTGGTAAAGGCGTCAACTTCGCCAAAATCAGCTTCTCCCATTGTCAAAGTAACGCAGGACAATGTGTCCCGCCTTGTAGCGACTTGTAGATCCGTGAGCGGAACCCACATCTCAGCATCCATGACAGTGGAACGGGCTCGAAATCGCCCAACAATGGTCCAGTTTCTATTATCGAACCAGATTGTATTGCCCACCTTTAGACGTAAATCAGAAACACCCATCATTTGTGCGGTCAATCCGCCCACCATTACTTCATCGCGCCCTGGTCTCGGAATCCTTCCCTCCACAATGTGGACTCGGGGATGAACCAGGAACGCCTCAGGCGTAAATCCTCGAATTAGCACCCTCATTTCCTCTTGGCTGTCTTTTTGGGTCCGAACGATTATTGCCACATGAACTTCGGGTGAGACGTAAGGTACTGAGAATTTCGTCTTGATACCCGAAAGATCGGCCGAAACTATACTCCCCGTACTCCCCGGAATTTGACTCCGCTCTATGCTCTCTTCACTCCCCGCGGCGAGAAGGATCACATTGGACTTATCAGAAGTGATCACAAGGGATTTCCCCATGCCTCGCACAAATGCGGCAGCAGCCGTAACAAGACTCACGACCAAGGCGCTTGCGAGAATAGTCAGGGCAAGTCGAGTTGGAGATCTACCGAGATTTCGTACGGCGTAATCAAACGGCAGCAGGCGCATATAATTCCTTTTTTGAGAGTCGGAGCGTCTTCCAAAGGCGAACAGGAAATGTTGAATCACGCTTAAACCGCTCTGAAACTAGCAGCAATGTCATGTCTGGATGCTTGCCAGGCGGGAGCGAGCCCTGCCAGCACTCCAATCAGTGCCGACAAGCCCAAACCGAGAAGCACTGACCCGAGGCCGGCATGCACGTGTACGCTTAGGCCTTCTACTGAGAGGCTGAAACCGCCCCACGAGGTTAAAATTGCACCGGCCAAAACGCCGACGAGGCCGCCCGAAAGGCTGAGAATCATCCCTTCGATGACGATCAGGCAGGCAATAAGACCTTGGCTGTAACCCAGAGTCTGCATTACCGCGTGGTCGCGGATACGATCACGCACAGACAGGACGATAGCATTGAACACTAGAGCGAAAACCCCTGCTACGCAGCTCCAGCCCAGCCATCTTGCGAAATTCACTATCTCAATGATGTCGGTCACGGAACGAGCGATGAAATGCTTCTCAGACCAAGTCGAGGTGGGGTCTTGAGAATATCGGAATTCATCATCAATGGCCTTTGCCACGCGGCCGAGTTGGCTCGGATCATTCACTGCGATATTGAACTGCGTCACTATGCCTACTTTGTTATCAGTAGCTCTTTGGACGAATTCAAGATGTGTATATGCCACGTTTTGGTCTTGAGGTTCGGGTGAATCAAGTATCCCCGCCACGGTAATCGTCATTCCACCAATTTCCATTTGGTCTCCTACCCGCAATCCTCTCCTCTTCGCGAGCCGCTCGCCAACGAGGGCTGAGTCGTTGCGCTTCTTCCAATTCTCGAGAGAACCCTCTCTAAGACGAACTTGGGCAAAAAAACCTTCCTCAAAGGCATTGGCCGGAATCCCGCGAAAAGTCACAACATCCAGCCCAGTGCGACAATTGTTCACGAATACTTTCACAGGTACGACAGCCTTTACCCCGGAAATGGTAGCGATCCTTGCACCATAGTCCTGAGGAAGCATGCTGGAAAAAGGGCAGTAACGATCCTGCCTGTAGACGACCAATTTCGTATCCTTTGAGGTTTGTTCCGTAGCTTCCTTCACGCCCTGGTGCATCGCATCAACAGAGTAAAAAAGGAACATGGCAGTCGCGACGCCGCTGATGGTAAGCGCACTGCGAATGCGACGCCTCGTGATGTACTTGAACACCAGTGGCAAGTAATCGATTCCAAGCATTGTTGTCCCCGTTCCAAAAGTCCTTTCAAGCTCGTACGGCCTGCGCCCCACTGTCCTTACGTTTCTGTTTCCAGCAATCGACCCTTTTCCAGATGAAGGGTCTGCTGTGTGTATTCAGTGGTCTTGGGGTCGTGAGTGACCATGATAAGAGTCCGTCCAAGCTCTTGGTTGATCTGCCTGAGCAGAGAAAGTATCTCCGAAGCCGATGTCCTATCCAAGTCGCCCGTGGGTTCATCTGCCACGATTATCCTGGGATCGGTTACAATGGCGCGAGCGATTGCCACTCGCTGTTCTTGTCCACCGCTCAGTTGATTCGGAAAATGATCATGTCGATCAGCAATTCCTACTAAATTCAGGGCCGCAGAGACTTTCGTGTGTCGCTCCTTCGCGGTCAATTTGTGCAGGAGGAGGGGCAACTCTACATTCTCATAAGCTGTGAGAACCGGGATAAGGTTATAGAGCTGGAAGATGTACCCTATGTTTTCACCTCTCCAATGGGCAAGCGTGGAGCGCGGCAGCTTGGAGATTTCGATTCCATCCACCACGAGGGAGCCGGATGTAGGCGTATCAATTCCCGCTATGAGATTCAGCAGGGTCGTTTTCCCGCTTCCGGAAGGTCCCATTAAGGCGATAAACGTCCCTTCCTCGACATCCATATCGAGATCGCTCAAAGGGGTGATCGTGGTAGATCCTTTCTTGTATACTCGCGTAAGCTTCCTACATTCGATCAAACTCATCATGTTCTCCATTACCGACGGCCCTATCGGCTATTCGCTCATAACCAGGACCTTTTTCCCATTCTTCAGCTCTGTCGGCGATCTGGTGATCACAAGATCACCGGGTTGTAACCCTTCAAGAACGTCCACCCAACCATCTTTGCGGATATGGCCGAGTTTCACAGATCTGGGCGCCACAAACCCGTATTTGCCGTCGAAATCGGAAATTACCCAAGCAACCGACGAGCCACCGCTGCTTTTGAAAGCATTTTCCGGGCCGAATAGACGGTCGGCTTCTTTACTGGTGTCTGAGCCCGGATCAAGCTTGCCCAAGAATCTCACTCGGGCCAGCATCTCAGGACGCATCTGCGGTTCGGGATTCTCTATGGCCACTTTGACTTCCAAGGTATTCTTTTGGATGTTCGCTTCATGAAGAACTCTGGTCACGGTTCCCGAAAAATTACGGTCCGGCAATACATCAACCACAATATCTGCCTGCTGGCCAACTCCCACCTTACCGGTCTCAGCCAACGGCACATCCACCCGGACTTGCAGCTTCCGCGGATCATAGACGCTCAAAACTCGTGCAGATCCCGGATTGTCCGAAATTACTACTACTTTCGAGCCGGGTTCCGTGAGTCTACTCATCACCATTCCGTCAATAGGTGATCGAATCTCCATCCTCTCCAGCTTGAGCCTCGCTTCAGCAAGAGACGTTTTCGTTCGCTTCAAGGCCGCTTCTGCTTCTGTGACCGCGGCCTGCGCGCGATCCAACTTCCTGCGTTCTTCAGTTCGAAGCCTCATGAATTCCTTATTTGCTATCAGCTCAGCTTCGTTTTTTGCTATTAATTCTTTTGTCGCAGCGTGGCGCTGGCGTACTGCTTCAATCTTGGATTTCTGAGCATAATAGCGAGATCGGCGGCGCACTAGTTCCAGCTCTGCAATGGCACCGGACTCGTGCAATGCTACACCCCTGTCGTACTCGATCTTGAAGAACTGGATCTCCGATTCTTCCGCGGCGATTTCGTTTGCGACTTGCTCCAGCGTGGCCCGACTCTCCCCCAACTGGGCTTCCGAGATGGCAATCGCCCTAGTCCGTTCCACCGGGTTTTCCCATTCTGTTTTTGCAGACACAAACTCAGCATGTGCAGCCACCAGCGAGGCTTCCGATTGCTGCACTTCTGCTTCCGCCTTTTGGACAGCCAGCTTCGCGTCCTCATCGATTAACCGTGCGACAACTTGACCGGCTTTCAGCGTATCACCTTCCAGGACAAGAACCTCCCTCACAATTCCGTCGGCCTGCGCTGTGACATACGATTTGTACGGTTCCGCCTCAATCCACCCGGCCGCTTGAACTGTTGCCGTTCCCGCTGCTGTTCCCTGAATCCTTTTCAACACCACGGGCGCTGCATTTACTTGAACCGCGGGGATGATATGATTGTATGCGGTTGCGCTGAGGAGGATAAGGAATCCGCCCAAAATCATAGCGGGAATCAGAATTCTCGTCTTCCACGAAAACCGCGGTCGAGGTATGTCTTCCGTGGCGGAGGCTGGATCAGACCTGCTCCTTGCCAGATTAGTAAGATTGCGCAACGTGCTCTTTTCCACTGCTTTACCCTCGAATTGCCCGGATTCGATTCGCTCAGGAACTCTGCATTCCAATAAGATTGACAGCCTTGATTTTGTCGTGTCTCGCGGATCTGATCACGCGGATCTGGAGATCAGAATCGACAATTACTCTGCCTGAAGCAGCGCAAATGGACCGCACGAGGAGAGAATCAAATTAGAAGAACAGAGGATCTGATTGAAGCCATAGAACGATAGATTTCGTTTGAAGCAAATGAGATTGCAGTTACCGGCAGAATATCTGAATCGGTGAGTGAAACAGTATGGCGCAATAGAGGCCATATTAGCAATCAGATCGGCCAGATGGTGTGAATAATCCTCAGTTGGCCCGATAGTGAAAATGGGGGTATCGACGCAGGAATCGCAGCCCGCTTCAACGCACCCCGAGAATGACGAAGTCTCAGTGGAGGATTCAGGAATGGGGATTGCGCTACATGGACCGTATGCAATCTTAGCGCTACCGTCGCTCTCATGGCACCATACCATCCCCGGAGATACAGTACTGGTGAGGATCAGTACCACAAGCAATTTGGCTCTGAATTTGAACAACGGGGAGCGCCGCATTCCCATGACAGTCCTCAACTGCTCAGACTTGTTATCATTTCTCTCGATACCTTAATGAGGCATTAAGATAGTGTCTAAGCGTTAGGGTACACGCTAATCAATCGTAGGGAGCTTGTCAAGGTTTCATAGGAAATCAGTAGGGATATGCCGATAGATGGGCACTTTTTCATCAGTAACTTGCTGGGGTTTTCAATGGCACAATCACACCGGGCCGATTTCAGACCGGCAGGACCGCGACATGTGTCGCGGCGCAACAGGTGTGAAGCAGTGGAATCACACTAGTTCGCCTTCAAACAGGTGACAGAAAATAATTCAGAATGGAAATAGCCGACACGGTGCGCCCGGCCCTACTGATTTCTTGCGACGCTCTCAAGCAATTCTTTGCGCGTCTTTTTCAGGGTTTCCGCCGTAAACTTCCCCGCGCTTCCGAATCTGGCATTCAAGTAACTGTCCATAAACATCAAAAGAGGGTCCTTGAGTGAGGGTGATCTTTCGATTATCTCAGCCACATTCTGCTCGTGCCAAGGATGCACGCGGCGGAGGATTCCCTTCTTAACTAAGTCCCTCATTGTCATCATGTATATTCCGGGAAAACCAGCTTCTTTGCGGCGAGATCGGAGAATAATTAAAGCCGCAATTGAAAGCACCAAAGCTCCAGTGATGATGGGCAGTGCATAAGACTTCAGCGTCCGGGGAATTGCAAAAGGAAGAGAGACCTGCCCGGAGACCAGTTTTGTGAATGCCTCAAAGATCATGGCCTGATCTGAGCGATCAAAGTAAATTACATTCTTTGTCCATTTGTAATCCAGCGAATCGTAGAGGTCTGCGGCCAGGCTCCACAGATAGCTCTCGGGTGTCTCTCTCCCGGGAGGCGTCGCGTCAAGCGTTGTCCAGTTCCCATCACCCAGATCGGCTTCTACCCACGCATGAGCGTGGGAGAAACGTACGATGAATTCATTGGGCTGCTCGGTTCGCTCCACCCCTAGAAACCCCTCGACCACGCGAGCAGGAATCCCGATGGATCGGAGCATGAAGCAGAGAGCGCCCGCGAAGTACTCGCAATTGCCGGCACGCGACTTGAACAGAAAATGCTCGATGGGATGAACTTCCTCAGGAGGTGGTACCGTGCGGAGCGCGTACCTGAACCTGCTTCGAAGCCTTGAGACCAGAACCCCGGCTCGGTCTCGCGGTGATGAAAAGCCGGCAGTCCATTGCTCGGCGAGCCCTTGTATCCGCGGCGTAACCCCTGTTCTGTCCAAATTGATAGGTTGCGACTTGCGGGTTACAGGGACCGGGCGATCAACAGCCCGAACCATGTATGACTCTGCAAACAGAAAAGGTGAGTCAATGATCACCTCTCCTGCGGAAGTTATGTGCAGCAGCCCGCCCATGCGTCCTGTTACCCTCACCGGCAGGCCTGCGACATAAACCATTTTAGAGTGAAGCCGATAAGGTATGAACCGGTACAGAACGCTTTCCGAGGGATCCGCATGAATCAGCTTTGTCATGGGAGTCTTTTCTTCGGAGGTCGACCACCCCCGGCCATCGGTCTTTTCCAGCACGCGGCCGCGCCAATAAGCGATGTCCGGGAGAGCGCCTCTTTCCACGTTGACGACAAAGGCGATTCTTTGCCTCCCGGACATGCTCGCCATTTCCCGGTACGTGATCTGCTGCTCCAGATCGGCAAGTCCCCCGGTCCGGGCCATTGCGGTCCTCAGGCCGGGCATTGTCAAAAAAGGCCGTGGCAGGACCACGAACATGAACACGGTCAATATCACCGAAAAGACGACATATTTAACGAGATGAGTATGCCATTTGTTGCTCAATCCGCGGACGCTTGGGGTCTCCGGTGTTTCATTCTCGGGGGCCGCGTTCCGGGCGAGATGGAATGAAAGCATCGTCCCCATGAGCGCGAAGAGATAGAAGGGCAGAACAAGGCCGAAAATCAAGTGGTTGGTAAGTATACAGTTTATGAGGATCAGCCCAATGCTCAAGAAAATCAATTGTGCGATGTTGCGATCCGTCAGTGGTGACAGAACCCTAGCCATTATGGTTCCGAACGTGAAGTAGACGACAAAGAGAGGGAGAGACAGATTTCCGTAGAAAATCAGGATACCCAGGGAAAAAAGAGCCACATATAACAGAAAAAGGACTGTGATTACTCCCTCCGAAAAGAAAAATGGTCGTGAGAAATCAGGTCGGAAGAGAGCTACGATCACCAGCGGCAGGACTAGCAGTACTGACGGATGTAAGCCGTTTTCTATACAAGCTGCGCCAATGGACAGACTTACAAGCGTGGCAAGAAGGTACCTGAACGCCCGGTATCTGCCAGGCAAAATGGAGACAGATGAGGTCATCGCAGCAGATTTGCCGCGTCCTCCGCTTTTCCATCCGGTCCGAGTTTTGTCAGGAAGCGCGGCCATAAAGGTCTCCCGAGCGTCTCCAAACGAATTCACCTGCTTGGCCTATCTCCACCACAATGTCGGGCGAAAAATCGGGCAAGGTGAGTGCATCCGCATTGTTTTCCCAGCGTGCAAGCGTCGTGAGAAGCTTGATAGCAAATTCCTTGCCCCGCCCCGGCCCCACTAGAATGCCCGGGCCCTGCAGGCATATAGGTCGGGCCGATCGCGCAAAATGAACCACCAACGAAGCTGCCCTCGATATGGTCCTCTCGGAAGCTTCCTTTGGCATACGAATGGTAATCTCTCGGGCGCCCTCGTCCGACAGCACCTTCGTAATGAGCCCCCCTGTACCTGGCAGTTTTTTTCCACTCGATATGCTTATAAGGGTCGCCGGGCACATACTCCCGGAACTGATAAGGGATAGTCCCAAAAGGGTCAGGCCGTTCCGGTCCTTTTCCTGATCCGCCCACCCACGGAGGAACGTCTTCTTCGACTGACTGTATCTGCGGAAAAACAAGCACTGACTCGGTAGGTCCGCAGCTTCGTGAATACGAAGCCAACCCGAAAGGAAAGGCAGAGGTTAAAAGTCCGGGAAATATCTGCTTATCCCCTCGGCTGGATACGGAGAAAGAACCGTTCACGCTGACCGCGTCACCAGGTGGGATATGGGAAAATGTTACGCCTTCCGTCGCACCCTGTAGAGGCGATGCTTCCACGAACTTCAAAGTAACCGCCCCCCACGGTCGCGTGACGGTCTTGACCAGATACCGGACAGTGAAAACGTTCCCCGCAAAGATTTCGTCAGGAAAGCACCTCGACAACTGAACGGTCTTGACATTCTTCCGCGCGAGCCTGTGAGACACCAACGCTAGCCCAACCATCAAGGCAAAAATTATCAACAGAAAATTGTTCGCCGTGCCGATCGCTGTGAGAGGTATCCAAAGAAGGAGAAAAACCAAGATCCAACCGGAGCGAGTTGGTCGGATGCGGAGGGAATCTCTTGGAGGAGAGGTCTTGATTGGGGCAGTAGAGTTCATGGTCAGTATATCAGAAGTTGTGACAGGTAATACGGGAAATGGCCGTGCAACCTACCGGTCTTCGGTGAACGGGGTCGCTCCCACAGCCCCTCATACCGGACCGGCTGCTGAGCGTAATACCTGGTTTAACACGTCCTTTTTTCGTTCCCGCCCCCGCCCGTCCATTGATCCCCCGGATAGCAGAATCCTGTGCAAAGTGACGGGAAGAAATACATTTCGAAGATCAGCAGGAACAACGTAATCTCGCATGTCGAGAAGAGCCTCGGCCTGCATCGCACGTTTCAAATGCAAACCTGCCCTGGATGAAAGCCCGAGTCTCATGGCTGAAGTCTCCCTTGTAGCTCTTACCAGATCCAGGAGATATTCCATGATCGACGATTCGACTCTAACTTCGCGTACTTTTTCCTGAAGTTTTCTTATCGTCTGGGGATCGGTCACGGGTTGAAGCTGTTCGGCGTGGATATGCTCAATGTCTCTCATAAAGATTTCCCGTTCATGGCCGCGATCGGGGTACCCCAGGCTGATGGACATCATGAAGCGATCCAACTGGCTTTCAGGAAGCTCGAAAGAACCGAACCGCTCAACCGGATTCATGGTAGCCAACACAAAGAAGGGCGAGGCCAAATTATACGTGGTCCCATCAATGGAGACCTTTCCCTCTGCCATGGCCTCCAAGAGAGCTGACTGCGTGCGCGGGGATGTTCTGTTGATTTCATCTGCCAAAAGGACTTCCGTAAAGATCGGCCCCTCTCGGAACTCGAAGTCGGAATTCTTCGGATCATACACGTTGACGCCAAGAACATCCGAAGGGATCGTATCGCTCGTAAACTGGATACGCCTGAAACGGACCCCCATGGAGCGAGCCGTTGCCAACGCCAGTAGAGTCTTGCCCACGCCCGGGATATCCTCAATGAGGACGTGGCCCCGTGCGAGTAGCCCCACAACTACGTTTCTTATCTGCCTTTCCTTGCCTATTAGGACCTGAGAAATTGATCGGACAAGTTGGTTAGCTATTTCTCCCGGATGATTCATTATCTATGCCCTAGATTCCTGTTAAAATCCCTATAAGTAGAGATCCTGCTTACTCTGGTCATACAGATCGCATGCCGAGTGAGGTTGGTTTGCTACTCTTAGAATATCCGACTTCGACGGTCCGGTGTCAACGCCACGAAGTTCGTTCGTCAGTCCGATCATTCCCTCAGTTGAAGGAGTTACACCAACTCCCATAGCTAGAAAGCTAAAACCAAGCATGAAAATAATTGAAACATTGGTGCCACGGACGTGCGCTTTGGCTCGTCCGTGCCTGATGGAAAAGCACGGATGAACCCTGCGAAACGCAGGCCGCATCCGTGGCACCATGAGTTCAATCTGTTGACCGTCGGAGATAAGCTTTCTCACGAAAAAAAGGTTGCCTGACCCTCGGAACATAATCTCCGAGCACGCAATCCGTCTTAAATGTAGTATCATATATTACTGGATAACAAACCGGCGCCGGTGATGCTTTGCAAGGAGGAGGCAACATGTATTTACCTGAAATCTTCAAGAAATTTATGGAGAGGCACAGCGAAATAGCAGATGCGTACCGAAAGGTGGGGGATCTCTGCACGGAAGCGGGACCCATCGACTTGAAGACCCAGCATCTGATTCAGCTTGGGCGTCTCTATTGGAATGGCTTCCAAGGGAGGAGTGCGGTCCCACGCGTGGCGTGCGCTGGATTTGGGCGCCACCAAAGAGGAAATAACTCAGACCGTGCTCATGTCGATGACGATAGTCGGCTTCCCCGCAATGATTGCGGCTTACGGCTGGATAGATGAATTGCTGTCGGTTCGCGACAAATAAGAACTGACTGGTTCACCGGCCTTTCCAGGTAGGCTTCCTTTTTTCAAGGAAAGCGTTGATCCCCTCTTGCGCGTCTTCCGCGATGAGGTTCAATGTCATTACATTTCCCGCATATTCGTATGCGTGTGGTTCGTCCTGTTCGATCTGATTGTAGAATGCCTGCTTTCCGATTTTCAAAACCAACGGACTCGCTTCCGCGATAGATTGGGCGAGTTCCAGGGTAGTCTTTTCCAATTCCGCCTCAGGCACCACCCTGTTTACAAGACCATACTGCTCTGCTTCTTGAGCCGAAATGAGCCGGCCCGTCATCAGCATCTCCAGCGCGTGCTTGCGCCCCACGGCCCGAGTTAAGGCTACCATCGGGGTGGTGCAAAAGAGCCCGATCTTGACGCCGGGTGTTCCAAACCTCGCAGTCTCATCTGCCACCGCAAGGTCGCACGTGGCGACAAGTTGACAACCTGCAGCAGTGGCTACTCCGTGAACTTGTGCTATCACGAGCTGAGGGACTTGATGGACCATGGTCATCATTCGTGTACACTGGTCAAAAATAAACCGGTACTCGTGGTCAGTGCCATTCACCATCTCCGTGAGATTGTGCCCGGAACAGAAATGCTTGCCACTTGTTTTGATAATGATCACTTTTAACGCGGGATCGGCTCCGAGCATCTCAAGAGCCGCATATGATCTCTCCGATGAGATTTTTCGACAGCGCGTTGAAGGTTTTTGGAGAATTCAGCGTGATCGAGGCGATCTGACCCTGGGAATCAACGATAATGTCCCGGTATTCCATGGTGGTTCCACTCCCTGTAGCCGGATTGAAGTTGACACCGTGGCCGCCCGCGGCTGCCACGGTAGGGGCACGGCATGCCGTGCCCCTACGCGATCCGTGACCCAACTTAGGGGCTATTTGCAATGCTCAATGGTGTAACGAGCTGAAGTTGCTAGGAAGCTCTCTCTCGGTAGCCTGGCGCATGCTGCGAGAACTTGGAGAAAAAAAGAGCTTTGCCCGTGCTTCCGTTCCTCGCTATTCTATCTCACGGGGCGGCGAACTGTCCACTCGGGGCAGCGTAGACTCAACTGTCATTCCCGCGCTCTGGGGAATCCAGAAAAGGTTTTAATATGAAGAAATATTTTCCGAAATACTTGTTTGAATTGATGTTCGCAAATCGTTCGCGCTGCATTTGCCGAGTCGTCGCTATGATTGTGGTCGCACTGCCGTTGGCTTTACCTCACTCAACGCCGGCTCAAAACGCGCCTCAGATCGACAGTGTCAACGGTCGGTCAATCAGCCAAGATTCACATGGACCAGGGAAAGGCACAGATGGAGAAGAAGCGGTACGCCCTTGCCATACGCTCGTTCTCTGCCGCGATACGGCGAGATCCGCGCCTTTCGGAGGCCCATCTATTACGCGGCAAGGCATACGATCAGGTCGGTATGCCTCAAAATGCCATCAAGGATTTTAGCCGTTATATAGAACTGAATCCGTCCGATCCCAGGGGATACGTCTCCCGCGGGGACGCAAAGAATTTTAACCTTGAGCACGAAGCAGCCGTGCAAGACTATAGCGCGGCCATAAAACTGGCCCCTTCCTCAGCCGCTGCGTATCTCGGCCGTGGACTGGCCTATGCGGGCCTGGCCAAATACGATGAAGCCATAAAGGACTACCAGTGGGTGCTAAAAATTAACCCTAACAATGCTGAGGCCCTTGGAAATATGGGAGTCGCCAATATGTTGGCCGGCAGGCCGGTCGAAGCAATGAGCTATTTTGAGAGAGCCCTCGAACACGAAACAAACCCCCAATGGCGAGCCAAGATCGAACAATGGATGGAAAAACTCCTGCAGGGCGCGAGCGCTGCGAAACAGAAAACCAAGGGGCCGACCCGATGATTTGCGAGCCTCGTCCGATAAGGCAGGGGACTGTCTCATCGAGTGGGGCACGTGTCTACAATCCGCTGACGGACAAAGCTTCAACCAGCAGCGAAGGCGCTCCCATATTTCCGAAATAACGAAAATCATCGGCGACTTCCAGAACGCTTCCGAAAAGATCGACAAGATTTCCGGCAATCGCGATGCCCTTTACTGGATGGTCTATCTTCCCGTCCTTGATTTTAAATCCTGATGCCCCAACTGAAAAATCTCCGCTGACCGGGTTGGCCGTGTGCAATCCCATCAATTCGGTCACGAGCAGTCCTGACCCGGCCGCGGCGGCCAGCTCTTCCACAGTGGATGTGCCAGGTTCTATCAGAAGATTTGTCACCCCGTTCATTGGAAGGCCCTCGAAGCTTCCCCGGCGGCAATTCCCGGTAGAAGAAGCTTTGAGTTTCCTAGCGTACGACAAGTCGAAAAGCAGTGAGCGCAAGGTTCCGTTTTCAACAACTTGAGTCCGCTGCGAAGGGGTCCCTTCTCCGTCGAATGGGAACGCGTAGTCGCCCCTCGCGTCCAGCCCGTCATCCACGATGGATATCTTTCTTGAGAATATGGGCTCGTCCAGCTTGATCCGTGGGGAGGTGAGCTTCTTGAAATGGTTTTCAGCCAGAAACGAATGGGAAAGGACGTGAAGAAGGTCCACTGCCACGCTGTTTTCCACAATCACGGGCATTCTGGCTGACGGGAGCGATTTACCTCCGAGGCTATCGAGCGCCCTGCGGGCCGCCTTGGACGCCACTGTTTCGGGATTAATCCCTTTCGGAGATCTGGCCTGTTCCATCCAGTATGCCATCTCTTGCTCGCCGTTCTGTTCCGCCATCAATTGGACCCAGGCGCTTACAAAACCGGCTTCGCCTTTAGCGTCCAGCCCATTGGAATTGACGAGTCTTACTGCCACGATCGTATCAGAATAGCCGGCAGACCGAATGGTGGTGATCCTCTTGTCCTCAAGCCGGGCTTTACTCTCGATAACCCTGGCAATCTCCGTCTTGTCCGCTTCGGTTACTCTTCGCAGAGACGGGTCCATAATTGTCCCTTGCAGGACAGGAAGAGGAGCAGGCACGGCAAGCGTTGCGTCGGGATCGAGGGGCATCACTCCGGCCATAGAAAGAGCCGTATCGACTGTCTTTTGTAGACTCGAAGCATCGAGCGCGGAAGTAAACGAAAATCCCATCCTCGACTCTCTTATTACCCGGACAGCCAAACCGGAAACCCGAGCCTTTTGAAGGGTGTCCATGACACCATCTTTGAATTCAACACGAAAGCTGTGGGAATCCTTATGGAACACCTCCCATTGCTTTACGGCCTGTTTTTCGAGAAGCCCGCAGGTGAAGGCAACCGCGTCGTCCATGTGGCATCCTTATGGTGTAGATAACGAAGACCTTATACGAAAACGGCCGATACTGCGACAAGCTTTTCTAAAGCGGACCCGCACGTCCCGCCCAATAATGCACTAGTCCGAGAACCCTCGCCATGCTGTCACTGCAGCACTGAAATTCGGCGTTCCGGAGGGAGAGCGATCCCATCGGTGGGCCGCCCCGCTTGGAACTGGGGGTTGTCGGCCATTCGTCACCCCGGACTCCGATCCGGGTCCAGGAAATGGCGGGCAGGGACGCCCGCCGCTACCAAATCGTAGGCACCAGCGTCCCTGCTGGTGCTGGATTCCCGCGTACGCGGGAATGACGATGGGCGGGACGCCCATCCCACTGGAGATTGCTTCGCTTCGCTCGCTATAACATGTCGGGATGACTCTCTCCACGCCGTAAGACCGAATGCCTACGCTCCCCCATAAAACAGTGTTGACAAAGCGTTGAAGGGAGGATATGAATAACAAGAAGGAACAACAGATGATCGTCACCAGCAAATCTTATTTTTACTTTTATTTTAGCAGAAGGAGCGGGATGCTGCTGCGCTGAGTAGGACGATTTTACATATCGGAACACCAAGCGGAGCAGAGACTCCGCTTTTTTTTTGATTTTTGCGGCCACCCGGTACTCAAAAGTCATGCTGAAGGACCCCGGCCAATGACCAAACCATCAGTCCACAGGATCTTATCGAAGCCCTCGGGCCCGGAACATAAGCGGCTCGGCCTGAATGATAGGCTCGCTCTCATAAGCTTGATCAATGAGGGGCTGCGCCTTGGCTCCTCCGATTCTCCGATGGTGGCTGATCTGTTTTCCGAGCTTGGGGACCTGGTAGATGCCACGGTATCGGGCGCCAAAATAGATCGCCTCAAACCTGAAGGTGACCAAAATGGGTTCAAAGTCTTCGAGATCAACGCGGAGACGGGTGAAAACCTTGGCCGCCTCAACATGTTGTACCTTAAAAAGCCGATCCCCTGTTACTATCTCGTGTACGTCGAGGTTGCGGCCCCATTCCGGAAAAAGGGGCTTGGAAACCGTATCCTCCTGGCATTCCGGGATTTTCTCATAGAGAAGTCTGCGGTGGGAATCCTGGACAACATTATTCCCGAAGAAGAGCCTACCTACGACATCTACATGAAACTTGATTGGAAACCCGTCGAAGAAATTACAGGGACACCTGTTGCTGACGGTGAAAGCCAGTACATGGTCTTTGTCCCGCCGGCACTCGCAGAACGTAATATAAGAGATGCGGTCCTAAAGCTGGTTCACCATCTCAAGAGGAAGCGATCGACCATCGACATGAGAGATAATGAATTAATGGTCCGGCGCACCATCGATGAGTTCAAAGAGCTTTATGCGGCATTGGTCAAATATTTCGAAGAGGGGATCCGGCGTGGCGAAAACGACTCTTTCATGCGCTTTATGTTTACCCGATTCGTCACCAAATACCTTGGATTTCGCCGCCGCATATCACATCTCCTGGGGTATACGGGTGGTGAATCTTTGGAACAGATCGTCTTGGATTCAGAGGTCCGTGCCCTGCCCGTGCAGTCGTATGCTCCCCGAGACTTGGCCGGCAGCCCTTTTTTTCAGACCGGCGATAAGGAATTGTGGCTCCATTTGCCCGAGGTGTTGAAAAAGTTTCCTGCTCGTATAATTGAATCGCTTCCCAATTATCGGCGACCGAATCTAGTGTCCTGGATGGAAGAGAAAGGTATCTCATCCAGCGACACCTTAACCATTGGCGATCTCCTGGATCTTGGGTTCGACCCCACTCGTCTCAAGGAAATTACCATTGAAGGTACCGATTTCATCTTTGAGCGCATGCAAGCTCGAATGCTGCCCGACCTGGAACGAAGAAAAGAGCGGTTGGGAGATCTCGCCGCTGAATTAGGTGGGGTCAGACTTCGTAACGCGGCTGTACATGTCAATCTTCCTCTCCTGGTAATTCGCGATCGCGGCAACGGGTACGTACTCCGCCGGAAGGTAGCCGGAATTCACTGGGAAGAAGCCGTCGAGCAACTCCAGACTGCTCCCGAGCTGAAAAGTCTCAACCAGTCGATGGCGATAGACGCCATGACACGCTCCACGGTACGCAAAACTCAAGATTGGCTGAAATCACGACTGAATCAAGAAGACGAATTCCTGTTGGATCAATTCACATACTTTGTCTCATGGGACCTCGAAGCTAACCAGCCCAAGGTAGTGGTGGATTTCGCCGGCTCGTACCTGGAATCGATCTGGGTGGCATAGCGGCACGCGGTGATCCTGGACATTTGTGCGGAAGCCTGTGACGGAAGAGCAGCACGAAGTTCGCTCCCCACGGCTAAGGCTTCATACCGGTTGGCTCTCAAGCAGTGAGAATCGGATAGAAGGAAAACCAGCACTGACCCGGTGACCAGGTCAGTAGTACCAAGCATCCGATCAATACGACGCTATTCATTACGGTGCCACGGATGATTGAAGCTTCATCCGTGCAGCACGGACGAGTCCCGCTGGACTCGTCCGTGGCACCAATGTCTCAAATATTTACATACCTGGTTATAATTCCCTAGCTACGGAAGCTAGGCATCAGCTATCCGCGGGCGCGTAACAGCATCGCTTTGGCGATACGATCATCCCCTTCTTTTTTAGAGAATCGATGATCTTGGAAACTTCTTTGCTGTCAAGATTGAGAGACTTCGCCACCTCTCCGGGTCTTACCGGTTTGCCCGCCTTCTTCATCGCCGCGAGAACGATGCTTTCTTTTTCCTCCATGAGTTCACTCCCTTGCAAATAATTTGCTCCATCGACACGAGGCCTTTCCCGGACCTCACGGCCACTATTGTAGGGCTGCCCTGGCTGGTGTTCAAGAGCTAACGCGAATGTTCTTTTTGAACACCAACCAGTATAAAGTGTGGACGGTCAACGATCCATTGCTAGCGGACCTCTCTTTTGTTACACATTCGTATTGAAAGCCCACTTCTATGACAAGGAGCAGCAACATGCTGGAAGGTTACCCCAAGGAGATCATGAGCAAAGATGGGACACCCATCCTCCTTCGTCCTTTGGCTCTCGAGGACGAACAGCATCTCTCCGAGTTCTTTGCAAGAATTCCGGAAGACGAGCGATGGTTTCTCAGAGACAACGTGGCTGATCCCGCTGTGATGCATGTGTGGATCAAGAATGTGGACTATGACCGCATTCTCCCCCTCGTTGCAGTGAGACAGGAGGATAACACCATCATTGCGAACGTAAGGCTCCACCGCCGCCCTTCAGAATGCCTGCACCACATCGCGCACCTTAGGATCATGGTGGATCCGGCCTATCGTCAGCAGAGGTTGGGGACGTGGATGCTTTTAGATACCATCAGGCTGGCCATGAGCGTCGGGATCGAAAAGCTGGTCGCTGAATTTATTGCGGGAGTAGAAGACGCGGCTATGAATGCCGCGCAAAAACTAGACTTTTTCGAGGAGGCCGTTCTCAAGGATTACGTCAAGGACAGCCAAGGTCGCTATCGTGACCTTATAATCATGGTGAAAACCTTGCATCGTGATTGGAGCGATTTTTGAGCCGAGAAACCAGTTCAATTATTTGTTCTGCATCTGTTCGAGATGCGGAACTTATCGAGACGCCCAACGGGTCTATTACGATTTATCCCAGATGTGGCCCAGGTTCCTTCTCAGATCTCAAACTGGACGCGGGCATCGGCAACTTCTCACATTATTCATCGATCATCCAAAAGCTCGAAGTCTTCGAGAAAGTTGCCTCGGCCAAAGACGGCAGGGTGGCCCTAGCCCTCAGAGAAGAAAGCAGGGTGGTCGGCTATCTGGCGTGTTGGTACCCGGATCGGGCTGAGAGGTGGAGCAAGCTTGGGGAATTGATGTACGAAATGGGTGCGGTCGAGGTGAGCCGCAACTTCCGCCACGTGAATGTCGCGCAAAAAATGATTTCATTGATTCTGGCCGACGATTTTTTCGAGGATAAGATTGCTTACATGAACGGATTCTCCTGGCATTGGGATCTTGACGGAAGCGGCCTCACTATGGCCGAGTATCGAAAAATGATGATGCACCTTCTCAAGGGTCACGGATTCCAGGAATACTACACCAATGAGCCGAACATTGCCCTCAGGGAGGAAAACATTTTTATGGCGCGCATCGGATCACGGGTCTCTGCGGAGCAGCAGCAGAGGTTTCGGAACCTCCGATTTGGGATCGTAGACCGTGACTGAGCTTTCGAGTTGATAATCAACAAGGCTTGACCTGATTAGACGGCGGTGATATCCACGGTCACCATGCATGTGAACGACCATTCGGTGCCAAAAGAAACCGCCGGCGATCAGTGGGATGTCGAGAAACTCATTCTCGCCGCCCGAAACGTTAAGCACCGGGCTTCCGTCCCGCTGAGCCGTTTCCGCGTAGGCGCTGCGGTACTCACCAAGAGTGGAAGAATATTTGAAGGGTGCAATACCGAGTGCCTAATTCCTGTGCTTGGGGTGTGCGCTGAACGTAACGCGATCAATCATGCGTTGATTCATGGCGAAAACAACTTCCTGGCAGTCGCGGTGGTGTCGGATCTTCACGCTGCGCTCCTGCCGTGTGGGACATGCCTGCAGTACATCCAGGAATTCGCTCGTCGGAACGGCGGGGACATTCTCATTATTGCGGAAGGGTCGTCTGGAGACAGAATTATCACCAGTCTGGACGAACTCTTCAAAGGCGGATTCCCACCCGAGACCTCTGTAAGGGATATTCAAGAGTCCTTTAGCTGGACGTTGGAAACGGACTCATAATCGTTCTACCCGCGGCCTGGTTCCATGCTCAACGCTCTGAATCTCAAGGAATTCGGCCGGGGTCCGACGAAAAGACCTGGGTAGCGTAGGCGATTCTGTTCGCGCACATGCGTATGCCCACTCCGAGGTAACGCCAACGAGGGTTGAGGATGTTCTTTCTGTGTGGCGGGCTTTTCATCCATTCTTTGACGACTGCCGTCGCCCATTTTTCCGGTTGCTCCCGTAATGTCCGATAGCCAATATTTTCCGCCCCGGATGTGACTCCAGCAATTTTCAGCCTATCCGTAAACTTCTTCCAGCCGTTAGGAAATGCGTCAGACTCATGCTCCAAAGATCGGGCGGCACACATGTTCTCGCTCTGTCTCGTGGCAAGATGCGCCAGGGGGAAACTTTCCTGAAAAGCCGGAAGTCCCCTGGACTTTCGCTCATTGTTGGTAAGGAGCAAGATGCTCGTTTCGATGGCGAGGAGATCTTGTTTACTTGGATAACTTCCTGATTCCTTTTTCTGTTGATCCGGTGCTCGGGTTTTCCGTTCGGCAGCGAGAGCGGGCTGAAGAAGTACCGCTGCCGCGATGACGAAGATGAAGACGCATTGCACAAGTTCGTTGCCAATAAAGAAACGTCCAAACCTCGACAGGCCACGCCAACGCTTATAGGAAAGTGTTCCTAATAGGACTGTGGCAATAGCGCTTGTAAAAAAAATAGACCTGAATTGACGCAGCGACACGGACAAGCTCATCTGTCCTCTTCTCCCAATTTCCGTTTGTGGGGCAGGTAGGCGAAAGTCTATACCCATTTTCTGAACTGTGTGATAATAATCCCGACTGAGCGCAGGAATACCCTTCCAAGTCGGCCTGTTCCCATTATAGTGGGAGCAGACTCAATCTGACCTCAGAGTCGGTGGTCAAATCGCTCTGATTTAGATGGTGACGGCCTTCTCCAGTTAAACACGGGATCGTTTGAATTCCAAGGCAAAAAGGTCGGTTCGCGCTTGCCGGATTTGTACGGCAGGCTTTTTGGGAGATATGCTGTAGTAATTCTTCTGCATAAAGTGGCGTCAAACAGGCCTTTCGGGTTTAGGAGCGATTGTCAGAGCCTGTGAACGGTCAAGGGAAAAGAGACGTGCACTCGATGAACAATTGCGGTTGTGAGGCTTTTGTCGTCTGGTGGAAAGGCGCTCTTCGCTTGCTCCTGAGCCTGCTCACCTGCTTGGCCATTGCAGGCATGACGTGGGCCGCCGGAGCCAAGGATAAAGGCCCTGCCCGCATTTCAGGTACTCATCGCGACCGGGATGCCCGGCGGGACCTATTACCAGGTCGGGCTGGGTATGGCATCGCTCTGGACAACGAGGTTGCGCGATATCGGCATCCGGGTCTCTGCGGCCATCTCTGAAGGGTCTATGGAGAATATTGAGGCCATTCGCATCGCAGACGCGGACATGATCCTTGTTGAAGACCTGTTTTGCTCCATGGCATACAAAGGAACCGGAATATACAAAGGCCGGCCCCTGCCGGAACTCCGGAGTATCACAACTCTGTGGCCCGATACAGTTCACTTGTTGATCCGTGCTGACAAGATTGAAAGCGGTACCCTGGAAGACCTCAATGGATTGACGGTAGCTACAGGGTTGCCTGATAGCGGAAATAGATTCACGACTGAATTGCTCCTGAAAACTCTGAAACCCGGCCCTGCAAATGTTCGCCTGCGCTCCATGAGCAATATGGCGGCTGCTGAGGCCCTGAGAAAAGGGCAGGTTGAAGGGGCGGACTTGACTGGCGGAATCCCGGTTCCCATGGTCACGACCCTTTTCAGTGAGAAAAAGCCGCCTCTTGCTTTTCTGGACATTACAGACCTGCAGATGCAGGCGGTTCACGAGGAAGGATGGCGTCATGCTTTTCGACAGACTATTCCGGCCGGCACGTATCCCGGTCAGGGAAAGCCTGTGCAGACAGTGGGGCAAATGAACCTTCTTGCCGTAACAGCGTCACTGAATCAGCAAGTGGTGTATGCTCTCACAAAAACTCTTTACGAGAACCTCGACTATCTCGTGAGGGTTCATCCTGCTTGCCGCGACATAGTCCTGGAAAAATCGTTGGAGGGGTTGAGCGTCCCTTTGCATCGCGGGGCAATTCGTTATTATAGGGAGAGGAAAATCAAGATCCCCGAACATCTCATTCCGTGAGAGAATACAAGCAGACCCAGGAGGTTTTATTCATGAAGGAAGTGGTCATTATTGACGCGGTCCGTACTCCCGTCGGTTCGTTTGGCGGGTCGCTGACCGGCATACCGGCTGTGGAACTGGGCACCATCGTGGTGAAGGAACTTATCAAGAGAACCGGAATCGATCCGTCCCTGGTGGACGAACTGATTTTCGGTTGCGTCCTGCAGGCAGGGCAGGGGCAGAACGTAGCCCGCCAGGTCTCAATTCGTTCCGGCTTACCTCAGGCAGTGCCGGCCATGACCATAAACAAGGTCTGTGCATCCGGTCTGCGCTCGGTTTCCCTGGCAGCCCAGACAATCAAAGCAGGCGACGCAGATATCGTTATAGCGGGCGGCACGGAAAACATGTCCGCGGCTCCTTACGCTATAAATAAAGCCAGATGGGGAGCCCGCATGAACGACGATAAACTCGTCGACATAATGATCCATGACGGGCTCTGGGAAATATTCAATAACTATCACATGGGTGTAACCGCGGAAAACGTGGCCGAGCAGTATAACCTCACTCGCGCAGACCAGGATGCACTCGGCCTGATGAGCCAGCAGCGTGCGGAAAAGGCTATTAAGGAAGGGCGTTTCAAAGACGAGATTGTGCCGGTGCTCATCCCTCAGCGCAAAGGGGACCCCAAGGTCTTCGACACCGACGAGCATCCTCGGCTGGGCACGACCCAAGAGGGCCTCACCAAACTGAAACCGGCCTTCAAGAAGGACGGGACAGTCACCGCGGGCAATGCTTCGGGAATAAATGACGGGGCAGCCGCTATCCTGGTTATGTCCGCGGACAAGGCAAAAGAGCTAGGGCTGAAGCCTATGGTCAAAATAGTCTCCTATGCCTCCGCGGGTGTAGATCCCAAGGTAATGGGCCTCGGCCCTATTCCTGCGACCAAGAAGGCCCTGGAAAAAGCCGGCCTCACACTTGCCGACATTGACCTTATCGAGGCTAACGAGGCATTTGCCGCACAGACCTGCGCTGTGGGAAAAGATCTTGGGTTTGACATGGATAAGGTGAATGTCAACGGTGGCGCTATAGCACTGGGCCATCCCATCGGAGCCTCCGGCGCGCGGATTTTCACAACACTACTGCACGAGATGAAAAAAAGGGACAACGTGAAGAAGGGTCTGGCCACTTTATGCGTGGGCGGCGGCATGGGCGCGGCAATAGTGGTGGAAAAGGTCTAGCGGGGTCGGCAAATCGCATCCTACGGGTAGGGGCATCCCCGAAACACGGACCGTGCCTGCAAATCTTACGGCATAGGCCACCGAATAAGGTGGTTTTGCGGGTCCTGGGCACTTCACAAGGGTGGGAGCACGTCAAAGTCCCCTTTTCTAAAGGGGGATTTAGGGGGATTTTCAGTCGCATATCAAAATCCCCCTGCCCCCTTTAAAGGGGGGAAAGATTTCCTGATTTTAACCCCTGTGGGTTCCCCTGCATTATTCGGTGGAACCCAGGCCCCGCCCATCCTACAAAAACCTCAAAACGATGATTCTTATTGAGCTGGATCTGATCGAATACGCCCAGTGCCTGGATATCCAGAAAAGAATTGTGCGAAGAAAAATCCTTGAGGGGGGCCCGGACGTTCTGCTGATCTTGGAGCACCCCCCCACCGTGACTCTCGGTGTGAGGGGAAAGGCTTCAGACCTGTTAATTTCCCCCGAAGAAATGAGCGAACGCGGTGTGGCCGTGCATCACGTCGACCGGGGAGGAGAGGCCACATTCCATGGTCCCGGGCAAGTGGTCTGTTATCCCATTGTGGATCTGAAGGCACTGGGGCTTTCCGCGAGAAGATATGTTCAAGGTCTTGAAGAAACGATCATAAAGACGTTGGCGGATTTCGACGTAAGAGGCTTCAGCCAACCTAAGAAAGTAGGGGTCTGGACAAGCCCAACGGACAAGATCGCGTCCATCGGGGTGCGTATTCAGCGACGCGTTACTTCCCATGGCTTCAGCCTGAACGTCGATCTGCAAATTGGATCCATGTGAGCTGATCGTCTCGTGCGGGATGCCTGATGCTCGCATGGTGAGCCTCAATCAGCTCGTGCCACGCCCGGTGACTGTAGATTTCTGTGCGGAAGGCAGTCGCGTGTTCCTTCGCGAACGTATTCGGCGTAAACCTTGAGCCAGGCTCGCTGGAACAGGTCATGGCATAATGATTCTGAGAACCCTCTTCATTGTTTGAAGGAGTGATCCGGACTCCATCCCCCGCATTCCCTTCTCCATTTTCGGAAAAGAGCAAGGGGGGAGTCACAGCGGGGCTTTTGCTCAACGATTAATGATGTGAACATGGCCATTCCTTTTAGCTACAGCTTTCGTAACCTCTGGACGAGGAAGTGGACCAGCATCCTGACCGCAGGAGGCATGGCGCTGGTCACCTTTGTCTTCGCCGCGGTGCTGATGTTAGCGCAGGGGTTGCAACAGACTTTGATCGATACGGGCTCTCCAGACAACGTCATAGTCCTCAGAGGCGGCGCGGAAACTGAAGTTTCCAGTGCCATTGATCGCGGCTCGGCCGCTCTCATAGAAGTTCAGCCGGAAGTTGCCCTGAACGGCCGCGGGGAACCTATGGCGTCCAAAGAAGCTCTGGTGCTGGTGACAGTGCCGAAGAAGCGAACGAACGCACCAACCAACGTGGTGGTGCGGGGAGTTGGATCTCACGCCATGAATCTTAGGCCCCAGGTGAAATTGATTGCAGGAAGAAATTTTCGGCCGGGCTCCCGGGAGGTAATCGCGGGCAAGAGCATTGCTGAAACCGTCAAGGGGGGATCTCTGGGACAAACCCTGTCTTTTGCCCTTTCTCAATGGAATGTTGTGGGCGTATTCGACGCGGGGAAGACCGCTTTTAATTCCGAGGTGTGGGGAGATGCCGATCAGTTGTTGTCCGCGTTCCGAAGAACCACCTATTCTGATGTGATCTTGAAGGTGCCCGGCAAAGAGGCGTTCGAGGAATTGCAGAATCGCCTGGAGAAAGACCCGCGGTTGTCTGTCCAAGTAAAGCGTGAAATTGCCTTTTACCAGCAACAATCTGAAGTGATGGCAAAGTTCATCCGCATATTGGGACTTGCCACGACTCTATTTTTCAGCATAGGCGCAATTCTCGGAGCAATGGTGACCATGTACTCCGCGGTGGCCAATCGTACGGCCGAGATAGGCACACTTAGGGCTCTGGGATTCAAGAGAGGGAGCATTTTGGTGGCTTTTTTAGCCGAGTCTCTTCTCCTCGGCCTAATAGGGGGAATAGTCGGCGTGGCAGGAGGTTCGCTGCTTCAGCTCTTGACTATTTCAACGGTAAATTGGACTACCTTTTCGGAGTTGGCGTTTGGATTCGAACTCACCCCCTCCATTGCGGCCTCCACAATGGCATTTGCTGTTGCAATGGGTTTCGTGGGCGGGTTGCTGCCGGCCTGGAGGGCGGCACGCCTGAAGATTGTCGATGCGCTTCGAGAGAGTTGATAAAACATACTGTCTCGGAAGACCCAATTCAGCCTCATTCTACGTGTAAGACTGCCATAATGAGCACACCATCCTGAGCATTCAAGAATCCCTACGGGAAGCGCCGCTGCAAGAGGCAGGATAATTTCCTGATTCGCCGGTGAACGGAAGTGCCAATATCTTCAGCAAGGTGAGCCTGGTCGGGTCCCGGAACTGATTCAGCCCTATTGTCATCCCTTCGTGTCCGAGTTTCGGCTGGGCCCGATAAGTTCCCATGAGTCTGTCCCACCACGGCAAATTGAATCCGAAATTGCTGCTCGTCTCGAAATCCAAAACAGAATGATGTACGCGGTGCATGTCGGGAGTAACCACCAAAAGGCGTAACACTCGGTCGAATCCCACAGGGACAAACAGATTACTATGATTGAACATGGCTGCGCCGTTTAGTAGTACCTCAAAAATAACTACTGATACAGCCGGCGCTCCGATGAGGACAACGGCAGCAATTTTGATCAGCATGGAAATGATGATTTCTATCGGGTGAAAACGAGAACCTGTGGTGAGGTCAAAGTCCAAGTCGGCATGGTGCATCATGTGCAATCGCCACAGAACCGGAACCGCATGGAACATCACGTGCTGCAGGTATATTACGAAATCCAGAATTACGACTGATAAGACGACAGCGACCCAGTACGGAACCGCGACATTGTTAAATAGGCCCCACGTTTTCTGAGCCGCTATTACCGCCATGCCCACTGCTGCGACAGGAAACAAAAATCTCACAGCGGCAGTATTTATGACGACTATCCCGATGTTAGCGAACCAACGCGAAGCCTTGGATGTGGTGAGATGGCGGCGAGGAGCGGCGAGTTCTCCCAAAGCCACAGCCAAGAATATTCCTACGAAAAAACCAAGCCTTATTATCGGCTCGCTGTCCATGGTGAGCATATTCATTTTTCTGCCAAAATTTGGAAAGAGGCTTTGGTGACTACGTTTTGACCGAACGTTTCACAATCCTTGCCTTAACATCTTCTTTCAGGTTCATATCGTAAGACCTGTACCAACAAGTTCCATCCGCCGGTATCCTGTGTCGATCCGCCGCATTTTGTCGCAATGGTTCCTTATGCGGAAGGTTGTGTCGTCACTTGAACAGACGTCCGAGAATCCCTTTCTTCTCCGGTTCGAGCGGAGGCATTCCCAGTTGTTTTCTGATCTCGGCCACGACCTTCTCCTCGGTAACATCCGAGCCTTCTGCCACAACCTCTTCGCCGATCATGATTGCCGGGGCGCACGGAAGTTCCGTCTCCGCCCATTCATCGGTCCGGTATTCAGCGTGGGGCTTTGATGTAGCTTCGATGTCAATGGGATACTCTGCGCCCAACCTGGACGCCATCTCCTTGAAGTGTCTTCAAGGCTTGCCATTGGGATCATTCAGAAAAAAGCGGACTTTCAACATGGTTCTTTCCTCCCTTGCTTTCCAGGTTCCTATGAACCCGAGCGTGACGATTGCTTTGCTTGGGTCATTCTGCTCAAGAATTGATCCGCGGGAACGAAGTCAACCAGGCGCAGATCAGTTCGCTCCCGGCCCTCACCATCAAAGAAAACCACTGTCGGAACTCCTTTGATCGAAAACTGCGTCACCAGCTTTTCGTAGAGCGGGTTCCCCTTTGTTGTCAGGTCTACCTTGATCATGACGAAATTACTCTGAGCCTGTTGCACAACCTCCGGGTCGCGAAACGTAATGTCCTCAAGCTCGCGGCATGGGGTACACCATTTGGCTGAGAAATCTACGATCACCGACCTCTTGGATTTCCGGGCCTGTTCCATCACTTCATCGGAATACTGTTGCCATGAAACTCCGGGACCGACCATCAACCAGGAACCGAGCAGAAAGACCCCAACAACTACACCTGCTACACCGACGACGTTTCTCAGCACGCCGAATGCCTTGAAACCGCCTTGAGTGCTGTCGACCCATCCCAGGTGCAACCCTGCTGCAAGAGCCACTCCTGCCAATACAAAAACACTCACGGAGGACGGCAACAGCGGTCTGACAAAATAGACTGCCATGCCGACCAAGACCCATCCCATCAGTTTTCTCACCCACAGCATCCACTCGCCCGAACCGGGGAGCTTTTCCAGGCTCCCAGAGAACATCGCCAGGAAAAAGAGCGGCACCCCCAAGCCCAGGCTCAGCGTGAAGAAGATGAGGAAGCCCAACCAGGGGCTGCCCATACTTGCCACCCAGGTGAGCAAACCCAGTACGAATGGTCCCAAACACGGGGCAGCTACGACACCGAGGGTCAAGCCCATGAACAGCGTGCCGAAGTATCCTGCATAAGACTTGGATGCTGCGCTTGTAAGGCTCTGGGGAAGTTGCAGCTCCCAGAATCCAAAGAGGCTTGTGGCGAACAACACGAGAACACCGGCAACAACCACCAACACGATGGGGTTTTGAAGTGCCGCTCCCATCAGGCTTCCCGTAAGAGCCGCCACTACTCCCAGCACTGAGTTCGTCACCGCGAGACCGCCGAGGTATAACAAACCGTGAACTGCCAGTTTTCCCCGACCCTGACCGGCCTTCCCGCCAAAATATGATACCGTGATCGGAATCAACGGATATACGCACGGAGTCAGGTTGAGAGCCAGACCACCTGCGAAGACTCCCATTAAGGTCCAGAGCATGGCCCATCCGTAAAGTGGACCGGCATTATCGGGCTCGGAGACAGGTCTTGACTGATCGGCCGGGATGTTTTGAATAGGGAGACCCGCGGCCTTCCATTCAGGAAAGCCTTTCGCATCCCTATATACGTTTTTGTAACCGAGTTGCACCGCCACACGGGCGGCTGAGTCACTGCGGACTCAGGTGAGACCAGCTCAGTAAAAGACGATGAAGCGATTCTTATCAGGACCGAGAGCCGCCGCGAGATCTCCTTTTTTCCACCATCTTGACCACGCTGTAGGTTCCATGGGGAAATTCACTGCGCCTGTGATGTGGCCCAAAGCAAATTCCCACTCTTGACGGGTATCCACCAGCAAAATGCTCCGGGATCCGTTTCGTATCGCTGTCTGAGTTCATCGGTGTTTATGAGCCGATAGCCGCCATCCTTGGCTTCCGCCACTACGTCGTCCCAGGTGGGTTCCCGTGGGGTCACCGCTCTATTTGTGAACCAGAGGACTCCCACGGTAATCGTGATCGCCAGGAGCGGGAGCCAAAGTCTTTTCCAGTTCACCTCGAATGCCATTTCAGCCTCCAGTTTAGAAATCTGGGCACAGCAAAAACCTATATCTTGCCGTCTCTTTTGAGCTTCGTAATGAGGAACATCGAACCGGATTCCGACAAACCCAATTCTCTCGAAAGATCTTCCGGGGTAGTGGAACCGCGGCGCTTGATTACGCTCACGGCCTCATTTTCCAATTCTTCCAGCCAGTCCTCAAACAGAATAAAGATCTCCGGGTCCGTCACTGAACGCAGTTGCTCGGACTGACTGATTTTTTCCACCAAACTCCGACACATCGCTGTTGGATCGACACCTTCGTCCATGCATGTAGCCAGTCATAAGTGGACGAGACCGGTAACCTTGTCCTGGCCCCCGTTTCCGATCAGATCGGTGAGGAAATCGCGAAGAGCTTCCTCGCCCAAAACAGAAAAGAGTTTCTTCGCTGCATCAGCCATTTCCATCGCCGCGTCAAGCGGATCCATTGACTCGACGAGTTCCCGAATTTTTCCTTTGCTCATGTGATTCTTCTCCAAAAGCTAAAAGGTATCTCTCTGCGACAGCAGATCCGTTGCCAACCGGGCCAGTTGCTGAACTATGTCCAGGATTCTCTCGTCGGCGATCTCGTAGTACACGAACAAGCCCTTGCGCTCCACTTTCACGAGGAGGCAGCGTCTCAATTCCTTCAGGTGATGGGACACAAGAGGCTGAGAGAGTTTCATCTCCTCCACGATCGTGGAGACTGTTTTCTTGCCGCCGTTTCAAGGACAAAAGGATTCGCAAGACGGTTTTCATCCGAAAGGCTTTTGCCCACGAACGCGGCCACGGCGAGACCTCCATCGAGATTTAAGGCCTTATCTTGTTTCGCGTCAGACAACGTATCCTCACGTCGATTTCTCAAGCTTGTTGACGTATCAATAGATCAATGAACACTTATATATTGATACATCATTGGCCCAACTGTCAAGTAAAAATTATTGCCGCTTAACAGGCGGCTGTCCATCAATGTGTCTTAATTGAGTGGTGTTCCCCTTTTGCTCACCTGAACAATCACGTGAGCAGCAAAGGGACGGAAGGGGGTCAAACGGTTAAAGGGGAGTTGCAGCGCTGGTCGGAAGAACGATATTGCCGGAGGCGCTTTGGCGAAGAAATCTCGGTCCGCTATTTGGTCAGAGTTCCTTTCGATTATCCAGCGCGCGGGAAAGGGTAAGAGGGTCTGCGTACTCCAGAGAACCGCCCACTGGTATGCCGTACGCGATGCGGGAGACAATTGTTCCCGACCCCTTGAGTCGATCGCGAATATAGCCGGCCGTGGATTCTCCCTCGACAGTCGGATTAAGCGCCAGAATAACTTCAGCAATCTTATGCTTTTGGACCCGCTCCAGAAGCTCTGAGAACCGTATGTCATCCGGGCCGATCGCATCCAGCGGGGAGAGGAGACCGTGCAACACGTGGTAAAACCCTTTAAAATGGCCAGCTTTTTCGATGGCCATGAGGTCAAGAGGGGTTTCCACAACACAGAGACGGCTTGCATCCCTTCTGGAGTCCGAGCAGATGGGACACGGGTCCACTTCCGTCAAATGAAAACACCGTGAGCAGAGACGTAGTTTCTCCTTAACGTCTCTGATAGCCCTGATCAGTTCCCCGATTTCTTCCTTTTTCGCATTGAGCATATAAAACGCGAACCGCGTAGCAGTCTTCTCCCCGACTCCGGGGAGCCTTTTCAGGGCCTTCACAAGTATTTCCAGCGGACCGATCAATTGTCGTCCTCAATCGCTCACATCACGTCAAGCCCGGTATACGGAGCCCGCCGGTGAGTTTTGACATTTCTTGAGTCATCAGTTCCTTGGATTTTTTCAGGGCGTCGTTAGCCGCGGCAACAATAAGGTCTTCAAGAAATTCAGGGTCGTCAGGCGAGAGAAGCTCCTTCTCAATCTTTATGGACACTATTTCTTGAGCCCCGTTTGCCGTAACCTGGACCATGTCGCCTCCAGCACTGCCGGTGACTGTCTTCTCTGCCAATTCTTCTTGCAGGGCAGTAACCTTAGCTTGCAGTCCTTGCGCCTGCTGCAACAAATCTTTGATACCAAACACGGGATGTAACCTCCATAGGGTCCGGCACAGGTGCGGGGTCCGTCTCGGCCCGATCAACATTTATAGTCGTATACGACCGTTTCCGTACACCAGATTGGCGGCACGAGCATTCCGACTGATCGCCAAATCGTGTAAAGTGCCGCACTGAGGTCTCAGATTTGCCTAAAGACTATCAAAAGAAAAGCTCAGAGGCAAACAAACGATGAAAAGACCGGTGATACTCCTGGTCAATCCGTGGATTCATGACTTTGCCGCTTACGATCTCTGGGCGCGGCCATTGGGCCTCCTGGTCCTTGCAACAAGACTGAGGCGTTATGGATGGGAGCCGAGGCTCGTGGACTGCCTCGACCCGGATCATCCGGAAATGGGGCCGATAAAGGCTAAGGCCCTTTCGCACGGCCATTTTCACAGGACCCCTATCCCCAAACCCGGGGCCCTGAAGGGGGTTCCCAGAACATACTGCCGGTACGGGGTACATCCTGAATTTATAAGGAAGGACCTGGAAAGCATGCCGGTTCCTCGCGCAATTCTGGTTACCAGCCTAATGACCTACTGGTACCCAGGCGTGCAGGAGACTATTCAATTGCTGCGGTCGGTCTTTCCCGAGGCGCCCATCTTGTTGGGAGGGATATATGCTTCTCTTCTGCCGGAGCATGCCCGAGAGCATTGCGGCGCAAACGAGGTTTTGGTCGGTCCTGGGGAGGCGGATCTGGAGGAGGCCCTTTACAGGAAAACAGGGGTCCGCGTCAGCCCTGATGAAAGTCCGGCTGAGCTTGAATTCAGCCCCTGTCTGGATCTGATGCGCCACGTGAGATTCCTGCCTCTGCTGACATCGCGAGGGTGTCCGTTTAACTGCGCATACTGCGCATCCAGGAAAATGAGCCCAGCGTTTGTGAGACGAAACCCTGCGGTTGTCATCGAGGAGATACAAGCAGCCGCGATTCGGTACGGGGTCCAGGACATAGCCCTGTACGACGATGCCTTTCTTGTGGATCCTGCCCGTCACGCACTACCGATTCTGGAGGCCGCTGCCGAGAGGGTTCCGGGCATGCGATGGCATACTCCGAACGGTTTGCACGCGTCCGTCGATAGATCGCAGTGTCGCATCAGCCATGAAAAGAGCAGGTTTTGAAACCATCAGATTGGGTCTGGAGAGTTCGTCTGACGAGTTCCATGCGCGTACGGGTGGCAAGACCGATATTCAGGGCTTTTTGAATGCTGTAGCGAACCTCAAGGAAGCGGGGTTTTCGAGTGAACAGATTGGCGCATACCTTCTCGTGGGCCTCCCCGGTCAATCAAAGGCCATGATTGAAGACGATGTAGAACGCGTCCTGCTTGCAGGGGCCTTCCCCAAGCTGGCCGAATACTCTCCCATACCCGGAACCGAGATGTGGCCGAAAGCTCTGAAAGCAAGTCGTTATCCCATAGATCAAGAGCCCCTTTTCCAGAACTGCACGTTGCTGCCGGCAGCAGAACCGGGAGTTGATGCCGCCTTCCTTCAGGCGACCCGAAAGCGCATAAGGGAGTACGTTGGCATATCAATGTGAGCACAAAAACAACTCTACAGTAATCCCGCTAACCGAACGGTTCTTCAAGCAACGTCAATATTCGGTAGTGTCCTAATTTTGGGCACCACGGATGGCCCTTACAAACCGTTACCCCGGCGGAGCGCCGGAATGACGAGGCCTTGACCGTCGTCGAAAACAATGGTCCTGGATAAGAGGCATGCGGCTTAAGTCAACAGCATTGGGTCCAGAGCGTGGGAACGGAGGCCCACCTCTATCGCATTTCGTAGGGACCGGCGTCCCTGCCGGTCCCGTTCTGCCGGCAGCAGAACCGGGAGTTGATGGCGCCTTCCTACAGGCGACCCGAAAGCGAATAAGGGAGTATGTTGGCATATCAATGTGAGCACAAAAACGACTCTACAGTAATCCGCTAACCGAACGATTCTTCAAGCAACGTCAATATTCGGTAGAGTCCTAATTTTGGGTACCATGGATGACCCTTACAAACCGTCACCCCGGCGAAGGCCTATATGCGCTAACTTAAGGGCAATTTCATCTGTTGTAAGCGCTTTGGACTACTGATCTGCCATCAAAGTCCCCCTTTTCTAAGGGGGATTTAGGGGGATTTTCAAAGGGTTAGCTCAAAATCCCCCCTAGCCCCCCTTTACAAAAGGGGGGAACTAATCACTAAGTTAGCGCCTCGGCCGGAATGACTAGGCCATGGCCTCGTCAACAACAAGGGTTCTGGATAAGAGGCATGCAGCTTAAGTCAACAGCATTGGGTCCAGAGGGTGGGCACGCGTCCCGCCGGTCCATTTCCTGGATTCTTGAATGGCTCAGAATAACAAGTATCGAGCTAAAGAAGGACACTGCTAAGCGACGTCAACAGTTGACAGTTAGTGCCCGCACTGGTAAATTGAAATAACTCCATCGCAATCATAAAATCACTAGAAAACTGGCGGAAGGTGAAAATACTATGGCCGAAGCAAAGGACGTAGTAGGTGCGGCTCTTATCGTCGGAGGCGGAATAGCCGGAGTTCAGGCTTCGTTGGACTTGGCGGAATCGGGTTACAAGGTCTATCTCGTCGAAAGTCAGACGGGCATCGGTGGGCGAATGGCCCAGCTCGACAAGACCTTCCCCACCAACGATTGCTCCACCTGTATCTTCTCTCCGAAATTGGTCACCGTGGGACAGAATCCGAACATAGAGCTTCTCTCCTACAGTGAAGTGGAAGATATCCAGGGTGAAGAGGGGCATTTCCAGGTAAAAATCCGGCAGAAATCCCGCCATATCCGCAAGGACAGATGTAAGGCCTGCGGAGACTGCGCCACCGCCTGCCCGGTTCATGTGCCGAACGAATTCGATCAGAAATTGAGCAAGCGAGCCGCAACGTATAGGCTCTTCCCTCAGACCATTCCCCAGACCTTTGTGATCGAAAAATATGACCGCGCTCCCTGTGTGATGGCGTGCCCGGCCCATATCAACGTCCAAGGGTATGTGGCGCTCATCAGCAAGGGCAAATACAAAGAAGCAGTCGAGCTAATATATAGAAGTCTCCCCCTCCCCGGCGTATTGGGCCGCGTTTGTCCCCACCCTTGCGAAAAAGTCTGCCGTAGGGGCGAAAAAGATCAGCCGGTTTCCATTTGTAAATTGAAACGCTACGCGGCCGATCAGGTAGACTATTCTGATCTGAACATCCCTGAAATAACTCCTCGGGAAGAAAAAGTAGCAGTCATAGGTTCCGGACCCGCAGGTCTCTCCGCGGCCTATTACCTGGCCCTGGAGGGATATAAAGTCACAATATTTGAAGCAGGGCCGGTACTGGGCGGTTGGCTTCGCGTTGGAATTCCGGAATACAGGCTGCCCAGAGATATACTCGAACAGGAGATACAGCACATCCTTAACCTGGGAGTGGAAGCCAAAACCAACACCGTCCTGGGCATGGACGTGACTCTGCAGGACCTTAAGAAGGAAGGCTACAAAGCGACATATCTGGCAGTGGGTTGCCAGCAGGGCGCAAAATTGGCCATCCCGGGAGAAGATACGGACGGAGTGATCCAGGGAGTTGATTTTCTGCGGCAAGCGGCCCTGGGTAAACCGGTTGATGGTATCAAAAAGGCCGTCGTGATAGGCGGCGGTAACGTTGCCATCGATGCCGCGCGCACACTAGGTCGTCTAGGAAGTGATGTCACAATTCTTTACCGCCGGTCCAGAGACGAAATGCCCGCGTTTGAAGAAGAAGTGACCGCAGCTATTGATGAAGGAGCCAAGATTCAATTTCTGGCGGCGCCGGTAGAAGTGATGGGCAACGGAAAAGTGACCGGCCTCAAGTGCATCAAAATGGAACTCGGTCCTGCCGACCAATCGGGCCGCAGGAGACCCATTCCCATCGGGGGGTCGGAGTTCGTCGTCGAGGCTGATGCGATTGTTCCCGCGATAGGCCAAATCATAGATCCACAAATCTGGGACAGTATCTCCGATTTGGAGAGAAGCCGCTGGAATACCATACACGTAGACCCTGTTACATACGCTACGTCCATCGATGGCGTCTTCTCAGGTGGCGATGCCGGAACAGGACCTGCGACGGTCGTTGAAGCCGTAGCCGCCGGGAGAGAAGCTGCGGAATCCATCTCACGCTATCTCCAAGGGGCTGATATGGCCGCGGGCAGACCCGTGAAGATGCCGGAGCAGCGAGAATATCCTCCTATTCCGGATATCCGGTCGGAAGCAAGAGCCACAAGCCCGGAACTACACCTATCCGAACGCAAAGGCTTTGAAGAAGTGGAGCTTGCCTTCCCCGAAGACGAAGCTCAGCGAGAAGCGAATCGGTGTCTCAATTGCGGCGTGTGTTCCGAATGTATGGAATGCGTCAAGGCATGTCCCGCACAAGCGGTAGACCACACCATGCAGGATGAGTTCATGGATGTGGAGGTCGGGACAATCATCCTCTCACCAGGCTACGACATGATCGAGCCTGAAAAGGTCCGCGGAGAGTTTTCGTACGGCACTGCTCCCAATGTCCTTACGAACATGGAGTTCGAGCGCATGCTGAGCGCTTCGGGGCCGAATGCGGGAGAGGTCAAACGCCCGTCTGACGATAGGCATCCCAACAAGGTGGCGTGGATCCAGTGCGTCGGCTCAAGAGACCCCCAGAAGGGGATGCCTCATTGCAGCTCGATTTGCTGTATGGCTTCCATCAAAGAAGCGGTGATCGCCAAAGAACATGATGCCAATATAGAGCCCACGATTTTCTACATGGATATCCGAGCTTATGGAAAGGACTTCGACGCTTATTACGAGCGTGCAAAGAATGGCGGCGCAGTTCGCTTTATCCGTTCCATGATAAGTCGAGTCGTGGAAGATCCGCTGACCCATAATCTCAACGTTATCTATCTGGACGAAAACCAAAAGCTCACCACTGAGACGTTCGACATGGTGGTCCTCGCCGTCGGGCTCAAAACATCTGCACAGTCGCGAGAGCTTGCCCAAAAGATAGGCATCGAGCTGAACGAATCGGAGTTCTGTTCCACCACCTCTTTCGAGCCAATTCAGACAAGTAGGCCGGGCATCTTTGCCGCGGGCATGTTCCAGGGTCCCAAAGATATTCCCCAGACGGTCATGGAAGCCTCGGCAGCCGCGGGGGCCTCTTCGAGACTTCTCACATCCGCGCGCAATTCCCTGACCACCAAGCTCGAATTTCCTCCACAGCGCGATGTTTCCGGGGAAGAGCCGCGTATAGGCGTTTTCATTTGCCGGTGCGGTATCAACATTGCCAACGTAGTGGACGTGCCCAAGGTTGTGGAACATGTGAAGACCCTTCCGAACGTGGTATTCGCGGATGAACGGCTTTTCACATGCTCTCAGGATACACAGGAACAATTCCTGGAAATCATAAAAGAACACAATCTGAACCGGGTTGTGGTCTCCGCGTGCAGTCCCCGTACGCATGAGCCGATGTTCCAGCTCACCATGGAGAAGGCCGGACTGAACCCGTATCTCTTCACGATGACCAATATTCGCGATCAGTGCTCGTGGGTCCATGCAACGCACAAGGAAGAAGCCACTGTTAAAGCCATGGATCTGGCCAGAATGGCCGTTGCAAGAGCCCGGCTTTTGGCGCCGTTACAGAAATCCAAAATGGACGTAGTCCCCAACGCCCTTGTTTTGGGTGGAGGCATTTCCGGCCTGGCTGCGGCTCTGAACTTGGGAGACCAGGGATTCCAGGTCTATCTTGCCGAAAAGAGCGAGCGGCTTGGTGGTAATGCCCTGTCCATCGAAAGGACCATTCACGGCGAAGAGATCAAGCCGTTTCTCACGGATCTCGTTGCAAAAGTGGAGGCCCACCCCAAAATCGAGGTATTCAAGAAGGCTGCATTCTCAGATCTGAGTGGGCATGTGGGCCATTTCAAAGGCAAGATAACCGGTAACGGTGATGCCCCACGCGACGTTGAGTTCGGTGCGGCTGTCATTGCCACCGGCGCGGTTGAATCGAAACCCAAAGAGTACCTCTACGGGGAGCATGAAGCCGTCGAGACGCACCACTCACTGGAAGAGCGCATCATTGCCGGAGATCCCAAGCTCAAAGATATAAAGACAGCGGTTTTCATCCAGTGCGTGGGTTCGCGGTGCGAAGAGCGTCCTTACTGCTCCAAGATCTGCTGCCAAGGGTCGGTCCGGCTGTCCGAGCGCCTTAGAGAGATCAATCCCGATGTGAAAAATTACATCCTTTTTAGGGATTTGAGAACTTATGGGCTTCTGGAAAAGTTCTATACGGACTCGCGTAGGGCCGGCACAATCTTCGTCCGATATGACCCGGAGGCGAAGCCCCGAGTTGAAGCCCAAGGTGACAAAGTCAACGTTGTAGTGCGTGACCTCGTGCTGGACGAAGACATCAAAATCCCCGCTGATCTGCTTGTCTTGGCTGCGGCCATCGACCCGGCTGGATCCAACAAGGAACTGGGGCAACTCTTTAAGGTCACGGTGAATTCCCAGGGCTACTTCATGGAAGCTCACATGAAGCTACGTCCCGTGGACTTCACGACTGAAGGAGTGTTCCTGGCCGGCCTTGCCCATTATCCCAAGCCGATCGATGAATCCATAGCCCAGGCTACCGCGGCTGCTCAAAGAGCGTCGATCCTGATCAGTCAGGAGCAGTTGACATTCCCTGGGGTTATTTCCAAGGTAGATCCCTCAAAGTGTGCGGCCTGTCTGACCTGCGTCCGACTGTGCCCGTACGGCGCGCCCCGCATCAACGAGGACCACAAGGCGGAAATCTTGGAGGCCCTGTGCCAGGGTTGTGGGATCTGCTCTTCGGTGTGTCCCGGCAAGGCCATAGAGCTACAGCATTTCAAAGACGATCAGGTGTTCCAGGAGATTGATTCACTTCTGGATGCCGCCTCTTAACTAAGAGGATAAAGGACTGCAAGACCGCATGTGAGGATTATCGCCAGCCAAGGTTGATCCTCATAACAGGAGAGAGAGATGCAGCAATCCGGCTTGAATGTGCCGTCCAACCAGGTAACCCCGCCGGTGGGGGATTTATCATCAGTGATTCATCAATGTTATCAGTGCGGCAAGTGCTCGGCGGGTTGCCCTGTGGCCCCGGAGATGGATCTCCTCCCGCATCAGCTTGTACGCCTTGCGGTCCTGGGGAACATGGACCGTATAGTGAAATCCAAGAGCATCTGGCTGTGTCTTACCTGCCATACCTGCGGTGCGAGGTGCCCCAACGGCATAGATGTGCCTGCTCTATTGGACCCGGTCCGCCACCAGGTGCTCAGGGAGAACATAGCCACCGGTGGTGACTCTGAAGTACCTACGTTTCACACGACGTTTCTCAAGACCATCAAGGCCTTCGGCCGCGTTCACGAGCTGTTTCTCATTGGTATGTACAAGATGAAGACCAAGAGTTACTTTTCCGACATGGAGCTCGGCTGGAAGATGTTCCGTAAAGGGAGGATACATCTCCTGCCCCACCGTTCGAAGAATCTGGGTGGGGTGAAGGAAGTCTTTAAGCAGTCAGGGATGAAATAGCTATAATCCCCAACTTTCTAGAGTCTACGGCATTGAGAATTGCGTCAAAAAATCACCCTCCCCTAACCCCTCCCGTCAAGGGAGGGGGATTAGAAAACCCTCTCCCCTGGCGGGAGAGGGAAGGGAGAGGGGGAACTTCAAGAACGGTAACAAAGCTTAATTCGCAATGCAGTCCACTATAGAATACAAGGATAGACCATGGAATTCAGTTACTACCCCGGATGCACCCTAACAGGCAGCGCGCAGGAATTGGATGAATCGTTCAGGTACTCTGCCGAGAAGCTTGACGTTACCCTCAAAGAGATCCCGGACTGGACATGCTGCGGCGCATCATCAGCCCACATGGTGGATGCTTATCTCGAATCTGCCCTCCCTGCTGGAGACCTCATGACCGCGGAGAGGATCGGCCTTGATGTGGTTGCCCCCTGTGCAGGCTGCCATGTGAGGATGAAGGCTGCATCCCGGCGTATCATGGAGGAAGAGGAGCTTAAGAAGAGGTTCCCCTTCAAGGGTGAGATAAAGGTGATCTCGGGTATGGACATGTTCCATATTGACGAGCTTCTCCGCCGCTTGAAGGAGCGCGTAATAAAGCCCCTCGCCGGCCTGAAGGTAGTGCCGTACTACGGCTGCCTTGCAGTACGTCCGGTGGAGGTGGTGGAGCCTGTTGACCCTGAGAACCCCATGCAGATGGACCACATACTCGAGGCCCTGGGCGCGGAGGTATTGAGCTGGCCTTACAAGACGGACTGCTGCGGGGGCTCGCTTGCCCTGACCCGTACCGACCTTGTGCTCAAACTCTCCCGCAAGCTTCTGGACATGGCGCTTACCGTAGAGGCGGATGCAATGGTGACCTTGTGCCCCATGTGCCAGGCGAACCTGGACACTCGCCAGGCGGACATCTCGCGGGAGACCGGGAAGCTCTACGAGGTGCCGATCATGTACCTCACGGAACTCATCGGTGTGGCCTTTGAGAGCCCGCGCTCAGGCGCATGGTTTGACAAGCACATGGTATCACCTAAGAACATGCTCGCAGCTAAAGGGCTGATTTAGGGGAACGAATCCTGCAGAAATATCTCAAGGACTAGTCCGGTATCTCCGACTTTTATTATTTATAGCGATTCTCGAAAATAATTTCCGCAAGTAACCTCCATAATCGGGCATCTGAGCCCCTTCCGGAAGTTTCAACTAGCCAGAAGGAGGCCAGCTTTGTCATTGCGAGCGCAGCGAAGCAATCTCACGGGGTTGTAGTGCAAGCGCTGGAGATTGCTTCGTCGCTTCCCTCCTCGCAATGACACTGGCTCGCGTGCTCGCCAGGGCAGGGATGTTAAAGCTAATTGCGAGACACCACACTGGGGTCATTCCGGTGATCGCCGAAACGACTGGAATGTGCCATTCGGAAGGAACTTTAGAGAAATGCTATATACGCACTGCCATAATTTTTGCAAACGCTATAAATCCTTTTCTCATGCGGGGTTTGCTCAAATTTCTTGACGATTTATATGTTATTGTGATTAAATATGAACGCTGAAGTTTAATCCTTATTGTGTGTAGGGCTGCATGAGAAGGACGAAGCGCACCCGCGCTGTTAAATCGATAACACGAGTAATTCTCGCTGCAATATTGGTCTGCGCGGTAGGGTTCGTCCCCTGCTATGCCCAGTCATACGGTTCCTCGCTCAGTTCATTGCTTGCTTTAAGTTCCATTGAGAGCATTGTAGGCCCCATTTTTCCAGCCAAGGGGCTATGCAGCACCTTCCGAAGTGAAGTTGGGACCGGCTTCCGTGCCGGGGATGTAGTGTCGGCTAAGCTTACCGGAGCCAATCAGGGGGAACTGAATCTGCGCACTGCCGCATTTCTGGATGAAGGCCCTCTTCGCTATGACACGTATGCCATACTCCGTTTCTGGCGATTCGGGGCTCGTGGGGTGTATTCCAACGCTGAAACCAGGAGCCGCCGCGTAAACGGAGCGAAAGTAGACTTCAGCGGTCTAATCCTCGGTGGCGATTTTGACGCGGTCCAATTCCAGTGGATGACCCTGGGCACGTCAATTGATTTCTATTTTATCGATCCGAGATTTCAAGGAGTCTTTGCGACTACCCCCTAGTCCTAGGGGGAACCCCCAATAACGCAACGATCGATCTCATAGGCAATAGGCCAATCACTTGGGGCACCTACCTCCGGTATGTCCCACCGGAGATTCTCGGATTCCCCGTGCATGTCGAGGCGAGCTACAAAGTTCCGCTCAAAGGGTCCAAATTGACCATATACGGAGCTTCTTTGGCATTCAGGCCACAGATCTACCGGTTCGACCTTTCCTGCAAGCTCCTTGCAGAGATGACCCACCTGAAGTTTCAAAACGGAGCCGAGACCTTAAACCATCAGTTGCCGACGGCAACCTTGCCCCCGCAGACCTGGGAACTGGACATGGAATGGAAGTATTTCGGCGTTGAATTTTCCGTGTACTTCTAGATTCGAGTTACCCACCTAACAATTTAACTACCCCCCATCTACCATAGTGAAGTTTTCCTGTTTGGCAGTACTTCATCATCATAGTGCAAGACCTTGAATTCGTGTGGGGCAGGCTTTCCAGCCTGCCATTCCTCAAATGCTATAATGGCAGGCTGGAAGCCTCCCACGGCGGTCGGGATAGCCACGAGGATGCTCACCATTGGTGATTCAGGAACCTCGGTTTGCTCTCAACCGGGATGGACAATACTCCATTGTCTTTCTATACTGAGGGAAATCCAACATGGAGATTTTGTATCTTGAACAGTTTACTGAAGGAAATTGCACAGCGAAGAAGGCGTGGATGATCGGGTTCTCCAAGAGAGTTTTGAAAGGGGCAGAGTGGCGGTTTGTAAGCCTTCTCCCACGGGTAAGGCTCTTGCCGTAGGGGAAAACCTCAGGGTCAAAGTGAACGCTAACATAGGCACGTCAGGTGACGTACATGATGAGGATTTCGAGCTGCGTAAGCTGGAAGCCGCGGTCAAAGCAGGAACAGATGCTGTCATGGACCTCTCCACCGGGGGAAACCTGAGGTCGGTGCGCAAGAAAATCGTCAACGAGTCTCCCGTCCCTGTTGGATCTGTCCCCATCTACGAGGCCATTGTGGAATCGGTGCGCAAGAGAGGGGGGGGAGAGCGGATGGAACCCGAGGAGATGCTCGATGCCATCCGCCTGCACGGAGAGGATGGCATAAGTTTCGTCACGGTCCATTGCGGAGTCACCCTATCGGTCCTAGCCCATCTGAAACAGAAGCCTCGTGTGTGCGGGATCGTAAGCCGAGGGGGCAGCTTTCTCGCCCGCTGGATGCGGGCAAACAATAGCGAGAACCCCCTTTTCGAGCGCTACGACGATGTGCTTGAGATCTGCAAGAAGTACGGGATGGTCATCAGTCTCGGCGACGGACTCAGGCCGGGCGCAATCGCGGACTCTCTGGACCAGGCGCAGGTTGAGGAATTGGCAACGCTCGGGCAGCTCAGCCGCCGTGCACGGGAAAAAGGTGTTCAGGCCATAATCGAGGGACCAGGCCATGTTCCCATCGACCAGATCCCGGCCCAAATACTTCTCCAAAAACAACTGTGCGATAACGCCCCTTTTTATGTGCTGGGGCCTTTGGTCACGGACATTGCACCAGGGCTGGACCATATAACCTCTGCTATAGGAGGAGCTATCGCGGCTATGTCAGGCGCTGATTTCCTCTGCTACGTGACACCCTCCGAGCATCTGGGGCTACCTGACGTGGCAGATGTGCGCATGGGGGTGCTGGCGGCAAGGGTTGCCGGACACGCTGCTGACTTGGCCAAGCGCAGACCGGGCGCATGGGAGTGGGACGAGAAGATGAGCCGGGCTAGAAAACAGCGAGACTGGGCTGAACAGATTCGGCTTGCCATTGATCCTGACCTGGCCCGTGAGATACGATCCCGAACCTGTCGCGAGGACCACGAAACCTGCACGATGTGTGGCGATTTGTGCGCGTATAAGGCTGATTCCGGAGAGTAGTTGTTAGAGGCGTTATAGGCCATTTGGCCTAATGACTGTCCGTTTGACCACCACGAGACCGTCACTCTGGAAACCAACATCGTTCGGATTCGCCCCATAGGCGTTTAGGTAAGGCTTCTTACCTCAGTTGTGGGCACTTTAGACGGCTGATAGCATTTCAAAGTCCCCCTTTTCTAAAGGGGGATTTAGGGGGATTTTCAACGGCTTGTATTAAAATCCCCCCTTCCCCCCTTTATAAAAGGGGGGTGAAGATAGGCTCATTTTAAAGCCTGTGCCACCAATCCCTACGCTCACACACCCCGCGCGCCATGCGGCCAGATGTATTTGTGAATCTGTAGCTGGAAGCGGGCCTGGATTCCATCTTCAAGCATCCATTCTACAAGATGCTTGGGGGGCAGTTCGCCGAAGACCGTGGAGAGGAGTATTTTTGTCTTTGCGTGCGCAAAGCGATCCAGAATGATGCCTCGGGCCCACTCATAATCGTGTCGATCTGAAATGACAAACTTGACCTCATCATCGGGCCGGAGTTTCCATATATTCTCCCACATTACCCTGTGGCCCTCGCCGCTGGACGGGCACTTAATGTCCATGATCCTGACAGCCCCTTGGGGGAGCACGGAGATATCCAGACTACCGTTTGTCTCTACTAGGACCTGGTATCCTTCTTCCATTAAGGCCATAGTAAGTATGGGAGTTTCCGACTGAAATAGCGGCTCTCCCCCGGTCACTTCCACCAGCTTGACAGCGAATTCGGAAACACGCTTGAGGATTTCTTCCAGGGCCATTTCTTCCCCGCCTTCCTGCGCGTAGTGGGTATCGCAATAGCGGCACCGGAGGTTGCAGCCTGCGAGCCTTATGAAGACACACGGCAAACCGACAAACGAGGATTCGCCCTGAATGCTCCTGAAGATTTCGTATACTTTCAAAGTCACTGGTGGCCTCTTCACATGGGCGCGTTGCGTCGCTGGAAACCAAACGTTGAAAAAGTCATCGCCAATGATAAGATACCGTATTTTGGTGCGGTTGATAAAATAATTTCTTAAGATCAGATTAGCCGCCGCCGGCAATGATGTTCCTGGTGGACACGGGTCTTGGAGGGGAACGGTTGGAAAAAGCTCAGGTAAGATTTCTCCCTGACGATGTGACGGTTGAAGCGGATGTCGGGCAATTACTGTTAGACGTGGCCCTCGAGGCGGGAGTCTTCCTCCCGGCTGCCTGCGGGGGGGCGGGTGCTTGCGGCAAGTGCCGGGTAAGAGTTGTCGCTGGATCCGTAGAGGCCCTAAAGCTCGAAAAGTTGCCAGCCGCGGCGAAGGCTGAAGGTTACGTGCTCTCGTGCCAGGCCCGACTCACCGGCGATGTCACTGTGGAGGTTCCGAAGGTCAAGGTAGGACGCAAGGTGATCCCGAGGGATGAAGCGGATCGCATGCGTCTAACCGCCATCCCGATGGAATCGCCGATAATCCCCGACATCAACCCGATGACCATCCGCGTATTGCTGACGCCGAAAGCGCCGGGACCTGCGGATAATGTCAGCGACTATGAAAGGATTGTGCGCGCTCTGAGGGTGGATCACGAGATATTCCCCGTGACGGCAAACCTCGAGGTCCTGAGGGAGCTTCCGCGACAGGTTCGTCAGGAAGACTGGAAAGTCACTTCTTGCCTGCAAGTTGAAGATTTCGCGGGTTCAGACGCCAGGGTATACCGCATAAGAAGAATGTGCCCGGGACATCTTAAAGAAGTTCCCACAGCTCTGGCCGTTGACATAGGCACGACTTCTCTTTGGGGGGAGCTGGTCAATTTGAATACAGGTGAAGTACTGGCCCGAGCTTCCCGCTACAACCCTCAGATCTCAATGGGGGATGATGTAATAAGCCGCATCGTATTCGGTCTAAAAAAAGACGGGCTTGATAAGCTCCAGCAACATGTAGTCAGGGGCCTGAATGAAATCGTTGATGAAGTCCTTGAAAAAAGTGCTAAGACCCGAGATTCTATAAATTATATGGTGGCGGCCGGAAATACCGTGATGACCCACCTTTTTCTCGGGCTCTACCCCAAGTTCCTGCGTGAAGCGCCTTACGTGCCGGCTGCACAAAATGTGGAACCAATCCCCGCGTCTGTTCTGGGCCTCGATCTTCCAACACATGCCTTCGTGCGCGTCTTCCCCGGTGTGGCTTCCTATGTGGGCGGGGATATTGTGAGCGGAGTACTGGCGAATGGAATGTGGGATTCGGATGAGATGACCCTCTTCATCGACATCGGGACCAACGGTGAAATTGTGGCGGGTAATAAGGATCTCCTCATGACTGCGTCATGTTCCGCGGGTCCGGCGTTCGAGGGAGGCGGCCTCGAGTATGGCATGAGGGCTGCTCCCGGAGCCATCGAAGGGATACTCATTGATCCTGAAACATACGAGCCCATGATCAAGACAATCGACGCCAAGCCTGCCCTGGGGATCTGCGGGTCCGGCATCATCAACATCATTTCTCAGATGCTGAGACTTGGTATTCTGAATCAGAACGGCAAGTACGCTGAGAACCTGGACACCGACCGGATTCGCGAGGGACGAAGTGGGTAACGAATACCTTATCTGCCGGGCAGCCGAAAGCGGGCTGGATGAAGACATCGTGCTCACTGAAGTAGACCTGGACAACATCCTCAGAGCCAAGGCCGCCATGTTTTCGGGGTACGCTTGTCTACTTGATAAACTTGGCTTCAGCGTAGACAGTCTAGATCGCGTAATTATCGCCGGAGCGTTCGGCAGTTTCATCAATTTGGAGCACGCAGTGACGATTGGCCTGTTGCCCGACATACCGCGGGATAAGTTTTCGTTTATAGGAAACTCTTCGCTGAAGGGCGCGCGCCTGGCCGTGACGGACCGGAAACTCTTTCGCCTCTCTCGCGATATAGCACGCTCCATGACTAACATAGAGCTTTCAGAAGATCCTTCTTACATGGACAACTTTATGGCAGCTCTCTTCCTTCCCCACACGAGGGCAGAGCTTTTCCCCTCGGTTCACGTGGACGTGTGAGAAAGAAGAGGAGAGACCGCTGTCCTATAAGCCTAATCATAGCAATTGCCAGAAGTAATACCAGAAACTGCAGGGTGTCGACTGCGGGGACGCGGAAAGTTGTGAGACAGGCAAGTGAGACTGTCTCAAAATCCCGCTCATGCCAAAATCGTAGCACGATTCCATGTAGGGGCGCGTTTGAAAGCCCGCCCTTTGTGCGGATTACTGAAATCAGTGCAGGTGTGCAAACCTGCTCATCCGACGCTCTGTGACGGTCACTGCGGAGAAGTGCGGGCACAGTCCCTCTGGAGGCATCGCGAAGCCCATCGGTATCGTGGCACGTTTCCGAATCCCCCGGGATTTCGAGATGCGTCCCACCAATTGTGAGTCCGCGGTTCATGTGCCGTTGTGGCCGTCCGAATAGATCAAGACTTTCGCCATGCGGTTCTAAGAAGTTTCCTACCGTATCCCCTATGTCATTTGCCGCTTAAGTTTTTCCCGCGGCACGGCCATCAGCGTCACCATGGCCTTGGCTACGGGAACCTGATCTCCGTCCCGTATATCCAAGACTTCGGACTCCGACACGATGATCTGGCGTCCCTCCCTGATGACGCGAGAATTGCAGACCAGCTCTTCCCCGAACGCGGGGCGGAGAAAGTTGATCTTGAATTCTATGGTGAGGATCTGCATGTTTTCCGGCACGGTAGTAAACGCTGAATATCCGGCTGTATGATCGGCCATGGTCGCCATAACGCCGGCATGTATGAAACCGTCCTGCTGACGGTGATCTTCTTCAATTTTCAGGTTTGATCGGAACGTCCCCCACTGGGCGTGCGCTGCCTTGAATCGGCAGAATTTGATGAATCCGCGCTCGTAATCGTTCTTCAGGTAGGTTGCCCTTTTTTCAGATATTTGGCGTTGAGGCATGCTTGACCCTTCGAAGTTCGGTTGCAACGTGTGTAGGGCTCCAGGACCTGTCGAGCAACCAAACAAGTCTAATATGGACCTGAATCGGCGGTAACGAGTTGCTAACTGTTATCAGTAAAACAAGTCGGTTGCCCAGGTTAGCCATTGTGCTCGGAAATTGTCAAGGCAAGGTTTTTCAACTTCACATGCTGAGCTTTCCCTCTGAGGCCAGCTCTGATCCGGAGGTAGCGCCGGCGTCCCTGCCGGCGGCTCACTGTGACCGGCGCGGAGGCCGGTCCTACTGGATTCCTGCTTGCGCAGGAATGACTGACAAAAGCACCCGTCACGGTGAGCTTTTCGGATTCTCCGTCTCGCATGGCCAAACGGAACTTTTTTGGGCAACCGCTAACAGCTTGTCTGACGGTGGGCTAAGTTACTATTCAGTCATTTTGCAGGATGTTTAATTCACCTCATGGAAATCATCTAACATTTCTCGCTTAGGCTCACCGTAGCCGACTATTCAGTTCGCTGAAATTTGTTGCATAAAAAAAGATTTGTTTGATAAAGTAATAAATTACCCAAAGATCATGGGACGGGGCGCAGATCTGGGGATGGATGGCAATAGGAAGAGCAAGTGTCGAATTTCATGAGGGAAAAGCGTCTACCCACAGCCGCTTCCCAACCCCTCAGGAGAAGAGAACCCTCTGCGCTTCCCAATGTCGGCCCGGGAATTTGGGCCGATCGGTAAGACCAGGTCGCCAAGCCAATCAAATTTTCCACGGAGAGCACTATGAGCTACAAGTATATCTTTTCGTTTCATGAGGGCGATGGAAAAAACAAGAACCTCTTGGGGGGCAAGGGTGCCGGTCTCTGCGAGATGACTCAGATCGGCCTCAACGTGCCGCCCGGATTCGTGATCAGCAACGACGCCTGTCTGGCCTTTCTTGACTCTACGAATGACAACCTCCCTCCGGGATTGATGGATGACATTAAAGCACATATCAAGGACCTGGAGAAAGCCACCGGCAAAGGCTTCGGCGATCCCGACAACCCCTTGCTTGTCTCGGTTCGATCGGGATCCGCCCTTTCAATGCCGGGAATGATGGACACTATTCTCAACCTTGGCCTAAACTCGCAGACTGTGCCTGGGTTGGTAAAACAGACTCAAAATGAGCGATTCGGATATGATGCCTATCGCCGTTTCATTCAGCTCTATGGCAAAATTGCGATGGGGGCGCCGGACGAACACTTCAACCAGACTCTGGAAGCCATCAAGGTCAAATCCGGCGCGATATCGGACGTAGATCTCACCACTGAAGACCTGAAAGAAGTCTGTGAACTCTTTCTCCACGTGGTTGAAGAACAGACCTTCAGGCCCTTCCCCGAAGACGTGTACCAGCAATTGGAAATAGCCATCAAAGCCGTATTCAACTCGTGGATGGGAAAGCGCGCAGTGGATTATCGGCGTGAGTTCAACATCACCCCGGAAATGTGCAACGGCACAGCCGTCAGCGTGGTTGCCATGGTCTTCGGAAACATGGGCAACGACAGCGGCACCGGTGTCGGCTTCACTCGGGATCCGGCTACCGGCGAAAACAAAATGTTCGGCGAATACCTGGTAAATGCCCAGGGAGAAGACGTGGTGGCCGGTATTCGCACGCCTAAACCTATCCAAGCTATGGCCGAGGAAATGCCGGGTCTGTACCGTCAACTGGAAGATTTGCGTAATAGACTGGAGAACCATTACAGGGAAGTCCAGGATTTCGAATTCACTATTGAAAAGGGGGTTCTTTACTGCCTCCAGACCCGCAACGGCAAAATGAACGCAACGGCCATGGTGAGGACCTCCGTGGAAATGGTCGGAGAGGGGTTGCTGACCAAGGAAGAAGGTCTGCTGCGAATCAATCCCGAGCACCTTGAGCAGATGCTGTATCGCGGCCTGGACCCCAACTTCAAAGCCGAACCCCTTGCTCAAGGCCTACCTGCGTCACCAGGGGCCGCGTCAGGCAGATGCATCTTCGATGCGGACAGAGCCGAGGCTCAGGGTAAGGCGGGCGAGAAGGTGATTCTGGTGCGTGAGGAGACCAAGCCCGAGGATATTCACGGTTTTTTTGCTTCGCAGGGTATCCTCACCAGCCGAGGGGGTAAGACCTCTCACGCGGCAGTGGTAGCCCGGGGTATGGGTAAACCTTGCGTAGCCGGCGCCGAGGGGATACGGGTCGATATTACCCACAGGCTGGCTCTGATAGGGGACCAAGTGGTTCACGAGGGAGACGTAATCACCATAGACGGCGCTACAGGCAATGTGTACCTCGGTCAAATTCCTACAGTTGAGCCTGAGTTCAGCCCTCAACTCAACATTCTGCTGGGGTGGGCAGATCAGTTGGCCAGACTTCAGGTCATGGCCAATGCTGACACGCCGCACGATGCGGAACGAGCGCGAACCTATGGAGCTGTCGGAATAGGCTTGTGCCGCACGGAGCGCATGTTTAACGCGCCCGATCGTCTGCCCATAGTGATCGAGTTGATATTGGCCGAGGTCTTCGAGGATCGCCAGAAGGCGCTCATCCGGTTGTTGCCCATTCAACGTTCCGACTTTAAAGGCATATTTGAAGTCATGTCGCCGTACCCGGTAACGATTCGCCTTCTTGACCCGCCGTTTCATGAATTTCTTCCCTTGGAAAACGAGTTGGTGGAGCAGCTTGACGATTTGAGGCGTCTGCGACGAACCGCGAAGGCCACGGAAAGACTTCTGGAGAGCGTAAAGCTGGTGGATACCGACCTTTATGCTAACTACCGCGAACAGCGGCAAGGCTTGCCCATATTCTTTGCGGAACTAGACGTCAAGGCGATAGACGAGGCCATCAAGAAGAAGGAACTTATGCTGCTAAGGGCCCGTGCCCTCCGGGAGGCCAACCCGATGCTCGGGCATCGCGGGGTCCGCCTTGGCATTTCCTTTCCCGAAATCTATACCATGCAGATCCAGGCAATCCTCGAGGCGGCAGCAGAATGCGTAAAGGAAGGTATTGAAGTCCACCCGGAGATCATGGTCCCCCAAGTCTGCGCTGATACGGAATTGAAATGGGTCAAGCGATACGTGGACAAGGTGCAGAAAGAAGTCGAAGAAGCCCACGGAGTGAAGCTCGATTTCAAATACGGCAGCATGATTGAAGTGGTGCGGGCCTGCCTCACTGCCGATGAGATGGCACGTGTAGCGGAATTTTTCTCGTTTGGGACGAACGACCTTACCCAAGCCGCATTCTCGTTCAGTCGCGAAGATGCGGAGAATAAATTCCTCCCCTATTATCAGCAACGCGGTGTTCTCGAGGCGAATCCCTTCGAATCCCTGGATGTCAAATGCCTGGGGCCTCTTATGAAGATGGCCGTGGAAGCGGGTCGCAGGGCTCGGCCCGGTCTCAAGATAGGGATCTGCGGTGAACATGGTGGGCATCCTGGCTCCATCCGTCTGTGTCATCACGTCGGTCTGGACTACGTTTCGTGCTCCGGTCCCAGAGTGCCGATTGCCCGTTTGGCCGCGGCCCATGCGACCATGCTGGAAAAGAGCTTCGATGTTTAGTGATGATCGCTCACTTAGGCGGGGAAATCGCCGATCCTGTGTCATTGCGAGGAGTGAAACGACGAAGCAATCTTGGCTTTGACGCGTAGGGATTGCTTCGCTCCGCTCGCAATGACAATCTTTCTCTGCCCGGCGACTGAGCGATGACGCTCAGCGGCTTCTTCCTTGACAGGAAAGTTGCAGCGATGATAACGTAGCACCGATATTTCTATGAGATTTCACGTGCGACTCAGTGATGCGCACATTGTATTGGTGGGGTATAGCTATGAAAACTTCCAGGGTTGCTGTCCTTCTCGTATTTGTCATGCTTGCTATGGGGGTGACTCTGCCCTGTTCTGCCGGGGAAGCCGGCTATCGGCCCTGTGTGCCTGATAGGCCCATTCCACCCGAGAGCGTGGGTCCTGTTTCCATACCGTTCGACATCCCCATCTGGCCTACAATAGTAAAGACCGAATTCCACATTCTTCCCTGGATAAGTTTGGGCACGGCCTCCGTGTGCATTCCCGGCACCTGCAAATCCATTGAGTTTCCGGCTCCCTGTATTTCTCTAAAGCCCATTCCTGTGTGGTTCCCTTGGCTCAGACCGCTGGATGCAGAGTGCAAGGACAGTGAGGTCTGCCGCGTCCCGTGAGGTAATTTCTGCCTGGCACTATGCTAAGCAACTATTAACCCTGCAGTCAGTCTCTCCCTCCCCCGCACAAACTCGGTCGTCTTCCCCCAAGCTTCTAATGGAAGAGGTTTTGTCATCGTGAATCGTTCCTCCCTTGCACTGACTCTGGAGCGGTCCTTGGAATTCCTACGGACTGACGGGCTCTTTCTTATGTCAGGTGAGGCCCGAGATTCCTTTGTCCAAAGGACTCAAATTCTTCTGCAAAAGGCCAGCCAGCCGGGAGAAGCGCTTTATGTAGGCATTCTCGGCGGAACTGGGGTCGGTAAATCGACGCTCATTAACGCTCTGGCGAGAAATGAGATCTCAGATTCGTCGGACAAAAGACCGTTTACCGACCATGCTGTGGTCTATCGGCACAGGGATACCCCCCGGGGGCTGGAAAAAATCTCCGCGCTTATACGCGAAAACGACGCTGTTCATGATTCCGATATCATAAAAGACCTTGTGCTTCTGGATCTTCCCGACTTTGACAGTATCGAGCAGGACAATCGCAAGGCAGTCCTCGAGATCCTTTCTTGCCTCGACTCCATCGTGTGGGTGGTGAGCCCTGAGAAATACGCGGATGTCGTCTTTTACAGATTCGTGCAGCAGACCCTCATAAACACGGAAAACTTCACGTTTGTACTTAATAAGGCTGACGAACTAATTGAAGGGGACGCGGCCGATCCGCACAGCAAGCTCAAGGAAGTGTTGGGAGACTTCACTTTTCGCCTCAAGCACGAGGCCGGCGTCGAACAACCCAGAGTGTTCATCCTTTCGGCTGCTCAGGAAGCTGATGGAAGAAACAGAGAACTGGTTCTTGATAGCGAATTCAAACGCTTCAGGAGTTTTCTGATGGTTCGCCGGGACGCGAAGGAGATCGCTTCCGTTAAGACTGTCAATCTCGTGGAGGAAACCCGACATCTACTGAACGAATTGAACGCGGCAATTTCCCCAAAGGAAAAGAAGCGGCTGTTGGATGGCATTCATGATATCCAAACGGAGGTTAGCTCCGAGCCGCCCGCTTCGAGTCTGCACCTCATGGATCACGAAAATAAGCTCGCCGAGCGACTTTTCCCCCTTCTGATGAATGAGGACACGTCGATAGGGCCCGTGAGGCTCGCCATGAGGATGCTCAACCTGGGACGTGGAAGTGCTGCGAGAGCTTTCCGCGAAGACCTGGACCGGATCTTCCTACGGACGGCGCGGGCGGTGAGTCAAGAGAGACGCACGGAGATTGAAGAGGTGGGTGCGCGCCTGGACTCCGAATTTCTTCTTGCGTTTCCGCGGACTGACGGTTCTGAAAGTGGGGAAAACCCTGAAGAGTTGATAAACATGGCGGTGGATCAAGCCTCCAAACTGTTGGCCCAGAAGCTGAAACAGAGAAAAGCATCCGTTGCGGGACGACTCGCAGGTTGGCGGCGTCTCAGCCAAAGGCTGGTCTTGGGCATTCCAGCGCTGATCTTGATTGTCAGGTTGGCCGGACAAGCCGCTATTGAAGCCTGGTTAGAGCATCCCAGCCTCGCCGGAGGCTTGAAGATATTTGTTGGATTTCTTACCGCTCTTTTCAGTTCCGACGGTTTAACCGGCCTCACGGTGCTGCTGATATGCCAACTGTTTCTTATCTTTTATCTGGGTGCAAAGCGAATTAAGAAGATAGAGAAAGAGGCTCGCAGCCTTGCCGTGTCCGCGATGCGAGATCTGGATACCAGCCTCGATGCTGCCGTCCGCCGAATCCGGCAGCAGAGGAGCGAATTCGCACAACGGATCCAAGAAGGTATCGATCACCTGAGCGCTCTCAACTCTGCCTTTGACGGCATCATGGCCGGCCGGCAGCGCTGAGGGAATTATCGTGACCAAATCCCTCAGTATTCTATGCCCCTCATCGCCCTGACTCCGCTATCGAAATGGTGCTTGATGTTTACCATTTCAAGCACCTCATCGGCTCGCGCACAGATGTCGGGATGGGCGTCTCGACCTGTCAGAACAAGGTCCAAGTGCTCCGGTTTGGCAGCCATGAGATCGAGCACCTTCTCCCTGCTGACGAGATTGAGTCGGACTGCGACGTTTATCTCATCGAGAATGATGACATCGTAGTCTCCGCCCAGCATAATTGTGCGGGCCTTTTCCAGGGCTCTTTCGGCCATCAATCGATCAGTATGATCTGCCTCCTGCTTGCGAATGAACCCCTTCTTTCCCATGGGCTCTATAGTAAACGCGGTTCCAAGCCGCTTGGCCGCAAAGTGTTCCCCTGAGCTGTCCGGCGCTTTCAGCAATTGAATCATGTAAACATTCAAACCTGTGGTTACTGCTTGTAAGCCCCAGCCTAAAGCCCGAGTGGTCTTACCTTTGCCTGTACCGGTAAAAACCAGAATTCGCCCTTTTCTACCCATATACCTTACCTGAAGCTAGAATGACCGCGCCAACGCAACTGCGCGGTCACACCGTAACCACGTCAACAACCACAGCATCGAAGCCTACGGCAGAAAATCCCCCCCTTTCCCCCTTTACCGAAGGGGCAGTGAGGGTTCTGAAAGTCATCTCAAACTCTGCTTGCGCTCTTCATCCTAACCCTGGAAGTGAGATAGAGCCTATTTCCCCAACTTCCATTTGCCGTCTTCGATTCGAACCATAATCATGGAGTTGGTGTCCAGACCATTGTGATCCTCAGGGGTCAGGCTATAAATACCGCTTATACCTACATAGTCTTTGGTCTGCTCGATAGCCCCACGCAGTTTTTCCGGGTCTGTTCCAGCTTTTTTCATGGCATTGGCCACAATATAGATAGCGTCCCAGGCATAGCCCGAGTGGGCATTGATCGGAAATTCTTTATTGTGGTGATAAACATCGTTGTACAGGTGAACGAACTCCTTTATGACTTTCTTTTGGGGATCGTCGTCAGAGAGTTGTTCCCATGCCATCAACTTGGTTGACGGCATCATATTGCCGCCAGAGGCTGGTCCTGCAAGCTCAACATATTTTGGATCCGGCTGGCCGTGGCATTGAAACAGCGGGGCTTTCATGTTGAGCTGTTTGACATTCTTGGCCACAATGGCCCCTGCCGGGCCGATGGTCCAGCAAACAATTGCGTCGGGGCTGGTAGCCATGATTTTTGTCAACTGAGCGGTCATGTCAGTATCTTTGGGATTGAATGATTCGTCTGCCACTATCGTTAATCCGTATTTGGAGGCCAACTTCTCGAGCCATACCTTGCCGTCCTTGCCAAAGCCGTCTGAAGCGGTCATGAGGGCGATCTTCTTCAGCTCTTTCTGTTGCAGGTACTGGTAGAGTTTTTCAACCGCGGTGGAACTTCGCTGGGGGGATTTGAAAACCCATTTAAAAGTTCCTAGAGGACCGCCTCCCATTATGACCGGATCCCCGCCCACAGTCATAAACGTGGGAATGCCGGCCTCTTCAACCTGTTTTTTCACGGCCATGCCGAGGTCTGTCCGGTCCGGTCCGATGATTGCCGCTACCTTGTCAACGTTGATGAATTTCTTGACGACCATAACGGCTTTAGTGGGCTCAGACTCGGTGTCTCCGACAATCAGCTCTATAGGCCTCCCATTAATGCCGCCTTCTTTGTTAATTTTCTCCACCACCATCTGGGTAACCAGCCTGGTTGGCGTTCCAATATTGGCCGCGGGTCCGGACAGGGAGAAAAACGCGCCGATCTTGATGGGGTCAGCCGCGTTTACCGAGGATAACCCCGCAACAAAAAAAGCTACCAGCAGGAATGCTCCAAATCTCTTCATCGTGCTCTCCTTCAATCCTTACTCCACTTCCCATCGAGGGCTTAATAGTGCCGTTAGAATAACGCAATTGCCGCGTGGTCTACAACTCTCAAACTCCTCAGGTACGGTAATGTTTGCTCACCCCCTTTGCGACATCCTGTAATCTTAAAATGTCCGTCACACTCTCACGTCCTGGCCCAAAAAGGCCCTGCGCACTTCCGGATCCTGTATCAGAACCGCGGCCGGTCCGCTCGTCGTTACTGATCCGCTCTCAAGTACATAGGCCCGTTGAGAAATAGTCAGCGCGCCCAAGGCATTCTGTTCCACCAGTAGTATGGTTCGACCTTCACGCTGGAGTTCCTGAATGATGCGGAATATCTCCCGGACAATCAAGGGCGCCAGCCCGAGCGAGGGCTCGTCCAGTAACAAGAGGCGAGGGTCGGACATCAGCCCCCGGCCGATGGCAACCATTTGTTGTTCCCCCCCAGAAAGTGTGCCGGCTCGCTGCTTTCTTCGAGCCTTCAGCGGCGGAAAGAGCTGAAAAACCTTTTCCATTTCTGAGACGAGGCGTTTCTTGTTAATTTGCCGGGCCCGCGAGTAAGCTCCCATTTCCAGGTTTTCCTCTACCGTAAGCGGGCCGAACAGTTGCCGGTTTTCAGGTACCTGGACTATGCCCAGGCGGACCATTTTTTGTGAGGGCGCATGGGAGACATCCTCTCCCATAAAAAACACCTTGCCGGTTTCTGGCGGGATGGATACCCGAGAGACAATTGAGCAGCGTAGTCTTGCCCGCGCCATTGGCGCCTATCAAACAAACTATTTCCCCTTGCCGCACCTCCAAAGACACCCCTTTCAATGCCCGGTTTCCGCCATAGCGCGCCTCGATGTTTTGAACTCGTAACATCTAAGCTACGCCTCCCAGATATGCGGCCAAGACTTTTTCATCTCTCTGAATGTCTTCGGGATAACCATCTGCGATTTTTCTCCCATAATTGAGAACCACAACCTTGTCTGAAATTCCCATGACCAGGTTCATATCATGCTCGATCAGGAGCACCGAGACCCCTTGAGACCGGATCTCACTGATTGTCCCAGCCATTTCTCGGGTTTCAGTCATGTTCAGACCTGCCACCGGCTCATCCAAAAGCACTACACTAGGGGCTGAAGCCAAGGCTCTGGCCATTTCAATCCGCTTCTGTTCCCCATAAGAAAGACTCGATGCCGGCCAAAGTCCTTTTCCCTCAAGACGGAAAAACTTTAAGACCTCCCAGGCCTTTTGTTCGATTTCCCTTTCTTCCCTGCCGAAGCCTGGCAGACGAAACAGACAGGAGACGAATTCATTTCTTGTTTTGGCGTGGAGGCCCACCATGACATTTTCCAGTACCGTCATATTTTCGAAAATCTGGAGATTCTGGAAAGTGCGGTTCAGCCCCATAGCAGCCATGTGATACGGCCGCCTGCCGCTGATCTCTCGGTCTCTAAAGAAAACTTTGCCGCTCTGAGGCTGCGATGCGCCTGAAATGACGTTGATGAGGGTGGTTTTGCCGGCGCCGTTGGGTCCGATCAAGGCTGTAATAGAGCCTTCGGGCATTTCGAATGAAACTTGGCCGAGGGCCATTAATCCGCCAAACCTGATGCTTACGTTTTCAACCCTCAAGATCGCTTGATTTCCCGAGCCGGGTACCGCTCTTCTTTTTTCGGAACCAAGCGTGGGATAATCGTGAACGGGTCGGACACTGAGTTTTGCAGCCTCAATAGGTATTTCTTCTGTCTCAGAGCGTCTTTTAGAGAGCCATCGGCTTTGAATCGCTACTACCAATCCTTCCGGAATGAAAATTAGGATCAACACCAGGATTAAGCCATAAAATATGTCTTTATATTCATCAAAAAAATGCAGGACAAGGGGTAAGGGAGTTAAGAAAACAGTTCCTGAGAGGGCGCCCCAAATGCTCCCCATTCCGCCGACAATGACCATGGTCACCAATTCGACGGAAAAGAAAATGTCGAAGGTTTTCGGACTTATAAAAGTCAGATAATGCGCATAGAGACTGCCTGCCACCGATGCGAAGATGGCGCTTAATACAAAGACCTTGACCTTATAGGTTTCCGTCCGCACACCCACCGACGCGGCAGCCGCTTCACTCCCGTGCAAGGCCCTCAGACCCCTCCCTACGCGTGAACGAACCAGGTTCAAAGCCAGGACAATCGAGGCAAAGGCAAAAAACCAGATGAGGTAATACATTCTCTTATCGGAGTCAAAGGACCACGATCCGATTGTCAAAGAGGGAATTCCGGGAAAGCCTGAAGGACCACCTGTCATCTTATCCCACTGGATCAGGATGATATTAATAATCAAGTTGAAGCCCAGTGTGGCCATGACCAGGTAATGACCGTGCAGTTTCAAGGTGGGGATGCCTATTGCCAAGGCCAGTAAGCCTGTCGCAAGAAGCGCTACAATCATCGCGAACCACGGCGAGACACTGTACGTGACGGTGAGAATGCCGGAAAGATACGCGCCCAGGCCGTAAAATGCGGCATGTCCCAGCGAGATCTGGCCGGCGTACCCTATCAACAGGCTCAGGCCGACCACGACTATTGTGTTCAGGCCGATGATATTGATTACGTTGAGGTAATAAGGATTGGGAATCAAAAAGGGGATGATGACAATGACCAGGGCCGGTATTATCAAGCTCAGTAAGCGTTTAGTCTTGGATAGGCCGGCGGCCATGCCCTTAAATCTTCTCCTTCTCTCCATAGCCTAATAGCCCGCTGGGTTTCATGAAGAGGACCAGAAGAAGGATGGCAAAGGCGATTACATCCTTGTAGGTAGAAGAGATCAGCCCGGCGCCGAAGGACTCCAGGAGCCCGAGCGAAAGCCCGCCGATAATGGCCCCAATGCTGTTCCCGTATCCTCCGAGAACAGCCGCGGCAAACCCCTTCAGACCAAGTATTACACCTATATCGTAGGACAGGGTAGTGATCGGAACGATGATAATTCCTGCCACCGCTCCAAGTGCTCCGCTCAAGGCAAACGAAAAAAGGATCATGCGATTCACATTTACTCCCATAAGTGCCGCGGCCTTGGGGTTAAAGGACGTGGCCCTCATGGCCTTGCCTAACCGAGTGCTACTAAAGAAAAAATGAAGCAAGATTACTACGATGACAGTGATGACAAAAATCCAGAGACTTTGAGGCAAAACCGCGGCCCGTAGGATCAGAAAGGGTGCATCTCCCGAAAAAGAGGGAAGGGCCATCTGATTCGTGCCCCAGATGATTTTGAAGGCGCCACGCATCAGGATCGAAACACCGATAGTAATGAAGATGAGAACTATTACGGCACGGGATTTGGCTGGTCGAATAGCGAACCGCTCTACCAGAGCCCCTACCGCCGTCACTGCCAGTACGCCGAGAACGAAGGCCAGAGGCATGGGGAAATTCATGCTCTGGAAAAAGGTGTACATCATCATGCCGCCGAGGGTCACAAAGTCTACCTGGGTAAAGTTAACGATCCCAATGGCATTGTGAATGATGCAAAAACCGAGGGCTATCAGCGCATAGATGCTGCCGGTAGTAAGGCCGGAAACGATGAACTGGGTTAGTTGGTCCCCAGTAGACATGGCGTCCTTTCCATATTCCCTGCGGAGCTGGTAGGAAAATCGATGAGTTTTTCAAGAGCTGCCGGAGCATGATTCCCGCAGCGATTTGGCGTTTTCAGGTCCGCCAAGTGAACAACGTCGTACCATATTACCGAGTCGCTCTGTTGTCCAGCTTGTTTTTGATCCGTCCGACCGAAATGGTGAAGAAGGCCTGCATAGGTAGGTCCCGCAATACACAAAGTTGCGGGGTTCCGCAAAACAGTGCGGGTATATTGCGACACTAGTGTCCGATTGCGAACGGAATCTGGAGCAAGCCCCAAAGCAGCAAGAAGATGATAGTTGACCTTTCAAGCTGAAGTATTATAGGTTGTCTAGCGTGTAAGCCACAAGAGTATCGGAAAACTCTTTAGATCGTCGTTACATCATTAGCCACTGTAACCATCAGTATTGACGTGAGAATCATCTCCACGCCGTCGTTTTCGTGGCCGCTGAGTCATGAGCGGGGACCTGAGTTCTCGGCGCGGGAAGCCAGAATACGTTTTATTTGAAATTCTGTTCCAGGTGCGGGAGAGCTATTTTGCAGCGCTGTCCCATTTGTGGGTTCCAAAGTCGGCCAGAGAGCAAATTCTGTGGGAAGTGCGGCTATGAATTAGCCGAAGGGATAGAAACCGTCAGCAGTGAGACAACCCAGTCGACCAGCGTTCATGCCGAAATTCCTCGCGGACAAAATCCTTGCAACTGGAGATGGTCTGGCCGGTGAACGGAAGATCGCCACAGCGCTTTGTGCAGACTTGGCAGACTACGGCCCCATGTCGGAGAAGCTGAAGCCGGCCGAGGTTTACGAGGTCATAGATGAGCTTTTTGCGATTCTTGCCGACCAGATCGTCAGGTATGGCGGAACAATCAGCCAAGTCACCAGCAAGGGGATACTGGCATTGTTCGGGGCCCAGCCGGCAAGAGAGGATCACGCGCAGGGAGCCTGTCATGCCGCGCTGGAAATCCAGAAAGCGCTCCGCGATTACACCCAAAGAGTCGGGAAACGCTTCGACGTGCGTCTGGAAATTAGAGTAGGCCTCAACTCGGGGCCCGTGTTAGTCGGCTCGATAGACGACGATCTAACGGGGGACTATACGGAGGTAGGGAATACGGCGGGTTTGGCCCACGAGATGCAGTGCCTCGCAAAACCCGGAGCCATATACGTCACTGAGGAAACCTTCAAACGTGCCGAAGGTTTTTTCATGTTTGAAGAATTGACAGACATCAAATTTCGGCTTACCCCGCCCGTGAAGGCGTACCGCCTTGTCTCGGCCGACTCGTTGTTGACAAGCTTCGATGTTAGGGCTGCCAGGGGACTAACACCCTTTGTGGGCAGACAAAAAGAATTGAGTCGACTACTGGAAGGCTTGGCTGTCTGCACAGAGGGGGGCTGCGCGGCCATTTCCATTGCAGCAGGGCCTGGTCTTGGCAAGTCCAGGATTTTGCATGAGTTCAAGAAGGCAGTCGCCGGACGGGACGTGACGTTCGTCGAGGGAAGATGTCTCTCTCACGGCACGGGAATGTCATATCATCCGTTCGTCCGGCACCTGAAGGAGACGTTCGGTGTCCGGGACGATGACGGCCACTTGGAGACCAGGAAGAAAGTTAAGGAAGGTCTGGAATCCTCACACGCCGGGGACGGCGAGATGCTTCCATATATCCTAGAGCTTCTATCTGTGCGTGACAGCGGAATAGACTCGATTCCCATGAGTTCTGAGTCAAGAAAGGACCGTGTCAGGGAGTCTTTGGCGAAAGTACTCGTGAAAGGATCGGAATCCAGGCCTCTCATCTTGGCGATTGAGGACCTCCACTGGTGTGACAAATCCTCCCAGGAGTTTATCAAGCATCTGCTGGAGACCATGCACGGCCTGAAGATCTTAGCGATATTCACCTACCGACCGGGTTTTTCAGCGAACTGGGCAAGACTTTCTCATCATCAGCCAATGACCCTGGACCGGCTGTCTGACGGGGAAAGTGCCGCTATGGTCCAGAACCTCCTGGGTACCGAGAAATTGAACCCGAACTTCAAGAATTGATATTACGAAAAACGGAAGGTGTGCCATTCTTCATTGAGGAATTTCTGCGGTCGTGGAAGGACTTGAAGATAATTGAAAAAAGAGGAGAACGGTATTATCTGACCAGGCACGGGAACGACGTTGCTATCCCCTCTACTATCAATGACATCATAATGGCAAGAGTTGATACCCTTCCGGAAAAGACAAAAGCCCTGCTTCAAACAGCCTCAGTCATCGAGAGGCAATTCTCGTGCAATTTAATCAGCAGAGTTATGGGGGTTCCGGAGAAAGAACTCCTGCCCCATCTCTTGCTCCTCAAGGCTTCAGGCCTCCTGGACGAAACAGGATCCCCGATTCAGCCAACCTATGCTTTTAGACACGCCCTGATCCGCGACGTCGTTTACGATTCGATATTGGCTGCCAGGAAGAAGAACCTTCACGAAAAGATAGCAAATGCGATTGAGGAAATACATCAGGGTAACCTCAGTGAACATTCGGAAGAGCTGCTGCAACATTATCTGATGAGCGAGAATTTTGAAAAGGCAGCTAAACATGCGGAATTGGCGGGGAAAAAAGCTAGAAAAATCGCTTCCTTTTCCGATTCAGTCTCATACGCGAGGCAAAGAGTGGCCTGTCTGGACAGGTTGCCGCGAACTTCAAAGGTGGATACTCATCTTGTTGACGCCAGAACGGCCTTGGGGCTGTATTTGCTGCAGATGAATCACCATGTGGAGGCGAAACAGGCTGTTGACCCTATTATTTCGGTAGCTCGGGAAGGTAATTACAGAAGACGGCTCTCCCAAATATATACCATCGTTGGAACCTATCATTGTCTGGTTGAGGAAAACTTTGAAAAGGGATTGAAATACCTGGAAGATGGTCTAAGCCTCTCAAATGACGTGAACGACATTCTTTCGCTCGTCACGGCCAAAGTGTGGTTAGGCCTCACGTTGCCGGCAACCGGCGCGTTCGAAAAAGCGCTCCATTTTTTGGAAGAAGCCCTGGAGATAAACGTGGCGGCAGAGGCCCTATGGAGCATTTCCATGGTCAAGAGCCTTATGAGTTCCCTTGTTTACAATTATACGGGTAGGCTTGATATCGGCCTTCAGACCGCTCGAGAAGCGCTACACATAGCTGAGACCGCCGGCGATAGATTGTCCAGGGGCATGGCGCACGGCAGCCTGGGGATTTGCTATTATTACAAAGGGCGACTGATGGACGCCGAAAGGCACCTGTCCAAGTCGGTCGCCTTGTTGGAGGGTGCCAATTATTTTTGGGAGGCTCTCGCTTACTTCTTTCTGGGTTTTACCTATTTTGACATGGGTCGTTTCGCTGCTTCCCAGAATTGTCACTCGAAATCCATATCCATTGTGGAATCGGTGAACATCATGCCTTCGTGCGCAAGGCTAAGCGAACTAGCAATGACATTGGCTGAAGTCTCAAATAACCGCAAAGACGTAAAGCAGGATCAAATCTTCAAAGCCTATCAGGAGAATAGATTCGGAGCTCTGTCCGGCTGGACAGCCAGACTCATCGCCGAGATTCTTATTACTATTGACGATCGCAACGTAGGCGCGGCAGAGAATTGGACCAGAGCGGCCATCGTCGCGGATGAAAGCATAGGCATGAAGGTGCACCTGGGTCGGGACTACCTGCTCCACGCGCAATTGTGCAAACGTAAAGGAGATGTGGCCGAGTCACGTAAATTCTTGAACCGTGCAAGAGAGATCTTCAAACAATGCGCGGCCGATGGAGACCTGCAAAAAGCTGAACACGAGCTTGAGGGACTATCGCGAACGCATTAGTGCTTTGTTTCGCAAGTTAGGTGACGTATTCGTGCCTTGGCCATTAGAGACGACACAAGCACGTGACCTCATCTGCTATTGCAACGCTCAGTAGGACCGTCCCGCGTTCTTCGCGGGACGGTCCTACTGAGCAAACGGCACCATACCCGTGAAACGTGGTACTTAGGCCCCGCGGGTTCGTTGTCTTCGCCCGGAATTGTCCAAGGACGGAGACGAAGGCCCGAGGCCCACATCTTTGACAATCAGCCCTTTCCCATGCACGCTGAAGGGTTCTTACCCATGATTTTCGGATAGTTGCAGGAGAGAACATGCTAACGCCGGGCAAAACTTATGATCGGGTCTATGGATCGTTTCAATGGGAGGTTCCCGATCTTTACAACATTGGTGTGGATATATGCGATAAGTGGGCGCACGAACCGGACCGTATAGCCCTGATCTACGAAGACCACAAAGGGCAGGTCACTAAATATTCTTTCTCGGATCTGAAAAAACGCTCCAATCAGCTGGCCAACGGTCTCAAGGCCCACGGAATTCAACGGGGTGACCGCGTCGGAATTTTGTTGGGTCAGAGTCCTGAAACAGCGATAAGCCACATCGCGTTGTACAAGATTGGGGCCGTAGCAATACCTCTCTTCACGCTTTTTGGTACCGACGCGTTGGAATATCGATTGTCAAACAGCGGCGCGAAGGGGCTCGTAACGGATGGGGCAAATCTCCCCAAGATCATGGAGATCTGGGACCGCCTGCCGGAATTGAAAATCGTTGTGACCACTGACGGGGAAAAGAACGACCGAGTCTTAGATTTCGGAAAGCTGATTGATAAAGGATCAACAGAGTTTGAACCGGCCAAAACTAAAGCCGACGATCCGGCTCTAATCATATACACTTCCGGCACAACCGGACCTCCGAAGGGGGCTCTCCACGCTCATAGAGTAGTGCTGGGACATCTTCCCGGCGTAGAGTTTCCTCACAACTTCTTTCCGAAAGAAGATGATCTTTTCTGGACACCTGCCGACTGGGCATGGATCGGCGGACTTATCGACGTGCTTTTCCCCAGTTGGCATCATGGGGTGCCTGTGGTAGCTCACCGGGCAAGGAAGTTCGACCCGGAAGAAGCCTTCCACCTGATAGCAAAGCACCGCATCCGCAACGCTTTCATGCCACCGACTGCTTTGAAGATGATGCGCCAGGTCGAGGATCCTGGAAGGCGCTACGACTTTCACATGCGTAGCATTGGCTGTGGAGGAGAGACGCTGGGCGCCGAACTCCTGGAATGGGGAAAAGAGGTCATGGGGGTAACTATCAACGAATTTTACGGTCAAACCGAGGTCAACCTGGTTGTAGGAAACTGTGCGGAAATAATGGAAATTCGGCCTGGCTCTATGGGCAGACCGATTCCGGGCCACATTGTCGAAATTGTGGACGAATCCGGCGTGCCGGTGCCGACAGGTACAGTGGGTGAGGTTTCCATCAAACGGCCAGACCCTGTGATGTTTCTCCAGGTACTGGGACAATCTGGAAGCCACGGAAGAGAAATACGTTGGCGATTGGTGCCTTACTGGCGACTTGGCCCGAAAGGATAAAGACGGGTACTTATGGTTTGTGGGGAGAAAAGACGATGTCATCACCAGCGTGGGCTACAGGATAGGGCCCGCGGAGATCGAAGATTGTCTTTTGAAACACCCGTCGGTCAGCCTGGTCGCAGTCGTTGGAATCCCGGATGAGGTCCGTACGGAAATTGTGAAGGCGTTTATCGTGCTCAAGCCGGGTGTGACGCCAACGCCAAGCCTTGAACAGGAGATCAAGAACTTCGTAAAGGTCAAATTGGCAGCTCACGAGTTCCCGCGAGAGGTCGAATTTGTGGGGGAACTCCCCATGACCGCAACCGGTAAGATAATGCGGAAGGAGTTGCGCAAACTGGAAGAAGAACGAAAACGTATCAAAAAGTAGACAGTATTCTCACGCGGTCTTCACGCTGTAGCACGTTTATCCAATCTGCGTTAAGCGAGTAACATAGCCTGGCTAGAAGAGCTCACCCGCATTCCCGCGAAGGCAGGCAGGCATCCAGTCTTCCGCCCTACCACTGGATTCCTGCCTGCGCGGGAATGACGAACTTCGCATCGCCGAGTTCCAGACGAATGCGAATTAGTTTACTGGTAAGCCTCGCGCAATTCTCTCTTAAGCACTTTGCCCAAAGCATTGCGCGGGAAATCCTCCTCACGGAAAACTATCTTCCTCAACCGCTGGTACTTGGCCAGCTTGGGGTTGACCCAATCCAGCAACTCCGCCTCGCTCACAGCGGCCCCCTCTCTGAGAATTACGAGAGCAACCGGAGTCTCGCCCCACTTCTCATGAGCGAGGCCGATCACCACCGCATCCTTGACCGCAGGATGTCTTGAGACTACTTGCTCCAGGTCACTGGCGAAGACGTTGATCCCTCCTGAGATGATCATGTCCTTTTTGCGGTCCATGATGTAAAGGAAGCCGTCCTCGTCCAACTTGCCCATGTCACCGGTGCGCAGGTACGTGCGGCCGCGTTCGTTGATCCAGATAGCCTCGGCGGTCTTGTCGGCAAGCTTGTAATACTCGGGCATGAGAAACGCGCTGAATGCTGCGATCTCACCCACCTCTCCCGGAGGCAACTCGCGGCCTTGCTCATCTATGATGCGCACATCCCAGCCCACGAGCGGGATGCCCACCGAGTCGGTCTTACGCTGCATATCTTCAGGTTTCAGGGTGGTTGCAACACCTTCGGTAAGGCCCCATAACTCCGACAACTCGCCCGGGAAGCGCCGGAGAACTTCCTGCTTGGTTTGGGTACGGAACGGGCTGCCGGCAGAGACCCACATGCGCATAGATGTCAGATCGTACTGATCAAAGTTGGGCTGCTCCAAGAGTATCATGAACTGCGTCGGGACCATGAACGTGTGCGTGCAGCGTTCCTTTTCAGCCAGGCGCAAGAATTCCTGAGGATCGAATTTGGGCATAAGCACCAGAGTACCGCCCGCGAAGATGGTGGGGAGCATGGTCAACCAGGTTCCGTTGGCATACAGAGCAGTGGCGACGACGGTTATGGCCCCGGAATCAATACGGAAGTCCATGCCAAAGCTCATGGCAAAGTGGAGGCGATTGTGGTGAGTGTGCAAGATGCCTTTGGGAGTTCCGGTTGTGCCGGATGTGTACATGATGTTGATGGGATCTTCGTAGACCAGGGGGACACCCGGATCGTGGTCTGAATTGGTGGACAGAAACTGGGAATATGACTTCCAGACGCCGCTTTCGGAGCCGGGGGATATGAAGCCCTCAGCAACTATCTGCGTGAACTGGTTTCGGAAAGGATCCATGACCTGGCGGCGATCGGAATCCGCGAACAGGAAGCGAGAGTCAGAGTCCACCACCATCCGGGCCAAGGATTCACCCGGCACCATCACCGACAATGGAACGATCACCCCGCCGGCTCTGATGGCGCCGAACAATATTTCCAGCATCTCCGGCCGGTTACTCATCAAGAGGCTTACTTTGTCTCCCTTTTGCAGTCCCAATCCTATAAGCCCATTGGCCACCTGATTGATGCGGCTGTTGAACTCTCTCCAGGTGAGACGAGTGTCTCCGCAGATAATGGCCGGTTTGTCGGCCCGCCATTTCCCGTGGCTACTCAACACGTCGGTGATAATCACGTCGGGATTGTCGAATCTCTGCATGGCTCTCTCCACAATTCTTCTGCGGGTTGCAGAGCATCTGCGATGTGCCTGTACGAGCAATAGCCCCTGGACGATCCCCTCACAGCAAAACATGGCCTCTTGCTCACATAGGCGTGAACGTAGCGATTTATTCCCCCCTTTTCTAAAGGGGGGGTTAGGGGGGATTTTGGCTAACCTATTGAAAAGCCCCCTAAATCCCCCTTTAGAAAAGGGGGACTTTGACGGCACCTCAGCAGTCTGAAATGCCCACAACTGATGAAATTGCCCTTATGTTGATACCTATGCCTCTTGCTGATAGAAACAAACAGGAAATTCAGACGGCCAAATACCGCTTCTTGATCTCCTCGTTCTTTTCCAGGTCGGCAATGCTTCCCTCGTATTTGATGTGACCGTTATCCACGATGTAAGCCCGGTCGGAATGTTTCAGAGCGAACTTGACGTTCTGTTCGGAGAGAAGAACCGTCATCCCCTCCTGTTTGATCAGGTCGATAAAGTCTCCCAGCACTTTGACAATGATTGGAGCCAGTCCCTCGGAAGGTTCGTCAAGCAGTATCAAATCCGGATCGCCCATGAGAGTGCGGGCTATGGTGAGCATCTGCTGTTCACCGCCGCTCAGGGTGCCGCCTCGTCGATGGGAAGCCTCTCTCAACCTGGGAAAGAGCTCATAGATCCGTTCAAAGGTCCATTTGCTCAACTTGCTCTTCGATCTCTTGCGACCCACATCGAGGTTGGCGTGGACTGTCAGATCCGGAAAGATTCGCCGGTCTTCGGGCACAAATCCGACGCCCATGCGGGCCACCTTGTAGGGGTGAAGCCCGGTAATGTCCTTTCCCTTGTACTTGACTCTACCCTCCTTTCGGCGGAGTCAGGCCCATAATGCTGCGCATGGTCGTGGTCTTTCCGGCCCCGTTTCTGCCAAGGAGCACCACGACCTCCCCTCTGTCCACCTTCAGGGAAACGTCAAAGAGGATATGGCTCAATCCGTAAAAGGTATTGATCCCTTGGACTTCCAGCTGCATGTCTAAACCTCTTCGCCGAGATATGCCTCGATAACTTGGGGGTTGGACGAAATCTCCTGCGGTGTTCCTTCGGCCAGAAGTGTTTTGTAGCACAGCACTCTGACCTTCTGGGAGATTCCGAAAACCATGTCCATATCGTGCTCGATGAAAACCATGGTAATTTTCAGGCGTTCCCAGAGCTGCTTGACCAGTTCCACCGTCTGCCATCGCTCTTCCGGGCTCATTCCGGCCATGGGCTCGTCAAGGAGAAGCAGTTCCGGTTCCAGCGCAAGAGCCACGGCCATATCCAGTCTTTTCTGGTTTCCGTGCGCAAGAGTGCCGCTTTGTCGATGGGCCATATCCGCCAGTCCGACGTTTTCCAGCACTTGGTAAGCTCTTTCATGCACCGCTTTGAGCTTGCTCACGGCCGTGACCATATTAAGATTGCCGTTGTCCTTGGTGATGACGGTGGTGACCACATTTTCCAGGACGGTCATTCTGGGAAAGATATTGGTGATCTGAAAAGCCCTCGCCATTCCCAACCTCACAATGTCGAAAGGCTGCATCCCCGAGATGTCTTTTTCCTTGAAAATGACCCGTCCCTTGTCCGGGATGTGGTACCCGGTAATCAGATTGAAAAGTGTAGTCTTCCCCGCGCCGTTGGGCCCGATAATGGCGCTCAACTCCCCTTGGGGTACGGCAAAACTCACGTCGTTGAAAACCTGGTTGCCTTCGAATGATTTTGAAAGGTTCTCAATCCGCAGGACATCATCAGTCATTTTACCCTTCACCATCCGTTACTGAATAGGTTCACGATTCCGACTTTTTAAGAGCTCTCTGACAAAGGCCTACCAGGCCACCCGGCGCGAAAGAGTACGACCACCAGTAGTATTAAACCAAGAACAATGGCCCACATCTCGACCATACTCCTGTGTGACTGCTGAAGAATGATTTTGAGGAATATCAGAATAGCGGAACCGATAGCCGGCCCGACGAGCGAATACATTCCGCCCACCAGACTGGCCAGAATCGGCTCCGCGGATTTACTCCAATGCAGGAACTCCGTTTGAGCAAACCGGTTAAGCTCGGCCAAGAGCCCGCCCGCCAGTCCCGCGAAGGCTCCTGCAATAATGAAGTTGATCAACTGATAGCGCCGAACGTTTATGCCTATAAATTTGGCCCTTTCCAGGTTCTCTCTGATAGTTCGTATGCTCAGACCGAAGGAGGAATTGACGATCATTCTCATGAGCAGAAAACAGACCAGGAAAAGTACGAGACAGAGCAGGTAGTAATTTATCGGTCCGAGGAACTCCGGCCTGGGAATGCCGTGGATTCCGTCATCTCCGCCTGTGAAAGTGTACCACTGGAATATTATCATGTACAGGAGTTGACTGAATGCGAGAGTCAGGATCGCGAAGTACAGCCCCAGCAGGCGCACGCAAAACCACCCGATTATAGCAGCCACAATAGCCGCCACCAGAGGCGCGGCGGGAAGAGCCAAATACAGAGGACACCCGGCCTTTTTCATCAGCAAGGCCACCGTGTACGCCCCTACGCCGAAAAAGGCCGCGTGCCCGAAGCTGACCATTCCTCCAAAGCCGAGAATCAAATTAAGGCTCATGGCAAACAGGGCCATAATGATCATCTCGGTGGTGACCCAAATCCAGAATTCTCCGGTCCTTCCGAACGCACCAACACGAACGGGAGGACAAAGAGCGCCACGGCCACTACAACGCCGGAGATCCAATTCCTGTTTGCCGACGAGTTGTCAATGTTCATCGATTCTGCATCTGTACCATATCGTTCCGGTTTTCCAAAAAGACCCCACGGCCTGATGACCAGGACCAGGGCCATGAGGATAGGGAAAAACCAGGGCCCACCGGCCAAAGGGAAGCTGGAGGAACGTTATTCCCACTCCGATAATCAAAGATCCCAACAATGCTCCACCCACGCTTCCCAGTCCTCCGATGACCACCACAGCAAAGCATTCGATGATCTTCTCCATTCCGATGCCCAGATCAATGTTGGCAAGAGCCGCCATTAAGACTCCACCGAGCCCGGCCAGCCAGCACCCCAGCATGAAGGTCGAGGTCATCACCCATGAAACGTTGACCCCCAGTGCCCCCAGAGTGTCGGGATAGGAGACTGCTGCCCTTATTACGTTTCCGGCCCTCGTGCGGTAAAGAAAGAACCACAGTCCCACGGCGATGACCGGGCCGACAGCCAGAATAAACACGTTGTACGTGGGCAAAGCCAGCCCAAGGATGTCTACCGAGCCGGCCAGCAACTCCGGACGTGCCACGTTGCGGGGGTCGCCACCCCACACCACTCTCACCAGGTCGTCAAGAATCAGGACCAGGGCGTAGGTGAGCAGAAGCTGCAAAAGGTGCTCCTCCCGGTACACGCGTCGGAACAACGAAATCTCCAGGAAAAAGCCGACTACCGCCATCGCTGGGGGAACAAGAGCAGTAGCATCAGAAAGCTGGTGAGCGAGCCGCCAGTGAAAAGGGTAGAGAGCGAAAAAGCCAGAAAGGCCCCGATCATGTACAGAGAGCCATGAGCAAAATTTATTACCCTGAGAACCCCGAACACCAGCGTAAGCCCGGATGCAATGATAAACAGGAGCATCCCCTGGCTGAGGCCATTGACGAGCATGAAGACGTAGTATTGGATAGTCATGGTTTGGCGCCTAAGAAATGGAGTCCAATAAAGGGAATTTGCGGGCAGGCCGGCCCCGGCAGATCGAAATCGCCTACAAGGACCGGCCAAAGAGGTATCTCTATTTCTTCTCTGCTCTGAGCTTCTTTATCTCTTCCACCGAAAGCCACGCATCTTCCGCTGGCACTTCTTTCACGTCCTTCAGGATGAGAAAATCCTTGAACTTTGGATCCTTAGCGGTGGTGCCCACGTAAATTCCGACGTTGGCCATGTGGTCTTCCGCACGTATGAAGCGATCGCCTCGAAGAGATTTGAACTTCAGCCCTCCAATTTGTTTGACCACTTGCTCTGAATCAATGCTGTTGGCCTTCTTGATTGCGTCGGTCAAAGCGATGAGACCGTCATAAGCCATGCATGCCCAGTCAGCCGGGAGGTCTTTGTACTTGTCCTCATATTTCTTGACGAAGGCTTTCATCTCAGGAGTGTCTACAGCATAGAACGGGCAGCGAGCGTATCCCAACAGTCCTTCGGGCATATCTTGGCCGGTGACCCGTAGCATGTCCAAGTCGAACAACGAGGACAATGAAGCCTTTCCGAAGACCCCATAAGGCTTGGCTTGCTTGATAAAGGTGCTCAGACCTCCTCCCCACAGACTGCTGAATATGGCTTCAGGATTTTTGGCCATAAGCGTAGGTATGTAAGGAGAGTAGTTTGTTTCGCCGACCTTGACCCACACGACCTCAAGCATTTGGGCATCCGGCTTAAGTTTGGCCAGCTCCTTGCTGAAAGCGTTGAACTGATCGTGCCCATAAGCGTAATCAGGGCCGATATAGGCGTATTTTTTATAAGGTTTCTTGGCCAGCACTCGAGCCATCCCTCGTCCTTCGATACCTGTGTTCGGAACCACCTGGAACATGTAGGGCTGAAAATCCGTGGTGGTCAATGCTTCGGCATTGGAAGTATGAAAGTAGACGATTTTCTTGAATTCATTAGCAACCTTGGTCACAGCCAGTGCCACGGCGCTACTGGTCGGTCCAATTAGAAAATCACACTTCTCGCTCAGGATTAACTCTCTGGCCATATTGGCCCCGATGTCCGGCTTGAGCTGGGCATCACGCACGACCAATTCCAGTTTCTTACCGAGAAACGCCCCCAGAGGCGTTAGCCTCCTCGATAAACAGGTCTATAGCGGCCTTTTGCCCTTTATAGAAGACAGCGCCTATTCCTGAAATATCAGCCACAAAGCCAAGTCGAATGGTGTCTGCCGCGAGGGCATTGCCGGTGATAGCCAATCCTCCGATCATGAGAAGGGAGAAACAAACGGCCACGACTCTGAAGGTCTTGCGTTTCATGATCACCTCGAAACTTGATATTTTGGGCCTTAGATACACTTGTGCGGGCGAGACCAATCGTCCGATCTCGTCGCTTCTGTCAAGACATCTTGATGATGCGGTTTCATGTGTGGTTATCGGGAAGCGTCTCAGGGGCTCGAGACACGAGCACGGGACCCAGGATGAAAGAATTCGGCTCTAGAGCTTACCTACCCCTTTTTTTCGACCATAACTTCCCCTCGATCCGGATGTCAAGGTAATATCTACTACTTTTCTGTCTGCTATCCGCACACCTCCTTCTCTCCTGTAAGGTCTCATCATTGCCGGGGTCGGCAGGCATCTGAACCTCGACCGCAACTTCTGCACTTCCCCGCTAATAGGTGAGGACCATTCCGCCATCAAACAGCAAATCGCCACCCACGAGGTATCTCGCGTGCCGCGAGAACCCAAACATGAACAGATTGGCCGTTTCCACGGGCGACATCATCTCCTTAACCTGCGATTTGCCCATCATGACATCCCGCACCACTTCCTCGGGGGTAATGGCTCGCTGTTCCGCCTGAGCGGGGATCTGCTTTAGTGCCAGCGGGGTCCTTACAAAGCCTGTGCTGACTGAGAAAGAACGTATCTTCCCCCCCCCCTCAGCGGAAATGGATTGGCTTAGCGCTCTCAGTCCGAACTTGGTGATGTTGTATACCGGTTTGTTCTTCGTGCAGATGTGAGCGTGGACCGAGGCCATGTTACCAATTGCTCCCGTCCCGTTGGAACTCCTTTTTATGTGAGGGATAGTCAGCTTGGAGAGATAGAACGGAGCACGCAGCATTATGCGTTGCATAAGGTCATACTTCTCCATGGGGAAGCTTTCCACGGGGTCGATGTGTTGGATGCCGGCTATATTGGCCACGTACTTGATGGACCCAAGTTCCGCGGCTTCCTGCACGGCACGCTCGATGTCCTCATCTTTGGCAAGATCGGTCTCGATGAAGACCATTTGCCCCCCCATCTCACGGGCCATCTGCTGCGTCTTTTTGCCTTGATCTCGGTTGATGTCGAGGCCTACGGTCATCAAGTTGTTGGCCGCGGCCGCAACGGCCGTTGCTCGCCCAATCCCGGTTCCGGCGCCGGTTACTATGCAGACGTTCCTGGAATTGAAATCGTCATCCACTAGGATGAGTATCTCCTCTCGGCCTATTTTGGGTTCGTTGATATCCATAGTTCCTCGCCGGCGCTCGCGTGGGCTGCGCCTCCCGATCACGGAAGCAATTTTTGCGCCAAGGTTTGTCATTGGCCACGCGGCGTGCCACGAGGGCTGATCCTGGTCAGCTTTACAAGCCCTTCAGATCAAATTGGTCGGGAGTCACAGATTTCATTTGATATGTGTGTGGCGGTATCGGATAATGTAGAAGGATAGATACATGTAGCGATTCTGATACGGGGGACGTCACCATGGGACAGGGCCAAAAAATGGGTTCCAGTAGCAACCAGGCCGCAAAGCGATCCAATCACAACGCCCAAATACCCCAAGAGATCCCAGATCAACTGGAAATGTACAAGCTCATCCTCGACAGCATCTATAACGGCATCATGGTGACAGATGCGGATGGGTACATCACCCACTTCAACAAGCCGTACGGACAATTCCTCAGCGTTGATCCGGAAGCCCAAATCGGCAAACACGTTACGGATGTCATCGAGAATACCCGCATGCACATCGTGGCGGAAACCGGGCAGTCTGAGATCTGTTGGAGCCAGCGGATCAAAGGCCAGAATATGGTGGTGCAACGTATTCCCATCAAAAAAGACGGCAAGATCATCGCTGTCTTCGGCCAAGTTATGTTCAAGGATGTCAGCGACGTGGGCAAACTGGCCAAGAAGCTTTCTCTGCTCGAATCAAAGGTGGAGTTCTATGAACAGGAGTTGATCTCACTGCGCTCCACCCGATACACGATTGACAGCATTGTGGGCGCAAGCAACTACATGGTTGACCTGAAAAGAGAGGCGCTCAAGGCTGCTCGGACTCGTCTGCCGGTCCTAATTACAGGCCAATCGGGGACGGGAAAAGAGCTGTTCGCTCAGGCTATCCACTGTGCCAGCGGGCGAAGATTATATCCTTTCATCCGTATCAATTGTGCTGCAATACCCAAAGATCTGCTGGAATCTGAGCTTTTCGGTTACGAAAAAGGGGCTTTTACGGGTGCCAGATCCGATGGGAAACCCGGAAAGTTTGAATTGGCCCACCATGGCACAGTATTCCTCGATGAGATAGGAGACCTACCGCTTGAAATGCAGCCGAAGCTGTTACGAGTGCTGGAGGAAAAGGAGTTTGAGCGCATCGGTGCCACTTCTCTGCTGCGAGCTGATTTTCGACTGATTGCAGCCAGCAACCAAAATCTCGAAGAGATGGTCAGCCAGGGCAGGTTTCGACAAGACCTGTATTATCGCTTAAACGTCATACCATTGCACATTCCACCGCTTAAGGAGCGAAGAGAAGACATTATTCCTCTGTCATTGCATATACTAAGATCAATTGTGACGGACGCGCATCTGCGGGACATAAAAATTAACCATCGGGCTGAAGAAGTTTTGAGAAATTATGACTGGCCAGGGAATGTGCGTGAATTATCCAACGTCCTAGAGCGAGTTTCTTGTTCCCTTGAAAAGGATGCCATTCATCCACGCGATTTGCCGTTCTACTTGCATGGCAAGCCGGCAAATTCGGAAGAAGCCGGCCGATCTTCTCTAAAAGATGTGAAGTCTACGTCGGAGAAAAAAGCAATTCGCCATGCACTGGCTGCAACAGGTAATAATAAGGCTCGTGCCGCGGACTTGTTGGGCATACACAGGACACTCTTGTACAAAAAAATGAAAAGATACGGGCTGTCCTTGGATTGACGGCGGTGAATTCCCCTTTACAGCATGTGCTCGAATGCTTGCCCGTTTCCAACCTGTAGATCCCTCTGGGACTCGCGGCCCATCCCGTCCTCAGGTTGGTGGAGCAGGCATCCTGCCTGTCCCACCGGTACAGCAGCCTCGAATCCCCCATTGTCTTCGGTCCGAGAATTCGTCACCTGAGTTCGGAACTGGACCACTAAGCCAAAGACCTCTGGGCACAAGTTGCCTTTACAGCCTGTAAGAAATACTGACAGCGGGGAGGCCGCGTCTGAGGGGGTGGATTCAACGGATTTGAAGAAATCACCGTGTTTAGAGGTCATTAAATTAAAGGAATGGCTCATCAATACTGGCACGGTCATTGCAAAATTGTGATTTTCTGTTGCCTTTTATTGCTCAAGAGCGTACTCCTATGAACGATCCATTCAGGATTCTGATAACTGACCGCAACCGCCACGTAAGGGAGTTTCTGGAGCGCGAGTTTCGGGACGCGGGATACCAAACACAGGTGGCAAAGGACGGCCAAGAATTGCTTGCTCTCATGGAGGCCGAGAAGCCGCCGGATCTGCTGATCCTGGACCTGGAGATGCCTCACGGGGACGGTCTGGAAATCCTGCAGCGCCTCCAAACTCGTCTCCCGCCTCTGCCTGTGGTGATACATGCGTTCCTGGCGGAGCACTCCAATCAGGCGGCTCTCGATAAAGTGGCCGCGCTCGTGGAGAAGGAGGGGGACACCAATTGCTTGAAGACTACGGTCATGGAGGTGCTCAGGAAGCATTATCCGAGTCGATTTGAGGGCATGCCGGAGAGCGGGTGATAGTTGGGACAACAATAGGCTGGGCACAGAGGGACAGCCACGCTCGGATTTGGAGGGAGTTCGAAGAAACGCTGGGAGCCCCCTATGGGATCCTACCAGTGACCGCGGGCGAGTGGCTTACGAGGACAAGTCTTAATGGCTTCAAATCACTATCAGAGACTGCGAATAAAGATCATCGCAATGACGCTCTTTTTTTCGCTCATACCATTCTTCGCGCTGGGCGTCACCATATACTACCAATTCGATACGGCCTACACGAGCAAGATCATGGAGGCTTTGAAGACGCTTTGCCAAAACCGTCGGAATGCCATCGAACTTTTTTTTGACGAACGTGTCGCCCAACTCATCACCGTAGCTAATACCCAAACCCTGGACCGCCTGAAGGACGAGGAATATCTCAAAAAAGTATTTGACACGATGCAGTCGCGGTCAAAATCGTTCATAGACATGGGGGTTATCGACCACGAGGGGAACCATCTGGCGTACGTGGGGCCTCATTATGAACAACTGAAATCGGTCAACTATCACAACGAAGATTGGTTCCAGGCGGTGATGTCATCCGGAGTCTATGTAAGCGATGTCTTTCTGGGTTTTCGCAGAATTCCTCATTTCATCATCGCGGTAACCGGCGTGGAGGGGAATAGGCGGTGGATCCTGCGGGCCACGATCAACTCGGACATCATCGACAACATTGTCAGCCAGGGCCAAGTAGGCAAAAGAGGGGACGCGTTCATCATTAACAGGGCTAACGTGCTCCAAACGGCCCCGCGATTCAGCGGGAAGCTTCTTGAACACCCAACTACACCTGATTTCTCGTCAGCAATAGGGACAAATGTTGAAGAAATCGCCTCTAACGGCGATCATATCCTCTTTGCCACGTGCCCGATCACTTACCCCAAGTGGGTGCTGGTCCTCAGAGAGGATCCCCGGGAAGAGATGGCCCCTCTTTTCCGGGCACGGTTCGCGGAGGCGATAATCCTGATTGCGGGTATTTTCCTCATCGTTGTCGGCACAGTTTTTACGACTAGATCAATGACTAGCGAACTGATCCGTGTGGAACACGAAAAGGCCGCGAGCGATGATTTCATGATCCAGTCGGCAAAGATGGCCGCGCTGGGGAAAATGGCCGCGGGAATAGCCCATGAGATCAACAATCCTTTGGCCATAATCGGAGAAAAAGCCGGCTGGATGAAAGACCTTCTTGAAAAGGAGGATATTAAGGCCAGCCCCAACTTTGGTGAGTTCGAGGATTGTATCAAAAAGATAGAGCGCCAAGTCGATAGGTCCAGAACCATCACCCATCGCCTGTTACGCTTCGGGCGCCGAATGGAGCCTACCGAAGAGATGGTGGACGTGAATCAGATTTTGGGCGAGACCATCACCTTCCTCGAAAATGAAGCCCATTACAGAGATATTCGCATACAGACCGCTTACGCTGACAAGCTCCCCCGTGTCACGACTGATTCCGCACAACTTCAGCAAGTTTTTCTCAATATTATCAACAACGCCATCGACGCGGTCGGGAAGGGCGGTTCCATTAATTTAAGGACTAGCTACGATGGAGGGAATCGTGGCAGTGTAGTGATCGAAATATCAGACAACGGACCGGGAATCCCTAAAGAGGTTTTGGGCAAAATTTTCGACCCCTTTTTCACTACCAAGAGCGCTCAGGACGGGACAGGACTGGGCCTGTCCATCAGCTACACCATCATTGAGAAGTTGGGAGGGAAAATCACCGTGGCCAGTGAAGAGGGAAAGGGCACCACTTTTACGATTCATGTGCCTGCAAGAGGCTTCGCAACATGATTCCATACGGGTGATACGGAGAAGAGATAAGCGCCGAGGAGGTTAGAGCCGTGGAGAAATATAGGGTTTTGATAGTCGATGATGAGGTGGACTTTGTAGAAACCATTGTCAAGCGTCTGATTGATCGAGGTCTGGAAGTCGCCGGGGTTCACAGCGGACCCGAAGCCCTCGATCTGATGGACACAAGAGATTTTGATGTAGTCATCCTGGATGTGAAAATGCCCGGCATGGACGGCATCGAAACCTTGCGGGCCATGAAGAAGAAAAGACCCTTCACGGAAGTGATCATGCTAACGGGACACGGCTCCGTGGAATCCGGAATTCAGGGGCTCCAACTCGGGGCATATAATTATGTCATGAAACCCGTCCCCCTCAATGATTTGCTCAAGCAGATGGCTCAGGCCTATGAAAGAAAGTTAATCGAGGAAGACAGAGCCCGTCAGGCAGGAAGCGAAGCTGTTCCCGAAAGAGTTTAAGCCATGACGGTCCGGCCCAAACTCCCAAGTAAAGCCCTGTGCCTCAGCGGTCACCCAAAATGTCCTACCGTGACTTTCATCCGTATCTCTTAAGTTTGTTGATACTCTTCTCGGCGGTGCCGCTGGCCTTTGCGGCCGGCGGCTTCTTCGCTCTGGGCGCAGTTGTGATCGCGGTGATTGCTTTTTTCCATACAAGGAGCTTATTGCGCGCAGCTCAAATTGCCGAGCAGCGGCGGCGCGCTGCTGATGAGCAGCTCTGCAGGTCCGAAAACCTTTCCGCGGTTGACGAAATCTCCGCAGGAATCGCACATGAAATAAATAATCCACTCGGAATAATTGCTCAGGAGATTCAATGGATACAACATCTGCTACAGAGCGAACCTCTCAAGGACGCCAAAACAGTGGGGGACTTGAGGGATTCACTGCGGGAGATATCTATGCAGGTGGACCGGTGCAAGGAAATTGTACATAAGCTGCTCAATCTAGCACGCGAGATGGAGCCGGTGATTCAAGGTGCGGATATAAATGACTTGATCGAGAATATGGCCGCGCTGATCGAGCGAGAAGTAGCTACAAGAAACATAAGAGTTACTAAACTGTTGGAGCCGGACTTGCCAATAGTATACAGCGATCTGCCTCTGCTGCGACAAGTAGTGCTCAATCTCCTCATCAACGCAACCCACGCAGTAGAAAAAGACGGAACAATAACGGTCACCACAAAATCTAATGAAAACGAGTCTGTAGAAATTGGGGTCACTGACACAGGGAGCGGAATTCCCGAAGAGAATCTGAATAAAATCTTTACGCCGTTCTTTTCAACAAAACCTCATGGCAAGGGGACCGGCTTGGGTCTTGCCATTTGCCGGGGAATAATCGAGAGGTTGGGAGGTCGTATTACCGTCACCAGTGATGTGGGTGAGAGCACGACTTTTACTATACACCTCCCTATCCACAGAGAGTCGGAAGGAGCCAAATAGAAATGCCTTCGCAACCTAAGGTGTTGATCGTAGACGACGAAGAGAGATTCAGGACCACCATGTGCAAGCTGCTTACCGTAAGAGGCTTGGAAGCATCAACTGTCGGCAGCGGCAAAGAAGCTCTGGAGAAGCTGCGTGACACGCCCCATGACATAGTCGTCCTGGACATAAGAATGCCTGAAATGGGAGGAGTACAGGCATTGTCGGAAATCAAAAAGATAGACCCTCAAATTGAAGTCATCATAATGACGGGCTACGCTTCGGTAGATACGGCCAAAGAGATTATAAAATTGGGGGCTTTTGATTATCTTCTCAAGCCCTACGCCATTGAGGAATTAATCGAAAGAATCGACGCAGCCTACGACCGCAAGATTGCAAGGAGCCGACTGCAAGCCCAGGCTTCACAGGACTCTTAGAAAGAGCGGCAATCCGGACTACGGAAAAGGAAAAGCCTGTATGAGATTTGGTGCCAATGTTGCAGCCGTCATTCCGGCGTTCAATGAGGAGAGTTCCATAGGCAAAGTCATCTCTGCGATTCCACACTGGGTTGACGACGTCATTGTGGTCGACAACGGCTCCACCGACAAAACGTCCGATGTGGCCGCGGAACATGGCGCGACAGTACTCTCGGAACCCCGTCGCGGCTACGGTTCGGCATGTCTGAAAGGTATTGCAGGTCTTGATGGTCCTGATGTCGTCCTGTTCTTGGACGGAGACTTCAGCGATTACCCGGAAGAAGCAGGCTTGCTTGTGGATCCTATAATTTCTGGCGCGGCCGATATGGTTATCGGGTCGCGGGTGATGGGGAGGCGCGAGGCCGGCGCGCTCACACCCCAGGCTCTTCTCGGGAATTGGCTGGCCTGCAAGCTCATGCACTTTTTTGGGAAGGCCAGGTTTACAGACCTCGGGCCTTTTCGTGCGATCAGTTTGCCTGCTCTGCGTCGCTTGGAAATGCGCGATCCCGATTTCGGTTGGACTGTCGAAATGCAAATCAAGGCCGTGAGGGACGGGCTCGATGTTCATGAAGTCCCCGTCTCTTATAGGCGACGCATCGGTAAGTCAAAGGTATCGGGAACCGTCAGAGGCGTAGTGGGAGCGGGAACCAAGATTCTGGGTACAATTCTTCTCGGGGCTTTGGGCGGCTTGCCAAGCACAAGAGCGTCAGGAGACAAGATCATCATTTTCACTCGGTACCCGGAACCCGGCAAAACTAAAACACGCCTGATTCCGGTACTCGGAGCGGAAGGGGCCGCGGACCTCCAGCGCCGCATGGCCGAACACGTTCTTGCTCAGGCGCAGGACCTGGCCGCAAGACGTGAGGTCTCACTAGAGGTCTGCTACGAAGGTGGCGATGAGGCCCTTCTGAGCAGGTGGCTTGGAAGCCGGTTCTCCTATTGTGAGCAACGTGCGGGAGATCTGGGTACCCGAATGAATGCGGCGTTCAAGGAAGCGTTTCTGAAGGGGAGCGAGCGAGTTCTCATTATCGGGACCGATTGTCCGGGACTTACCGACAAACTTCTCGAGACAGCTCTTGAAGGCCTGCACGAGCACGACGTGGTACTCGGTCCTGCACGCGACGGCGGCTATTATTTGATAGGTTTGAAACGACTGTGCCCTTCGCTCTTCCATGACATACAATGGGGAACGCACGAGGTCCTGGCGCGCACGCTTGAAGTCGTTCATAGGAATGGGCTTTCCGTAAAGCTTGTGGATCTTATGAACGACGTAGACCGCCCCGAGGACCTGGAAGCGTGGGATAGGACCCAAAAAGTGAGCCGCCATGGCCTTCGACGCCTGTCGCACTCATTCGACTCAGAGAGGCACGCGGCGACTCGCGCAATCATTTCCGTGATAATACCGACGCTGAATGAAGCCCACATCCTCGCTGCTACCCTGGAAACAGTGAGCGAAAGCGAAAACGTGGAGGTCATCATCGCGGACGGCGGCAGCAGCGATGAAACAATGGAAATGGCGCGAGCTTACAACGTACGGAGCCTCCAGGTCCCGGCCTGTCGGGCTGCACAAATGAATGCTGGGGCAAAAGTTGCATGCGGCGATATCCTCCTGTTTCTTCATGCTGACACGCGGCTGCCCAGGAAGTGGGCAAATCATGTTCGCAGCGAGCTGGACAGGCCGCGCGTGGCAGGTGGCGCGTTTACGCTGAAACTCGACGAGAATGAGCTCTGGTCGGAGATAATCGAGTGGTTGGCCAACATGCGATCGTGCAGGCTACACATGCCTTATGGCGACCAGGCCATTTTCATAAAAGCGCCGCTCTTCCGCGGGATGGGCGGGTTTGCGGAACTGCCGATTATGGAGGATTTCGAGTTCATGCGCCGTCTGCGCAAGCGGGGGCGCATAAGCATTGTACCTGAGCCTGTAGTGACATCAGCGCGTCGCTGGCGAGAATCCGGGATCTGGTGGACTACTGCAGTCAATCAGGCCATGATTGTTGGGTACTTTTTGGGCATCTCACCCCACTTATTGGCCCGACTCTATCACATCAAATCGCGCAGTGCTGACCGCCGCGAGGTCAGCCGACGCAAATCATTTACTTGAACGAGAACCGGCTTGGGGAGCCTGATATTGAAAGCATTGGTGACAGGGGCCACGGGCTTTGTAGGAAGCCACATGACCGAGCTACTCGTAGAAAAAGGGTGGGAGGTGGTCTGTCCTGTTCGTGATATGTCCAACCTCCGGAATCTCTCGGGAATTCAGGCCCGCGCAATACCTCTCGCTGACGTGGCCTCCGAAGTTGGTAGGAATCAAGGGTTCGATTATGTAATACATTTGGCCGGTGCAACCCGCGCGAAAGATTACAGAGGTTACCGTGAGGCCAACGTCGAGTCCACTCGACGCTTGCTGGAACTCTTTTCAAACCCGGTGACCAATTCTAACCTCAAAAGGTTCGTGCTGATCGGTTCCCAGGCCGCATGCGGGCCTTCCCCGGATGATGGTACCCCTATTACCGAGGCCGATCCCCTGTGCCCTGTTTCCCTTTACGGACGCTCCAAGCTCGAAGCTGAAGAGGTTGCGCTGAGCTTTACGGACAGAGTCCCTATCACCATAATCCGTCCGCCAACAGTATTTGGGCCGCGCGATACAGACGTGCTGGGAGTGTTCAAGTGTACGCGTTACCGGTTAGCTCCCTGTCTTGCCGGTCCGGACAGGATGATAAGCATAATCTACGTGGAAGATCTCGTCGCGGGAATTCTCACCGCGGCGCTGGCGTCGATATCGCGCGGACAGGCCTACTTTTTGGCAAACCCGAAGCCCGTGGTCTGGAGAGAATTCGTCCTACAGGTTGCTCGGATTGCCGGCTGTCGCTCGATCACGCTGCGCGTGCCTCTGCTTGCAATGAGACTTGCGGCTCTAGCCGGAGATTTGCTCGGCAAGGTGCGCAAGACTCCTCCACTTTTCAGGTCGGAGAAGCTGGAAGAGATGAAACAGATAGCCTGGGTCTGCTCTCCGGAAAAAGCCTACCGAGACTTGCGATGGCGCCCGGGAACCCCATTGCCTGCGGCAATTGAAAAGACGCTGGGATGGTACAGGGCGCACGGATGGATCTAGCGTGGTGTCCCACAACTCTTGAAACGCAACACCAGCGACTCCACAATTGGATTGCGGCCTGTAAGTATGAGCCCCTGAAGATCCAATCCAAACGTAATCCCAATCTTAAAATAAGATTATCGGACCAGTTCCGCTTTCTTGAGCACCGCATCGGGAAACTTGAGCCCCAGACTGTTCATCATGGTTTCATTGATGCTTATTCGAGGATCGGGGTCTGTCTTGACGGGAACTTGAGAAACAGGCTTTCCCTTGACGACCACGTCCACCACTGACTCTGCAAGGAATTTCCCGAGCTTGGCGTCATCAGCAGCCACTCCTGCCACGGCCCCTGCCTTCACAGGTTCCTCGGCAAAAGAGAATGTCGGTATCTTAGCGGGGTTTAGAACCGGTAGAAGATTGACGATGTTGTCCATCACCAACCGAGTACTACTTATGATGAACAAATCTACTCTTCCCGTAAGTTGTCTGGTTCCGTCGAGCAATTCCTTCAGGTTTGAAGCGACAACTTCGTTGTAAGTGATGCCGAGCCGGTCACATTGTTCTCCGTATTCCCTGTTGCTCGATGGGCGTGCTGGCATGCCCTTTTTCTACCAGCAGTCCGATTCGTTTCGTGTTGGGGAACAGACTCTTAATAATCTCAAAGCGCTTTTCATAGGGGATAAAATAAGTCACTCCGGTGATTTTTCCTTCGGGGGCATTAAGATTCTTTATTGTGCCTAGCTCGGCGGGGTTGTTACAGCCCCCTACAAAACACGGAACTTTTGGGTCCACCGTCGCAAGGAATTGAGCTCCGGACGAGCGAAGAAAGACAATGCCATCCACTTTCGGCTCGCACTCACGGAAAATCTTTTCGGCCGCTTGCATGTCCTTGAGTTCTCTGTAGAGAGTGACTTTCAGATCAGGAGCCAGTTGCCTTAACCCCGGAAGCAATCCCATTGCCACATTGGTTGTCATCCGAGATTTACCCTCCCAGATGACGGCAATTTCTTTTTGGTCCGCCATTGCGGTTCCGAATACTCCGAGCGCCGCGAACAGAACCACTCCCATTGCCACCGACCAGAGCATCTTTTTCATGATAGTACTCCCTGAGCTGGTTGAAGGGTTGAGCGGGTGTGATCATTCCCTAAGGAAGACCGACTTGGTGCCAAGTTCCAAAACTGAATAACCTGGGTGCGGAATTAACCTTCCTATGACAGATCTCCCGCAGCAGCTTCTTCCTCTTCTCGTTTTCTCTCTCGCTCTCTTTTCTTTTCGAATAGCACCAGAACTTGGATTCCCACCTCATAAAACAGGAGCATCGGCACAGCCATCAGGGTCTGGTTTATTACGTCGGGCGTGGGGGTCAGTATCGCAGCGATTATGAAAGCAAGGACAATGAAGTATCTCCGCCCCTTCTTCAAATGTCCACTGTTGAAGATTCCAAGAAGTCCCAGGAACACAATCACAATAGGTGTTTCAAAGATTGCGCCAAAAGCAACCATCAGTAGAACAACAAGAGAAACGTATTCACGGATTGCTATCATGGGCTTCAGCACTTCAGACTGCCAACCCAGAAAGAACTTGAAAGCCGCAGGGAACACTAGGAAATAGGCGAATGCCGCGCCGAGATAAAAAAGCAGAGTGGCACACATAATGAACGGCAGGGCAAGCCGACGCTCGTGCTCATGAAGTCCCGGATAAATGAACAGCCACAGTTGGTAGAGAACATAAGGGAGCGTCAAGAATAGTCCGGCAAAAAAGGCTATTTTGAGATTGATAAAAAAGGGATCGGGAAGACTGGTGAAAACCAGCGTAGTGTCTGGGGGGAGCAATCCAATGATCGGCTTGGCCAGCACGCTGAAGAGCCGTTCGCTGAACGCCAGGCAGATCCCAAATCCGACACAAATTCCCAAGACCGATCTGATCAGCCGCGAACGCAACTCTTCGAGGTGTTGGAGAAACGGCATTCGCCCTTCTTCTTCTGTCACAGTTATGTCCTTCTCAAAATGATCTCGGAAAGAAAAGCCCGGTCTTTTTCCGCATCGTTAGACAGCCCCGCTCTGTTCAGCCTCCTTGGCCACTGCGCCTATGCTCAATATGTCGGCAGCGTTCAAACAGAGTGGGAAAGGATCGCGTTTCGCGACAGCCTCCTATTGCGCGATACTGAATCTTTATTACCTAGCATGTAAACCGCTTGATGGGCAATGGCTTTTGTTGCGGCTAATCGAAAGCCCTATCCCGGCCTGCACTCCTCACAGGGATCATGCGCAAAGAGCTTCATAAGTCTCTTTCAAGCACGCTATCCTCGTAGAGTTGACTGGCTGCTCATGCTCCAAACCTGAACCATTTGTCATTTCAATAGAAAATGTTTGTGCATCACTGAGCCCTTTGCGGACCCAAGAAAGACCTCTCCATTTCAGAAGAGGTCCTGCCGGCCGTGGAGTCCGCTTAAGGGCTCTCCGGAGGCTTTTAGCTTGACTAAGCAGAGGAAAGACATATAGGCTCCAGCGGTGAAGACCGAGTCCCTCTGGCTGTTCAGTAAGTGGCGTAATTTGCCGAGGGTGACGGAAATTCTTCCGTTGATACCGATTGATGGAACAAGCCGCTAAATGAAGACCGTAATTCTGGTAATCATTAACGCATCCCTGCTGGGTCTCTTTATCTATTTGCTGCGCAAGCCGGGATTACTGACTTACTACCTGAACGGACGCTTTTGGCTTACGTGGCTTGCAGTGGCCATCATCACCTTGATGGACGAGCTTACTTCGGTATTCTATGCCCCGGCCGAGGCATTTCGGTTCATAGGCCCGAGCGCCATTGTCTTCATAGCCTTCACCGCTGTGTTCATTCATTACATGACGACGAGGCTGGTGGAAGTAGCGGAGATCCTGGAACATCATGGGGTATTCGGCGGAGGGGTCTATTCTTTTTCTTATCTGGTGCTGGGCCCGGTGATCTCGTATGTGGCCGTCTCATCCATCATGGTGGACTACATACTCACGGCCTGTATCTCAGCCGTCAGTGCCGTAGAAAATGCCACCTCGTTTTTTTCGGTGTCTCACTTTTCAAAGATGGCTATGGCCGTCGGGATAGTCTGGTCCATAGCCGGGCTCAATATCCTGGGGATTCGTGAAAATGCCAGATTCACGTTCACGATTTTCATTCTTGCGGCATTCATTTTCTTTAATCTGATCGTCTCCGGAATACTGTCCCTTGATAATGCGTCGATCCTACGGCTAAAAGAATCCGTCGATGATACGGCGACCCGGCTTCATACCGACTCCTGGGGAAGGAGTTATGGGATTTTCATTGCCTCTGTAGCCAGTTGCGTTCTGGCCTATTCCGGGGTGGAGTCGGTCTTGCAGACCGCTGGCCTGGTTCGTTCATGGCGTGAAATCGGCAGGGCATATATATTTCTCGCTCTCACTGTGGGGATCATTACTCCCATTGTGGCAGCACTCGCTTTGTCAGCCCCGATAGACTTCGCGGCCCATGAAGGTGACCTGATAACGTATTACGCCACACAATTGAATGGGGTCCCGTTCGGAATTGCGGTGGCTGTTCTGGCCAGCCTCACTTTGATCATGGCTATAAACACAGCGTTCGTGGCCTCAAGTGAGCTGCTGGAACGGGTGGCAGAACGATACGGCTTCCACTGGCTTATTGCCACCAATCGCAATCAGTCTCTCTATAGGATCCATCTGCTGAATGCGTGTTTCTTTTCGGCTATCATTTTCATCGCCCAGGGGAGTCAGATGATACTCGCGGACATGTACGCCCTGGGCTTGATCGCCAGTTTCTGCATCAACATGGGATCTCTTCTGATTTACCGCTATTTCATGGGAACAAAGGAGGTCATCCATTTCAACACTAGCCGTCTTATCACGTTGATTATGTTTCTGATATTTGTCAGTTGTTTCCTTTTCCTTGCCTGGATGAAACCGCACGGTACGCAATTGTGGGCAGCCGTTACCGGCATCGTCCTTGCCTCGGGGTTGCTCGTGGCCAGGAAACGCGCACCGGAAATCAAGGAAATAGCCCAGACGGACAGCCAGATGGAAATGATACTGCATTTAGCGGAATCGACTGAGGACGAAGTGCACATATTTTTCAGAAGGCCGCGAGAGGAAGCGCTGAGACATGTGAAACAGAATGAAGTTTACGTGACGTTCTACAACCCTCGACAGGGAGCCCCCACAAAATTGGCCCCCAATCACTTCCGTTTTGCTGCAAGCAAACGAAGCATTTATCAGCACATAGTCGCCCTGCTAAAGGTCGTTGAATATGAGTTGACCCACAAAAAAGTCACAGTGCATTTTGGCTGGCCGCTCTCATCCTGGCTTGACCGACTGTCCATAGGTGTAATGGTATTTAACCTCATGCGGCTGCCCAGACAATTCTATCATTTTAATTTCAATATAAATTATCCTGGACGCCCATATCAGCCACCGTCTTCCGAAGAAGGCCAGGAGCCCCACGTCCGATAATGGCGTAATGTAGACGTGAATTAACATCACCAACGGTTGCCGGCCGCGTCTCAAGCTACACGGTGCGGCGGAGGCATCAAACCGCGGGAGACTTCAATCTCGATGAGTGCAGGACCTGCATTCTGAGCGAAGGCGGTCCTGCAGTTCGCAGCAAAGGGGGTACCCTGAGCCCTGGCATGTTAACTCATTTCATGACGAGCTCTGAAGAGAAACTTGGCGTCAGGACTCACTCTTAGGAGCAGACATGGTAACTTTATACAATGCGAGCCCCACCATAAAGTCGGCAAAGAGTACGCAATTGTCGGGAAACATGGATTCCAGCAGCCATGCCAGAGGCTGTTGTGTCGGACTAGCTTTATAAAATCCCGCAAATGTAGAGAAGATGGTAAAATCGGTCATCATAATAATGCCGATGAACGCCAGGAAGCTGTTTAACAACAATCCCCACACCACAGTGCTCCTGAACAAGAAAAGAAGGCTGACCAACACCACATCCATCCCCGCGAACAAAGAAGGCCAAAAGTGCGTCAGAGAATTGGGAGGATGAATCTTGTAGTGGAGCATGAACGCTCCGATGCTGAGACCTATCAATGCAATCCACAGTTGCCAACGCTGTGCAGTCATGATTTCCCTCAATGAAAATGTACAGAATAGCCTAAGAGAAACAAAAGCGTTAAGGCCACGGCATGCAGTGCCCAAAAGCCTACTTTGGGATACATAAGGTGCTTAAGCATAATTATCACCCCGCCAACATTCTTGATGCCAGACGACCGGCAGCATAAACGATACTGAATCCGACAAAATGGACAACCCACCAGCGGAAAGAGAGAAACCGCCAGTTCTTATTCAATTGAATCACCTCCCCCTGCACATGATTAAAGAGCTTTCACCAAGTGAAGCCCGCAACCCTCCAAAGTCTTGTTACCAAGGGTTCAATTGACGACTATTCTCTTATCAGTATAGCAGATCACCGTGCCGTGGAGGCACTTTTTTCGCTTGATTCGAGCTTTGACTGTGGTTGGCAATTTTGCAACGAAACGCTGGAGTAATTGCTTGGTACCAATGCGCTATCAAACTGCTGCGATGAAATGCTACCGGTTTGAAAGCGCATTGGCATAGGAAATGCACAACATATTCGAGCAATGTTGCTTGAGCTTTTGCGTGTAGACAGCCATGAAGGAGGGATCCATGCAAGATCAATTGTTCGCAGCAGCCGAGTCAGGCAATCGAGATGAGGTTCAAAACCTGCTGGTTGCAGGGGCGGATGTAAACGCCAAGGGACGGGATGGCCTGACCGCGCTCATGAAGGCGTGCTTGAAAGGCCATTTGGAAGTAGCAAGAGTGCTCTTAAATCAAGGGGCTGACGTCAACACCAGGGACAACTATGGTTGGTGTGCCTTACTGTGGGCTTCATCGTTGGGGTATGAGGACATAGTGAAGCTGTGTATTGAAAAGGGAGCTATCCTCGAAATCAAGGATCAATACGGGGCAACCTCGTTGATGAAAGCAGCCCGGAGGAATTTTCCCGAAGTGGTGAAGATTCTTATTAGCAGCGGCGCCGATGTCAATGCAAAAGATGGAATGGGGCGCACAGCCCTGATGAGGGCGGCACGAAGAGGGTATGCAAACGTGGCGAGATTGCTTTTGGACAGCGGGGCCGACTGCGAGGAGCCGGATGAACGAGGGGCCACTGCTCTTATAATCAGTGCTTCTGAAGGCCACTTGAACACGGTCAAAGAGCTTCTCGATTGCGGGGCGAATGTGCACGCCCGCGACAAAAACGGATGGACTGCATGGCTTTGGGCTTTTTCCGCAGGTCACGCGGAAGTGGTGAAACTTCTGAAAGCTCGTGGCGCGGAATACTAGTGTAATGTCACCATAATCGGTTTACACCAATTCTCTTTCAACAATATCAGAGCGACTGCGTGTCCCTTTCCGCACTGACCTGGTTCCCAGGTCAGTGGCACCCAACAACTTCTATGTCTTGCAGTTTTGGGTGCAACGGATCTGCGCAAGCGGGTCCGTGATTCTTCATCCCTATGTTCCACGTTTGAGGAGTCGGTATTACCCCCGTGGGGTGGGCCGTGTCCGCCACGGGAATGCGTAACATCGCGGGCACGGCCCACACCCCACTCAAGTTGAGCCAAGCGCAAAGCTTAGGCTGAAATATTACACGGGTTCTGCTGGAGTCTTCCCTTTACAATCTGTAAAAAACTGCAACAGCCTGCCTCCTAAAGACGGGACGAGGATTGTCCAATCTGCTGATAATCTATTAAAATTTCAATTAATTGACTAGCGCAGCCTGGAATTTTTGTGTTGGCACAGCACTTGCTCAATCTATTCATCGAGTTATTCGGCCCTTGTGCGACAAATCTGAATCGGGCCGGTGAGCTGCAAAGCCTAGGCTTGATTACAAGGGGCCTAATAACCCATGTGTGAGACTGAAGGCAAAGTGACCAGCGATAAATGGTTATTAGAAAACGCATTCTCGCAAATGTCAGGACCGGGTCGAACCTTCTGCCTACAATTCCACGGGAGGTGAATGTCGATGGCTTTAATGACTTGTTACGAATGTGATGGCAAAGTCTCCAGTCTGGCGAGAGCCTGTCCGCACTGTGGAGCTCCCATGCAAAGCAAATTGATACACGTGGTAGAGTCTGGCGATTTCAGCTCATTGCAGCAACTGGTAGATAGGGGATCTGATGTGAATGTCGGCGACAAAATGGGCGCGACAGCACTCATGAAAGCCGCCGAAATGGGCCGGATCGAGATGGTGGAATTGCTTCTGAGCAAAGGTGCGGATTTCAAAGTCGTAGATCAAGGGGGGACAACCGCGCTCATGTGGGCTGTTTCGACCGGGAACGCGGAAATAATGAGAAAACTTTTAGATGCCGGAGCCGACGTCAACGCCAGGAGAGAAGGGGGGAGCACAGCGCTGAATTGGGCTGCGTCACAAGGGTATCCTGAGGTGGCTCGACTTCTTATTCAGTACGGTGTGGATGTGAATTCTACGAATGAACTTGGTCGAACGCCATTAATGGAAGCTTGCGGACGGGGCCATCTCGAGTTCGCAGAAGTGCTTCTGGAGCATGGCGCCCAACTTGATGGCAAGGACGAAACTGGTGAAAGTGCTCTGCTCAAGGCTGCTCGGGAAGGCCGAGCCAAAATGGTGGAGCTACTCTTAAGAAAAGAGGCCGCACCCGAGTCCCGGGCTGTACGATGGGCTGCGGCCAACGGCAGCCCTGATGTGGTCAGTCTTCTGCTAGATAATGGCGCCGACGTCAACGCCCGTAATGAGGCCGGCGTCACAGCGCTAATGCGCGCTGCTCTCATGAATCATGCTGAGGTGGTGAAGCTGCTCCTGGCCAGAGGAGCGGATATGGAGGCCAAAGACGAGGAGGGTTGGCCTGCTCTAATCCTGGCTTGCCGTGAAGGACATGCGGAGGTTGTCAAAGTGCTCCTGGACGCAGGGACCAGTGTGAACGTGACCGATGCCAATGGATGGGCGCCACTTACGTGGGCAGCAGCCCTGGGTCATGTGGATGTGGCGGAGCTACTCGTCAGTCGAGGGGCTGATCTGAATGCCCGTGATCGGCATGGCGCCACGGCCCTGATGAAAGCCTCCCGTCGCGGCTATCCGGAAACCGTGCAAATTCTTCTGAACAAAGGCGCCGACGTCAATGCGGCGGACAAGGCCGGGTCTACTGCTTTGATGAGAGCAGCGCGAGGCGGTCACAGTAAAGTGGTGAGGCTGTTATTAGCCAATGGAGCCGATGTAGACGAAATAGACAAAGAGGGTCAAACCGCGCTGATCTTAGCTGCAAGCGAGGGGCACCGAGAAGTAGTGAGGCTCCTTCTGGATAAGAACCCTAATCTGCGAACGCGGGATAGGAACGGGTGGACAGCTGCAATGTGGGCCCAGTCGATACGCAATAAAGATATTATAGAGCTGATGGAAAAGCATGCAATGCGATAGAAGGCTTGTTAGGCCAAGCAAGGATTTGGCCCTCGAGAAAACGCGGCTTAAAGATCTGGAGGTGGAACTATGGCTTTAACCACATGTTATGAATGCTCAGACAAAGTTTCCAGTTTTGCTGAAGCGTGTCCCCACTGTGGAGCGCCGATGGAAAACAAGATCATTCACGCGGCCAAGGTTGGCAATGTGGAGAACATTCGAGAACTATTGGCGGGCGGGGCTGAAGTCAACGCCAAAGATCCCGAAGGTTGGACCGCTTTGATTTCTGCCTGCCGTGAAGGTCACTCGAAGGTGGTTAAAGAGCTGTTGGAAGCCGGGGCAGACGTTCAAGTCAAGGACAAGCACGGTTGGACACCGCTGATGTGGGCTGCGGCCTCGGGGCACAAAAACATAGCGGGCATGCTGATCGAGAAGGAGGCAGAGCTTGAGGCGAGAGATCAATATGGTGCTTCCGCGTTGATGAAGGCTTGTCGAAGAGGGTTTGAGGATGAGGTGAAACTGCTTCTGAACAAAGGGGCCGACGTCAATGCAAAGGACGATTACGGTTGGAACGCTCTGATGAGGGCTTGTCGCCGAGGCTACTCAAACGTGGCCAAGCATCTCTTGGAATCGGGGGCGGAGACCGAAGCAAAAGACCAATACGGGGCCACCGCGTTGATTATTGCTTCATCCGAAGGCCACCTGGACGTGGTGAAGCAGCTCTTAAAAGCCAAAGCTGATGTGCACGCGAAAGACAGGAACGGCTGGACGGCCTTAATGTGGGCTTCATCCGCCGGGTACCCGGACGTGGTGGAGTTCTTGAAGTCGCAAGGGGCTGAATAAAGGCTACGGCGCGCGGGCGGGGATCAAGTGGTGCGCCACACGGCGGCACCTGCTCCCGTCTTTTCCGTCATCGTTCCGGGGCCGCTCTCAAAAGCAGGGCTTTGGGATCAAAGAAAATAGCCCATCACATATCTCAGGCCGACAGCGCTGATGATGACAGCAAGTATGGGCCGGATAATAGCACCCGGCACGTACTTCTGAACCGAAGCGCCCAGGTACATTCCGACGAATCCACCGATGCCGAAGAGAGCGCCGAGCAGCCAGTCCGGAGACACCATTTGGCCTGGCGAGGCAAAATAAGGCCCAACAAGCGGATAAAAAATAACCCCGCCTATCGAAGTTACACACGTCCCCATTAAGGTCGCCCCGGCAATTGTGTGAATGGGAAGATGGAAGAAGGCTACTATGAAGGGTGCTATGATAGCCCCTCCACCGATTCCGTAAATCCCGCCGACCAGACCTACTACCAGAGAAAGTATGAATAAGCCCGTTGTGTGGAAGCTGAAGCATTCGCCGAAGAATTCGTATTCAGTGCGCGAAAGGGACCAGCTTATGGTACGCATAACGGGCCGGCTCGGATTGAGTGACTCCTCACATTTTTCTATTGAACGTTGTTGCCGCATTTTCGCCTCAGCAACTTTCGCGGCAGTTTGTACATTCCTCTGAGCAATGACCTGATAGAGCATTCGAGCGCCGATGTACAAAAGCACGCAGCCGACAAAGAGTTTGAACGGCCGTGGATCGGGCAGATAGAGAATCCTTACGATCATTCCGAGGAATAAACCTGGAAATGTTCCGGCGATAATATTCCAGGCCAGCGGCCAGTTCATCCTCCCTTCGCGAAAATACCGCCAAACCGCGCTGGGAATGCCCACCACGTTGAAGACAAGGTTCGTTGGCGTTACCGCCGGGCTGGTGAAGCCGAGAACACTCACCTGAAATGGCAAGATCAGGAAGGCCCCTGATAGTCCCCCCATAGAAGTGAAAAATGAAATAACGAGCCCCACCAGCGGTGGAACCCATACAGCCGTTTCAACCCCTGAAACCGGGAACGTCATCGTATCTACCAATCTGACAAATTGTTACCGTGAGGTGCGCTGAGAGTTGAGGTCGAACAATCTGAACAAACGTGCCTCCTTCGTTCGCCCCTTCCGGCGCCGAGAAATGCGTTCTTTCCATTCTCTTCTCTCCAGGCAAGAAGATGAAGGCGGCGACCTTCCCAGCGCAATCCTCAATGAACTTCACTATAAGTTGTCCGAGTACGGTCAAGAGAATGTTTAACTTCATGACTTTTGGGGCTTTGACTCCGTCACCGGCTGTCTACTCTGTAACCCTTTGCTAGCGCAAAAATCGACGAACTTCTTGATGCGATCGTCCTGAGTTTGACCGTTCCAGTAAAGGCGGATCGAGTTAATTATCGGGTAAGATTTCTCCTTCAGGGTCTCTGCAGACGGTAGGACAGCCGAGGTGTTTTCGTCTTGTTTTATGCTCAGCACTTTGATCGCTCCTTTATCACCCAAGGCAGGAGCGATCCCGATCGGCAAGTCGTTCGCGGTTGTGCATACTTTAACAATTGCGGTCCAACTGTCTGCCATCACTGTAGCGGGACCATATGGCTGATTATGAAGAACCTCTTGCATGAAGAACACCGCACCGCCAGACTCCGGAATTCGCCTTGTGAGAGATCTGATCGGAGCATCAGGGCCTCCCGCCTGCTTCCAATTGGTATATTCACCGGTGAATATACGCCGGAGCTGATCCAGGGTGAGTTCATTGAGCGGATTTGTCGGACTTGTCATCACAGCCATACCCGAGTACCCGATTAGCTTGTTTTCAAGTTTGAGGCCTTTAGCAGCGGCTTTCTTCTGCTCATCCGGCGAGATAACGCGACTCGCTATAGCCACATCTGCGTTGCCTTCAAATAGGTCATTGAATCCTTTTCCTGCGCTGGAGCCTGTCACTACAATGCGAATGTCCGGGTTAGCCTGCATGAAAGCCTCGGCCCACATCTGCACCTCATGGCTTCCCATTACGGCACCATTCACACGGAGCGCTTTAATAGTGGTGTCTTGTGCATGAGACGCGGGTACCGCCATAGCGGCCAACGCGAAACCGATAATAAAAGTTAGTGCCAAAGTCTTTCTCATGAACATTGTCCCTCCCATGCTGATCTCCTTGAATTTACGTCTCGGGGTTGTTTGTTTTCTGTACCCCCCGCATCCAACGGCGGCGATTTCCCCCAGCGAAGATGTCAAGAACGGGGAGCAAGTTGCGTACCATAACAGAAGGGGAAGGCTCTTGGATTAACCAATGATAATTACGGTGTAAAGTGTGTGGACGTGAGCTTGGGCCCAGTGGCCGCACTTAAAGCATGTCAGAGTTTTTGACAGAGTGTAAAATGCTTTGAGAAGCTGAAGCCGTACGGTTTGTTTACGATCGTACCCGGGCTTGCTCACGCGTAAATATCACGTAGATGCAGGGCATCAAAAACAGCGCGACCGGGATCAACATGATGAGGCCGCCTATAGCACCCACCGCCATAGGTTGGAGCATGTCACCGCCCTCCTCAAAATTGAGGGCGAGTGGAATGAGACCCATAATGATGGGAAGGGTTGTCATCAGCGAGGACGCAACCGGATCTTGGCAGCAGCAATCACCGCATCGAAAGCCGAGAGTTGGTCTCGGACACGTAGCTCTTCGGCAAAGGTCATGAGCAGCACCCCTTCAGTCACGGTCGCTGCAACCACTACCAGGGCGCCAATTATCACAGTGGCTCCAATCGGAAGCCCCGTGACGAAGAACGCGAACACAAGGCCGGCCATACAAAACGGGACACATCCCAAAATAAGGATCGGAAGCTTAAGACTGTTAAATTGCACCGCGAGGACAACAAAGGAAAAAAACAAAGCAAACGCCAGGACTCCTAATGCAACATTCTTCAATTCGCCATCATTTGGGCCTGACCACCGAAACGAAATTCATAACCGAGCGGACGGTCCAATTTTTGGATCTCTGCCTGGAGTTCTGAAAGGGCCTGTCCTACGCTCACCCCAGCCGCGTCTCCTCGGACGATCACTTGTTTAATCTGGTCCTCGCGTGCGATCTCCACCGGGCCTACTGCCTGGTTCACTTTGGCCAGGTCCTTGATCCTCAAATAGCCTCCCTGAGCGCCCTCCAGAATCAGCCTTTCAATGTCTTGCTTGGAAGTGACCTCTTTTTCCGGGATAATCACTCGGATGTTATAGTATCTGTCACCGTCTCTGTATCGAGTAGCCACCGCGCCGGTTAGCAGTGACCTCAAGGTCGTAGCTACGTCCGCAATGGAAACGCCCATGTCTGCCGCAAGCTGGCGATCCACCTGCACCTGATACTCTGGTTTGGTCATGTCCAAAGAGACGTAAACGTTGGCAAAATGCGCCAACCTGTTCATTGCCGTTGCCGTTCCCTGAGCCAGCTCAAATAGCTTGGGGATCTCTTCGCCCTTTATCTTGACCTCAATGTCAGCATCTCCCAGTTTTCTGATCCCCTTAACTTGGGGTATTATCACCATGGCAATCCCGCCTGGGATGGAAATCTTGGCCACTGAGGGTCTCAGCCGGTTCATATACGCTTTTGTGCTCAGCTTTCGCTTGTTCCGCGGGATCAGTTGTATGTTGATTTCTCCTTCATTGGCGATAAGGTAGGTGTAAATTCCCCACACCTTTCCTCCCACGAGCGTAAAGTAAGATTCTATAAGCGGATCGTCAGCAATCAAGGCTTCAATCCGAAGAAGTGCTTCGCTGGTTTGCCATACCGAGGCCCCGGTGGGCAGACGCACTTTGACCATAACTCTCCCGTCGTCCATCTGCGGGAGAAACTCACTGCCAAGTTTCTGAACGGTAACGCTGCACCGATCGAGAACAAGACGGACACAGCTACAACCGTCCAACGGCGGTTCAGTGCTCGGCCCAGAAAGGCGGCATACTCACCTGTAAATCGGGTAAACAAGCGCTGGAAGCGAGTATCTTTCTCTTCGGACCCTTTTCGCCGCCCAGAAGCACGGCCGTTAACATGGGCGTCAGCGTAATCGCGGTCGCCAGGCTTATAGGACCCGCCCTTTATTCTCTCGTTCTATTAGCGCTGTCTCCACATCCAGCCGTATCTGAAGTTCGAGCTTGCGCAAATTCGCCTGGGCAGCCGTGAGCCTGGCCTCTTGTTCGCGAATCTGCGCGGTTATCCTTCCGCCGTCAAAGAGTGGGTAATCAGCGACGACGCCGATATTTCCAACCGGCAGCGAGCGTGATACCCCGGGGGAATTGTAATGTTTTTGCGCTGGCGGCGCGTTAGGGTTGTCGGCTTCCGGATTAGCGCCAATAAACCTATTTATGAAGACTGCCCCATTATCTGTGATTCCCGCAGCAACCCTTGTCCCGTAACTCCCTGCCAGAGACAATGTCGGCCACAATGCGCCACGGGCCGCGGTCACCCGAGCCATTTGAGCGTCCAAAGATGCCCTTGCAGCCCGATAATCCCCGCGCTCGGCATAAGCCATAGCAATGGCCCCGTGAAGATCCGGCACTCGTCGGTTCAGACTCAGGTTGCCCCGAACAGTGACTGGCCGGCTGCCGTCTCCAATACCCATAAGGGTACCGAGCACGCGACGTTGTATCTCCGAGACAGTCTGCTCGCGCACCAGACGCTGGTCCAGGTCCGAAAGCCTTACCTCCGTGCGTAAGACGTCCACCTTAGCGGCCTTGCCAGCCCTCATCATGTCAAGGACCCGCTGTCGCTGCTTGTTCAACACTTTCGTGGAAAACTGCAGAGACTCAATCAGCGGTCGCTGGCCCAGAATCGTATAAAACGCGCTGGAAACATTGAATACCAGCTCTTCCCAGGTGCGGGCAAGGCGGTGTTCGGCTGCTTGGCTCAGGAGAGACGCGGCATTGATCTCGTTCGTGATGCGCCCGCCGGTAAAGAGCGGCATCCTCAGAATTATATCCCCGGCAAAGAGGCTCGTGCTGAACATGCCGGGATCATTATTCTTGCGGACCGGGATCAGCCGTTGATTCTGCAGGTAGGTGTTATAGCTTGCCGTGCCGCGGACATTTGGCCATTTTTCGGCTGCCGCAATGTTCCACTGAGCAAGGGTAGTCTGAACATCCCAGATCCCTGCGGCCAGAGAGGGGTTGTTTGCTCGCGCGGTCTCAATGCATTGCTCCAAAGTCAACGACTGTTGGACATTGTCCATGGGGCCTGGACGGGCGGCTGGACGGCTGCGCGGAACCTGCAGCGGGCGAAACAACCGGTCTATTGTGAGCCATTGGCACCAGTGAGAGGCAGCCTGACAAGGATATAACCAGCGGCAAAATGATCGCCACAAGGCCGGCAGCCTTCATGATTCCTCCCAACACCGGGATGTCACCCGGAAATCACTGCACGTAGCGGAGGCCGAGTTGGACACCAGGCCTCCGTACAAATTACGAAAAGTCGTGCTATCCAATCTTATACAAACCTAGAGGAGAATTCCCGCGCGGCGGAACATATCATAAGGGAGCGGACCTTGTCATCCGGAAATGGCCATGTTCAATTGGCGGGAGCCCATCCAGCATGCACTCAGTCGTGCGGATAACGCGAAAGGAGATATTGGACTTGAACTAACAGACTCAGAGGAAGTAACCTATCACATATCTCAGGCCGATTATGCTGATTACGATCGCAAGCGCCGGTTTGATAATGGCTTCCTGGAACGTACTTCTGAGTTCTGGCTCCCAGATACATTCCCGCAAACCCGCCGATTCCAAACAGAAAACCGAGTAACCAATCCGGACGGACAGACTGGCCTGGCATAGCGATGTAAGGACCGAAGAACTCATAGAAAATGACCCCTCCCACAGACGTGACACATGTTCCCATGAGTGTTGCGCCCGCGATGGTGTGGATGGGCAGACCGAAGACGGAAACGATAAACGGCGCTATTATCGCTCCCCCACCGATCCCGTAAACACCCCCTATCAATCCCACGACGAGGGAGAGTGCGAAGAGTCCGGTAGTGTGAAACCGGAAACACTCTCCGAAAAACTCATACTCGGTGCAGGTGAGTGACCAGCTCAGCGTACGGATACCCGGCTTACCTGGGTTTGCAACCGCGCATGCTTGACCGGCAGCGTGCTGCCGCATCTTGGTTTCTGCAGCCTTTTCCGAGGTCTTGTCTCCCCGCACTGCGATCAACTGAAAAAGCATGCGGCCCCCAATGTAGAACAGGACGCAGCCCACGAAGAGCTTGAACGCTCTTGGGTCCGGCAAATACCACACCCGTATGAAGAGTCCCAGCACAAGGCCCGGCAGCGTTCCCACGATGATGTTCCAGGCCAGGGGCCAGTTCATACGGCCTTCTTTGAAATAGCGGTACACAGCGCTTGGAATACCGACGACATTAAACACTAAGTTCGTCGGGGTTACCGCGGGGCTGGTAAAACCCAGGATACTCATCTGAAAGGGCAAGATGAGGAAGGCTCCTGATATGCCTCCCATGGAGGTAAAAAAGGAGATAACGAGTCCCACCAACGGCGGGACCCATATAGCAGTCTCTACCCCTGAGACGGGGAAAGTCATTTCGACCTCCAAACATCATGAAGGTAGAATCTAATGCCGGGGTCAGGGCACAAGAAACTCATAGGGCTCTCAGGATGATTCCCCCCTTTCGGGCGGGGCCTCTACGATCAGCACAGGGCGATGAGCCGTTTTGAGAACGCTCCGTGCGATGCTTCCCATGACCAAGTGCTTGACTCCCGTGCGCCCGTGCGTCCCCATCACAATAAGATCAACCGATTCTTCGGCCGCGAGGGCCGCAATCTCCTTGGACGGCAAACCGATTCGACACCAAGTCTTCACTTGCTCCACACCCTTCGCGCACTCGCTTTCCAGTGATTCGAGGCGGTCCTTCGCGTGCTCCTGCGTCCGTTTGAGAATTTGTTTGAGCGCTTCGTCCGTCCAATCCGCAGAGTGTTCTTCCCCTACCCAATCCACGTAGTCAGGAAAGCTATTCGAATCAATCACATGGACGATGAGGAGTTGAGCACCGAAAGCCTTTGCGTAATCCACGGCCAGTTCCCGAGCGGGCTCGCTATTCTCCGAGAAGTCAGTACAAAACAGGATCTTCTTTGGAAGCATGACACGAACCTCCTTCTGCTTTGAAGCGGTGATGGGATCATTCCATGGCGGTGGTGGCCATCCCCATAATGGCACGTTTTTATATAAACTCGTGTTACTATGATAAAGAGGCCCAAAGGTCGTTGTCAAGCGTTTTCTGTCATACTCTCCTATTGGTCTGGGGCGGAGGATGTAGTAAACTCTCTCAACCTAAAATGATTTGGTGAAGGATGCCGACGAAGAAAACAACGCACGACGGTGAAGGCCAAAACTCCAAATCGTCGGATTTTGCCGGCGTGCATCACAACTCTGGCCTTATGAATCCTGCCAGAATCTACGCAGTCCCCCAGGAAACTCGCTACCTCGATCCGGCTGGCTTGGCCAAACTGGAACAGGCTTTCCGCTTGTGGGAAAGGGCTTCATCGCGCGCCGATGTACGTGTTTCTAGGAAACGGATTTTATTGATCTTTTTACTCATTCGTTACACCGGTGCGCGTCTTAACGAAGTGTTGGAGCTTGACCTCCGCAAAGACATAGATGAGTCTAAACGGATTGTCCGGTACAGGAATGTTAGTGAGGTCAACAGTTCGCCTGCACGCGAGGTACAGATTTCATCGGAATTGATGTCCGAAATTCAGGCGACGTTGCATGACCTCGCTTTTGCAGAAAAGGCCGCTTTGCTGTTAAAGGTGGATGCAGGTCATGTCCGACGAAAGTTTTATGAACGAGCTGTGGCCTGCGGTTTTGCACAGGATCTTGGTTCGCCTAACGCCATTCGTCGGGCCAGAGCAGTCGAGTTGATGCAGAGCAATGTGCCATTGCCTGTAGTCCAGCGGGTTCTTGGTCATTCTACCCCTAATCTTACAGCATCCTTCATCGCTTTCTCTGAAGAGGACATTCATCAGGTCGCAAGACACTTCATTGAAACGGAAAGCCACAGGAAAACCAGTGCGCGGAATGCCTTTTTCGGGAAAATCGGCGCGATACGGCGCGGGGATATTCAATCCGAAGTCGAACTGGTGACGGTCGGCGGCGAAGTCATAACCACTGTGATTACCAGGAACAGCCTGAAAAAGTTGGGACTCAAAGTAGGCTCATTGGTAACAGCCGAGGTCAAAGCGCCCTGGGTTGTATTGCAAAAGTCCGAGACGCAACCGTTGTGTACCGCAGAGAATGTGTTTTACGGCGCGGTGAGCCAAATCCTCCGCGGCAAACTGACCACTGAACTGATTGTTCGAATTCAAGACGGAACTGAGTTCTGTTCCTTGGTGACCGAGGGTAGCAGGCGCAAGCTCGATGTTAAGAAAAACGACAAGGTGTGGGTAATGTTCAACAGCTTTGCCGTAATTTTACATGTTCATTAGAGTATCGATTTCGGGATTGTGAACGAAGATAAGCGTTGCAACACTTTGAGTGCGGGGGCCTACTGACCCGGACTTCCCTGTCCCTGCAATTCGGACAAGAACTTTGGCAATAGACATAGCGGCGAAAAACGAGAGGAACATCAATGACCGATACCAACAAAACACCCGATGAACCCGGAATACCCGATGCTCAAGAACAGGTGGAAGACGAGGATCCCATCAACTTTAGCGATCGGGTGATCGCTTTTCTGATACTGATTTTGCCGTTTTCCTGGTCTGTCGATAAGCTCCAAGAGGTGCTTCAGGACAAGGTTTCGCAATATGTTAGCAACATGGGTGTACTTGTGGGGTTGATAGGGTTTCTGGTGCTCGTGGGCTGGCTGTCCAAACGGGTACACGCGTATCGAAAAACAACGTAAAACAGAGCCGAAAAGGAATTGTACGGGCAGATTCTTTTTTGACCGGCGATGACTGCAATATGAGAGGCGGAGGACTACAACCTCCGCCTCTCACCTGCGTTCCTCATTATATATAATGAGGAACGATGGCCTGTCATGATGGGGTTAAGACCTTTTATTTTTTCATCAGGTCCTGCTTGGAAACGTTCATGACCCTGATGGCTTGCCTCTTGTCGCCCTTTTCCTCAAAGGCTATTCTAAGGATGTCTCCAGCCACTGGGGCGGCTCCTATCAAAGCGTCGGCCACATTGTAAGTCGATTGCTTGCCCGTAGGCGTGCCGAACTTGTTCTCTTTAGTAAAATTCGTGTCATAATCTTCTATTACAATGATTTTCTTGTCTTGATCGTAGCTGACGCACTTCCCTTGCGCCACAGTATCCGCCGCCATGGTCGGGGCGGCCAGACACAGGACAAGGAGTACTGCCGCCATATAGAACAGGACTTTGCTTTTCATGCCTTGACTCTCCTTTATCGATCTCGAGATTGCTCTCACAGCTAGGCGGCAATCTTTTGTGCGTTTCTTTTCCCGCAGCTCGTTGGCCGCGCCTTTGAACATTATACCGCAGATATAGACGCAGATTGCGCCGACCGCGCCCAGGATGACGACCGTTGCGGGCAGATCAAACCTGTATTGCTTCAGGATGATGGAGACCATACAGGCGACAACAGCGAGGCCGAAGGCGATCCGGATTCCATAACCCTTGGCATACTTGGTTGCCACTGTCCCGATCTGCGCACCAATTGCAGCCCCGGTCAACATGACGAACACGGCCCAGATCTCTATCCTACCCTTCACGCCAAATGTGAAAGTCCCGTACAGACCGGAAATCATGACCTCAAAGAGGTCGGTGCCCACTGCTATGTGTGTCGGGCAACCGATCAGGTAGACCAGCGCGGGCATGCGCAGCAAGCCACCGCCGATACCAAGAAAACCGGCGAGTACGCCTGTCAAAAAGCTCACCGTGATGGGCAGCCACGCGGAACAGGTGATGCCGGCGGTTTTGAAATGGATCATTGGAGGGATCTTGATGTTGTGCAGCGTCTTATACCAGGTGAACCCTTCCGCTCCGTGCTCGCCTACGATTCCTGCCTTTTTCTTCCTACGGGCTTTCGCGTAATCGGTAAACACCATCAGGGCTATCAGGAGCAGCACCCCCACGTAGACCCATCGCACGACCGGACCTACCTTGCCGATGCGTTCCAGCCACATGACTATCTGGGCCCCTAATTCGATTCCGACCACGGTTCCGACAACCATGACAAGGCCCAGTTTGTAGTCAACGTTTCCGAATTTGGAATGCCGAAACGTTGATATCATCGACTTTCCGGCAATGTGGGCAATGTCGGTTCCAATGGCAAACGCCATAGGGAAGCCGAGAATGTTCAGACCCGGGGTTACCATCCAAGCTCCGCCCATTCCGAAGAAGCCGCCTATGACACCGACGGAAAAGCCGATCAGCGCCAGTCCAGGCCAGAAGATGTTGAATCCGGCAATGGGCATATACATGTACAGCCAGTCCATATTGAAACCTCCCTGCCTTTCTTATTGTGGGATTAGTGTTCGACAATCTTTCTGGACGTGAGGTCGAGTCCGGTGTGCCTCATGATCTGGTCAGTAATGAGACCCAAGCTGCCCCCGAGCGCGGCGGTGATTATCGTGCACCAGACTCCGAACATGAACGGATCGGTGTTGTACAGATGGAGAAAGAATTTTGTGAAACCCCACTGGACCACACGATCGTCCGCCACAACAATGAGCAGGTCGGCCTTTCCTCCCGCGGCCAGAACCAGGTCAGGAAGCAGCAGGCAAACCATGGCTAGAAATGCCAGTAAGCTGTAGTAAATACTCCTCATTTAGACAATCCTCCTTGCGGGTTATGGTTGAGTCTTACGACTTTTGTGAACAGGTCCCATCAGTGAGTTGCAACCCCCGTGCCAAGGATCAGAGACGAGACGCGCGCTGTTAGACCCATCAAATTAGCGGAGCTTGATTCATCGAACCGTTTTTTTTGTTATGGTGAATAAAAGGATTTCCCTGTCGGTTTTTTTTACAGACTGTAAAGGGATGTGAACCGGCTTCAATTCCTGGTGGTCGGAAAAAATAGGGAATAATTCCCTGTAGACTGACAATAGGGAAACGGTGCCGTCAAGTTACTTATGGCTAGTAAGAATAATCGAGGATCGCCAAGAAACGCGGTTTTGGGCGGGCCGCGTTAAGGGCACAGATATTGCTTGGTTCAGGGAGATGGATCTGGTTTCGCCGACACGCTTTCAGAATGAACCTTAAATGAAAGCTCTCAGACCCCCTCACCCTTCCCTCTCCCGCCGAGGGAGAGGGTAAATCCATTCCCCCTCCCTTGACGGGAGGGGTGAGGGGAGGGTGATTCGCAGACAATCTCAATGCGCCTTACTATTAAGCAAAGTAACTTTGCGCAGATAAGAACTTTCAGTCGGAGCAGGCATGCCTGAGGTCATCTCAAATATCGTCAACAAGATCAAAGCTTGGACATCGCGTGCTCGGCCGGCTAAGGCCGCGGTGTCTCGAGTCTTCCAATTCAAGTATGCCAGCTTTAAAGACCTATTAGCATCTAACACCGAGCTTTTAAACATTGTTGCGGATCTGGAAGAGAAGCTCCGCGGACAGGACGTCTTCGGAATGTCGTATATCAGGTCCCAGTCCACTCGCGCTGTTTTCCACACCCTCCGCATGGTGAAAAGCCTCGATGATCTGTCAGGTCACCGGTACCCCCTCCTCTTTGACGTGCTGGAACGAATCAATCTTGCCATAAGAGAGGAACTAGGAAAAAGAAAGGAACTGCCGGTTTGCGAATGGGTGTTACCTTATTCCCGAATCACCAAAGACATGGTCGATTGGGTCGGCGGGAAAAACGCGAATTTGGGTGAGTTGGTCAATAAAGCGGGCCTGGCCATCCCTGAGGGGTTTGCCATCACCACGTGCGCGTATGATTTCTTCCTAGAGCAGAACGACCTCATCGATGAAATCAACAGGCTGCGAATGGACCTGGACCCCAATGATCCGAAGGCTCTCAACAGAGTCGGAGAGGAGATCCAACGGCTCATAATTTCGGCTAGGGTACCAGAGGAACTTGAAGAGGCTATCCTCTCCGCGTACGACGCCATGGTGGACACCATCCGGGAAAAAGGGGCCAAGCCGGAGGCGTCACCGCCGGTCGCCCTCCGCAGCAGCGCCATAGGCGAAGATAGCGAGCTTTCTTATGCGGGGCAATATGTTTCTATTTTGAACGTGCCGCGAGACCGTATCGTCCAAACCTACAAATTGGTAGTCGCCAGCCTGTACACCCCTCGCGCCATTTCCTACAGACTAAACAAAGGGATGCGGGATGAAGACCTTGCCATGAGCGTCGCATGCATCGAGATGGTGCAATCCGTTGCCAGCGGCGTGATTTATTCAAGGCATCCATTCGACCTATCCGCGGACACCGTCCTCGTCAACGCAGTATGGGGCCTCGGGCCCTATGCAGTGGACGGAATCGTGACACCAGACAGTTACATGGTCGCCAAAGACGAGGATCTGACCATACTTAAGACCACCCCCTCCCACAAACCAGTCCAACTCGTGGCCGATGAAGGAGGCGGTCTCAGTGAAAGGGCGGTGGAGGAAGAAAAACAAGACGCGCTGTGCCTTTCTCCGGAACAGGTCAAGACCTTGGCCGGGTATGCCGTGAAACTTGAGAAACATTACGAGTATCCTCAGGATATTGAATGGGCCCTCGATCCCCATGGACGCCTCCTCGTGCTGCAAACGCGGCCTCTCCATCTGGGGAAGGGTGGAAAGGGCAGCCTGAAGAAGTTTCCGCGGGTGGAGGGATACCCTGTTCTGGTTGAGGGGGGCGAGGTGGCCTTTCCGGGCGTGGGCTCAGGACCGGCGTTTCATGTGCGCTCCGATGAGGACCTTGTGAATTTCCCACCGGGCGCGGTCCTCATTGCCAAGCATTCAACGCCGCAGTTTGTCATCGTGATGCAAAAAGCCCAGGCCATCGTGACTGATGCCGGGAGCGTGACTGGTCACATGGCTTCGCTGGCGAGAGAATTCGGCGTGCCGACCCTGCTGGGCGTTAAAACCGGCACCGCGGTCATTCCTAATGGCGAGCAAGTCACTGTGGAGGCATATTCGGGCAGGGTGTATCAAGGAAAGGTGCGGGAGTTGATCGCGTTGCAAACAAGCAGGGAATCCGTGATGAAGGACACCCCGGTATACCGGACGCTGAGGCGGGTAGCCGATTGGATCGTGCCCCTTTACCTGGTGAATCCGAGAGCGGCCAATTTTTCACCCGAATTCTGCAAGACTTTGCACGACATCATGCGGCTGGTGCATGAACTGTCGTACAAGGAGATGTTCCAAATCAGCGACATTGTATCGGATACCGACGGCGCCGGCGCCATGAAACTGAGGGCGCCAATCCCCCTCGACCTCCACATCATTGATCTGGGAGGAGGTCTAACGGGAACAAATGCTTATACAAGGTGGGTGACGGTGGATCATGTAGCCTCGATCCCCTTCAAGGCGGTCCTCAAAGGGATGCTGCACGAAGACTTGCGTAATCAGGGCCCGAGACCCGTGGACCTGGGAGGCTTCCTGTCCGTAATGAGGGAGCAGATGCTGGCGCCCAACAACATGGTGGAACGGTTCGGAGATCGGAGTTACGCCCTCATTTCCGATAAGTATCTGAATTTCAGTTCAAGAATCGGGTACCACTACAGTGTCCTGGACGCCTATGCCGGTGAAACCGTCAACAAGAACTACATTACCTTCTCTTTCAAAGGGGGCGCGGCCGATGATGTCCGAAGGAACAGGCGAGCCCGGACTATTGCCACGATCTTCGTGGCCCTGGACTTCTCCGTGGAGGTTCGGGAAGACCGTGTGGACGCGCGATTCTACAAATATGAGCTTCCTTTGATCGAAGCGAGGTTAGACATGGTCGGTCGCCTGCTTCAGTTCACCCGGCAAATGGACATGCTCATGCATTGCGAGGAGTCTGTGGAAGTTCTCGCAACAGAGCTTCCTGAAAGGGAATTACAACCTGGATGTTAACTTTGTCTGCCCGACGACGAGCCTCGACGGCCGATTAGCTCCGGTCACAAGTTCACTGCCACGTGTGCGACTCACACTGCTTCTCAAGATCTCCTAGACATGCGATGAGCAGGTTGAAGTGAGACGTTCAGTCCATGAGATTGGCGTTCCCGGGAATGATGCGGGTCCAGTAGGCGCGGTTCGACGAACCGCCCCTACTAAGCTCTGTTCATGCTCTAGATGTAAAGACGGTGTGCGAGACACGACACTAGGTGCTATCGCCTGCCGCGAATACGGCAAAGATTTGGCGTGGAACTCTGGCTTACGTCACGTAACACCGACCTAGCTCCAGAATCATCTGGATACTGCCACTGCAACCTGCGCTTTTCCCCTTTTTGAAGCCGATTGGCTCTTTTGTTTTGCCTGCTGCAACCGCGCCTTCTTATGCCATGCCATCATCAACTCACGTTGCGTCCGCGCCTGTTGCAGAAGCTTGTCAAACCGTTCTTGAATCAATTGCTGCTTCCGCTGCATACGCTCCCATTGCTGCTCTGTAATTACTGTTGAGTTGCCTGCAAAAACCATTTGCGGCAGAGGCACAACGCCGAGCAATAACATGAGAGCCGCAACTAACCATACATTCATCCATGCCGGTCTCATCTTTCCGTGCCCCCATCCCTATGATCATCGTCTTTACAAAAGAGATGCTTACGGGCTGAAAAGGATTCAGGGGGAGAATGTGGGGCTGCTGCCTCCATTCCGGCGCGCTCACTCTGACGCGTTTGTAGCAAGTATTCCTGTTTCCCAGTAACGAGGTTCGGCGCAAACAGGTTCCATATCTCCCCATACTCTACTGGTTTTGTATTTTCAGTAATATCTGTGGGGATTTAAATATTATGGATCTTGTCAGAAATGATCTTGACTTGGCCGGTAGGGAACAGTATTCTGGGTTACATATCCCTGTTGGCGCACCGCTTGCGGAAATTGTGGGATGACCCGCCTCAGGTGACAGAGCCAGGATTGAAATAGAGTGTGAATCTTACCGACCTCACACGCAAACACCAAAAAGACGGAACAGAGGTCCCGACAAGGACCCGGAATAACTGATTGTCGAAGGGAGAAAGAGGAATCATGGAAAACACCGTGAGCCACGCCATGTATATCCTGGAGGAACCGGTGCAATACATCTGCCTAACTTTTATGGCACTGATGTATGCCATTAAGATCTACCAGATGATGAAGAAGCCGGGACCGCCGGAAAAGGCGGAACTCAAAGGGGATCGCTATGCAGGCGCGCTGCACTCTCTGGCCAACGTGCTCAGGCCCTGGGGCATGGAGAGCACGCGAAACCACCTCTATTTTTATGCGGAATTTGTGGTCTTTCACATAGCCGTTGCATTGACCATCGGATCGACCTTCTTTATTCCCTTGGTTCCCCAATTGATGGGCCCCACGGTTTCCAAGGTCATTATGGTCTTCATGGGCCTGGCGTTCCTCATTGGATTGCGACGGATTTACCGCAGGATTACGGTTCCCGAAATACGAATCATCAGCAGTCCGGATGATTTCTTCGCCATAACGCTCATGACGGTCTTTTTTGCTGTCGGGTTTGGGGCTATGTGGCTCTGGATTCACGGAAGCCCTGAAACCGGCTTCATGTGGATCTTCTTCTTGATGACCACTTTCTTTCTTCTTTACGTGCCTTTCAGCAAGATTTCCCATTACGTCCTCTATCCGTTCGGCCGGGTGATGTTCGGCCAGATCTTCGGAGGCCGTGGGGTCTTGAACAGACATGCAAAATGAATAAACCAAAATAAATACAAGGAATTAGAATACCGGAGGAAATGAAATGGCCGAGCCGGCAGAAAAGACAGCTCTCGAGGCAAAGAAGCAGAAACCGGAGAAACTCGGGACCCAGGCAGACAGAAAGTGGCCCGTGAAACCCGAATTCACCCCTGAAATGTTGGCGGAGATGGAGAAGCTTCTCCCTGCCAAGCTCAACAGGATAGTCCAGACTTCGCTGGCGGGCTGCATCCATTGCGGCATGTGTACTGACTCCTGCCACTATAGTGTGTCCATACCTGAGGACAAGACCCTATTGCCCGCTTACAAAGCCGACAGGTTCCGGAAGTGGTACAAGTACAGATACGACTGGATGGCCAAGGTGTTCCCGTCATTCGTGGGGGCCCAACCTCTCACCAAAGAGCTTGCCGACGAGATGTACGACAAACTTTGGGGCGGCTGCACCATGTGCCGGCGCTGCACCTTTAACTGTCCTATGGGCGTGGATTACGGGATGTTGACCCGTGCCGCGCGAGGGATCATGACCCAGGTCGGCCGAGTGCCGAAGCATCTTCAGGACACCATTGACACCCATTACAATTACGGCAACAATATGGCCGTTCCGCAGGATGAATTCATCGAGACAATTGAATGGATCGAGGAAGAGCTGCAGGATGAGGATGGTTGCGCGGATTTCAAGATTCCGATTGACAAGCAGGGCGCCAAATACTTCCTTACACTGAATCCCAGAGAGCCCAAGTACTATCCCCTGACAATTCAGGCGAGCGCAAAAGTGCTTAACGCGGCAGGAATCGACTTCACCATCTCTTCACGGTACTGGGACCTCACCAACTATGCCATGTTCAACGGCATCGATCCCGACGCGAAACAGTTCGCGCAATGGATTTTCGATGAAATGAAGCGACTGGAGTGCGGGTATCTCCTCTCCGGTGAGTGCGGCCACGGGTACCGCGGCCTCCGTTGGGAATTGGCCAACTGGCTGGGAGGAGTGCCGTTCAAGTTTTCCAGCATGATGGAGCTTATGGCCGAGCTGATTCAACAGGGGAAGCTCAAGGTCGACAAGAGCGTGTGGGCAGAAAAGCGTTTCACATACCATGATTCCTGCAACATAGCTCGGTCCGGCGGTGTGATGGAAGAACCTCGGACAGTGATCAGGGCAGCGGTCGATAATTTCGTGGAAATGGAGCACAACCGGGAAGAGAGCTTCTGCTGTGGTGGAGGAGGCGGCGCCCTGGCAATGCCCGAGTTCTCAGATCGGCGTATCGCGGCAGGCAAAATCAAGGCTGACGAAATACGGGCTACCGGAGCGAACGTGGTGCTCCAGTCTTGTCACAACTGCACGGACCAACTCAAGGAGATAGTCGAGCACTACCACATCGACGCCAAAGTGATGAATCTCGCTGAATTGCTGGCTCCGGCTCTAGTGCTCTGAGCTATCGCCACTCAAAGCGAGGGAAAATGGTTGATGCCGCTGTGCCGGCCAGTACTGCGGCATCACACACCGACCGGGTATAAAGCGCGCATGAGGTTTACCCCTCATGTTGGAGGGGCCGCTGGCGCTTCGTGCCGGTCCGGCAGTCGGAACACCATGATTTCATGACACGTCTCACGGCTTTGGGGGCACTCTTGAAACCCCTCATGCCGTTCTTGCGGAAATTGTTCCTATGCTCAAGACGGCAACCCGGTTCGTCACAAAATTCACCCGCAGTCTGAGCTTCAAACTCAGTTTCTATACCGCATTCATAATGTTCCTTGCTTTGCTCGCCTTTGCCTACCACAGCATATCCGCGCAAGAAGACAACCTTATAACCAAGATGATCCAGGGGGCGCTCAAGGATTCTGAAGTCATAAAGGCCGCGATCTGGAACGGGATGATGACTAAGGACCGTGCGGTTATCAAACAGATTGTCCAGACCATAGGCTCGCAGGAAGGGTTCAAGGAAATAAACATTTATGATGCAAAAGGCGTTTTGCACTACACGAGCAAACCCGATTTAGCCAAGGAGCGCCTTTCCATCGCGAAAGAATCCGCTGCTGGACGATATCGGAGCCAACACTTCAGTGCGACACACAGTCTCTCAGAGTGGGAACTCACTCCTCGTGGTGAACCCTCTTCTCAATGAGAAAAGTTGTTCTGCCGCATCATGCCACGCTCACCCCGAATCTCAAAAGGTATTGGGCGCATTAGAGGTGAAACTTCCCCTGGAAGGTATTACCGAAGAGATCTTCAAGAACACCAGGAAGACCGTGGTTTTTGCCTTCTTGCTCTTCATATTTATTTCGACCATCGGCGGTTTGGCAGTCACATATCTTGTGATACCAAGTATCAGGAGACTTCAACGCCGGGCTGCAAAAATGGCCCGCGGAGAATATGATCCAAAGGGCCGGAGCGCCGGGTCGGACGAAATGGCGGAACTTCTGCGGTCCTTTGACAAAATGAGCCGGCAAATCAACGAGCGCACGGCCGAGTTGGATGCCAGCCGTAAGATGTACAAGTCGTTGTTTGAAGAGGCGCCTTGCTACCTCACAGTGGTAAACCACGATTACCGGATTGTCAGGGCAAATCGGACCTTTCGAGATCAATTCGGCGTGCAAACAGGCAAACACTGTTTCACCGGATACAAAGGGCTCAGTTCCAAGTGCGACGAATGCCCGGTAGAAAAGACATTTGTGGATGGCAAATCACATCAATCAGAGGAAGCATGGCAGCTAGACGGAAGCACTGTGTACGTCATGGTCAAGACGTCTCCAATCTTTAATGACCAGGGTGAGGTTGCCGAAGTATTGGAGATGTCCGTAGACGTAACGAGGCTGAAACAGCTCCAACTAGACCTTGAGAAAAAGCAGCGAGAATTCAAATACCTCTTCGAAAACGTCCCGTGTTACCTGACAGTTGTGGACCGTGATTTCAACATCGTTCAGACCAATAAACTCTTCGACCAGGATTTTGGGGATGGTCTGGGCAGGAAGTGCTTCAAGGTATACAAGCGGCGAGATTCCAAGTGCGACAATTGCCCGGTTGAGAAGACTTTCCTTGACGGCCAAACGCATAATTCCCAGGAGATCTGGCGACGGAACGGCGAGGAGACTCACATCATTGTGTATACGGCTCCCATCACCGATCAAAAGGGGGAAATCCGCGCAGTGATGGAGATGTCTACGAATATCACAGAGGTAAAACGTCTTGAGAGCGAGCTGACGATCCTCGGCGAGACTATCGCAGGAATGTCTCACAGCATTAAGAACATTTTGTGCGGACTTGAAGGCGGCGTGTACGTGCTCGACTCGGGCCTCCAGCGAGGAAAAGAGGATCGAGTCCGTGACGGCTGGGAAATGGTCAAGAACAATGTGGCAAAGGTCTCGGAACTGGTGAAGGGAATTCTGTACGCGTCCAAAGAGAGAGAACCCGAGTACAAAGAATGCGACCCCGGCAGGCTGCTGACTGAAGTCTGCGATCTGTATGAAGCAACGGCAGGCGGTGAAGGGATTCAGATTGTAAGAGAATTCGAAAAGGAGATGGGTAATAGTCTTTTTGGACCCGGCCGGGATCCACAGTGCCCTGTCCAATCTCGTCTCCAATGCTGTTGAGGCTTGCCGCGCAAGTGATGTGGCAGGCCACAGAATTACCGTGTCCGGCCGATTTGAAGGTGGCGTACTCTTGATGGAGGTGACCGACGACGGATATGGCATGCCTAAAGAAGTCAAGAGGAAGCTATTCAACAGGTTCTACTCTACCAAAGGGTCCAAGGGAACGGGGCTCGGGCTGGTAATCACTAGAAAGGTCATTGAGGAGCATGGCGGCACGATACGGGTGGAGTCCGAACCAGATCGTGGAACAAGCTTTTTCATTGAAATACCGTTGAGGACCGCGCAAAAGCCCACTGCGCGCAGCGCGGCCGGCTGATTTCTCGTTTGAACCACAAATAGAGCAATGAAGGAGGGAACAATGCACGGAGTCGGATTTTGTGCCATCTTTTCCAAGCAAGGCGATTGGGCCTTTGACTATGCCCTTTCCCTGGCCAGAAAGCACAACACGAAGCTGAATATTTTTCACTTTCTCGAATCCCCTTACACGCTTCGTCGTGACGTAGTCTTCGTTGATGCGAAGAAGGAGAAGACAGCGGTCGTCACCCCTGAACTCATCGCTGAAAAGGACAAGGAACTGCGCATCCAGTATGATGATCGACTGGGGGACTACGTGGAGGTGGGGTTTCGTCTCTGCGAAGGAGCTGACGAATGGGAACTCAAGAAATGCTTCAAACGAGGCGACTATGAAGTTCTCGTGCTAGGTTACCAAGCTAAGGGAGCCGATTTTGGGGGCACGACCACGATCGAAGAATTTGCCGCGAAATTCCACGGGCCTCTCGTTCTGGTCGGTCCGGACGCACCTGACAACTTTTACATCAACGATAAGGCAAAAGCCATGCTGGACCAGCTAGACATCCCGGAAGGCAAGGC
>CAWEJR010000004.1:0-77461 GCA_963809365.1 uncultured delta proteobacterium | reverse complement strand
AGCGGAATAGAGACCGAAGGCAAACAGGCCGGCAAGGCTTGCATCTCTTGTAGCGTCAAATTTGATCTCGCCGTGATCATCGCGAGAAACCATCCTGCAGAAACGATTCAGGTCAGGGCGCCACAGGTATTTTGAAGCCCCGTCTCGGATCTCCGCGGCTACTCGCATATAACGCTCGGCCACGCTTTTTTCGCCGAATGCTGTACAGAACAAAGACGCTGCAGTGATTCCGCTGAAGACAGCCGCCACTGTAAAACTGAAAATGCCTCGGCGTTCCTCCCATAGATCATAAGACGGCGCAGGGAGCCCTGTTTCTTTGTCTCTGTAATCACACATGAAATCCGCGGCCTTCTTGATGAATGATTTGTAGAGCGGCTTTATAAATTCGACGTCACGGCGGTATACAAAATGGTGCCACAATGCCCAAATCACAAGCGCGGTTTCATCTTCTTGTATGGGCAGTTGGGGATGCCCGTCACTCAACCACGGATGCCATGACGAAGCTAGTGTGCCGTCCGGGTTATACTTGTGGAGAAGGTAGCCCCCATCTTCTAGTATGTCAGCCGCAAAACGGTAAAACCTTTGGGAAAGCTCAGGGAACCCCGCCTGATCGAGAGCATTTGCCACGATAGCCCCGTCCCTTGGCCAGACGTACGAGTAGGTATCGCGGTTGAACCTGATGACATCCGAATCGTTGGCAGCGATGATACCTCCCTGCCAATCAATCTGAGTTCTCAAGATCAAAAGACTCCGTCGATAAAGTTCGCCGATCTTCTCCGGCAGCAGATCGAGACGGGGATTTTCTTTGCGCACCCATAGACGCCAGTAGTCCGATGTGCGCGATATCATGTTGTCGGGATGCTTGTCCTTCACGATCGCATCAATTTTCCTTACTTCCTCCCATTTTTGACCCGCGCAAAGCCAAAAATAAGCTGTTCCGCTGGATGTCCCCTCAATTTCGAGACTCACGGAAATAACGGAATCCACTGCGCCTTGAGCAATAGGATTGCCTGAGAGCACCCCGTCTTCCGCGTCCCGGTACGTCCCTTCCAAACCCCCGACCCCTTTTTGACCTATGGCAAAACCAGCGAGTCCGTCCGAACCTGCGGTTTTGCCGTTGGCAAGAAAGTAAATGTCATCCTTGTAATGAACTATCCCGCCTGTCTTGGGATCAAATGCGGCCGTGTCCCCAACGTCATTGCCGGATATACTGAAATTATTGGCGAAGAAAAGGCGAATCTCCCTCTTTTTTGTATCGAGGTTCTCAATGGATATTTTTTTCAAATAGACGTTTTCATGAAAATCGACCGCATCATTGCACCGGAGAAGAATTCCCAGAGCCTCATTGTACACGCTCACATCGGTTACCAATGTATCGGTCACATAGCGCAAGTCCAGTTTCCAACCTTTTCCGACCCAGGAGAAGCGGCTGTCAACCCATACGCCGAATCGGGAATAGTTGCCGCCGAAGTGGTTTTCCTTTCCCACATGGGGAAAATAGAGGTCTCGAATGCAGTATTCACTGTCGAAACACACAAGAAGTTTTCCATTACCGACCGGGATATCTCTTGGCATCCGGCTACTCTTTCCTTCTCAGCAACTGTTCAGCGGGAAAGAATGATTTACCGCAGAGTGCGCCGAGAACGCAGAGAAAAAATGACTTAAACAAAACAAAATCCTTTACGGGCAGTGAGTCCAGCCCGATGCAAAAGTGCCATGTGAAAGATCCGAATCCGGTACGCCTCATGCTGAAAAGGCAACACGGAATAGAGGTTTTCTCCGCGTTCTCTGCGATCTCCGCGGTGAAATATTGCCTTTTTCGTCATAATTCCTGTCTTACGGCTCGTGGTCGCTCGAGGACATCTCGGACTTCATCATCGGTCATATCGTGGAAATCCCCGTAAAATGAAGCAACTGCAAAAGGCCCTCTATCCTGAGCAATAAGGCAGTAAATTTCATCGAAGTACGGCCGGACCGCGTCTATGGACGTAACCGGCGACACAGGCACACACAGCACGATCATCCTCGGTTCAAGCTTCCGGATCATCGATGCAGCGGCAATCACGCTGTAGCCGGTGGCCAGGCCGTCATCCACCATGTACACGTCCATCCCTCGAACCTCGGGCTTCCAATTCATCTCCTAAATACTCTTTAGCTCGGCGGATTACTTCTTCTTTCACCCGTCGGGTTATAGCCTCCAATTTCCCGTTTCGATAGGCCATATTCCGAGACCATACGCTCATTCAGGATACTGGTACCGTCAATGGTTACGGCGCCAAAGCCCATTTCCGGTGAGATCGGAATTGGAAGTTTCCTCACGAGAACAAGACTTAGCGGAGCCCCCAGCGCCACAGCCACCGGCTCACCCACGGGGACGCCTCCGCGAGGGAGTGCCAGGACAACGGAAGACTCTTGAGGTCCTCGCTTTATAAACTCCACCAGATTGCGACCCGCATCTGAACGCTCCCGGAAGGCAGGAAACGGCCTAGCTACATGCTGGAGAATGTGAATGTCCGCTGCACCGCTTGCCGATGTCACATTTGGTCTCCGATCCGTCCACCCAATGGTGGATAAAGGGGTCTAAGGAAAGCGGCTTTAAGAAAATCGGCATGCTTGATCAATGTATTCCAAGCACATAATTCATAAACTCTATCGTTTGTTCAGAAGTTCTATGATGTTGATCGTTCCACTCTTCAATTCTTTCGGGCTCGGCATTCTGTTTAACTGCATCAGCAATTCAATCGCGGCCATTTCTTTCTCCATGTTATTACCTGCCGCGGCATACACTTTATTATTCTTTACGTAATATGCAATAAAATTCTCTGAGGCTAAATCACCCTGAATGATGATGTCATCCCATTCCTTTGCGTATCCGACGTACCGGAAGTATAAGTCTACCTGATTTGTCCAGAAGAAGGGCACACTTGTGTAGGCAGTATTCTTGCCGGCCATGTTGTGCCCGGCAACGCGGCCTTGCTGCAAGGCTGTCCGCCAATGTTCTATCCGCACTTTCTCTCCCGTGTGTGGTAGCGGAAATGTTGCAATATCGCCTGCTGCATAGACATCCTCTGCCGCGCAGAAAAACTGGTCCACCGCGAGGCTTCCGTCAGGTAGCAGGTCTATACCGTGCAGAAAATCAGTTGCCGGTCTGACACCCACCCCCACAATCACCAAATCCGCTTCGATCCGTTCGCCGTTTTCAAGGACCACTGCCTGAACGACTTCATTGCCCTCGAATTTGGCCACCTTTGAACCCATCTTGAAACGTACGCCGGCCTTTTCGTGCAATTTCTGAAACATTTTGCCGATTTCTTTTCCGAGCACATTCTGAAACGGCGTCTCTGAGGGCGAAATGACCGTAACCGGAATGTTCCGTTTGGTTAGACTGTGGGCCGTTTCCATTCCGATAAACCCAGCTCCGATTATGACCACATGTGAGGCCTCTTGGGCTGCTCGGACGATCTCTTTCGAATCTTCGAAACTCCGCAAGGTAAGATATGTTTTTCAGTTCCGCGCCAGGTAGCAGCAAGCAGTTTAGGCACTCCCCCGCTTGCCAAGAGAATGGCGTCATAGGCCAGGGTTTCACCATTATCCAAGGTTATCAGCTTCTTGGGAATATCCACCCGCGTGACCTTGCTTTGAAACATCAGCTCGATATCATGGTCGTCATAGAATGCTTTGGACCGAAGGGGCACTGATTCTTCTTCCGCAGCGCCTTCCATGTATTCCTTGCTCAGCATTGGGCGATCATAAGGGACACTGTTTTCGCGGGTTATCATGACAATGCGCCCCTTGAAACCATCTTCCCGAAGCGTTTGTGCAGCAGCATTGCCCGCGGCTCCAGCCCCGACAATGGCAAAGAGCCTTTTGTCAACATTGGGATCGTGTTTCGTCATGGCAGGGACTCGCCTATCCGGGATGACCTCAGGCAACTTTACGACTACGTTTTCTCCTTTGATTATCACCTCGTAACTGGGCAGGGCATCCAGAGAAGGGGGCTCTTTGAGGTCCCCGGTCTTTGCATCGTAGAAGGCATGATGCCAAGGGCACACAATGGTTCCGTCGTGCAATATGCCTTCATCCAGAGACGCACCATAATGAGGGCAAAGACCACCGACCGCGTAGAATTTTCCCGCGATCTTGCTCAGTAATACTTTGTTTTCTCCGAAGGAAAAGGCCTTCATTTCTCCGTCTTGCAATTCATCAATTCGAGCGAGAACGACCTCTTTCATAGCCATGATCTTCTCCCCTCATACTTTGCGGACACAGCAATTCTGCAACGCGATTAATTTTAAGCCCCCACAGCCCCTAAAGTGACTATTGGTTCCTTGGACCGCTAACAATTACACAAAGTTTCAAAAAATATGGGAAGGTTCTTGCCAAGCTACGGGAGCACTTCATGAAATCTGGGTACACCTTACTTAATTCTCGAGCCGAGGAGCACAATGAGTATAGTGTCCCCGGAATTCCCCAATTGACCGTTCAGTCTCGATGCGTCAATCCAAAGCAGACAGCGCGACCTCGGGAACCTTGTCCAGCACCTTGAGCTGCGCCTTGGCTGCGCCGGTTGGGCGACGTTTGCCTTGTTCCCAGTTGCGGATGGTGTCTAGCGGCACATCGATCCGCCGCGAGAACTCCGACTGGGTGAGCCCGAGCCGCCTGCGCACACGCCGGGCAAACCGGGCCGCGTCTTGCATGGACTCGGCATCATCGGCTTTTTGCTGGCGAAGGATTTCTTTTGCGGTGGTTTCGTCCAGACGGCGCTTGTCGACGCGTCCTGGGGGGATGCCGGTTCGCCCGGTCGGGTCGATTTTAATGCGTTGCGTTTTCATATTGGTAAGATCGTACTGTGTCCAAGATGACTAAGCGGCTGATTGTTATTTTTGCCGGCCATTTTATGATGTTCATCATACAGAACCTGGACTGTCAGTCAACTGGAAACACTGCGGACTTTTCTCCTCGCTTACAATATTGTAAGCTGTGCTCACCAGAGCCAATTATTATGGGGGAAGCAATGTCCAATAAAAGTATTATGTCGTTCCTGAACTTCCTTCGACTTGGAAAACAAAGTCAACACTGCTGAACGGAAAAGGTTTCCGAAGATTGGGCCGAGCCGCGCTGTGCTGTCTTACACCCCCCAATACTGGAGCCTCGTGTTCCCTCTCGGTATGTACACCGCATGCACCGTGCATTTGTCAAAAGTGATAGGCTGGGATGCTCTGTTGATAATTCCGAACTGTTTTATATACGCGGCACTTTTCGCTTGGGGCACTACAGTCCTGGGATTGGTCAAGTCTTTGTGCCAGTCTCTGCTTGTCGCTTCTTCCCGCCCCGACCAGTGATGTAGAATCGCTTGAAGGGCCTGTGACTGTCCTCGTGGAACAAAATCAATCATAAGCTTTGCAAACCTTCCTATTCCACGCGTTTCCATAGTTCCAAGAGGTAATGAGGGCCCGGTCTGCATTTAACAAAGGGGTTCAATGTGTTCTTTAGGAACACAGGGTCTACGGAGGAGAAAACGACGCCGGTCGGTTTGTATTTCTCTCGGGTGATCGGATCGTTCAACAGACCACGCATGTCCTGAATAATGAACGTCGGGTTGCGAGACATCACATATTGTCTTATGGCCTCGGAATACTTGGAACGCTCTGCATCTGAACCGGCTGCCAGGGAAAGGCGTTTATACCTGGCTATCTCCAGATCCGTTAGGCTCCAAGTGTCGATGGTGCGCAACTTACTAAAGTAAGGTACCGCACCGGCGTCGTATAACACGATGGTATCATCAGGATTCGCGTTTGCTCTCAGCCAGGTCCCAGCCGCTATGTTGGCGTGCGTAAGGATGTCAGCTTGTTCTTTGGCAGAGTAGCACCAAGTCGCCAAGCCAAAATTCCAATCCTTATTCCACACCCACCACAAGTCAAATACTCTTATTCCCACCATTGTGCAGACAAGAGCCAGGGCAACGAAAGCAGCTCGTCGACGCGGGAAAAACCGACCTTCAGGCCAGGCCAAAACTAGCGCAACCGTCATAAACGGGACTAGAGGCGCATAGTATCGGTAGGCTTCATCTGAAGCCACGTGGAAGCCTAAGGACATAAGATAGAGCGCATACGCGCACGTAGCGGACCCGATGAAAATGAATGGTAAATTGGTGATCCGAAGCTTAACCAATCCCTTGGATGGCCCAAGTAACATTGCGTACAGGAAGCCGAGAACAAAAACAGTATTCAAGTCTATTGCGAGAAACGATAGGAATTTGGCCCCGCCGGTTGCAAAAGTATAGAGTAAGTTATGGGCTGGAATTTTTGTATAAACTGGAAGTGGAATGATCTGACCGTAAAAATGGAACTTCCATGCCAGGTAAATGAAAGCCGGGAAAGAAAAAGAAGCAAGAAAAACAATAATTCCCGACCAGGATTTCCGCCCCCAACTGTACACGAAATCGCAAGCCACCACTGCAGCGACAAATATTGCTGCATCAGGCCGTGCCAGTACAGCCAGGAAGAAAACGAGCCCCTTTGAAATGCACCAGCTTACTGAAACGCGGCCTTGGAGCCATAGGATCTCTAAAATTACGCCTACCGTTACCAATAAAGCAAATAACGTGGTCTCCAGGCCCCCTATAGTCCAGAGCACGAGAGGAGCGCTTGTTCCTACGAGAAGTGCAGCGCACGTCGCGAGGAAGATTGACCTGTGCCTCTTCCACGTGAAGTGCTCCACAATGCCCAGGAGTGCTATGCCGCACAAGATTGAGAAGATTTTAACTGGGAGCAGACCTTCTAATCCAAGCTTGAAAAGCAGCATCTCCACGGCAACGAGCAGGAAGTTCGTGTACCCTTCCACCCGTTCGCCGGGATTGAAAACCGGGCCGTAACCGTTCGCCCAATTCTCGGCATACCTCAGGGAGATGTAAGCGTCATCAATCGCGAATGGAAAAACGTACGTCACCATAAGAAGGAAGATGACAACCGGTAAGAGGAACCAGCAAACCCTCATGCCTTTCAGTTTTTCTTGACCGGAGAAAGCCGGACGCTCGCGCCTTAGAGGGTCTGCTGCCATTTTACATGTTTTTCAAAGCGGCCCGGATATGGGCCAGAAAAGTCGTACCAAGTGGAGATATCTGACGATTTTTCCTCTGGATCAAGTACAGCGGTCTCAAGAAGGAAATATTTTCTATCGCCACCGCCGCGAGTGAGCCCTGTTCAATATCTTCGGCTACTGCCTCACGAGAGAGAATGGAGGCCCCGATCCGAGCCTTTATTCCCTGGCGCACTGCTTCGGTGCTCCCCATTTCTGCTACTCCCATGAGGCGGGATGGGTCGAAGCCGTGATCCTCAAGTATCCGGCTCATGGCCATGCGCGTGCCTGACCCTCTCTCCCTATGGATAAAAGGTTCCTGTGGCAGGTCTTCTAGGCTGATCTTCCCCTTCCGGGCCCATGGATGCTCGGGAACGACCGTCAAAACCAGCTCATCACAGAAAACCTCTTCCATGACGATCCTGCGGTCATTCCACTTCGAGCCTACCACTCCGGCTTCAAAGTTCCCTTCCAGCACATCTGATACGATTTGAGCCGTGTCCGCTATCCGGAGTGTTATTTGGATTGCAGGGTGTGCAGATTTGAAGGAGCCGATGAGCTTCGGGAGTATGTACGTTCCCGGTATAGTGCTTGCCCCGAGAATTAACCGCCCAGAGAGGTTTCCCTTAAACTGACCCAGGGCTTGAATTGCTTCCTCTCGCATTTGGAGGATGTTTCGAGCATATTGGTAGAAAATCTTCCCGGCAGGAGTCGGAAGGACCTCGCGTCCGAGTCGGTCCACCAACTTTTCTCCCAGCATGTCCTCGAGCGTGCGAAGGTGCTCGCTCACCGTGGGCTGAGCCAGAAGCAGTGCTTCACCGGCTTTGGTGAAGCTTTTCAGTTCAACCACCTTGCAAAAGACTTCCAGGCGACGCATATCCATAGCTGCACATCCCGATATTGCTGGAATATTAATATCCTGGTATTTTATAAAGTCAAGCCGGCCTAAGGGCAGTACCGAATCTTATCCACAACTGGAGACAGCTCCAAGGAAGTTTGAATGCCGCCTGTTGAAATCATGGAGGACCTGTTTTTCATCCAGAGGGGATATCTGAACGGGAATCACTTCGTGTATCGCTCGGAAGATCCGGTTCTCATTGATACTGCATATGTATCCGATTTCCAGACGACCGCGGCGCTCATCCAAAGGCTTGGGCGTTGACCTTTCCAGGACCCGGTTGATTGTCAACACACACTGCCACTGCGACCACATAGGCGGCAACAAGATGATACAGGAAAGATCAACCTGCGACATTGCAATGCACAAGATTGGCAAACAATTCATTGACACGCGGGACGACTGGTCCACATGGTGGAAGTATTATCAGCAGGACGCTGATTTTTTTAATTGCACTACAGCATTGGAAAACGGAGACAGACTATCTGTCGGTCCGCACGAATTTGAAGTCATCTATACTCCCGGACATTCCTCCGATGGTATCGTGCTTTATCACAAGAAGGAAAAGGTCCTCATATCCTCGGACACTCTATGGGAGGACGATATGGCAGTCATGACCATACGTGTGGAAGGGAGCAGAGCGTGTTTTTCTATGCTGGAATCTCTCGAAAAGCTCGAAAACCTGGATGTCAAAAAGGTCTATCCCGGCCACGGCAGACCTTTCAGCAACATGCCGCAGGCCATTTCAAGAGCAAGGCAAAGACTGAACGGCTTTATTGCCAATCCAAAGCGCATCGGGAACGATCTGATCAAGAAAATCATCATCTACACGCTCATGATGCGAAAACAAGTTGACGAAGCATCATTTTTTGATGATCTGATGCAAACTCACTGGTTCACTGAGACTGCGGAATTCTATTTCGATGGTGCTTACCGTACCAAGTACGATGACATAATGAAGGCTTTCTTCCTGCGCGGCATTGTGAAGAGCAAAGACGGCAAGTTGTACACAACGGTAAAGCCGTGAATAGCAGTGCGCGATGAGCGGCGGTTCCCATGCTCTACGCGTCATACACCTGCTACTTCGGTCATTTCACCCGTGACCAGAGTTGATCTTTTCCCCCATCCACAGGCGTGCGGGTTACCATGAAATCACCTTTTATTCCATAGACATAGTATCCAACCTGCGAACCGTTCTTAAAGGCGATAGACATCCTGTGATCGTCGAATGTCCAAAGACCATCCGATCCTGTGGGGTGTTCCTTATTGAAGATTCGGCAAGTCCCGTCCTTCCTAAGGGCCATGAGGGTTCTGAACGATGAATTGACACTAGCCCTACCTGTTTCTTCAAGAGGATGCTCTTCAGGGAGCACCTCCCAGGTCCCCATCAAGCTTTGCAAGTCGATCACAGCCTGAAAAATCTGTTCGGGCGCAATCCCTCCCGCTCCCATTGCCGGAATGGTGTGAAAGGCAATCATTAGAGAAAGAAAAAGGAGACCAGACCACGTTTTCATTCATCCTCCACTGCTATATCGACCCCGGCCGCGTGCATACGTCGCTCAGCCGAGGTAATTACTTTGCCACCAGTGCGCACATTCCGCTGTTTACAAACGATTTTCGGGGGGGGCCAGCGGAGTGAGTTTCTCTTCTCAGGGCATTCATACCTCATACGACACATTAACGTCCAGAGGTTCCTTGCCACATTGACAGCCCGCACAGCGGCGGGGATCTAAGAATTGACGTGGCATAGATTGCTCTCATATATATACCTGTCTTATCCAGCACTTGAAGATTGTAATTCAGTGGTTTTGTCTCAAGTAAGCGATAACACCGTAACATCAAATATTTTACTTGACACACATCCGCGCCCATGATACCTCCCGCCCCCAGGAAGAGAACGGGAAGCTGCGCACAAGCGCTTCCTGAATCGACGCATTCGTACGGTTCGCGGAACTGTCGGAATAAAAGGAGGGTATGATGGTCAACAAAATTTTGAGTATCTTTGTCTGTATAATGATGCTGGGTACAGCATCCCTAGCCTTTGCCGGTGGGCCGGTCGCAGGCTGTGCTCCCCCGCCTGGCGGTCCCTATCCGTATTCAGCAAAGCCTTACGGGCCTCCTCCAGTTGCTTCGCCTTACTGGGGAGATGCACCGTTCCCAGGACTGTGCGGCGGAGTGGTTGCCCTGCCTTTCCTGGTTGTGGGCAGCCTTCTGGGTGGCAACACGGCTGGACCTTACGGTCCCCCGCCTGGCCCCGGTTACAATTACGGCCCCCCACCTGGTCCCGGTTATAATTGCGCTCCACCACCGTGCCCCCCTGGTAAGGTATATGGCCCGCCGGTCGCCGCGGGATGTGGTCCGGGTTATGGTGCGGGTTATGGTGCGGGCGGCAGCATGTTTGGAGGAATCCCCTGCCTGGAGCTTTGCTCGAGCATTCTAGGAAGTATCGGCGGTGGGGCAGGATTTCTATATTAGGATTGATCCGGGCTGGATCTTCATAGCCGGGTCGGCCCGTTTGTCAGCACTAAAGAGAACAAGCCTCAGCTAAGAAAATAACGCAAACATTTCAACCTTCCAATCCATTGGGGACTACGGTCCCCATTTTTTTTGGAAATGATCGGCGCTATGGGGTCTTTGCGCTGGACGGGGCTCCGGTTCATCCTTAATATAGGCGCGGTAAGGTCCTTTTCACGAGCATTAGAATGGCTGTCCCACCCAATGAATTTTCCGAGCGCCTCCAGACCCTCGAGGGGGTCCTGGATCGTCTTGTGTTCTCGGCTGAAGAAAGCGACTTCATAGTCGGCAGATTAGTCGTGCGCGGACGACGAGATCCTGTAACGGTGGTGGGGTCGCTCCCCCGCCCTCTCCCCGGTGAAACCCTCGTACTTCAAGGCCAATGGGAGTTCGATAAGAAATTCGGCGAACAGTTCCGATTCCAGAGCGCACAGTCTCGGGCGCCTTCCACCGTAAGGGGCATAGAAAAATATCTTTCATCCAGCCTTGTCAAGGGAATCGGGCCGGAGATGGCACGAAGGATTACCGCGGTCTTCGGTGAAAAAACGCTTGACGTCATCGAGAAGCATCCCAAGGAACTTCGGAAAGTATCCGGGATAGGGCCGATGAGAGCTGAAAAGATTTCCGAGGCCTTCCAGGAGCAGAAAAGCATCAGAGATGTAATGCTCTTTTTGCAGACTCACGGTGTATCTCCTACCTATGCTTTCAAAATCTTCAAGAAATACGGCAAGACAGCCATTCAAGTAGTGTCCACCAACCCCTACTGCCTCGCCACCGCCATCCGGGGCATAGGCTTCAAATCCGCGGATCGGATCGCCGGCAGCCTCGGGATCGACATGCGGTCGCCCTTGAGGGCGCGCGCTGGCATTCTTTACGTGCTCGATGTCGTGCAATCCGAGGGTCATGTCTATTATCCACAATCGATCCTGCTGGAAAAGGCTAGGGAACTGCTCGGCATAGACGTTCAAACTCTGGGGAAGGCACTGGAAGACCTCGCGCAGACCAGGGAAGTAGTTATCGAGGAAGACCGCGTTTATCCGGCTATGATGGCCACCATGGAAAACTCGGTGGCATTGAAGCTGAGGAACCTGATTTCAGCGCCACGTTTTCTGCCGGAAATCAAGGTCGGGGCGGCGATTGATTGGATCGAGACGCGCAGCGGAATGAAACTGTCGGATGCCCAGAGGGAAGCGGTGGCATCTGTGATGGAGCACAAAGTGCTCGTGATTACCGGAGGCCCTGGCACCGGTAAGACCACGCTCTTGAGATCTCTCATCGAGATATTGGAAGCCAAAAAGCTGCGGGTTTTGCTGACCGCGCCCACAGGTCGGGCGGCCAAAAGGTTGTCCGAAGCGACTGGACGGGAAGCCAAGACCATCCATCGACTTTTGGAGTATTCCCCGGCCGAAGGAGGTTTTCAGCGGGGAGTTGGCAGGCCATTGGAAGCCGAGGTTGTAGTGGTGGACGAAGTTTCGATGGTGGACATATCCCTGATGCATTACTTGCTATCCGCCATAAATTCTCAGAGCACCCTGCTGCTCGTGGGCGACGCGGACCAGTTGCCCTCCGTGGGGCCGGGAAATGTACTTGGAGATTCCATAAAATCCGGAAAAATCCCCGTCGTGCGCCTTCAGACCGTGTTCAGACAGGCCAGCTCCAGCTTAATAGTCACCAACGCCCACCTGGTGAATCAGGGGAAGATGCCTATGAAGGTGGCAGAAACAGCGGGTCTCTCCGACTTCTATCTCATCGAAAAGGAAGATCCGGACGAATCGTTGCGTCTCATAAAAGAAATGGTCAGCCGAAGGATTCCGGAGCGATTCGGCTTCGACCCCGTCCAGGACATGCAGGTTTTGAGCCCGATGCACAAGGGAACCGTCGGCACAGAAAACCTTAACCGAGAGCTGAGAGAGATATTGAATCCTCATGGGCGCCCAATAAAGGGGGACAGATTCCGTGTCGGAGACCGGGTTATGCAGACGAAAAACAACTATGACAAAGAAGTTTTCAATGGCGATGTAGGTAGAATTGTTTCCTTTGATCCGGAAGAGGACGAAGCTGTTGTGGAATTTGACGGCCGTGCAGTGCAGTACCATATTTCCGAGATGGATGAGATGATACTTGCTTACGCGGTGACGATCCACAAGGCCCAGGGGAGCGAGTACAGGGCAGTGATCGTGCCTTTAAGCACCCAACATTACGTTCTCCTGCGGCGGAATCTACTCTATACGGCAATGACAAGAGGCAAAGAGTTGGTAGTGCTGCTCGGAAGCCCAAAGGCCCTGCAGATGGCAGTCGAGAATCGGATTGTAGAACCCCGCTATACTGACTTGGCTAGAAAAATCTGAGTTATATCGGTGTGTAGGCAAACAGTAATGACTCGTTACCTCGGCACCGCGCCGTCCAGAAAACTCTTACGATCGGCAATAGCCTTCTCATAGAGTCGGACATACTCCTTGGCGGAGCGTCTCCACGAAAAGTCACGCCTCATTCCGCGGACCATCAATCTTTGCCAGGTCCCAGGTCTTCTCATAAAGACATCCAGAGCCTTAAGAAGTGTTTCTTCAAGCGCCGATGGTGCCGGCTGCTTAAACTTAAAGCCGGTACCTGAATCCTGATCAAGGCTGAATTCTTCAACCGTGTCGGTTAAGCCGCCGGTGGCCCTAACGATGGGGATCGTCCCGTACTTCAACGCATAAAGCTGGTTGAGTCCGCAGGGTTCGTACCTCGACGGGACCAGGAGGACGTCTGCACCGGCGAATATCTTGTGTGCCAAGCCGTAGTCATAGTTCAGGAAGACGCCAATCTTGTCCGGGTAGCGCTCCGCGAACTCTCGAAAGGATACTTGGTACCTCGCGTCGCCAGTACCAAGGACGACGAGCTGCAGGTCCTGCTCCATGAGCGACGGTATTGCCCCCTCTAGTATATCTATCCCCTTCTGGTCTGAAAGGCGGCTCACCATGCCTATCACTGGAACATCGTGCCGAATGGGCAAATGAGCGATTCTCTGAAGGTCGGTTTTACAAAGTGCCTTACCGGTGAAATCCTCTGAAGTGAAATTGGCTGCGATCAGAGGATCGGTTTCAGGATTCCAAGTTTTGTAATCTACTCCGTTCAGTATACCTGTAAGATGAGTGCCCTTCTCCTGAAGTATTCCTTCCAGGCCGAAACCAAACTCCGGCGTGAGGATTTCGTCACGATATCCTGGTGATACTGTATTCACCTCATCGGCGAATACGATACCGCTCTTGAGGAAATTGAGTTTGCCATGGAATTCCATGTGCTTGGGTGTAAAAAACTCCCACCCCACCCCCACCAGGGGCATGTCGAGGTGCCAGAAGATCCCTTGATACCCAAGATTATGGATAGTCATAACCGAGGCGCTGGTTTCAAGTAGTGGCTCGCCCGCGTAGAGCGTCCGAAGATACACGGGGGCCAGTGAGGCCTGCCAGTCATGGGAGTGGAGGACATCATAGTGAGTTGATGCGGCAAGGCCCATTTCGATTGCAGATCTGCACAGGAATACGAATCTCTCTGCGTTGTCTTCATAGTCCGCATCGGGGGTACCGTATAGATATTCCCTGTCAAAGTATTCGTCGCATTTTACGAAGAGGTACCGCACTCCCCTTTTGTGTTTAAATTCCCACAACGCCGCAGGCACGGTCCGCGCGTTGATATCTACTTTGATCTCAAAACCTGTTTCTTTCAAACCATACTTGTCACAATCGATTCCGCGATACTTGGGCATAAAGACGTCCACCTCGACGCCCAACTCGGCAAGTTCGCCGGGCAGTGCCGACAAGACTTCCCCCAAACCACCGGTCTGGGCGAAGGGGGTCACTTCCGGCGTAATCATCAAAACTCGCACTTTTCAATTCCTCCTCGACGGTTCCACGTCATTTGCCGGTTTACCTGGTCTGCTTCTGTTCACGCCTTTTCTTGATATGCGCAATCAGACCGCCGTGTTGCAAGAGTTCTTTCATAAAAGGCGGGATGGGCCCCACGTTAAAGCTGTCACCCGTGGTCACGTTTCGAATGATTCCGTTGTCCGCGTCTATTTCCAGCCGGTCACCTTCCCTCGTACCTTCCACAGCGGTCGGAGATTCCAAGATGAGGAGCCCCATGTTGAATGAGTTGCGGAAAAAGATCCTGGCAAAGCTCTTGGCTATCACGCAGGCCACTCCCGAGGCCTTTATCGCCACAGGCGCATGTTCTCTCGAAGACCCGCATCCGAAGTTTTTTCCCGCAACGATAATATCCCCTTGATGTACTTTGGATGGAAACTCTGGATCTGCATCTTCCATAACGTGTTCGGCCAGCTTTGCCGGATCGGTAATACTAAGATAGCGAGCGGGAATGATTTCATCGGTGTTGATGTCGTCACCGAATTTCCATACCCTGCCCATGAAGGTCATGTCTGCCTCCTTGTCGCGTCAAAGTTCCTCGGTAGCTCCCTCCCATCACCCTAACAGACGCTTCAACTGAAGATCGGTACAGGAATGAGTTACAGTCCGGAAGGTAATGGTCCCGATACACTTTTTGACATTATTGATTTCTCATTGCAAGGGTGCTTTCCGTTGACGCAGAAGAAAACCGGGGAAACATGGTTTTTCTCTGGAATCGAATCCGGAGGTCAAAAGGTCCTTCCCTTTACCTCTTTGCACCTTTACCGGATTTTCGGTTAAGATACCGGGTCAATCACACATTTGTTACGAGGTGTTAGGGTGGCGTTAAGTGCCTATGATTTATCGTTTTTCAAACCGGGAGTGCGCCCACAAGTGATACACGGGATGACGTTGGGCAATTTGCTGCGGGTTCTGGCGAGAAATGATTTTCGGGTGGATACTATATGCGCGGAGCGCCTGTTTTATCTGTTGATCGTAGGCGTACTCAATTCTATTTACGGCGCATGCGAGACCCTGTTCAGCGCGCGTCAAATTCGAGGGGTCGTGATAGACCCCCCCCCTTTATTCATTCTGGGCCATTGGCGCAGCGGAACGACCCACCTCCACAATCTTCTAAGCTTGGACGAGAATTTTACAGCTCCAACTGCTTTTCAAAGCCTTTTTCCACATCACTTTCTTTTCACCGGAATCGGAGCGACCTTTTTCAACTGGGTCGCTCCAGACAAACGACCCATGGACAATATGACCTTTTCTGCGCACACTCCACACGAAGATGAATTTGCCCTTGCCGCGCACTCAACGGTTTCACCCTATATGAAGTTCCTGTTTCCGGTCACCGGGGACCAAGGCTACTCCGAAATTGACCCCAAGCGTCTCCCGAAAGAGGCGCTTGAAAGATGGAAAGAATCCCTCATTCTGTTCGTGAAAAAGTTGATGGTGGCGAACCAGGGGAGAGTCGTGTTGAAGTCGCCGCCGAATCTTGGTCGAGTTAGTACGCTGCTGGAGATATTTCCACAGGCTCAGTTCGTTCACATCGTCAGGGACCCATACCGGGTCTATCTGTCTACCCGGAAGCTCTGGACAGACGGTTTGGGCCCCGCGCACCTCCAGATTCCCGAACCCGAGTTGGTGGATGAGCTCATACTGTCCTGGTACGTTGAACTGTTCTCACTCTTTGAAAGGGATAGGGGCCTTATCCCCGCTGGTTCGATCTACGAGATGAAGTTCGAAGATTTGGAAGCCGAACCGATCAAGACTCTGCGAGGAATGTACGAAGGGCTTGGGCTATCAGGTTTTGAGAGTTTTGAAGAACGGCTTGAAGTTTACATGAGGTCGATAGGCGGTTACGAAAAGAATTCCTACCATATGAGCGAGGCAGACCGCGAAAAGGTGAGGCGTGTGTGGGGCAAAAACTTTGAGCGTTACGGTTATCGGGCTTGAGAGAAATGGGAGTTCCGAAAAGAAGGCGCGCAAACCCGGGTTTGACCGAGTCCCGAGGCTTGTGCATGCGGTCAGGATGACCGTGCAGAAAGGTTCCCGGAGAATTCTCTATGGACAAAATTTTCAAACTAACTTATAAATTATATTTAAGTCAAGGGTAATATGCCCTGAGGGGCGAGGCAGGCTCTCAAATCTGACATCATCGTGAGCCGTGCGCAGGCATATCACCTAATGGCTGACCTTTTTTAGGTGCCGGCCGATGAATCAATAACGGCCTTGGGGATTATGGACCCACTGAGTTGCTAAACGGAGGGATTATGCAAATCGGCGACGTCATACACTTAGACGGTCTGCGAGCGGAATACAGCCTTTTCGGCCGTGACCGCTTTTCTACTTGTACGCTGCCCGACGGAAATTATGTGGTTCTCGGTTTCGAGGAGGATTATGTCAACCTTGCCTGGAGCGACGCGAGTGGTTATCCATCGCGAAAGCACCGATACCGCATAGAGAAAACTGTTTTCGGGTGTTCGGTCGCCGTATGACCGAACCCACGGAGCGCCATGGTACAGTCGGGGCGGGCACAGCGTTGTAAAGAATTTCCCGCCGATCCTTTATCCTCCCGTCAATTGTGATACGACCTGCTCTTCTCTGAGAGCAGACTCAAGTCCGCCCTCGAGCCCCAATGTTCGATCCGCGCCGGTAGGCGTCTTTTGATCTACTCTGCTTTTCCGTTTCTGCGTTTGAATGCCTTCTTAAAGAAGAGGATTCATGGGGATCACGGATGAACATGTCAAACCCGTTGTAGGGCGATTTTCCAGATTTCAGTGGGTGGCAACGAGCGTTGTCTTCGGCTTTTTCCTCGGGTTCGTGGACACTCTCTTGATCGCTTGCGTGCTGGGTTGGCTAGGGTTGCAGGTCCCCGCGTACTTTGGAGTTCCCACAACGTTTACGGGCTATTTCTTCACAGGATGGATTCTGGGCGATCTGGCGCCTTCTGAAATAGTATGGGAGCTGCCGGCTGGGATTCTAGTGTGTATCCTCCTCCTCATGTGGGGGTTGGCGGGGTCCCAAGGACTGAGCTGGCCATATTTGTTCTTGAATTATGTATGTATTCCAGCATTTGCAGTGGCAATCTGCTATCTCGGCCTTCGCGTCGGAAGGAAAAGAGCAGCCAAGAAGCGTGGGCAAGAACTTGCGAAAGAAACTTTTGCCGGTTAATTGATTGCATTTTCATCAAATCCTCGTGAAACTGAATGGACAGAAATCCCCGCTGCCTGCTATGGAACAATAAAACTGATTAATGTAAACTTATAAATGTATGACGAGATAATCGGGAGATAACCCATGGCAAGCGATCAGCGCCTTTGCGACGGATGTACCGGCGGGTGCACTGAAAGACACACGGATGAGAAGATCGCGGAGGAAGTGAACGCGGGTCCTTACGTGCTTTTCTGCGCAGTGCTCATTCTAGTGCTGAGTGCGCTCATAAAGTGGCTTTTTTAGGACTGCCGGACCGCGTATGAGTCACTTGACTTCCTCCCGCGGGCCGAGCACGATCATTCATCATCCTCGGATTTGAGGACGGCCAGAAATGCTGACTGCGGAATAACCACGTTCCCAACCTGCTTCATCCTCTTTTTACCCTCTTTCTGTTTCTCGAGTAATTTCTTCTTGCGCGTAATATCTCCTCCGTAGCACTTGGCGGTAACGTCTTTCCTAAGAGCCGAAACCGTTTCTCTGGAGATGATCTTGCCGCCGATGGCCCCTTGAATTGCCACTTTGAACAACTGTCTGGGGATCTCTTTTTTCAGCCGTTCGCAGGACCGTCGAGCTCGCTGCGGAGCACGATCTTTGTGGACAAGCATGGAGAGCGCATCCACTTTTTCCCCTGCAACCAGTATGTCTACCTTGGCTAACTCGGTTGGACGGTACTCAAGAAATTCGTAATCAAACGAAGCGTAGCCTCGCGAAACAGACTTTAGCTTATCGTAGAAGTCAAAGAGGACTTCGGCCAGAGGCAAGTCGAACGTAAGCTCCACGCGGTTCGAGCCGAGAAAATGCATGTTCTTCTGGACCCCGCGGCGGTCTATGCACAGGCTGATAACGTTCCCGAGATACTGTTCGGGAAGGATTATAGCGGCCCTGATAAAAGGCTCCTTGGCCTGGTCGATTGAGATTGGATCAGGATATTTGGCAGGATTGTCGATGATCGTTTCGGTGCCGTCCTTGAGAATCAGCATGTACTGGACCGACGGCGCGGTAAGGATCAGAGAGAGATTGAATTCCCGTTCCAGCCTCTCTTGTACGATTTCAAGGTGCAGCAACCCCAGGAACCCACATCTGAAGCCATGTCCCAAGGCCGTGGAATGGTCTTTCTGGAATGTGAGGGATGCGTCATTGAGCGTCAGTTTTTCCAGGGAAGCGGCCAATTCCTCGTAGTCGTCTGAGGATATTGGATACAAGGAGGAGAAGACCACCGGCTTGACGACTTTGAACCCCTTCAACGGCTTGAGGCACGGACGATTGTCAAGGGTTACCGTGTCACCGATTCTCGTATCACTCACCGTCTTGATACCGGCAATCATGTAACCGACCTCGCCGGCACGGAGGCCCTTATTGGGCACCCGGTCGATTAAGAAAATCCCTGTCTCTTCAACCTTGTAGCTGGCCCCATTGGACCAGAATCGAATGGTGTCGCCCGGTTTGAGCTCTCCGTCAAAGAGTCTCAAGTGGACGATGGTCCCGCGATAGGGGTCCCAGTGAGAGTCAAAGATCAACGCCTTCAACGGCTCACGGGGATCACCCTTGGGGGGCGGAATTCTGTGGACCACTGTTTCGAGGATCTGATCGATCCCCGTCCCTTCCTTGGCCGAAATTGCAACCGCTGTGTGGGCATCAAGGCCAAGGTCCTTCTCTATCTGAATCTTGACTCGCTCCACATCTGCAGAGGGTAGATCGATCTTGTTAATAACTGGAATTATCTCCAGTTCCTGCTCAAAGGCCATGTAGAAATTCGCCAGCGTCTGCGCCTGGATACCTTGGCAGGCGTCGATAACCAGGAGTGCACCCTCGCACGAAACCAGAGCGCGGGAAACCTCGTAAGAAAAGTCCGCATGTCCGGGGGTGTCGATCAGATTCAGGATATAGTCTTTCCCGTCGGCCGCCTGATAGGGAAGAGCAACTGTCTGGCTCTTGATGGTAATGCCGCGTTCTCTCTCGATATCCATTGTATCGAGCATCTGCTCACGGAATTCATGATCCCCCACCACCCCTGTCAACTGGAGCAGTCGATCCGCCAGGGTAGATTTCCCGTGATCAATGTGAGCAATGATGCAGAAGTTTCTTATATGGTCCATAAAAAGGCTCCAGCCGACTCCAACAATCTAATAATCAATTGTCCTCACATACTCGGGATGGGGCCGCGCAGCGCCACACGCGCACGGTCCGGACCAATGACCTAGAGATTTGCCGTAGTACCTAAAGAAGTGCAGTGCAAGGGAGCGGCGTGATATTGTGGCGATGCTCCGAAGATCCACCTTACTTCGCATCGCCAACGGGCTTCGGCAGAAAGGTCTTCATGGGCAACCGGAACACCGTCCCGTTCCTTGAGAGCATGACTAGATCCTCTCCCTCGACCACCGGGCCGATTGCATCAACTTCAGGTGGAGCAAAAGATGTTTTCCCCACATCCAGGAGGTTGGCTCCCGCGACCATTTTCTTGAGAGAGGCCACATAGATGAGTCCTTGAAACGGTGATTTGTTATAGTCGATAACCAGGCCCTCTTCGAGGGTCATTCCACAAGGGTACCCTCCATTGGTATAAGAAGCAACTACTCCGCCAAGGAGATTGCCCTTTTTGAATGCCTTTTGCGGGTCAACCACGTATGTTTTCCGGGTATAGAGGTAATTAGCCGCGAGCCATACCCTCTTCCCTTTCCAGTTGCCCGTGGCCATCGCGGTGACGCGAAGATGTTCCAGAGGCAGAGTCAGTACTATCACTGCGGTCTTTGCGGCAAACGAGGCGTTGAGATCGACCCCCATCAACAGACGTGTCGTGCTGTCTGCGAACAAGAGGACGTTCTCATCAACCGGAAAAGTGGTGACTGCCGGTGAAATATAGGACGGCACCGCGAAGGATTCTTGAGGCTCTCCAGGCTGTACCGGAAGCCGCTTGATCTCTTGGTTCCCATCCTGATTGCGCATTAGGACCAGAAATTTCTTGTCACGCACCCCCAGCCCCAGGATTTCGCCGACTTCATTCTCAGGAATGATTGAGGGTCCTTGGCTCCAGGAGACGCGAAGCTTTGGTTGTTCGACCATGGCCCGAAGGGGGATCCAATTCGCACCGATGAGGATTGCCGCCAAAACTGTAATGGGAACAGCAACGTTCAGCGCATAATTGAGCTTTCCGGAGTAAGGGTCACCTTGTGTGAATCGCACGTCGGTGTCGAATTTTCTTCTGATTCCCCCTTTGAGACGCAAATACCCTATGATCACTTCCACGGCCATGACCACCGAAAAAAAGGACATGAGCAACGGGAAAAGATTAATTTCCCATCCCGCCCAGATTGCGTAGACCGTATACAAGAAATATTTGCTGGTGATTGTGATTCGGGTCCCCAGTCCCATAACATTGATGATCACCCCGAACACAACCACTATAAGGTAAAGAGCGATGTAAACAGCGCCCAGCACCGGGGATACCATGTGATGGAAAATAGCCGCCAAAGCCACCACAACCATCCCAAACTGATCGCAGACAAGATCCGTGAACGCCCCGGACTGTGACGGCTTGCCTGTATGGCGCGCGAAGGCCCCGTCGAGTCCATCGAAGATTACGTGGCCGGCCAGGAAAATGACGGCCAGTATCGGCCTTCGCACAAAATAGAGCACAACTCCGGCAAGAAACGAGATCCCGATGTACGAGATAGTGTCCGGTACCAGTCCGATACGTACGAAGGGCGGAAAGATTGCGGACGTCACAGTGGTGCGTTTGTCCTGCAACCACAGATGTAACCTGCGATCTCGGCCAAAGTAGTTCAGGAACTCTGAAGGCGCCTTGGTCTTAAAAGTCCCGGTACCGCTGTCTTCTTTATTTTTTGCTGTTTCTGGCATACTCGGGGAAGAAATAAAAACTGAGATATGACGTGATCTTCTCGCCGAACAAATTCTGACCTGTTAAGGGGCCGATTAGTGTTCAGTGTTCCTTGCAGGGCCGCACGCCGCGTGCATCTCCGCAATCCGCATTTACCATTTTTCTGAGGGAATATTAAGCACAAATTGTCCAGGCGATCCGACATATTAAGACTGCGATGTCTCTCGAGGCTCCAAGGCTGGCACTTCACATGGCCAAGAGCTCCGTTTGCGTATCTCAGGAAAGGCCGGAAAACCGGACGATCCCCTGGATTATTTTCTCAGCGCGGGTAGTTGCTCGATCAATCCCATTGCCGTATGCGGGAATCATGCACCGGCCGGGGGGTGCGGACGCGGATGAAATTCAGGCATTCACAGTTTGGACTTTATCAACTCAGCGTTCCTCGAGATCTCCTCCTTGTCCCCCATCACGGGTTCCCATGCAGATATAGTCAGGCCGTCCCCTTTCCATCTTGGGACCACGTGTATATGAAGGTGAGGGACTACCTGGTTTGCCGCCTTACCGTTGAGCTGCAGTACATTCAAGCCGTCGGGCGCCAGGCTGGCTCCAATGGCCTTGGACAGCCTGCAGACAGCCGAGGCCAGCTGTCCGTAAACTTGGGGATCAATCTCGAAGATATTCTCGAAATGTTCTTTGGGAACGATCAATAGATGGCCCTTGTTCAAGGGGCTGATGTCCATGAATGCCAACATTGCATCATCTTCAAATATCTTTGTACAAGGTATGTCGCCGGCAACAATTTTGCAAAAAATGCAGTCTTCCCTCTTAGTCATGCGCTTACCCCTATTTTTACGCTGATATGTGTCTTTGAGAGCCGGACCGAGGTTTTCCTTGATGCGATTCCACTACGGAGCATCCGGTCCCTCTTGATCGGCAGCTTATCCGAATATCCCCTCGAATAGGGCTGAAGTAATGTACCTTTCTCCTGCGCTCGGCAACACCACCACAATAGTTTTTTTTCTGAACTCCTCTCTCTGGGCCACGCGAATAGCTGCAACCACGGCAGCTCCGGAAGATATTCCGCTCAAAATTCCTTCTCGGCGCGCCAGTAACCGGGCGAAGGACAAAGCCTCATCACTGGTCACCTGCTGAACCTCGTCAACTAATTCCAAATCGAGGACATCGGGAACAAACCCTGCTCCGATGCCTTGAATTTTGTGAGGCCCCGGCATAGGCTCTTTTCCCTGCAAAGTCTGCGTTATCACAGGGCTTTCGGCAGGTTCTACCGCCACGGAATGAATCTTCTTGCCTTTTTGACCCTTGATGAAACGCGAGACGCCGGTAATAGTTCCACCGGTTCCCACTCCGCTGACGAACACGTCTATTTCTCCATCGGTGTCTTCCCAGATCTCACGGCCTGTCGTGAGTTCGTGGATCTTCGGGTTCGCCGGATTCTTGAACTGCTGAGGCATAAAATACTTTCCAGGCGACCCTGCCACCAACTCCTCAGATTTTGTTACTGCCCCTCTCATCCCTTTGGCGCCTTCGGTGAGAATCAGGTTCGCTCCGAACATCTTCAGAACCTTACGCCTCTCAATACTCATTGTATCCGGCATCGTGAGAGTAAGGGGATAGCCTCTGAAGGCGCACACGTATGCCAGAGAAATGCCCGTGTTCCCACTGGTGGGCTCTATGATCTCAACACCCTCGCGAAGTAGGCCCTTCTCCTCAGCGTCCTGGATCATGGATACCCCAATGCGATCCTTCACTGAAAAGGCTGGGTTACGGCCTTCTATCTTGGCCAGGATAATAGCTTCGGTCGGTCCAATGATTTTATTTAGTTTGACAAGGGGGGTGCGTCCAACTGCGGCCAAATTATCCTCAAAGTATTTTTTCATTCTCCCGCCTCTTTCCTAATTGGCCATCCACGGCGCCTTAGTGCTTTAGTAAAATTGTCTGAACACTCTTGCGATTCGTCTTGCAGTCAAAAAAGTTTCTCATATTAGATAAGTGTCGTAAAGTGAAAAAGGAATATGGCTGACAACGGTTTCCGTGTGGATGCCATCTACTGGGATGTGGTCCTGCGGGGAAGCAGTCCGCGTTCCGTGCGGGATCACCGTCCAGCGAGACGCGAGATGCGCCGAGAATGCAGAGAGGAAAAAACGCTCGCACACCACCGAATGATCCAACGGGGTACCGCGTGAGGCCGGCATCGTCTTCACTGTCACAGCCCTGAATGAGCGATGCCTCGAATGAGAGAAATGCAGAGATAACGGAATCCTCGATCTCCGCGGTGAACGATTATGCTTTTTATTGTGTGGGCCGTTAGACTCATGTTTGTGCCGAGTGGATGTATTTTGTGCTTCAATGTACTCATCAACAGCGGTAAAATACTACCGGGAATTTCGGATTGAGTTGCTTGTAAGAGAAACTTGCCGGCATGTCCAACGATGACCGTGTGACAGCTTTTCCGGCATGAAGGGTCTTTAAGAGTTCGCTTACCCAGCGGTGGGGGCGGACCCATATTTTGTTTGGACGCAGCCCTTTTCCGCGTAGCGGTTGTCCTATCCGGCACGACGCTGAGGCAAATCGGCCTTGGGCTTCAAATAGGACGGGACACCGGGGTCTGCGATGGCGCATATGGAACTTCTTGCTAAAATAATTGGCTACTACACTGTGCCAAATTTTGCTTCAGACCGTCGCTCCGGTTTCATCGCATGAAATCGCCAGAGGATCTTAGCGAAGAATTTGAAGCAGGTACCGGCCCTCGGACAGAATCTCCTGCGAAGCTGACCGTTGAAGAAGTGCTCAAGGATCTGCATGCAGGAATGCGCACCAAGGGCTTCTTGAATAAGTACGGTCTTACGATGATGCAATTTGAGTCCCTCTTGAAACAATTAATTCGGAAAGGCCTTTTTACCAGGGAAGACTTCAAGTTATGGAAATCCCACCGTTTAGCTCCTGCGCCGCCGGTGGAAAATCTGAACGCTGAAGCAGACCTGCGAGACGTTGCAAGATTAAATAATGTTGAAACGTTCGTCATCACCGAGCCGGAAAGGAACCACTCATGGGCGCTGCAACTTTTTTCCGCCGAAAGAGATAAAATCAAGGGGGCTCAGTTTAAGGTGAACCTCCATGGGAAAAAGTATTCCTTCGTCGTTGAACAGCTACTCTTTCGTGGGGTAGTCGAGATGTTGCCAAATGTGGGGGTGAGCAAGGAAGAGACAACGCAAAGAAGACAGGAAGCGCTCGACTTTATTTCCAGTCACGGATGGGCGGCATACCTGGAACAGCGAGCCTTTGCTGCAAATTTTGACTCAGAATCAACTCAAACAGTGCGGAAGGCCCGGCTGGTTCTCCTTCATTGCAAGAATCAGACTTTTCTGGCAGCGCTTCACACCCCTGTGCCCGCAATTAATCTCTATGTAGGCTCTTCTCTTGAGACGATTCGCGATCGTCTCTCCAAGAGCGTGATCACCAGTGGTCTGAATATCTGAACCACGGTCAGCTTGAAAGTGCGAATTAGGGTAGGGTGTCGGCGGTGTAGATTGTCGGATCCGGAACGCCCGCCTCGAAAAAACCTTTCTTCCGAAGCAGACAACTGTCGCAGTGACCGCAGGCTGTTCCTCCAGGACCGGGGTCATAGCAAGAATGCGTAATGCTATAATCTACCCCCAGTTTTAGCCCTTCTCGAATGATCTGACCTTTTGTCATTCTGATCAGGGGCGTGTGAATTCTAATCTGCATAATACCTTCAACTGCCTTCTTGATGGCCAGGTTTGCCATTTTCTCGAAAGCCTCAATATATTCCGGCCGGCAATCGGGATAACCTGAGTAGTCCAAGGCATTCACTCCGATGAAGATGTCACCCGCGTCAAGGACTTCGGCCCATCCCAGCGCAACCGAGAGAAATATGGTATTGCGGGCCGGCACATAGGTTATTGGAATGCCGGGCATGATTTCGTCCACGTCAGTGCTCTTGGGGACCTCAAGATCGGAGGTGAGCGCAGACCCCCCGATCCGTCCAAACGGGAGTTCCAAAATCAGGTGTTCAGCCACCCCGTGTGCCTCCGCTACCCTCCGTGCGGCCTGCATTTCAATGTGGTGGCGTTGCTGGTAGTAGAAGCTCAGGGCATGGCACTCAAATCCTTCTGCCTGAGCCATCGCTAGACACGTGGTGGAGTCGATTCCACCGGAAAGAAGAACCACAGCTCTGGTTGATTTTTTCTTGTCTTGCATACGCGGTCCTGTCCTGCGCGCCCATCAAATTCGAGTTCCGAGTCTGAACCTGAACTCAGGCGGAGATTGCTCCCCCTCAGGTGAAACCGCTGCCCGCGGTACAGGCATAGCAATGATCTGAAACCGCAATCGGCGTACCCGGCGGCAGCGGTGCATTCAAATCAGAAACGTGGGTCTTCACGTTGGTCGCAGGGATATCCTCCGCTTGGTTGAAATCACAATCGTACACATTGCCGTCCCAAGAGACGGACAACAGGCTCCTGCACATGAGCCCTTCAACGGTACACGGATTGAAATTCGAGGCCAGCTTTTGCATATATGTGTCTAGATTGCCGGATTCGATCAACCAGCTGCGAAACCTGCCTAGTGGCACATTTGCAAAGGCATAAAAGTTGTTAAAGACGATTCCCCATTTTCTTTGCAGATCAAATCGGAACTTCTTTTCAGCCCTATCCTGGGCGAGCGGAAGAAATGCGCCGGAAGGATTTGAAACCAGACTGAGTTCAAGCCCTGATCCGGGAATACCGTATCCGATGGAATTGAGCTTCCTCAATACGGATAAGCTTTTGTCAAAAACTCCTTTTCCTCGCTGAGCTTCCACCTGTGAGGGGTGTAACGCCGGAAGAGACGCCACAATCGCCACTCCGCGGCTCTTGTAGACGTCCATGAGGAACTCACGCTCTCCGTCGGCCAAACTGGTGAGATTGGAGCGGACCATAATCCGCGGAGCGCAACCCGAGAACCACTCAATCATATCAACCAGGTTGGGGTTTAATTCGGGGGCTCCGCCGGTGATGTCTACAACCTGAAATGATGCCCGCTGAGCGAAAGCCACGACATCTTTGACGGTCTCCCGGTTCATTATCTCGCTGCGTGCAGGCCCTGCATCCAGATGGCAGTGTTTACAAACCTGATTACAGAGACGTCCCACATTTACTTGCAGCGTTGTGGTCCGACCGCGTTTGAGTTCCAGCCCGTGCCGCTGGAGCGTGACGGCGAAGGGATCTGTTGCTCCCGATATTTTCGTTGACGCGGTCTCCGACACAAGCTCTGCGGTCATTTCCGAACCCTTTTTGTTGACGTCACTAATTCTCAGTTGTCCGCAGGATACTTAGCTACAAAGAGATTTTCGACGCGACGTTTCGCATCTGAATGCCGTGAACAAGTGATGCCCCGCCGCGTATAGCCACAGCCACGTGCAGGGCTTCCGTCATCTCGCTCAAGTTGGAGCCTTTTTCCAGGCATGCCTGAGTGTACGCGTCAATGCAGTACGGACATTGAATGGTGTGTGCCACGGCCAAGGCTATAAGGGCCTTTTCCCTTTCCGTTAGCTCTCCTTCGTCAAAGACCGCGGCATAGTAGTCAAAGAATTTCCTGGCCAACTCGGGTGTATCCTGAGCTATTTCATTAAATTTTGGCAGGTCTTTGGGATCATAATATGATTCCATTAGCACGCTCCTTTTCACAGAATCTAAAAAGCGGGACTCAGGGCGCAAAAACTTGCCCGGCGTAACAATGATCCGGGGATCTCACATTCCTCGGGACAACCATAGTGAAGCGCATTGAGTCCACGCGGCCGGCCGCTACTGTAGGGGCATCCCGCGAGGCGCGGGACTGCCCCTACTGCCATCCGTGCACCTCGCTTGGGCGCCATTTTCAATGCGCATCAGTTCAAACGGTTGTTATTTTGACTCCCGAATCATCTCTTCCACTTCTTCACGGCCTTCCGCGTAATTACTTTCTTCGCCGGGATTCAGCTCTCTCAGGAGGCGAAGAAACTCGCCCGCATGGACCACTTCTTCTTGAGCAATGTCATACAAAACTTTTTTCGCCAATTCATGGTCGGTGGATTCCGCAAGCTGCTCGTAGAGCTGGACCGCCTCATATTCCGCGGCTATCATGAACCGGATCGCACGGACTAATTCCGAATGAGTAACCTTGCGATCATTGGCCAAACCGGAAAAGGCGTTTGAGAATTCGGGCATGGAATACCTCCTCGGATTAAGACTGGACGGCTCTGTTCTGAGTCTTGCCGAAAGATCGGGATGTATACAGCCTCACAGAGCGCTTCACGAACAAATCTGACAGCACTTGCGGCCCGGAGTCACCGAGAGAGAAGAGCCAGGCGGCTGCTGTCTGGTTGCACATTCTATTATAGGAGCCCCAAAATACTGTCGCAAGGGCAAGGGAAAACCCCTCATCCGAAGTATCGTAACATCTTCTTGACCCAGGGGAGTTTGTTTCCGTACGGGGCATAGCGTAATTTCAAATCAAGCAAAAACGAACGGTAAAGTACACTTTTTTTGTTGGAAAAAACATCGAAGCTTGCTTGGCCGTGATACTTTCCGGTCCCGCTTTCACCAACGCCGCCGAATGGTAAAGTGTTAGTAGAAAGGTGAACTATAGTATCATTGATGGTGCAGCCTCCAGCAGTGGTTTCTCTCAAAATCCGCTCCTGCGTCCCCTTGTTGGTTGAGAAGAAATAAAAAGAAAGCGGCTTGGGGCGCTGGTTTATCGTGGAGACGGCCTGAGCCAAATCCTCGTACTCGATAACCGGAAGAAGAGGTCCGAATATCTCCTCCTGCATAATTTTGTGGTCCCACGAAACATTGTCTATGACGGTCGGGGCAATATATTTATCAGCCGAATTCGTCTTTCCCCCAATGAGGATGTCACCTTCCTCCAGTAATCCGGAAAGTCTATCAAAATGCTTGTCATTAATGATTCTGGCATAATCAGGGCTTTTATGCGGATCTTCGCCATAAAACTCCCCTATGTAGCCGCTAATGCGCTCCAGAAGTTCATTTTTTATGCTTGTGTGCACCATCAGATAATCCGGGGCTACACACGTCTGGCCGGCATTGAAAAATTTTCCCCAGGTTATTCTTCGCGCAGCATAGTCCAAGTGGACTTCTCGGTCCACGAGGCAAGGGCTCTTGCCGCCCAATTCCAGCGTAACTGGTGTGAGCTTTCTTGCCGCGGCTTCAGCAATTATCCTGCCGACTGACGCCCCTCCGGTGAAAAAAATGTGATCCAACTGGTTTTCGAGCAGAGCCTTCACGTCTTCTGACCCCCCTTGCACGACAGCCAGCAGTCCAGGATCGAAGTTTTCCGTCACCATGCGTGCAATAAGATCAGACGTGTGCGGTGCCATTCGGGAAGGCTTTAGTATTGAACAGTTGCCAGCCGCCATAGCACCTACCAGCGGTGACAAGATGAGCTGAATCGGATAGTTCCATGTCCCAATGATCAGGACCACTCCTAATGGTTCCGAATAGATGCGGCTTTTGGCCGGAAAATGAACCAACGGCGTCATTACCCTTTTTGGTCTGGCCCACGATTTCAGATGTCGGATGGCATAGTCAATTTCATTAGTGACCATTGCTATCTCGCCGACATAGGCCTCAAATTTTGGTTTGTTCATGTCAAGTTTCAGGGCTTCACAAATTGCATCCTCATTATCATCAATGATTTTTCGCAACAGCGCCAATTGTGCGATTCTGAAGGAAAGATCTTTTGTTTTGCCCGTGTTGAAGAAGGCGCGTTGAGTGCCGACAATACCGGATATGTCTGCCTGGTCCATGAAAATTCCTTTCAAGCTTCCCGTGTAGGGCAACCCTCACGTGGGTGAAGATCAGGCTTTTGTTAGGGAGTGATTAGTACGTCCTCAACATATAGTCCAGGTCACTTTCCTTATTGAGCGGGCTTCGCAAGAGCTTCTGGTAGTCTGAATATCTGTTTTGCTGGCTCCACCTCCAGTACGTGTAGGGGTTCGGCGCCACGCGATAGTAGGAAGGTGGCAACGGAATCGGGCCTTGAGGGACAACATATGGATTATAATAGGCGGGAGGCGGAGCGCTTTGCTGATAATAATAGCCGGGCCCATAGTACTGGGCTGAACAATACGACGGAATTGAAGCCGCAATCAGGGTGCTCAAAAACAGTACAATAGCAAGGGTTCTAAACATGTTATTACTCCCGACGCCTCCGGAGGTCCCCGCCACTGCAGAAACCTCTTTACACGTGGACATGAGCCACGGAGACGTCAAAATGTGCGCATCATATAGTCCAAGTCGCTCTCAGGGTCCAGATCGCTTCTTGTAAGCAGTCCCAGATCCAAGAGCCTGTTTTGGACATTCCATTTCCACACTGCCGGCTTATCGCGGTCCACGCAATAGTAACACTCGGGCATGGGCAGTTGCGGTTCCACAGGGGGATTCGAGCCTCCTAGAGCCGGTACGGATTTTTCTATGCCGGATTGAGCGAAGCCGACTGTGGAAATCAACATCAGCGAGAGAGCGATGAGCACTAGCATAGGAACCATGTTTGCCTTCATGTGCCTATCTCCGGCCCCTTTAAGACTTCTCAAAGGATACGGCTTGGCACTGGTGCGAGAGGGGGGACTCGAACCCCCATGGGTTGCCCCGCCGGATCCTAAGTCCGGTGCGTCTGCCAAATTCCGCCACTCTCGCGTGCATCGCTCAATTGAACCGGCATCGGCCCAGCATTCTCTATTATACTTTCGACGCCTCATGTCAAGCTGTCGTGAGCTGAGCCGGCCTTTAGCAGCAACGGCCACGCGTCACCGGACCTTATAATTAAGATGCGGCAACGGCCAAATGCGATTCATTCAAAGCCCTTTGGGATGACTCGTCTCTCAATTTTCCTGGCCCCTTTTGCTTCGGCCCGTTGTCGCAGAGACTTTCATTCCGTCAGTCTCAATTGTCACTGCTCCGTCTCGACCCGTCCAGAAGATCTCGACGCCGGCTGATTCAAGCCTTTCCAACACACTACGATGGGGCAAGCCCCCAGATGGCGGACATTCTGCCGGAATGACAGCGATCTTAGGCTGGATCGCTTCAAGGAAACGTCTCGTGGTTCCATTCTTGCCACCGTGATGACCCACTTTCAGCACAGTTGCCCTCAATGGAACACCCGCGATCAGAAGCTCGTCTTCTCCTTCACGTTCGAGATCTCCGGTAAAGAGGAAGGAGACCGTGCCGTAATCCACTCGACAAACCACGGAAGAGTTATTCTCGTCCCGATGCGTGTTGGTTCGGCTGATTTCCGGGTGTGGGCGATTCAAGAACCTTAGTGTGGCCGCTCCTAACCGGACGGGCTCACGCGTTCTGTCGCCTGTGAGAATGGCAGCTCCTTTGGAGCGGCCCACGGCAAAGATCTTTTCAAGGTGCGAATAGCTGCCTTCAATTGGATTCCACCAGACACAAGATGGTGGGACTTGAGCGATTACCGACAGCATTCCTCCCATGTGATCCATGTGCGGATGGGTGATCAGCATACCGTCGAGTGACCGTGCCCCTGCCCAGTGCAGGAACGGCATTAAGATGGCCTGTCCTGAGTCAAAGTATTGCGTCTTGATTCCTCCGTCTATGAGCAGACCTCGGGAACCCGCGGAATAGACCAGGGCGGCATCTCCTTTGCCCACATTGAGGAAAACTACTCTAAGAGCATTGTGAGCACTCGGCGCCAACCAGATGGCAAGAAAGGTTGTCAGTGCCAGCGCGCCGGCTGACAGGAACCGTCTGCGAGTCGGATTTCGCAAATACCATAAGAGGGAAAGAGCGGCACCCGTGACGAGCAAGAACTCCACAATCCCCATGTGCCTGAGCCGGATGGTGCTGAAAGGCAAATTGGCAAAGAACGCAGACACCTCAATTACCAGCCATGTGCATACTTCGGCGGGGGCCAAGACCCAAGCTGAAAGGCTGGGAAGAGCCGCTCCAAGAGCTGCCGCGACCAGGCCCAGGGAAAGGGCGACCGTTAAGATCAAGTCGGTTAGAAGGTTTGCAAACAGCGTGTAGACAGGAAACGAATGGAAGTTCTGCAAAATCAAGGGGGTCACCGCCAAGGTTGCGGCCGAAGAAGTTAAAACTACAGCGGCAAATGGTCGTGCGGCCTTTTTCACTCGCTCCATACGTTCGTTTTTCTCTGCGACGATACCTTGTTCCTCGACATTTTGAGCTGGAGCGGGGAACAGAACTTTGGTCAGGTGAGGAACAACGAAGAATATACCGGCCACTGCGGCGAATGAAAGCTGGAAACTTGGCGTAAAAACCGACAGAGGATAGAGCAAGAGCACGAGCAGAGCTGCCAAGGCGAGTGAATTGAACGAGTTCCATTTTCTTCCCGACATTAAGGCGCCGGCGATTACCAGACCCATGAGTGTGGACCGTATAGCCGGAACTCGGGCCTCCACCAGCAAGCAGTAGATAATCATAGCCGGCACTGATGCCAGCGCCCCCAGTTTTCTGTAAGGTATCCACAGGAGAATCCAAGGCGTGATCCGAATAATGCCGCGGACCACAATCAGTGACAGCAGGACCACGATCGCCACATGTACTCCGGAAGCCGAGAGCACATGGATCAATCCTGAATCGGCGAAGCTCTTGTACAGGCCTGGATCTACTTCTCCAAGGTCTCCCAAAATGATTCCTTTGAGGAACCCGCGCACCTGCGTGACAGAATCGTTTCTTAGGAATGGGGCTAAATATGTTTCGAGGAAACGTCCCGAATATGTTTCCAGGAAGTGGTCCATCGCCTCTCGAAATTGGAACAAGATCGCAGCGGGACGAAATCTCGATCCCCTTTGCAGCAAAAGCACCGAATCTTGGCCCTGCGTTGCAACCAGCCAGTGGATGCCATTGCTTTTGCAGTCGATTTCCCAATCATATTCACCGGGATTTCCCCTATTAATGGGCTTTCTGATGCGCGAATAAAACGCTATACGATCTCCTGCGCACAGTGAAATGGTGTTATCTCTGAGAAACAGCCTACCGTTTCCCGGCAAGGAGGTCCCCGCAGTGATATCAAGCCCCGACTCTACGATAAATACGCGGAACCCCTGTCCAGAGGCCCACATTTTTGAAACAGTGGTATGCACCACGTGTTTGGCGCTTGACGGCTCAAAATCGCGGCCAAACCAGAGTTGATTACTCGCAAGGTGAAATCCCAACAATAAGAACAAAAGCGACGCTGCGAGCCCAAGAAAAACCTTTTTGCCCCTCTTTAACGCCAGGAGCAGGAGGCCAAGAGCAGGGATCAGGGCAGGTCTCGACCAAGAGGCTATGTCACTTCCATCCACCTGCCTGGCAAGGTATATTCCAGCGCATAGGAAGACCAGAACGAATGCAGTGGGGAAACGTTCCAACTTTTGCAAAAAAATCTTCATGATAAATGAGTTGCGTCTTCCGGCAATAAACTCTTGATCATCCGTGCGTGGAGTGATAATCGAAACTCAGAGTCCTGTTGTCTCAATGCTTAGCCGCAAAGGGGTCGAAACTCCCCCAAATCGGAATGCTCGGTTCTTGAAGAGAAACAGTAACGAATTTCACATAGACCCGCTCGCGTGACAAGTGCAAAGTCGCCGAGCCCATCAGGATCTGACGGTTTTATTCAACTTATGGAATCCTTTGGACAATACCTCAAGAATCTGCGAGAAGAAGCAGGCAAGAGTCTCGAAGAGATAGCCGAGAACACCAAGATTGCTGTGACAAATCTGGAGTTTCTCGAACGGGACCGCTATGACCTCCTGCCGCCTCGCGTCTTTGTGAAGGGTTTCATTCGATCCTACGTCCAGGAACTAGGCTTGAACGAAGACGAAAGCGTCAGGCGTTTTGACGAGTTTACAAAGCAAGGGGAGTTACCGGACTACGAAGAAGAAGAACATCCGGTTTTCCACCAAAAGGCTCCTGGCGCTTCGTTTATTAACAGCTCATGGTTTACGCTGGCCCTCACTGCAGCAGGTGTGGTATCTATCACCATCATTCTGCTCACGGGAGTGACTCGCCTTTTCTGGTGGGATGGCGATACCAAAGGGCCGCGGCCATCAGTCAAGACGGTGCAACCGTCCGGATACGGTGCTTCCACAGTCCAGGTCCCTTCGGATGAATCACAGGACATTGCAGCGTTCACCGAGCCGGCCCGTACGCAGGAGGGGAAAAGAATTCTGGAAATCAAAGCTCTGGCTAATACGTGGCTCCGAATAGAGCCTGACGGTGGCCCCGCCGAAGAGTTTGTGATGGCTCCCGGTGATATCCAGATCTTTACTTCGAAGATGGGTTTTCATCTGCAGACCGGTAACGCGGGTGGCATACGTCTCCGGTTTGATGGGCGGGAGTTGCCTGCCCTGGGCAAAGCCAATCAAACCCTTTCGTTGACGTTGCCCTGAAGACCGTCGCGGCCGGTAACTAAAATCCGTGATTGAAGACGAGTTAACGATTGTTGTGTTGAAAAAAACAAATCTGCATCCTAGCTTATGGAGTTTGGATTGAAAAAGCCTATTAAGAAACTTCTTCTGGTCATACCGGTTCGTACTCAGGAGGATCTGCTGCCTGTTGTAGATTCAGAGGGATGGCACACGGTAAAAGATCTCTTTAAAAAAACAGACACTTCCTACAATACGAACTGGAACGGAAATTATGTTCTGGACCAGGATGAGATTCCCTGGAAAGCGACGGAAGAAGAGTTGAGCGCGCTGCACAAGTCCAAAGGGCGTGTGGTTGTGCTAATGGACGGAAAATACAATATTTCAGAAAAGATAGATCTATACAATGATTCCGACGGTTCGGTATACGTCTTGGAGGGGAACGTGGAAAGTTTTTTTGAGCTGGATTGACTTGCAGCGGTGAGAAACTAAAGTGAGGCACACTAAGCCAAGGTTTAGGATGAGAATGAGGACGGCCGCTATTGAACGTCGTCGGAAAGGTGTCGAATACACGGCGGGAGTAGCGTCCAACTCCTTTTTTTACTTCAGGAAGAGGAACCTCATTGACCCCAAACCCGACTCGAAGGAAGACGATATTTCGGACAAAGCTTGAGTCCGGTGACGCACTTTTTAATTCCAGGGGGGCTATGACCCGTTAAGTGAGTTTCGAGAACTTGACTCCTGAGTGTCTTCCAGCAGCTCTAATGGCGGCTGCTATCCTTTCCGTCCGTAAGGACTTGAACCATCGCGTTCGCTCTTTAATTGTATCCCACGTTCCCGCCTTTGATATTCATTCCCCTGACGAAGCTGCAGAAGCTTTGACCGGTGCATTCCGGAAGGCCGGCGTATCCGCTGGCGCTCGACGGAACATCAGGGCAGACACGTTCCGCGCTTCCTCGAAGAAAGCGGACCAATGGCTTCGCGCCGGGATCTTTGTCCTCACTCGTGAAGATGTCAAGGCGCCGTCGGCATGGATGCACGACTTGCCTCAGATCTTTTTCGCCCTTGGAAACAGGTCGGTGCTGGAGCTTCCGGCCGCGGCCATCTTGAACTCCAGAAAGCCTCGACGAATTACCCCCGATGATAAGTGGCTGCAGGAAACAAAAAGGCTGGTTCAACTTGCCGTTGCAGAGGGCTTCGCCATCGTGTCGAGCTACGGAAACACTCCGTACTGTGTTGTCAGCCGGCTGTCAAAAGACTCTCCCATGATCGTCGTGTGTGACGATGTCCTTCCTTCAATGGCATCCGAGAAGACAGCCCTTGAATTCTTGTCGGCCTACCACGACCTCTTCCGCATCGAACGAACTCTGTTCATTTCATCCTTTCCTCCCGGAGTTCGGCCCAGCTCAGATGTCCGATCTTCAGAGAGAGACCATCTGGTGGCAGCGCTCGCGTCCGCTCTTTTGGTCGCTGAAGTCCGGGAGGGGGGCAACATGCAACAAATAATCGACATTGCCGTAAGAAGGTCGATCAGAATTATCGGTTTCCCGCCTTGTTCGTCCGATAGGTCGCCCCTGGCGGAGCCAACAAAGGGTAAGGCTATTCCCCGAGCCTCACAGAGCGCGGAGGACACCGGCGGAAACATTTTGCAACCTGATCGGCAGCCCACACGGGTACGCGCCGCGAAATTGGGACAAGGTCGATTGGTTGATCTTGATCAGGTCCCTACGGATTTGCCCTGGCTCATTCATTACACTCGTTCCCGGCCAGGCCCCTGGCCCGGCCAAACAATTGCCGAATACTGTCAGTCGCTCATTGACGGCCAAAGGGGAGCTTGCCACACTGCTTTCGACACTCTAGTTCAGATCCTTGAGGAACGGCTGATCAGAGCGAGTAGCCGGTTGACACGAGGACCTTGGGGAGTAGTTTCTTTCTCCGAGTGTCTGCCTGCAGAGCTTGACACCCTTATCAAGTGGAGGAAAGGTCTGTGCCGGTGGTCTTTTGAGCCCTACGGGATTGCGTTGCCACAGGAGTCCCTTGCTGATCTTGGAGCTGGGCCCGCAATTTACGGTTCAAGAGAAGATTTTCAGCATCTGCCTGAGGATCTGAAGCATTTATTTCAGCCTCAACATAGTTCGTTGGGGGATTGGACGGCGGAGAGAGAGTGGAGATTCAGGGGAGACCTTCTGCTCTCGGACACCATTTTTGAGGAAATGGTTGTCATCGTCCCCTCTCAGGATGAAGCAACGGCAGTGGCACTTGAATTTGGCTGCCAGGTGGCGCTTGCCGGGATTATCGGCCGGGATGGAGTTCGGGGACTTTCATCACATTATCCCTTGAAAAAAAATTGATAGGAGGCTATTTCCACGTTGCTAGAAGGGAATGGCCAATAATGGAGTTACACGTGAATTTGTTCTGGGCTGCGAACTCCTTCCTGCTGGGAGCAATAGTAGGGAGTTTTCTCAATGTGGTGATTGCCCGCGTGCCGGCCGGCCAGTCCATTGCCTATCCTCCTTCCCACTGCCCCGAATGCCGACAGGAGATCCGATGGTATGACAATGTCCCCATCCTCAGTTATTTCATGCTGCTCGGAAGATGCAGGGATTGCGGGGGACGAATCTCGATCCGTTACCCGTTAATCGAGTTCGTATTCGCGTGCATGTCGCTCGGACTTTACTTGAAATATGATTTGTCCCCCGCCTTCGGCGTTTTCTTTATCTTCACTGCGGCAATGGTAGCCGTGTTCTGGATTGATCTGGATCACATGATCATTCCGGATGTCATTTCGCTCAACGGAACCGTGATCGGCCTTGCGACAGTTACGGCAGGACTCGTGCCGGGCCTCACTTGGCAAGACTCGTTCATCGGCCTTGCCTTGGGGGCCCTGATTCTCTACATCCCGGCTGTGGTGTATCAGAAAATCCGGGGGGTTGAAGGGCTAGGGGGAGGGGACATTAAGCTCTTGGCTATGATAGGAGCCTTCCTTGGCCCCTATGGAGTGATCTTTGTCCTGTTCTTCGCCTCTTTCATAGGCTCTTTGGCCGCGTTGGGCGGGATAGCCTTGAGGCGCACGGCCTCGTCCTCTCCCATCCCGTTCGGTCCTTTTCTCACTGCTGCCGCGATTCTGTATGTGTTTGCCGGTCAAGAGATGGTGGAGCAATTCATCGAGTTGAGTCGCGTCTTTTGATCAAAAGCTCATTCCGACTCATTTGTATCATTCGCTATTTGTTATCGGCACTTTTGGCGTGCTTGCCACCTGAAATTGCTTTGTCGAATATGCGCCAAAGCGCTTCCTTTCTTACCCCGTGGTCTGTTACGTCCCACGGAAAGATTTCGTCGAAAGACCGTTCCCGGTACAAGTAGAAGGCCGGGTCGATATGTTGGTTTTTGAAGGCTTCCTGCGGGCTCACATTCCGGATCGCAATTTGGTGCAACGCTCCGGCAATTCTCCTATCACCCCTGGACAACACACCCTGACTCGCTGCTTGCCGTATCGACTCAACGCGTACCACCAGATTCGGCTCTTTACCCAGCCCGGCCTGAACGATTTTTACTCGCTTCTGAAGGTCGCCGGACAGTGCCATCGGTGCCCATTGAAACGGTGTCCAGGGCTTGGGTATGAAGGGGTTCACTTGAATGCCGATTTTGCCAATCTTTTTCATTGGCCTTGAGGCTTCCAGAAATATTTTTCTGCTCGCAAGGACAAAGTCCACCAGAGCGCTGACGTCGTCGTCGGTTTCCGTCGGCAGGCCGATCATGAAATAGAAGCGCAGGTTCGGAATCCCGGCAGTGACCAGCTTTTGGACGAGTTCATAGAATCGCTCGGAAGGAATCTCTTTTCCAATAACGTTTTTCAGGCGAGGAGAAGCAACCTCGGGCGCAAGCGTGGCTGTTTTTTGGCCTGTCCGAGCCAAAAGCTGAATAACGCGGGGAGAAAGCCCTTCAGGCCTGATAGAGGACAGGGAAAATTTGCCTCCCTGCTCTACGATGCTCGTCAGTATATCTTCCAGTTCCGGATGCCCGGCAAGGTCCGAGCCGATCAGTCCCACGGTTCTGCCGGCCTCGATGGCCCCGTCCACATCTTGGCGGAAACGCTCAAATGCTGCATGACGCACGGGAAAATGAATCCAGCCCGCTGCACAGAATCGACAACCTCTGCCGCACCCGCGGTTCGTCTCGACCAACAGGCTTTCTCCGAATTCCGCCTCCGGCGAGAAGAGAACTGATACAGGAACCGGCCCCTCCTTCGAAGGACGTTTCACCGCAGTAACTCTGTCAGGAAAACCGGGTTTCACGCGAATGGCCTGGATAAGGCCGTCTTTCCCGAAGTCGAAGGTGTATGCGGACGGAACATAAACTCCGGGCATGCCACGAAATTGATCGAGAATCCCCGTCCGATCAACAACTCCTCTTGATGACGAGAATAGGATGTCAGCCAACCTGGAGAAAAAGCCGACTTCTTCTCCCCCTTCTTCGAGCTCACCGATAAAGACCAGATCCAGAAAGGGGGCCAAGGGTTCCGGATTGACGGAGACCGATACACCGCCGGCAATTATGATGGGGTCCGACGCGTTCCTGTCTTTTTCAAACGGAGGGATACCCGCGGCTAAAAGAGCTGCCGGCACCGCAGGGTAATCGTTTTCAAAGGGCACGCTGAAGGCGATCAGTCGGAAGTCTCGGAGTGTCCGATGCGATTCCTCGGACAATGGCCCGCGTTCGTACCCTTTCTCAATCCGCCGGGGATGAGCCCAGAAGAAGCGCTCTGCTGAAAAACGGGGGTGCGCGTTCAGGTAATGGTAGAGGAATTGAAACCCCAGGTTTCCCATGCCCACGCGATACACGTTCGGATAAACGACTGCCACGGGTATGGTGGGTCCCCTGGGTTTGCGAATCGCTCCCTTTTCGCCGGGCCTGGTCATGAGGCAGGCCGCTCAAGGATTCGCGCCGAGGACCAACGAGAAGAATCCGGACGGCCCTTCTTGTAAGAACCCCGCGGAACGCGGGGCTCAATCTTACTGTTTTGAACGCGAATTCGTATCAGCAAGTTTATTCGGCCTGCTTGCGCAAAAATGTCGGGATATCTAGATCTTCTTCATTCTCCACGGGATAGTTATCGACCAGCCCCAGGTGCCGGCAGTTCTTTTCTCTCTGGCTCTTTCGGATGAAGGCCGGCAAGTTGGCATCATGAGGTTCCGGAGGTATGACCGTCCTTGCGATAGGCCTTTCGCCGCTGCACTTGTTCCTTGAGAAGAGGTACGGATCGATTTGGCACAAGATGCTCGTTCCTCGTGCACGAAACGCTCTCTGCTCTGCCGAATCCGGTAGCTATAACTGTTACACTTACAGCCTCGCCCATCTCCTCGTCGATAACCGCGCCGAAGATGATGTGGGCCTCGTCATGAGCCTCGTTTTGCACTATAGAAACTGCGTCGTTGATTTCGGCCAGTCCCATAGAAGACGAACCGGTAATATTGATCAGCACCCCTCGTGCGCCGGCCATAGAAACATCTTCGAGGAGCGGGCTGTTGATCGCCATGCGTGCGGCTTCCTCCACACGACTCTCTCCGATGGCCGAGCCGCTGCCGAGCAGTGCCACGCCCTTCTCGCACATGATGGTCTTTACGTCGGCGAAATCGAGATTGATGAGGCCATTGACCGTCACCAGATCAGATATACCGCGCACGCCCTGAAGAAGGACGTCGTCCGCTTTGCGGAAAGCATCCAGGAAAGAGATATCCTTCTTGAGAGAAAGTAGCCGCTGGTTCGGAACTATAATGAGTGTGTCAACTTCCCTGCCTAGCAGCTCGATCCCTTCCTCAGCCTGCCGCATTCTCCGCTTGCCTTCAAAGACAAATGGCTTTGTGACGACCGCGACAGTGAGGGCTCCCACTTCTTGTCGGGCAATACGGGCAACAATGGGCGCTGCGCCCGTGCCGGTTCCGCCTCCCAAGCCTGCGGTGATGAAGACCATGTCGGAATTTTCCAGGGCATCCCGAATGTTGTCGTAATCTTCGTTGGCGGCCATCCTGCCGATTTCGGGATCCGCGCCGGCGCCCAGGCCCCTGGTTTGCTGCCCGCCAATCTGCAATTTAATTTCCGCGAGATTGTGCTGCAAAGACTGAGCATCCGTGTTTGCAACTATGAATTCGACTCCCCTGAGCCCTGACCTGATCATGTTGTTCACGGCATTGCCGCCACCGCCGCCTACTCCAATGACACGTATCAAGGCATTGCGATCAGATTCCACCTCAAAGTCCAGCATAGCCGGTACCTCCTAAAAACTGAAAATCTTCACTCTTGCAAATCTTGCCGAGATCCCCTCAAAACGCTTCGGCAAACCACTGCTTCATTCGACCCATCGCGCGGTCCAAGGGCCCACCGGCATGATAAGGGGCCACAATATCTTCATCCTTGTTGCGCGCTCCCCAGAGCACCAGACCCACACCTGTCGCATAAACAGGGGAGTTCACCACATCTACGAGACCACTGATTCCGATGGGATAACCCAGCCGAACGGGCATGTCGAAGAGCTGTTCAGCAAGCTCGCAGATTCCCTCCACCGCAACGGTTCCGCCGGTAAGGACCATTCCCGACGCGACCATTTGCAGTAGGTTATGCTTTTCAAGTTCGCGGCGCGCCAGTCCCAGTATCTCTTCAAGCCGAGGTTCGGTGATGTCGGCCAACACAGCCCTTGAAAGGACTCGTGGTTGGCGCCCCCCAACTCCGGGCACCGCCATCGTCTCGTCTTTATCCACCAGGGACCCCAGCGCGCAGCCGTATCTTTTCTTTATCTTTTCAGCCTCTACCATGGGCGTCCTCAATCCTACGGCTATGTCGTTGGTCAATTGATCGCCACCCACGCTAATCACCGAAGTATGCTGGATGGACCCGTCGGAGAACACAGCGATGTCTGTAGTCCCCCCCCCGATGTCGACCAGTGCCACTCCCAGCTCTTTCTCGTCAGCCGAGAGTACGGCCTCTGCCGAAGCCATCTGTTGAAGCACCATGTCGTTCACTCTCAAACCGCTTCTGTGGGCACATCGCTCAATGTTTCTGGGCCGCGGAAACTGCTCCCGTTATGATGTGAACCTTGGCTTCGAGGCGTACCCCGGCCATCCCGATGGGTTCCTTGATGCCTTCCTGATCGTCCACCATGAATTCCTGGGGAAGAATGTGGATGACTTCGCGGTCCATGGGTATAGCCACAGCTCGGGCTGCATCAATGACTCTCGCTACTTCCACCTGGGTCACTTCACGGTTCTTGATGGCGATGACGCCGTGGGAGTTGATCCCTTTTATGTGACCACCGGAAATGCCCGCGTACACACTCTCGACTCTACAGCCGGCCATCAACTCAGCGTCCTCAACGGCCTTCCGAATTGCCGACACGGTGTGGTCGATGTTGACAACTACACCCCTGCGCAAACCTCGCGAAGGCGAACTCCCGACGCCGATGACGTCCACCATGCCGTCTGCATTCAGCTCACCTATGATGGCGCATATCTTCGTTGTCCCCACATCAAGACCGACAACGATGTTCTCGCTTCGTGACATATTTTTCACCCCTGGAGGCGTGCCTTGTCCGACCGGACCAGCGCACGATCCTCGAAGTCGAGATTAATGATACGGGCGTTATTCCATTCTCCTCTCCGGGTCAAGAATCTTTTCAAACGCTCGTATCTTTGGATTTTTAGTTCGAAGTCACTTTTCCCGAGAACCAGCACGCGGCCGGCTCTTGTTTGGAGGCTTAACCCCCCTTTTAAATTCAGTTGAATCTCTCCGATTCCCGACGGGTCTATTTCCGAACCGGTGCGCTCCATAAGGTCCAGGACCCCAAATCCCGTCCTGACCATCTCTTGAATCTCGGGAGCGTTTGCTTTCAGGTCCTCATCGGTCACGCCGGTAAACAGGGGAAAATTCACTGAATCTCCGGGCAGAAGTCTCGTAAAGAACTCTGCCTGTTCGTCCACATAATAGAGCTTACCTGCGGCCAGTATCCCCCGCGGGGTCCTTTCCTCGATCTCTATGATGAGTTTGCCGGGAAATCTTCGGTATACCGTGGCAAATCGGATCCACGGGTGCCTCCTCAGCCTGGCTGCAATAGCGCTCAGATCGACAGTGAGAAGGTTTATCCCATCCTCTACTTCCGACGCTTCGATTACTTCGGGACGAGACAGGCGGCGGTTTCCAGTGACATCCACTTGCTGAAGATTGAAGTAGGGCATGTGCAGAAAGAGCATATAGAGAAGCAGTAGCATAAGGATGGCGTCGAGGGTTAAGCACCCCATAAGGAGTGACTTGAGGAACTTTCGATTCCTCGTGCGCGTCGCCACGGGGTCCGAGAAAGTGGACCGCCGCGCATTTTTCTCGGGAACCACTAGACGGCTCTTATCAGTCATTGGCCGCCTCCTCCCCTATAACGCATATTTCCAGTTCAAGGTCGATATTTTCCTCTGCCTTAACCCGGTCGCGAATCCTTCGGATCAGCGCCAGTACGTCCGCTGCAGTGGCCTGTCCGCGATTGATTATAAAATTTGCGTGTAATTCAGAGACCTGAGCACCCCCAAGGGTCATGCCTTTGAACCCCAGCTTGTCAATAATCGCTCCCGCGGGATTCTCGGGACTCGGATTCTTGAAAACGCATCCTGCACTGGGTTTGTCCGATGGCTGGAGTCTACGACGCAGCCTAGCCTCCAGAAGATCGCCGTCGATTGATTGCCGGTCCCCTCTCGGGAGTCGAAGCGCTCCCTCCACCACGACAGACTTTTGGGGAATCTTCATGGAACGATACGAGTACTCCAACTGATCTTGGTCCAAGACAATTTCTTCTCCCGCGTCGGTCAAAAGCTTGAGCCGTACCAGGAAATCGCCGATGCAAGCATCCTCGGCCCCCGCGTTGGTGACAACGGCTCCTCCTAACAGGCCCGGAATCCCCCAGAGAGGTTCGAGGCCCGTCCAACCAAGCGCACAAGCTTTCGTGACCACCATGGGGAGGGGAACGCCAGCAGCTACTGTGATCATCGCGTGGTCGGAGCCGTTTTCGCGTATCTCAAACCCGCTGATGGCACCTGTCCGAACCACTACACCCCGGAAACCCGCATCGTGAAAGAGCACATTCGTTCCGGCTCCGAGAACAATGCGCGGAATTCCCTCCGTTTGCAGGTACCGTAGCAGAGAGGCCAATTCCTGGACGTCCTGGGGTTCAGCCACCAGGTCTGCTGGTCCGCCGATTCTAAAAGACGTGAATCGGCTCAGCGGGACCCCCGCGAGACTGCGAGCGCGCAGCAAGTCCTGAATGTCCTGGATCTGGCGTGTGGTCAGGGTCACGCTTCGAGTTCCTCCTTCTTCCGCAGCTCATTGAGGATCTCAGGACCCATACGTGTGACATCGCCTGCACCCAGCGTTATCAGCATATCGCCAGGTTCCAGATCACCAGCCACTTCTCCGGGAATGCCTTCTCTATCTTCAAGAAACCGAACAGTTTTATGGCCTCGGCTGCGTATACCATCGCTCAAGGCACGTCCGGACACCCCTTCGATCGGCGGCTCACTTGCCGGATAGATGTCCATTATGTAAAGCAGGTCCGCATCGTGAAAGCACGTGAGGAAGCTTTCGAAAAGGGCTTTGGTCCTCGTGTACCGATGCGGCTGGAAAAGGATTGCAATTCGGCGACTTGCGATTTGCCTCGCGGCCTGAAGCACTGCCCGGATCTCCGCGGGATGATGTCCGTAGTCGTCGATCACTGTAACGCCGGCTGCTTTCCCCCTCAGAGTGAATCGACGTTGAACCCCTGGGAAAGAATTCAGAGCCTCCCTGGCGCTGTCAAAGGGGACGTCGAATACATCGGCCACTGCCAGTGCTGCGAGCGCATCCACTACATTGTGCATTCCAGGCATAGGAAGGCGCACTTCCCCTAGGATCTGGTTCTCCCTGTAAACGGTGAAAATCGAGGCATCTCCGTCGAAATGGACCTTGTGGCCGCGGATCATCGCCTGCGAAGACAGCCCATAGGTGATGAACCGCTTCTTTATCTGCGGAATAATCTCCTGAACCTGAGGGTCATCCAGACAGACAACCGCGTAACCGTAGAATGGGATTCGGTTGATGAATTCCAGGAAGGTGGCCCTGATTTCTTCTATCGAGGAGTAACAGTCCAGATGTTCTAGGTCTATGTTGGTAATCAGAGCAATTGTCGGATACAGCTTCAGGAACGACCGATCAGATTCGTCCGCCTCCGCCACCAAAAGGTCCCCTTGCCCGAGTCTTGCCCCTCCGCCGAGCGTGTCCAGCTTGCCGCCGATCACAACTGTAGGATCAAGCCCTGCAGCGGATAGGATCGAAGCGATCATGGACGTGGTAGTGGTCTTTCCATGCATGCCGGCCACGGCAATGGACGTTTGCATCCGCATTAGCTCAGCCAACATCTCGGCCCTGGCGATCACGGGTATTCTCCGGTCCAGGGCTGCACGCAGTTCAGGGTTGTCTTCGGACACCGCTGAAGAGAAAACAACTACGTCGGCCTTTTCCAAGTGATCTTTGTGATGGCCTATCCAGATGCGGCCGCCGAGATCGCGCAATCTGTCGGTGGTAGCAGAGCTGCGGAGGTCCGATCCGCTGACTCGAAAGCCGAGCGCGAGAAGAATCTCCGCAATACCGCTCATACCGACTCCGCCGATGCCGACGAAGTGAACGTCTTTTACCCTTTTGAACAGGGTCCCGATCACTGCCGGCTCCTTTCGGCCTTTAGTATCTCGAGCGCGATGGTTCGGGCAGCATCCGGGCGGCCCGATTTGCGCGAGTTTTCGGCCATGGCATGTAATAATTGAGGATTTTCTGCAATATTTCTGATTTCGTTTACAAGCGCCCCATTCTTGAGATTCTCGTCGGGAATGATTCTGACAGCCCCGCGAGCCTCGAGCACGCGGGCATTCCGCATCTGATGATCCCCTATTGCGTACGGGTAGGGAACCACAATCGCCGGCTTTCCAAGAGCCGTTATTTCCGCGAGAGAACCAGCCCCGCTTCGGCATACCACGAGATCGGCCCAATTATAGGCAGGCCCCATCTCATGAATGAATTCCCGCACCTCAGCCTGGATTCCGACCCGGTCATAGGATGTTTTCACATCTTCTGCCGCCCCCAGACCGGTCTGGTGTAGTATGCGAACCTTGTCGGCTAAAGGTCCTCAGAAGATCCAGATTCCCGGAAACCGCAAGATTGATACTCCGAGCCCCTCGGGAACCTCCGAAAATAAGGATGTGGAGTCTTTCTCGATCTTCGTCATGACTCTCCTCTTGCAACAGGTCGCCCCTCACTGGATTACCCGCCAAAAAAGTCTTTTCAGCCGGAGTCGGAGGCTCCGTGTCTTCCCAAGAGGTAAAGATTCGATCCACGAACCGCGAGAGTATGCGATTGGTCGTGCCCATTACCGAATTCTGCTCCTGAATTGCGTTGGGGACGCGCAAGAGAACCGCAGCGACCAAGGTCGGGCCGGATGCGTATCCGCCCACTCCAAGGACGAAACTCGGCCTAAATTCTCGGATAATGGCAATGGACTGAAAGACCCCCACGGGAAGCTCCAGAGCGCCGAAAATGTTGTTGAGAAGTCCTGTTTTCCTCATTCCTCTGACAGTGATGTAGCGTATAGGAAACCCTGTGTCGCTGATAATTCGCTTCTCGATGCCGTGGCGAGTCCCCACGAAAAGGATGTCGGCGTTCGGGTCCTCGACTTTTATCGCCTGTGCTATGGCCACGGCAGGGAAGAGATGACCGCCGGTTCCTCCACCTGCAATGAGGAGTCTCATGGCTTTTCCCCGCTTGCAGCAGCTTGCGTGGCCCTGGTTATGGCCATAAGGATACCGATGCCCGCGAGATTCATTACCAGGGAAGTGCCGCCGACCGATACTAGAGGTAAAGGAAGTCCCTTGGTCGGCAGCATGCCCATCGTCACGGCCATGTTGACCATCGCTTGGAGCCCAATAAGAGAAGTTATGCCAAATGCCAGGTATCTCTGAAAGCTGTCACCGCTCCTGATTGCCACAGCCAGCCCGCGACAGATCAAGAGATAGAAGAGAAGGATGAGGAAAACGACCCCCACAAGCCCCAGTTCCTCGCCCACCACGGCAAAAATGAAGTCCGTGTGCGGCTGAGGAAGGTAGAAGAGCTTCTGCATGCCTTGGCCCACGCCGACTCCCCAAAAGCCTCCGCAACCGAAAGCCACGAGGCTCTGGATGATCTGAAATCCGGAATTCATGGGATCGTGCCAAGGATCGAAGTAAGTCTTAAGCCTGAGTATTCTGTAGGGCGCGCTCATGGCCACCTGAACCAGGAACGGTAAACACAGTACTGCGCACCCCAACAGGTGTTGGAGCCTTCCTCCCGCTACAAACAGCATGAGGAAGCCCACTACGGTGAGGATCACAGCGGTACCGAAATCGGGCTGCCTGAGAATGAAAAAAACCACTATCCCCATGACGAGGACATGCGGGAGAAAACCAACCGCGAAATCTTTGATGCCCGCGCCTTTTTTGGCCAGTGAGCCGGCTATGAACATTATCAGAGCGTACTTTATGATCTCTGAAGGTTGAAGGTAGAACCCGAGAGGCAGACGTATCCATCGACGGGAACCACCCATTTCGACGCCCAAGCCGGGTACAAAGACCAGGGCGAGAAGAATCATACTGAGGATCATCAAGGGAAGAGCAGCGCGGCGCCAGAAATTGGGATTGACTATGGAAAACAGATACATAATCCCAAGGCCGAGCAGCATGGCTAGGCCCTGCTTTTTAGTGAAAAAAAGCCCGTCACCGAACTTTCCGGCCGCAATGATGTAACCCGCTGACGTCACCATCACCACACCGATCGTGAGGATCAGCAGAACCACCGTTAACAGGACGGGATCGGGACCGAGGCCCTTCGCGGCCCTTATGGTTCCAAATCCCGTATTATTAGGAGGGCTTACGCCCATAATTCTCTCCTGAATTCCAGTGCTGAGCAGACTTTGCCGAATCACCCCAACCATGCATTAGCCGGACCGTCACGTGGTTCCGCGGGCACGGTAACTCCCGGAGCGAATATACGGTTCGGCTCCCGGAAAACGTCCGGGAAGCTCCTTGGGCTGAGGAACCCCGACCGCAGCGACCGTCACACGGCGCTCCGGTAAAGCCGAGCTTCTTTTTCCATCGGCACATCTCGCTACGGGGCCTGCTACCGCAACCCCTGTCGGATTGTGAAACCCTGGGGCCTTGCGACCCGGTCTCCGAACCTTCTCTTGATCTTTCTTAATTGCGTTCACCTGATGGACCTCGAATATCTTCAGCGTAGCTTCAGCGTGCTAACTGCCATAAGCGCAAAGAAAATGGAGATTATCCAGAACCTCACTATGACCTTGGGTTCCGCCCAACCCTTGAGTTCGAAATGGTGGTGTATAGGGGCCATGTTAAATATCCTCTTGCCGGTAGCCTTGAAAGAGGCCACCTGGAGGATCACGGAGACTGCCTCGATCACGAAGACTCCGCCGGCAATGGCCAGTAGGATCTCATGTTTGGTGACCACAGCGACCCCACCGAGGAGACCTCCGAGGGAAAGAGACCCGACATCCCCCATGAAAACCTCGGCTGGATAAGTGTTGTACCAAAGGAACCCCATGCCTGCGCCCAGCATTGCCCCGCAAACCACAGCGAGTTCGCCCGAGCCGGGAACGTAGGCCACTTGCAGATAATGGGCCAGCTTCAGATGACCGGCCACGTACGCAAACAGCAGGTACGTGGCTGCGCAGATCATGACGGGCCCTATCGCCAACCCGTCAAGCCCGTCGGTTAGATTTACCGCGTTGGAAGCGCCGGCGATAACGAGGGCCGCAAAAGGGATGTACCAGATACCGAGGTCAGGCTGGAAGTTCTTGAAAAACGGGACCGCCAGCGTAGTTTTGAAGACCGGATCCATCCATAGGAAGAAACCGACCAGCCCTCCAATGACCAGTTGAAGGCCCAGTTTACGTTTTCCTGACAATCCCCTGTGACTTTGGCGGGTAATCTTGAGGTAGTCGTCCAGAAATCCGATTGCACCGTAACTTAAAGTTATCCCCAGCACTATCCAAAAGTAGATATTGTCGAGACGGGTCCAGAGCAGGCATGAGACAGTCATGGCGAAGAGGATAAGCACACCACCCATAGTCGGTGTGCCGCTTTTCTCTAGATGGCTCTGAGGGCCGTCTTCTCTGATCATCTGGCCAATCTGGAACGCTCTTAGGTAGTCCACAAGCGGGCGTCCTAGCAAGAAACTGATCATCAGGGCAGTGAGTGTGGCCATTATGGCTCTGAAGGATATGTACTTGAACACGTTGAAGAGAATCAAATTTGAGCCCATTGGATAGAGTAGGTGGTAAAGCATGGGCTAGTTCTCCTCGAGAATACGATCAGCGACGGTTTCCATCTTCATCAAACGCGAACCCTTAACGAGAATACTTCCAAAGTTCTCAAGATCCGGCCCGATTACGTTCCAGGCCGATTCCTTGTCCGCAGCCACCGTGACCGCGTTTGCATCCCCTCCTGCCGAAATGTATCCGTCAGCAAAAAACCGTCCGTGGGCTCCGACAAAAATCAGACGGTCGATTCCCAGCCGTGCAGCCTCTTTTCCCACTTCCTGATGCAGTCTAGCGCTTTGGTCTCCCAATTCAGCCATGTCGGCGAGAATGGCCAGAGTTCTCGAACCGGTGCCTCGCCGTGCCAGGACTTCCAGCGCGGCTCTCATGGATTGAGGGTTGGCGTTGTAACAATCACGAATCAGGGTTCGGTTTCCACGGAGAGAGAGAATTTCCATTCTCCATGCCGGCGAAGTAAACCGGCTCAAAGAGCGGCTCACATCGCTTAACCCAACCCCTGCCGCCGAACAAGCTGCTGCTGCTGCAAGAGCATTGGCTATATTGTGTTGCCCGGGAATTTGCAACCTGATCTCCTGGTTTCCGGAGGGGGATTTCATTTCAAATGTCGTCTCAACTCCGTATTGGATGTTTTCTGCCCTGAAGTCGCCTTGTTCCAGGCCGAATGTCACAATGCTGCACGAGGACTCGCGGAGGAGCGGCTGGAGGTAAGGGTTCCCCGCCGGGACAACCGCGGTCCCTCCAGGAGACAGCCTCTGCACGAGCTTGAACTTTTCCTTTGCCACGTTCTCTATCGAGCCGAGACCTTCCAAATGGACCGGGCCGATGGTAGTGATCACTGCCACATCGGGAGAGGCGGCGCTGGCTAGACAGTCCATCTCGCCGTTTCTGTTTATTCCGGCTTCCACGACCGCAATGGAGTGCTGGGGGCCCAGATTGAGGATCGTCATGGGTAACCCAACCATATTATTAAGATTCCCTTGTGACACCAGAGGATGATGCGACTGCCGCAAGACAGCCGCAATCATCTCCTTGACTGTGGTTTTGCCCGAGGAGCCTGTAACCGCGATCAGGGGGACGGGATATTTCTTACGGTGGGCTGATGCAAGGTCAGACAAAGCTAGGAGGGTGTCCTGAACCTGGATCAGGACATAGTTGGAGTGATTTTTGTGGATTTCCCTGATTACTTCGCGGTCCACCAAGCTGCCTCGGGCTCCGGCTTCCAGGGCCGGAAAAAGAAACTCATGGCCGTCAAAATTCGTCCCTTTCAACGGCACGAACAGATCGTTATCCTGTATGTCCCGGGAATCGGTAGAGATGGACTGGAACCCAGCCTGCGGATCACCGGACAAGAGTGTGCCTTGGCACGCTTGCACGATTTCCTCCGCCACATATGGTCCGCTTTCGGCTCTCATTGCCCAGTTCTCCCGGATTCCCGATGGGGATGTTCAGCATTGTCAACTAGGGGCGAGCACTCGACCGGCCCTTGCCTGAGCGCCGAACGCCTTTTCAACTCTTCCCGAAGTACTTCCCTGTCGTCGAAGGGATAGCGAACTCCTTTAATTTCCTGGTAGGTTTCGTGCCCCTTGCCAGCCACGAGCAGGATGTCCTCGCGCTTCAGATGTTTCACCGCCCAGGTTATCGCATCGCGACGATCGGGAATCACTTTGTAGCACCGCGATTTGAGCGGCTGTCCGTTCAGGACTTCGCTACAACGAGTGAACCCGTACGAACGCACGCCTTCTTCAACCTGCTTGATGATGTCGAGGGGATCTTCCGAACGGGGGTTGTCCGAAGTGACGATGACAAAATCGCTCCCTGCCGCCGCTTCCATTCCCATCAGGGGGCGCTTGGTCTTGTCTCTGTCTCCACCGCACCCCATCACGGTGATGATGCGGTCTGTCCGTATAATCTTCAGAGCCTCCAGCACGTTCTTGAGGGCATGAGGGGTGTGGGCATAATCAACAAATATGGTTCCGCTCTCGGAAAGCACCCTTTCCAGCCGGCCGGGGATGACATCTACAGCTTCTATGCCTTTTTTCACGGCATCCGAAGGAATGCCCAGCTTCTCGGCTACTGCGATCGCAGCCAGAATGTTCATGAGGTTGAATGAACCTGTCAGGCGAGATGTAATTGCCATTTGGCCACGAGGAGTGCTGACTGTGGCGGAAATGCCTTTCGCAGTCACTGCAACTGCCGTAGGGTGGATCTCGCAATCCGGAGCCAGTCCATACCCCATAACCGGCAGAGATCCCGTTTCCAAAGCCAGCCTTCGGCCATAAGGATCGTCCAGATTTACCACAGCGGTCGTGTCTTTTTTTGACGAGGCCGGCAGCAACTTAGTGAAGAGCGTCTGCTTGGCAAGATAGTAATCTTCGAGATTGCCATGATAATCGAGGTGATCCTGAGTGAGATTAGTGAAAACTCCCACGTCAAACTCACAACCCAAGAGCCTACCACGATGAAGACCATGTGACGAAACTTCGATGAAAGTATGGGTAACTCCAGCCTCAACCATCTGTTTGAATAGAAACTGAAGATCCGATGCCTCAGGCGTGGTATGGATCGCGTTAAGCTCCCCGTTTCCCCAGCGGTATGAGATGGTTCCGATCACACCCGGCTTACCGCCCGCGGCCTTCACCATCGCTTCCATGAGAAACGTAAGGGTAGTCTTGCCGTTGGTTCCAGTTATGCCCACCAGGACCATTTTTGTCGTGGGCCGGCCGTTCAGCAGTGCCGCAACAGGCCCCAGAGCAGATCTTGAATCCGGCACCCGGATCCAGGGGATAGGTTCGAGTCTTTCGGCTCGCGGCTTCTCTGCTATCACAGCCGACGCACCCGCATGGATCGCCTGAGCGATGAAGTCGTGGCCATCGCTGTTCTCCCCTGCCATGGCAACGAATAGCCAACCCGGTCGTATTTTCCTGCTGTCGTGGCTCGCGCCTGAGATTTCAACAGACGAGTCTCCCTCCAGCATCGGGTTTTCCAAGACAGCAAGGATTTCTTTCAGTCCGACGTTCAAGATGCTTGTCCTTCAAAGGAGACCGCGAATGGCGCCCCTTCCTTCAAAATCCGGCCGGGTTTGGGATTCTGGTTAACTACGTGCCCAGTTCCCTGGAAAGAAACGTCGCACTTCATCTTTCCGCACACCTCCAGGACTCGGCGCATGTCCAGGCCTTTGAGATCCGGCACAATCCACTCTCCCGGCCGCGGTCCCTTCCGAACCGTGACATTTTGCAAGCTAGGGCCACCGCCCTTTCTAAGTCCATTTATTGAGGAAGCTAGAATGAGATCAGCTTCACTGGGCTTGCTTCCGCACAGAGCAAGGATCCCTTGGCCAATTTTGCGAAATACCGGTGCGGCGATTTTGCCGCCCGTCCTATTTTTGCCTGCCGGCTCATCAAGCATCACGAAGATGGCCAACCGCGGTTTGATACCCATCAGTGCGCCAACAAAGGAAGCCACGTATTTGTCTTGAGAGTAACCCCCGGATGGATTGGCCTTTTGGGCTGTACCGGTTTTTCCTACTACGTCTACACCAGGAATCGCAGCGGCCTTGGCGGTTCCTTTGGCCACCGCCAATCTTAGTATCTCCACTAGCTTCTCAGAAGTTGACTCCTTGATAACCTTTCGGACGAGAACCGGAGGATTCTCTCTGACGGTCTCGCCCAGGGCGTTTGTGACCTGCTTCATCAAATGGGGCCTATAAAGAGAACCCCCGTTTACCGCTGCAGCAAAGGCTGCAACGAGCTGCACTGCATTTACCGTGACCCCCTGACCGAACGCGATATTTCCCTTTGTGAGGACCGACCAGCGGCCCGGTAGCGGCAAAAGCCCCGGCCTCTCACCAGGGAGATCCACGGACGTAAGGGCACCGAATCCGAATCCGTTTAATACTCTGTAGAATTCACTCTTGCTCAGAGTCTCCGAAATCTTTACCGCACCTATGTTGCTGGAATGGATTATCACGTCGTCAAAGGACAGAATCTTGTGAGGTACAATGTCGTGGATCTCTGAACCATTATAACGATAACGACCGTTTTGACAATCGAATGCCTGATCGCGCGAAATCTTGTCCAAATCCATTGCTGCGGCGGCTAGAAATACCTTGAAGGTTGACCCCGGCTCGAATGTGTCCGCCACACTGCGGTTTCTCCTGACATCGGCAGCGACTTTTTGAAAAATGTTGGGGTTGTATGCAGGCCGAACGCTCATCGCTAGGATTTCACCGGAATCCGCATCCATGACGATGGCAACTCCACTCTTGGCCTGCTCTCTTTGGACCGCCTCTTCCAGCTCTTTTTCCGTCACATACTGTATATTTCGGTCCAGTGTGAGGTGTAGGTCTCGCCTCTTGGGGTCCTGACCCGCTGCCGCGAACATGACCGGTCTCCCCAGGGCATCACTTTGAGCGGTCACGGGAATCGGGTCTGCCTTCAGGTCGTTGTCGTAATAGAGTTCCAACCCCTCCAGACCACTTGAATCTATTCCCGCGAAACCCAGGACGTGTGCCGCAAAACTCTTCAGCGGGTAAAACCGCTGATACTCGGTTACCGTCAGCACTCCGGGAAGCTCGGCGCCCTTGATTTTTTCGGTCACAAGGGGAGAAACGTGGCGGCGTATCCACACAAAGGATTTTTTGTCAGTCAATTTGCGGAGAATCTCTCGTTCATCCATCTCCAGGATCTCAGCAAGGGTCCTGGCAGTCTCCTTGTTATTCTGAATTATGCGTGGTTTGGCGTAAACGGATTTGACCTCGAGACTAGCGGCCATCTGCTCGCCCGACCTATCCAGGATCATACCGCGGCGGGCCTCGACATGCAGAACCCTAGTTCGCGACTTTTCGGCACGCTTCTTCAGCGCCTCTGCGTCGTGTATCTGCAACCTGTATGCGCGCACGACGAGCACCACGGTGAATGCAGCAAAGATCACCGCTACAAGAGTAATGCGAAACGCAATCCAGTTTATGGGCTTATCCTTACGGTACATGTACTACCTTCCCCATGGCGGGAAGCACCAGGCCGATCTTACCAGCCTTCTTTTCCAGCTCCTGCGGAGACTGCAAGGAAGCTGTCTCCAAAAGCAGTTCCCTCTTACGTTTCTTGAGATCACTATTCTCGTTCTCGAGACTTGAAATCTCGTATCCAATCTGGACGAGCTGCATCCTCGTCCAAACATAAAAGAATCCTACGCACAGGATCGCCCCGGACAGAGCCACGACTAGAAATGGGCCCGCGCCGACAATTCGAACCCTTTGCAGGATGATGCGAACGAACCGAGCGAACACATTGTCAGCGTCTACTGAAAGCTTCTTAGCTGCTGTCATCTGTCTGTTCGCACTCCTACGCGGGCGGCCCTGAATCCGGTGCGGCCACAGCTTCCAGAACCCGCATGCGCGCCGATCTTGATCGAGGGTTGCTCTTCATCTCTTCAATAGAGGGTCTCATAGGCTTAGGCGTCACTATGACCCACCTTTGAGGATCTTTCTTTCTATCCCTGAACGACCGTTTCACCGCACCGTCTTCGAGAGAGTGGTAGGAAACCACACAAAAGCGGCCACCAGGCTTCAAAAGTGGCGGTATGTCGATCAGGGCGCGGTTCAGATTCTCCAACTCTCTGTTCACCGCAATCCTCAAGGCCTGAAAGGTCCGAGTCGCGGGGTGAATCTTCCCTCGACGCCCTGCGAGAATCCGTGAGACCACATTTGCCAAATCTTGCGTGGTTGACAACGCCCCTCGCCTGCGGGCTTCGTGTATCCCGCGGGCTAGTTTCTTGTAATACCGCTCTTCTCCGTATGTTGCAAGAATTTCTTCAAGCTTATTCACAGAAATTCTCTCCAATAAATCCAGCACGTCTTCTTCGGAAGTCGTGTCAAATCTCATGTCCAATGGGCCGTCGAAACGGAAGCTGAATCCTCTTTCGGGATCATCCAACTGTTCCGAAGACAAGCCCAAATCCAGTACGGCTCCGTCTATGGCCGCTACGCCCAGGTCCATGAGAATTCTTCCGGCTTCCTGAAATCCGGCGTGCACAGAACGGAACCTTTTTCCATATGTCTGCAAACGCAGGGCTGTCTGTCGGACCGCTTGGGGGTCCAGATCGAGACCCACCACTATGCCGTCGGGGCTGGAGGCATCGAGGATTGCCTTCGCGTAGCCACCTGTTCCCAGGGTTCCATCAAGATAGACCCCACCGGACTGCGGTCTAAGGTTTTGGAGAACTTCCTGCAAAAGAACTGGGACATGCAACCGTCGTCTCCGGATTTTGGGACTCTACGTAGATAGCCCTGTAACCTTGCTAAGTTACATTTTAAGGTTGTAGTCGCCAGAGAAGAGCTCGCAAAGCTCTGGAACTCTTCCCGAGCCGACCAGTTTTGGGCGTTGCGCGCACGTGCCGCGTGGCCGGGCACATGGTTCCATAAATTCAAATCTTCTAAAAAATAAACTATAACCGGTGTGTTCACTTGTCAAGCTATTTTTAACTTGATGTTTTATAAGTTATTCATTAGAATAACAGATTTTTTATCACATCATGTCAACTGAAACGGTGACGGACCTCATTCCCCCAGACCACGCGCGACAGCGATCCTGGAAGACAGACTAGCCAGTGCACTTCTTTGGGCTTGACGACCCCGCGTCTGATTGGTACAGTATTGTCGTGCCGAAGTGGTGGAACTTGGTAGACACACCATCTTGAGGGGGTGGCGGGCGAAAGCTCGTGCCGGTTCGAGTCCGGCCTTCGGCACCATAGACACGATCAACCCCCGGCCCTGGCGCGGGGTTTTCTTTTTTTCCGAACGAGAATGGCAGGCTGTGACGCAAGATGAGTTGCCCACCGGTTAGTGCTTAGTTGGTCCCAGGTCCTTGGGACCCCAGGACCGGGCTCTTGCGTGGAGATCTCCATAAAGGACATGGACTATGGCTAAAAACATTAAGCTGCTGAGCTGGAATGTTAACGGAATCCGCAGCGCACACAAGAAGGGATTCCTGGATTGGTTGGAATCGACTTCTCCCGACATTCTGTGCATTCAAGAAACTAAGGCCAGGCCCGATCAACTCCCCCAGGAACTCCTTGAACCTCCGGGCTATAGCTCCTATTGGCACTCGGCACAGAAGCCAGGCTACAGCGGCGTCGCAGTCTACACCAAGGAAAAGCCCCTCAACGTGGAAACCGGCATCGGAGTGAAGCGATTCGACGATGAAGGACGGCTGATCCGGCTGGACTTTGATAAATTCACGCTCTTCAATATCTATTTTCCAAATGGGAAGGCTAGCAGCGAACGACTCCGCTTCAAAATGGACTTCTATGAAACATTTCTCCAGCAGATCCAATCACTACGGAAGGAGCGACAGAAGCTGATTTTTTTAGGTGACGTCAACACGGCCCATAAGGAAATCGATCTGGCGCGGCCTAAGGAAAACGAAAAGGTTTCTGGTTTCCTCCCGGAAGAAAGGGAGTGGATCGACAAGATGGTGTCGCTGGGATATGTCGACTCGTTTCGCGAATTTTGCACCGAAGCCGGTCAATATAGCTGGTGGGACCTCAAGACCAGGGCCAGGGAGAGGAATGTAGGCTGGAGGATAGACTACGTATTCGTTACTCGTGAGATGCTCGATTGCGTGAAAGACGCATTTATTCTTAACGAGGTCACGGGTTCGGATCACTGTCCCATTGGGGTGCAATTGGCGATGAAATAGATTTTGCCGGCGGGTAGCCTGACCCCAGAATGACTCACTTTTATACTGTGTGGAAGGGTACGCACGTTGCGCGCTTCAGCGCTACGCCTGTCAAAAGAACCTCTCCCTCACCCGCTATGACGGGACCCTATAGCCAGCCCCCACCTATCCCGCATGTGCTCCCACTGTTCCGACGCTTGTCAGACGAGGCCGGGTATCTTTACACCGGGTTCCGCGGGTCGGATCATGCTGAGCGCGTGTTTATAAACGAGCCTGATTTCGTCCGCGTTCTCGACTATTATACAGAAGCTGTCGAAACTGCGGACATAGCCTTTGAAGGAGTCGCCAGAGATAAGGAGCACCTCGACTTCGATTCTAGCCTTGCGCACCTGATTGAGAAACTGATCTTGAATATTAAAATGCGTTTTCGGCATTTCCGCACCCCCGTGTACTAATCCCCATCATCCAGGTCGCGTTCGTGGCCGCGTAGCCCGTTTGATTCAAGGGGAAAAATCTCGGATCGTAGACTAATCTCCGAGAAAATTAGAGACCTTTAATCCGATCCCTTTGATGTCGTCAGGATCACACCATAAAACTCCGGGTTCGGAACGAAACCATGTCAACTGTCTTTTCGCGTAATGTCGGGTGTCCCTCTTCATTAAGCGAGTTGCCCCAACGAGATCCATTTCTCCCGCGAGGACCATTCCTGCGTGCCGATATCCCAAAGATTGCATCGACTTGAGCTCTCGGGAATATCCGCGGTCATAAAGTCGAAACACTTCTTCCAATAATCCACCTCTTATCATACTGTCAACCCGCTTATCAATCCGTTCGTACAAAAGTTGTCTGTTTGGCTCCAAACAAACGAATAGAACGTCATAAGGACGATCCTGGAAGCAATGTTTCTCTTGAATTTCAGAAAGCTTCTTCCCGGTCAGTTCGATGACTTCAAGCGCCCTAATCACTCTCGCGATATTCTCGGACGGCGTGCGGCCGGCGCTTACCGGATCAAGTTCCCACAATCTTTTGAAGAGGGTGCCTTTCCCCCCTTTTTCCTCTTGGCCTCTCAGTTCTCTTCTTAATCCGGGATGGGCAGGGGGCAGTTCAACGATCCCCCCTATCAGCGACCTTATGTACAACCCCGTTCCACCAACTACAAGGGGAAGACCGCCTTTTTGAAGGATCTCGCTTATACGCTGTCGCGCTTCTCTCACATAATCTCCGGCGGAAAAATCCTCATCCGGATCGCGGATGTCAATCATGTGATGAGTAACCCGAGACCTCTCCTCTCTGGTGGGCTTGGCTGAACCAACATCCATGTAACGATAAATCTGGACCGAATCGGCAGAGACGATCTGCCCCCCACGCGTTTCCGCCAGTTCTATGCCCACCGCTGTTTTGCCTGATGCAGTCGGGCCTCCGATGACAATAATGCGCGGCTTGGTTTCAGTCATGGAACGACTTGAAACTTCCCGAGAACTTTCTTTTCAGAGTGTGGAATCCAAGGATAGGAGCAGTAGCGACAAAACATGTTTCAGCCTGTGTCGCCGGACGTGCCGTGCGGCTTGAGTACGAATATGGCTCCATCCGGCCCGAAATACCTTTTGAATGGAAAGGAGCGCATCACCTGATAGTCCGGAAGAGGCCCCAATGTTATCAAGTAATCCTCTTTTCGGACCCACCACCAACTTAATCCTTCGTGGGGTCGGAAATCGGGACTGTAACAGTGGTACCCGTTAAACTCGAGTCCTCCATCGATGTCACACGGCTGCACGTTCAATTGGTGAACAAGATAATCCTGGGCCTTTTTCTGAGAGCGCTTCATATCCATGAAATCATGGGTTCCTAGCACTGCTAAGAGGGCCAGCAGGAGGAACGGCATGAGGCCGACAAGGACAGCACTAAGCCTAAAAGATTGGTCCCGACCGAGTTCCAAATCTGAAACAACCCAAACTATGAAAAACATGCAAACAGGTATCAAATATCGATCATGGAATCCTCCGAGAGTGATCATTCCGAGGTACATCAAGCCGGCTAGAAGCGCAAAGAGTGGAAGGAACTTTATCTCTTCATGCGCGGCTGCCACTCTCGGGCCTCAAAAGTCGGCGCAGCGACGAAAACATCAAGCCCAGCACAGCCCCGAGGCTCAGGATACTCCAGTAGAGCAACAAATAGTACAGCGGCTTTGGAATAGTCGCAGTTCGCGTGATCTCCAGGATATAAGTATCTTTCAACAGAATTGGACCGATGCCGAAATCAAATATTACGTTACGGGAAAAAAAGACCGGAAGGTCAATAAGGCCCGTGAGGAGGACAGACTCCAACAACAAAAACGTCGACGTCAGAATGATGAAAAAATACCTGAAAGCTCTCGACCCCGAGAATAAACGGTATTTGAGCGCCAACACCGGTGAGATAAGAAACGCGACATAGAGCAGACCTGCCTGAAAGAAGTTCACATACAGGAACGTGAAATAAGAGGGGAGGCCCTTTGTCTGAGGATAGAGCAAAAGGTTATGAAAAACCTGATGCTGAGTAATCGGCGTGCTGCCTATCGTGAACAAAAAATATTCATACGCGGCCCACGGCACCAGGTCGACCAGCGTCACGAGAAACACCATCTTCCAGCGGCCAAGTTCTTTGCCCCGCGGATGGAGGAAGCAGGCTGTAACAAAGGCCAAGGGAATTATTACGCCAAGTTGGCGGGTGAGGATAGAGCACAGGGCAAATAGCAAACCCAGTACCAGCATCGGCGTCGATGCTCGTTGAACTCCGGCATGGAGGAACAATAAGGAGAAAACCGCCATCCCCGCGAAAGTGATGTCGGTCATATAGGTAAAAGTCTGAGACAAGAAGAGGGGATTAACGACGAGAGTCAAGGAGCCCCAGAGAGCGACCCATGCAGAGGCGCCCCCCAAACGGAGCAAGACGAGCAGGGCACATGATCCTAAAATGCCCAGCGTGAGAACCGATATTCTGAGAACCGTGATCGAAAATCCACCGAAAAAAGTGAACAGATGCCCCCACAGGAGATGCACTATCAAAGACGGCCCGCCAGGGGCCCAACTCGGACCCCATCCTGTAGTCGGCATTCTCCCTTCGAAGGCCAGAGTTTCCAGCGCCCTCACAAATGCCCAATCATCGTTAACCATAAATTCCCCGACCGGATTCACTATCAGTACGATGACGGTCCAAACCGCAACTAGAATTAAAAGAGGGATACATAGAGATGATGGGGCGTTCTATGCTAACCGGGGCTTCATGTTTGTTTTGGCTGGGGAAAACCGAAGCAAAGGAAGCGGGAATGCTCATGGAAAAGGGGATTCTTCCTCAGTAGACCTTGCATCATTGGGGAAATTATTGTGCACCGTCGAGAGAAAGTTTCGGTTGCCGAATCCCAAATGTTCCTGGGCAGGACTCCGACCGGGCTCAATAAAAATCTCTCTGGCGAAAGTGACTCGACCGGTCCCTCCATTTGCAACCGATGCCGGAACTTTTATCCTTTGAAATCAAAAGAGACCTAAAGATCGCTCAAGCGACAGTGTCCTCGGGATACTCCAGGCCTAGGGCCTCCGCCACGGTGCGGGAGGCCGTGCGCTTCCCCACTGCCCTGACTACCTCGATTTCAATGGCAGCCATCTGGCGATAAAAATCGGTTCTGTCAATTTTAAAATTCGGCCGGTCTTGTTGATTTTCCTCATGATAACGAATGCAGCCACCGCTTTCTGTGACCGTGCCATCCGGGCGAATAATGATGTGCGAAATCCCCGCCAACCGGCAAATCATGGGGCGATGCTCGTACAGAACGCAGAGCCCCTCAAAATTCAGCGCGCAAACCGCGTTCCTATACTCATCACCAAGGGCGTCATCCTCCTTGGCTTTGATAATTCCCCGGCAACGGCCCAGAATTTCCAGTTGTCTGGACATGTCCAGGGTGTTGAAACCCCGTCTCAGGTAGAACATTTCCACTGAGGTGTGAAGAATCAGATCCACAGTGCAACACTTTACTCCATCGCAACCTTCACAAGAAAATCCGACCTGGTTGCTGACCTCGCAGTAGGCGGAGTCCATGAGTCGATAGAGCTCAGTGAGACGGGGTATCAATTCCTCCCCGGAAAACATCGTCCGTACTCCTGAATGTCGCAAAAGCATCTCTTGGGGATAATCTCTTCCTTGCCCGTTTGTAGTGAAAAGAAAGAGGAACGAAATCCCTTCGGACGCGGATAAGCGACAGGAGAGAGAAAGAACAAAGCCCTCACTCCTCCCACTTAATAGCTTCCTCCGGACAAGTGTCTATGGCTTCCTGGATCTCGTCCTCGGAGCAAGCGCTTTGGTCAGTCACGTGAGCCTTCTCTGTTTCTTCATTCAGTTCAAAGCAATCTTCCGCAATGGCCGCGCATGTGCCACATCCGGAGCAAAGTTCTTCATCGATGACAACTTTTTTTGCCATTGTTTCTCCTTTCCTTTGTTGTACCCGATTTGAGGGAGATTCGTTATTCTGTGAGCTTTACATCTTCCGGATTGCGCAGTCAACCCCTATTATTTTATACGATGGGTCAATTTACCGAGCGCTCATTGAAGCCCTTACGGCACAGGCCGGGTTTCTGGAATGCGAATTTGCTTGACTCCCCTGAATTTGAGGGTCTATAGAGTTACAACACCGCTGAGACCTGCACGGTCAAAAGAAAAAAGGGAGGGAACATGACCAAGGCCGAATTTGTCGAAAAGTTGGCCAAGAAGGGGGAGACTACCAAGAAACACGCGGCTGAAGCTATTGATCTGATCTTCGGCACAATCGCGGAACAGTTGACCAAGGGGGAGCAGGTTTATGTACCGGGATTCGGGAAATTCTCCGTGGTAAAAAGGGCTGCTCGAACCGGAATCAATCCGCGCACCAAGAAGAAGATCAAGATCAAGGCTACTAACGCTCCAAAATTCCAGGCAGCCAAGGCGCTGAAGGAAGGCGTTAAGAAATAGCCGGACCATAGGTGGTCTTTCTCAGTACCCAACCTTGCGATGGAGAGCCGGCAAGTCCCGAGGTTTTTTCGACACGGCCGGGATGGTTGTGTTTATCATCCGCATGGGACATGCTTGAAGTGTGCTCAAGCTCTCGAGGTCGCTCATAGAACTCGCCTCAAAAGGCGGGACGCCTGCGTCATTCAGGTTCCGTATAGCCGCGCCTCATGCACTCATCGACCGGCGATTGAGTCAAGAACCGCAGGGTCGATATGCTTGCCTGGGCGCGGTTTGCTTTTCGCGGTTTGAGTAGGAACGAAATCAAACAGAGTCTCACTTTAAATGGAACATAAACAGACCTTTTCCTTCGGGCGGAACTGGCAAACCTTTCTCGAGGGCTTTGACGACGAGCGGGTCAAGATTGCCGAAGCATCCCTTACCGACTTCCTGGGCATGCCCGATCTGCGCGGCAACAGTTTCCTGGATGTCGGGTGCGGCAGTGGCCTCTTTTCGTACGCTGCCTTCAATCTGGGAGCAAAGAGAATCGTCAGTTTCGACCTGGACCCTTTCAGCGTAGAATGCTGCAAATACCTGCGCGCCAGAGTGAACAATCCGGCGCATTGGGAGGTCTGCGAAGGTTCGGTCCTGGACAGGGGCTTTGTTTCAGGATTAGGGACCTTTGATATTGTCTATTCGTGGGGTGTGCTCCATCACACCGGTCACATGTGGGATGCTATTGAACAATCTGCCGCGCTGGTTAATCCAGGCGGCCATTACTACATCGCCATCTATAACAAAATCCTCGCGAGAAACGGTTCCACGTCGTGGATACATCCGTTTTGGTTGAAGGTCAAAACTATATACAATACTTATCCGGCTCTTGGGACCTATATCCTTGAACCTCTGGCCATGACCGCGTATCTGGCGATTGTTGTTGCTCGAGGGGAAAATCCCATCGCACACATACGAAACTATAAGTCCCACAGAGGCATGAGCTGGCGGACCGATGCTACTGACTGGTTAGGCGGGTACCCTTACGAATTTGCAACGGTGGAAGAGGTCTTCAAGTTCATTAAGGGCAAATTCCCGGACTTCAACCTGGTCAACGTCAAGGTCACCAGCGGCCGGGGACTGAACTGGTATTTGTTCAAAAGGTCGCCGGTGTGACGGAAATCATGCCAAACGCCCTAGTTCTGGCCGAGTTTCTCGTTTCCAGGCAGAGCCTGGGAACGAGAAAGAGTGGAAAGGAGTATTCCTTTTGCACCGACGCGGTCATATGCCTACCTTGACCCGGTATTTCACCTTCACCTCTTGATCCTTCGGAACTTTGACGTCGAACCGTATGGTGAAAGCATCGAGCTTTTTGTACGAGTGGCTCTTCTCAATGACTTCCCAGCTACCGATCAGCGGTTCAATAATGCCGACGGAGACTTCATTATCCTTGTGATTCCGCAGAGTGACCTCCCAGGCGGTTTCATATAGGTGGGTGGTGATCTGCCGGAAGTCGGTTTGAATCCTCTCCGCGGTCACGTCAAAGACTTCCCCTATCTTCAGTTTCACTTCTTCGTCCTTGGGAGTGTGATTGATTTTGTCCTCGCCTACAAATTGCTGGCTCTTTTTGTCATCCTCTTTGTACAGGCGCATGATGCCCGCGGGCAGAGGCATGCCGAGCTTGTTCTCTTTCGAGTTCTTAAACTTGACATATACGTTCACAGGCTGCTTTGGGTTCTGTTCTCGATATTGCCTCGTGAAATGACTTTTGATCCCGTACACGAGAAGTTCCTTGTTGATGCCCACCCCGAAGGATTCCAGAAGACTGACCTGTTTGGTCTGCTTATCCTTCAACGTGGTCTTCCTCTGAAGATCGTATATGTGGTACTCAAAAAACGGCTTTGCCTCAAATTGAGCGGCCTTTGCAAGAGACGCTGCCGCCGGAACAGACTGTATCCGCGCCAGCTCATTGCCTTGCTTCCGAGACCCGATGGACTTCACCCGCGACCAGTTTTAGACGGGCATCCTTGTACGTGGCCCCGCTGTTATTATCGAGAGTGACCCACCCTGAAATATCCGCGGCCTTGTCGTCTTTGTCCACGACCACCACGTAGTCGGCCTTCCAGTTCAGATTCTGTGTCAAGTACGATACCTCGAGGTTATGAAGCTTCGCCGAAGTATTGTCGAAGAGCCAGGTTAGGGTAGGTTTGGCGATCAAGTTCTCCGGTAATTTCGGCAGGATTTGGTAGCCCGGGTGGCCCAGGTATATCTCGTCGTTGATCTTATAAACAGGACCTTGATTGTTGCTCAGGAGTGTAGCCTCCACAACTTCCTTTCTGTCCTGATACTGGTTCCAGGCCATGATTTTGATTTTCTTGCCCACATACTTGTCGAGAAGTTTGGCTGCGCTTATCAGATCATACTCGTAATTCTGCTCCAAAACGCTGAAGTCGTTGGGATGATTGACTGATTTTGCGTGAACCGTGACAGGCATGATGTGTGAAGCCACGTCCATGAATCGCAACTCACCCTGGCCCTTTGAGAGTTCGAGCTTGCGCGTGTCCTTCACTAGCCCCAGGTTGTTGTTGTATACGGTAACCTCGACCCCAACCTGCTCGTCTGCGCTGCTGGTGAAAACCGATTCGGCCACTGTTACGGAAGGAAGGATCACCATAATCAAACAAAGAATGCTGTGCTTGAATCTCATCATGAAACCTCCATATTTATCAGGCATCACGGGCGGCTCATATTTAATGTGCGCCCTCTTCATACGTTAATTCGCAGATAGCGCATTTTCGTTTCAGCGTCATGGACGAAAAATTTCCTGAATCATAGATTATGACGGGGCCTGAATACAGAAGGTCACAAGAGTATAGGTCAGCTACAGGCCTGGATATTTCGCAATCCAGTTGAACGACTCATCCGGTACTTGCCGGAATCCCCCCAAAAGAGCAGCAGTTTCGGTTCAAACGAGTTATGCTGCGGTGCATTCAAAATGGCCTCAAGGTGGAGTAGACAGATCGAGTAGGGACATCCCGCGGAACGCGGGACCGTGCCCCTACCATGTCAGGCAGGCAGCACCACGGCGTCAAATTCCAGGCGGTTCACCATGATGGGGTTGTGTGGGGCTGGGTGCGGTTCAGGGCGTTGCCGGCGGCACTATTCTTTCAGGCCGTTTCCGCTTCAAATACAGCCGAATGATTCTTGCTGCAACGATCACACCGACGGCAAAGCACGCTTGCACAACGTATTCTACTGCTGTGGACAGGCGAAGCCGCTCCGCAACCAGCGGGTCGCCCATTATTAATTCAGCGCCGACCTGCCCAAGCACAGCAGCCCCCAAATAGATTATCACCGGATACCTATCCATTAGATTGGAGAGCAGTCCGCTCGCGCCCACGACCAGGGGTATGCTCAGAATAAGACCGAATAACAGAAGAAAGGGATCACCCTTGGATGCTCCTGCTAAGGCCAGAACATTGTCCATCGACATGGTGACGTCTGCCACAATGATGATCCAGATGGCGGTCCAAAGGTTGCCTCCCGCGTGCGTCGTTTCTTCCCGAGAATCATCGACCACCAGCAATTTCACCCCGATCCAAACTATGAGAAGTCCGCCTATCAGCTTGACTAGACTTATCTGAAGAAGTTGCGCGGCGAACACGGTCAGAACTATGCGAAGCAGAACCGCCAATCCGGCGCCGAAAATTATTGCCAGGCGCCGTTTGTCCTGCGGAAGTGATTTGGCAGCCATAGCTATGACCACGGCGTTATCCCCAGCTAGGACTATGTCAATAAGAACCACGGTGAAGACGCCAACCAAGAAATCTGAGGAGAAGCCCATTAAAGCTGAGGTCAACTTATTGCTCCTTTTGAGAACCGAATGATCGAATGTCTAAGTCTCATACTGAGACAGATTCTCCAAGGAGAGATTTTGATTCTCTCCCGCGCGGATTGTGAGGCAGGCCAAAGACTAAAAGTATAATCTTCAGATCAAGCGCTCGACACGGTAAGGGCACTTACTTCACCAAGCTCCCTGACAATCGGGTCTTGGGCAAGACAATCGAGATGTACCTGACGCAGCCGGTTGGGCGGCAATTTTGTCTCCGTGGACTTTCATCCGAAGCAACCCCGCGGCTTTTCTACCCACGAGCAATCATCGAACGACAGGTCATAAGACAGAAGACCCCAGGATAGAGACCGCGCGGCATCATTCGGTTATCAAACTTCCGGCGAAAGCTTGTTCTTATTGCATTTCGGACTTGGATTGTGTAATCCTTTTATCGTGTTATCGTGTTCACGAGTAATCTTCTCTCGATGCTCATGAACCGTAATCCGATAAGCATTTATTGTGGAGCTGCAATTCTGGGGAAGGTACGGCGGTGGGATGACCATCACCGATCCCGCGGTGTAGTCTGTCCGGACGCGAGTAAATTCCTCCAGTACTCTGTGGAAGACGGCTCGAAAGTTGGCATCCGCATAATAATGCAATCGTGATGCCGGTGTGTGATCACCCTGTTTCCATACTTTTAGGAGGAGCGCTGTATGTCGTCCACGAAGCCGAAACTGCACACGCCTCTACCAGCCGAAGCTTGGCATAGCCAGTCTTGCGAGGCCATCGCACAGAAGCTCTCAGCCCACCTCGATCAGGGCCTTAGCCCTGAGGTCGCCCGCCAACGACTTGCTGAAGTCGGTCCCAATGAGCTGCGCGAAGCCCCTCGTCCGCCCTTCTGGAAACTCGTTTTGCAGCAATTCGAGAGCTTCCTGGTGATGATGCTTATCGTCGCGAGCATAATCTCTGCATTGCTGGGCGATTACGTGGAGGCGGCCGCGATCATGGCCATCGTGCTGCTAAATGCCATCATAGGCGTGGTGCAGGAATCCAAGGCCGAGGAAGCCCTCGCCGCTCTCAAGAAGATGGCCGCCCCCAACGCCAACGTAGTGCGCGGGGGGTTGCGTGTCGACTGTTCCAAGCCGTGAGCTTGTGCCGGGTGACATCGTGATCTTGGAGGCCGGCAACTACGTGCCCGCTGACGTACGGCTGGTGAAATCGGTAAACCTGCGGATTGAGGAGGCAGCGCTCACCGGCGAGTCGGTCCCGGTGGAGAAAAGCGCTCAGGTGTCTCTGGAAGCCGACATCCCCTTGGGTGACCGTCACAACACAGCCTTCATGGGCACTCTCATCACGTACGGGCGCGGCCGCGGAATCGTGGTCGCCACGGGCATGCACACCCAGATGGGTCTCATCGCCGAGATGCTGCAGACGTTGGAGGCCGAACCCACTCCCCTCCAGCAGCGGCTGGATCAACTTGGCAGACAGCTCGGCTACGCGTGTCTGGCAATATGCGCGGTGGTGTTTGCCGCGGCCTTATTCAACCAGACCAACCTGGGGCTGATCGTGGCCCCCGACGCTGGGCTCCTGGCCTACTTGCGCCAATCTTCGACCGTGATCACAGAGATCTTCATGATTGCCGTAAGCTTGGCCATCGCTGCAGTGCCGGAGGGACTGCCTGCTGTGGTCACCATCACCCTCGCCCTTGGCATGCGCGAAATGGTCAAGCGGCATGCCCTCATGCGTCGCTTGGCCGCAGTGGAGACCCTCGGCTCGGCCAGCGTGATCTGCTCCGACAAGACCGGCACGCTCACTCAAAACCAGATGACGGCCGTACGCCTGTGGGTGGATGACCACACTTTTGGTGTGACGGGCGAGGGTTATACTCCCCGAGGGGACTTTACGTTGAATGGGCAAGCGGTGGACATGACCCGCTATCCCGGGGCGCTGACCGCTCTCTGGGCGGCGGTGCTCGGCTCCGATGCCTACCTGGAGGTGTCCGGCACCTCGGGGGAAATAGAGACCCACCGCGTGGTGGGCGACCCCACAGAAGGCGCTCTGGTGGTGGCCGCGGCCAAGGCCGGAGCGCATAAGCCCGAACTGGAGAGCAAGTATCCGCGAGTTTGCGAGGTCCCGTTCGACTCGGACCGCAAATGTATGTCGACCGTCGTGGACGTGGTGGCGCCCCAGCGTGCCGACGCCGGCCCGTTCCACGAGGATTCGGCCGCGTCTGGAAAGCTGTACGTTACTGCGTGCAAGGGCGCGCCGGATGTGATGCTGGAGCTATGCACGCACTACCAGCTCGTCAACGACGACGCGGCGCCGCTTACCGAGGACTTTCGCTCGCGCATCCTGGCAGCTAACGAGTCAATGGCTCGCGAAGCCCTGCGTGTGCTGGCCGTGGCCTACCGCGTGGCTGACGCTCCGCCCCAAGAGGCCACCGCCCAGGCAGTAGAGCACAGCCTCGTATTCTTGGGCCTTTTCGGCATCATTGACCCAGCCCGGCCCGAAGTGATCCCGGCCATTGAGAAGGCGCGTCGCGCTGGAATCCGCACCATCATGATCACCGGGGACTACCCGGATACGGCCGCGGCTATCGGGCAGTCGATCGGTCTGTTGGAGCCGGGGCATCGAGTGCTGTCCGGAGCGGAACTGGACAAACTGCAGGGCACCGGGCTGGTAGACGCCCTCGAGACGACCGATGCCTTCGCCCGCGTCAACCCCGAGCACAAGGTGCGCATCGTGGATGGGCTCAAGCAGCGAGGTGAGGTGGTGGCCATGACGGGCGATGGCGTGAACGACGCACCCGCCCTCAAACGGGCCGACATCGGGATTGCCATGGGCATCACCGGCACTGATGTGGCCAAAGAGACGGCCGACATGGTGCTCACCGACGACAACTTCGCGAGCATAGTGGCCGCGGTAGAACAGGGCCGCATCATCTACGCCAACATCCGCAAGTTCGTGTTTTTCCTTCTTTCTTCCAACGTAGCCGAGATCATGACCATCTTCTTGCCCACGCTCTGTTGGTCTGCCCAGCCCGCTTACAGCCATTCAGCTCTTGTGGCTCAACATGGTCACGGACGGGGCGCCGGCGTTGGCGCTTGCCAAGGAGAAGGGTGACCCGGACGTGATGGACCACCCGCCTCGCCCCAAGACTGAGCCCATCATTCACGGCCCCATGCGCCTGGGCATCCTGATACAGACCATCAGCCAGACAGGCGCAACGCTCACGGCCTTTGGCCTGGGGCTCATCTGGTATCTCCAGGCGAACAACGCGCTTCCTGCGGATGTAAATCCTGTGTCCTTTATCTTTCGCTACAACTGGAGCGGAGTGGACGTGCAGACCGCCGAAACCATGGCCTTTGTTACCCTTTCTCTGTGCGAGTTATTCCGTGCTTTCACCTGTCGATCGGAGCGACTCTCGCTCTTCCAGATTGGCCCGTTTTCCAACCCATACCTGGTGGGAGCGGTCCTGGTCTCCATTTTGTTGCTGGTCGCAACCGTTTTCGTGCCCTTCCTCCACCCTATTTTCAACACCCACCCGCTCAGCCTGACTGAGTGGGAAGTGGTGATAGGCTTGGCGCTCATTCCGGCAGTGACGGAAGAGATCACGAAATGGTATCTGCGGTCGAAAGGGGTAGCCGAAGTAATTGAAGGAAATTACGGGCAGTAGGACAGATGGAGGTCAACAGATCCGACAAACGGACCTATTGCCCGAATAGCACCGGAAGGCACCAGGCTAAAACATGTAAGAAGCCTGCTGCATAAAGGGATGCGACAAGGTCATCCACGAGAATACCCCAGCCATGAGGAAGAAATTCCATTTTGGAGGCTGGCCACGGCTTAATAATGTCGAAAACCCTCGTGGCGACAAACGCCCAGAGGACCGTCAAAGCAAGGCTGGGAACTCTAAACAGCAACACAGTGACTAGAAAGCCTGCATGCTCATCCAGAACAAAATACCTTGGATCTTTCTTGTTCCAATGACGTTCGGCCCATTTTCCAAGGGGTATTGATATAATGCAGGTCGCTAGAAGCACCGTTGCAATCAACGGCGTCTGAAATTGTCGCGGGGCCAACAGATCAATGAGAACAAAAATCAGCACCGCAGGCAAACTGCCCACCGTCCCGGGCGCGACCGGCGAATATCCGAGCCACAACGATGTGCAAAGAGCCTCACAAATGCGATCTTGCCAATTCTTCATGTTAAAACCGGAGCGCTTTGATGTGTTATAAGTCCTTCCAGAAATCGAGCAGGACTCCCTTCTTTTGAGAAAGTTGTCAGCTGTGACCGGCATTCTTATATAAAAACTTTGGACACGTCTACCGAATTAAGTCCTAGTAAGTTACAGGAGGAGACCCCTGAGCCTATGGATAAGAAAATAGTTCTCGCAAGACATGGCGAGACGATCTTTAATCGGGACGGATTCATCATGGGACGGAGTGATTCCCCACTGACTCCCGAAGGTCTCAGCGCGGCGAAACAGGTGGCGCGCCTCATTGAGGAGCAGAAAATTCGGACGGTTTTTTGCAGCCCCTTGGGGAGAGCCCGTATGAGCACGGATATATACACGGAGGGCATGGGCCTTCCCATACTCGTACGAGAGGCTATGGCGGAACTTTCATGTGGCGAGTGGGAGGGAAAGCCGCGCAGCGAAGTCGGGGATGGCGTCCAACTAATTCGAAAGACTTGGCTGGACAGGCCTCCCGGAGGGGAGAGCTATTCAGATGGAGAAACGAGGGTTGCGCCGTTCATCCAAGAGATCACGTCAGAAGACATTCAGTACCCTATTCTGGTGGTAGGTCATGCCGGCGTGAACCGAGTATTCCTGAAGTTGTGGTCGAGCTTGGACCCGGAGTGCGCTATGAGGATCAACTGTCCGCATGACACCATTTACTTGATTGAGGGTCGGCACAGGGTGATGGCTCGGTCCGTGACCGGTCTTGAGTCGGAGGGCTTTCTATTCCACTTGGACCGATTCCCGAGTCATGAGGGCAGGGGCTGCGGGTAACTCCCTTATGGTGAGAGGCGCAAGCGAGACCGGTTGAGCTGACTCTCCTTGACGCTTCGGCCTTTACGATGATGTTCCATCCCAACCGGTTGTATGGAAAAATTCCGCCCAGCTTTTTGTCTATCCAACTCAACGCGTTGAGCCTAACGAACTTATTATTAGAAGACGGCAATGGTGGCAGCTTATAGGGGATTAAATAGACTGATCTCCACGCAACGCTCCGAAAGCCGACGGCCTGCAATTTTTTGTGCAGACTCATTGGCGTATAAAAGCGCAAATGAGTCTCGTCCCACCCGAACCATTCTTTGTCTTTGCGCAAGACACGGTGATACGTCCCCTGTAGCAGGTAATTGAGCGACAGAGAATTCTGGGTGCTCAAGATTATTCGCCCGCCTGGAACGACTGCGGCGGCAGCGTCCTCGAGTAAGCCCTGGTCGTCCGGTACGTGTTCGATCACGTCTTTTATGAGGATGACATCGAAGCGGCCGCGAGAAGAAAATGATGGGAACCCCTCGCTGTGGATGAAACGGCAAAGATGATGCACCCCCTCCTGCCGCGCAAAATGCACCGCGGTCGAAAGAGCGGTGTCCTCCGCGTCCACCCCGACCACTTCCGCCGCGCCTTCAAGCGCCGCGTGCACAGTGAACATCCCCGCGCCGCAGCCATAGTCCAGAAAACGTTTTCCTTTCAAATCTCCGAGCAGTTCCAGGATGAAAGCATTCTTGGCGCGGCTATAGGCCTTGCTCTGTTGATCCAAGTACGCGGCAAGGGCCTTTTCAGGGTCGTGAGACCTCAGCCAGTGGTCATCAGGGTATGTCTTCCTTTGAAGATGATCCATCTAAAACTCTATGAGTTCCCGATACAGACTCTCCCAGGCTTCCCGCTCCCTTGCGGAGGAGAACTGCTTCATTTTATGCCTCGCTGCGGCCCCCAACGATTTTGCAAGCCCAGGGTTTTCAATGATTTCCGCAAGCGCGCCTGTTAGAGCCTCCGAATCTCCCCACGGAACCAAGAGACCTGTGACATGATCTTCTACCAGGGTCTCCATGGCGCCGGTGCGGGTCGCGATGGAGGGCACTCCCGCTGCCATCGCCTCCATTAATATATTCGGACACCCTTCAGATACAGACGGTAGCACAAACACATCGAGGCTCCTTAGCCACCGCGAAACCTGGTCGTGGGGAATTGCTTCCGTAAAACTTAATATGTCCTCTATTCCGGTTCTGTCCAACATTTGGCGGTAAATTTCCCGCTCCGATTCTCTTAATTCCCCGAGAAGTTCCAAGGCCAACCGATGTTGCGTTTTGAGCCGGGCCACAGCCTTGAAGAGATAAGGCAATCCTTTGGCATACTTGAATATTCCCGCGCACCCTATCCTAAGAGGTTCATTGTCAGAACGCTCTTGCGACCAAACGTGGTCCGGGAGGTCCACGGAGTTGTAAATAATCCGGGCCTTGTCTTCGATAGGAGTGAGAGCATGAGCCATTTCCACAAGATCTCGGCTTAGAGCCACGACCCTGTCGGCGTTTTCCAGGCCGCTTCGACATGCCCCCACCTTTTCCGGGCTGAAGATGTATTTCTTGATATCGTTGCCCACTACGGTGAGCACCGATGGGAGACCCACTCGACGTGCCAGCATTCCGGTCACGTACCCCACCGGCCACAGGAAAAAGGAATGAAAGAAATCAAACGCCTCTTCGCGATGGAGCATCTCCAGTGACTGGTACATCATCTGCAACGTGAGCGTGTGAGGGCAGTCCCACAGGCTTCGCGAATCAGTCATCTTTTCCCTGCCCACGGCCAGTCGATGAACAATGATGCCGTCCGTCAGGCGGTCCTGCCGGTTCTCGTCCAGGAGCACTAAAGGTTCCTCTGCTACTTCCAGGTGCGCCACGTGGACTTCCAGCCCCATGTCCGCGACGTGGGTGGCTACCCTCTCCACGGTTCGGGCCAGTCCTCCCCATTGTGCCGGGGGAAACTCGGGGGTCGTTATGCAGACCTTTATGCGCCTCTTTTTAGCCTGGTTCATCGACTCGGCTTCTGTTTTCGTTTTCTTGTACTCCCGATGAGTTGCATCCTCTGACAAATATTTCTATCATCCGGGCGAAAGAAGGGGAAGATTTACCTCATTATGCGTGTCGGAATCGTCTTCCATAAGAATCCCTTAGCTCCTCCCACAGGCATTGATCTTGTTCGTTTGCGTGCCATTTCTCTGGGATTCATCCGCAAAGGTATAGACGCTGAAGTCATAGCCCCTGTTGACCGGGAAGGCATCTTAGAAGGAATCGTGCCTGTCAGGCGTCTTGAGGCGCTTGAAGAAGCCGGCCGATACGATATCGTCAAGACGTGTTACCACGACTCGATTTTGCTGATCGAACGCTATCGCGGACCCGTGGTTTCCCGCATCGTGAGAGTGGTAGACCACGAGCTGCCTGAAAGAGACGAGCCTTTTCGAGAGCGCTTGCTCCGCTGCCAGGCTGTGATTCGAGATCGGGCGTCCGCTGTGGTCCTGAACAACGCGGAGAACCGGGAGCGCTGGAGGAGTTTCTACGGCGGAGAGCTGCCGATTGTCCTGGTTCCTACGGGCTGTCCCGCGCATATTCCAACTCAGGGCCTCAATCCGTACAGGCCGGATGAACGTGTGTTGCTATTTTTGGGAAGCCTTGCGGCTCCCCGCATGGTTCAGATGTTAAATCAAGCGGCACGGTTGCTTCGTGATCGAGTCCGTGTTCACCTTGTGGGGATTAACAAAGCGTGCATGTACGGCGGTGCTCAAGAAGAATGTGCGCTGGACCCTCTCGTGGTCGACCATGGCGAACTATCTGAGGAAGAGGTCTGGGATTATATCCGTTATGCAAGCGTCGGATTGGCTCTGGCTGCAGGGCCGCACGCGTTCGATAACGACGTGTCCAAGATCCTGAACTATTTGAGAGGCGGGCTGCCGGTGGTGTCCGAAGAACCTATACTCACCAATGAACTTATTCAGCAGACGGGTTTTGGAAAGATATTCTCCCACGGCGATGTCCGCGAGTTGGTGTCCAATACTCTGGAACTCGTTGAAAACCCGCTGAGCGAAAAGAGAGATCAGGTCATGCAGTTCATGGCCGCGGAGCATTCGTGGGATAAGAGGGTTGACACCTATGTGGATCTGTTCCGCAAGATCCTTTCTGCCGATGCCCGGCCTTGTAGCAAATGAAGACCCTGATACGAATTTGCTTTCGAAGCGGTAAGATTGGGGAAGCTTCTTTGTGAAGATGGTTCCCTCAATCCATCCAGGAAATTTCAACATTTGCCGGAATCTCATTTCCCGCAGGAGAAATGAGGATTCCGGCAAAGGCTAGAAGTTCTTGGAGAGGGGTTCGGGGAGGCCCTTCTTACAAGAAGGTCCTCCCCGATTCTTCCTCCTCCGAAAGCTAACTCGTAGGACAACATGAAAGTAGTTCTTGTACGCCCGCCATTTTACGCGCTCTTTGGCATGACCATCCCGAAGATGAAGACGTACCCGTTGAATCTCCTCTATTTGGCCACGTACGTGAGAGATCGAGGCGGGTACGAAGCGGCTCTTGTGGATGGAGAAAACGTGGCAGTGCCGGACCTGGAACCGCTCGAAGGGCCGGCACAAGACCCCGAAGTTGTCATGCACCAGGGTATTCCCCGTATGGTGAAGATGCTCGAGGATCCGCAGCACGCGATCTGGGAGGAAACAGAAAGAAGGATTGCGGCAGAGAACCCGGACCTCGTGGGAATCACCTGTAACTCAGGGAACATGGATGCGGCTCGCATCCTGGTGGGGCGACTCAAACGCCGGGGCGTGCCTGTGATTCTCGGTGGCAGCCATCCCACGGTGCTCCCCGAACAGAGCCTCAATTACACAGGGGCTGACATGGCCGCGATTGGAGAAGGGGAGCTGACCCTTGTCCGAGTGATGGATGCGCTGAGGGGGAAAGGGTCTCTGTCGGATATCCCTTCACTCGCATGGCGGAAGAAACGGCCGAATCATTGTTAATCCAAAAGCCGACCTTATCGCGGAAATCGACGGCCTGCCAATTCCTGACCGTTCCTTCATCAACCGATCCGAGTATTTCGGGGAAGTCCTTCTGACAGGCCGCGGCTGCCCTTTTGACTGCGCGTACTGCGCTTCGAGGAATATCTGGGGCCGGAAAGTTCGGATGCGGTCGGTTGGCTCGATTATCGAAGAGCTTGAAATTCTCAGGCGTGCTGCCGAATCGGAACAACCATCAGAGAGTGCTCTGGACAGTAACCAGCACGGGGAGCGAAGCGTTTGATCCCCGTCCCGGCCGATGGGTCGTGAAAGTGGTGGACGACACCTTTACCGTGAACCGGAAACGCACCTTGGCGCTTCTCGATGAGATCATCGCGGCCGGCCTGAATTGTTTCGAGTTCACGGGCGGAGTCCGCGCGGACACTCTGGATGAGACTCTAGTCGCAAAGATGCGCGAGGCCAACTTCAGGCGAGTCACTCTGGGAGTCGAAAGCGGCAGCCCGCGTATCCTGAAAATGATTCGCAAGGGTGAGACCAACGAGGACGTGAAAAGGGCGATAGGGTTGCTGCGCGCGGCCGGCATACGCTCGCACGCGTTTTTCATGATCGGGCTGCCTGATGAGACATTGGAAGACGTGGAGCTTTCCAAGAAGTTGATCCTGGACGTGCAACCCGATCACGTTGAGATAAACATGGTCACACCCTATCCGGGGACAGACATCTTCACCAAGCTCATCCCCGAGGACCCTGCGAAGATCGACCGCTGGTACAGGTGGTTTCACCAGGGCATGGCCACGCATTCGGATCGCCTCGGCTTTGATCTGGACAGAGCGTACGAGGATTTTCTTGCCTTCGCGCGGGAATACCACGCGTCGAGAGGAGAAGCGTGACACTAACGGCTGAATGGATGTTCATCATGAAATGTCATGTATGTGGATCGCGACTGGAGCCCTTGGTAACAGACCTCCCCTTCAAGATCAGCGAAACAAGCATTGTGATCCTAAAAGGATTGCCGGTGCTGCAATGCGACAGTTGCAGTGAATACTTGTTGGACGATTCCGTGATGTGCCGCGTGGAAGAGATCCTTCAAAGGGTGGATGCCGCAGCGGAATTGGAGATCATCCATTACGCGGCTTAGGGCATAGGCTATCTCGATTGGGTCTACCCTGGCTGTGGTGCCCCACATGGGCACCTGCCGAGCTTTACTCCGCCAGTTCCCGTACTATCCCGCCGCCGGCCTCCAATTCAGCGATGGCTTCCAGGAGTCTCCGTGCATTCTTTGGGCTCCTCAGAAGGTGAGCGGTTTCTTCGAGAGCTTGGTAGTCTTCAAGGGAGATCATCACGACAGAGCGCTGGTTCTTTCGGGTGATGATGATGGGGGAATGGTCATCACAGACTTTGTCCATGGTCTTGGCAAGATTTTCCCGAGCTTGTGAGTAAGCGACGGCGTTCATTTCCAATCCTTAGGAACAGATGATTTCGCACAATTCATGGTGGTTGACCAAAGTTTTGACCGATTTGCCGGAGGCGATATCGTCAGTCTCGCGAACGCGGGAATCCATCCCGCGAAACGCGGGACTGGACCCCGGATCAAGTCCGGGGTGACGGTGTCCTGCTCTCGTATCGGACAAGAGTTTAGGCCATTGCTATAACGTACAACAGCTCTCCCGCCACAAATCCCAAGCACTCACCTGTAGTAATGGCTGGCGATTCTGCTCACTGTCTCCCGGTCCGACTTGAACGGGTTTTCAACGGGCTCAGGCAGCTCCAACTGAAGGGAATCGAAAAAAGGGGTCTGCTTCAACTTCAGATTGTACGCGATCACCATCAAGGCTTCGAGGTTGACCGCATCCAGAATGTTGTATGCGAGCAGCGTTTCGAGGGCCTTTTCGTTGTGGTTCCTCTTGAAATCATCCCAGAGCAGGACAGCGAAGTAACCGTTCACGCCATCCAAGTCTTCCCTGTCCAACCCGAGCGCTTTCTCGCATCCTTTTAATCCCCCGCGGTAGCCCAGGCTGTGCAGCACGAATCTCAGGTCAATGTGCGCGTGATTCATCCTGATCTTGAAATAGTTCTCAATAAACGGGAGGTCAAAGCATCCCCCGTTATACGTGACTACTACTTTGAATCTGGAAATGTCCTCCACAAATTGTTCCAGGTTCTGATCGTGAACATAGTGACGCACTGACACCCCATCATACATCGCAATGGTTGTAATGTAGTTTCCTGAGCCCGGGAAGCCTGTAGTCTCAATGTCGAGATAGGCGACTGAATCTCGAAACTCCGGAAAGAGCCTCCAGTGATGGTTCGACGACAGGGATTCGGTGAAGTAACGAGGATCGTTGTCCTCAAGGTGTGCCATAGACTCGTCAATACGACTTTTCAGGAAATGGCGCCTCTCTCTGGACGATTCAGCTTGCGAACGAACCACAAGATCGTCCCAGGACAGAATCCCGTGAGACCATAGGTTGTATTCCGATTTGGGCCCTATGCCCGGTATGTGGCAAAACGTATTCCTTAGCATCCGTGCTCCTTCGCATTATTATGAGAGTTCGTGTCTCAAGTATTCATCTATTCTATCATACGCAGCCGACTTCAGGCGGTTGTTCACGTCCAGCAAGCCCTCTAGCGAGCCCCCGGTCAAAAGCTCTCGGACGGCCCAGCCCGTGGCAAGTTTGTCGTGAGGCCATCTCTTGAGTTCCGGACTGTACTCGGCCAGAAGATATTCCGCAATAGCCACGGCCGCCGCGGGGCCGTTCGGGCCTTTGCTCTCTATCTCCACCTCATAGTGGAGAATCTCCGTTTCGGGAAAGAAGTAAGCAACAGAGTCCGCGGCCAGCTCAGCCTGGACCATGCCATCGGTTCCTGAGATTACCGCGCTCGCGGCTCTTCTGGTATTGCGGCGCTGGATGACCACGAGCCCTGCACTCGTCATTGCCTCCATAGGATCTGAATGCTCCAGGTCCTCTCCGGGAAAATCCATTTCTATGCCGTGACGGGAAAGTTCCGCCTCGACTTCGGCCACCGACGTTTTCGACCAGAGCGCCTCTATCTCAGCACGTTCGCGACCACCCCATTCAGTTTGCTTTGACGGCCCCTTAAGAGTTATCCAGAGATCGGTTCCGATTCGTCGCAATCGCAGCCCCCATTTCCTTGCGCTCAATTTCGCGTCAGGGGTGTCGAAATAATGATCCTCCAGAAGCTGCGACTTGCCAGGAACGAGTTTGTACGCGCCAACTGCTGTAAGACTCGCAATTTCCTGATAGACAGTCTCGGGTCTGTCGGAGCAGATCAAGAGAGTGGCTTCGCGTTCCAGGGGGATCTCGTGCTCTGATTGCATAGCCGCAACTTTCTGATCGTAATGAATGCTTTTGTCAATGATTAGTCCAGAAAACTGGTGTTATCTGGTTCGTGAGACTCCGCTGTAAGGAATAATTGACCTGCTCGTAACCAATATAACCTGGTTTTGGACTTTGACATGTGCAAAAGTCGTGAACGCAAGATATGGGGGAAGATGATACGGGAAAGTTTCCGCACGCAGCAAAAAATTGGTCGGTAAATATAGTGCGGCGAATTGAATTTTGCGGCTGGACAAGCGGTATGCCCCCCCTCACCCTTCCCTCTCCCACCGGAGGAGAGAGGTAGGGGCGGGTTTGAAACCCGCCCTTACAGGTCCCCCGCTCTTGACGGGAGGGGCGAGGGGAGGGTGACTCTGGATCAAATCCTAATCCGATTCACTGTAGAGCGATGAGCCTACTGTTGTTAATGACGCCTG
>CAWEJR010000003.1:0-45735 GCA_963809365.1 uncultured delta proteobacterium | reverse complement strand
TGACCCGTAGCTCAGATGCAGTATAATTAGGACAACAGGCGAGCACATTTTCTCCAGCATGTCCGGGTTCTTTGCTTAAAGACCCGGACACGCGCGTTCTAAACTCTTTGTAGGGCCTTCTTCCCGATGTCTTTTCTGTAGTAAGCGTTCTCCCAGTGGATCTTTTTAACCGCCTCATAAACCCTTGCAATTGCGTTGGATATGCCCTGGGCTTTGGCGGTGACACCGAGAACGCGGCCTCCCGCAGTGACGAATCCGTCGGCTCCCCTACCGGTCCCGGCATGGAACACCTTGATCCCCTCCATTGCGTCAGCCTCTTCAATTCCCGTAATACGTTTTCCCTTTTCGTACGAGCCGGGGTACCCGCCGGAGGCCATGACGACGCAAACCGCATCTTCCGGGGCCCACTCGATTTTCATGTTGCCAAGCCCACCCTCCAACGCGGCCACCATCAGGGGCACCGGATCGGTTTTCATTCTAAAAAGAAGAGGTTGGGCCTCGGGATCTCCCATGCGCGCGTTGAATTCCAGGACTTTGGCCTTTCCATCCTTGATCATGACGCCCGCGTATAAAAATCCCATATAGGGAGTCCCTTCCTGTTCCATAGCGCGTACCACCGGGATCATCACTTCCGTCATAATCCGGTCGTGAATCTCGGGGGTCACCACAGGTGCAGGAGAATAGGCCCCCATACCCCCTGTATTAGGGCCTTGGTCGCCGTCGAATATGGCCTTGTGGTCCTGGGAACTGGCAAGCGGGAGCACTTCTTTGCCGTCGGTGAAGGCAATGAAAGATGCCTCCTCACCTTCAAGGCATTCTTCTATGACGACTCTGTTGCCGGCATCACCAAAGGCCCTCTCCTTCATGATAGTCGAAAGTGCCATCTGAGCTTCGTTCTGATCGACGCAGACGAACACTCCCTTCCCCGCAGCAAGACCGTCAGCCTTGAGCACTACGCGATCGGGACATGTTTTCAGGTAGGAGGAGGCCGCTTCAAAATCCTGAAAGACCTCAAAATCGGCCGAAGGGATCTCGTATTTCGCGAGCAGGCGTTTGGTGAAGACTTTGCTCCCTTCCAGTTGCGCTGCTTCTCTAGAAGGGCCGAAAACCCTGAGCCCGGCTGAACGGAAAGCGTCAGACAGTCCGGCCACAAGAGGCGCTTCAGGCCCTACCACAGTGAGGTCCACTTTTTCGGCCTGTGCCAAGTGGAGTATGCCGGAGACGTTGTCTGAGGAGACATCTGCCACCCTGCATTTTGGTTCTATTTCAATACCCACATTGCCGGGTGCTACGATGACTTCCTTAACCAAATCCGATTGCGCCATCTTCCAGGCAAGGGTATGTTCCCGTCCCCCGGACCCTACGATAAGGATCTTCATGTCACTTAGCTCCAGGGCTCTGCTGCCGCCACAGGCCTCTTTGCTCTCTTTTCGCTTCTTGTTCTAGTTCAATATATGGTCTGATGTCGAAATCTTTTTCTTCCCTGTCGATTTCGGCGAATCCTTGCCTTATCATTCGCGCGCTCGTGTCCTCTCCCGACAGAAACACGAACCCTTCTTTAGATCCTTTCGGCCCGTCACGGAGTATCTTGACCCGAACCCACTGATTTTCAAGCGTTTTTGTAAGAAAATCTCGTGCCGCTTGCGCCTGACCCGGCGGAACGCGCAAGCCCGCCAACTTGAGTTCAATTATATTCCCTGAGCCTCTCAAAGACAGGTCCGTCTCGTCTACGATCTTTGTCACATTCCAGAGATACTCACCGCCCTCCGTCGGGGGTCGGCTCGCCATGTAAAGGTAAAAGATAACGAGTAAAAGTATTCCGCCCAGCGCGGCCCACATTTTCCATTCACTCTGCAAGCGTATTTTCGCCATACAAGGCTCTCCTCACCAGAAGGCCGCTAGTTGAGGTCAACGAATCCCGAGAACCGCTACCGCCAGTCATGTCGATCTACTGCTGACGGTCCCCTGGATTAAGCTTCCCCGCCTCAGCGTTGAAAATCTCTTCTGCTTTGGCCGGATCAGGTCCTATGTACCGGTGATGCAGCCTCACGTCCGATGGAGCACGCACGATTACTGCGAAATCATCCGCATCGAGCTGGATGAGTTTTACGAAAGAGCCCCGGTCACCACGGGCCTGTTTGGCTATCTGGAACATTGAGGTAATATAACACAGGAGTGCTGCAAACGGTGAAAATCCGCATGCCGGATACGCCGGCATAGGCGTTTGGCTTTCGATGGGTTATACTGGCATCCATCCACGAAATTTGTTATGTGGGGAGCAGTGATAGCAGATGGAAAATGAGATAATAATTGAGACGAAGGACCTGGGCAAAGACTACATCGACGGTGGAAACGTTATCCAGGCTCTGAACAAAGCTAACATAAAGGTCCGCCGCGGAGAAATGGTGGGCATAATGGGCCCCTCCGGGTCAGGCAAGTCTACTCTGTTGTACATTCTTGGGCTTCTTCAACCCCCGACATCGGGGGAGTACATATTCAAGGGCCAAAACATTCTAAAGTATGACCGCGAAGAACAGGCGAACTTTCGGAACACGGAACTTGGGTTCGTGTTCCAAAGCTGCGATCTTTTGGCCAACTCCACTGTTTTTGAAAATCTGGAGTTACCTCTAATTTACGCGGAATCCGACCGAAACACCCGCAGGAAAAAGGTTCTCGAAGCACTGGACAGGGTTGGACTCTCTCATCGTGTGGACCACTGGTCCAACCGCCTCTCCGGGGGGGAGCGCCAACGGGCTGCCATAGCCAGAGCCCTGGTCAACAACCCTTCTCTTATCCTCGGGGATGAGCCCACAGGCCAGCTGGATCAAAAAAATACCGACATAGTCGTGGCACAACTTAGGGATCTTGCGAGGCAGGGATTTACGGTAGTCCTGGTAACCCACGAGGATGACATCGGCAATGCTTGTGACAGAATCATTCGTATCAGAGACGGCCGTGTGATCTCAGGTGGTTTTGACGAAACCGTCCCCGGGAGGAATCGTCAGACCGCGGCACGTTCCGTTAGACCGAACTAATATATACGGGCTTCATGCTTAGCAACTGCAACCGCAGGCAGAGCTTTCGGCCTCCGCGTCTATGGGATAGGTCAGGGATATGCCGTCTTCGGTCCTAGTGAGTAAACCGGCTTGCTCTATGGTGTCCAAAATGGCCGAGCACTGGGCCCAATCAATGGATAAGTAGACGGGCAGGATCTTCTCATACTCATGCAGGCCATGATCCGCCGCGAGAGAGTAGAGCGTCATCACCACCTGTTTGTGAACAATGTCGAGAATCGGATTGGACATTAGGTTCTGAATAGTCAGGTTGCCCATGACGAGTCGGCTGACTCCATCTACACACATATCGAACCTCCTGCGAACAATTCCAGCCTAACCCCTTGTCGGTGAATCGTCAACTCATCCAGTTCAGATGCTTTTCAACTGTTACGGCGGTCCTTCATGAACAGTTTGAATGCTTCATAGCTTTCCGGTGTTCCTATGTCGAAGAACGGCCGTTTCTGGACTAACCCGAACATCTTCCCGGACCCTACCAGCGACGGGAAGATTTCTCGTTCCATCGAGAAGGGCCCACGCGGTAGACTGCTGATAAAACGTTTCGAGAGGAGTGACAAGCCGGCATTGATCAGTCCAGGTTCGTTGACGTTCTCATCCTTTTCACGGAAGCCGATCACCATACCTTTTCGATCCACCACCACCGAACCGTAGCGGCTCACGTCCTCCACCTTGAAGAGGGACAGAGTTACCTCCGCGCCTGTGTCCACGTGGAATTTCAGTAGACCCCTCAGGTCCGCGTCAAAGAATGTGTCACCATTTACTAGGAGCGAAGGATCAGTGGCGTATGCCTCGGCATCTTTTACCGCGCCGCCGGTTCCCAGAGGCGAACGTTCATGAGAAAAAACTATTTTTATGTCGCTACGGTAATCCGAGCCAAAGTGATCTTCAATCGCTTCCCCTTTGTGCCCTGTGAGGAGAACGAATTGCCGTACGCCTTTTCCTACCAGCGAGTCGATTAGTATCTCCAGAAAAGGGGCTCCCCGAACCAATGCCATAGGCTTGGGCCTGTCGGAAACAACGGACCGCAGTCTTTTGCCCAAGCCTCCGGCCAGTATCAGAGCAGCGAAGGGTAAGCCGGCATCCTTCATTAGTATCTATCCTTTTGCTTGGCTTCATGCGAACCAAATTCTTGTGCGACGAAGGCCGTAAGTTTTCCAAGCAAAAAACTCGAAGACAGGCATTCGAAAGACCAGAGAGTCTGCCCTTGTGGCGATGAAACGAATGCCCCGAGCGGGATTCAAGGATTTTTGATCAATCCCCTGCAGATGCATCCCGGGTCCGGTTCCAGCGGCGCAATGTGAAAATCGTTCCGCCACACATCGAACACCAGAAGGCCCGAGAGTACGTCCTCTTCCCGCCCCACCATGATTTTCAGCGCCTCCGTCACCTCAAAGGAGGCAACCGCGGTGGCCACTGAGGAAAGAACTCCCACCGCAGACGCCCTCGGATGATCGTCAACGGCTTTTGGGTCAGGCCAGAGGCATCTGAGACAAGGAGTCTTTCCGGGGATGATGGTCATGACATTCCCCACGGTTTCAACGGCCCCTCCGAATATGTAGGGGATGCCCCGGGCCAGGATCACGTCATTGATCAGGTATCGCGTCCGTATATTATCGAGCGCGTCCACTACCAGATCCACACCATCTGTAAGTTCCTCGACGTTGTCTGGACCAATTGCTGCATCAACGGCTTGGACTTTTACTTCAGAATTGGCCGCCCGAAGGCGATGAGCGGCTGCCTGAGCCTTTGAGACACAACGAGTCGCGTCCTCTTCGTCGTAAAGAATTTGCCTGTGGAGATTATGCAGCTCGGGGCAGTCCTGATCGGCAACTCTGACAAGACCGACGCCTGCCCGAACAAGAAGAATAGCAATGAGGGACCCGAGGGCTCCGAGGCCTGCTACGAAGACACGGGATTTCTGTATCTTCTCCTGGCCCTCTTCTCCGAATACTCTCAGGAGCTGGTGCCGACTATATCGAGGAATTTGCGGTTCCATGTGACCACCGTTGAGACAGGAACATCGAAACAAAAAGAGACGGGGAGGGCCTTCTTGTAACCCCGCGTCTCGAGGGCTCCCCGAACCCTTCCCCAACCACGCTTCCAGCGTGGTAGTCCTTGCCGGAATCCTCATTTCCTCTGGACGGAAATGAGGATTCCGGCAAGGACTAGAGTTGCTCGGATAGGCATTGGGGAAGCCGTCTTTACAGAAAAAAGTCACCCCCCATCTTACTGCCTTGAATGCAAAGTGGCATGCACCACTATCCTCCGGCTATGGGCGGAAAGACAGCTAGTCTGTCCCCATTCTTCAGTACGTCGTCGAGGCCCGCGTGGATCCCGTTCAAGAAGATGATTTTGGGGATTTCCAGGCCTATCTGCATTTGTCCTAGAATGTCCCTCACCGCGGTGCCCTCCTGAACCTCCAGGGTGCAAGCGTTTCCTCCGCCCTTCTCGGGCAAATGTGAGGCAAGGGACGCGTAAAGGTTCAACTGTATTCTCATTGGACTCTCCGTTTTCGTTATACCTTAATTCTCCGTCCGGACGGATGGAAATACAAGTGGTGGTCCAGAATGGTGCAAACACTAGCTATGGTGGGGAAATGTTCGCGGCCAGCGGTTCCCGAGATTGTTATGCCACATGCAGAGAATCGAGTAGCCGGTGTGAAATATGAATAGTAGGACCGGCATCTTGCCGGTTCACTGAGCATTGACCGGCAAGATGCCGGTCCTACTCCCGAGGGCATTGGAACCCAAATTCACCTACCTGCTCGTCTTTACATGGTGTTAAGACCGATGGTACCACTGATCTTGGGCCGGAGAAGAAATTTGACACTGTTTCTATTCACGGTTATCACTTAATATCTAATATCTGCGAGTCTCATTACGATGGAGTGTGCAATTCTAGAGCGCAACTGACCTTAGAGGAGCCTCACTCATGGCTGCTAACATAAAGTGGGAATCGGATTGGGATATGACCCTGTCTATGGCGAGGGTGCAGGAAAAACACGTGTTGCTCGACTTTTTCAACCCCGGCTGACCCGCGTGCAAACAGATGGATACGGTCACGTATCCTAATCCTCGCACAATAGACTTCGTTAATCGCTACATGGTGCCTCTGCGCGCTTACACAAATTCTCTGGCGGCATGGGCTACTAGTTTCGTGATTCAATACACTCCCACAGTGATAACGCTGGACGGTGACGGAAAAGAGCATCACCGGACCGTCGGTTTTCTCCCGCCCGAGGAATTTATCCCGTCATTGATGCTGGGCATAGGCAAGGCCCATTTTGATGCGAATCAGTTCACGAAGGCGCGGGCCATCTTGGAATGGCTACTGGCCGAGTTCCCCCGCAGCCAAGCAGCTCCTGCTGCGTCAGACTTGAAACGCAGAATACCTTGAACGACTAAGGGAGATGGGCAGCCCTACCTTTGGGGAACGTTGGCCGGGGACACGAAACTGTCTGAAAACCCCCGCGCATAGCGAAATCGTAGCACGATGCGGTGGTAGGGGCGGGTTTCAAACCCGCCTCCGTCGCATTACCCAAAACGGGCGGGTTTCAAACCCGCCCCTACCAAGGCTTTCTGCGATTACCGCGTAGAGCGCAGAAACCTGGCCCTGCAGTGCGTTATGTATCTGTATCAGTATCGTGCTACGATTCTTCTCTCACCAAGAGTTTTGAGACAGTTTCAGACGCCGGTCCTACTCTTTTTAATTCAACTGCGGTTACCTGTTTCCCGGCATGCGGTTATCAAACGGACCTAGAAACCCAGCCACTGCTCAAGCCTCATTTGTATCGTGCTGTACAAGGCGACGGCTTCCATGTCGACTCTAGTAGGGCTCCACATGTATCTCACCCACCCGGCCTGAGCCAGACCATAAACGCCCACGACAAACTGTCCTATGGTTACAACCCCGGCGGCAATCTGCCCTACGCCGATGAGTAGGCCACCGGCAAACTGAGCCAACGCGGTAAGACCGATCATGAATTGTCCCAGACCGAATATGATGCCGATGCCGAACTGGGCTATTGTGATCCCGCCAATGGCAAATTGTCCGACTGCAATGAACCCTTTTGCGACGCGGAGCTTGCCTGCACTGTCCCTCCCGAAGGCGACGTGAACGAGAGGGATGCCTAAAATCCTTGCCCGGGATTTCCAATTAATTCCGGTACCCGCCCACTCGGTGAGAGCGGGTCGAGGCGCGCCGCAGTGCGGGCATGAAACCGCGTTGGTGCTCACCTCTTTCCCACACTCTCGGCATGGTTCAAGTGCCATGGAAGTTCTCTCCCTTTTTGGTCTCGAGGCCGATTGCCTACATTCAGCCAAAGCCCCACGTTTCAATTCGATACATTGCAGGAATCAGCGGTCTTTTTCAAGGAAAGGATGGCCCGGAAGCTCCGGAAGGTCTGCAAAACCGCGATCACTACTAGGATCCCTGAAAGCCTCGGAACCCCAGCCTTCCAGGACCTCCTGTCGCCCGGCACGCATCGATACACAGGCCGCAGTTCGTGCAGAGTAGATTGTTCCCCTCCCGGAAGGGCGCAAGACCCATCGGACACGCGCCTGAGCACCTGTTCTCCTTGCAACATGGGGCCTTGGGAGTTCTTATGCTCGTCCCGACCCGGAGAGTGAAGGGGACGCGAAAGACTGCAATGAAAGCACCGGTGGGGCAAAAGAGCCTGCACCAGAAACGGGGGAAGACCAGCAGTTCGATGAGGAAGAGAAGGGCGATAAAAGAGAATTCCAGCGATACCAGTCGCTCTTTGACGAATATCATCGCTTCGGTGCTCAGGATACCGGGAGCGCTGAGGTAGTTCAGGACGGGGATGCCGATAGCCCCGGCCGCGAGCGTTCCCGCGGCGAGGAAGCCATAGCGCCAAGTGTTAGCCCTGAACGAATCCGCGACCACCAATCTTTCACTGCCGGCAGGCTGCCTGCCTTTTCCTCTGAATCGTCTTCGTAACCATGCCGCACCGTCGGCCAAAAGGTGGTAAGGACACATCCAACCGCACCAGATCCTGCCGAACAGCAGTGCAATAAAGATGGGGAAAAGAGCTGCACCGAGCAACGGTACGGTCAGCTCACCCGATGCAAATATCGCTTGAAGGATTACCACGGGATCAGCTATGCTGAGCCCGCCGATGTTAACCGCGTAGAAAGTACCAGTCACTGCATATATTTCATACAAATTGAGTAACGGGATTCCGAACATGATTCCGAACACGAGTATCTGGACGGTTCTCCTGTACGGCCCGTACATCAATCCCAACCCTCTATGGATTTTGGAACCTGATATGGGAATTCGAAGTTCGGCTGGTCCTTGGCCCCATCTATCAAGGACTTCTGCTCAAGAAGCTTGTCCCCTTTCAAGGTCCCTGATGACACGTCCTTTTCCACTCCAACCGTTGATTCAAAGTGATTCCGAGCCTTGCGAAAATGGAACCCTGCTTCGTCAACGCGCCCCATTCCCGCGGGAATCACGTTGATGGCCCGCCTGGGACGGGTAGGGCACCGTTCGACGCATATACCGCAACCTACGCATCCGTCCAGAATTACAGGGAATAGGTTCTGCTTCAGCGCGATGGCTTTGTCGGGAAGCGGACAGACGTTGTAGCACGTGTTGCAAAGGGCACCAATCTTTTGGCCCGCATTTTGAGGCAGCACATCATGGTCGAGAAAGAGGTGGCTGTAGCAGATGGATGTGTCAATACGGGCCTGGCCCATAGCAACGCCCTCGGGGTCGCTCAGGCGCTTGTCCAGGGCGCCTGTTGGACAAAGGCGGCAGCAGGCCATGCAAAGATAGCATGCCTTTTCCAGGGGTAGAACGTAAGGCGTTCCCATAGTTGTGCCCAGGCCCGCGCGCCGGATCGAGCCGTACGGACAGACCTCCAGACATCGGTTGCATCGTATGCAAAGTGCCATGAATCGTTTTTCTTCCACTGCTCCTGGTGGGCGTAGACGGTTCTCACTGAACTGATTTGTGAGAGGATTCTCGCGGTCACCAAAAAACCGTTTCAGAAAACTATTTATCCAGCCTGAACTCAAGGTTTGTTGCTCTCCTGACTACCAACATCATTCGTCTAATTTCGGCTTGTTAAGCGACCGCTTATCAATTGTCCCCGACTTGATCTTCTCAATCTCGTCTTCAAAATTCACATACACATGAGCTATTTCGATAACTTCAGGAATCGCCTCCTTGAGCCGGCTACAGAGTCGCTCCAAGGAATCGTGGTCCTCAGCCTCAAAATTCACGACCAGTTCGGTTCCCGATTCCGACTTCACGTGAAAAGTCACCTCAGGGAACTGTTTGAGCAGCTCCAGAACCGCTGCGTCCGAGCCGGGCTGGATAAGAAGGGCACTGCCGGTGATGACCATTGGGGATAGCTCCGGAGCCTCGGATCAGACGTTACTTAAAGGCGGGGAGGGGAGAACCAGTGAAACTCGAAATGAACCCAGCGCCTCAATTCGAGGCCCCCTCACCCTGCCCTTGCCCGCCAGGGGAGAGGGATTTCTCATCCCCCTCCCTTGACGGGAGGGGTTAGGGGAGGGTGAAAAGCGCCGCAAATTACAAATACTATTCTTGTTAATCTCATGCCTACGTCAGAAACTTCTTTAATCGGAAGTTCGCCCAAAGACTTTTTCATTCCGCTCGTCACACCTTTTCCGGAAATGGGGCGTCCACACTGGAGATGATCGTCATGTCCGCCACGTCTTTGGGATCACCCACCCTTTCTATTTTCACAGCACAGATCTTGAACTCAGGCTGCTTCGAGCCGTCATCATACGCGTCGATAGTCACCCGGTTCACCATTCTATCCCAATTCTGATCAAACCACGGGACGAAAAGTATCCCGGGGAGCGAAATCTTCACTACTCGGGCAGGCAAGATATTATATCCGCGGCGGCTTATGACTTTCACCATGTCGCCGTTCTTGATGCTGTAGGCTTCCGCATCCTTGGGATTGATCTCGACATACGCGTTGGGCTGGGCGCGAGCTATTTCCGGCACCCTCATGGTCATGGTGCTGCTGTGCCACTGTTCGATGACTCTTCCGGTGGTCAGGAAAAACGGATAGTCCTTGTCCGGCGGCTCTTCCGGCCCCTTGTAAGGCCTCAGAAACACGTTCGCTTTGCCTTCGTGCTTTTGATCTCCGTAGAAATAGATTAGTGCCTGTGCCGGCACTTTGACTATTTCAGGCATGTTCATGAGCGGGTCTTTGCCGCGCACGTAGCGTATGGCAGTTCCAGGGCTCTTGTCGTTGGGACACGGCCACTGGAGCCCTTCTTCTGATTTTTGGAGACGTTCGTACGTCATGCCGTAAAGCGTGTGCTCGGTCATCTTTACGCATTCCCGGTAGTCATCCCAGGCCATTTTGTAACTGGCAGGCGTGTCATCGCTGTTCCAAGGGATGAGTTTTTCCAGGCCCATGCGCTTGGCAAGCTGTGCGGCCATCCAGAGGTCCGGTTTTGCCTCACCGGGAGGCTCTACGCATTTGCCGGTGAGCTGGCTGCGGCGTTCGGAGCATCCGTACATGCCCCCCTTTTCGTAAATAAAGGCCGCAGGCAATATCACGTCTGCGAACTGAGTAGTTCGTGTCGGGAAGATGTCGGCAACCACGAGAAACCCGTCCTTCATGCCTTTCCAGTATTTGTGTCCGTTCGGTAGGGATTGAGCCGGGTTAGTGGTAGTCACGAACATTCCCTTGAGAGGCTTGGAAGCGTCGTTCTCGGCTCCCAACTTCTCAAACATCTCCATTGTGTGGAACCCGGGCTTGGGATCAATTTTGCCTGCGGGGATCTTCCATGCCTTCTCAACCTGCTCCCTGGCAGCAGCATTGGCCACAGGACGAGTCCCGGGAAGGAGCTGGCACAGGGAGCCCGTCTCACGCACGCCACCGCACGCATTGGGCTGGCCTGTCAGCGAAAAGGAGTCTGCCCCTTCCTTACAGATGTTGCCCGTGATGAGGTGAAGATTGTGAATCAGGTTATTGGCCCAAACTCCTCTTGTCCGTTGATTCAGACCCATAGTCCACAGACTCATGGTCGGCCCTTGAGTCCCGAAAAGCCGCGCGGCTTCTTTGATATTGGCCGCAGGGCATCTCGTGATCTTCTCAACCGCCTCAGGAGTGAACTGCTCGAGGAATTGAGCATACGTCTGAAAATCCTTTCACCTCTGTTCCTGTGGTGAATCGACAGAGGTTGTCCACAAACCATTTATCAATCCAGTTGTTCTTAATTATTTCCCTGGCCATGCAATGAAAAACCGCGAGATCGGTGCCGGGGTCCGCTGGCAGCCAGACGTCCGCAATCCGCGCGGTTGAAGTGAGCCTGGGTTCACAGACAATGATGTTGATTTTGTCCGGTTCTTTCATCTTCTGCCGTGCGACGCGGCGGAAAATGATCGGGTGGCACTCCGCCATGTTCGAACCCACTATGAAAAACGTCTTTGCCTTCTCGATATCGGCATAGGACCCGGCGGGTTCATCGGTGCCGAAAGTCGTGACATACCCGCCCACAGCCGAAGCCATGCAGAGTCTCGGATTTCCTTCCACCATGTTGGAACCGAATCCGCCTTTCCAGAGCTTATTGAATGTGTAGCTCTCTTCGGTCATGCACTGACCGGACCCGTAGAAGGCCACGGAGTCCTTCCCAAACTTCTGTTGCAGTTGCTTAAACTTGTTCGCCACAGTATCCAGGGCCACGTCCCAGGAGACCCTTTTGAATTTCCCGTCCTCTGCCTTAACCAACGGGTACTTCAGCCGGTCCGGGTGGTACATGCTCATATACCCTTTGAACCCCTTGACGCATAGGAACCCGAAATTGGTCGCGGCCTGGGGATTGCCTCTGATACCGGCGACTTGGCCCTTCCTCACTCCCACATAGACCCCGCACCCGGTACCGCAAAACCTACAAGCTCCCTTTACCCATTTGTCCACTTCAATAGGGTCTTCCGAAGCGTCAGCACGTCCGGCGAACGGTATATTCAAGGCTCCTGCGGCAAATGCCGCGGCGGATAGCTTTATCAGTTCTCTCCGAGTCATACTCATGGCGTCCTCCAAAAGTCGGATAACGGGTCTACGAGCGCTTAGAAGCCGGGCACGTTGAAGCGCTGTGCTCTTCCCGGGGCAAACCGCTCGTAGTCTTTGACCTTATGTACTGTGAACCAGTGACCCTTGTGGCAGAACGAGCAATTAGTCACTAGCCCCTGGGCAGGCATATTGTGGACCTGAGCGGAATGGCATCCAATGCAGACCACCCGATCGGGTCTGGATCGGTAATTTTGCACGTCACCGTGACATGTGCCACAATTCACCATATTGATGCCGTGCTTAGAACTCAACCACGCATTGTAGCCGACCGGCGTCTCCTTTTGATGGCACGCAGCACAATCCTGCTTGCCGAACTGCACGCGATGACAATCAGGAAGTTCGCCAGGCGCCAGGGGAGGCGAAACAAACTCCTTCCACTTCGCATCGAGAGAAGGGCTGGTGGTTGTAGTCTTGGGACAGTCGGGACAATCCTTGTCTTGAGTCGTGGCCTGCATAGGCACGCAGAGAAAGAGAGAAAGGATCATCAGGGAATAGACTGCCTTTTTCATCTTCTTGTCCTCCTTCACTTTGAAGGCCAGATGCCGACTAACTTTTCAATGTCCAGTGTCTGAATACCGTATTGTCGGTCATTTCAAGGTGTAGGTCACAGCAGGTCTGCCGCTTACGGCTGTTTCCTTTTCAGCAATGCATCTACCAGAGCGGGGACGGCCGGCGCGCCTATTGCTGCGAGGCTTTCTCCAGCAAGTTTCGAAGCTTCCGGCTTTGCGGTGGTCAACATCTCTATCAGCGGCGCGACTGCGGGGGCTCCCACTTCGCTTAGGGCTTTTGATGCCGTCTTCGCGCTATGAGGGTCTCCCTTCTTCAGCACTGCCACTAGTGCCGGGACAGCCGGTGCTCCGATCCTACCCAGAGCCGTGGCCGCAGCGGAGCTGACAGCCTGATCTTTGCTCTCAAGGGCCTTAATCAGGTCCGGTATCGCTGCTTCACTGATATTTACAAGGGCCAAGACCACGCTGTCGCGCACCTTCTTGTTTGCGTCACCCAGGGCGGACACCAACGAGGGCACCGCCGCGGGACTCTGCCTCCCCACGCTAAACAAGGCCAGTGCGGCCGCCTCCCTGATCATTGGGTCTTTGTCCTTCAAGGCCGCAGCCAGAGCCGGAACCGCTGGGGCCGCGTCGGGACCGATCTCTGACAGCGCCTCGATCACCGTGAGTCGCACGATTTCATTGGGGTGTTGAATGGCCTGGGCGAGAGCTGGTATTGCTTGCTTCGCGTACTGGTTCTTGATCTCGGTCGCGGCTTGAGTAGCCACTGCCGGATTAGAACTGTTGAGATCATTGAGCAGAGCACTCAAATCCTTGACCGGAGCAGTGTCCGCTCCCACAGAAGACACCGGCAAGGCGGTCATGACCAACGAAGCACTGGCGACTATCGCGAGAACCCAAAGTAATGCTTTGGAGCGCGGCCTCCCGCTCACAACAATGCATTCCTCTGTCTTCGTATTCATGGATGTACTCCAGAGTGCGGGTATGCTCTCTCCATCTGCGTCGCCTTAGTAAACTCACCGGTCTCGATAGGAATAATGATTTTCAGTATAAGGGTGAGTATGAGCAGTCCGATAGCCCATATCCCCATTGAAACGAGAATTTCGATCCTTGTCGGCAGGTACTCCCACACCTCGCCCAGCGGTGCTGGGATGAAGCCCGGCACGATGAGCCCCATCCCTTTTTCGATCCAGATACCCACTATGATGAGAACGCATCCCGCGTTGAGAGTTGCGAAATTCTTGCGGGTGGCTGGTATGAGAAAAATGAAGAAAGCAATGATGTTGAATGTGAAAGCAGTCCATATCCACGGGACCAGCATCCCTTTGCCGTGAAGGCCGGCATAAAGGTATTTCAATGGGGCGAGGTGATAGCTGTCCGAATAGATTTCCTTGTAGAATTCCGCGCCAAGCAAAAAGAGGTTGATCGCCATTGCAATCGAGATCATCTCCGCGATTTTGAATAGCGCTTCGTCTTTGACGTGAAATTTAGTGTACTTCCTGACGATCTGGTACAGCAGTATTACCAGGGCCGGTCCGGAACAGAAGGCGGACGCCAGAAATCTTGGGGCCAGAATGGAAGCATTCCAGAATGGTCGCGCCACAAGTCCATTGTAGATGAACGCGGTGACGGTGTGTATGCTGACGGCCCAGGGGATGGAAAGAAGAATGAAGGGAAGGATGAAGTTCATGTTTTCAGGTTTTTGATGGTACGCCTGCCACAGCAAGTATCCGGGAATGAAGAGGTTCAGAAACAGATACCCGTTCAGAACCACAATGTCCCACCCGAGGAGAGACCGCGGCAGATTCAATATTCCCAGACCGGGTATGAGATGCCAAACCCTGTCAGGACGTCCTAAGTCGGCCGTGACGAACATGAGACACATGCAAAGCGCGCTCACTGCCAACGCTTCTCCGACGATGACGATCTCCTTTATCGGGCCGAAGTCATAGAGATAGGCTGGAATGATGAGGAGTACCGCGGCCGCGGCCACACCGACCAGGAACGTGAAGTTCCCTATGTACAATCCCCAGGAGACGTAGCTCGTCATACCGCTGACGATCAGGCCCTGCTGAAGCTGTCTGGTATAGGCAGCGATGCCGACAATGGCAGTGACTAGCAGCACCAGGACCCAAATGTAATATATTGGGGGACCTGCCGTGAGCCTCCTGGCTGCTGCGAATAGGAATCCGGATCTCTGCATGACGTTCCCCACCTGTCAAGTAGCGAAGAAGTAATAGAATTTCGGCTGAGTGTTCAGATCTTCCTTCAAACGGAAGACCCTCTTGGTCTTTATGATCATGCTGATTTCGCTGTTGGGATCGAGGAGATTGCCGAACTTGCGGGCTCCAACCGGGCAGACCTCGACGCATTTTGGATATATCCCTTTGCGGACCCTCTGAATGCAAAAGGTGCACTTTTCCACCACATTGCGCATTCTCGGACGATTTCCCAGATAGTGGGTTTGAGGGTTCACCTGCTCGTTTGGTATGCCAGGGTCGGTAAAATTGAACCATCGGCCCATGTACGGGCACGCGGCCATGCAGTAGCGACACCCGATGCACCAGTTGTAATCGACCACCACGATCCCGTCGGGCTCTGTCCAAGTTGCCCTCACAGGACATACCTTGGTACAAGGCGCGTTGGCGCAATGCTGGCATTGCACCGGCATGTAGTAATAGCCCTTCTCCGGCACATCTTCAGGTTCGTAGTAGATGTCCGATTCTTCGAGATCCATGGTTCCGTCTTTGAACCGGAGGACCCTTATATATTGGATTTGTGGGTCTCTCGACAGGTTGTTCTCTTCCACGCAGCCGTACACGCACCGCCGACAGCCGATGCAACGCTGAATATCAAGCCCGTACCCAAAGAGCGTCCCGTCGATGGGGGACTCGGTCCCGACCACGAATTCCTTTCCGTATTTCTTCTTGTAGTCCTCCTGAAGCCGGGCGACAGTCTCTTCGATCTCTTTTTTGGTCATTCTCTGGAACTGCTGCTGAAAGAATTCCTGCCAAGAGCACGAACTGACCGCCATCATCCCCAGGACGCTCGCAGCTCCGGCTAGGAACGTCCGTCGATCCGGGAGCATGCAGCTATTGTCCGCGGATTGAGAATCCGGTCGCTTCACAATTGCGGGGCCAGACCCACTTGCGGAGTTTGATTTCTCTTTACCGGAACTATCCGTCTGATCGCTCATGGCTCTGAACCTTTAGTGCTTGGCCTTGGTTTCTTTTGGGGTCCACGGCTTCCTGGGAGGGGGCATGGGTTCGATGGGCTTGAACTTCGGCGAATGCGGATCGTGGCAGCTCACGCACCTGTAGTAAGTCTTTTCGCCGTTCCAATATCCTGTCCTCCGGCCGTGTATGCCGTTTCGCCAGTCCCTGTACTTCGTGCCATGGCATTTGCCGCACAGAAGGTAAGAATGCTCGAAATCAATTGGCTTGCCGTCACTCAGCGGCAAGAGATAGTTGCGATTATCAGGGCTATGGCAGTCCAGGCACCAGACTCGCACGCCGCCGTGGCTGAGCTTTACATTCTTATGGACAAGCATATCTTCCCGCCTTTGGAAGTTCACGGGAAAATCCTTCTCCGGACCGTGACACGCACGGCACGGAGTGATGGTTTTTGGCAGGGGTGTCAACGGGACCGGAAACTCCTGATTGGATTCACGTTCCACATCTTCAGGTGACGGCTGGGTCCGGTCCTGGAATTGGGCAAGGGTAAGGCCGGTTCCTAATCCCAGGCACAGTGTGATCAGACCCAGGATCAGAACCGGCAGAACAAGTCTCTGGATTCCAGTGGTTCCTTTCATGAAGGCGCCCTTGTCTTGATGTGGCATCAGCCCCGTCTTACTTGACCTCTTTGCCGCCGTACCGCTGCCGATAGAACTCATCAAGCTTCTGCAACTCTTCCTTACTCATCCCGTCCTTGTACCATCGGTGCTGGGGATCCTTGAAAACGTACTCTTGGAGGAGTGGCATTGCAGCTTCCTTACCTCCCATGATCTTTTCCACTTCAGGAAGGAAACCTGTGTAGAAATGCTTGGCCACCTCGTACAAGCCATGCCACCATGCATAGTCCGGACCCATCATGGATGCGCCGTGACGACCTCGGCGGCCTTCATGATGCCACAGTTCCCAATAAATCCAGTCCAGCTTGTCATCGAAATCGGCTTTCGAGATTTTGCCCATGTCCATCAGTTTCTGGCGGACGTTCATTGCAGGTATTGCGAATTTATTGTTGTACAGTTCCACGTACTCGTCGAACTGGGTATAGAATCCGTCAATCATGAAGTCCCCGTGGCACTGGCGACAAACGTCTTTCATCTTGTCCCTGCGATCCTTCCAATGGTCCAGTTTCTTGGAAACAGCCGGGCGAAGGGTCCAGGAGATTCGCTGGCCCACGTCGTGAGTCGAAGGCTGATTCGGGGTCGCTCCAATATGGCATGTGGTACAGGTGGCCGTGTCCTGATAATCTACCCCGACCACCCATTCGCCTTTATCCATATTCATCTTGTCCCTGAACGCCTGGTAAAGGATGCCGTGCTTGGACTCCTGGTAGACCTCGATCTGGGGATGGTCCGGTCCGAGATGGCACTTGCCGCACGCGTCCGGACGCCTGGCCTGCTCTTTGGAGAAACGGTGCCTGGTATGGCATGCAGAGCAGCTACCTTTGCTCCCATCTGGATTTATACGGCCGATGCCGGTATTGGGCCACGTCGAGGGGTCAAGCTTGCCATCTTTTAGAACCTTGATGTTCGACCCGTGGCACTGGCGGCAACCAGTAGAGACCGCGGCCGCTCCCCCGAGGACGGTACCCAAGTAGTTATCTGCGGAGTTCAGGATATCCGCGCCCTTGGCATGGTGGGAGGGCTGCTGCTGTTCGAACTGTTCCTTATGGCAGCGGGAACAGTCTTTGGGGGAGACCAGAGTGGCGATCCAAAACCCTCTGTGGTCGTACCCGTCCGTGTCCCCCGCCGTCTTGTCTGTCTTTTTCTCTGCCTTATGGCAGTCATAGCAGTTCACCCCTGCCTGTCCCATTTTTCCGGACCGCCAGAGCTTAAAGAGACCAGGGGTCTTCAGCTCATGGCATTTGATGCACACCTGCCCCTCAGGCGACCCATACAACTTCGGGTCAGCTTTCACGGCGGCCTCAGCCGAATTGGAACAGACAAAAAGCGCCAGTGCGACCAGGATGAGAATTCTTCTCATGGCATCCACTCCCCGTATCGATATAGTGCTTTCAAGAACATTGGTACTACCGAGATTTGCCGGATCTTCGCCGGGGTCATTTTAGAACGAAGAAAACGCCATAGCTTCCTTCCCTAGCTTTGAAGGAGGCCGAACCTTTGACCCGTTTAATCCTTAGTGTGACACGCGTTGCCGTAATGGTGCTGTAAAAGTTTGTAAAGATCCTGTAAAATTCTTCTTAGCCTTGGAATAACCCTGCATGAAAAAATCCCGATTCGGGTTCATGCCCCGGCCCCTCGTTGAGGCCAAAGGGACGGGGGTTATGTTTCCAGCCGCGCACGAACTTGTTTTGAAAGCAATAATGAATGGATACAGTCTATATGGTTAACCGGTTAAAGCCATTTCTTGGCCAAAGGATCTCTTTCAAATTCCTGGTCGCCACTTCCCTGACCATCACTGTAATATTTATTGTAGTTTTCGTCTGGTTTTCGCGTCAGCAGGAAGACCATATTATGGAGCAGGTTAAGAAGCAAGCAATTATTCTCCACAAACAGATTGTTCTTACCCGCCAGTGGGTGGCGGACCACAACGGCGTCCTAATACCCAAGACCGGGGAAGTTAGCTCAAATCCCTTCCTGAACCAACCCGATGTGCGGGATTCAGATGGAACCGCTTACACGAGAATCAGCCCTTCAGTTATGACCAGGCTCCTTTCGGAACGCGCCCTCAAAAGCGGCCTCTATTCCTTTAAGCTTACGAATACGGAGAGACTGAATCAGGAAAACGCTCCCGACGAGTTCGAACTGGAAGCTCTCCGACTCTTCAGGTCCTCGGCTCAGGACGGGGTCTTCACAACCGAACAGGTCAACGGCAAATCAGTTCTTCGATATGTCGCTCCTTTGTACGTGAATGAGCAGTGCGTCAAGTGTCACACCTCTCAAGGTTACAAGCCGGGAGATGTGGGCGGATGCCTCAGCGTTTTCATTCCCATGGATGAAGCCCGTTCGGCAATCAATCGTAACAGGGCCATTCTGCTGGGAGGGGGGATTGTGTTCGCCGGCTCGCTGGTGATCCTGGTGTTTGTTGCAGCACGGTCCCTGGTCTTTAAACGGTTAAACGATATCAGGGCGGCCATGAGCCGTATGACTATCAGTAAACAGGTTGAAAATCACAAGAGGCATGGGGACGAACTTAAAGAAATAGCGGACTTCTGTTATCTTTTGGATGAAGAAATGAAAAACCAGCACGAGGAGTTGGAACGGAAAATTGCCGAAGCCACCCATGACCTGTCGGAGACGAACAGAAGCCTTGAATCACTCAACCTGGAACTGGAGCGGCTTAACCAGGCAAAGTCGGATTTCTTTTCCGACATCTCTCACGAACTGCGAACACCGCTCACCAATATAAAAGGCGCGGCGGACATTCTGGACAGAAAGGCGTCATGCGGGGACCCTATATATCTGGACATAATAAAGAGAAATACCGATCACCTCATAAAGGTCGCCGTAGATTTTCTCGATTATTCGAAGATCGAATCTGGCAAGCTGGAGCTGGATTTTGAAGAAGGTTCTCTCAAAGCTGTGGCCGAGGACGCGATTCTTTCACAACAGGCGGTGGCCCAAAAGAGATCTGTTGAACTGGTGCTGGAAGTGCCCGAAGACTTGCGCATGATTTTCGACAAACAGAGGATCTATCAGGTTTTAACCAATCTGATCTCGAATGCGGTAAGATTCTCACCGCCTGGCGGGACGGTTTTTGTCAGGATTAACGCATCGGAAGGCAAGCCGGCGGAGGTCTGTGTGCAGGACTCCGGGCCTGGTATAGAAGAAAAATACCATGAGGCGATATTCAAGAAATTCTATCAGGTTGGCGGGCAACAGGATAGCAAGATCCACAAAGGGTCTTCGGGCATAGGGCTCGCGATCTGCAAAGGTCTCGTCGAAGCTCATCATGGGCACATATGGGTACAAAGCCGGCCGGGAGAGGGGAGTTCCTTCTTTTTCTCCCTGCCGACAAAGACAACGTCACTGGACGTGCAAGCGCAGAATGGATGACTATGGCTGCCGGCCGAATACTCGTAGTAGATGATGATCCCGACATTCTCAGAATCCTTCGGGACAATCTTGAACTGGATGGATATAGCGTTTTCACGGCCTCAACCGGTAAGGAAGCGTTGCAGTTGTTCGAAACGGTTCCTGCCGGCCTAATAATACTGGACCTTTCCCTTCCCGATATTGACGGCATTCAGGTTTGTAGGTCCATCCGAGAAAAATCCAACATCCCCATAATCATGTTGACCGCGAGAGATCGTCTCCCCGATAAAGTGCTGGGGCTGGAAACCGGGGCTGACGACTATTTGGTTAAGCCTTTCGATTACTTGGAACTCGCGGCCAGAATAAAGGCCTGCCTGCGGCGACAGGGGCAGGTCATTAGCCATGCTGAGAGTATCGAGGTGGGTGATTTGAAAATAGACGTGGGAAAAAACACCGTCTGGAAGAGGGGCGTCAAGGTCAGTCTCACGCAGCGGGAATTCAATCTCCTCCTGTTGCTGGCCAGGAATGCAGGCCGAGTCCTGAACAGGACCGTGATCCGACACCAGGTTTGTAGGTCCATCCGAGAAAAATCCAACATACCCATAATCATGTTGACCGCAAGAGATGGTCTCCCCGATAAAGTGCTGGGGCTGGAAACAGGCGCCGATGACTATTTGGTTAAGCCTTTCGATTACTTGGAATTAGCGGCCAGAATAAAGGCCTGCCTGCGGCGACAGGGGCAGGTCATTAGCCAAGCTGAGAGTATTGAGTTGGGTGATTTGAAAATAGACGTGGGAAAAAACACCGTCCGGAAGCGGGGTGTCAAGGTCAGTCTGACGCAGCGGGAATTCAATCTACTCCTGTTGTTGGCCAGGAATGCAGGCCGAGTCCTGAACAGGACCGTGATCCGACACGCCCTATGGCCCGAAGGTGAATTGTACAGGGACACTCGTGTAATCGACGTTCACGTTCAGCACTTGCGTTCCAAGCTTGAGGACAATCCTGCGGAACCGCGTTACATTGTTACGGTCCCAGGCGTGGGTTACATGTTGCCCTAGTTTTGGAAGCTTATCACCCTCCCCTGACCCCTCCCGTCCAGGGAGTCCCGCGAAACGCGGGATCTCCCCTTGCGGGAGATGGCAGGGTGCGGCGGATTCCCGGATCTAGGCACCAGCCTTATTTGGACGAGTTCGGGGGCTTATGACGTATGATGCTACCACGACTGCGATATATAATCCTCTTGGCTCTCGCTCTTAGGGTTGCGTTTCCTGTTCTGATACTTGGCTTGAGCCAGGATATAAACGTCTTTTATGACAACGACACAATAGAATATATAGAGCCTGCCAGGGGACTTATAACATCCGGGCAGTTCGCGACAAAAGGTGTCCCTGAAATCGAGCGCACCCCTGGTTATCCTCTGTTACTCATACCTGGAATAATATTCGGCCATATTGAACTTGTCACGATTGCCTTGCAGATTGTCTTGAGCTGCTTCAGCGTGTTTATCATCTACAAAATCGGGATTCTTTTGTTTGATAAACACGAAATCGCCGTTCTGTGCGCTGCGCTCTTAGCCGTGGAGCCGCTGTCCATAATGTATGCCGGCCGGCTTTACAGCGAAACGCTATACTCAACCGTTCTTTTGATCTTTTTGTATTTTCTGATCAGGTATTTGAAGAGCGGCGCGCTGTCCGACATTATACTGTCCGCGACTGCTCTGGCTGCCACGGCCTATGTAAGACCTATTTCTTACTTTATGCCTTCCTTGATCACGTTCGCGCTTTTCCTTTGGGCGATTCTGAGACAATCGCAGGATCGCAAACTGTTCCTGCATGCGGCCGTGTTCTTTATAATTTCAATGGGCATCATTGTTGTCTGGCAGGCACGCAACAAATTCGAGACCGGGTACTCGGGTTTTTCAGCCATCTCGGACCAAAACCTATATTTCTACGTTGGTGGAGGAATCTTAGCCAAGAAGAACGGGGTGAAACCCTCTGAACAGCTAGTGAAAATGGGATACGGTGTGCCTGAAACTTATTTTGCGCTCCACCCCGAACAGCGAACGTGGACACAGGACGAGATATATCGATACAGAGGCAAGGAAGGGATCAAGCTGGTTATTGAGAATCTGGGGACGTTCTTCACGCTGGGTATTGAAAACGCGATCACGACTTTGCGGGAGACCGGAGCCACGGATTTGCTGGACATGGTCAAAGTTGATCCGACTTCTTCCGAGGGGGCAAGGCTCAAGTGGATTTTGAAACTGCCTTTATTCATCGTGCTCTTGGCGTACTGGTCGCTGGCAACGATAGGAGTTTTCTCCAAGCGGTGGGCAAATGGGGCGCAACTGATGATCTTAATCGTAGTGGGGGCGTACCTTGTCTTGACCGCCTCGATGGGAGGCATCGGGTACAGTAGGTTCAGGCATCCTGTAATGCCCATAGTCTGCCTCATGGCGGGGTGCGGTTTATTTACAATTTTGCAGAGGCTTAAATGTAGAACCTATCCAGGAGATTGAAGGCGTAGAGCGCTCAAATCGTCTGCCTGTGTAGGGTGGCCTGTGGCCTCCGTGATTGCAGGAAACCCTGTCGGGCATGGCCCGACCTACCCAATTACCGAATTTAAATTGTCAGGCTTCCTCTTTGAGTTCGGCGCAAAAGAGCGGCAAGTCAGGTTCTTTAACACCGCGGAAGCACATGCGATGCACCGGAGAAGGGCCGTACCGTGCGATAGCTTCTTTATGGGCCTGAGTCCCATAGCCTTTGTGCTGGGCAAATCCGTATTGTGGAAACTGCTCGTGCAGTTCCAGCATGATCCTGTCGCGGGTCACTTTGGCAAGAATGCCTGCGGCAGCCACTGAAAAGGATAGACGGTCTCCCTTGATAATGGCCTGTTGCGGTATGGAAAGATCCAGAGATATTGTGCCGTCTACGAGCAGATAATCAGGCAAGGGGCTGATCTCCATCACTGCACGGCTCATTGCCAGCCGGGTTGCCTGCAATATGTTGATCTGGTCTATGGTTTCGGGTGGAACAATTCCAACGCCCATAGCAGAAGCATTTTCCAGGATCTCGTCGAACAGCTTCAACCGGGCATCTGCAGGAAGGAGCTTTGAATCATTCAGATGGGGAAGGCAATCAGGACAGCGTAGCACCACCGCGGCGGCCACTACAGGGCCTGCCAACGGTCCTCGGCCGGCTTCATCAATACCGGCTATTCTCCGAGCGCCGAGCCTCTCGGCCTGTTTTTCAAATCGCGACGAAGGAAGGGTCTTTGCAGGAGTTTTATGGCCGGCCATGTCGCTACCGCCCAGAAGCAATCAGGATCAGCCGGCAATTCATGAGCCGAATAATCCTGGCAAATCTTGTCTCATCTAACCCCGGCTGGGTGCCCTTTCGAACCTGGTGACCCGCTCTTTGATTCTAGCTGCTTTCCCTCTCAGCTTCCGGAGGTAATAGATCTTCGAGCGGCGCACATGACCGCGGGTGACCACTTCCACTTTGTCTATCATGGGCGAATGGAGAGGAAAAACTCTTTCGACACCGACTCCATAGGAAATTTTCCTGACTGTAAAGCTGGTTCCCGCTCCCTTTCGATTAATGCCGATCACCGCCCCCTCGAAAACCTGTATCCTTTCGCGAGTCCCCTCCACGATTCTCACGTGGACCTTGACAGTATCTCCGCTCCGAAACGCGGGGAGGTCCAGTCTTTCCTGCTCTTTGTGAATCTGTTCCAGCACGTTCATCGTTCTTCTCCCTTATTCTCAGAACTCTCAGACTGGATTTCGTCGAGGAGTTCCTGTTCCTCAGCGTCCCAAACTCGATCCTTCAACAGGTCCGGCCGTCTGGCCAGGGTGCGGGCCAATGCTTGTTTTTTTCTCCATCGCCGTATCTTCGCGTGGTGCCCTTCCAGTAAAACTTTCGGAACTTCCAGCCCTTCAAAGACGCTGGGTCTTGTGTATTGAGGGTACTCCAGCAACCCTGCGTAAAAAGATTCCCCTTCTATATGGCTGTCAGCTCCAAGGACACCGGGGATCAGTCTGCTGACCGAGTCGATAACCGTCATAGCTGCGGTATCTCCCCCGGAGAGGACGTAATCGCCCACGGAGATCTCGTCGTCCGCGAAGCTCCTGATTCTTTCGTCAATCCCCTCATACCTGCCGCAGACCAGAAGCATGCTGCGCAGGCGGGCCAGGTCCTCCGCCACCGACTGATTGAAAAGCCTTCCCTGCGGCGTCATAAGGATGACCCTGGCATCTCCCATGATTCCGCGAACATGCCCTATAGCACGGGCTACAGGCTCGGGTTTCATCACCATGCCCGTTCCGCCGCCATAGGGATAATCATCCGTGGTGCGGTGGCGATCCTCGGTGAAGTCCCTCAAATCCACCGTCTCGACGCTCATTACTCCTGCTTCTATGGCACGTGCCGGGTTGCCATAGGCCAGAAACGAGTCGAAGATCCTGGGAAATATCGTCAGGATCCTGATATCAAGCATCAGGGATCAGTCCCTCCAAGGGATCCACGGTCATTTCGTTGTTTCTGGAGGTCAACCGTCACCACAATGTCATCTACCATGGGAAGCAGGACTTCTCCGTATGCTCCCTCCACGTGAAGGACGTCATTTGCTCCTGTTGGCGTAATATGCGTAATTTCACCCAGGTAACGGCCATCCACCGTGGAAACTTTCATGCCGATTAATTCGAACCAGTAATATTCGTCCTCCTCTTTTGGAGGCAGGTTCTGTTCATCGGTCTTGACGAGGCTTCCTACCAGCTTATCGGCCTTCTCCGGTGTATCTACACCTTCGAGAGTCGCTAGCACGGCTCTTTTGTGAATGCGAATGCTTCTCACAGTGTAAGGAGACTCGTCAAGGACCAGAACCCCGGACCGTTCAAATGACTCGAAAGATTCCGTAAAGGGGCTGATCTTTATTTCTCCCCTGATCCCGAAGGCTTTCACAACTTTGCCGATCACAATCAGTCTGTTTCGGGACATCCTTGATGCCGGACCTGAGGCGATGATACCTCGAACCCTTTGGGGTCCAAGGTTTTAACTATTCCAGGATTTCCAGGACGGCCCGTTTCCTAATCTTGGTCGAAGCAGCGCTTAGTATAGTCCTCATGGCTCTTGCGGTGCGGCCCTGTTTCCCGATGACCTTCCCCAGATCCGTTTTGGCGACTTTCAGTTCTAACACCGAGGCGACTTCCCCCTCCACTTCCGAGACGGACACCTCGTCAGGATTGTCCACAAGCGCTTTGGCGATGTACTCGATAAGTTCCCTCATCCGTCCCCTCTCTTTCTCCAAAGGCAGTCCTGGCGGATAGCGAACCCCCGCATCGGTAATAGCCTTATTCCTTAGCAGCCTCTTGTCCGCCTGCCTGCCTCATAATTTTGCGAACAGTATCGGAGACTTCGGCTCCCTTCGAAATCCAGCCCCGAATGCTGGTCAAGTCCAAGTTTAGACCGCCCGTTTTGTTTCTGGGGTCGTAGGTCCCGAGGACTTCCAGGAATCGACCATCCCTGGGGAACCGTGAGTCGGCTGCGACAACTCTGTAGAAGGGCTTCTTTTTGGCACCAAAACGTGCCAAGCGTATTTTGACTGCCATATCTGGACGCACCTCCGCGTGGGCAATGCCTCTTTAGTTCATAATCGACCAATATTAATGAAGCCCACAGAGACTGTCAAGTTAAAAGCGGCAAATCGAGCTAGCATTCAGTTTCCGAGGGACCAATCTTGTTGCACCTGTGGGGCAGTCCCGCGCGGCGCGGGATTCCAACCTGACATCAAGCAAGTTAAGAAACAGGCGGGCTGGAAAGCCCGCCCCACGTAGGTGTATTCTTATCCAATCCTCTTTCCATCCGGTTGTGGGCGGGACGGCCCAACAACAACTCAACCCCCACCTTGACAGACCGGTCTTATTTTGAAAAGAGATTTTAGGTCTTCGTCAAGGTCCGATTTGCTAGAGCGAATATTGCCTCTGAACTTGCATGTGGGGAGGGAACAGCCATGAAAAACAAGATTGAGATGCTTCGAGGCGACATCACCACAATGAACGTGGACGCCATCGTCAATGCCGCCAATAAAAGCCTGCTGGGAGGGGGAGGGGTGGATGGCGCGATTCATCGTGCCGCGGGGCCCGAGCTGTTGGCTGAATGTCGCAGTCTGGGAGGGTGCGAAACCGGAGACGCGAAGATCACCAGGGGTTACAACCTCAAGGCGCGCCATGTGATACATACCGTTGGTCCAGTCTACCGGGGTGGTAACTCAGGGGAACCGAGATTGCTGGAAAGCTGTTACAGGCGGTGCTTTGAAGTAGCTCACGAAAATGGTCTCAGCTCCCTGGCATTTCCTTCTATAAGCACGGGAGCCTATGGCTATCCCATTACCGAGGCTTCGAAAATTGCTCTGAAAACGACGTTAGCTCAACTTGAGCGGTTTCCGGACATCAATCGGGTAGTGTTCGTCCTGTTTTCCGATTCTGACATGAAAGTCTATCGGAACAGCCTTCAAAAAGTTTGAGCGAGCGGCTATTCAACGTTTTCCGTTTCGGGATGGTCAATGGTCACAAGATTGCCGCCGCTTGCCTTGCTCCGGTACATAAGAATGTCCGCCCGTTTCAGCAGGGTATCCATCGTGTCGTCCTCGTCAGCCGCTGTCGCGCCCACGGAAACCGTTACGCGCTCGGAAGGCGGGGCCGACATTTATGGCGGAGTGTTCAACAAGGGCACGCAGTTTGTTCCCGATGGCGACCAGTTGATCCTCGCGGACGTTCAGCACTACGGCAAGGAATTCATCCCCACCCCATCGGCCCAGGAAATCCGATGACCTGAGGCTGTTGGACATGGTCGCAGCTACCATCTTGAGAGTTCGATCTCCAACATCGTGTCCATGAACGTCATTTATTTTCTTGAACCCGTCGACGTCCATAAACAAGATGCCGAACTGCCAGCCGTATCGGCGCATTTCAGCAAGACTGCTCTGCACGTGCATTTCCAAATGACGCCTGTTTCCAAGTTGCGTGAGAGGGTCGAGCAGGGCCATCTTCTCCAAATCTTGCATCCTGCGTTGGGCTTCTACCGAAGCCTTGTTGTCGGTGAACAATTCTATGGCTCCGACGATGTTACCCTCTGCGTCTTTGACGGGAGCGATACGCGTGGATACGGCGACTCTGTGGCCCTCCTTGTGCCGAAGATATATGGTGTTTTCAATGGCGCTTCTGGTAATCATGCTTTGCGAGGCCGGACACAGAGTGCTGTCGCACAACGGCATCCCTTGCTCGTCCACATGATTGAGGACATTGTCTCGGCAAGCACAGCCAACCACTTCATCGCTCGAAAACCCGGTGATTCTTTCCGCTCCTTTGCTCCAGTAGGTAATTCTTCTGTCTCTATCCAGCAGGTAAAGGCCCTCGTACATATTGTCTAAAATGTCTTCGTAGACGTTTTCAGTAAATTTCATTATTGATCTCCACCTTGCCGGCTGTGAGAGCGTCTTGGCCTACTGCTGGAATATCCGGTAAAATCGATATGCTCACTGCTGAACATTCCACCCGGCAACACTAAGTAACACGATCAGGCCGAAGCCGGCAATAAGCGTTCCTGAAGCTCTGTTTACGAATATTAGCACCCTGTCGTTGACTTTTCTGTGGAGCCAGCCTACAATTCCGCACAAAATCAGCCACCAGAGCGCCGACCCCAGGACTACCCCTCCAACGAGTACCGTCGTGCCCAAATAATTCCCTTCGGGATCCCCGACTCCTGCGGCAGCAAATATGGCTGCAAAGGCAACTACCGTCATAGGATTTGTAAGAGTGAGTAGCATCGCCGAAACGTAATCATGGACCAGCCCGTTCTCCACGCCTGAGTTGGAACTCCCCCCTGGCACGGTGAGGAATACCTTGACGCCGAGATAGCAGAGCACGCAGCCGCCGATGAGACGCAAAATAACATGGTGGCTGAATAGGAAGTTGGAAATAAACGTAATCCCGAAGCCTGCAATTAAGCCGTAGACTCCATCGGCCGTGGCAGCCCCCATGCCCGAAGCCACGCCGGCTGCCGGCCCTCGTGCCAATGTTCGCCGTATGCACAGCAGAGCGATCGGCCCGACCGGTAGCGCTAGCGAAAACCCTATGACCAAGCCCTTTAAAAGATAGCTAAACAGCATGCAGTTCCTAGTTACAGAGCAACGCTATCGGCTTCCCGGCTAATTGATGCCGAGTCGCGGTCCCTGGATTTACCATCAATGACGCGTGAATACCAGAACATATAGAAGGACAGGCCCCTATTGCAAGAAGTGCTGAAAGCAGCACCTACGCGTCTCTCTCAGCATGTTTTAATCGATCGGGATTCGAGCTGCCTCTCTTTGCCTGGCTGTCTCTTCTGCCGAAGGTGTCGCGGATCCGAAGAGAATGGTCGTAACCCCCGCTTGAAATTCGTTCATGCCCTTTCGAAAATGAATAGCGCCTTCTACCAAGTCCGAGGGCTTGGGACAAAGCTTCTCCAGGACCAGGGCCGTGCCTGCGGCGGTAAGCAGAGCGACTCCTGCAACCTTGGCGATAAGCAAAAGAGGACTCATCTTTCTTCTCCTCCCTCGATTGGTTTCGGAAAATGTATCGCAAGCACGTTACTGTCCAAAGACGCCCGTCCCGGCTCCCTATGGGCAAGCATTTTGGGCAGAAACACGTGCCGCTTGAACGAGCCGATACGCACTACAAGGTCACCCGCTTCTTTGAAAAGGTCTACATATTCCTTTGTCACAAACGGCAGCTTGATCTTTAGGACAAGGTCACCGTTGTGCTGCTCGATCTCATAGAGCTTATCCTCATGAAGCACTTCCGACGGGTCTGTCGCGCCGTAAATCGCCTCCCCCATATCCGACAGCCTCTTCAAGCCTACCACTTCGTCCTCACGCATGTGTACTCTGTAAGTGGGGATGGGATGGAAAACAGCGCCTATCTGTTCGAGACTCTTTTGTTGGGTCGTAAGCCAATCCCTAAAGTATGCGTCTTGCAAAGATTCCGGAAAGAGCCTGTTGACGATGACCGCGTCGACTACCAGGCCATAGAGGCAGAAGTACATGAAAGCCCGCTGAGTCTCTCTGATGACCATTCTTTCCGCATTGGTCACCAGCCGTATGGAAGTGACTTCTCTGTCTAAAAGCACACGGTCTATGCCCTCCAGTCTCAGAAAAAGATCTTGCAGGCTTGCAAAATAGGCATCTTCCGGAAGAGGAAGATCAGTCAGCCGCTTGGCTATCGGCCGTGCCACCTTCATTAGGTTTCGTTCCAGCTTGAAGACCTTCTTCATGTACCACTCCAACGTGGTAGGCATGCCTATGAATCGCAAAGACTCTCCTGTGGGCGCGCAGTCAATCACGATGACATCATAGGTGTTTTCACGATAATACTGATTGATGTAAAGGAGGCTCACAACGTCTTCCATGCCTGGAATAATCGCCAGCTCTGCCGCCATGACCTCCGTTATGCCGCTGGATCCGAGCACTGCAGCCAAATATTTGGAAACCTCACCCCAGTGGCGATCGAGTTCTTCTTGAATATCCACTTCTTGAATCCAGAGGTTTTCTCGTATGCTCCGCGGTTTGCCGCGGTTGTGATCGTGTAGGTCTACATCCAGTTGAAAAGCATCGGAAAGACTGTGAGCGATGTCTATGGAAATGGCTATTGTCTTCAGCCCCTTCTCGGCACACCGCACCGCGGTAGCCGCGGCCACTGTCGTCTTCCCAACCCCTCCTTTTCCTGAGAATATGATGATCCGCGGCCTCTTGTCCTTCAATTGTTCCTCCCGTTCAGAAACTTATCTTCTTGCTTGCCACAGTAGTATAGGTGGAGAGGCCGTAGAAATAAAGGGTGGTCGAGAGTGGGCTGCGCCCTGATGCCCCCTAGCATTCCAGTCTTTCTTAACACGCCACCTTCGTCGTAATTCATGACACAAGACATACATGTTTCCGCAATACATATGTTCAGCGTGGCACGCTTTTTATAACTATACCACATCATTGACAATATTAGAACAACGTCTTACCTTTCTAAGTAGAGGTAGTTCGGTCATCAAACGCCAACCCCGAACGAAAGGAGTTTAGAATGCAAGGCGACCACGAACACGAGCATCTGCATGCCCACGAACACACCCACAGCCATGCTCACGAACATAGTCATGGGGACATGACTCATACCCATGAGCACTCGCACGCACACGGCCACGAGCATCACCACGAGCACAAACATGGGCATGATCATCGAGACGTCTTGGTTCATGACCACGATCACGCCGGCGACCACGGTCCTCACAATCACGTCCATCAGGCCAATGAAAAGGAGGTCCACGATCACGCCCACTGATTTGAACGTGAACCCTTATTGTGAAGGAAGCGGCCGTCCCTGGAGTTGCCGCTTCTTATTTCGGCCCGGCTCCGAATAAAACAGGATGTCCGGTGCCGATGCGTGCGGAGCCTGACCGCCGTTGATATGGCTTCTTCTCGTTCACCTCCCCCCTGAGTCCATCCAGCGCCAAAGCCACAGGTTGAAATCGCCAAAAAACGAGTACCAATCTTGGATAGCACATTATGTAAAATAACCCTTGCAACGTGCTACAGTATTTGATAACGTGCTACTAAGGTCAGGGCTAGTGCCTGTCGTTTCTCGAAAGATAAGGAGGGAGCGCACTTGAAAAGACACGTCACAATCTGTGCACTGGTTGCGTGGGCTGTGCTGGCTCTTGCCGGAGCAGCGACCGCTCATTTCGGCATGATCATTCCTTCCAAGGATGTGGTGGGGAAGGATGACAAGAAGGAGATCGGGATCCTTGTTCAGTTCACTCATCCGTTTGAGGGCGGTCCCCTAATGCAGATGGACAAGCCGGAGAAGTTCGGGGTCGTAATTGGGGACAAGGTAGCCGATTTGCTGGGGACGCTCAAAGAAAAGAGGGTGGACGGCAAGTCTACTTGGGAGACCAATTTCAAGATAACCAAACCCGCTGACTACATTTTCTTCCTGCAACCCAAGCCCTATTGGGAACCTGCCGAGGACAAGTTTATCGTTCATGTGACCAAGGTCATCGTGGACGCACTGGGGGCTGAAGAAGGGTGGGACAAGCCTATTGCGAAAGAGGCCGGCATTCCGGCCGAGATCGTTCCGCTAGCTCGTCCGTACGGCCTATACGCTGGAAACCTGTTCACAGGCCAGGTCCTCAAAGATGGAAAGCCTGTAGGCGATACCAACGTAGAAGTGGAGTGGTGGGGAAAAGGAAAGACTAAGGCCCCCACAGACTTGCACGTCAAGCAGGTGGTCAAGACGGATGCAAACGGCGTGTTTTCATTCGCCATGCCCAAGGCAGGCTGGTGGGGCTTCTCCGCTATCATGGAGTCGGACTCACCTTTGAAGCATGACGGCAAGGACAAGAATGTGGAATTAGGCGCGGTCCTCTGGGTACATGCCTACCCGATGGAATAAGGTGGTCAATGCACATTTCCGAAGGCGTGCTGAGTGCTCCCGTTCTGGTAACGGGAGCTGTTCTCTCTTTTGCAGGGGTCGCAATCGGCCTGAAGAAGATGGACTATGAGAAACTGCCTGAAGTCGGGGTGCTTTCATCCGTTTTCTTTGTGGCTTCGCTCATTCACGTCCCCATTGGTCCTGCTGCTGCCCATCTCGTGCTTAACGGCATTTGCGGGCTTATCTTGGGTTGGATGGCCTTCCCCGCGATTCTGACGGGATTGGCGCTTCAGGCAATTCTTTTTCAGTTTGGAGGCCTCACCACGCTGGGTATCAACACGTTCAATATGGCTCTTCCGGCTGTGCTGGTCGGATTTATGTGCGGTCGATTCATTCGGAGTCCGAACGTGGCGACCAGGGGTGTGGCCGAATTCATAGCAGGCGCCGGCGCTATATTCGGTTCGGGAATGCTGGTCGCCACATCTCTCATCGCAACAGGGGAGTCGTTCTATGCGGCTGCGAAGCTTGTCGTTCTAGTTCATGTCCCCGTGATGGTCATGGAAGGAATAATCACCATCTTCATCATCGAGTTCGTGAGACGGGTTAGACCGGAGATGCTCAGGGATATTTCATTGGAGGCAAGCCGGTCAACAAATTAGACCCCTGTTAATGCAGCGTAACCATTGCGAAAAACTAACTGTCGTTATCCAGTAAGCCCTTAGCCGGGGCTGTTTGCTCCTTCGGGAGCATGGGGGAACTTTCTTAACTGAAAGTTTCCCCTCTATTTTCCAAGAAATTGACTCTCATTTCTTTGAAGTTCAGAGGGGAGAATTGAAATCGTATTTTGGTATGAAGGTCGTGGGCAGCCTGCTGACAACCGTGACTCTATTTTTGTTTTGCTCCACGTCCGGCTGGGCTCACAAAGTCAACGTGTTTGCTTACGTGGAAGGGGACATGATTGTCGTCGAAGGCTATTTCAGCGGCAGCGTCAAAGCTCAAAACTCCGTGGTGGAAGTCTTCGATTCTCACGGAAAAAAGATCCTGGAAGGTAAGACTGACGAAAAGGGAATCTGCCGCTTCAAGTTGGCAGACCTTTCTCCCATAAAGGGCGACATCAAAATCGTTCTGGAAGGCGGCATGGGGCACAAGGCTGATTTCACGCTCAGCCAAGCCGACCTACCTGTGTCTACACAAAAAACACCGGCTCCACAGCCGAAAACCGAAGAGACGAAAATAACGGGCCCCCCTTTAGCGGCCACCCAGCCGTCAGGCCAGGTTCAAGATTCGGCACTCATGAAGAAGATCGTGGAAGACGCTGTGGACCAGAAGATTCAGCCTCTGGTCAAGATGCTCGGCACTCAGCAAAAATTCCTGATGGAACAAAAGGACAAAGGACCTACGCTCACCGAAATTGTTGGGGGAATAGGCTGGATACTGGGCATCGCGGGTGTGGCCGGCTATTTCATGGGACGAAATCGCAAGGCAGGAAGCTGACTTCCAAGGATTAGCCACCGAATGGACATCGAAGAATTTGCCCTGGGTGATTCTTGGGTTCACGACGCTGATCCCAGAGTAAAGATATTGGCTGCGTTAATCTTCTCCGTGGTCGTGGCGCTAAATCATTCTCTTCTTGCGTCAACTCTTGCACTGGTCTTTCCGATTTTTTTGGTGATCGCTGCCGGTCTCAACGCGAAACAGGTTTTGGTTCGGCTGGCGGTGGTGAATGGCTTCGTAGTCTTTCTTTGGTTTTTCCTTCCATTCACGCTTCCCGGCAAGATCGTTTGGTCGCTTGGCCCGCTGGACGTTCACAGGGAAGGGGTGCTTTATTCCCTCCTGATCACCGTAAAATCTAATGCCATAGTACTGACGGTTCTCGCCCTTCTCGGCACTTCGCCCGTTTTCACTCTCTTTCACGCCCTGAGCCACATGTGGGTACCCGGTAAAATCGTGCATCTCTTTTTCTTCTGTTTTCGGTATGTCCACGTGATTCACGAGGAATACCACAGATTGGTGAACGCGATGAAGATTCGAGGCTTCAAGCCGAGGACCAACATGCACACGTACCGGACCTACGCGTATCTTGTAGGAATGCTTCTGGTGAGAAGTTTCGATAGGTCCCAGAGGATCTTGGCTGCCATGAAATGCCGAGGCTTCAAGGGGGAATTCTATATACTTCATCACTATGGCATGAAAAAATTAGACTATCTTTTGGGCACGGTCACCATACTTTTTTCGTTGTCCCTCATGGTCCTGAAATGACTCACTCAATCGGTCTGTGGAAAACTAACTCGGTTGCCCCTCCCACGAGAAGGACCGCGCTTTAGGATTGAACTCCAATGTAGGCTCAATCCGATAGCAACACCGCTCGTTCTGGACGGTCTGCCCCCATTGGATGCCCACGAGTCGCGCACTGTTCGTGGTGCTACGTTATCAAATATCGTATTTTGCTGTTGCCACGATAGGGGAGAACGTGCTACGCCGGTGTATCTTTTTCACCGTCTCGGTTTTGATGTAATGGGAGGAAGGATCATGCGAAAGATCAGGTTTCTGGTCTCATTACTCGTCTTGGGGACATGCCTTCCCTTTTTTGCACCGCCCGCACTCGGGTGGGAGTTCGAGCTGGCAGGTTCATTCAACTGGACCTATGAGTGGTACAGCCAACAGCGGCTCGAAAGGGTTCTTCGGACCTTACAATGTGGATAACGGTGGCGGAACCCTGGCGGGGAACTTGAATTTCTGGAACGGCGGCCAGTTCGATACCAACATCACTACGGGTTCACAGGCCGGCTGGTCGTACTTCAACGTCGAATTCGTGCCGAAAATCAAATTGAATGAGGCGATCAGGTTTCAGGCTAAATACCGTCTCGGGACATACGGAGATCCGATCGCATCTGACTACCACACCTCTGATGCCCCGGGAGGGAACAACGCCTTTAGCGAGGGGCAATGGACGCTGTTCTGGGCCACCGCCCAGACTCCGCTGGGGACATTTGCCGTCGGGAAGAGACCGTGGACGTTCGGCACGGGGCTCCAATACGACGGGGAGGCTGCTGCCACCACTGAATCCGTAACCCTAGTGGCTCCATACGGTCCCTTTCACCTTGGCATAGCTTTTTACCCGTATCGTTTCGCGGGCAGCTCCAGCATCAGAGCTTTCGCAATTTATGACTACTTCGTAGGGGCCACGGTGCCGTTTGATCCTTTTGACCTCAGTACGTACACGACACCGATTGGCGGTACAGCCGTGCTCGGCCAATACTACAGCCGTGCGGATTCCAGTGGGACGCTTGGCAAGGACTTCTTGATCTTTGCGAACTACCACAATGGTCCCATGAATTTGGGAGTTGTCGGTTCCTTCGTGAGCTACCATATCGGTCCCGAGGCTGTCTTGCGGAACCCCATTGACCCGCTGCCATTACCGCCGGTGGTGGCCATGGATTCCGAATTACTTCATGGCACTGCTTACCTCAAGTACAACAACGGTCGTTTCTACTTCAACGCTGAAGGGGCGTGGGTTTATTGGAACGATCGATGGAAGTCTGACCCGAATGCGGTTATAGGCACTCCGCATACTCACTACACTGAGCAGTGGCGGTACATGGTGGAAATGGGAGCAATGTGCGGACCTGCAAAGGTCAGCTTGCTCAATGCCTGGACCCCCGGACCCGACAGACGAGCGGGAATCCTCATTGACCGACAACCTGCCGCCTTTGTGTGGCATCGCACCTTTGATCGAATGCATGGCAACTTCGACGTGTTCAGACCCTACAGTTACCTTTTCTCCTACAACTACGGAGGCGGCCTCGGAGCCTATGATTTGACTGGTTACGGCTATCTGCGGGATGCCTTCGTGCTGGCTGCACGTCTCGATTACGCAGTAGCAGCAAACCTTAACCTATTTGGCACTTTCTTCTACGCCAACCGCACGTCCAACGGGTATAGCTGGGGTTGCATCGGTCCGAATGCTGGAATCGGTGCTTTTGGCTTGGCACCTGACGCGAACATAAATATCAACCTAAACCGATATGCTGCATCACCCAACATCCCCGACACGTCCTTGGGATATGAGATTGATCTCGGATTCGATTGGAAGCTCTTGGAAAGCCTGACCGGAGGACTCCTCGTCGGGTACTGGCAGCCAGGCAAGTGGTTCAATTACGCCTGTATAGACAGGTCGGTTCCCGCTTGGCACACGGGCGTGCCCGGAAACTTCTTCGGCACTCGGCCCGACAGAACGCTAGACCCAATAGTAGGCGGGAACTTCTACCTCAAAATGGATTTCTGACGTGTGGTGTCACCTCGACTTCGGGAGAACACAAGCGGAGGCTGCAATATGAAAAGGTTTTTGGCGATCTTGGCGATTCTTCTTCCGCTGGCGGTGATGGCCGCACAAGCGGGTGACAATTCTCAATCTCGGGTTGATTCACAGATGCGAATGGGCGGCTTTCCCACGAAAAGCGTACCGGCTCAAGACGCGGTTACCAATGCCCTTTTTCAGAAAGACCGAAACGCGTCTTTTGTGATTGCGCATAGCGCTGCTGATTCGCCCGGCAAGGACAGTAAAACGGGCAACGGATCAGGTCCGGAGCTTGATCTCAGAGATGTGGACTGGGACAGTATGAAGGTGGGGAACAAGGGAAAGACCGGTAAGAAAGGAAAAAAAGGGAATATCAGGAACGGGGATAACGGAGACGAAAAGGGCAACGGAGACAAAGACGAAAACGGCGAAGATGATGAGGGCGAAGAGAAGGGCGAGGATCAGAAAGAAAAAGATGACGGAGGAGGAGGCTGGGACAGACTGTGGGATGCCGCGAAGCTAGGTTGAACCTAGGCGGGTGGAGAAGGCGGCCTTCAGCGTCGAGCAAGGGCCGCCTTCCCTTGTGCATTACTTTTCATAAAAGGCAAAGAAGTCCTTCGCGTAACCCTGATCGTACCTCTTCATGGTGTACTGCAATTGTTTAGGAGAAAGCTTGTCCCGTTTCTCAATCTTCTCCTGCCCATTTCTGAAGTAGAAGTTACAGACGGTATTATGAATGTTGGCATCGCCGTGGATTGCTCTCTTACATCCGGCCAGCACGAGGGCCTTGGCAAGATCTCTAGTGCTCACATGGTGCCCCATAGCGAAAACCACGTTCCCGTCGTCCCGAATTCCGAAAGCCGTCCTGGTGGCCAGATACCAGAACTTGTTGCCCATGGTACTGCCCCCCTTCTCATCAATCAAAAAGCCGCCCAGACCGATTTCGGCGTCGGTGATTTTCCCGTTCTTGACTATCTTTTCTACTACCATGCCGTCTTTCACTATTAGGTGTCGCAACTGTCGAGCGTCTCGTACGACGGATAGAGGTATCTCATCCGTCCACTCAATGACATCGACCGAATCATCGCGGTAAACGACCATCGTTGCCATGCCGGGGACCATGGGGTAGATCACCTGACCTCTGAAAATCGCGCCGGCCCCTCTCGCATGCTGCTGCATCCACATGGCATTTGTAATCGCAACTATTTTGGACAGGCTTTCCTCTTCCGGCCTGTGGGACACCTGGTAGATTCCCGGCTCTGTCTGTCCGATGAAAAGGCGCGTCCTGAGCCGATTCATATCAAATAATGCCATGTACACTGTAGAAGTGGGGAACTCCTCGCTGGGACGGTACACGGTTTTGTAGACCAGAGGCGGACCGTCGCCGGATCTGGGCATATCTTCCGCGGTCCAAACCCCTTCCCCTTCCAGCATCGGCGAAGTGTAAAGCGGAGGAATGTCAGAAGGCTTGGGAAAGAGGGGATTCGTCTCTTCCGGCACGGCAGCCTGAGTCGTTGATACAGTGGATTCCAATTCCTTCTGGAGGTTTTCCACTCTGGGGTCTTCCGCTTGTGGGCTTTCCGCCACCACCTCTTCGGGAAGACGTGTCAGCAGATCTTCCAGCCACGCGGGCAACGCAGATTCTTCGCCGAGCCCCACGTCCCTGTCATAATCGGCAGACTGAGTGTTTATCCTTGCGTGCCTTTCCAAAGGGGACTTCAATTCATCCCCCACAGACTGCGCGGAAAAGACCGCGACGAGGATTGCCGGAATAATGAGTCTTTTCAATATCCTATTCACCATATCCCACCCAACATAATGTGTTTTCCGCTGCGAGGTTTCCGGTACGCTCAACTCACAGCGTTCTTGTTCCGAATCGGGAGTATTTTGTGGAGACTTCTCCATCCCATGATGTCAATACAGGAGTGGATTGCCTGATACACTGACCCGGGAAAAATATCTCCGCCGGGTAACCTGGCTGCCTCATGGGGCAGAATTAGGAAGGACAATCGGCTCCAAAACCTCCACTCGGAACATATTGCAACTAAAGAGTTGACCAGCACTAAACATAAGTAAACGACCCGCATTATATCAGATCGTTTCACGAAATTCAACCTCCCGCCCAAGCGCGCAGCGGTCGCTCTCTTTTTCAAAGGATCTAAAGCTTTCTTCCGGATAGGTCAAGAATTTTATATATAATTGGGAAAAAAGTTACAGCTTCCTAGATTAAAGGGCCTTTTGGGCAGGCAGCGCCCTTCTTGGGGCTGTAGCCCGGGATTTCAAAAAATCTTACTCGACCTTCTCAGGCAAGAAGCATTGCGACGTCCTCGGGATCAAAATCCAACAAAACGAAAATTGCTTCTTCCAACCGCTGAGTCTCCTGCTTCATCAGCATGAGCCTTTCAACGGCTTCCGGATTTTTTCCGTATGTCTGGTTAAGGTAGAGAAATCTCTCCTCCAGACTTACGACCTCATCATGAACAACTCGCTTGTCAGCGTAGTAGACGATATGTTCTTCTTTAACCGGCCCATCGATCTCACTTCTTAGAATCACATGCTGGACAACAATGGCCCCTATCGCAGAGAGCCCTTCGGCCTCGAGTATCTGCTCACCTCTGATATCGTGGTACCTTGTGCCATCCAGGATACAGGGGTATTTACCTATGTCGTGAAGAAGACACGACGCTCGGAGCAGCGATAAATCCACAGGATGGTTCAGCCGCAGGAGTCCTTCGCCCACGATCTTTCCCACTTCCCAGACTTTTCGGGAATGAAGTATGATGTGGTCCGGAGTCCTATATTTTTCCAGGAGAGCTAGGCACTCCTGCTCATTGGGAGTTCTCATGGTCTCTTCTTTGTAAAGGCCCGTTTTGTTTAGAGGCGGTACAGAAGCTGGCATAGCCAGACCGGCTACTATAGTATATCAACTGGACCGGTTGACGCAAAGCCCCGTTGTCAATTTTATTCAAGCGACTGTTTTTTGAGAAAGAGCCTATTAGCGGCTCCGAATGCCCACGCCGCGGTTCCCGGGATTGAAATTTGCATCCGCGTGGTGTAATATGGCGTGGTTGCCGAGCGCACCCCCGAGGCGTTGTACAAGCGACTTCGGCAGAGCGCAAGTTCCGTTGGGGGAACTTTTTGGGGGAAATCCAGACAAATCTCTTGGTGGTCGGCAGACACATTTGGCACAGGGATTATTTCGCCATGTTGCGTGAACATATCAATGACATTATGACCCGCTGGAGCCCGAAAGAGAGGCGGGGAAGCCTATACGACCCGGTCCGGTTTCTCGAGACCCCGGAGCAGGCTCGCAAGTTGATTCGACACCTGCAACAGGAGTTGAATAAGGCACGTCGGGAAAGAAACAAGGAACTGGTTTCCGAAGTTGGGGAAATTCTCTACCGAGTTGAGCAGCTCTCCAAGAAGTTCTTCCGATGGGAAGAGAACTTGCACCGCGCCTTAAAAGAAGAGGACTTGCGGGAAATAAAGAAACTGCCCCTGGGCTTTTGATTCTCACGTGCGGCAGTTTGGTAGACGCAGCGTTCGTGAGGAACGGCGCGCGCTGTGCCTCGCCACTGCATAATCCAGGTTAATCATGAAGGCTTGAGGCTAAGGGGATAGGTCATGGATTTTGATGGAATGAGTCGAGAAGAACTGGTTCAGCACATTCAGCAAATGAACGACTACATGGACAATGTCATCGTTTTCTGGGGCGGAAAACGAGAGTTTCGGGAGACCTTCGAACAGGTGGCCCGGAATCACGAGGGAGAATATACCCAAGAGGAAGCCCGAAACGCCTCGCTCATTCTGGAAAGTGATGGGGCTTTCGATAAGTTCGTGGAGCTGGTCAGGGATTCCTTCGAGAGGGGCGGCATCAGCTACGTCCTTTCTGAAAAGATCTCTGCCATCATGGAAGAAGTGGCAACCAGGTACCGCAAGGCTTGATAGCCGCGATGGTCAAGAGGCAGCCGGGCCAATCTTTATTATCTGTCAGTCATACCCTCGATCTGAAGAATTCCGCGTTGACAAATTCCCTGGAATTCATATCATGAACACCATCCTCTAAACTAATTTATGTACTTTCAGCAACTTACATTTAGCTAACAACCAGACCCGGGTGGGGGTCGCCTGGGCCGACGGATCTGTATCTATACAACACAACCAACTGTCCTAGATTCCGAAGAGGGGGAAGAAGATTCACCGCAGTGTGCGCAGAGGACGCGGAGAGGAAAGATAGCTTAAAGCAGGAGCAATAGCCGCGGGGAGCGCAGTTAGTCCGGCATCGGCTTCGGTATCAGCAACCGGAATGCCTTATGCCTCAGTTACAAGCGGGTGCAGAACTAATTCAGCGTCTGCAGAGACCTCCTGATATCAGGTGGTTACTTCATAAAGGTCGGTTTTGCAGCCACTTTTGGGTTCGGTAGCGTCCGGGACAACGGAGAAACAAGTCATTCAGGAGGCGGGTTCGCAAGTGAAATCATACGATGAACCATTGTTTGTGTTGAAGTACCAGAAACGAAAAGTGATCCCAATGGTTGTGCTTTGGCTGCTACTTTTCGGTCTGTTAGAGACTTTCGGCCTGTTTGCGCATATTGGCCGATCCACATTCCACCTAATTTTCGCGAGGTCTTTTGGTTTCCTATAGTTTTGCCCTTTTTATCTCAATATCTTGATATTTCACAGGAATCATTTGAAAATGATCGGCGTTCCTGCCATAGACGGTTTGGCAACAAACTGGGGGAGGAACGCCGATGGCCAAGCGGAATCTGCCACAGCCGTTCGAGATTGACAAGATTCGTTTCAAGGACTGCTTCACGGGGCCGAGTCTCCGGCACTTTGTGGTGCTGATAACGGGGTGGGTGCTCACCGTTGGAACGCACACCATCAGTCAGGTCATTCTCACGATGGGGCTGCATGAGTCGGAGCACTTTGCCAACGTCTACAAATTCCTGCTGAGGTCTAGATGGGACACGGACAAAGTGGCCTTTGAGATCTTCAGGATGATCGTGGAAACGCTCTTGCCGGATGCCTCCGAGGTGGAGAGTATTGTGGACGACACCCTGAATCCTCGAGTGGGCAAGAAGATCTGCGGGGCAGGATTCCAACATGACGGAGACGCTCCCAAGGGCGGCAAGCCTATCGGATATGGGGTTTGCTTTGTAATCATAGGAGTAGCCCTCCGTTTACCGGGCATCTCAGACAGGGTCTTTTGCCTTCCGTATGCTGCCCGTCTGTGGTGGCCTGAAAAGGCCAAAATCAAGCCGGATGGCGGCACGTACAAGTCAAAATCCCAATTGGCTGCCGAGTTGGTTGAGTTGACACGTCGTTGGCTCGGCCCTTCCATGAAGCTTCGAGTCATAGTCGACGGGGGGTACTCAAACAAGAAGCTGCTCAACGGGCGGCACAAAGGTGTTCACATCACCGGTAAGTTGCCCCGGAATGCTGCACTGTACGACCTGGTGGCACCCGAGCGACCCAAGACCAAGGGCCGCCCAAGGCAGAAGGGTGCACGGATGGTTTCTCTCCCCACCCTCTTCAGGCATCCCGGAATCCCATGGGAATGGATCTGGACCCGCCTTTACGGGAAAGAGACCATCGTGGAAGTGTTTCAATTCGACGCCATCTGGTACGGTGCGGCTGGAAACGATCCCCTCACCGTTGTCCTGGTCCGTGATCCATGTGGCAAATACCCTGAAACGGCATTCTTCGACACGGATCGACAAGCCTCTGACCAAGAGGTGGTTGAGAGATACTCACACAGGTGGAGCACGGAAATCACCAACCGGGAAACAAAGAGCCTTCTGGGAAGCGCCGATCCCCAGTGCCGACGAGAACGATCCGTCACCCGGGTCGGTCTTATCGCCTACTGGACCTATTCTCTCTTGGTGCTCTGGTTTGTCAGCCAGTTCAGAATGGGAAGGGTTCCTCTCTTCCATAGAGCCCCTTGGTATTTCGGAAAGAAGACCATCACCTTCTCCGACATGCTGGCTGAGGCAAGGCGCTCACATTTTACACCCAGAATTTCGCGCGAGCCCAGCGTACGCGACAAGCCCGTGAAAATCACACTCGCGCGCTCCACGAGCGAACCCCCATTCTATGAAAGGGCAAAACTATAGTAGATATTAGAATTGCAAATACGGGTGGCTGGATTGTGGAATCAAAGGAAAGTCATCCAGCCTGCCACGTCTTCGCAGTGGATGCTTCAGGCAAAGAATACATGTTGGACATGAGCTACAAAGAAATAAAGATTGGAGACGAATTTCTGTTAAGCATTGCAGAAAGAGAATACGAAAACAGACTGGAGAGGCTTGGACACGCGATAGATAGAATCGAGGATTTCTTCAGTGGTCTTTTCTCTTGAACCTGGCACAGTCGGCATGGTCCGGTCTGTGTTATTGACATTGATGGTTGTTCGACAATTTCACTTGACGGGCTGGGCGGTCTGGGCAGAGGGGTCGACCTCAGTTCAAATTAGCTCGTCTGACACAAAAGAGAGGAGTCGGAGTGATGTCCTCCAGCGCTGATGCTACTGCCACAGGCCTCCTCAACACACCCCCACGCAGTGAGATGACACAGGAGACGCTAGCGAGAATCCTCGAGAGCCATCGTGCCTGGCTGGACACAGGGGGTAAAGATGGGATCCTTGCTGACCTGTCTAGTCACGATTTGCGGCGTCTTGATTTTGAAAATGCGGATCTCCGAATGGCGATTTTCCGAAATGCAGATCTCAGTGGCGCGGACCTTCACAATTTGGATCTCACGGGCGCGGACCTCTCTCACGCGCAATTGAGTGAGAGCAACCTGAGGGGGGCTGTTCTCAGGAAAACAGATTTTACAGGCGCCAATCTTCAAAATGCGCGAAATGTACGATGCCGACCTGTACGGTTCGAAATTGCACGAGGTTGATTTGACCAAGGTCCAGGGCCTGGTTCAGTGCCAGCTCAGTGGGACGGACTTGTCAAATGCCCAACTCCCTGCCGACGCCGGCAAATTCGCTAGCCTTGAGCACGTCTCGGATATCTCGGTTCAAGCAAGAAGCTTACTTTGGGTCACAGTTGGAGCCTGCTTTCTCGCCGCGGTGACCATGTTTGTAACCACAGATGGAGCTATTGTAGCCCAGTCTGGATCCACGCTGCTGCCTGTCGTCCAGATCAACGTGCCTATCTTCGCCTTTTTTTGGCTGATACCGCTGATATTGCTCAGTCTATACTTGTACCTGCATTTTCATTTGCAATATTTATGGGATGGGCTAGCAAGCCTGCCGTCAGTTTTCCCCGATGGAGTCAGCCTGGAAGAGAAGACTTACCCTCTGTTTCTGGTCGGGCTAGCACACCAATACGTCCCAATCCTGGAAAAGAATCGTCCTCCACTGTCTTGGCTGCGGGTTGCTGCGTCTATCGCTTCCGCCTGGGGACTGGTCCCTTTCACGATATTTCTTTGTTGGCTGAGATATCTTCGAGTACATGAGATTTGGGGCACGGCTTGGCACATCGTCCTTCTAACTTTAACTATTTGGTTTGGAATAGCTACATATAGCTTGACCGTCGAGACTCTGAGAGGGGAAAAACATCCACAACCATGCGCTGATAAGAGAAGTTACCGCCAGGGGTACCAGCTTGTAGCGTGGAATCGGATAGTCATTGTTTCCGTGGCGGCGGTGCTCATAGTTCTTTGCTTGATTACGAGGGCGGCATTTGACCCTGGGTGGATTGGAAAGGCTGAAGCATGGATAAATCCAGATGTTAAAGATGAAATGACCTCTTTACGGAAATGGTTTTGTCCAGATCTCAGCTACAGCGACATTTCTCACAAGCCTGATGATTGGTTTCGTCTCACGGACGCGGATCGTGAAAATCTCGTTGGCGTGAAGGGAGCATTGCTGGCTGGAGTAAACCTGCGCGGAGCAAACGGCACAGGAGCATTCCTGGCCAAAGCCACCCTGACCGGAGCTGATCTCCAGGGAGCGAACTTTTCGGAGGCCGACCTTCGTAAAACGTCACTGAACAAGGCCAAGCTGCGGAACGCTCAGTTGGAACACGCAGACCTCTCTGGCGCTCGTCTCGATGGAGCTGACCTGCGGGATGCCAAACTCAAACGTGCTAAAATGCCCGACGCGCACCTTTGGAAGGCACAGCTAAATGGCGCTGATTTGTATGGCGCTTCTCTTCAAAAAGCGATTCTGGAAGAAGCGCATCTTGAGGAAGCCAACCTCGATATTGCCAATCTTGCCGGTGCAAAACTGAGGGATGCGCATGTCCTCTGTACTCGTTTCGGAAGTGCCTGGTTTCAAGAGACGGAACTTCAAGGTGTGGATCTGTCGCAAGCCGTGGATTTCACTAGAGAGCAACTTGAAGGAGCCTGCGGCGACGAAAGAACCAAGCTTCCCCCTGGATTCGGAAGAATCAAGGACTGTGGCACAAGAAACTGAAAGCTGAGCCCCCGCTCCCCAGCGATGAGGCAATCCTTTTTTCAGTTTTTCTCAGGATGCGCAAATTGTGTTTTAGGCCAATTTACTCGGGTCTTGAGTTTCGTTTCGGGGAACACTAATTTCCGCAGAAGCAAGAGCAATTTCCCAGCCCCCCCAAACAATGCGAATAGCTTCGGTCGTCGATCCCCTTCCTCCCTCTTGATTCTAACAAATAGGTGACCCTGGGCAAGGCCGTGTGCCGTGGTGAGTAGCCTCCATGATCTTCCGGTCTCTCAGACCCTTTTCCTTGGTCACTTCGCCGCTGAAAATGTTACAGGTGACCCGCCCCAATTTTGTCACCATTCACGCTGCCGCGGGAAGAGACCCTTCTGCTCCAATGTCTGTCATAGTATGATGCAGACTTGACCCCAGATGACGAATTTTTCAATCGCTTCCGGGCATATTAACCGGACCGTTTCGAGGAGCTTTTGTGTGAGCTTGGAGCAAATCAGACGCATAAAGGTCTGGTGTCCGCGACGTATTCACCGGGTCAGATGGTCTATCCCATGAAGGAGATATTGAATGAGCGCTGCCTCTCGTGGCCAAAACACTTTCAACCTCAAGATATTGCTAGTCTTGTCGTTCGGTCATCTCGCAACGGACATATGCCAGAGTGCGCTTCCGGCCATTTTGCCTTTTTTGAAGGCGAAATTGCTTCTGTCCTATACAATGACCGGGGTCATCCTGCTGGCTTCCAATATCACGTCCTCGGTGATTCAGCCCCTCTTCGGCTACCTGTCAGACCAGAAAGAAAAGGCGTTTTTGCTTCCTTTCGGATGTGTGTGCGCCGGTCTCGGGCTGTCGTTCCTGTCAATGCCCGATCATTATGAATTGGTTCTACTGCTGGTAATCGTAAGTGGGCTCGGAATCGCGTCCTACCATCCGGAAGGATTCAAAACGGCCCGCTTTTTTACGGGCGACAAGATGGCAACGGGATTGGCCGTATTCACCGTCGGCGGGAATATAGGCTTAGCGCTCGGACCTATAACTGCGCTCTTCATAATCACACACTTTGGCCTCGATTACCTGCCACTGATGTTGCTGCTTTCATTAATATTCCTGTTCTTACTATTCTGGACAAGGCACTCCCTGGTCCAGGCCCGACGCGTGCCTGTCTCGAAGGGGGGCTCCTTAATTCAGAACCCGAAAGGGGCGTATCTCTCTGTCGGGTTACTGATTGCCGCGGTCATCATGAGATCGTGGACCCATTTTGGTCTCATGGCCTTTATTCCTCTGTATTATATCGACTATTTAAAGGGAGACCCGCTCTACGCAGGCACATTGGTTTCGGTTTTTCTCGCAGGAGGTGCGGTGGGAACTTTGGTAGGCTCGCCCCTGGCTGATCGGTGGGGGCACAAGCTTTATTTGATCCTGTCCATGGCCCTGACCACTGTCCTATGTCCTTTGATCCTGGTGACGCATGGTTTCATGTTGTTCGTCAGCCTCGGAGTCATCGGCATGGCACTGATTTCCAGTTTTACAGTCACCATGGTCATGGCGCAGGATTCCCTGCCCAGAAACCTCGGCATTGCTTCAGGTCTCATGGCCGGTTTTGCTATCGGGACCGGCGGAATCGGCGTGACCATACTCGGAGTGATCGCTGACCACTTCGGCCTGCCCATGGCTTTGAAA
>CAWEJR010000002.1:0-38246 GCA_963809365.1 uncultured delta proteobacterium | reverse complement strand
ACGAGGATTCGAACCTCGGTTAACGGGGCCAGAACCCGTCGTCCTGCCTCTAGACGATCCCCCAGCAAGGCACTCATCTTAGTTTCTCGGGTACGCCATGTCAAGACGATTCACGCGAGATCTGATTTATGGTCTTGACTTGAGATGGGCGCTATCCTATTGTAATTGATTCGTCGTACAGGCAATCAGAAGAGGTGACACATGCCATCCAAGACCCAGGAAACCAAGGACAGTCAAAAGGCCCGATATCTAAAGCAAATGGAAGCCCGCCAGGCTTCTCTCAAGGAAAAAGGGATTCCGGAAGCGGCTATCGCGAAGGACCCTAAGGTCAAGCACTACAAAGCCAAGATTAAACAGATTAAAGGCGCGACGGCCCGAATTTCGTTCCTCGAAGAGCAGACCAAGCAGTTGAAGGAGAAGAAGGAACAGCGCCGAGCCGAGGCTGTAGCTGCGAGAGCGGCAATCATAGCCGGCGAAAAAAAGGTGAAAGAAAAGAAGAAGGTCGAGGAAAAACCTGCTCCTGGCAAGGGAAAAGCGAAAGGCGCAGCCGCGGGCAAGGCTCCGGCCAAGGGCAAACAAGATACTAAGAAGAAGGCCAAGTGATTAGCTTGGGCTCCTTCCAATGCCACGAACGTGTGTGCCATGGGGATTACAGGCAGGCCACTTGATGTCTTGAACTTCTGGGCATCAACCACACATCTGTAGCTGGATTCCACCCTTCAAACCCCTGTTCCAATTTTCAGGCTCGTTCCCAGCGGTTGAAGCATTGGCCGCGGGACGAGTCGACAGCGTAGGCTGATGTTCGACTTCGATATTGCCGGAATGATTCAAAGATATTGCCTTGATTGCTCCAGGCTTCTTGTTGGCCATAACGGTGCACGAGTATACGCATGGCTACGTCGCCTACAGACTGGGGGACCCGACCGCCAAATTGGCAGGCAGACTCACCTTCAACCCCATCAGTCATCTTGACCCCATCGGAACACTGGTGCTGGTGCTGACCCAGATGATCGGCTGGGCCAAACCTGTGCCTGTAGATCCTCGGTACCTGCACAATCCCAGGAAAGACATGCTTTGGATCAGTCTCGGAGGACCCGCTGCCAATCTCGTAACCGCCGGAGTTTTAGCAGTCATACTTCATGTCATAGCTGCTCTTCTTGGGTGGGGAATAGTGGGGCGAGGCTCAAGCTTCGTTCTTGGCTCCAGCGGTCGGAATGCTTGTCTTTGGCGTCAAGATTAACGTGATTCTTGCGATTTTCAATCTCATCCCCATCGCACCTCTCGACGGAGCCAAGATTCTTGGTGGAATGCTACCTCGGCGGCAGGCCTACGAACTCGAGAAACTGGAACCGTACGGCTTCATCATCCTCATGCTTCTCGTCTTTACTGGAGCAGTCGGCTACGTTATTATTCCCCCCGTGAGGTTCATTGAGACGTTGCTCTTGTACGGGCTGAGCTGATTCTAATGTCCTACGAGATAAAACTGGAAGTCTTTGAGGGGCCGCTTGATCTCCTATTGCATCTGATCCATCGTAACGAAGTCAGCATCACCGACATTCCCATCGCGCTCATAACTCAGCAGTATTTAGAGACAATTGAATTAATGAAGTCTCTCAACCTGGATGTGGCGGGTGAATATCTCGTCATGGCCGCTTATCTTACGCACATCAAGTCACAAATGCTTTTGCCGGCCGACGAAGAAGAGCAGACCGGCGAATCGGGGCTAGATCCCCGGGATGAATTGATTGCCCATTTGCTGGAGTATAAGCGTTATAAGGAAGCAGCGGAGAATTTGGCATCCCTGCCGATGTTGGATCGGGAGGTATTTGTCAGAGAAGCCTCGGAAGAGGACGTCGATACTCCCAAACGAAGTCAACCCCTTGACGTGGGCATCGTGGATCTGCTCCAAGCTTTGAAGGTAGTCCTGGAAAAGACTTCTCGGCGGGACCTCATTGAACTTGAGCCTGAGCGCCTCCTGGTTAAGGACAAAATCCAGCAGATCCTCGAGCGGCTAAAGACTCAGCAATGGGTGACCTTTGGCTCACTTTTCGAGGAAGACTTTTCCCGTCTCAACATTCTCACCACCTTCCTGGCCCTTCTGGAACTGGTAAAGTTACAGTTGGTGAGAGCTTATCAGGATGTGCCCTTTGGGACCATACTGATTTCCAGGAGGGTCCCGCTGAGTGGAAACGCGGATGCAGACTCCCTGGCCGGATCTCTCATCGTGACAAAGCATACCAATCGAATTGACTGTGAGGATTTCGGGACGCCGGTGTAGGCGGAGGCCGATGCCTGCCAAAAGGCATCAAAAAAGCAGGCTGTTGTTATTAATGTCAGCCGATTGGCGCCCTTCCCCCTCCCTCGACGAGAGGGGGAAGGGGTATAGGCGTTAAAATAAGAGTTCCACGACCTTTTGTTCCGTAGGAATCCCGCGGCACGCGGGAATAGTAGCCCGGCGATTCATCGTCGGGTAAAGGCGAAACCAAACATGTTCCAGTCTCATCGGGACGGCAGAACACAGCGTCGAGCAATCCAACCGATCAATCGTCCCTAAAGGGACTACGGATGTCTCCTTTTCCTGATTTCCCGGCGATGAAGAGGCTGTCTCAAAACCCTGGTGGATGGAAAAGTCGTGACACGCTACCGAGGTAGATTCGCGACGCTCCACGGGGCACTGTGCCCGCCTTCTTCGCGGTAACTGCACAGAGCGTCTGTAGGGGCAGGTTTCAAACCTGCCCGATTCCGGTAATCCGACAAAGGGCGGGTTTGAAACCCGCCCCTACAAAGAATCGTACTACGATTGTGGCATGAGCGGGCAGTTGGAAACAGTTTCTGAATCGCCGGGCTATCTTTCCGTCCCTCCGGGACGAAGAGGGTTTAGAACTTATTTAAACGCCTATGGGAGTGAGAGGGCTCTTCCGGCTCAAATTTCCTCTACTGTAATGGCTTCCTCGGGGCAGACTGACACGCATGATTCGCATCCAAGACAATCTGCAGGATTAGCGACCTTGGTCTCCTTGTCGTCCGCTTCGAGCACGTCAGCGGGGCAAACGTCAATACATTCACCGCATGACTTGCATTTCTCTTCGGCTATCTTCGGCAAGTACATTGAAACACCTCTTCTCTCGAGTTATGAAAGCATCCATAATGAGGTCTGCTTCCCAAAATGCTGGTAATCTATCGCCGAGCCGGACCAACTCGTTCGTCCGTTTGACGGTAAGTTTGATCTCAGGGCAATCCACCGGGCAGTTGTTGGTGCGACGGAACCTGGGGTCATGGCGAGTTCCGCGAAGCGGATTTTACACCAACAAACTGGCAAGTCAATAGCTGAGTCCACGTCCAAACGAGGTACAAGAGAGACTTTCGGGCGACTCTCTGCACGATCTCGGCACACAAACTTTCTTCAGACAGACAGCCTGACAATAGCACCAGGCTGCATCATCCGACCGGACTCATTGACAACATCGGGGAGCGGGTGTTAATTTACGGGTAGAATTGTGTAGGTTTTCGGCCACATCATAAGCCCTCCGCTTCGTCGGTATAGAGACTAAGAGGTCCCTCATGAAAAGTGACAAGAAGTTCAAGGAGATGACGATTACGGGAATCGCGTCCGACACTCGGAACATGCAGCCGGTGGTGATTCTTAAGGAAAAGAGCGGGGAGCGTGAGTTATATATCTGGATAGGGCCGGTAGAGGCTATGGCGCTTCAACGGGCCATGAACAAAGAGGTTTTTCAGCGTCCGCTCACTCATGAGTTGCTAAGGAATGTGATAGATAAGACTGGTGTCAACGTCGAACACATCGAGATCGACGACCTGAAAGATCACACCTATTATGCCACGATTTATTTAAAGAACTCCGAATCCAAACTTGTAACTGTCGATGCGCGACCCTCAGATTCGCTGGTGCTCGCCACCTGGATGGGCGTTCCGATTTTCGTCAGCGAAAAAGTAATTGAAGGGATGACTCAGGGAGAGCAGGAAGAGGTCTCGCGGCAAAAGGTGATATTCACTCAGGAAGATATAGAGCAGACGGACGAAGAGTTGACGAAGATTCTCGAGAGGATGAATCCTGAAGATCTGGGAAATGCATAAAGGCCCGATGCGGAACATTTTGATCGTCCAGACGAATGCTCTGGGTGGCAGCCAACAATAATCTCCATCCGATTGATCCCCTAAACGATGTGACTAACGACCGTGCTGCGATTCCACAGGGCACAAAGAACTTGAAATCGCGTGTGAGCAGGCTCGTGTGGGAGGGGGCTTGAGCCGCTTTGCTCAGGGCGTTGGACTTTACCTTTGGGACACCTGGTGATAAAATGCCCCGCATGAAAGGGATCCTAAACGGGTGATTTTCATGCGCAAGGGTATGTTCGCGGCCATCACTGGCGGCGGGCCGTTCAGGTTATTAAAGTACTTTATAATTTCGGGATTTGCGGTCATCGCTATTGTTACGTTCCTGCTCGGGGCGTTCCTTTACACCCGAAATGTGGACACCTTGCTCAGGAGCGCCGAAAACTACGCCCGGTTGCTGGCAGAGAATCTTAACTACAACATATATATCGGATTTTATGCCCCTCTCAAGACTCGGGGGACTCCCATGGACCTCCGAAAATGGGATCAGTTCGGCGCCTTGGATTCCCTGATTAAAGATTTCACCTACGGCCTGAAAATACAGCGAATTAAGGTGATAGACCTCCAGAGAAAAATTGTATACAGCACCGATTATGACCTTATTGGAAAGTACGAGGCGAAGAATTCAGCGGTGGACGAAGCCGCCGGCGGGAAGGACACTACGCTCATCCGCCAGGAGAGGGGCTCACCTACCCAGTGGCATGCAAACTGGTTGGCGGACACTTACTATCCGTTGAGGGAAAGCACCGGCAACTATTGGATGCTGGGAAATATTTACGGTGTCATCCAGATCACCCAGGACGTCACAGATCAATACGTGGCGCTCCAGAGATCCATCATTGTGGTGATCCTCGTGGCTGCGGGTTTGATGGTTTTTCTCTTCGTCATGCTCACGCTTATCGTCCGACGAGGAGAGAGGATACTGCTGGAACAAGGGCAGGAACAGAAGCGGCTTGAGGAACAGTTGCAGCAATCCGAAAAATTGGCGTCCATTGGGCAAATGGTGGCCACCATCGCCCATGAGATCCGCAACCCGCTAGGAATTGTTCGCTCCTCTGCGGAGGTGCTGGCCAAGAAAACAAATCCGGACCCATCGAAGATTCAGAAACTCTCGCGAATCATTGTAGAAGAAGCGACCCGTTTGAGCAGTATTCTGACGGACTTCCTGGACTTTGCCCGACCGCGGTCACCGAATCCTAAGGCCATAGACGTGAGGGACGTAATCGCCAGGGTCAGGAACAATCTGGAAGAGGAAATACAGGCCCGACGGATTCAGTGGGTCGATCAGAGCCTGAACGGATTTCATCCTATCATAATGGGCGATGCGGATCTCCTGTATCAGGCATTCTTGAACGTGGCTATGAACGCTTTTGAGGCCATGAAGGATGGAGGAACCCTCACAATTAGCGTTTCCCAAGAAGCGTCTAAGATTAGAGTGGATTTCGCCGATGACGGACATGGGATTCAAGAAGATGATCTGCCCAAGATTTTCACTCCCTTCTTTACCACCCACGAGATGGGCACGGGCCTGGGGCTGTCGGTGGTCCACAACATCATCATCGCCCACGGAGGAGATGTCTCGGTACGGAGTGGGGAAGGTCAGGGCGCAGAATTCACCATATCGCTTCCGGCTGAAGACCAACCAGTCGGCGGAGTTCGCCGATAGAGTCACGTCACGCGAAAATTGCGGCAAGTCACTTTCGGCAAATCAGGCGGACATTATTTTTTGCGAGATCGAAACGCACTTACCAGGCTAAGGAACAGATGCCGAGGAGTCAGATTATTTGGACAGTGAGAGCTTGACCATGAGTACGGTCCTGGTGGTAGACGACGAAAAAAACTATCTGGTCGTACTGGAAGACCTCTTGGAGGACGAAGGTTACAACGTGCTGACTGCTTCCTCCGGCGCTGAAGCCTTGGAGGTGATAGCTCAAGCCCCAGTGGATACAGTCCTGTCCGACATAAAGATGCCCGGGATTTCCGGCATTGAACTTCTCGACAGGATTATGGCCTTTGATCCGGACCTTCCGGTGATTCTCATGACGGCCTTTGCCGAGGTAGATCAGGCAGTGGAAGCCATGAAAAAAGGGGCTCTGGACCACATCCAAAAGCCTTTTGACAACAAAGACGTGAGAAGAGCCGTAGCCCGCGGTGTGGAAAGACGGTCCCTTATTAAGAATATCAGGCTCCTGGAAACCGAGCTGGGCAGTTTGTGGGGAAACATCATAGGGAAGTCCAGGGCCATGGGGAAAGTCTTCGCTGTCATGAAACGGGTGGCGAATACACCCACCACGGTCCTGATTACGGGGGAATCGGGCACGGGCAAGGAACTGATTGCTCGAGGCTTGCACAAAGCCTCGTCGCGAAGCAAGGCGCCGTTTGTTCCCATAAACTGCGCTGCCGTTTCGGAAAATCTCCTCGAATCAGAACTCTTCGGTTACGAGAAGGGAGCCTTTACAGGGGCAGTCGCCCTCAGGCAGGGCAAATTCGAGTTCGCCAACGGTGGCACCCTCTTTCTGGACGAAGTGGGCGAAATGTCGCTGAATCTCCAGGTGAAGCTGCTGCGGGTGCTGCAAGAGCATGAGTTTCAGCGAGTTGGTGGGAACAAAGACATACAAGTGGATGTCCGCATACTTGCTGCAACCAACAAACATCTAAAGGAAGAGGTTGATGCCGGACGGTTTCGGGCGGATCTTTTCTTCAGACTCAACGTAGTACGGATTGATGTGCCTCCGCTGAGGGATCGTCGTGATGACATTCCGTTCCTAGTGGCGCACTTTTTGAACCGATTCGCCGAAAAATTGGCCTGCGGTATTCGGGAGGTGGACCCTGAGGTCACGAGTGCATTATACTCATACTCGTGGCCGGGAAACGTGAGAGAACTCGAAAATGTGATCGAGAGGGCCCTTGTACTTTGCAGGGGCCGTACTGTAATGCCGGAGGATCTTCCACCCGAGGTTCGGAAATCACCCCCGATCGATGAGGATCTCGATGCGTTGCTTTCCGGCGAGAAGAATTTGGCCGGCACTCTGGATGCCCTCGAAGAGAGAATGATTCGCCAAGCGCTGAAAAAGGCAGCCAATGTTCAAGCTCAAGCGGCCAAGGCTCTTGGGATCTCGCGCAGCAACCTGCAGTACAAAATGAAAAAGTACGGGCTATTTGAATGAGTTCTTGTTCGGATTTGGCTTTCTTCTCGGAACAGATACGGTATTATAATTAGAAGGGAAAACCCCCGTGAGACTGACAGGTTGACAGGGGTGCGGATTTACATTATAGATGGAAGCGATTTCAGCGTAATGAAGGAGTTTTCGCAGTGATGGGCACGAAGAGAGCTTTAATGGCGCGTAATATAACGACATGTCTAGGATTGCTCCTCTCCCTCTCACTTGTTGGTTCGAGCGTCTCTGCCCAGATGTATTACCCGGGTGGCTACCCGTATTCCTATGGGCCGGAGCAAGAAGATCCGGGCAGATCAGGGCAGCAATATTACCGAGAGCCCATGAATAATCTCCAATATGATCAACGAGATGCTGAGATGATCCTGAGGGACCAGATGAATCGAGCGGGACGACCCGCCGCGCAGGTCGATCCCGGAACCCAGCAGCAGATCTATGATAATCCTTATGGCCACCGAATGCACGACGAAGGACAGATCAATGGGGTCGTGGCGGAGGCTAACAATATTGGCACCATGATGCGAAACAAGAACGGAAAACCCTTTATCGTTGTGGACAAACGGAGCTTTCAATTTTACCTCTACAGCCACACAGGCAGATTGCTCAGAATAGGACCTGTGGCCATCGGCAAGGGGCGAACGAATCATGGGGCATTTGAGACACCAGTGGGGGTATTTCCCATCAGCCGCAAAGTGCCCGTAGACGATTGGATCAGACCTAACTGGTATTTCCTCGAAGAGGGTGAGCCTATACCCAAGAGGGAGGAAGATCGCCGGGTTCCTGGGTTTTTCCGGTACAAATTGGTGTTCGATGGGGCCAGGTACATACACTATGCTGAAGCCACCGGCGGGAGACTGACCCACGGCTGCCTGGGCCTTGACTGGCAGGACGCGGAGGCCGTTTTTCATACGCTGCAAGTCGGCTCGTATTGTGTCGTTGCCGACCAGGCTTTTCTCACCAGACTTGCCAGAGGCGAGTTTCCACTTCAGAAGCCCACCGCCAAACCCAGCAAACCGGATGAAGCCGCTACAACAACTATCACCGCTAGGGCAGATTCCGATCGAGGCGGTCCTAAAAGAGTCTCAGAGCCTGCGGCCGGCGAAAAAGTGCTCCAGAACCTTTGGTAGCTCTTGCAGGCCGCGACAACTAAGGCGTCAATTTGTCATAAAAGGCCGCATCACCTTCGAGGTTAGGGTCCATGTCCTTGCTTTCCAAACGCACGATCGGGGCAGCGATTTGCCTCGTCGCGCTCCTGTGTGCTTCGTGCATTTCCACGACGCTACCTAAGAGCGCTCGCGTGGAACCTAGCCCACCTTCCGGGGAACCGTCCCAGGCATCCTCGGACAAGAATCTCCTGGACACCTGGGAACTCCTCTACGAAGTCAATGAAAAGGGCGACCAAAAACCCCCGCAAGAAGGCACTCGCACTCTCATAGAGTTTACCGACAAAGGCCAGGTGATTTTTAACAGAATGGACAAGGATAATTCCGGCAAAATGAAGAGCCGGACTGGGAAATACGCTCTAGATACTAGTGGGATCACCATAACAGATGACGCCGGAAATACTGTGAAATGGCCGTACCAGGTGACAGCAGACACTCTTATAATAACTATGCCGGAGAATAAGAACAACAAGTACTACTGGCGGCGCTTTCGATAGTGTATACTGTTATCTAATAATATCCTGAAATTTGCTCGCCGTCTCTCGAAGTGTGGTGGAACGATATGCTGGCTGAATGTTTGCGCATTGAAAAGAAGGTGGTTGTCGCGGCCGCGGTGACCATTTGTTGGTTCTTGGTCGTAGGGGTGTCGGATTGCCTTAGTTTGGAGCGTTCGGAAGTGCTCCGGTATGAGGTCACGTGGAATGGCAACAAGGCCGGCCACGGCGACATCGCGACTAAAAGGGATTCCAAGCAGATAAGCGTCACAGCCCAGGCCGTGAGCGACGGTGTTCTGAAGACGCTGTTGGAACTTTGGAGTCGTGTCCAGGCTACGTTCTCGGCCAATACCTTCAAACCTCAATCCTACAGCTTTCAACTAAAATCCAATTTGGGTGGACCGGAATTGGTCGATCTGTCCTTTGACCACAAGACAAACCTGGTGCAGGTTAAGAAACAGAAGGGGAGCGAGAAAGAAAGCCATTCTGAAAAGTTTGCCGGCCACTGCGATCCGATCACTGCCGCCTTCATGCTCAGACATCAGAAGGATTTGAGCAAACCGATGTTTGTGGACATCTATGACGGTAAGGACAGGTCTCGCCTTTTCGTCAACCCAGCGGGCCTGGGGCAGGTGACTGTGAAAACCGGCTCTCATGCTGCTTATTGCCTGGATCTCAGGCTGGTGAAATTGGGTGGTGATAAAAAGGAAGTCGGGACGGGAAAGCTGTGGATATCCAACGACCAACATCGCATCCCTCTTCTGTTGACCTCATCTCCGATCTTAGGGACCATTCGGTTCGAGCTGATTCAGGCTCAGCTCTGAGAGCCGGGTCTCAACAGGCTGGTTCGGGTTGAGGTAACCTTGTCTTGAACGCCTCTCTGAATCATTTCCTTCTGCATTATCTGCTTCAAGCCTTTCCGGGCGATCAACATGGAAGCAACAAGCCATGATCCTCGCGTGAGGTCAATTCTCACTTCAATTGTCGACCTGGCTCCGGAATCGTACGTGGTGGGGGGAGCAGTCCGCGACCTTTTTCTTGGACGGATCAAGCGAAAGGACTTGGATGTTGCCGTAGATGGTGACGGTTTCGAGATCGCGCGCCAGGTGGCTACTCGTTCCGGCAGTCTTACGACCTTTGTCCCCTTGGATTCAAAACATGGAACCGGCAGGATTGTTCTTCGCGGAGAACCCTCGCTGACTCTTGATGTAACCTCGTTCCGAGCTTCTACTCTCGCTGAAGACCTCCGGAGAAGAGATTTTACGATCAATGCCATGGCCGTGGGAATCCAAGACTTTCTCTTTGGCTGTCAGGATCGCGTGCACGACCCGACGGGAGGCAGGGCAGACCTGCGGACAAAGACTATAAGAGCATGCTCGAAGCATTGCTTTCAGGACGATCCTGTTCGCATCTTGAGGGCATTCCGGTTCATGGCACGCCTGGAGTTCGAGATAAGCGAAGACACGCTCGAAATGCTGGCTTCCGCTCTGGGGATGCTTGCCTCGACGGCTCAGGAAAGGATCAGAGATGAATTGATCGCGACTCTGGCGACGGAATCGTCTTTTCCAGCTCTAAAGCAGATGGATGCTTGCGGAGTTCTTGATGCTCTCTTTCCCGAGTTGCTGCCCACGAAAGGATGCGACCAGAATGACTATCACCATCTTGATGTCTGGAACCATTCCCTGGAAACGGTATTCCGAATGGAAGCTCTTCTGGCGAACAAGGCGCTACAGTTCGGTCCCCTGAGCGATCAGATTGACGCTTATGCCCGGCAAGAGTTGGTCAAGGATAGGCCACGAGTAGCGCTGCTCAAACTGGCAGCGATCTTTCACGATGCAGGAAAGCCGGAATCAAGATTTGTAGATTCCAAAGGCCGGATCCGCTTTTTCGGCCATGAAAGAATTTCGCAACAAATCTTCGATGAAGTTGGGAGGCGCCTGAAATTCGCTACCAGGGAGATTGGGATCATCGGCGAAATAATCGCGGGACACATGAGGCCGACCATTTTCACCGGAAAAGGGGTTTCGCGGCGTGCCATACATCGGATGCACGCAAGATTCAAGAGTAACGTCATCGGGTTGCTTTTGCTGTTCCTCGCGGATCTTGGAGCCTCACGAGGACCCGCAAGAAGGCCCGAGGCGTACGGGCAGGCGTGGAATCAAGTGCTGAGGGCGCTGGCTATGTGCCTCGAAGCAGAAGCGGCGCCGCTGAAGCCGCTGCTGAACGGTCGGGACCTCATGAGCCAATTGCGAATCAGTCCCGGCCCGCATCTGGGCAACCTACTGAGAAAATTGATGGAACTCCAGGCCGCGGGAGAAATCACAACGAGGGATGAGGCTGTTGAAGCAGCAAGAAGGATTTTCGGAGGGGATTCAGCCGATCGCACACCGGCTTAATAGATAATGATGTGGGCGGAAACCGGAACTCTTGAACTGCCTCGACTCCTTTGACGCCACTTACGGTATGGGAACGAGGAAGCAGCCGAGCTTAGATATCCGCAAACCCGGCCGCTAGAAGGATTTTTCGGGTCTATTCTTTTCCGAAGTTGGTACCGAGGTTCTCCTTGAGAAGGTCTCCAAGATTGGATGCCACTACTTCCTGGCTGTGCATATAGCCCCTCACCTGATCATAGTCGCCGGTTCTTTCGAGGCTCTTGATCGAAAGAGCTATTTTCTTGTCCTTCTTGTTTACCTTCAGGACCATGGCTGTAAGTTCTTCACCTTCCTTGGTGAAGTCCGCAGGAGAATTGACCCTATCTTTCGAGAGTTCGGAGACATGGATCATCCCCTCTATTCCTTCTTCTATCTCGAGGAAGACGCCGAAATCGGTGACCGACGTGACCTTACCTTGGACTTTGGCGCCAGGAGGATAGCGATCCGGAATAGTCTCCCACGGGTCTTCATGAATCTGCTTGATCCCAAGCGAGAACCGCTCGTTTTCCTTGTCTATGTTAAGCACCACCGCCTGGACGGTCTGACCCTTCTTGTACAGCTCGCCCGGATGCTTGATTCTCTGGGTCCAGGAAATGTCGGAAATATGCACCAATCCGTCGATACCTTCGTCTATGCCTACGAAGATGCCGAAGTCGGTTACGTTCCTTATCTTGCCCTCGATTTTTGTTCCTTCCGGGTAACGCTCAGCGATCACGTCCCAGGGATTCGGCTTGAGCTGCTTGATGCCCAGGGATATTCTCTTCTGCTCCTTGTCCACATTGAGCACCATCACTTCTACTTCTTCACTCACCTGAACCATTTTGGAAGGATGGCGGGGCTTCTTGGTCCAGGCCATCTCCGAAATGTGGACCAGCCCTTCGACCCCTTTATCAAGCTCGACAAAGACCCCGTAATCGGTGATGCTGACGACCTTGCCGGTCAACTTCGCTCCGACCGGGTAATGCTCATCGACATTCTCCCATGGATCCGATTGAGTCTGCTTCAAGCCGAGGGAGACTCGCTCTTTATCCTGGTCAAACTTCAGGACCTTGACCTGAATCTGATCGCCCACTTTGAGGATGTCAGCGGGATGATTTATGCGACCCCACGACATGTCGGTGATGTGCAGAAGACCGTCGATTCCTCCAAGATCTACGAACGCGCCGTAGTCGGTGATGTTTTTCACCGTGCCGGTAAATACTCCTGACCCTTCCAACGCGTTGAGTATGAGGTCCTTTTTTTGCTGCTTGGATTTCTCGAGGAGAGGTCTACGCGAGAGAACAATATTGCCACGTTTGCGGTTATATTTAAGGACGTTGAACTCGAAGGTTTCGCCGATATATTTTTCAAAGTTTCGGACAGGTCTCAGGTCGACCTGAGAACCGGGAAGAAAAGCGGCCACGCCTATGTCGACCTGCAGTCCCCCCTTCACGCGCGAGATCACCTTGCCGCTGATTGTCTTTTCTGTTTCGCATACTTCGGCAATCTCATCCCAGATGCGAATCTTGTCGGCTTTGCTCTTTGATATTCTTACCTGGCCGGAAGACTCTTCCGTATCTTCAAGAAAGACCTGAACTTCATCTCCGACACTAACTGTAAGACTGCCCTTTTCGTCCAAAAACTGTTCTATAGGGATTTGTCCCTCAGATTTGGATCCCACGTCAATCATGACGTGTTCGGCAGTCACCTGGACGACCATGCCGGTGACGACTTCGCCCTCTTGAACCTTGTGGAAGCTGCTTTCGACTAGCTCAGCAAAATCCTCTTCCTTCGTCATTTCCTGTTCGTTTTCTTCGACAGGAAGGTTGTCATTGGTTTGGGTTTCCAAGTTTTCCATCCAGTTGCTACCCCCAGACTCTTTTGTCCCATTTGTAGTTCTCGACCAGCCTAGGACAATCAACTAAATATATCCATTTTAGAGATCTGTTACAAGAGAAACTTTGGTTCATATCGACATTTTTCGCTATGCTGACTGTGTTCTACCCGGAGCCTGACCCAGTGACGCGATTTGCGCCTTGCGGCCTCGTGGCAACGTTCTTCCGACTACCTATTCACATTCGCCTTCTCCAATCCCCCTTTGTCGAATGTGGGACATCATCTCGTCCACGACCTCTCCTTGCTCCAGATTCGTCGTGTCAATACAAATGGCATCCGGGGCCGGCACCAGAGGAGAGACGGCACGAGACTCGTCTCTATGATCTCGAGCGCGCATTTCAGCCAAGACCTCACGGGATTCAACGTCTTCGCCTCTTGCCAGCAACTCGAGGTACCGCCTCCTGGAACGGACCGCCAGATCGGCGGTCACAAAGAACTTTACAGCGGCATCAGGGAACACGACTGTTCCCATGTCTCTCCCCTCGGCCACGAGGTTCCATCTGTCTCTGGCTGATCGCTGCAAACCCAGCAAAGCTTGCCGCACAACGGGTTTTGTTGAAAATACCGAAGCCGCAGCCCCCGTGCGCTCATCCCTTATCAAGTGGGTCACTTCTTCTGCGCCCAAAAAAAGACTCATCGATCCGGCATCCGCTTCCATTCTGAGGTCCAATGAGTTGACCGCACTCGGAGGGACAAGTTCTGCTTCCAGGGCAACCCCATGGCGCAATAAATGCAAAGCCATGACGCGGTAAAGAGCACCCGTGTCCAGGAGCTGGAATCCGAGACGCCGGGCCAAAAAGCGAGCCACAGTTGACTTTCCCGCGCCTGCGGGGCCATCGATGGCTATTACCAGGCCGTGCTGTTGTTGCTCTGAGCACTCGAAACCCCGCTTGGGGAGTTCCATGAGATCCTCTCGTTCCGCACCGGACACGATGCGAGAACCTAAGAGCCTGTCTGCGTAACTTCACTCATTGGCGCCGTCCTACGCGGAAGATCCGCCCACTGCTTCGTTACGTCACCTGCGCTCCTAGGAGTCTGACATACTAGGCTTTTTTCGTGCCGGCACCTTGGATACCCTGCCACAATAGGCACCAGCGTGCCGCGAATTCGGGAAATCATTGCGATACGCGGCAGTGTCCTATCTTATTTTCGGGAGTGTCTTTTTCAAGGCAGCGATAAATCGCTTGTTTTCATCCTCTCTGCCCACAGTGACTCTGATGCAGTTCTCCATCCCGAACGAGCTCAAGTGCCTTACTATAACCCCTTCTCTTAGTAATGCCTCGTAAAGGGGTTTGGCATTCCTATCCCAGCAGAAGCTGACGAAGTTCGCCTGAGAAGGGATAGTCTCCAGACCGATTTCGCTCAATTCCCGTACTATGTATGCCATGCCGGAGTGTGTCATGGTACGCGATCGTTTCAAATGCTCGACATCATCCAGGGCAGCGGCAGCAGCAGCTTGAGCGAGAGCATTTACATTAAAGGGAGGCCTGACACGGTTCAGCAACTCGATGAGCCACGGGTCGCCGAGCCCGTACCCGACCCTCAGCCCAGCTAGCCCATAAATCTTTGAGAATGTCCGCAAAACGAGGATCGGCAAGTCGCTGCCTATGTACTTCACGCCATCAGGACAATCGGGCTCCTGAACGTATTCTGCGTACGCTTCATCAAGCACCAGCACGAGTTGGCCTTTGGGAAGATCCTTCACGAACGATTCAAACTCATCACATGACACGATGGTGCCCGTGGGGCTATTGGGGACCGCCAAGAAAACAAGCCTGGTCCGTTCTGTGACTCCCCTTGCCATCGCGCTGAGATCAGACCTGTAGTCTCGCAGTGGAACCCGCACAGCTTTGCCCCCAAATGCCTCCACGCAGATACGATACATGGAGAAGGCGTTTGTTGCCATCACGGCCTCGTCCCCCAGTTGTAGGAATACGTGCGCGACCATCTCCATTATTTCATCGGAACCGTTTCCAAGGATGATCGAATCCGGAGACAGCCCGAACCGGGAGGCAAGGGCAGCACGAAGTTCCGGAGCAGACGACTCTGGATACACATGGGACTGCAACAAATGATTCTCCACTGCCTTTACCGCGAAAGGAGAAGGGCCGAGTGGATTCTCGTTGGAAGCCATCTTAATGGCGTCGGGGATTCCCAGCTCTCTTGCGACTTCGGCAACTGGTTTGCCGGGAACATACGGCGGAATCGACAGGATGTGAGGAGAAATTCGCTGTTCTGTCCAGGAGGGTCTTTTCGATGCCATGAGTTTCTTTCCTGAGTACGTGATCGGAAGAGGAGCCTCCCACTCATAACTTTTCGACCGATGAAAACTCGGACTCCCATTCCCAAGGACCAGCACTGAGAGATCGCATGGAGTAGTAAATATACAAGCTGCCCAAGCAACCGAGCCGAACGCCCAGCTACACTTTTATACCTTGTGGCGAAGGCTTGCGTCAATGGCGGCCGTTGTGTCGCGGTGACGCTTTGCTTAGGAGTGGTGAATCGAGCACGATCATTGAGAAGCATTAATAGGAGGACATCCATCTTGCGGCCGAAAGGCGGGCAGGGTGAGTGGGGCCTGGCGGGGCCAAGATATCCCCTTCAGTTAGCGCCGATTAGGCTTCTCATACGGTCCTCCAATTTGCTTGACAAGCAGAAAGTGAATGATATAACGTTTGAAACAGCCTGGCTATTCGAGATGTTACATTGAAAAGTGAATGTTTTACATTAATAATTAGACTCTCGGCTTTAAGCGTTGTGCTACTTTGTCTGTCCGCCTTGTCCGCTCCCCCCGCAGCAGCGTTAAAATATCATTCCACCGCTGCCGGCACACAAGACCAGAGGCTTTTACAGGATCTCGTAGCGGCCTCGGCCAACACAAGGCCACGCCAGGACTCCCGACGCCCCGAAAGCTATATTGACCCGACGCTCAAACACGGCTTGAATCTCGTCTTGCCTCAAACGATTCGGCGCGGGCTTAATTTCGATGCGGGTTACGACCGCTGGGAGGGACTGCCGACCATGCAGGCGGATTATTTCCTTCCCATCAAAGGATGGAAGGACAAGAGCGTCTTTTTTTCGCCTCGCATTTCATTGACCGGAGCCAAAGAAAGTTTCTCGATCGGCGGCGGATTTCGCCATCTGATCACCTCTGAAACCCTCGTGGGGTTCCATGCGTTCCACGATTGGATAAGGCCGCGACGTCTCAAGGGAGAGTATCTGAAGGAAGCAGGGGTCGGGATCGAGTTGGCCGCTTTGCCTGGCCGTTACTCGGACCTGAGCCTGGCTGTTAACACTTACTTTCCTGTAAATGAGCGGCGCACCGTGACCAAGGACGGAAATTCGCTTGTACGTGAGATGTTTCCCACCGGTGTTGACGCGCGCGTGGCATTCTTGCTCCCCGCGATAGTGGACTCCTTGGACATCCGCATGGACGGTCAGGTCCATTCCTATCGCGGTGATCAGACAGATCTGAGAGGATACAAGGCCGGCCTTTCGTTCAAGACAAGAGACGGCATGTGGACCGCGGGCTTTGAGAAGGGAGCGGATGCGGGGCGTGGAGACAACTACAAGGTGGAGGGGAGCATCAACCTGGCATTTGATTGGGCCGAGTTGCTCAAAGGGAACAATCCGTTCGCAGCTCCATATAAGACACCGAGTACACGTTTCAGTCGAAAGATGCGAGACGGCCTTTACGATCGAGTCAAGAGAAAGCACGATCTCCCCGCCGACAGAACCGAAAGCCGCATAACGCTGGTTGCCAATGTCACAAACGATGACTTGGTATTTAGTGGCGGTTTTCCTGATCTCCCCAATGCTCGGGTCACGTTGCAGACTTCCCAGAGCCCGTGGCAAGACCATATGGAGGTGGTTACCGATTCCACCGGACGCTATTCAGGAAAGCTCACGTTACCTCCCGGCTCCTACGGGATAAGACTTATCCATAAGCCTACCGGCAGAGTTTCCAGTGTAAAGACTGTTGAGATTGGCCCACAAGGTGAGGGAAAAGCATACTCCAAGATGCGCTGAAACGAGTGTGCGGTCAAAGAAGAGGAGGCTCCACGGCTTGGATAGCGGAAGAGCCTCTCTCACTTAGTGGCAAAAAGATCTCACATGTTGCGCCTGTATTGTCCTCCGGCCTTGAAAAGAGTGTCTGAAACTTGGCCAAGGGAGCAACACCTTACAGTCTCCATAAGCTCCTCGAAGATGTTTCCGCCGGTCAGAGCAACGCGGTAGAGTCGTTCGAGAGCCATATCGCACTTTCCCTCGTTCCGCTCTTGGAACTCCCGCAATCTTCGAAGTTGGGACGCTTTTTCTTCCTCAGTGGCTCGAGCAAGCTCGATCGACAACTGTCCGCTGTAATCCCCGTGAGGATTCAAGAACGTGTTTACGCCGATGATCGGGTATTCTCCAGAGCCTTTAAGGGTCTCGTAAAAAAGCGACTCATCTTGAATCTTGGTGCGCTGGTATCCTGTTTCCATCGCCCCCAAGACCCCGCCTCGCTGGGACAATTTGTCGAATTCCTGTAGTACGGCTTCTTCCACCAGGTCGGTAAGTTCCTCTATTAGGAAGCTCCCCTGATTGATGTTGTCTATCTTGCTTAAGCCCCATTCTTTGTTGATGATCAATTGAATGGCAAGAGCCCGGCGGACCGATTCTTCGCTTGGCGTGGTGATGGCCTCATCGTACGAATTGGTATGCAAGGAATTGCAGTTGTCGTAAATGGCGATCAGGGCCTGCAGTGTCGTCCTTATGTCGTTGAACTGGATATCCTGGGCGTGCAGAGACCGGCCGCTGGTCTGGATGTGATATTTCAGCTTTTGGGACCTTTCATTTCCGCTGTACTTGTCCCTGATGGCAATTGCCCATATTCGTCGCGCCACCCGGCCGATTACGCTATACTCCGGCTCCAAACCATTGGAGAAGAAGAAGGAAAGGTTAGGAGCAAAATCATCGATGTGCATGCCCCTCGAGAGATAATACTCAACATAAGTGAAGCCGTTGGCCAGAGTGAAAGCCAGTTGCGTTATCGGGTTGGCCCCGGCTTCAGCAATATGGTAGCCGGAAATCGATACCGAGTAGAAGTTCCTTACGTTGTTGCGAATAAAATACTCTTGTATGTCACCCATGATCTTTAGGGAGAAGTCGGTTGAGAATATGCAGGTATTCTGTCCCTGGTCCTCTTTCAAAATGTCAGCCTGCACAGTCCCCCTGATGTTGCGAAGCACGTCCGCCTTTATTCTGGCCATCTCTTCCGGTGTGGGCTCAGATTCCTTCTCCTTCCGAAATTTGGCCAATTGTTGGTCTATCGCGGCATTGAAGAACATGGCCAACATCATGGGCGCGGGTCCGTTGATGGTCATGGAGACAGACGTGTTGGAAGAACAGAGGTCGAATCCTGAATACAGCTCTTTAACATCATCCAGCGTGCACACGGACACCCCGGAAGTTCCGACCTTGCCGTAAATGTCGGGGCGTTCCTCGGGGTCCTTGCCGTAGAGAGTCACTGAGTCAAAGGCCGTTGAAAGTCGTTTGGCCTCGCTGTTGGCTGACAGATACTTGAAACGCCGGTTGGTGCGGAACGGATCTCCTTCGCCCGCGAACATCCTGGTCGGGTCCTCGTCCTGCCTCCTGAATGGAAAGACCCCCGCGGTGAAGGGGAACATCCCGGGCAAGTTCTCCTTCAGACGCCATCTGAGTAGTTCTCCACGATCTTCGAACTTCGGTAAAACAATCCGCGGAAGCGTAAGGCCGCTCAAGGTTCGGTTCGTCAGCTGCGTCTTGATTTCCTTGTCGCGCACGACGAATACGAACTCGTCCCCCGAGTAAGCCTGCTTGATATCTTCCCATTCTCCAATCAACCGCAGGGCCCGGGGGTCCAGCTTGGCCTCAATGTTTTCCTGGGCATGCCTGATGGCCTGAAGCGCTTCGGGACTCTCATCCAGACCTTGCTCTCGGAGGGCTTTGGCGGCCGCATCCAATTGCCAGATGCTGCGGACAAGATGCTCCTGTTCTTCGCCCCATGCATGATATTTCCGCACAGTGGCGGCGATTTCGGAAAGATAGCGGGACCGCTCGGGGGGTATAATTATGGTTCGTGACGAAGGTTTCTTGTCCGGCCTGGCTTTCATGCGCGTTGTCCAACTTCCCCCCGTCTTCTCGTTGATGGCCTCCATAATGCCGACGTACAAGCTGGTGACGCCGTCATCATTGAAGCGCGAGGCAATGGTGCCGTAGACGGGAAAATCGTCGAGGCTCTTGCCGAAGTCTGTTCGATTGCGCTGAATTTGCTTTCGTACATCGTGAATCGCATCTTCAGACCCTTTGCGATCGTATTTGTTCACTGCCACAAGATCCGCAAAATCGAGCATGTCGATTTTTTCGAGCTGGCTTTGAGCGCCGAATTCCGAGGTCATTACGTACAGAGAAACATCCACGAGGGGCACTACCGCAGCGTCTCCCTGGCCGATACCGGCTGTCTCTACTATTATCAGGTCAAATCCCGCTGCCTTGAGTACCTCAATCGCCTCCTCCATGTACTCGGGGACTTCCGAGCCTCGGTTCCTCGTAGCCAGTGACCGATAGTATACCCTGTCATTGTTTATGGAGTTCATTCTGATTCGGTCACCCAGAAGCGCCCCTCCTGTCTTGCGGCGGGTAGGATCAACGGAGATTATCCCAACGGTCTTATCGGGCTGATCATTGAGGAATCTGAGGACGATCTCGTCGGTCAGAGAAGATTTTCCAGCACCGCCTGTGCCCGTTATCCCGAGTACCGGAGCGCCCCTCCCGTTTATCTTTTGCCGCAATATCGTACGAATTCCAGTAAGGTTGCCGTTCTCAGATTCTTTGGCTATTTCGACGGCTGTGATCGCATTGGCGATGAGTTTCCAATTACCCGTCTCAAGAGTGGCGAGATCTCCGTCCAGGGTGCCGTCGGTAGTGGTAAAGTCGGATTGTTCGAGGAAGTAGTCAATTAACCCCTGGAGACCCATTTTACGGCCGTCCTCAGGGCTGAAGATCTTGGTCACTCCGTAAGCTTCCAGCTCCCTGATTTCCTCGGGCACAATTACGCCGCCCCCTCCGCCGAAAACCTTGATATGGGTGGCATCGTATTCTCGAAGCAGGTCGATGAGATACTTGAAGTAGTCCATGTGGCCGCCCTGGTAGCAGCTCACACCAATAGCTTGGGCATCCTCCTGGATGGCCGCGGTCACGATCTCCGCGACTGCTCGGTTGTGCCCCAGATGAATCACCTCTGCTCCGGACGCCTGTAAGATCCTTCGCATGATGTTGATGGCTGCATCATGTCCGTCGAAGAGAGAGGTAGCGGTGATGACCCGAATGTGATTTGCCGGTCGATAAGGTGACGGAGATAGAACCATAATCGCCCCCTGAGAAATCAGTCTACGCTCTTTTTCAGTTGCTCCCGGATAAAGGCGGCAGGCGCGTCTATGTCAGAGCCCCCTGGAAAAACGCCGGCGACGCCCATGTCTTTCAACACGGGAACGTCCCGGCTAGGTATCACACCGCCTACCAGCACCATGATGTCCTCAGCGCCTTTATCTTTCAACAAATTCAAAAGTTTTCGACAAATGGGAATGTGTGCCCCTGACATTATGGACAGTCCGATTACATCGACACCCTCCTGAATAGCCGCCTGCACAATCATTTCCACCGTCTGATGAAGGCCCGTATAGATGATCTCGAATCCGGCATCCCTCAAGGCATGGGCCACCACTTTGGCTCCACGGTCGTGTCCGTCAAGGCCGGGTTTGGCGAGAAGGATGCGAGGCGCGCTGCTTAGAGCCACTTGCTCCTCCGTAATATGTCCACAGGGATTGTCAGGAGTCTGAATACCGGCTACAGCATAATATATCCCAAGAGTGGATTCAATATTATTGCTGCCGCTGATTTTATGATACACATGAAATATCAGGCGTGACCGAGTCGCTTTCCGGTCAGAGAGGAATTGCTTGACACAACGATTTCATATGATATATATTCACTTGTAATCATATAGCGTTATGCGTGTTTGTTTTATTGCCTCCGAGAAAGAGGTATGGATTGAAGTCGAAAACCCAACTTCCCTGGACTGTTCTCGCCTCTGTTCTCTTCGGGCTTATGGTGGTTCTACTGTGTCCAAGTGCTTCGCCTGCCGGGAACGCTTCGTGGTGGGGATCGTCCGCATGGTGGGATTGGTCCGATTTCAGAGGTGCGATAGGGGCCCGTGTCTTTCTCGCGAGGTTGGCCTCGGCTACCGTGACCAAGGGGGGTGTAGATTTCGACTTGAAAGGCGCTCAGTACCGGCTTCACAGACGAGCCCGAACCATTCGGTGAAGCCTGGGGGATCCTTTACATTGATCGGTTGGGATTGCGCTTCAGTGCCGAAGAAAACACATACCGGGGCCAGACCCCCAAGCGTTACATCAGGCAAACCCACCGTGGCGCTGAGCTGGAATTCAGCTCTTCCCGCCTCGGATTGGACCTCGATGTCATACGCTATCCCTTTTTCAGGTTCGGGATCGATTATGATTACTACCTCAACCACGTGAAATTCCTGGACGACGTAATGGGGCTCGGTACACAGGGGTCCCTCCCATGACGTTAGGATTTCACGCCAGGGCGATTCCCGTTCACATCCGTGAAATCCCTTTCACAATTCAGGCGCGTTTCCGCTTTCCCATGCCGCTGGTGAATCGACAAGCAGAAAGCAAAATTACAGACTGGGAAATATCAGGAGGCTTGCGCCCCGCGGTCTGGGATACGAGCCTTTATGGGCATGCCACATTCTCCTTCGACATCGAGGCCGGATTTCGCTCTGTGAGTCTTGACGCGAATCCGCAGACAAACGTAAATGTGCCTGTAACTGATCCACGTCACCGGTGCAGTTTTGACTCCACCCTCTGACTTGAACTTGAAGGCTCGCTGGCAGGGCGCGTTTCTTCAGGTGGGGGTATTCTTCTAGGTCCCCGCTCTCTGCTATCCTTCCCTTCTTCGTTCCCGTAGATCCTATAGCCGAGAAGGTATCTGCGCAGCAGGTCCAGCGCCTGCATAGCGGCTAAAGTCTTCACCCATTCGCGACTGCCCGGTAGGAGAAAGCCACGGCTTATCGTAGCGTCCTCTGTGGACAGACCGAGGAAGAACGTTCCGACAGGCTTATCCGGGGTACCGCCGTCCGGCCCCGCTATACCGGTTGCAGAAAGACCTATGTCGGACTTGCCTGCTCTACGCGCTCCGATTGCCATTTCCTGGGCGCAACGATGTGAGACGGCCCCATGATCTCGGATAGTTTCATCCGACACTCCGAGGACGCCTACCTTCATGTCATTGGAATAGCTGACAATCGATCCCATGAACGTCTGCGAAGACCCCGGCACCCGGGTCAGCATCTCCCCGATCATCCCGCCCGTTATGGATTCAGCCAAAGCCACGGTCAGGCCTTTGTTTTGCAGAAGATGAAGCACGACCTCTTCCATGAATCGGCCGTCATCCGAGATTATGCTTTCATTAAGCCGCTCGTTCACGACTCGTTGTTTGGCGTCAAGCTTTTGGTCAGCCTCCTGCACGTTTCGGGCACTGGCATCCATTCTGAGCCTGATGACGGGAAACCTGGGCAAAAAGGCCAAGTGATAATCATCTTCATCACGAGCCACGTCAGCAAGAATCTCGCCCAGTTTGGACTCGGAAATTCCGTACACGTGTAAGGTGCGAGTCCTGAACACCTGACCGGAAGTTCCGAAACGTTCCAGTATAGCTGGAATCCCTTTCAGCCGGAGCATCGGGATCAGCTCGCGAGGTATCCCGGGAAAGAAGAGAGCTATGCGGCCGCTCCGTTCAATCATAAACCCGGGCGCTGTGCCGTAATCATTGGGGATGGGTATCGCCCCCGCGGGAAACAACGCTTGCTTCGCGTTGCTCGCGGCCATGGGGCGGCCCCATTGGCGGAAACGGTCCTCGATACGCGCCAACTGCTCGGGATCGGATTTGAGAGGCACACCGAGAAAATCCGCAACCGCCGCGGCTGTCTTGTCGTCTTCCGTGGGGCCAAGGCCGCCGGATACCACTGTGATTCCCGCTCTTTCCATTGTGTGCGCCAGGGCATCGGCAATGAGAGGGGGATCATCACCCACCGAAGACATCCCCTTTATTGAAATTCCGACCGACCGCAACTCCCGGGAGATTGCCTCCCGATTGGTGTCGGTAATTACACCGTTGATGATCTCGTTTCCTATGGTTAAGATCCATGCCTCCGGAGTGTTGTCCATATTAGTGCGCCTCGTCCCAATTATTTCCAGTAGCTACTTCCACCAGGAGTGGTACCGACAGCGGATAAACACCTTCCATCTCCTTTTTCAAAAGGGCTGCCGCGTCTCTTGCCGCGTCTTTCTTCACTTCGACTATGAGTTCGTCATGCACCTGGAGAATCATTCTTGCGGACATACGGCTTTCTTGGAGCGCCCTGTGAACCCTAATCATGGCTAACTTCATCAAGTCGGCCGCGCTCCCTTGCATGGGAGTGTTGATTGCAACGCGGCGGGCTGCCTGTTGGGCGATCCGGTTTGGATTATTCAGGTCCGGTAGGAAACGTTTCCTCCCCAAAATGGTGGTCACGTAGCCATCTTTGGTAGCTCTCTCCGGTACTTCTTCCATGTATCTTCTCACGCCCGAGTAGGTCTGGTAGTAATCCTCCAGGTATTGCTTTGCCATCTTCATGCCTACGCCGATCTGCCCCGCCAACTTGAAAGCCCCCATACCGTAAATGATCCCGAAGTTGATCGCCTTGGCCTTGCGCCTCATTTCCGGAGTCACGTGCGCGGGCGAACATTCAAAAACACTCGCGGCCGTAATTGCGTGTATATCTTCTCCGGCGGAAAAAGCTGCCGTCAGCCGTTCATCTCCAGACACGTGAGCCATTATTCGCAGCTCTATCTGTGAATAGTCGGCAGCCACGAAGACATAACCTTCGTCCGGCACAAACGCCTTGCGGATCTTGCGGCCCTCCTCAGTCCGAACAGGTATGTTCTGGAGATTGGGATCGGAGGATGAGAGCCGCCCGGTCGCCGCCACTGCCTGATTGTACGAAGTGTGGATACGGCCGGTTCTGGGATTGACCAGATTTGGCAAGGTATCCACATAAGTTGACTTCAGTTTGTAAATCGAACGATAGTCCAGAATCTTTCTCGGCAATTCATGCTCAAGGGCAAGTTCCTCAAGCACATCCAATGAGGTTGAAGGCCCACTCTTGGTCTTCTTGGTCGACTTCATGCCGAGCTTATTGAAGAGAATCTCGCCCAACTGTTTCGGCGAGTTGATATTGAAATCCTCTCCGGCAAGTTCATAGATCTGGGCTTCGGCCTTTTGAAGGATCTTGCCGAACTCTTCTGAGATTTGGTTCAAGTAATCCGTGTCGATGCGGACCCCCGCAAGCTCCATGTCCGCCAGGACCGGGATTAGCGGCAATTCAATCTCTCTGAAAAGGTCACCTAGTCCCTCCTTGTCCAACCGCGGGCACAGGATTGAAGCCACCTTGAACGTTACTTCCGCGTCTTCACAGGAATATTCGGAGGCCGTGGGAATGTCCACATCAGAGAATAGAATTTGGCTCTTTCCTGTCCCTATGAGTTCCTTGATCGGAATCATTCGGTGTTCCAGGAAAACCTCGGCCAGGTCGTCAAGTGAATGTCCGCGGCGAGACGGATCAAGGAGGTATGATGCGAGCATGGTGTCGCACTCGATCCCACGGATTTCCACACCCTCCTTCTTGAACACGATCATGTCGTACTTGATATTCTGACCCAGCTTCGGGAGTTTCGGATCTTCCAAGAGGGGGCGTAGTACCCGACAAAACCTCATCCTTGTTTAATTGATCGCCTTGTGTGTGAGCCACGGGAATGTAGCAGGCCTTTCCATCCTCGGCACACATCGAAATTCCGACCAGTTCGGCTCGGACAGGCTGCTCGGAAGTCGTCTCAGTATCCACAGCGAACCTGCCTATCTTCCTGATCCGATCTGCCCATTGGTGAAGATCTTCTAGTGTCGTGATGGTACAATAGCCTGAATAATCGAGAGTTCTTTGCGCGGGTAACTCCCCGAGAAGGCGTTTGAATTCCAGTTCTTTGAAAATCTCCCTTAATTGGTCCGCGTCCGGTTCTGCGACCGTCAGATCTTCCAGGCCTGAATCCAAGGGGACCTCGTCATTCAAGGCCACCAATTCTCTGCTCAAGAATGCTTTGTCTCTATTTTCAGCGAGATTCTCTCTGACCTTTTTCTGGGAGACTTCATCCAAGTGTGAATAGATTCCCTCCAGAGAATCGAGCTGCTGGATCAACGAGGCCGCTGTCTTTTGTCCTATGCCGGGCACACCGGGAACGTTGTCCGAGCTGTCTCCCATGAGGGCCATAAAATCGAGAATCTGATTGGGGCTCACGCCAAACTTCTTTTTGACTTCTTCAGAGTCGTAAACCATGTCCCTCTGGGGGTCCCACATTGTGATCCCTTCTTGGACGAGCTGCATCATGTCTTTGTCTGCGGAGACTACTACTACCTGCCATCCTTTCTCCTTGGCCCGGCGGGTGAGAGTGGCGATAATATCATCCGCTTCGAAGCCCTGGATAGAGAGGGACGGCAATCGATAAGCCTCGACTATTTCATGAATTTTAGGAACTTGGAGTCTCAAGTCTTCCGGCATCGCCGGCCGGTTTGCCTTGTACTCCGCGTACATCTCGTGCCTGAAGGTCGGGCCCTTTGCATCAAATACCACCGCGATCCGCTGAGGGGCCTTGTCCTTCATGGTCTTTACGATCATGTTTGTGAAGCCGAGAACTGCGCCCGTTGGAAAGCCCTTCGAATTGGAAAGCCCACCCATGGCATGATAAGCCCTGTAGATGTATGAGCTTCCGTCGATTAAATAGATCTCATCCGGTTTCTTCGCCATGTTCGCCTCGTGTCGAAATGCTTGGGCTGACAAAGCATGTTGCGGGTCGGTCGCGGTTACGATCATTTATCCCGACTGATACCGTTTCGCCGAAGGATGCCGAACCCATCCCGGCAACATCATTTGATTTATGACGAATCGGCATCACGTCACGGTAATTCGCTCCACACAATCCAGAATGGAAGAAAAGAGCGGGTGCTCTTCCAGCACGCTGCCACGCCCCAGGAGAATAAGCTTCGAGCGGGCTCTGCTCAAAGAAACATTCAGGCGCTTCGGATCAGCCAGAAACGAGGTCACAGCGTCTGAGCGAGCCAGCGACAATATTATGACTTCGCGCTCCCCTCCCTGGAAACGATCCACCGTATCGACAGACAGGGACTGTAAGTTGCCGCGTCTATTGTTCAAGAGGCGTTTACGAATGAGAGCTTGCTGGGCTTTGTAAGGGGTAATAATTCCAACCTCATGTGAGGGCACACCTGAGGCCAGGAGCCTCTCAACAATCCTGCAAACTACTGCCGCCTCTTCGGAACTGGACTTTCCCGTATCGTCCGCCATGCACATCCACAAATACCACCGGCACTCCCGGAGACACTATCTGCTCAATCTGTGCATCTCCGGATGCCTGCCGGTCAATCTTCAGGCGCCTCCCGGCTGCCTCGGGAGACGGGAACAGAGTACCGCCGTAAAAAAGCCGCGACGAAATTGACTGCACCTCAAGATTCATCCGGTACTGCATGCGCAGACGAGAAATCTGCGACGAAGGCGCGGAGGAGAAAAGACGCTCGAAAAGCGATTGGCCGAGTCCTGCATCCACGCTCGAATCCGAATCCTGGCCGCGTGCCTTCACGACGGGGGGAAGCTGCAGATGATCGCCACCAAGAATAAATTTTCGCGCGAAAGTCAACGGTCCCAGGGTTGATGGCTCATCGAGCTGACCGGCTTCGTCTATTACTACACGGTCAAATTGCTGGCGCAAGAAAAAGGGATGCGCGGCACATTGATATGCGGTGGCACCTATCAGTCTCATTTCATCTACTCGTTGCCGGAAACGCTTGAAATTCCGCTCCCTGGTTCCAAGCTCCTCAAGGAGTATGGGGGGATTCCCACATCTTTCCACCGCATCGAGGAATTCAGTCGAAAGATTCCTATTGCCCCCGATTCGGAGAAAATCCCGGACCCCCAGATTCATTAGCGAGATAAGCACTCGGTCGAGAGCTACATTGGTGGGGCAGGCAACGAGCACGCGTTCTCCGCGGTCCAAGCAAATCCGGATGAGCCGCGCCAGCACTCTCGTCTTGCCCGTGCCCGGCGGCCCATGAACAAGGTGGAAGGTCTCGCAGTCCAGTGCCGCTCTGACTGCCGACTCCTGGTCTTGGTTCAATTCACTTTGCAGTCCCTCCGAGAAACAAAGATCCTCAGAGGGATGGTTCACTGTTTGCGGTTCCTCTGATTCCTTTTGGCTAACGCCGGCCTGCTCCAGGCTCAGCGGTGGAGGAAGCTCTTCTCCGGAAGGCCCGCGCGGTTCGGTCAATGCCGGTGGCGGTGTGCCCACCACAGTAGCGACCACCGCGGGATCGGCCTTTTCCAAAAACCGGAAGAGCGCGTGCCGAGCCACGTCACGGCCTCTTGAAAACGGAACCTTGTCGAGGAACCAGCCCTGAGCGCTGTCGAATGCCGGTAATTGGTTTAGGGTAGGGGGGCCGGAAGAAAAGGGAGCAAACGGCACTTTGAGCCTCACGAGCGTTCCCGTCTCTTCGGAATCAATCACACGACCACGCATCGCGGCAGGGCTGCATGGGTCCCCACAATGAAGGAGAACTTCTTCTCCAGGACCCACGTCCGCAACCGTGTCTTGGAGCGCTACGTTAGCGACAACCTGGCCGGGTCTGTAAACTGCTTCGCGATCATTTGTCGCCACCGATTGGGGAGCTTCACTCCTCACCATAAGGCTGATATCCAAGACCGGGAAGGTGGTGCCTTCTGCTATTCGTTCTTCAAGGGTGCGCGCATCCAACACCCGGGCGAATTCTCCCTCTTCAACCCATGCGTCGTGGGATAGAAGCCTCAGCCATCGGTCGTAGTAATCTCGGTAAGCCCCCTTCAAAAGGGGCTCGCCTTCTCCGGTAGGATTTCCGAAAAAACGGCTACAGGCTGCCCTGGAAAAACACCGACCTTCGCGCGGGCAGTCATGTTCACCAAACGGGTTGGTTTCGAGCGTGTATGAGTGTTTCAGGGCAACTACTCGGTTACGTCCTTCAAGGATTGTTCGTTCGATTCCGTTTCCCGCGCCGTCCAGCGCCTCGACCCTGCCCGAAGCTGAATAGAGGAGGTAACCATCCGGCGCGCCGTTTTCTCCGTCCGGAGTGAAAAGGAGAGAATAAGCCTGAAGCTGAAGGCGATGTTCCTCCGCCGGAAATTTCCCGGACTTGAGTTCCAGAATTGCCATGCGGTTTCCGTTATGCAGAAGAGCGTCGGCTCGCCCCTTCAACCCCCATCTCGTGGACATGCGATCCTCTTCAACCTCCACGAGAGAAAAGCTTGAGCGCTCTTCTTTTAGCCACGATTTCAGATTGTTGAAGTGGGTCCTGGCTTCTTCTTCAAACTCTTTCTGATCGGGAAAGATTCCGGAGCCTGGGAGCACGGCCATTAAAGCGGGGAGTGCTTCCTGGTAGGCTTCCGGAAAAATGCGGTCCCACGACTCCGCATGATTGTAGAGCAAGCAATCCAGAAGAGTATGGATGAGACGCCCCTTGGCCATCCAGAAAGGTTCACCCGAGCCCACACGGTATCTTATGTCGGCCGATCGAATGCACCCAGCGGCCTCCACCGCTTCGGTAACACTCACCAGGCGAAAGGGTTCCAGTACAACATGACTTTCCGGAGTGACAGTGTAAATGACGCTTCCATCGTCGAGCCGATTGTTTAGTTGAAGATTGAATGCAGCAATCCGCGCACCCGACCAACACAGGAGGGGAAAACCATAAAGGTCTTCGCCTGCAAATTCAGGAAACATAAGAAACACGCGGTCACTGTGACCGTCGTGTGAAATCTCCAGCCCTCGGAAGATGTACCCGCCGCGCAGGGCCGTCTTCGGCTCGGAGGCAACGCGAACGACCGTGCCCTGAACGGTTTCTCCATGTTGTCCATCAACAGGCATGGCCGGCAATCTAGCACAGCCGACACTTGCGAACAACCAATGCCGGCTCGCCGGATAGATTTTAGTATGCTGATATTATTGAGGTTAATCAAGAGGCTATGGCCATGACCGGCCTCCAGGAAGGAGGGGATGATGGTCACGAAAGATCTGCGAGGCACTTTGGAGTGCGGTCTTCGGGGCGGTACCGGTGTGTGGAGCCAAGCGTCTCCCTTAGGAGACGGAGCCCATTGCCCGGTCAAGCAGGAGAAAACATTCCGCCATGTTTAGCAACACGCTCTTAGGCATTATGAATAACCAGTGTTGCTGCCTTTTCAACTATCTTTGCCTTTCTCAATATGTTCAAGGATTTTCATAATAAGCTCATTTTGATGGGACAGATGCAAGAGTATGACCTCAATCTCTTTTTCCGCTCTAATGTTCACCTCAAAATCAGACTCTGCTCTTTTTTCGGCATGACGGCCTTGAAGATTTTGACCAATCATGATCAAAGGCATCAAAAATATCTGAATCATGTTGGAGATAAAGAGCCATAGTACGAAGGCAGGAAAAGGATCGAACCGCAAATCTTGTGGCGCAAGAGTATTCCAACCCAGCCACAATAGGGTCCACGCAAAAATTATTAAGAAAAACCCCATTGAGCCGACATGATCTGTAACTTTGACAGCAATCCTTTCTAATGCACTAAGACTTTCCTTATGTCTAACATTAACATTACGTATTGGCTTGCGTAACGTTCTTAATTCTTCATGAGCTTTCAGAATCTTGCTTTTGTCCATCTTTCCTCCCATTGGCGAGACTGCTCAACCAATAAAGTGTTCGCGATTGGAATTAGAAATCCCTTCCCATGAACATATGGCCAACCGATTGACATGGGCGGCGGGCGACCGCTTCACTTACCGGCGGAATTGCCTAGGCCATTAATATCGCAGACAATCTGACGAATTCTTTTCCTCGAAGACTCCAGAACTTCTTTCTCCAGTTCGAGGGTCACGGTGCCGTCGTAACCTTTCTTCACCAGCCTTTCAAATATGCCCTGGAAGTCAATGATTCCGTCTCCCAAGGGCAGATGCAGATCATCCTTCACACCCCGGCCACCGCGATTGTCATGGAGATGAATGTGCTTTATGGACGCGGACAGGTTTTCGATGATGTCGAACGACGTGTTAGTGTCCGTGAGGAGTTGTCCATGCCCGACATCCAACGTGAGGCCGAGATCCGGGACAGCCTCCAAGATCGGCCCCAGATCTGTTGCGGTTTCGGAAAGATTCTCAAGACTTATGAGCACACCGTTTTCACGGCCATAGGCGCAGATGGCTCTCAAAAGACTCTGCTTCTCCTCGCGTGCCTCCGAGCCTACGAAGCGAGGATCCAGCCACATGTGGATGGTGAGGAATTCTATTCCCAGCCGGTGCACTACACCCACGGTTTCCTGGAGCGCTGGATAGTAATTCTCCCATAAGTGCCTGATGTCATTTGGGGGACCTTCGCGAGGGCCGTGAGCAATGAGAAAAAAGCCCGAATCAAAACCATTTGTAATCCCTGAATCGAGCCAATAGGCGCGCGATTCGGCGTTTCGAAGGACAACTTCGCCCAGGTCAAATTTCAGATCTTGAAGGTAACCGATATCATCGAGGGCTTTGACGTGGCCGCCGTACAGCATAGTCCATACCTTTCGGGCAATTGGGATTCCGACAGAGGCAGTGGAAGGGGATCGTTCACCGCGGAGTGCGCGGAGAGCGCGGAGTGGAAAAATGCCTTCAAATCAGCGTGTGGCTCCTGAGGTGCTCTGTCAGGCCTTGTAGGGTTCACTGTCAAAGACGTGAATGCGCTGTCCTATACGTCAGAGAAATTCAGGGAAAGACAGGCTCTGCGTTCTCTGCGCTCTCTGCGGTGAATCTTATTCCAAGCCAATCTCGTCATCAGTGAGGTAACAGGCCGGGTCCGGTGCCCACACGTCACCGGAGATCGCTTCTGCCCGAACCCTGAAGTTCCCCCCGCAGATGTCCAACCAACGACACTTGGCACAACGTCCCTTCACGTGTTTTTTCTTCTCCTTGAGCTTCATCAAGAGTTCGTCGGAAGGATCGGTCCAAATCTCGCTGAACGGTCGTTGCCGAACATTTCCAAAACTGTGGTGGCGCCAGAATTGGTCCGCGTGAACAGAGCCATCCCACGAAACGCAGCCGATACCTCTGCCAGAATTATTCCCCTCATTCATTTGAAGGAGCTGCAAGACTTCAGCGGCCCGCTTCGGATCCTCCTCCATGAGCCGCATGTACGTGTACGGGCCGTCAGCATGGTTGTCCACCGTTAGGACTTCCACGGGCTGTCCCTTATCGTGAAGCATTCTGGTGCGGTCCAGAATGAGATCGACCACCTCTCTGGTTCGGTCGTGATCCAAATCCTCGTTGATGAGGTCTGTGCCGCGACCCGCATATACGAGATGGTAAAAACAGATCCTCGGGATTCTCTTTTCTTCCACAAGATCAAATATTCCGGGGATATCTTTGAAATTCCGTTTATTGATCGTGAATCTCAAGCCCACCTTCAACCCGACATCCTGGCAGTTCTTGATTGCTGCCATAACTCGTGCAAATGTGCCGGAAAAGCCCCTGAATGCGTCGTGGGTTTCCTGAAGGCCGTCCAGACTGATTCCAACGTAAGACAGACCAATATCTTTGAGTTTTTCAGCCACGGCGGGGGTGATGAGCGTCCCGTTTGTAGACAGAACAGCTCGCCTCCCTTGCTGTGTCGCATATCTGATCAAGTCAAGAATGTCAGGACGAATCAGGGGCTCCCCGCCCGAGAACAGAATGACAGGAGATCCAAACCCCGCGAGGTCGTCAATCAGGCTTTTGCCCTCATCAAGAGAGAGTTCTCCGCTGTAGCCGCGGTCTTCAGACTGGGAGTAGCAATGAACACATCGAAGGTTGCAACGGCGGGTTACGTTCCAAACTACGACGGGCTTCTTGTCAGCAGAAAACTGCAACAGGTGTGAGGGGAGATCTTTGGAATGGCGGCCGTAGCGCAAAGGATCAGACGCCTCCACCGCGCCGCAATACAGTTTTGAAATGCCAATCATAAGAAACCTCAAGCCAAATTCTTAGTAGTAAGGATAACCCGTACAACCATGACTTGCAACCAAGGGCCGGGAGGCCCAGTAAGAATTCAGATAGGGGTTGCAAAAAACGTTTCATTCACGCCGAGCACCAGTAGGGCCGGCATCTTGTCGGTGCCCGCCATGGACCGGCAAGATGCTGGCCCTACTATTCCTTCCGGACGATCACCCTTGATTTCCAACGCGTAACTGGGACATGACGCGGTCAAGATACGGTTCCTTCCCGCCACTTGATGTCCGCATGTTGTCTCAGGTCGGTTAACGGTTTTTCGCCCTGGCGAAAAATTCCTCGAGGATCTTCGCGTGGTCAAAAGCCAGAGGCAAGGGAAGGGTGTCCTGCACAAAAAGACCGATGTCGGCCGCGTCATCCGCTGCCTTTGGAACCCCTTTTGCCCAGCCGGTGAAAACTATGCTGAGCGTGTGAAAACGCGGGTCCCGGTCGGGCGCGGAATAAACCCCAAACAGCTCCAGTCGCTCAACATTCAATCCCGTCTCCTCCTTTGCTTCCCGGAGAGCCGCATGCTCCGCGGCCTCGCCGTAATCGATGAAACCGCCGGGAAGTGCCCAACCGTGAGGCGGATTTCTTCGCTTGATGAGGACTATGGATTTACCGACGCGGATGATTACATCGGCCGCGGGGATTGGATTTCTGTAAACAGAGACAAGATGACCACACTTGGGGCAAGGGACGCCTTTCTTCATGAATCTACTCCTGAAAAATGTCATGGAAAGAGGATACGGAGTAAGAAAGAATTATACCAGTTATTCCGGGAAGAAGATGTGAGTGGCAGATTTTGTTTGATTCAAGGGGGTTGACAATTGTTGTCGTTATTGGCACTCTCTAGTATAGAGTGCTAACAAGCATGAGCACTATAACCTTAACTTACGCCAGGAGGTAGAACGATGAAATTTCGTCCTCTGTATGATCGAATCCTCGTAGAGAGGGTTGAATCGGAGGAAGTCACCAAGGGAGGCATAATCCTTCCCGACACCGCAAAAGAAAAGCCCCAGCAGGGCAAAATTATCGCGGTCGGGTCGGGCAAACGCACGGAAGACGGCAAAATTATCCCCTTGGAACTTAAGGCGGGCGACACCATTCTCTTTGGAAAATATTCGGGCTCGGAGATAAAAATTGAAGGTACCGAGTACCTGATCATGAAAGAGGATGACGTATTGGGCCTAGTCGAATCATGACAGCCGCACTTGCGAATTCCTAATCACGTTTCACATTCAAGACACGACACATTTCAAAGAGGAGCAAATAAATGGCCGCGAAAATTATCATGTTCGAACAACCCGCCAGGGACAAGATCCTGAAAGGGGTCAACATCATGGCCGACGCCGTGAAGTCCACTCTGGGTCCCAGAGGCCGTAACGCGATTCTGGAGAAATCCTGGGGCGCGCCCAACGTCACCAAGGACGGTGTGACGGTTGCAAAAGAGATCGAACTGGAAGACAGGTTCGAGAATCTCGGCGCCCAAATGCTCAAAGAGGTTGCGTCCAAGACTTCCGACGTCGCCGGCGACGGCACCACCACAGCCACTGTTCTTGCTCAAGCCATCTACCGTGAAGGAATCAAGATGGTTGCCGCAGGCGCTTCCCCTATGGAACTGAAGAGAGGGATCGAATCCGCGGTGGAAGCCGTGGTGAAGAAACTAAAAGAAACTCTCCAAGCCCACCAAGGACAAGAAGGAAATTGCTCAGGTAGGCACCATCTCCGCTAACAACGACTCCACTATCGGGAATATCATTGCCGAAGCCATGGAAAAAGTCGGCAAAGAAGGGGTCATCACGGTGGAAGAGGCCAAGGCCATGGAGACATCCCTGGAAGTGGTCGAGGGCATGCAGTTCGATCGCGGGTATCTCTCTCCATACTTTGTGACCGATCCCGAGCGTATGGAAGTCTCACTGGACGAGCCTTACATCCTGATTCATGAAAAAAAGATCTCCAACATGCGCGACATGCTGCCGCTGCTGGAACAGGTAGCGAAGATGGGCAGACCGCTCCTCATCGTTGCTGAAGATGTCGAAGGAGAAGCCCTCGCTACACTTGTGGTAAACAAGTTGAGAGGCACCCTCAATGCTTGCGCGGTCAAAGCTCCCGGTTTTGGCGATCGTCGCAAAGCCATGCTTGAGGACATTGCAGTGCTGACCGGAGGCCAGGTCATTTCCGAAGATCTTGGTCTAAAACTCGAGAAGGTAACACTTACTGATCTCGGCCGTTGCAAGCGAGTGTCTATTGACAAAGACAACACCACCATCGTCGACGGCTCCGGCGCAAAAGAAATGATTGAGGGCCGTGTAAAACAGATTCGCACCCAGATTGAAGAGACCACCTCCGACTACGACCGCGAAAAACTTCAGGAAAGGCTGGCGAAGTTGGTCGGGGGCGTGGCAGTCATCAGCGTTGGGGCCGCGACCGAGACCGAGATGAAAGAAAAGAAAGCCAGGGTCGAGGACGCTCTCAACGCTACTCGCGCTGCCGTCGAGGAAGGCATAGTCCCGGGAGGCGGCGTGGCTTATCTGCGATGCCTTGATGCAGTAGAAAAGCTGAAACTGGAAGGCGACCAGGGTTTCGGTTCAAAGATCGTTCGCCGTGCTCTGGAAGAGCCTCTTCGCCAGATAGCAGCTAATGCCGGCCAAGACGGCTCAATAGTCGTCGACAAGGTGAAGTCCAAAGAGGGAGCGTGGGGCTTCAATGCTCAGAAGGAAGTCTATGAAGACCTCCTGGAGAACGGCATAATTGATCCCACGAAGGTGACCAGGCTGGCGTTGCAGAATGCCGCCTCAGTTGCGGGCCTCATGCTGACCACCGAAGTCATGATTGCCGAAAAGCCCAAAGATAAAGACGCGCCCGCTATGCCCGGTGGCGGTATGCCTCCTGGTGGCATGTACTAATCGTTTTGTGCGGGCTTGCTCAACGCTGTCCCGCGTGGATACAGGGGAGGGGGAAGACAAGACCCCCTCTCCACCTCTAGCGAAAATGCTGAAGAGGGACATGCCTCGGTTTGCGAGGGCCGAAGGCTGTTCGGGACTCGACTATATGCCAGCCGACTCGCTCCTCTACGTCTTCTCCTTGTACCTGATCAACGGTCCGAAAAACTCCGTCTCGCAGTAGTGGCATCGCAATGTAAGCGGGTCTTGGCTGACTATGAGGAACTTGCCGGGGACCTCTTCGTGGTTGGTTATGCAGAACCGATCCGGGCACACAACGATATCCCCGACGCTATTCGGGATCTGAACCTTGTGTTTTTCTATGACTTGTCCATTAGCGATTCGCGTTATGGTAGCAAACGGGGCAATGAGCGCTACCACATTGAGCATATCGCGGGTGAAGCTAAGGTTTTCCACCTTTATTATGTCCTTCTTCTTCATGGACGGCGATTCGAAGTTTATTCCGATGGCTATTATATCTCCCGTTTCGCGTGCGAGCGTGTTCAACCCCAAGACCTGTGAGATGAGGTAAGCTTTGCCCGCAGGTATGTGGTCGATAACGATTCCTGTCTGAATTTTTGCAATAGTGATCGATCTTTCTCTCATCGGACGGCTCCCAGGATCAGCGCAAGCAGTGTTTCCCGCACGAAAAGCCCGTTTCGGGCCTGCTGGAAGTAGTAGGCGTGAGATGTGTGATCTACGTCCGGGGCGATCTCGGTCACGCGCGGGAGTGGGTGCATAACCTTCATGTGGGGTTTTGCCTCTTTTAGCATGGACGCTTCAAGCCGGTAGATGCTCCTCAACTTTTCCGCGACGGCGGTTCGGTCCTCAAACCGCTCCTTCTGAATTCTCGTCATATATAGGACGTCCACCTCAGAGATGAACTCCTCTATCCGGCTCCCCTCAGTGAACTTAACACCTCTAGACGAGGCCGCTTTGCTGCACTTGTCTATCAAGGATCTCGGCATGGCCAGATCACGGGGAGAGATGAAAAACATAGTGCAGTTATCATACTTCAACAGGGCCTCGGTCAGGGAGTGGATAGTGCGGCCGTTAACCAAGTCTCCAACCATCGCGATGGTCAGCCCGTCCAACTTGTTCTGGGTCTCCTTGATGGAGTACAAATCCAATAAGGTCTGGGTGGGGTGTTGATTCGGACCGTCCCCGGCGTTGATCACGGGAATTTCGGCAGCCTCAGCAGCCAAGCGGGCTGTCCCTTTCAGCGGATGCCTGATCACGATCACGTCAAATCCGTAACCGTCATGCATCTTGACCGTATCCCACAGAGACTCTTCTTTTACGGTGGAGGTGATATTCGCATCGTAGAACCCGCCGACCTCGCCCCCGAGATTGCGCATGGCTACCTCGAAAGAGGTGCGAGTCCGGGTTGACGGCTCAAAGAACAGCATGGCCGAGACCTTATTCTTGCAAAGCCTCTTTTTTTCTGGATGATTTCGGACAGATTCGACCTTGGAGAGGATCTCGTCGATTTCCTCCCGAGTCAGATCATTCATGGAGATGATATCTCTGTTTTGAAAGTTCATCCTCGTTCACCTCGAAAATCGACTTCAGCGGCATTGAATGGGGGCTTCTGGAAAAGGCCGGCACAACCGAGCGGCTCGTCAAGCTCTCGCAGTGGTCGCCACCATAAGGTCTGGAGTCGGATCAGTTCAGAAAACGTGCTGTTTTCCTCGTACCACCGTTCCAGCCACTCTCGCAGGCAGGGGTATGGCCTCGAAGGGGGACCACCCGCAGAGAGTTCCCAGAGGCCCGCGCCACTTGATCTGATCCCCTTCCACCAACGTAGAACCCGTCGTATCCAACAAGGTGAAGGACGCGGCGTAACCGGTTTCGATGGCCCCATGAGCCAAGTCGAGATCTTGACGAAATAGTCTGGCCGGTGCTGCTGAGAGAATCTCAGCTATGCGTTCCGCCCGGAATCCGCATTCACTCATGAGCCATCCGGAGAATGGGCCCAAGGTGTCCAGGTGCGGCATGCCGGGCGAACCACCCCTCTTGTCGTCCAATGTGTGCGGAGCGTGATCCGACGCCAGCAGGTCCACGACACCATCCTTCAAGGCATCCAGAAGGGAGCGTCGATCTCCCTCCGGACGCAGGGGCGGATTACAGTCCAGGAGGGCGGATGCCGGTATCTGCTTGGCCCCCGCCGCGAAGACGTTCCCCTCGCGGATGCTGAAGAAAAGGTGATGAGGCGTTACCTCACAGGTGACGCGATCTTCAGACACTCGATTATAGTCGCAAATCAGTGACACAGCTTTTTCCGTAGAGACATGGCAGATATGGCTGTGTAGTCCGAACCGGGCCGTGAGTTCAAGGACTTTTTCTACGGCGCTTATTTCAGCTTCCGGGGGTCTGTTTTTCCATCGAGGCCCGTCCCCTCTGAATTTCCTTAGTGTCTCCGGGTCCTCCGCGTGAAAAAAAACTCGACACCCCCGGTATCGGGCTAAAGCAGTTTCCAGATCAGCCCAGGTCGTGAAGGAGACCGGAGAGGGAGCTATATCAAGATACACCTTGTAAGGGAGGTTTCCCCATGGTTCTGAATGTCCGGTTATGGCTGCGAACATGATAACTGGGCACTGAGAGGAGGAGGCTACCCGTAGCTTCTCCCCGTATGCATCGGCATTATCCGGAGGCACGGGGTCATTCGGCATGGCCGCGAATAGGGTTACACCGCCGTTGATTGCAGCCATTCCGGCGCTTCGGAACGTTTCCTTGCGGCAGGTCGCCTCCCATTGTGTCATAGCTTGTGGGTTCGAGCGGTTTGGCCTGGGATATTCTCTCGCGTGAACGTGAATATCTATGAAA
>CAWEJR010000001.1:0-62527 GCA_963809365.1 uncultured delta proteobacterium | reverse complement strand
TCTTTCTTCTTTTCCGCCAAAGCTTTGAGGATCTTCTCCGGGGTCACGGGGAGTTCGTTAAAGTTGACTCCTATGGCGTCATAGATAGCGTTTACGATCGCGGGCGCCGGTGACAGTTGGGTGCCTTCTCCTGCCTCTTTTGCACCGAATGGACCCACCGGATCGTCAGTTTCGATGTCAATGAGGCCCATCTCCGGCATTTCCAGCGTGGTGGGGAATCCGTAATCGAGGAATGAGGGATTCATCACCTGCCCCTTTTCGACGATCACGTCCTCATAAAGGGCTTGCCCCATTCCGCCGGCGATTGACCCTTCCAGTTGTCCTTCGACGAGCATGGGATTAATAGCCCGGCCGCAGTCGTGAGCCGTCACCATTTTGAGGACTTTTACCTTACCCGTGTTCGTATCGACTTCCACTTCCGCTGCTTGAGTCATGAAAGAGTAATTAGGAGAGAAATTTCCCGGTTCGTTGAACAGAGTGGTCGGCTCTTTGGTGTCGGCCATCCAGGAAGCCCTCCCCACCAGGGGCATTGGCAGGTCCCGATATTGATATATTTTCAGGGCCTTGCTAAAAGGGACGTTGATGTCAGGTGACCCGGTCACAAATATCTTTCCGTCCTTGGCCACCAGGTCCTCCGGATTGGCTTCCAGTTCGTCTGCTATGCACTCGAAAATCTTCGCTTTCACTGATGCAGCGGCTATCCGGGCCGCGTTGCCGGCCCTCACCGTCACCCCGCTTCCGAAAGTGCCCGGGTCAAGGGGAGTGGTTCCCGTGTCGGCAGCGGTAACTCTGATCTGCTCAAATGGGACGCCCAGTTCCTCCGCAACGATCTGAGCGATGACGGTCTCAGCTCCCTGGCCGATGTCCGCGGCACCGGTCAGCACGTTTACGCCGCCGTCCTGGCCCACTTGGACCACTGCGCCGGAACTGATGTGGCTCATGTTGGTTACCCCACTGGGAAACGAGGCGCCGCCCATACCCACTCCGCGGCCGAACGGGAGCTTGCCGCGCTTTTCCTTCCAGCCTATCGCCTCGGCCGCCAATTTCACGCTTTCGCCAAACCCGCAGGTGTTGATAACGAATCCTCCGGGATGAGGCTCCCCTGCTTTGATACTGTTCTTGAAGCGGACCTCGGCAGGGTCCAAATTCAGCCGGTCCGCCATCAGGTCCAACTGACGCTCCACCGCGAAACGGGCCTGAGGAATTCCGTGCCCTCGCATGGCCCCTCCGACGGGCTTGTTCGTATACACATGGTAGCCCTCGTAGAGCAGATTGGGCACGTGGTATGGAACCATAAGGAAAAAGCACGATAGAGCCATCATGGTGGGCGCAGTGCTGTTATAGGCCCCGCCGTCAGCATAGGACAGGAACTGTTGCCCCAGAATTTTCCCGTCTTTGCTCATCCCGGTCTTGACCGTGAGGTACATTGGATGCCGCTGGCGGGTTGCAATGAAGACTTCGTCTCTGTCGTAAACAAATTTGACCGGTCGGCCCGTTTTCATGGCAAACCAAGCCGCACAGAAGTCCTTGGCAAACATGTCTATCTTCTGGCCGAAGCCCCCACCCACTTTGGGTTTGATCACCCGAACTTTGCTTTCCGGTATTTGGAGGGTGGCGGACAGATTTCGTCTCAGGAAGAACGGAATCTGGGTGCTGGACCATAACACCATCTGTCCCCTCAGGGGATCGTACTGGGCCACTGCCGCGTGCGGCTCCATAGGTGCGTGGTTCACAGCCTGGGAATAGAAAGAGTCCTCAGAAACCAGAGCACTTTCTGCAAATGCCTTCTCTACGTCGCCGAATTCCTTTTTTATAGCGAACGAGGTATTGTTGGCCACACCCTCGTGTATGACCGGCGCACCTTCTTTGATTGACTCTCGCGGATCGAACACCGCGGGCAGTTCCTCGTAGTCTACCTCAATAAGATCCAACGCCTCTTCGGCTATCTCCTGATCAATGGCGCAGACGGCAGCTACTTCATCGCCGATGTAGCGCACCTTCCCCTTGGCAAGGGCATACTCGTCCCTTGCTTTGGGAACTATTCCGTATTGCCGATCGGGAATCTCCGCACCCGTCACGACTCCCTTGACGCCTGAAAGGCGCAGTGCCTTAGAAACGTCCACGTTGAGTATCTTTGCGTGAGGAAACGGGCTTCTCAGAAGTTTTCCGTGTAGCATGCCGGGGAACACCAGGTCATCGGTAAACTGAGCCGAACCGGTAACCTTGGGCGCTGCATCGATCATGGGCAACCGGTGGCCCACCACGTCGAATTCCTTTTTCATCTCTGCCCCTCCTTCCTTCCGGGTACGCTCATGACAGCTTCTATGACCTTCTTGTACCCGGTGCAGCGACAAAGATTGCCGGCCATCTTTTTCTTGACACTTTCTTCGGTGGGACGTGGCTCCTCATCGAGTATGGCCTTGGCCGTCATGACAATGCCGGGCGTGCAGAAGCCGCACTGCAAACCTCCAACCTCGACAAACGACTGCTGCAGCGGATGGAGTTCACCAGTTTCGCTCAGGCCCTCAATCGTGACTATCTCTTTTTCTGTTGCGTCCATAGCCAGTAGGATGCATGAGAGATATGCCTCACCGTCTATCAACACCGTGCATGCGCCGCACGCGCCTAGATCGCATCCTCTCTTTGTTCCCATGAGCCCCAGTTTGTCCCTGAGGACCTCAAGAAGAGTCTGGTTTGGAGAAATAAGAACCTCGTGGAAGTCTCCATTTACCTTCAGTGTAATCACGTGCTTCACTTCAAATACCTCCCATGGCTTCTCTGATTGCGCCTTTTACCAACCGTCCCATAAGTTGTCTTTTGAGTGAAATGGAATCAATTGATGACATCATCAGTCTCGTTTCCTTGGCCACCAGACCGTCTACTGCTTCAATCACTTCATCTCCGAGACGCTTACCTTTCATGAAATCTTCTAGTTGACGCGCTCTGAGCGGTTTGCGATCAACAGCGGTCAGAGCCACCCTCGATTCCAGGGCGGTTCTTGACGTCCAGAAGGCTGCACCCACAATAGGGAAATCAATGCTTTCTCTATTGGCGAATTTTTTGTAGGTCGAGAATCCATCCGCAGCTTGCTCAGGTATGAAGATCTCGGTCAAAATCTGTCCGGGTTCCAGTTTCAGTGGCGTCTTGCCTTCACCCGAGAAGATACTTTCCAGTGAAACCTGCTTTGAACCGCCCTTTCCGGTCAAGACCACTTCCGCATTCAGCACCAGGAGAGCAGGGGCCACGTCACCGCAGTAGGTTGAGTAGCAGACATGCTCCTTTTTGGCGACATGGCACATCTCGCCACCGGCTTTGAAACAAATCTCTCTGGAACTCCGCCACCACTTGGATTGATTGAAGTACTTACACCTGGTCTGCTGACACAGGTTTCCGCCGATAGTCCCCATGACCTGATGGTGATACGATCCCACGGAGGCTGCGGCAATAGCTAGGGCCGGTAACTTCTGAGCCACAAATGCATCGTTATAGACGATCTTGAGAGGAGTGAGTGCGCCAATCCGCAGGGCCCCATCTGCCAGCCGGACGTAATTGAGTTCCGACAAGCTTTTGAGACTGACTATCGTAGACGGCGTCTCCACCTTGTATTTCATGTTTACCAAGAGATCGGTCCCGCCTGACAGGAGCCTCGCAGAAGGGTCGTCAAGCAAGATGGTAGAAGCCTCTTGGATGCTTTCAGGGCGCCTGTAATCGAATTTTGGTAACCTCACAGTCTCCCTCCTTTCGCTCGATGGATTGTTTATACCGTTGCCAAAAATAACGTCCATTTGGCCATCCAAAATGGAGAATCTGGAAGGCCCACTGTGACGGCCGTTTTCGCCGTCATTCCCGCGAACGCAGGCTTAACCCAGCACCGGCAGGGACGCCGGTGCCTACGATTTGGTAGCGGCGGGCGTCCCTGCCCGCCATTTCCTGGCCCCCGATCAATCCCGCATTCTGCGCGGGACTGCCCCGGACATAGATCCGGGGTCCGGGGTGACCCCGCGAAACGCGGGGCAAATCGGACAAAATTTGTGGCATTTGCCATAATGTCACAAATTGCAAAAACGCATGTCCAGTTGTTTCGCAATGCTCTTCAAGCGCTCCGACAATCCAGGAATTTCTCCATTGGCCGCATGCCGAGTCAATCCCACCGCCCAGATGGCCGCCTGGAGACCCGGTCTGTACGTGTTGAGAGGCACGGCCACCGCGGCAAGGCCTAACATGTATTCTTCAATGTCGACGGCCACGCCTTTTCTGCGAACCTCCAGGACTGCTTCCCTGAATTTGACTTTGTCAGTGCAAGCGTTTGGAGTGAATTTCTCAAGTTCAGTTTGAGCTAGAAATTCGTCGAGTTCCAAGTCGGAAAGCTGGCTGAGAAGCGCCTTTCCACCCGCCCCGGCATACAGCGGCAACCGCATTCCTACCTCTGAGGAGACTCGGAGTTCTACGGCGGCATCGACTTTGTCAACAATAACCGCCTTGAGCCCTGATCTAATGCCAAGGAAGCTGGAAAAGTTTGAAATTCGACTGAAGTCTTCGAGATAGGGGCGAACTGTCTTGATCAGTTCGGCCTGTGCTGCAGCGGCACGTCCCAGGAGGTATAGCTGAGTGCCGAAGCCAAACTTCCCGTTGAGCCGAGGTTCCAGAACGCCTAAATCCACAAGGGTATGGACCAAGTTGAACACAGTGCTCTTGTTCAGATCCAGTTTCTTGGAAATCTCGCTCAGACCGAGAGGTTGCTTAGTGCCGGCCAAGAGTTGGAGAATGGCGAAGCACTTTCTTACTGCTGGAACCTGTTTGAAAGCTGATTTGCGCACATTAGGCATGATAAGCTGTTCTCTAGGGAAAACTATTAGTCTCTATTTTGAACAGCGAGTAACGCGATGTCAAGGAAAAAAAACGGCAGCGAGTAACCGCTCAGTTACGGCGGGCATCGGTGTTCTGTGTCATTGCAGGAGCGAAGCGACGAGCAATCGGTCCTGTAGCTCTCAACCAATGAGATTGCTTCCCTTCGCCGCATCGACGGACGCAGTGCCCACATTCCAATGCTGTGCCAGTTCTGAGTCACCGCATTCCAGCCTGCCTGTCCGTAGCGCGGTTGCGAGCGAACCGTTTGTTTCAGTGGCGCTAACATGCGCTTCCGTTGGCCAAAAGCCTGACCCACGTCACTGAACACAAACGTGAGGCAATGTTGCAGCCAGTTTCCGGCGGGCAACCGACGTTTTAGACGTAGCTGAATGGTTACGGAAACAGAGTTTTTTTACTTGACATCATTTTGCCAAGCGTTCACCATAGATGGCAATCGTTCTCTCAGGAGAACCCAAGGCGAACAGCCCAGTCAACTGTCGCTTCAAAAGCTCCCCGCTATCGACGAGTGTTTCGGCATTCTTGACCTGGTGGCAAAATCGAGCGGACCTTTTGCTATAAGCGAAATATCAAATAGACTCAGCCTTAACTAGAGCACTGCTTTCAATATCGTTAACACCCTTATGGACCTCCGTGTGCTGCGGTCCTAAAGCAGGGAATACAACAAACGGACAAGTCTTTAACTGCCCCAAAGGGTTGGAAAGCTAAGGAAGAAGTCAGTCGACGATGAGCAGACAAGAAGGACGTTTGCAGGGAGAGGTTGAATGGGAAACCGACGCGGGAACTTCTGGAATCCGTATGTGGAGACCTTGTCGAGAGACGAGATCCTAAGAGTTCAACTCAAAAGCTTACGGCGGCTCATTTCCTACGTCAAGCTCAACAGCGATTTCTATCGTGAGAATTATCGCGATATTGAGCCTGAAGACATTGTGACCATGGAGGACGTGAGAAAGCTGCCGCTCATAGACAAGGACGTCCTGAGAAAATCTCAGGATGAAACGAAGCCGTTTCCATTTGGCACTATTCCCGGGGTGCCCACGGAAGACGTCACCACTTTCCGCCAGACCTCCGGTACGACCGGCAAGCCTGTGTACGTGCCTGAAAGTCTAGAAAGTTGGCAGTGGCGCGTGGAAGTCTGGTGCCACATTCTCTGGATGGCAGGTTTCAGGGAAACAGACCGCGTCTTCATTCCTTTTGGATACAATGTGTACGTCGCGTTTTGGGAAGCCCACTATGCCGCCGAAAAGCTGGGCTGCATGGTCGTGCCCGGCGGTGCGCTCGATACACAGGCAAGAATAAGCAAGATCCGCGAGATAAAAGCCACAGCGCTGTTGAATACGCCAACATACGGGCTCCACATGGCTGAAGAGGCTCAAAAAATGGGAGTCGATGCTCGAGACCTAGGGATCAAAAGGATGCTCTGTGCAGGCGAACCGCTTCCTCAAGCGACGCGAAAACGACTGGAAACCACCTGGGGAGCAGAGGTTTACGACCATATCGGCGGCACTGAACCTTGTGCATGGGGCGCTATGTGCTCGGAACGAAAGGGCTTGCACCTTATGGAACCCTTCTCCTTGGTTGAAATTCTCGACATGGAAGATCAGAGCAGAGAAGTCGAGGAAGGGGAACTGGGCGTTGCCGTGGTCACACCACTGGGAAGACGGTCTTTTCCATTGATCAGGTTCAATACCAAGGACATAGTCAGAAGGGGAAAGGATGGTTGTCCGTGCGGAAGAACCTCCATGATGATTCAAGAGGTTTCCGGGAGGACGGACCACCTGACCAAGATTCGAGGGGTACTCTTCAGCCCGGTTACAGTGGAGGAAGTGGTTAGAGCGGAATTCCCGGAGATCACGGAGTACCTGATTTTCGTCAACAAAAAAGGGATCATGGATGAGATCAGCCTAAAAGTAGAGCCCCAAAAGGATGCAAGCCAAGACGCGGTCAAGGACACTGTGCAAAAGCTCTTCCAGCGGCTGAAAACAAAGACGAATTTACGATTCCTTATCGAGGTGGCCGCAGTGGGTGAACTACCCCGACACACGCTCAAGGCAAAGAGGTTTATAGATCTCAGGGGAGGGGAAGGAAAGTGAACCACAAGGAATTGCCGGACAAAACAGTGTTGAGGGAAGTGAGCTCCAGAATTGAAACTATCGAAAAGCTCGCACGTGAAATAGAAGCTCTGGGCGCAGCAGTGCCTGCCATAGCAAGAAATGCCCGAATTCTACTCGCTACAACATATGTAATGAGATTTGGAACATCGGATCTCGTCGACTGACAAGCCTGGCAAGGCGCATCGTGAGCGAAGTGCAAAATTTATCCATTCACTTACGCGCGGAAAAAGACTGTCATTGCGAGCGAAGCGTGGCAATCTCTGCCTTTAACTGTCTGGATTGCTTCGTCGTTTCACTCCTCGCAATGACAAAGAATCGGCCATCGCCGCCCGTAAGTGAATGCTTACGTAAAATTTGGACCGCTTGGCGCAATTGTCACGCGCTGTCTCGCGGGCGATTGCAAGACCTCTCAATGTGCAAGACTTCGCGGTTGCGTGTGGTGTTCCGTCGGTGTATGCTCTCGTGACGGCACAAGCCCCTTGCGTTTATATTAGTGAAGCTGCCATACCGGTGCGCCGTTGCATCCTAGACCTTCGTTACGGAAAAACGGCATGGCGAAGACCTCTCCACTGTGAAGCACCATAGGATTCGGCTCAACCGATAGCCACCCTCCCACTTTGCTACTAACATGCTGCTGCGACGCCGATGAAAGAGTTCATTTTGTCTATTGTCTGCCCACCTTGGGGGCTCCTCGTAGTCCCAGAGTAATTCGGAAAGGAGACGACACAATGTTCAAGCGATTAAACATGGGCTTGGTAAGTTGGGCCTCGGCATTTCTGATCCTCGTTGTTGCCGTGTTCACCGCTCAGGCTGCCACCGTTACAATGAATTATTCCCTTCCATGGCCTGCCACCCATGGCAATACCATCCTTGCTGCCGATTGGGCAAAGGAAGTGGAAAAGAGAACCAACGGCGCTGTGAAGATCAACATATTTCCCGGAGGGACGCTCACACCCCTTGATCAGACATACGATGGGGTGGTCAAAGGAATCTGCGACATCGGGCTCTCTGTCGTGAGCTACGTCAAGGGGCGTTTTCCGCTGAGCGAAGCGGTCGATCTGCCTCTAGGATACACCAGTGGGCTCCAAGCGACGCGATTGGCCAATGCGTACTTCGAGAAGTTCAAGCCCAAGGAATTCAGCGACGTGAAAATGCTCTATATGAGCGCTCACGGTCCTGGACTCCTCATGACGAAGACACCTGTCAAAAAGCTCGAAGACCTCAAAGGCATGAAGATCAGGTGCACGGGCACAAGCTTAAAAGTAGTTTCCGCGCTCGGCGGAACCCCGGTTGCCATGCCCCAGAGTGAGACTTACGACGCGCTGCAAAAAGGGGTGGTCGCGGGCGTGCTCTCGCCCATGGAGACGCTTCAGGGCTGGAAATTCGCCGAGGTAGTCAAGGATGTCACGGAGAACTACGGCACTGCGTATACGCTTCTGTTCTTCACAGCCATGAATCAGAAGAAATGGGATGCATTGCCCAAGGACGTGCAAGCAACCATCGAAAAAATCAACCAGGAATGGATTGAGAAAAGCGGCCAAGGTTGGGACAAGATCGACAAGGCCGGAAAAGAATATGCTCTTTCCAAGGGAATCAATTTCATTGCTCTATCTAAGGATGAGGAAGCGCGTTGGGTCAAGGCTGTGGAGCCCGTCTTGGAGGACTATGTCAAGACTACCGAAGCCAAAGGCCTTCCGGGCGCGAAGCTCTGACGTTTTGCCAGGAATGGCTAAAGAAAAACCGTTAGAACGGGTGCAAAGAGCGTCCAGTAGTGCTCTTTGCAATTACTCCGAATAGGTAATCGCTCACCGGGATGAAGCGTTGAGACCCGTTTGTAGTCGCGAGGCATGCCTCGCCCAAGGGTGACCCGTGCCCGATGCGAGGTCGCAGTCCGGAGCAATCTCCTGCTTGGAAATCCTGAGATTGCTCCGTCGATTCATTTCTCGCAATCCAACGCTTCAATGAAACCTGCTTTAGCTTTTCCCCAAGAGTCTGCTCATCCTGTCCTGAAATCACTCCTTGATTGAGTCGGTCTTTCTGCTAGACTGATCATGAATGAAATACCCACGCCGCATGTGATTTCTTGTTGGACGTTTCAGTCCGTCTGATCCCAGAACGGAGTCCGGTATATGAAAAAAGTTTCCAAGAGCAAAGTCGCGCCGGTACGAGAGAAATCCAGTGGGAACTCTTACGCTCTCGACTGCTTAAACGACAAATCACCTCAGGTGCGAACAGAAAATTACCCACGAATGAATTCTTTGCGAGAATGCGAGAAAGAAGTGGCCAAACTTTCCAGTCTTCTGGAAAGAGAGGTTCGCGCACGGAAAACCGCGGAACAATCTGCGAGTGTTTATCAGGACCAAATCAAACGCACCGAGGAGGCTCTCCGCGAAGTTGAGGCCCGTTTTCGGGCTACCCTCGATAATGCTGCTCAGGCTATCACACTCACAAACGACAACGGTCGATTCACCTTGGTGAATGCGGCTTGGGAAAAGATGTTCGGTTACACCGCTAAGGAAGCCCTTGAATTGACCCACCTGGACCTGACCCATCCGGATTTCTTGCAAGTGTCAGAAGAAAAACTAATGGCCTTGACAAGGGGAGACTTAGATTTTTACCGCATGGAGAAGCAGTACGTTCGCAAAGACGGCACAGTCTTCTGGGCTGATCTAAGCGTAACCCCTGTGCGTGGCCATGATCGCCGCGTCGGAGCGGCTGTCGGCGTGATCGTGGACATAACCGAAACCAAAAGGGCCCAGGAGGCCCTTCAAGAGAGGGACGCTCTTATCAGCGCGCTGTACCATCAGGCAGCCCAAGCCATATCTTCCACCGATGACCAGGGAAAATTCATCGAGGTAAATCCGGCTTTCGAGCGCATGTTCGGCTACAGCAGAAGCGAAGCCCTGAAATTGACCCACCTGGACATAACGCCTGCCGAATACAAGCAGATTTCGAGAGAGCATGCCGCTGGTCTTTTTCGGCGAGAAATAGACTCGTACCGACTGGAAAAGCTTTATCAGCGCAAAGACGGAACCCTTTTTTGGGGAGACCTCTCGATTTCGGCTATCCACACGCCGGATAACCGAGTTCAGTCAGTGGCCGTTATCGTGGACATATCAGACAGAAAGAGAGCCGAAGAGGCCCTGCAAAAGGCCCATGATGAGCTTGAACAGAGGGTTCTAGAGCGTACAGCCGAATTGGCGGAAACAAATGACAAGCTAAGAAATGAAATCGTTGAACGCACCCGTACGCAAGAAGCTCTGAAGAAAAGTGAAGAGCGCTTCCGGGCCATTTTCGAGACAGCTAAGGACTGCGTTTTCATCAAGGACCGGAATCTGCGATACACGCTTGTCAACCCGTCCATGGAAAATCTGTTGGAACTAACTGCTCCCGTGATTATGAAGCGCACCGATCAAGACCTATTCGGACCTGAATCCGCAGATCATCTCCATCAACTGGATTTGCGCGTTCTGACTGGTGAAATTATCGAGGCAGAACATACAAGGCCCGTGAGGGGAATTCCCATGACATTCCTCGACATACGAGCACCTATGCGCAATGAGCACGGTGCCATTGTAGGTATCTGCGGTATCTCGCGAAATATTACGGAAAGAACCAAGACCGGCACTGCCAAAGTGGCTACAGTTGAGGAAGGGCCTTCGCCGGTCATGCGGTCCACGCTGGCCGAAGCTCGTATGGCCGCGAAGACAGATATCATAATACTGCTCACAGGTGAGAGCGGGGCAGGTAAAGACCACTTGGCCCGCTTCATTCACGACAATTCCCGACGGGCAAGCGGTCCGTTCTACGCGATCAATTGCGCCGCAATTCCTCCCGAGCTTGCTGAATCGGAACTTTTCGGCCACGAAGCAGGGGCCTTCACTGGAGCAAAACGAAGGAAACGCGGATTGCTGGAGCTTGCAGAAGGCGGCACACTCCTTTTGAATGAGATCGGAGAGCTTCCACTCCACCTCCAGGTTAAATTACTTACATTCCTAGACACGCGGTCATTCACCCGAGTGGGGGGCGAGAAGTCGGTCACAGTGAGTGCGAGATTGATTGCAGCCACAAATCGTCATCTTGAAGAGGAGGTTGCAAAAGGACGATTCCGCCACGATCTCTATTATCGCCTCAATGTTCTTTCCATACGAGTGCCGCCTCTGAAAGAAAGAATCGAAGACATACCCGCTCTCGTCAGGCAGATTATTTCTCAATTGGATCAAGAGCTTCAGCTCCCGCGCGTGCCCTCCATTTCTGCTGAGGACATGGCAAAGCTTTGCGCGTACAAATGGCCCGGGAACGTCAGAGAACTGCGAAATGTTCTCGAAAGAGCGGTGATCCTTTCTGAAGGACCTGACCTGAAATTGGATTTTCTCGAATGCGAAGCGTCGGCAGTGTCGCTTGGGTCTTGGACCGTCCATTTTCCTCCTAAACCGGTCGTTTGTGCATGTTGTTACTGACGTGCGCCGGAACCTCATTTTAGAAGCCCTGGCTCGTGCAGGTGGGAACAAACAGAAGGCATCCAGTCTGCTGGGTGTTTCCAGGTTTGTGTTGAGGCGGCAGATGAAGACCCTCAAGTTGGATGTGCGGTAATAGCCCGAACCCGCGTCTCTAATGTGCCCAAGCCGCACATCTAAATCTCAACAATTTACGAAAGTAAGAGATCACCCGCTCCATGTGTGCGGGTTAGGTCCAGTTGCGACGATAGCTCGACTCGTGTCCTCGCAATCTCTCCGGCACTCCCGGCAGCTGATAACCTGCTATCATTGCTTACATTTCTCTCCAAACAAACGTCCACATAGCTAACTGGCATAGTTCGTGCGTAATCTTCAACTCTAAAATTCGGCTTCTTTCCTGCGGCCGATGGCTAAGCAACCTCACATGTGATTCTCTGCTCGACAAAACTACAAGGAGGACTCCGTGGAAAAGGTATCTACTCCAACATCTGAGGCCCTTCCCTACAGGTGGGTGATCCTCGCCATGATGGTGTCCTGTTTCGTGTTCACCTTCTTTGTCAGGTTCACCTGGCCTCCTCTGATCCCAGTGGTGGTTCCAGTCCTCGGCATGAATATGACTCAGGCCGGGGCTTACATGTTTGCATTTTATTTGGGTTACATCATAACCCAGATTCCCGCGGGTATTCTCGCGGACCGCTTCGGAGTCCGCGTGATACTGGCCCTAAGTCTCATCATAGAAGGCATTTCCACTTTCGGGATGGGCTATATCACCACCTATGATTCCGGATTTGCCCTCCGAGTCATCACAGGTCTGGGGGCAGGCGCAGTGTATTCCGCATGCGCACGCTCTTTGATGGAGTGGTTCCCCGCGCGGGAACGCGGCACTGCTTTCGGCATCATGCTTGGTGCTCCCTCTGCCGGTATAGTTCTATCCAGCGTCATTGTTCCGCCGATAAACACGGCAGTGGGGTGGCAGGGCGCGTTTCAGTTCGTCGGTTTGGCCACTATAGTGGTGGGCATTCTCATTTTCATCCTGGTCCGTTCCTCGGAGCAGATTAAGGGTGCCGGGAGCATGTTTGGCGGCTTCAGAGTCATCCTCGGCAGCCGTGATCTCATCTTGACGGCCCTTGCGGGCTTTTGTCTCATGTGGGTGGAGTTGGGCACGGCCACATGGGCCATTGCTCACGTAAAGAAACTAGGTATAAGCCTGGGCGCGGCTGGGTCAGTCATGATGTTCTACGGTATCGGCGGGCTGATATCCCCGCCTGTGTCCGGTTATCTCTCCGACAAGATTGGCAATAGGAAATGGATACTTGTTGTGTCATTGTTGATCATAGCGCCCATGACCGTGGTATTCGGGTACCAGACTGACTTGACCATGCTGTGCGTCGTAGGCTTTCTGTTTGGATTCTGTTCCTATTTTGCCAACCCGCACCTGACCATATTGATTTCCGAATTCGCCGGCAAAGAGTGGGCAGCAACGGCCAACGGGGCATCAAACGTTGTGTTCCAGACAGCGTCCATGATAGGACCGGCGATAATGGGCTGGTCCATTGACACGACAGGCAGTTTTTCGACCGTCTGGTGGGTCATGGCGGCAGGACCACTTGTAGGCATATTGATGATGCTTCCAGTGAATCCAGAAAGGACGCGCGCGTAGCCGCGTGGGTAGTGATAAGCAAGGGGATCAGCAACATCGAACCAGATATTTCGGCTCAGTTCGATGATTGCAGTTTGGTCAAAGTCACCGGTGGTTCTAAGATGGAGCGGTGTACCATGGCAGTAGGCCCTCTGGTCGAGATCTTGCTCATGCTGCCTGTGAGCCGGGACGAAGGTAAGGTCGGTGCGTGAGAGCAACGTCTCGGTTGTCGGAGAGTAACGCGCATCAACATAGTGGAGGGTGAAATGTCTGAGGACTTGAAGAAGCTTTTCGAGGAGAGATTGGGCCGCTATCATGCGGCAATAGCTCTGGAACCCCACGATCGCATTCCCATTGCGACGGGAAGCAACTATTTTGCGGAAGTCTATTCCGGGAATACCAAGCAGGAGACAATCGATCACCCGGAAAAATGGCTACAGGCAGAGATCAAATTCTGCCAGGATTTTCCGGAAGTTGACGTACTGAGGAACAACCGGATTTACGGGCCGCTTTACGATGCCCTCGATGTGAAGACGTATAGGCTGCCTGGCCGCGATCTCGCACCTAACACACAATTCCAATTCGTTGAACAGGAATATATGAAAGAAGATGAATACGACGATCTGATCAACGACCCGCCGGGTTTCATAATTGACATCTGGCTGCCCAGAATCCTTGGGGAACTGGGAAATCGAGGCACAGGTCGTTCGTACATTGCGATGTTAAAGGCTGGTTTCGCTCAAATGATGATGGGTGGCGTGATGAGGAACCGCGGCATGGTTCTCGAACAACAATGCGGCATGCCGCAGCCAATGGCCGGGTTCTTCCTGGCGCCTTTCGACGCATTGGCCGACGCGATGCGAGGCATGACCGGCGCCTTTCTCGACATGTTCCGCCAGCCGGACAAAGTCTTGGCCGCTTGCGATGTCCTCGTGCAGGAAATGGCTCAAACGGCCCTTACGCTGGCAGATCCGCTGAAGCGGTATCCCATCTTTGTTCCTACGCACAAAGCCATCTTTATGTCGCCGGAGCAATTTGACACGTTCTACTGGCCGTCGTTCAAGAAAGTAATGGAAATCCTCATCGACTCCGGGCACAGCATCCGGGCATACCTTGAAGGCGATTGGGGGAACCATTGGCACCACATGCGTGAAATGCCAAAAGGTAGAGTGCTGTGCGATATTGACTCCCAGGGGGACATTTTTAAGGCCAAGAAGGACCTGGAAGGTTATCAGTGCGTAGCAGGAGGGGTTCAGGATTCCATGCTGATTCTCGGCACACCCGACCAGGTCAGGGAACACGTCAAGGAATTGTGCGAGCGAGCAGGCAAGGGCGGCGGTTTCATCATCAGCGCCGGGTGTAACTTTCCCTACGACACCAAGCCCGAGAACTTCAGGGCCATGATTGATGCGGTTATGGAGCATGGATGGCATGACAAAACTATCAAGGCGAAACCTAAACCTGCTCCTCCAGCCGGCAAGGTTGAAGCCTTAAAGCCGCGCAGGGTTCTCACTCCTTGGGAAGTAAAAAAGACGGAGCTGGGACAAATCACTGGGGATGAAAACCTGATCAAGAAAAACTGGGAACAACTCGAAGCCATGGCCCACACGTTCATGTGGCAATGGACACTCTGAAATAGGAGGGGACTACAATGGGAGATCTCGCGCAGGCATTGGCCAATCTCGAAGAAAAGAAAGTGTACGAGCTTATAGATCAGAAGATCGCGGAAGGGGTAAACCCCCTGGACATGATAAAAGGATGTAATGACGGAATGATTCGAGTCGGAGAACTATTCTCCGAGGGCAAGTATTTCATAAGTCAGCTCATTTATTCAGCCGAAATCTTGAAACAGGTCATGAAAAAACTCGAGCCGCTCCTCGCGGGTATCCAAACAGGCGGTCCCTCAGGGGGTAAAGTGGTCATCGGAACAGTCAAAGGAGACATTCACGATATAGGAAAAAACATAGTCGTCACGCTGCTCAAGGGATCAGGTTTTGACGTCATTGATCTTGGCGTGGATGTCCCACCCGAAAAATTCGTTCAAACCGTGAAAGAATCGGGAGCCAAGGTGTTGGGATTGAGCGCGCTCCTGAACTTCACCTATCCGATGATGAAGGAAGTGGTAGAGGCCGTTAAAGAAGCCGGCTTGCGGGATCAGGTCAAGATCATAGTGGGCGGAACCCCCGTAAATGAACAGGTACGCGAGTATGCGGGAGCCGATTACTATGCAAAAGACGCCGTAGCCGGTGTGAACATGTGTAAAGAGATCTATTCGTAATTCGACCTTTGGTCCGTGAGGGGAACATGTTCGTCATAGGTGAGAAGATAAATGCAACGCGCAAGAGCATAGACACTGCGATAAACGAGAGAAACGCCGCACAGATTCAGGAAGTAGCCAAAGCCCAAGAGAAGGCCGGCGCTCACGCGCTGGACGTCAATTGCGGAACAGTCCCGGCATTGGAAGAGCCGGAAACCATGAAGTGGCTGGTAAAGACGGTCCAGGAGGTGTCTGATCTCCCGCTGTGCATCGACAGTGCAAACCCAGAGGCATTGTCTGCGGGACTTGCCGAGCACAGAGGGAGGCCTCTTATCAACTCAATCAGCGGGGAAAGTGCTCGATACAGCAGTGTCTTACCGCTGGTGAAACAGTACGGCGCTGGAGTGGTTGCGTTGTGCAATGATGACCGGGGATTGCCCTCGTCCAGAGAAGCGGCCTTGGAAGTTGGTGATGCCTTGATAAACCGCTTAATTAAGGACGGGATTACTGTTGATGATATTTACCTGGATCCCCTGGTGCGGACGCTTGCCACAAGCCCGGGAACAGTCATTGACACGCTGGAAGTGATGCGGGAACTATCACACAAGTTTCCGGGGCTGCACTTGGTAAGCGGATTAAGTAACGTATCGTTCGGCCTTCCTGAGCGTCGTCACTTAAATCGGGCCTTTGTGGTAATGAGCATTGCTTACGGTCTCGATGCAGTGATTGCCGACCCGCTGGACAGTCAACTCATGGCCCTCATCTCTGCTTCGGAGGCGCTGGTCAACAAAGATAGGTTTTGTTTGGAGTACATCAAGGCCTATAACGCGGGTAAGCTATCAAATTGAGTCCGGGTATCAGTTACGGAAATCGGAAACATGATCTGAAAAAGCTCCCCGATTAATTAAGGGGCTTGCCGGTCAAGACAGACTTTGGAAACGAAAACGGCCGAAGAGGACAATGGTCCTTTCGGCCGTAAATGCGTAAAGGGCTGTGGGGATCAAAAGTCGTCGTAATCCATTGAGAGTTCGTCCTCGCCGAATTCGTCTTCCAAGTCCAGGGAGGATAACAACTCGGCAGATCGCCCCTCCAGGGGGTCCTCAAAGTCAGCCAGGGCGTCAGCCAGGGATTCATCGTTCATATGTCCGATGTAATAGTCAATATTGTGTGAATGAGGCATGCGAACTCCTCCCGCACTCGAGTGGATGACGTTGCCAAGCAACAAAATTAATAAAGCATAACAATGAGCTATTGTCAATAATTAAAGTAAAACATGAAGAAATTCTGAGGGGGGCCATTTGAACAGGAGCAAAGGGACCAATGGAAATAGCAGGGGCGGATTTTAAACTCGCTCCCAGCGTGTCGCGCAAGGGAACAGAAGCAAGCCGGAAAAGCACCACGATGCTTAAGAATCCATGAGTTTCCCGTCAGGTTTCCGTCCTCACCCCGGCCCGACCCAAGTACGAAGAGGGAGGTCTCAGGAGAACGGCTGCCTGGCCGAATAGCTTCGTTCTTCATTCCCCGTCCTTTTGGGGGAAGGGTAGGGGCACAGAAACACACAAGAAAGGCCTAGACGGTGCAGGCAAGAGATGCGGGACGTACCCGGATGTCATTGCAAGGCGCAGCCCGAAGCAATCCTCAACCTGGCGAGACGCGGGCCGCAATCCCGCGAGGAGCCGGATTGCGGCGTTTCACTCCTCGTAATGACCGAGTGGCGTAGGGTCAGAAAGTGTGCTGACGGGGTCCTGCGGACAGCGGCCGGACCAGTTCGTGGAAACGTCGGCCGTATTCGTGGTATCTGGAGAGGTTTTGTTGATGGAAGGCCCTCTCTTCCGCAGTGGGTTCCCGTGTGGCGCGAGCGGGGATACCGACGGCCACAGCGGTTGGATGGTATGGTGCTGCCGGGGGCGACTACTGCGCCGGCGGCAACGATAGCCCCTTCTTCCACCACTGAGCCGTCAAGCACTAGGGCTCCTATTCCGATGAGCGCGTTGTCATGGACTGTGCAGCCGTGGAGCACTGCTCGGTGGCCCACAATCACCCCATCTCCTATAATAAGAGGAAAGCGCCCGCCGGTGACGTGCAGCATGCAATGGTCCTGTATATTGGTCTTTCTGCCTATCTTAATGGGGTAAACGTCCCCTCGCACCACCGTATAAAACCAGAGGTTACTACCTTCTCCTATCTCGACATCTCCCAATACGACGACCCCGGGAGCGAGAAACACATTCTCGCCGATCCTGGGCCTGACTCCGTTGTATTCGTAGATCATGATGCTTGATGGCCTCGTTGAGTTCTTAGCGAACCTCTTGCCGAATTGGAGCAAGAGTTCAAGAATTCGCCTGCCCCCTTTACTGAGAGGGGTAGAGGAATCGGTGTTCTTCTCACTCCATCAACAACGGAACATTTGCGGGCAAACGTTTTCCCACCCACCGTTCTAAGGCAAGACCACTAGATTTCTCCAACCCCCTTTTCCAATGAGTGAAAGAGGATTGTCCAGTATATTTCAACTTCCCCGATTGCCGGCAAGCCTCTTAGGAAGGCACAACTGACGCGAGACCAGGGTTGGAGGAGGCGGATGTCATACCCGAATCTATGCGATTTAGCTCCAGTTCGGCCGTCTAACGATTCATTTCCCCGAGTCTCCTGCGGATATGATCGACTGAAAAAGGACCGCAGACAAAGTGCGTGCGCGCTGCGGGTTGAAATGCTCATCCATTTTTCGGATTTCCTCGAGCGTGACCGACCTTTTCAGGGGTTTGTACCAGTGGAAACGGATTACGAGGACTTTGCCTATTTTAGGTCCGGAAGTTGCCGCCTGCTCCTTGACGTCTTCTGGGTCGAAATAACCCATTTCATCAATACGGTTATAGAGGTTTTTCGGCTCATCCAGATACCAATCCTCCACTCGACCTGACCCGACAACCCCGATTCTGTTAACGTAAAACAGGAGGGGAAGGCCCTTGCGAATCCCGCGAATCCCCGTAGGATAACTGTATGTTAGGTTGTTGAAGTGGACCGGCCTCTGCCGGCCCATAGGGCCGGTGGCGAACAGGCTGTCCTGCCGGGAGTCCGATTGGGGCAGATCGATCAGATGCAAGGCCCTTTTTTTCTCCATGGGGAGAAGGAGAGGCTGTTCGTGGCGCGCGTGTATCCTGAGGGGATAAAATAGGGTCTCCAATTCATGCATCTCGAGCACGCGGGCTGGAGGGTGAACGATTATATCTGGACCGCTTTTCGTAATGCGATGCCAGGTACTAAAGATAAAGGGAAGGCGGTACTCCGTCTTTATGCGATATCCAAGCCCCTCCGGCTCTTCCCTGACTTCGTAGCCAAGCGAGAGGAAGAAATCCCGCAGAAAACCCATAATTTGGGATTCGGGTATGACGCGGTAGAGGAAATGTTTACACAAGCATATCTGAGGCTTGCCATCAACGCTGCAACAAGAAGAAATCCCTTCCAACATGAACCCGCAGCCTTTCAGGCAGTCGATAAGGCCGCCGGCAAATGCCTCTGGAAGTCGGATGGTCACCTTCGCGATCCCCATCTCCGACCATGCGAGGATCTCCTCACGCAGAAGCCTCCTGTCCGCACCTAGCTCGGATGCTCCAGGCCCCAATCCTAAAGCCAGCAAATGCGCCTCGTTCGGTGTATCTTGAGACCACAGAGACACGCAACGAACTGTCTTGTCGGTCTCAAGGATTCTGCAGCCTACTGCTCCATGCTCCCCCGCCAAGGGCAAACTGTCCAGAAGGTCAAGGATTCCGGGGTCATGCTCGGTCCATGGCTTGAGGATCGTCTTGATAGCCGGGAGGTCCTGCTTCAGTGCGGTTCTGAGAACCATTTTCATCGGGATTCTTGCGCTCCGTCAAAGATGAGTGTCATAACAATAGGGCTGAAGACGGAAAGTTTCCACCGTTTTGGTGTTGCATGCTTCAACCTCCAGATATGACAGGGGGTTTGTCAAGGGAAGTGATTTCGGGTCATCATATTGAAAAACACTCGCAAGTTCAACTGCTAAGATGAGTCTGGAGGCGGTTATGGTGAAGTTGCAGGAACCTTGCCTCGTGGTGGGTTCCAAGGGGATGCTTGGCACGGATTTGGTGAGACTGCTACAAGCACGCGGCACGCAGACTGTAGCATTGGATGTAGATGAGATGGACATTCGTATCGCCGATTCGGTGATAGATGCCTTCGCAAAGTATCATCCGGGTCTGGTGATCAATGTCGCGGCCTACACTGATGTAGACGGATGCGAATCAAGACCGGAAGAAGCTTTCAGCATTAACGCGCAGGGTCCGAAGAATCTCGCCAAGGCTTCGCTAGATGCCGGCTCGTTCCTGGTGCACATAAGCACAGATTATGTGTTCGACGGAAATAAAGGGGCGCCTTACGTGGAGGAAGATCCGATCAATCCCCTCGGGGTGTACGGCAGATCCAAGGCGGAGGGGGAACGTTTCGTCAGGGAATTGCTTCCGGAAAGGCACTGCATTGTAAGAACTCAATGGTTGTTCGGACTGCACGGGAAGAACTTTGTGGAGGCTATACTGACCCAGGCGCAACAAAAGGACGTGCTTAGAGTGGTGTGCGACCAACGTGGTTCGCCCACATACGCGCCGGATCTCGCGACCGCGCTGATCGAGCTGTGTGACTTACACGCCCGAGGGACTCTCCATGTCACCAATTCCGGAGAGGCTACCTGGCATGAATTCGCCCACAAGATTCTTGAGGTAGCTGGTATGGGAAGCGTGCGCGTTGAGCCCATGACTACGGAAGAACTTGGCAGGCCCGCTCCCCGACCTGCGTATTCAGTCATGGACAATTCCCGGTTCGTCGGCCTCACAGGTTCGGGCCTAAGAAGCTGGGAGGATGCCCTGGAGGCTTACCTTGATGAGCGGCAACGCGCAATATGAGGGCCGGGGTATTCCGCATACCGCAGTTGTCTGAAATAATGTCCGAAGCAGAGGATTATCTGGTGAAGGTAACTGGGTGGGGAAGGGCATTGTGCCCGTCTTTCAGAGACAGATAACCCCTCGTTCCGCGCGGGGCTGTCCCACCGACTGTGTCCGGAGTCCGTGTTTGTTCGGACATCCGACCAGGCCAAGAATTTCGGCCCCCCGTAACTGAATGATTGAAAAGGCTACACGCCGAGATAGACGGGTATGATGAAAAGACGTAATCTAACGTGGTGTGGCAATGCCTTGGGCTGGGAGAGCCTACAAGGCTCTAGGCGCGGGACAGGACCCTAATCGAAGGAGCTTTCATATATGGGAATGACTATAACCGAGAAAATCTTGGCTGCTCACTCAGGAAAGAAGGTCGTGCAGCCCGGGGAACTCATAGAGGCACGAGTGGACATTGCGTTGGCTAACGACATTACGCTTCCTCTGGCCATTGGTCCTTTCAGGGAGGCGGGCGGAACGGACGTCTTTGATCGAGAGCGCGTAGTGGTTGTGCTGGACCACTTCAACCCGGCCAAGGACATTGCTTCGGCCGAGATGTTGCGAATAGCCAGGGAATTCGCCCGCGAGGTCGGCCTGGTCCATTTTTATGACGTGGGGGAAATGGGAGTTGAGCATGCACTGCTCCCGGAGCAAGGATTGGTTGGGCCCGGGGACCTCATAATCGGAGCAGACAGCCACACATGCACTTATGGCGCTCTAGCAGCATTTTCAACAGGCGTGGGAAGCACGGATTTTGCCGCGGCCATGATCACAGGAAATTGCTGGTTCAGGGTGCCTGAGACAATGCGCTTCGTACTAACCGGTCAGCCCGGCCCCTGGGTGGGGGGCAAGGACGTGATTCTGTCCATAATTGGCAAGATAGGTGTGGATGGAGCCCTCTATAGAGCTATGGAGTTTACTGGGGAAGGGGTCCGGCATTTGGGCATGTCAGACCGATTTACCATAACAAACATGGCCATTGAGGCCGGCGCCAAGAATGGGATCTTCCCCTTCGACGGAGAGACGCGAGCGTTTGCCGAGGCCCGCGAGAGCAGGCCGTACACGGTCTACGAATCTGATCCGGACGCGGTATTTGTGGAGACTCATCAGATCGATCTTGCTTCTCTCGAACCGGTTGTGGCCCTCCCGTTTCTCCCCGAGAATGTCCGACCTGTGTCGGAGGTGAAGGAGATGAGAGTAGATCAGGTGGTGATCGGATCCTGCACCAACGGCAGAATAGAAGACCTACGCATCGCTGCTTCCATATTAAAAGGAAGGAAAGTAGCCAGGGGAATCAGGTTGATAGTTATCCCCGCCACCCCTAAGATCATGCTGCAAGCGGTGGCCGAAGGGCTTGTCGAAGAAATTATGTTGGCCGGCGGAGCAGTGTCTACCCCCACTTGTGGGCCGTGCCTCGGGGGCTACATGGGGATACTGGCTAAAGGGGAGCGCGCAGTGTCAACCACGAACAGGAATTTTGTGGGCCGGATGGGGCACCCGGAAAGTGAAGTCATTCTATCTTCTCCGGCAGTGGCGGCTGCAACCGCAGTGGCAGGATTTGTAGCCGATCCGAGGGAATTTTCCCCAGACATTCGATAGAAGCGCGGTTTGTGAAACTATAGCGCTAGTAAACTAATCTAAAAAAAAAGTTTGAATTCAGATTTTTTTCTGTTATGCTCGAACACGATTCAGAGGCGACATAGAGCTTTCTCGGGAAAAAATATCTTGACTTCTCGGGATGGTTCTGATAATCAAAGTGGCAATAGGTTTTATTTGTCTATAATTCCAAATTCGGCTCCCCATCCGCATGATTGGTGGGGCCTAATAAAAGGAGGATTGGGTATGGTTAACAAGATGATTGTTGTTTCTCAGCGCGATGGCCCTGATCATCACTGGGGTGGGAGTTGCTAGCGCCTATATGCCGGGCATGCCGGGTGGTATGTGCGCCACAGGGGACATGATAATGATCCCCATGAAAGTGAAGACCTCATTCCAGAAGACCACGGGCGGCACTACCGGTGGTGACAGCACGCTGTTGCTGGACGGTTGTGAGCAGTATACCGGCGGCTTCCGTCCCTGGGGCGTGTGGAAGGGCACAAAGTGCGCCATGAAGGTCCAGGTTATTCCTCCGAAGTGCGTGGCTCCCGCGTATGGCGGCCCCGTAGCTTGGGGTGCTCCTCCTGCGCTCATGCCTGGTGGCAAGCTGGTGAGCAATATCGAGAAATACTCGATAAAGTCCCCTGGGTGCGATCCCTGTGTGACTCCTGGCCTCCAGTATGAAATGATCAAGAAGCAGCAGGTCAAGTAAGACCGAATCCCTAAACAGCATATACTCCAAAAAGAGACCTGGGCCTGATGTCCCGGTCTCTTTTTTTGTTTGAGGGCGGCCTCCTACTGTTGCGAAGGCTCTGAAAGTCTTAGAGTTTAGACGCCCGAGCACCGATCGTAATCGGAATCTCACTTCGATGCGAGGCTCTGTCTCGTATGCGCTAATTTGGAGTTAGTTTCATCGGCTATAAGCACTTTGGACTGGCAAGACGCAGGCCAATTACTCTGTTTCCTAAATTAGGACACCTATCCCGATCGGTCGGGTACCCGTAGCCGGACGCATTTATCAGTAGGACCGGCCTCCCCGCGGGACGCGGGGTCATTGAGCCACGGCCGGCAGGGACGTCGGCCCTGCCGATCCGGTGGAGGCGACGTTAGGTCACAGAAATTGCGAAACAAAACGCTAAGTCCCCATTTAGAAGGGGAGGACAAACCACTAAGTTAGCGCCATGAGGGGCCACCCGGGAGCAGCGTGAGGAGCCGTAGGCTCCGCCTCTCTAAACCGGGGTGCTGGACAATGGGGAGGCACTCTGCGGGCGGCAGTTAAGCATGGGCCCCAGCCAAAGTCCGGGCACCTATCGGATAAACAGTAGACCCGGTATCCAGGTGCAAAGAAGATCTATCCCGCCCTTTGACAAAACAGCCTTTCCCGGATACAAAAGTAACACGCCTCTTGACGAAGAACAGCCTTATCCAGGGGGTTACGCGTTGACAACCTCTTCTTACGTTCTCATTCTTGATTTCGGGTCTCAATATACCCAGCTAATAGCCAGGCGAATCAGAGAAGCCGGTGTGTACTGCGAGATTCATCCCTTTGATCAGGGGATGGATGTTGTTGGCCGAAAGAGACCAGCCGCAATCATTCTTTCCGGCGGGCCCGCGAGCATCTACGACGACAATACGCCCCAACTTGACGGAGAAATCCTTGAACTGGGCTTGCCGGTCCTCGGAATATGCTATGGATTACAGGCAATTGCCCACACGTTGGGGGGCAGGGTACAACCGGCTCAGGACAGAGAATACGGGCGGGCCAACTTGAGCTACGTACAGGAGGACTCGCTTCTGTTGCGGGGCATCTCGGCAGGTGCGCAGGTTTGGATGAGCCACGGAGACAAGGTTATCGAGCTTCCGGAGGGCTTCAGGGTTACGTCCAGTACGGAGGACACTGCGTTTGCTTCGTTCGAGAGTATCGATCACCGCATCAGCGGAGTCCAATTCCATCCTGAGGTGGTCCATACCCCGGAAGGGGTGACAATTCTCAAGAACTTCCTTCACAAGATTGCGGGGCTTCAGCCGGATTGGACCATGGCCTCCTTCATTGAAACCACAGTGGCTGACGTGAGGAAGCGCATCGGTGAAGCTCATGTGGTCGCCGGTTTGTCAGGCGGGGTGGATTCGTCGGTAATGGTGACCCTTCTTCACAAGGCCATTGGCGAACAACTTCACCCTATCTTTGTGAACAACGGACTCTTGAGAAAAGAGGAAGCCAGGGAAGTCCTCTCCACGTTCAGGGAACAACTTGGCATTGAGCTGGATTATGTGGATGCATCCGATCGTTTCCTGGCCAAGCTTCAGGGGGTCACGGACCCGGAACAAAAAAGGAAAATTATTGGTGAAGAGTTTATAAGGGTATTTGAGTCCGAGGCTGCGAAGTTTCCTAATGTAGGCTTCCTGGCTCAGGGGACTCTTTATCCTGACGTTATAGAGAGCGTCTCGTTCAAGGGTGGTCCGTCGGCTACTATAAAGAGCCACCATAACGTGGGAGGCTTGCCCGAAAAGATGCACCTGGAGTTGATCGAGCCCCTCAGAGAGCTTTTCAAAGATGAGGTGCGAGACCTGGGGGCGCAACTCGGTGTGCCGGACACAATCCTCTGGCGACATCCCTTTCCCGGTCCGGGATTGGCTGTGCGAGTCCTCGGAGAGGTCACGCCCGATCGCGTAGCGTTGCTGCAAGAGGCAGACGCCATTGCCATGGAAGAGATCCGCAAAGCCGGCCTGTATCGAAATATCTGGCAGGCCTTTGTGGTGTTGCTTCCAGTTAAGTCCGTAGGAGTCATGGGGGACGAGCGAACGTACGAGCACGTGGCAGCGCTCAGGGCCGTTGAGGCCACGGACGGGATGACTGCGGACTGGTACCCGATGCCTCATGAAGTGCTGGCAATAATCTCAAATCGCATTATAAATGAGGTGCGCGGTATCAACCGGGTAGTGTACGACATCTCATCCAAGCCCCCCAGCACCATCGAATGGGAATAGTATTCGGTAGTCGGAAATTAGAAGGGCCGGATCTCTGGATCCGGCCCTTCTTTGTGACATGAGTCTGTTTGGAATTTAAGAGTTACGCAGCCATCTCTCGATGTATGTTTTCAACTTTCCCATCTTTTCCGCAGGGAAATCGTCAATTATCTTCTTGATTTCGTCATATCGTCGGTCTTCCTGAAGCGGCCTATAGGGCTGTCTTCGGGTTTTAGCGCCGGATACGTCAGTAGTTCGCATTCTCTACTCTCCTGGGTTTAATTATTTGTTTCAATTCCTCAATGGTGCTGGCTCCGCTAATAGTTCACTTGAGAGAGCTTGTCAACCGAAAATAGATCGGGTTGGTAACCCTTTCACCGGGAGGAGCGTACCCGTTAGAATCACGATGGGGGAGGTCTGGATGGGGAGATAGTCTCCCCCTCCATTCTCACCGGGCGGACCAGGCCGAGGCGTGGAAGCCCGGTGAACCGGTACTCGGGTTGGAGGCCATCTGAGGACGATGCTCAGGCATGGATAATCCAGTTTTTTCCGGTTTGTCCGCGGAGTTCATGAGACATGTTAAAAAATAATATTGCATAAATACCATAACGATTTCAATTGACGACAGATATTTGGTATGATATTGCATTGTCGAGAACGTAATCCGGGGTTATGCATGGCTTCCATACTCACAGGACGCGCCGGTGACACAGTCAAACTACCTAACCACACTCTCCTCTACGGGATAATCCTTGCTGCTCTCGGAATTTTAGTCACCCTCGGGTCCCTGACGCGCCTCTACGAATTAAGAGAGTTCTTTCCGCTCAGGCTTCCTGAACAGGTAAACGAATTCATTCTCAATTACGTGCCCTTTATTCTGGGTACCTTTATCACCACCGTAGCCGCGCTGGCGGGCTTGATAGTCGGTCTGAACTGGATATTCGGGGGCATGAGGCACATGTCCCATCTGCGGATACCACTCAGGTGGGCCGGGGACTATTATCGCCCTGAGGGGGTTTCTCTCGGTCTCAAAGAAGGTAAACTTCATTCGTACGATCGGTCCCCGTCGTTCATCTTTTCGCTAATAGGCCGGGTGTGGTCTAATGCGAGGTACATTTCCGAGATTCCAGGCTTGATCGTGCGTTGGAATGCGCGCTTTGTCTGGAAGGCTCTTTTCATAGGAATTGCGATCCATTTTCTCTTTAAGCTGATGGAATTACTGCCTCCGTATCTCTCAGGGCTCGGGTTGGGGACAGGTTACGTGATACCTTCTCCGATGCCGTTCTACAATCTTCTCGCCGTAGTGTGTGCTCTGAAGCTTCTGATCGCTTTGAGCCTCATACCTCTAAAAAAACCCGGGGCCAGCCGGGAAATGGATTCCATGATCGTCGAGGGCAAAGGGCATCCGTATGTCTTTTTTAGCATTCTGGAAGAAGGTTCGAGAATTTTTGCCCATAAAGGTTTTTCAAATAGGATTTCCAGGTCCAAGGCTGTCGTGTGCGGAGACGGAGAGACCCTGCTCGGAACGCTCATCGAAAGTTTTCCTGAATATGTGAGGACTTCCTCGCGCTTAGCCGCTCTTCTGAGTTTGTTTCTCGGTTCGGTGATGATCCTCGTGGGTTTTCTCCAGATCATCCTAATGCAATATCCGGCGTTTTCAGCAGGTTACGAGGATTTCTTCCGCCTTTATCTGTTCAGTCTCATCGTCGACATCCTATTGAACGTGTCGATAATTCTTTTCGGCAAGAGTTTTCTGGACCAAGCCCGCTCATTGATGGCGATTTACAGATTCCGGTCAAGTCTGGTCTACGTCGAGGCCAAGGGGGACTTCGAGAAGAAAGTCCTGCCGGACCTGAAGGGAATCGTCGCACCTGAACGGCTCTTCAACCCTCTGAGTCAGTGTGCCTTCAATGTCCGTTGTTTTTCAGCGGAGGCCATCTCAGAAGCCATAACCCCTGAAGGTATGCGCGAACTCGTTGGACTCGAAACATCGGGACGCCTGGCCAAGGACGTTGGCAGACTCAAGTTTCTCCCATTCCAAGTGAAATTTGTGGAAAGATACCCGTCATCGTGGAAACCGGACGAAGAGGCGGTAGAGGAGAACGAGGAGCAGGTAGTACAGGCTGCCGGGGATCCTACGATGGCAATTGAGGAAAGACCCTCACCCACAGCGGTAGCGTCACCGGGTAACTGCACATGATACTCCATGGTATGCTGTTCCTGTCTCTAGGGGGAATCTTGACGACAGCCGTGGATTATGACCCGGCGGTCGCCAGACCTGCTATTTGCATGCCCAGACATCGGCCGGCGGTTGTGACCGGGCGCGTCACTGCAGGATTGAAACTTCCTGCAAGCGTGAAGGAATTGGAGAACCTCAAATCAGTAGTCTCCTCTCTCGGTGGAAAACCGGACTACGCGCGAATACTTATATTGGCGGGGCGGGAATTCCATATTGATCCCGTGTTTATTGCCGCCGTCACTCATGTGGAATCAAGTTTCAAACCTAGGGCCGCTTCTTGCCGAAACGCCAGAGGGCTCATGCAGCTCAGGCCAATAGTGATAGAGGTCTTAGGGGTCACGGACCCTTGGGATCCTCATCAGAACATTATGGCCGGTACCGCTTATCTACGAAACTGCTTCGAACGGTACAAGCACTGTCCCAATTCAACATATCTGGCTCTAGCCGCCTATAATATAGGACCAGGCTCGGTGGAAAAGCTCAATCGCTCGGATGCGGCCGGGCGGTTTGTGCGAAAGGTCTTGCAGGTGTACAATCGCCTGACGGACAGTCCGATCCCCGTGACGGGCAAGGCCGCAAAAGGCTTAGAGAGGAGCGCCCGATATTTAGGGGAGAGGAAATCATGATCGGGTTGAAATGACTCAGGGTTTATTGCAATTTGAAATCCCGCCACAGGATTACGGTGCGGCTGTTGCGACGCCGAGCTGGAATCCCCGGCGCTGCTTTTCCGACTCACAGGAACCCTGGAGCATCTCAGTTCTTATCGGATCGGCACCAAGGACCATGCCGTGCGCCCCCTTCAGCGGGGGATGAGGTGAGCAGATGAGATCTCTTTTACCAAAAATAATCGTCGTCGCATCGGCTGTAGTTCTATGTACGGCAATTGCCGGCTTAGGCGAAGACTACCTCGTGATCAAAAAAAAGGGCGGACCGACTCAAAAGGTGCCCCTCAATTTCGCTCCTGACCAGATCGAGTCTTTTCAGGTGGAGTCAACTCCTGGGGCGCCGGCTGGAAAAGCAGCCCCCGCCACCCCTGGAGGGGAACGGACACAGAGGCCCAGAGAGGTTCAAGGTGAGACCCAGGGAACGCAACCCGAAGGCAAACCTCTCGAGATAAGACCGGGGGTTCCTCCCGCATCACCTTCGATCCTGAGGAGAGGGCCCGGAGGCGCTCCGCCCGGACAGGCTGAAACCGAAGAAGACACGGAGACCGAAATTGGGCAGCCGCCTATGGGCCCCAAACCGTCGGAACGGCCACCGAGCAGAGAACCGGCTCCCGCTCCACCGAGAAAGTCGGTGTCAGGTCCCGTCTCTGCGGCTCTGCCCGGCGGCAAAGGCGCTTTTAGCGTAAACGTATACAAATTGCCTGACAATATCAAGGCATTACCGGATTACAGCGCGTTCAGACCCACCCAGACCCTGACATCTGACAGGATCAATCTTGATCCGGCAAAGGGAGAGAACGAGCCTTCCGGTATCCCCGAGAAAACCGATGGCCTTGGAATGCGATTTGTGGGCATGTTCATGGTTTCCGGGGAAGGGATCTTCAAGTGGAGGCTCCAATCAAAAGACGGGGCAAGGATGCATATAGACGACAAGACGCTGATTGAGAACGACGGAATTCATGAGGCGTCGTCTAAAACTGCGTTTCTGCACCTCGCAGAAGGGGTCCACACGGTTATTGTCGACAGCTTCAACTCACAAGGGCCTCCGGTCTTAAAATTATTTGTAGAACCACCGGTCGGGCCTGAGCAGACATTCTCACTAGGGAGCGGATTAGCCGGCTGGAAGGAACCGGCAAAGCCATACGATGTTCTCTGGGGACAAGTCTATTTTGTTCCAAAAGGCAATTACCCGGAGGGGCCGGATTTTAGCCAGCTCAGCCCCATTGGTCGGCTCATCGCGCCGGAGCTCAACATGGCGGGGGGCGGAGGCTTGCCTGGCCTACCTGGGCGAAAAGAGATGGTTGGAGTTCGGTACCAGGGCTTCTTCAATGTTCAAGGCGCGGGCATCTTTGCTTTCAGGCTCCTCGCAGACCACTTTGCTCGGCTGACCATCGGCACGCAAAATGTGGTGGATATCAGAGGCGGGGTGAAAGCTGATCAAAAGGGGAAACTCGGATGGGCGTTCCTACAACAGGGGAGTTATCCGATCACGGTTGACTATTTCCATCCCCAGGGGGACCCGCGTCTAGAACTATACGTCACCGCCCCTACACAAAAACGAGGAATTATTCGCGCCGGCTAAAACTTTGGCGGGCTTCTCGTCAGAAGAGGGTAAGGTGAGCCTGATTCCGGCCTTTGTGTACTTCTTGAAGCCCAATACCAAGAAGATGCCGAATTACAACAAACTTTCCCCTTCCGGGATGTTCTTCACCCAGGCGATAGACTACCCTGCGAACAGGGGCTCACGGGAATTCCCGGGCGTGCCCAAGCGGGAGGATTGGCTGGGCCTAAGGTTTTACGTAAAGTTTTCTCTTTCGGAGCAGGAGGCGGGAAATTACAAGTTTCGGATTGTCTGTGGCGACGCGGCTCGCCTGATTATTGGCAAGAAGATCATTATCAACGCAGAAGGCGGGGGGAAAACGGTTGAGCAATCCGGAACCGCGACCATGGAAGCCGGCAGCCACGAAATGTTTCTCGATTATTTCCAAGGCACCGGTCCCAGCGCGTTGCAGTTGTTCATAACTCCGCCAGGCGGTGAAGAAAAAGGATTCGCGTTTCAGTAGTACCCGCGCGGGCAAACTGAGTAATAGCAACGCCTCCCGAGGAACGACTGTTCACGGGAGGCGCTGCACTTTCTGGCCTTGGATTCACTGTGGCTACAGGGAGATATAGCTGCTGCCAAGATCAATGTTAGATAGTTCTTGAAGAGATCTACTTCTTGCCGTGGGGGTGCTCCAGCCGGAACACGGGGCCATGCCCTCTCGTGCGGGCGCAATGAATTGCGCCCCCCGTCGGCCATTGGCGCTAACTTAAGGTTTGTTTCACTGGTTACATGCACTTTGGACGGCTGAGAAGCCTTCAAAGTCCCCCTTTTCTAAAGGGGGATTTTGGGGGATTTTCCAAGGGTTAGCTGAAAATCCCCCTAACCCCCCTTTACAAAAGGGGGGAACTAATCACCAAGTTGGCGCACATGCCCCATCGGGTCGCATGCTTTATCGGAGCTATGACTTCCCGATGTTGACTACCCATCCATAGGGATCCGGTTTCGCGCCCGTCTGAATTGCCACAATCTCCTCGAACAATGTTGCAGCCACGTTTCCGGTTTTGCCGTCGCCTACAAGATGATCTATCCCCTTGTATCGGAAGCTGCTCACCGGGGATATGACGGCTGCCGTTCCGGAACCGAAGATCTCCTGTAGGCTTCCATCTTCAGCGGCCCGCACCACCTCTTCTATGGATACCTGTCGTTCGGTAACCTTCAAGCCCATGCCCGTCGCAAACCGAATGACAGAATCCCTTGTGACACCCGGCAAGATAGTTCCTTCGAGGGCAGGGGTGATGATTTCATCGTTGATCCGGAAGAAGATGTTCATTGTGCCGACTTCCTCAATGGAGACTCTGTCAACCGCGTTGAGCCACAATACCTGAGTGAATCCCGCGGCATGAGCTTCTTCAGCCGCCAGGAGGGAGGCGGCGTAGTTTGCAGCGGTTTTTGCCTCTCCGACTCCGCCTCTACACGCACGTATGTATTTGTCCGTCACCATGATCTTTACAGGGGCGAAGCCTTCTGGGTAATAGGCCCCGACAGGTGAAAGAATTATATAAAAAAGATACTCTTGAGATGGCCTCACACCTAGATGCGGCTCTGAAGCGATTATTGTCGGACGCACATAAACCGATGTACCGGGGGTCCTGGGGATCCAGTCCCTATCCATCCTGATAAGACGGCACATCTGGTCCATGAACAGATCCGGATCCACGGTAGGAATGCACAGGCGCTCGCAGGATTTGTTGAACCGGCCTATGTTCATGTCAGGCCTGAAAAGGAAAATGTCTTCTTCGTTTGGGCCTGCGAAAGCTTTCATACCTTCAAAAACCTGCTGACCATAATGCAAAATCATTGTCGCCGGATGGAGAACAAGATTGTCCATCGGGAGAATTTGAGGTGGCTGCCATCCGCCCTTGTCGGCTGAAAATGACATTTGCAGCATGTGGTCCGTAAAGATGGTTCCGAACCCAAGGTTCTCTTCATCATACGCTTGCGAGCCGGTCCTGTTGCGCGGTACGGTTCCCATGAAGCCTCCATTCATGTCTCAGACAGGAATTATACTCTGAGGGCCCGGGGCTTGTCCCTGGCGCTGAGCGGACGTTACGGCAAAGCAAGCCGGGATTAAGGCGGAATCCGGGTCTAATTCTATACAATTACCAAAGGCCGACAATTGAGTCAAGGCTGGCCTGACTAGAATGGCAATGCTTCGGTTACGGGCCAGATCAAGGCAGTTTACTCGCACGCAACATCTCTCACGCATGTCTTACATCTACAATTGCGAGGAGCGAAGCGATCAAGACTCTCGCGCGGGATTGGAGATTGCTTCGGTCTTGCGAGCTTGCAAAGACAGCTCGGCGAAAACCGATTTCTCTTACCCATAACCGGATGATTGTTCGGAATTAAATCCTCCGGGTTTCTGGATGTAGAGGGGCAAGGAAAACTTTTCAGGCGGGTTCGGTACGCTGCCGACACAGCATTGCCACGAACGCTGCCGCGGCTACAGCAAAGCCGACAAGAAATAGAGGCCAATGGAAGGGATTGGGAGCCCCCCCGTTGATAATATTGTCGTAATCCCAGCAAAAGGAGGCAATTACTGTTAATCCTCCAGCGGTCACGAGGGCCCAGTCTGTTGCGCGGGTAATAAGGGACGGCCTTGGCTTTCGTAAGAAAGAACAATAAGGCCGGAAACTATCAGCGCTGCCGAAATAATGACGGGGGCTAGCACTGGCGCCACCCACGGAACCGGGACGAGGAAAAGCAGGTCCCAGGTCATCATGCCAGGGGGCCAGTCAAGGAAAAGCTTGAGCCAAAGATAGTAGAAAATGTCCCAGACCCCGAAGGCTATCATGAAATAGGCCCAGGACTCACGGCGATTCTTCCCGGCCAGGATCCCGACCGCGGTCAACATCACCAAAGTAGCGGCCTCCCTGCCTAACTCTATGAGAAGACGCCGCCAATGCTCTTCACCCAACGCTCTGATTTGGTCGACCGTGAGGACGGGGAATGTGAACCCACCAGCGGCTGGAGGGTAGTAGATGGCCCGAAGGTACTCCACTACTGCGGCCTCGATGAACGCGAACGCGACAGCCCATAAAACGATCGCGGGAACCAGCCTCACCGTATTCCCTTACACTTGGGAACCTCTACCAGTAGTCGTCCGAGCCGGTGGCTTGTTCGATGAATCGGGTCCTCGTGTATGCCTCACATTGGCAGCACGAGAAGTCAGACCAGCGACTCTTCAGGGCTGTGTCAAGACAACTCCCGTAATGGTCGCAGTCTACTTTTCTGTAAGGTCTGTCCGATTCTCGGTTACCTTTCACCAGTACAGGACACGGTTCCATTTCTTCAACCAACCTCCCATCCCGTTGTGGGACGTCCTTTCACAGGAAGCCGACCGGGCATTTCGGAAGATCTATTCGGCGTCTCCGTAAAAGCAACGGATACCCTTACGCTGAAGCCACGTGAATAGCCTTTGTTGCAGAAAGAGTCTCGTGTCAGCGCCCATTGTTCGTGCAGCCCTCGCCGTTTGATCGGCGTATTCACAACTCCGGAATCTGTCATCGGTTAAGTATCAATTTACAAAACTGCCGCGTCTGCAGGGGCATGGCCATTGCGATCCCTGGAAATAGGAATCCTTAAACCAGTCCATGGCGGTTGTCAAGCTCCCCAGGCCATCACGGCTCGCCACAGATTTCATTTTTCAACATTGCGATGCATTGAAAATGCATTCTAAGAGCAGACTCTCTCAGTCCCCTCGCTGTTTTCCTCTTCCTGCCGTCGAGCGGGTCAAACGAAACCGCTCCGTCTGCAGAAGAGGCTAGGAAGGGGCGATGCTGTGTCACTTTCAATGCCTTTCACCGGGACATCTAATCAGGCAGCTCACGGAGAGATTCTTTGAAGAACCCAACCGCTTGATCCTCCCTTATCATCCCTACCCGATGAATGCAACAGTAGCGAGCCGATCGGCAGACGCGTGCGCATCACGGGATTTCTCCTGGACACCGGAAAGGGAAGTTGCTAGTATTACTACCTTTGCAATAGCACTCGGACGCTATGCCCAGCCCTTCCTGACAGCGCTTCCGCCAGGGTGGCTTACGATGATCGTCGCGCACATATCCCAAAAAGGAAAGCCGGTGGCCGATATAACCTACAGGGCCGGAATTCATGTCGAAGTGCGCGTTGCCCAGGAATTTCAAAGTGACGAGATACGGTTTCCCCTGGTGCATTCCGAGAATGGAGAGCTAAAGGGCAGTTGGGAAGAAGCCCTAGACACCTACTTCAATGATGGTCTTTTCGATTCCAAAGACAGTGTCTTCCCAGGAGAAATGCGCCGCGTCGGCAACGCAAAAGAACATAGGTCGCTCTTCCAACACGCCGCGCACGCATTACTCAAAGATCTTGAACCTCATGGATACGAAGTGCGGATAGAATTCGTCTGAAGATTGATACTAGTTCGTTCTCGATGGGTGAGAATCGGTTAGTAGCACAACCGGCACTGACCTGGCGCCCAGGTCAGTGGCACCCAGCATTCGATCAACATAGCGCTAGGGGTGCCACGGATCCGGGCTTTGTCAGATCCGTCCTTGATTTGGCGGATTATTCATTGATTGACCGCGAATTGGTATGATGCCAACTTTTCGTGATGTTCCGCTGAGAACAGAGGGACCCCCAAGTATACCGCGCGGCATTGAAATTGGGAGAAAGAAGTGGCAAAGCCTCGTGTAGGGGCATCCCGCGTTTCGCGGGAGTGCCCCTACACGCAAGTTGAGACCAATTCCAACGTCTCGGTTTGCGACCGAAAGGCTGGGTTTCTCGATTACTCTATTTCAGCGGAGACGCCAGAAACACCTTTGCAGACCCTCTCTGGATCTTTAGACGTATCAGCCCACTGCTTTTCGCCTCTGCCACAGCCTTGTTAAATGCTGTGACGTCAGAAACAGATTTGCCATCCACCTCAAGCACCACATCACCTACTCGTAGGCCCATCTTGTTTCCCGAACCGTCGGGGTTCATAATCTCCTTTATTCGGACTCCTTCTCCTTCTTTCAAGCCCATCTTCTCGGCCATTGCGGCCGGCACCTTCTCAATTTCCACCCCAAGCTCATTTGATGTTTCGCCTGCCGGTGAAGGAGCTGCAGACCCAAGGGCTTTCGGGGTGCGCTCCCCTATAGTTAGGTCTACGTCAAAGGTCTTCTTGTCCCTATAAATCGTCAATTTCGCCGTCGCGCCCGGCTTTTCACGTCCGACCATGTTCTTCAGATTTGCCGCGCCGCCCACGCTTTCCCCGTTGAACTTGAGAATGATGTCCCCCGCTTTGATGCCGGCCTTTTCAGCCGCACTCTCAGCGATCACCTGAGACACAAGCGCGCCGCTGGTTCCAGGCGCACCGAAGGACTTCGCCAGCGATTCGTCGAGGTCTTGAATGTTCACGCCCAACAGTCCTCTGCGGACTTTGCCGTCTTTGACCAGGTCATCCATGATCAACTTGGCTGCGTTGATGGGTATTGCGAATCCGATCCCTTGATAACCACCGCTGCGCGTAGCTATGGCCGTATTGAGCCCTATCACTTCGCCGTTGATGTTGACCAGAGGGCCGCCGGAATTGCCGGGATTGATCGCCGCATCGGTCTGGATGAAGTCCTCGTAGCTGATGATTCCCACATTGGACCGGCCCGTGGCGCTGACAATGCCCGAGGTGACGGTTCGATTGAACCCGAAGGGGTTCCCCACAGCCATAACAATCTCACCGACCTTCAGTTTGGAAGAATCCCCGAATTTTGCTACAGGCAGGCCAGTGGCCTCAATTTTGATCACTGCAATATCGCTCTCCTGATCGGCTCCGATAACTTTGGCGTCAAAGGATCGTTTATCAGACAATGTGACCGTGATTTTGTCAGAGTCCTTTACAACATGTGAATTCGTGAGAATGTGGCCATCGGCTGCCACAATCACGCCCGATCCCATCCCCTCGGCACGCAGGCCTCGATCGGGGCGGGGTTCCTTCTTGAAGCGTTTGAAAAGATCCTCACCGCCGAAAAACTCCCTAAAAGGCGGAGACCTGAAAAAAGGCTCTAGATCCGAACCCATCGGGCCTGAAGTCTCTGTCTTAGAGGATTTTATGTTTACCACCGAAGGTGTGGCCATTTCGGCTACTTGAACGAAGGCTTCGTCCAGTTGTTTAAGGGCCGGCGGAGCTTCTGCCGCTGAGGGTGGTGAGGGAATAGCCGAAAGCAGCGCAATTGCAAGCATCACGACAATAGAAATGTGAACTGACCAGCAACGGCCTTGTGTCATGGATGTTTCTCCTTCTCGACGGAATAAAGTCATTCGGTTTGACCCGCCTCCGTGGTTTTGGTTCTGATCGTATTTTGACGGACGCCGGGCAGACTAATAGGCTCAGATCTATAGCACATCGAAATCCGCAAGTGAAGGGCGACCTATACTTTTTGCATTGAATCTCCAGTGGTTATTCAGATAGGCTTCTTGCGCGTGGGAGGAGAGGCAGCTTGCGTCATTCAAGACCATTGCTCGCCGAGTCGCGAGGGATTTCCTGATCACGTGTGAAATGCTGGAGCAAAATGGTGCGAAGCGACCCTAATCCCGCCGAATCTGGAAAACGGCAACTGATGCCGTGTCTCTTGCACACTTTTTTTACTCCGGTGGCGCCAAAATGGCTGTTCACGCCCACCGGGCATACCACCAAATCCGCGTTCCTGATGCATTCTTCGAGTTTTCGCTCCCCGCGGCAACACGTGCCGTCATGGCGGCAAAATTCCCCACCCGACTGCTCTACCAAATTCCTGTAGTGGACCTCAAGACTATCAATTCCACCGACCATGGCAATGCGCTTACCCTGGAGGCAATGCTTCAACGGACAAGCGCAGGTATTGCCAGCCGACGTTTCACCGGAGGCGAAATTTACGTTCTCGTGGGCGACGAGTTCTCGTATCAGAGATGCTATCTGTTTCTTGGCCAGATCACACTCTTCCTCCAGTTTCAGGTTTTTCTTTCGCGACTCTTCGAGGAGAAATTTCAGTTTCTCGACTTTTTGGTCCTGTAAACTGATGCCACTCCGTTGGTTGGTCGTTGAAGCAGGTGCTGACGCGGCGGAGCCGCTGGAGTGGATCAAACGGGTCTTCATGCGTTGGTTCACTGTTTCCAACCTGTCGTTTAATGACCGAAGTTTTATAAGTTCCGTACTGAGACGGTTAATTTCTGATCTGTGTTCCTTTTCCCGTTCGTCTTGGTCCGACCCGGCGCTTTTCCAGAAATCCTTCACCAACTCGTGTTCCAGCATGTGAAGAAATCCGAAAAGAGCTGTCTGAACCTTTTCCCCATCGGAAAACTGTCGAGTGGCCAGTTGCCACAGGACTACCCAAACGGGCACCCCAAGGTCGGCATAGCCTTTCAAAACAGGACCCGTGATCTCTCTCAGGTCTTGCCGGCCAAGCCGTTTCTCATAACCCGAAAAACGCTTCTCGATAAGTTTCTGAACATGTCTAGAAATCCTATTCTCTTCGCCGCACGTGCGGACAATGGCGGAATGGATAACGAACGTTTCATCAAGTTGCGTATCCTGGCTGCGCAGTCCGAATTTCCGGGAAATTTTTCTCAAATCCTCAACATTGAGGGCCATGCCGACCACTTTACAGATCGTGGTGTCCTGAAGTTCCCATATCTTCTTTTGCTGCGTCATAAGGCAACCTTTCTTGCGGAGATCGGGGCGTCCGCGTAATTTGCTTGACAGATTTCCAGTGAGAAGTTAGAGTCCTCTAACAAAATATGCCAGACCTGTCAAGACTGAACGATGTGACCAAGAACAGGCTGCGATCATGGAGCCGTAGCCGGCTGACCGCCAGCGCCTGCGAAGTCTCCTGACCCTGACCCATGCAGACTTCGAACGCATCGACACACACTTGAATCGCCGCGAAACGGATTGCGGTCCATGCCGTCGGCCATCCAAGACCATGTTAAGGACCTGGAGCACCCCGTTGGTCCAGTTTTGGCTCACGTCCTGTTTTCTGGAACGAGGAGCGGATAGCGGCTCCGCGGATTTTGGTTCAGCCCCTCCTCTTGAACGGGGCCTCCTTCGGGGGGGCTGATTTTTTTGACCTGCTCAACGAGACCATTTGTAAAAGATTGGCATTGAGGTTTTTTGGCTTGCCACGCTTTGATAAAACGTGCTACCGTGACTAGCAAACGCTTTGACCAGATTTATTTGATACACATTGGGAGGAAGGTTCATGCGACGGATCATTTTCCTAGTATCAGCTCGTGGTTTCAATATTGTGCTTGCCCTTTCTCGCTCTTCCTTCACTTGCATGGGAATTCGAGTTGACAGGAGTGTTCAACTGGTACCACGAGTGGTACAGCCAGCAGGGAGCGAGAGGCTTTTTTGGGCCCTACAACGTGGACAACGGTGCAACGACCAGGGCTGCGAATCTGAATTTCTGGAACGGCCACCAGTTCGATACCAACATAACCACCGGGGCAAAGGCCAACTGGTCGTACTTTAACGTCGAATTCCTGCCGAAGATAAAAATCAATGAGGCTATCAGGTTCTCGGCAAAGCTACGCCTCGGAACATACAATGATCCCATTGCGTCGGATTATCACACCTACGATGCTCCTGGAGTGAACAGACCTTTTAGTGAAGGTCAGTGGACAATGTTCTGGGTTGCTGCCCAGACGCCGCTTGGGAGCCTGGGGATTGGAAAGAGGCCGTGGATCTTCGGCACCGGCCTTCAATACGACGGCGCGGAAGCGGCTACCACGGAGTCTATTGCCCTAGTTGCGCCGTTCGGTCCGGTGGACATAGGGATCGCGTTCTATCCATACAGATTCATCGGTAGTTCCAGTATTGCGTCGGTCACGTGGGCTGCCAATTCAGCTATTTGTTCCCATCGTAGGAGACGACCAATTCAACTCGCCACTATATGTCCTGGCCGATGGTACTCTGGTCCTCGGGCAGTATTTCAGTCGTGCTGACTCGAGTGGAACCGCGGGCAGAGATTTTCTTGCCTTCGTGACCTATTACGGCGGCCCACTGTATGCGGGAATACTTGGATCATACACAAGCTATCACATCGGTTCCGAAGCGCTCCTGATAGATCCTAATAATCCTCCGGTGTTCCCGGTGGTGCCTCAGGACTCGGATTTTTTTCACGGCACGGCCTTCATCAAATACAACAATGGGCGTTTGTTCTTCAATTGCTGAAGCCGCCTGGTTTTATTGGACCGACAGGTGGAGCGGTGACCTGAATGCTGTGGTGCCCGTACCAGAATCCTGGTGGCACTGTTCCCAATCCAACCTACGTGGAGCAGTGGCGTTACATGGTTGAGTTCGGCGTAATCTCGGGTCCGGCAAGGCTAAGTTTGCTCCATGCCTGGACTCCAGGCCCGGACAGGAGGGCGGGCATCATCATAGGAAAACAGCCCGCAGCTTTCGTAAGACACCCCAATTTTGACAATCATCTGGGAAACTACAGTTTGTTTCGGCCTTACGCCTTCATGTTCAGTTACAACTACGGAGCCGGAATTAACGCTTATAACCTCAATGGGACAGGGTACGTTCGAGACGCGTGCGTCCTTGCTACACGGCTGGACTATGCCGTGGCATCCAATCTCAACCTTTTCGGGACTTTCTTTTATGCCGACAGGACCTCGAATGGCTACAGTTGGGGTTGTATCGGCCCCAACGCGGGCCGGGGAGCCTTTCCCTTTTTGCCTGATGGCCATGTGAATTTTAATTTCAACCGATATCCTGCTGCTCCCAACATTCCCGATAGAACCCTTGGCTACGAGATCGATGCGGGATTCGACTGGAAGCTTCTTGAGGGCTGCACCGCGGGTGTTCTGGTCGCATATTGGCAGCCAGGCAAATGGTTCAGCTACGCGTGCATAGACAGGTCTGTTCCCGGGTGGGAAACCGGGGCGCCTGGGAACCTTTTCGGCACTAGACCTGATAGAGGTATTGATCCGGTGTTAGGTGGGCAGTTTTCCTTGAATTTCGCTTTCTAAGCGGATCAATCATTTACCTTCAGTTCTTCGCTAGGGAGTAGACAGATTGAAAAACGCAGTGATTACACTAACAATTCTTATGGCTGCTGCCACGATGACCGCTACTTACCTGTTTATGGATGCCTCCGCATGTCGCCGGCAATTTCACTGAATCATTTGGGCCCACGGCCGCCAGGAGCGGCAGCCCTCTAATGCTGAAAAACGCGGCGACACCTTTTCCCGGTTGTCCCACGGACATGAATTCAAGCTGGCAGACAAGACGGCTGATCGTAACAGCCTCTGCTCTCTTCAGTGACCGCGAAGACGGTGATGAGAAAAAAGGCGATGGAGCGGGAAAAGACGAAGAAAAGGAGGGTGACGATAAGAATGAGGATCAAGGCGTGGATCGCCTGTGGGACGCGTGCAAGCTCGGATGAGCAGGAGTGGCCCGCATCTCCGTATTTTTGGTTCTGATCGTTCTTTTTGACGGAGGCAGGCAGACTATAGGCTCAGATCTATATCAAATGGGTATATGCCAGTGAAGAGCGACTCCACTTTTCCCGTTAAGTGTCTAGCGGTCTTGATAGCTGAAAATGATCCATAGATGGTACAAATCGGCAAAGCCCTGCGGAACGCGGGATCATCAACAGCTTTCTAATGTGCTGATTCCTGCGTGAGCACCACCTGAAAATGACCCGGCTTGGACTCTACATCTGGTTTAGTGCGGTCAGGGTCTGTATTGATGACAATCCAGCGCCACTTGCCAGGGGCATCCGGTGTAAACTCAAAAGATTCCCTCGCCTGAGGAACCTTCAAGAGCACGTACGTGCCTGACGGCCTTATAAACACAATATAGAAGCTCTTGCCTTTCTCATTTTCTCCGGAACAACTCCATGTGAAAACGCCCGCTTTTCCTAGTTCAATGGCCGGCGAGGGACCGAGGTCTGGACGGCAGACATGAGGAATCCCTTCTTCGAGGGCCAAGGACGTAGAAACCAAAGCACCCATGACGGAAAGTGCGGAAAGTAAAAAGACAAGAGTAGAAGCACCACTTTTTGTCATACCAGGTATTTCCGGGCCACTGTTGCCGGGACAGCCAATTCCAGCGGCCCTATCCGCCGGTTACCGAGGCGGAGGATAAACTCCTCTCTTTGATAGCGATCAGGCAATTTCAACATTGATTCCGAGTTGAGAACCTAGCCGAAAGCTTTGGTCTTTGCAAGGCGATGAAGGCTGGTTGCAGAATTTCGGAGACGCAAGACGTAAAGCAAATATTAAAGTAAATTATAGAAAATAAATATAACATGACGATTTTACTTGATAGGCTTGAGTTTATTTGCTATAACACAATTGCACTGTCCACGCGAGGTGAAATATTATGAATACTGTCCAAACCAGCCAAGAGAAGCGAACGATTAAGGTCAAGGATTTCCTTGATGATTTCCACGCCGGCATGTCGGACGGGGAACTTCTGAAGAGATATCATCTTACCCCCGCGGGGCTCGAAAAATTCTACAGCATGCTCTTGGACCGCCACATTCTTGGTTCTCAGGAACTCCAGCACCACTACAAGCAAGAGAATCAGCGCCAGACAGAAGCTCCCAAAGACGAAGAGGAGAAAGCCGGCTTCATCTGTCCGGCCTGCCTGGTAGCGCAAGACACTATGTTCGACATTTGTCCCAAGTGCGGTGTCTCGTTTCAGGAACTGATGAGCAGGGAACGCACGCCCAACGGGCCTGTTTCCGAGGACCCCCCGGTAGCCTCTTCGGCACGAGAGGCAAGAGTTCCTCTCGGAGAAAAAATACTCGATGTCATCAGCAGTGTACGGGATCGCAGCCTCTTCCGCGATACTGCGGCCCAGCAGGAAAACAAATCTACCAGCGCTCCACCGCGAGATGGCGACGACGGCTATTTTGCAGTGGCGGGCACCTCGAGTGAAGCTCGCTCTGGATTTGATGCTCCATTGGATGACATGGTCCACGGCAGCGCTTTGGAATATGCAAACGATGCCGACGCCGACGCGCCGGCGGTAGAGGTCCTTTGTGACTCGTGCCAAGAAAGGATGCAGTCGGGTCTGCGAGACGTTTACGATCGGAGCCGAAGCTATTTGGCCATGAAGATGTCCGCTACTTTCTTGGTGCTTGGAATTCTCGGATGCCTCATGGTCAGCTTTTTTGACGGTTATTCGCTATGGAGATTGGCCGTGGTCTGTGCTACAGGCATATCTTTCCTCGTCGGTGCTTCCCTTCTTACCGTTGGAGCATTCATGTTTCTGGCGAGAGAAAAGGTGTATTTCTGTCCTCTTTGCAAGAGGGTATACCCCAGAGGGTGAGACATGGCATCTTGAATGGAGATCAATCTTTTAAGAGCTATGTTCAGTAAGCTTCTGGAGGCCCTTCGCATCAAACCGGCACCTGCGCGGAGCGTAGAGATAGACTCATCGGATCAGCGGCGCGAAGAATCATTCAGCGTAGTCTCTGACGGTATCACCATTCGAGGCAAGATTTTTTTCCCATCAGCCCGCCCCGCGATGTTGTACCCGGCGCTCGTCATCTGTCATGGAATCCCCGGAAGCGGAGCCGCAAGGCCCCAGAATGATCCCGGATATGAGGGGTTGGCCCGAGATTTTTCGTCCTTGGGTATCGCCGCTGTGATTTTTAATTTCCGGGGATGCGGTGACTCAGGGGGGGACTTTGACATGATGGGATGGGTCCGCGATTTGGAGGCTGTGCTGGACCGGATCCTGAATACTCCTCACATAGACCCGACACGTGTGATGCTCCTGGGGTTTAGCGGAGGTGGGGCCGCGGCTATCCGAGTTGCCGCGGACAGCCCGCGCGTGTACAGCGTGGCAGCGGTCGGGACCCCCGCGCATTTCGAAATATTCGAGAAAGACCCGGCGGACATCGTGGCGGATTTTAGGGAAAGGGGACTGATCAGGGACCCGAGGTTTCCCCTAGATCTGGACCGTTGGATAGACGGCTTCAAGGAGATAGAGCCCAGGCGATGGATCGCCCACGTGCGAGCCAAGCACATCCTTATCGTTCACGGCGATGCAGATGAGCTGATCCCCGTGGACCACGGTAGAGAAATTTTCAGTCATGCTCCGGCCGGCGTTGCGGAACTACTTGTGATTCCGGGTGGGGTGCACCGCCTCCGTCTTGACTCGCGTTGTATTGGAATGCTTGAGGGATGGTTCCTAAAGACACTCGGATGGAAAGCTTAATCCGGCGGCGTCCCCGAATGTGCGCCGGCATTGCGTGAAGACGATTCCCCAAACCATCACACCTGATAGAACTTCATGCTCGGCAGTTCCACGGCGGTAAGTTTATTTCCGTACACCGCGCCTGTGTCGATTCCTATTTTTCCTGGAGTAACGAACGGTATCTCGAGGGCTGTGTGCCCAAAAATTACTCTCTTGTTCCAGTCGTATGCCGAATAGATGAATTCTTCCCGGATCCAGAGCAAATCCTCTTCAGATTGTTCAGTCAAGGGTATGCCGTCCTTCAATCCCGCATGAACAAAAATATAATCCTCGGTCTCGTGATACAGGTTCAGGGATAGGAAGAATTCAAGATGTTCCTCAGGCAAGACAAAAGCTTTTCTACCTATTCCTCCCTCGACGTAACTGGCGATAGTCTCGGCTCCCCCATTGGCTACGTACAGCATCTGATCCTTTTGCTGAATGTAATAATCCAGAAGCATTTTTTCGTGATTCCCTTTTAAGAAGACGAATTCACCGCCTTCCTGCCGGAGCCGCACCAAAAAATCGACAACTTCGCGAGACTTCGGGCCGCGATCGATGTAGTCGCCTATAAATAGAAGTAGATCACCTTCGTCCTTGCGCCACGGAAGGATCTGCATCATTGCGGCGAGTTTGTCGTAACAGCCGTGAATATCCCCTACTGCAAATATTTTTCTGCTCATAGATAGAGTTTATAGCCCCTCATGAAGCGCGTTGTCAACGGTAGAAAAAGGATTTTTGCCTGCGAGGAAGCGCCTTTTGGAAGAAATCCCGCATCATTTGACAAAACTCTTGTGCAAAAGTGCCGAAGCAGGTAGAACCTCCAAGAATGATTGAAGAAATATTTGGCCGAATTTGTTAGGGCCAATTATGTGGTATCCCGGAGCAAAATCCGAGCCGCATTGTTTTAATGTACTCGCGGCGATTCAGAACCGATAGCGAGTCTGGGGGTCCATTCAAAATGAAGGTCGAACGTTCACCCGCTTTTGTGAGTCGTTTGGGAGCAGACAATGAGGCATTTTCGGCGTATTTTAGTAGTTCTTTTACTACTGATGGCTCTTTTCGTGACCGCGGTGGTGGTAAGCATCCGTGTCCTGCCGGAGACGGATCTGATCCGTAGCCGAGTGCAGGATCAGTTGAGCAGCCTTACCGGTCATGGAGTGACTTTGGGGTCGTTGAAGGTCTCCTGGTCGTTCCCTCGACTGATAAGCCTGAAAGTCGAAGGCATCTCAATAGCATCCCAAGACGGGAAAAAGCTCGCTTCTGCAGATAAGCTTGTCCTCATTCCTTCCCTGCTCCTTCTTTTGAAAAAAGAAGTGGCTGTCGAATCTATGACCATCCAAGGATTGCGCGCCGCGATACGAAGATCTCCCGATGGAAAGATCGCGGGGGCTTTAATTCCCTTGCCTGTAAGTGCTCCAGATAAGAAAACGCTTAAGACTAAATCTGACCAAGGGGGTACCGACCTGACCATTGTCAGTGATGGTGACGGGACCTCGGCTGCCAAGCCGGAGAACGGCTTCAAGTTCTCAATCAACGAGATCAAGTTTGTTGAAGGACGCGTGGATTGGATCGATCAAAAGATCGCACCGGGCAAGGTAGTTGAGCGGTCCCTGAAGCAGATCACCGGCTCCATCAAGAGGAAGGCTGCTGGAAACGTTCTTTCAGCCAACATTACCGGACGATTGGACAATGGACAGCCAAAGGACCATTCTGTGCATATTGAGGGGCAGGCCACATTGGCCGAGGACCTGTCAAGTCTGGAAGGAATCGTGATGGATATCTCCTCCGATTCCTTGGGGCTGAAGCCTTTTCACGTATATTTTCCACCTTGGACCGACGTGGTCAGGGATTTCGACAATGCAGCCGTTCGTACCCACCTGACATGGGAAAAGGGCGACTCCGCCAAGCTCACTCTGAAAACGGACCTAAAAGCGAAATCCAGAGGTGCCGCGCACGTGAATGTTCAAGGCGACATTGTTCTTGCCCAGGACTTGTCTACAGTTCAACTTGCGCGGGCGAGCGCCGAAACAGACACGCTTCCTCTGGCGATTTTCAAGGCATCGTTCCCTCCGTCAATTCCTTTGGATCCAGAAAACGGAACAATAAAAGCCGCGATTAAAGGGGAATGGAGCGCAACGAACAAGTGGAGCCTTCACGGAACGCTCAGCTTGGAAAATGCGGTCCCTACCGGCGCGTACAAGGCGATAGCTCCAAAAATGAGTATTTGGGCCCAGGCTAAATTGGACCCGGAACAGTTGATGTTAGAAAACATGGAGATACGCGAAGCCGGCAAACTGGTATCTGCCAGAGGCAAGATCTCCAGCCCTTTCTCGGACAATCGCGCAATGGATTTGCAAGGAGATATCTCGCTGCACCCCGAATGGTTGAAAGAGCTTCGGGATTCAACTGCCTAAAGCCCTGCATGTTAAGGGGCCTATCCCCGTTCGATGGAACGCGAGGGGCCGGCCGCAAAGCCTATGGCTGGACATGAGTGCCGATATTACCGCCGCGGCGATTGAGTGGTCGCCATACCTGGAAAAACCCTCGGGCAATAAGGGAACCGTCTCTTTCAAAGGGACCTTCTTTCCGTGGAGAAATCAGAAGACCTTGGAACCAGCCATTGTCAACGTCGGCATGATAGGGTCCCGAGTGCGTCTAAGCTCACAGGGGCCGTGGGTGTCAGGGTTGGCCATGCGCCTCGATTCCAAGGTCCTGTTCAAGTCGAATGCCACAGATCTTAAGGATACGTCCATTGTTGTCCGCAGAGCAAACGAATCAGCCGACATGCTTACGGCCAAGACTAATATTACCGACCTCGGGTCGGCAGAGCCCAAGATCGACGGGACTGCAACCCTGGCCTTCAACTCCGATACCATCGCCCTTGCAAAATTGAAACTCCCCCCTGGGACAACAGTGACCGGAAACGTGCCTCTGAAAGCTAAATTTGCCGGGTCTCCGACGGCTTTGACCTGGTCGCTAGAACTTCCGCTGAAGCATCTCGAGGTGAGTGTTGAACAGGCATTTAGGAAACAGGGCGGCGTCGCGGGCTCATTAACCGCTACAGGAAAATTGTCTGAACAGGAATTGGATCTGACCAACGGGCGGCTAACCCTGCCGGGAATTGCGCTGAGCGGCCGCGGAGTTCTCAGAGATCGCAACGGAAAATTTCAGGAAGTAACGCTGGACATTAAGAAGACTGACCTGAAGGACCTCCTCCGATATCTCCCCAGTATGGCGGGGACCAAGTTGTCCGGGCCTGCCGAAGCTACGATCCGACTAAGTCAATCCGACAAGGGTGTGATTCCCACCGGTTTTGTTCGTCTGCTTGCCGTGAATTACCGATCGGAAAACGCTAGTTGGAGTTTCGACAAGGTCAAGGGCACAGTCGAAACGGCAAGCGGCGATGCGGAGATCCCCGAACTGACCGGCACGATCCAAGGACCCATAGAAGGACCTTTGAAAGTTAGAGGATCGTTGAAAGATGTGGCCTCCCTGGAAACGCTGAATGGTCGACTCACTTTGGAAGTAGGGCAGGGGAGGATCAGAGCAGATCGGTTGAAGAACGTGCTGAAAGGCGTTCACGCTTTGGTCGGCACGCTGCTGGATCCTCAGGCCGCGGATAGGAAAAGCGAGCTTCTGGAGTTCCAGTCAATTGCCGGAGACATCCAATTGCAGTCGGGAACCGCCTCCACCGATAACTTGAAGTTGAAAGGGCCAGAGGTCACTGCGGCTGCGATCGGAAGTCTCCGTTGGGATTCTTCTCAGCTCGATTTACTCACCCGCATTCATACGGTGTCGACTGTTGGAGACGTCCTCGGAAAAATCCCTGCAGTTCAGAAATTCGTCAAGAAGCACGAAGATCTCTTGAAGATTACCGGGCTAGGCAAAGAACTCAAGCGCTTCGGCATAGAGATCCCCGACTCAAAGGAGGCCAAGCCGGAGACCCCTGAGCCTGCGAAAACTCCGGTGAGCGTGATTCTAAAAATCCGCGGCCCGGCCTCCTCGCCCGAAGTGTCGCCAGTGCTTGAAACCGCCCTTGATAAGGCTACGCTTTCGCGGTTGAAATCGCTCATGAACTGAACGGTGCGCAGTTCCCGTCTGCAGATTCCCAGTATTTGAGTAAAGTTTTGCCATTCGGACCGATGACCTGTCATCCACTTCTAAGAATTCAGTCCGCTGAAGTCGCGCGTATGGAGATTTGTTTGGAAAAACCAACGAGTCACGCCCCTATTTTAACTTGACAGCAGTTGTCTGATTTCATAATTATAGATCAGACAGAGCCCTTCCCCGTATTGTCCATCATCGGAAAAAACATATCCGTCGTCGAGGAGGCACCCCATGTCAAAAAAGTTTTGGGACGAAAAGTTCGAAACGATGAACGAGTCCGCGATGAAAGCGTTTCAGACAGAAAAACTGAAAGAGACGCTCAGCTGGGTTTATGACAAGGTTCCATTCTACAAGAGGGCCTTTGACGAAAAAGGAGTAAAACCCGCTGATTTGCAGAAGCTTGAGGACATAGCGAAGTTTCCCTTTACGGTGAAGACGGACCTGCGGGACAATTACCCGTTCGGGTTGTGCGCGGTCCCCATGTCGGAAGTAGTTCGAATTCATGCCTCCTCTGGAACCACCGGAAAACCTATTACCGGCCCCTACACGGCTGAAGATATGGAACAGTGGACGGACTGCATGGCGCGGGGCTTGTGGGCACAGGAGGTGAGACCTGACAGCATACTCCAAAATGCCTATGGTATGGGGCTGTTCACGGGAGGCCTTGGCTTTCTTCAAGGTGCAATAAGAATTGGATGCGCGGTTGTCCCTTCTGGGGCCGGCATGACCGAAAGGCAGATATTGCTCATCCAGGACTTTGGGACCAATGCCCTCTGCTGTACCCCTTCATACTGTTTGACGATCATCGAAAAGGCCGAAAAGATGGGGTTCGACATTAAGAATTCGGCGCTCAAAACCGGACATTTCGGAGCGGAGCCTTGGAGCGTCGAGATGCGCAGTGATATCGAGTCCAGAGGCGGGATGCACGCGTATGAGCACTACGGCCTAACGGAACTCATGGGGCCCGGCGTTTCTTTCACCTGCGAGTATTACAAGATTCATGTAAATGAAGACCATGTCCTTCCCGAAATAGTTGATCCGGGTACGCTGGAACCGGTGGATACGGGAGAGGAAGGTGAGCTTGTCTTCACCGCTCTTCAACGTCGCGCGATGCCTGTGATCCGCTATCGGACACGTGACATCTGCACCCTTCGCCGCCAAAAATGCGAATGCGGGCGCACTCTAATCACGATGGACAAGATCCTGGGTCGCTCTGACGATATGATGATTATCAGCGGAGTGAATGTCTTTCCGTCCCAGGTGGAAGTGGTCCTTAATGGAATTCGAAGAGGTGGAGCCTCAATATCAGATCCGGCTGAGGAAAAAGGGTTATATAGATCACATTCTGGTTGAAACAGAGGTCAAGCCCGCAACGTATCAGGCCGGCCAGGAAAAACTGGACGAACTAGCCAAGAAAATATCATCAAGGATACAGCAAGTCATCGGGATCAATGTCCCGGTCAACATATTGCCTCAGGACACGATTGAGAGAAGTATAGGAAAAGCGCGAAGAATCATCGACGAAAGGTAGGCTCTTTACCGGGGACGGTTGGGGGAAACTAACCTTGATCTGTCCCTCAATCCCTTGAGACTTAGTACCGTGGTTCGCCAGCTCGGTGACGTATTCACGCCGTTGGCCAGTGCGAGACGACACGAGTACCGACCTCACCTGTTGCGGCAAAATTCAGTAGGACCGGCATCTTGCCGGTCAGCGGAAATAGCTATTGACCGGCAAGATGCCGGTCCTGTGCAAATTGTACCATACGTGTAAATAGCGGCACTTGGCGCCCCGTTCTACATCAACGGTCCGCGAATACTCTCGCCTTCCACGTATCCTGCCTCGCCCTTTCGCTATCGCCAAGAATTTCATAGCATTGGGAGCGGAGCAAGTAAACCTCGCCACTATACGGGTTCACCTTCGCGGCCTGTTCGAGGTCCGCAACCGCGTCTCCATAGTTGTTCAATTCCACGTACAACTTGGCTCTTCTCAAACGCGCTTCAAAATGATTCGGGTCAATGTTCAGCGCCCGCGAATACGCTTCCAGAGCTCGGTCTATCTGTGAATCTCCCATGTGTATGTCACCCATGGTAACGTAAGCAGGCACGAATGACGACTCCTTCTTCAGGGCCTGGCCTAGTTTATCCAGGGCCTCGACGCTGTTGCCTTTGTGCATGAGCGCTTCGGCTAAAAGCTGGTATGGGGTCGGATCATCGGGGAGTAGTCTTATGGCCTGGTGGAGATCTTCAATCGCTCGGTCTAGCTGATTTTCGCTAAAATAGAGACTCCCCCTAACCAGCCAGGCTTCCTGGTTGTCAGGATCGAGCTTCAATGCCTGATCAAGATCGGCCAGTGCCCTATCTCCCCTGGCGAGTAGCTTGAATATGTATGCCCGCTTGACCAGGAGCCAGGGATCATCATGCCTGATGTCCAGAGCTTTGTTCAGATCCCTCAGGGCGGCCAGAAAATTACCGGTTCGGAGGTGCAGGACCGCCCTGTTTGTATAGGGCAACGGGTTATCCGGGTCGAGCACTATGGAGCGTCGCAGCATCTCCAACGCCTCTTCATACCTGCCCATCATCATTAGGATCGTTCCCTGGTTCAAGAAGAGTATCGAATCTTCCGGATCGGTGGCAGCTGCCCTTCCGTAATCTTTCAGGGCCTGTTCAAGATCATTGAGTGCCCGGTGCGCATCGGCCCGATACCAGTATATCTCCTCCATGTCAGGGTCTAATTCCAGGGCCTTGTTAAAATCCGCCACTGCTTTGAGGGGTTGGGATGCTTTGAGCGAGGCAAAGCCTCGCCTGAATAGGGCCTGAGCATTCTTGGGCTGAACCTTGAGCAGTTTGTTAATCTCGTTAATTGCGGCCAGGTAATTGTTCTCCTCGATCAGAATGGCCGCTCTTCCAAAATAGCCTCCTTCTTCATTGGGATCTAGGGCTGAGCTTTTGTCGAAGTAGAGGCGAGCCTGTTTATAATTTTCCTTGTCGAAATAAACCATGCCAAGGGCCGCAATAATTGGCGCCGGCTGACCCGCGAGCTTCGCAGCTTGCTCCAGGTCCGCCACGGCTGAGTCGTATTCCTTTAAACGTACCAGCAGCCTCCCTCTGGCCTCCCAGGCATCCGCTGCGGTCGAGTCCAGTTCAAGCGCAAGTTTGTAGTCTCGAAGCGCCAGATCTTGTTCGTCGGTCCTCTCCAAGGCTCGTCCCCTCATGACCAGGGCGATAACATCCTTTGGATTCTTTTCTATCACCCCGTTCAGAATCTCGACAGCCTTGGCAGACTCTCCGTCGTCCATCAGACGACGTGCCTGGTCCAGCCTGGAGGTAGGGGATCGTCCGCACCCTGTTAGAACGATCATTAGGACGAGTAAGAGGAGGCCGATGACCGCGCTCAAGCATGCCCTTTTTCGTCGGGAGAGCCGGATGGAGCGCGGAAGGAAAAATCCTTGATGTGGTGTAGCGTTCATGAAATCCGCAATACTATCATTAGCCAAGACTGTACGGTCGCACACTGGTTTTGTCAATGATGTCCCGAACGCAACGGGCCGATTCCACACGCGACGGCTCCAAGACTTTTCTCTTGATTCCTAAAGCAGGATATGCGTTAATAGTAACGCTATTCCGGTTTAATATGATTAATTATTAAACCACAGCATGAGAAACATTGACTCGGCGTGGAGGCCGACATGAAAATACCCTGGGACGGCTTGCCTCATTTACAGAACTTTTTTCAACTGGATTTTCTATTCACCGGCCTGCAGGCATCTTCGACGGAAATTTTGTTGGCCCGCCTCGGTGTTCTCCTGATTTTCGGGGCAGGTCTCATTTGGGTCTGCTTCAAGATCCTCATGAAAGTGCTGGATTGCGTCCAGACGTTTCTGGGCAGTCTTGGTTCGCTTCCAAAGTCATTCTTCCTTCTTCTACTCCTGATAATCCCGCTGTCAACGGACAGCATTGGTGCCAGATGGATCGGCTACATCTTGCTCGTGTTCTGTCTCTTAGGTCTGGCGGGGACCGCTGGCCTAGTCCTGGTACTCTGGAAGTACGGCGTGGATCAGGCGCTTCGCCTTATCAACAGTTTGAGATCCCGCTGGGAAGTACTTCCTCATGACTCCAAGACTTCTTCGTCTTCTCCGGACAACATCGTCACACCTGTGATGAATTCTCCAGGTGTCCGGTCTGCATGATAAGATCCTTCCACGAATACGAAACGGAGCCTCGCAAGAGTTACTAAGGGTTGAGTTGTATCAAATAGCGGATCTCGAGGTGTTTCTCCCTCGGATGATCACTTTCCAGTAAGACTTTCCCCATCCAGTAGTATTGATTTGGTTCGTTCTTGAGTTTCAATACGAGGGTGAACGGTGCGGTTGAACGAGGCTCCACTACTATGTGCTCCGGGTTCAGGACGGCCTGGAGTGAGCCGGCCGTCGCCGCTGCCCCCTTTATTGTAACCGCTTTATCAGACGAGTTAGTGATCTTCACGGGAAAGGAAAGAGTCTCAACGCGAGTGGGTAATTTTCGGGCCAGGCTGAGAGGATCTATACTCAGCTCTCTTACCACATCAGCCGTAATGGTTAGAGCGACCACGGGTCTCTTGGGGTCGTTCGAGTGGACAAAAACCTTCTTCTGTTTTTTGCCGGCCTTCAGACCACTGGTGTCAAAGGAGGCTAGGATGTGGGTTTTTTCATGAGGGGGAACTTCCGAAGCGCCCTTTACTGCCTTGGTGCAACCACAAGTCGACTCGAGTTTCTCTATGGTCAGGGTCTGGTCCCCTGTATTGGTCAGAGTGAATTCGTGGGTTACCGTGTCGCCGTACATGACCCGCCCATAATCGTGACCTTCGTCGTCGAAATCTATAATAGGGCCTGTTCCTGCTCCGACTAATTGGGGCACGGTCAGGAGGATGGCTAAAATTACAGCCGTGGCTATCCGCATAATGATTCTTCTCCTTCTCAAGGCCGGTGGTCGATGCTATCATAAGCCGAACGAGGCCTGAATAAGTGTTCTCGATGGGGCATCTCGGGTCCGGACTACTGGCCCGTGTGGTCCCACGGGGGCCGGCCCTACGTTACACTGTGCGCCCTGGTCCGTGCTTAATTATAGTCAAGGCCCCGGGTGATGCAATGCATTTTGGGGCGCAAAGTTGTAACGCATCTTCCGAGGACTTTCAAAATCGCGTCTGAGCGGGGCCACCGCGGACCGGAGGGCAAATCATGTCGATGTCATCTTCCCCTGAGCAAGCATGCGCAATTTGTGGTAAGCACCCGGCAGCTCTTCCCGAGGAGAAGCCGGCAGTCTGCGGCTCGTGTTCAGAAAAATCTGAAGTTCTGTTCGATGAGGAAATGCGGAGAATTGAACTCATCCGGACTATCCGGGGCCAAGACGTGGAGCTTTACGACATCAAGCATCCCGATGCCTCAACCGACAAAAACCACTGCGGCCAGGTCATTCTGATAAAGGCGGGTCAAGGGTTCGAGGTCAAAATATGTTTGCGATCCAACGCGCTCGGTTGGATGGAGCCTCTATCCGACGAGAAGTCCGAATTCACGTCCCAAGATACTCGTCTGGACGCGCTGATCGGTAACGTGTCTTTGCTCATCGAATCTTGGGGTGGAGGACGGCATTATATGGACATCTTGGACGTCACCAGGGTCGTCTCCACCGAAGGCGAGATCTGATACCGACTCCCGAAGCTAAAAACCTACAACGAAGCATGAAAACCGCTGCGAGCATTTCGTCTACTAGGACCGACAAGGACCCCGGTCTCTACTATTGTGTCGGTAGCGACGAGCGTCCCTGCCCGTCGAGGTCCTGGCCACGTGTTTTCATAAGAATGTGCTATAGTATCTGAGATATAACGCAGGCAAGAGGGGCTCTCCGTGTTCGGAATATCAATGTGGGAAGTAGTGCTTATCCTCGTCGTAGCTCTGATCTTCCTAGGGCCGAGTCAACTCGCTGAGACTGCCCGAGTCGTGGGGAAAATGTATAGAGAACTCCAGAAGATGATGTGGGATATTCGCAATAGCGTGGATTTGGACTCGCTCACTTCTTCGAACAGTCATCAGTATGAACCCCCGCGCAAGAGCCCTGAGGCGGCTCAGCGAATGGTCGGCCAGGGTGACCTTGTGCCGCCACCCGGAGAGAAAACCGGGCCCGACTTCTACGCTGAACTCCTGGAAAAGGCGACTGAAGAGGATAAGAAAGCTGAGTCCTCCGACTTGCCTGATGTGCAGGAGAAGAAAGCGGAACAAATCGATCAAGAGAAAGAGCCAAAAGAAGGCGATCCGAGTAACGGAAAACTAGGAGCTTAACGCCGGTTTGCCTTTAGAACGGGTAGATCGGGAAACCGTTCTTTACACAAAGAGGTCCCCCGATTATCCCATTTTGAAAGCGAACGTATAGAGATTCTCAAAAATAGTGTCCGAATCTGGGGATGATTCGGTGGGGACGGGCATCTTGCCCGTCCGTCAGAGACAGGCAACCCCGCGTTCCGCGTGGGGCTGTCGCACCAATCTGCGTCCAGGGTCGGTACGCTTTCGGGACGTCAGAATAGCTCAAAACTTTCGACGACTCCTATAAAACGCGTTGCAGTCTTTTCCCTGTCGGAATTGACCCACGAAGAAGACCCATGACAGATATTTTGCTGCTTCTGAGCCCCCGCTGGAAAAAGTTGCGCAATCGACTTAGAGCTTCCAGACACGATAGGCTTCGGTACTTTTTCGTTCTCGGACTGGTCGCGATTCTGTGGGCGGTGATATACGTCGTCTTTGTAAAGGCATTGATATACTTTACTGCGGAAGAGATGTTCGGAACCATAGCAGCCACCAAACTCCTGTCCATGATCCTGGTGACTTTCACCTTCGTGGTCATAATCAGCAACATTATTACGACCTTCTCCACGTTCTTCCTTTCTGAAGACCTTGAACTCCTTATGGCCGCTCCTGTTCCGAGACCTTCGCTATACACCGCGCGATTCATAGAAACGCTGGCAGATTCATCATGGATGGTGCTCGTATTTGGTCTGCCGATATTCCTGGCTTACGGCAGGGTTTTCGACGCGGGGTGGTCCTTTTATGCGGTCAGCCTTGCGGGCTTCCTATGCCTCCTTGTTATGACCACCGCGGCCGCGATCTTCATTATGCAGACCCTCGTGAGGACCTTTCCGGTCCGGCGGCTCAGGGATATCTTCGTCTTGGTGGGCGTCCTGATATTTGTAGGGGTTTATCTCCTTTTCAGGATGATGCGCCCGGAAGAATTTCTGAATCCCGCAGGATTCGCCTCGGTCATGGATTACCTTTCCATCATGTCGGAATCTTCCTCTCCGCTGTTGCCGACAACTTGGATAATGGAAACACTTCGGCCGTACATCAGCGGGCAGGGATTCGATCAAATCCCTTTTTTCCTGGCCCTTCTCATTTCGGGGGCTGTCGCTGCATTCCGCCTGGCAGGACATAACCACGAGGCGGTTCATTTTTACGGCTACTCCAAAGCAGTGGAATCAAAGGGCGCGAGACTCAGTAAAAGTAGAGTCATCGACCTCTTCGGACGAATCCTCAGCCGATTCCTTGATGGAGTGACCGTAAGGCTAGTGCTGAAAGAGACACTGCTGATGGCACGCGACTGGGGCCGACTAAGTCAGCTTCTTCTTCTGCTCGCACTAATAGTAGTTTATTTGTATAATTTCAGCGTGTTGCCGTCGCTGGATTCGCCGGAAGCCGCCATGTTCCTGAAGAATACCATAGCGTTCCTGAATATTGGGCTCGCGGGTTTCGTGCTTTCCTCTCTTGGCGTTAGATTCCTCTTTCCCACCATTTCTGCCGAGGGGAGGGCGTTCTGGATTATCAAAAGCTCTCCGGTAGGGCTGCGCAAAATATTGTGGGTCAAATTCTTTTTTTACCTGGTGCCCATGCTGACGCTGGGCCTATTTCTGGTGGTAATGACCAATCGACTGCTGGGGTTGGAGCTTGTTATTTCACTGGTTTCCACAGTAACCATGGTTTTTCTTACAGTGGGTATAACCTCCCTCTCTATCGGCATGGGAGTTGCCTATGCGGATTTCAAGGAAGTGGATCCCAATCGAGCTTTCACGGGCTTCGGCGGGCTTCTCACGATGATCTATGCGGCCCTAGTCGTGGCGGCTGTGATTCTGCTGGAAGCGTATCCGGTTTACCGGATCGTTTTAGCCGGGTACTTACGACAAAGCCTGAAGACTTACGATTACGTCCTGATCGGGGGCTGCTTCCTCGGCGCCCTGGCGGTTGCCCTCTTTGTTATTATTCAGCCGCTACGTGCGGGGCTGGCGCGCATTACGGAACTGGAAATCTAATACTCCACGGGGCAACTGATGAGTTCCAGACACGACGTATCCATTCCCTGCGGCACTCTAACGCTCGAAGGGGTCCTCGAGACACCTGACTCCGGTGACAATCCGGCCGCGGCTGCCGTGCTCTGCCATCCGCACCCGATGTTCGGCGGAAATATGCACAACAACGTGGTTAGGGCCCTGAAGAAGGGAATGTATCAGCGAGGCCTGATATGTCTGAGATTCAACTTCAGAGGCACTGGCCGAAGTTGGGGCACGCACGATAACGGTATTGGTGAGGTCGATGATGTGCTGGCAGCAATTGACTTTCTCCAAGGCTTGGAACAGGTGGATTCCAGAAGACTGATCGTTGCAGGCTATTCGTTCGGTTGTTGGGTCGGGTTGAGGGCAGCGGCACGCGATCCACGGCCAAAGAGGCTGATTGGCATATCGCCACCTGTTGATTCCTACGATTTCAGTTTTCTAGAGAATGAAACGCGTCCCAAACTTCTCATAGCGGGCGACAGGGATTTTGTGTGCTCACTGGAGCGCTTTGAGAATCTGCTGGATCGAATCCCGGAGCCCAAAAAAGGGGTAATTCTTCCCGGCGCAGACCACTTTCATGTTGGCGGTGAGGATGCTTTGATACGTGAGACAGGCGCTTTCCTTGACGCATTTCCCTTTGAGCCTGCTTGAACCCTCACAGGTCCTGATCCGGTCGTTCAACCCTGAAGGAAACTTGGGCCCGAACCCGCCATACATCTATCTGATCGTTGATCATCCTGACATCCTGCTCCACCACACCTATGCGGGTGATACCTCGCAGGGTCTTCTGTGCTTCTGCGATGATCTGTTTCATGGCATCTTCCCATCCCAGGGCCGATTCGCCGACTAACTCGATAATTTTGATCACGGACATGCTGAGGTCTCCTTATCAAAAGGCAACTTGTTGAGAAACCAATGAGTATTTATTGGGTACCCTCTCCGGGGGTGTCAACACTAACCTCCCCGAAACCACACGGTCCATGCCCGTTATCACAAAGTTCGGCTGAGTTCCAACAACTTGTCGCGTTTGCAAGATGAGCAATTTCCATTTCTTCCAGGATGACTTGCCCGATTCGTTATTATCATCTATTCTATCCCGTCACAAAACTTAACCAGGGGAGCATTGCATGGGGTTTGCGTCACGTTCGGTCTCGATGATGAGGTACCGGGTTCGAGGAGAGATAGAGGGGTCTTTTTGGGAAGCTGTGGACGCGGGCATAAAAAGAGGCGCCTTTACAGAAATCCAGACTGCCGGCGACGAAGTTGGCATGGGATGGGCGTCTATTGACGACTTTACAGACAGTCAATTCACTGGAGCGTCATATCTTAGGGGTAATTATGCCGCTCTGAGTCTTCGCATTGACACTGTGCGGGTTCCCCCTCGTATACTCGAGATACAACTCAAGAAGGAGAGCCGGAAGAAGCTGGAAGAAACGGGGCAGCGGCGTCTCTCTTCAGCCCAGCGGCGGGAACTCAAAGAGCAGCTCAAGGAATCGCTTAAACGGCAGGTATTCCCTTCCATCCAGATTTTCGACCTCATCTGGGACACAGCAAGGGCCGTAGTCTATTTCGGGAGTCATGCGGTGAAGGCCCGGGAGCGCATGGAAGCACATTTCAAGAAATGCTTCGGATTGACACTCGTACCGCTCCTGCCTTACATCCGTGGAGAAGAAATACTCGAGGGCAAACCGGAAGGGCGGCTTCTCGAAGAACTTAAACCCTGTATAATGGCCCCTTGAAAAGCTCGGTGTGAGGGAATAGCTCACCGCGGAGATGCAGAGAGCGCGGAGAGATTTTCGCGGTTTTTCCAAGTGCAGCATATCGCCTTCATGCCCTTGGCTTCGCGACCTTTGGTTCCGCCGACCTTTATCAGCGTGCCTTGGGCCCTCCAAAAAGGACTTTATCCTCTCTGCGTTCTCGGCGCACTCTGCGGTAAATCCTAATCTTCCCGCCGAACGCATACAAGGAGACTGAATTTATGGATTTCCTGGACATACTTCGTGAAAAGGCTTTTCTTGGCCGGGAATTTCTCACTTGGCTCTGGTTTAAATCCGACCAAACTGGCGGCCGAATAGAGATACCCGGGAAAAAAGTGGTTGAAGTCCTCTTTCTCGACCGCATGACACTCGACCTCTCAGATGTGGAGACTCCCCAGACAGTGACCCTGAAGGGAGAGCATTCAGAACTGCGGGAGGGTCTTGCAGCGCTCAAAGAGGGGAAGAAGATAGAGGAGGCCCGGATCTCGATCAGGGCGGGCGACAACGACTTTACGATGATGCTCAAAGGGACGTGGTTCTCTTTTGGTTCTTTCAGGACCCCGCCAATTCTGCCTGCTGGCGAAGCTGAAGGTGAGGAGGATGTCGAAGGATCTTTCTTGGAAAAGACATATCTCATAGAAGAAGGCATGGAGATAGTGGACGATCTGTTCGAGTACTTCCTCAAACTAAGGATTTCCGATGGGTGGGAGGCAAACGAACTCCCAGCGTTGCGCCGGTGGGTGTCCACAGCTTCGGAGTGAACGGGCGGGACGGAGCCTGTATTTCACCGCGGAAAACGCCGAGATCGCGGAGCGACATTTTTATCTACTCTTCTCTGCGCCCTCTGCGTTCTCTGCGGTGAAAGGTCTGTTATCTTCTTGGGTGAACCGTCCCTGTAGGGAAGGATGACTGCGATACCCCGAATTTCGGGATTGACAAGCGCGAAGGAATAATCCAGAATTATTTTTTGGCTGCGGCTCACAAGAGGACCGGCCGGTCCGGTGCAAGCGTGCGGCCTGAATAGTCGGCCAGTTCCCCGATAGCTCAATTGTCAGAGTCCCGCCGGAGGTGGGATTAACCACTGAGCTGTAGTGTCGGTTTTTAAGTGGGAAATTTAGGATTTGTGGAGATTTTCTGGCGTAAGGAGCATGTTCCCCGATAGCTCAATTGGCAGAGCGGGTGGCTGTTAACCACTAGGTTGTAGGTTCGAGTCCTACTCGGGGAGCCAAAAAAGATAAATCATCCCGCTCGGTTAGAAACAAGCCGCAGCGGGATTTTCTTTCTCAGACACACCATTGTGTCCATTTTGTGTCCACCCCTTGCGCAAACCCGCTCTGAGGCTTGGATTAAGTTGATCAACTCGGGTGCGGAATAATGGGTCGTGATCCGCCCCGACTTATGACCCAGAAGATCCTGCCGTCCTCAAAGGACACCCCAGCGGACCGGAGGCGCCGTCCGAACGTGTGCTTCAGGTCGTGGATCCTCACGAAGGGAGCCCCACCTTGTGGCGTGCCTGCTTCCATGCCGTTGTGTTCATAGTCTTCAATGGCGAGCCCTTGTAGGTGAACACCCAATCGGGATCTTGTCCGCGGACTTCCTCAATAATGCCTTTGGCTGTGCTGTTGAGCACCACAAGCCTGTCTTCCGGTTTTTAACCCGCTCCTTGGGAATGATGAACACACTGGTCTCAAGCTGTGGAACCTCTATTTCATAATCCCATCGGAGACCACAAACCTCTTTGATCCCTGCACCCGGTGTTCACGGCGAAAAGCACATCCGCCGGAGATGCTGCGGGAGGACAGGCTGAAGAGCTTCTCCTGTTCTGCCCAGGACAGGGTAAGGATCCCGCGCATCAGTTCTAGAAAGCAAGCGAATCTTTGGAGCAGACTGGAGCCACGTTAAGCCGTGCTCGTCCAGCCACTCGCCAGCCGCCAGATTCAAGATGTGCCTGACCACTTCCAAAGGCATGTTGATGGTCCGGTTCTTCCAGCCTTGCTTTCGGCCATGTTCGATGTAGGGTCTTAGCGTTCCCATATGAACATTTTCCAGGTAAAGGTCTCCGATAAACGGCTCAATTCTCTTTAGAGACCAAGCATCTTTGTCCAATGATGCTTTTTCATACTCGTTCAGATACTCGTTGCCGCCTCTCGAAACGTTCGCTTCTGGGTCTGACACCATAGATTTCAGCGTTCCGGATCTCCTCCATGCGGTGCGCTAGGTATCGTTCCGCTTCTTTGAGGTCGCTCGTTCCAGTGCTTTCTCGAATTCGTGATTTCCGATTGTTTTCCAGATGTACCAGATTTCACCACGTTTGCTGAGCCCTGGTGGGACTTTCTGTCCCATGATGGCTTTCCTCCTATAGCCTTCCCAGGACGCCCGTTGCTGCTTTATATTCAGTCATCCGATCCAAGTCAAGTCGGTCGAACGCGATTCCTTGCTTACCAATTGGAATTTCAATCAGATATGGTCTAACCTCTGCATTGAAACGATTCGGGTCCATCCCGAGGTAATTGGGAGCATCTCGGAGCCTAATAAGACGAGGCACCATAGACCTTGTTTTCGAAACGCTTTTGGGGGTGTTGGTATTTTTTAGGCTTGATTTTTTCGTTTGTGGTGCCATCCACGTCATGTGGACAGCTGTTTTCTGTAATGCACAACGCTCTTCTCCCCAGTTGTGTCATCCGGCTGGGGCGCCCATACTTCGATGCGGGCAAATCCCTGGCTCGGCCGCCACCGCAACTCGGGATTAGAAGTCTTGCGGGGAATGGAGAATTGGGCCACAGGTATAATTCAAAAATTACTACCGAGCGGCCCGTTAAGTCATTTGTTGCAATCATGAGAGTAGGGAGCCCCTCTTCCTGAATCGCCAGGAAGAGGAGGCTCACAGGGTTATGTGGTGAAGTTTGCTACTGGGATGCCATTTTTCCGTTGCGGTAAGCCGTCTCTTCACAGCAGAGCCATTGGATTTTGCAAAGCCTGCACTGAACTTCATCTCTCCCAGGATGGTTACCCCAGCATTGCCGCTCAATTCGTGTCATCCCTGCCCTCGTAATTCTGAAATATTTCCACACTGTCACCGGCTGTTTTGAGTAGTTCAGCCAATTTGTCCATGTCTCCCCGAAATGCAGAGCCGGGGTAGGCTTGATAGATTTCTTTCACGAGGTCGTGGGCATCCTGAATCTGCTCCTTCATGTCTTCCAGTACCATTTCTATGCAGTTGTTGTCGTCGATAGTCATAATGCGTTCCTTTTAGATGTGTTTCGATTTTCGAACTTCGGTTAACGACCAACTCTCTCAGCAATAGACTTTTGCTGGGGTCAGGTGGCGATAGGCATCCAGCCATGAATGCTCGGCAGGATACACTTCCAGTTTACCAAAGAGGATTTTCCCCTCAGACTCGCTGATCTCCTGCATTCCGCCGAGATTTTCGTAATTGTCCTTGCCCATCACAGCTATTACTTTCTTTCTGAGGCGGTGCATTGATGGCCTTATTTCATTTGATGCTGGGGCCATCCATGCTGGAGCCGCGGTCAGGAGGCAATCGGCCTTTCTGTACTCGGCCAGTTTAATGACTTTGTCTTGGACTTGCTGCTTTGCGTTGTCATCAATCATTTGCCCCAGCACGAGCCAAGCTTCAGGGCCACTGATGACAGCGGCGAGTAAGAAATCGTCATGACCTCGGACCATGAGGCGTTGTGCACCCTGAGCCATGTATTCGATCCTCCCCTTGAGGTCGCGGCTACACAATTCTTTAACGCTGATGATGGTGTCGTCATCTTCACTTGCGTGATTCTTCTGGTTAGCGGTTCTCATTCTAAGTTTTCCTTATTCGTTACAAAACGGTGAGTCCGATGAGGACTTGAGCAGTCTCATCACAGCCCTCATCGGAAGTTTGGAATTTGAATCTACCTTTCCCTTCAGGCGGCTTGTGAAGCCTGAGAATTCATCTCTGCTATCGCTTTCCCGTATGCGTCTCTCAAGTTGTGCTCCCCCAACGTATTTCTTCATTATCAAAACCATCTCCAGATCTTCTGGAGAATAGAAGGCTTCGTCTCCGACAATACCAATGGGCTTCAGAAAGCCGAGCTCTTCAAATTTACGCCGTGAGCGAGAATCGAGACCAGTTGCCTGAAAGAATTCGTTCTCGGTCACCAAAGAATGGCGGCAGTTCATCATGTACTCCTCTTCTGTTGCGGGAATGATCCCGTGATTGTCACAAGCACGTCATAGTTGTGAAGGTGATTTGCGGAATTGACCCATTGCCTGGATGGAATTTCTTGCGGCTATTCAATTGTCTTTGGTTTGGAGCCTAAAGCGGCATTCCCATGGGGTGCACAGTGCCCTTGTCTTATAGAACGAACGGCATGGTCATCTTCTTACACCCAAGAATGAAAAATCATGACGCCCCAAAGCAGGACCATGCTGGCTGCACTTGTCCATAAGAACGTTGCTGAGCTCTGATCTTCTACAACCATGATCGATTTTTCACCAAAAACCTTCGCTCACGGCTTAAAGAACGCGGCGTCCCACGCTATTCTTCCGAGCGTTGAAAGATAAGCGGCAAGCATTCAACGCCATGCGGCCCAGGCATTATACACAAAAAAAGAGAGCGGAAATGCTCCACTCTCTTTCGCCTCACGGTTTCGAAGCTTAAAATGCTAAGGACCCCACATCAGGGCGCCGCCTGGTCACAATTTTCTTGAGCTTACCCCTTGCCCTTCCCAGGAGGGCGCCAACAGATTTCGGGTTGACGTTCAGCTCTGAGCCTATTTCTTCATGCGAGCAGCCCTCAGCGATCATGTTCATGATCTGGGCGTCTTTACTGGGTAACTCCCGTATGCAGTCGCCTGCAATGCCAATGAGCTGCCACAAAGGCACCACATGATCCGGCCTGGGAACCCGAGAGACCGGGGCACTCGGAGTGACGTCTTCTTCCGGGATGTTTTCTTCGCCGTCCTCATAGGTGAGTTCCTCGTGAACCACCGCCTTGGGCGCTTTCCTTGCCATATCGTTCCGGTGATTCTCCACCATCTTTCGAAAGATAAGCGCGCATCGCATTATCATTCGGGAATTTGGAACCTTGGAAGAAAGCGGTTGATTTGGAGACCAGATCGCCAAGTATTATGATGGCATGATCCTGGGCTGCGAGATCGCCATTATTGAAACTGGCGAGCCCTACCATTCTGACGTATTTTGTGACTGTGGGGAGGTAGTGCCTGAAGAATTTGTCCCGGCCTATTTCCTGTCCCTCTTGGATGAGGGCCAATCCGGGAACTTCCTCTGCAACGGTGTGCGGGATTACGGACATTCCTGTCGCTCCTTTTCAAAGGAGCAACGGGGAAATTTGTCCGCCACCGTCGCTGGTTGATAAGTTGCCTCACGCTATTTGTTCATAAGGTGATCGCTGGTGAGGCTTCGTTACTAAACTTTCTCATGAACTTCCGATTTTTCTCTCTTCTGTGTGTTGGTTGCACCTCGCTTTCTTCATTTTGATCATCCAGCCGGCCATGGCTGGGACCCTGATGGGGGAGTCGGAACTTGCCACCACGGCTGCTCCGACAACCACAAAAAAATTATGTGGTCCGTAAGACAAATCATGTGGGGTTTGGTTCCGCTGGTGGGCAACGGCCCTCCCTTGACACATCTCCACTGACATAGAGAACGCCGTCTCTTACGTTTTTCTTACACCCGCCGCTAGAACTTCGATGAATACCTTTGGTATTTGCTCCTGCCTGACGGATAATGATTGCAACTCACCCAACCCGCCACCGGTGGCAG